>NZ_JAGESB010000003.1:0-696421 GCF_017572865.1 Salmonella sp. 32082101201600294FB01SM01 | reverse complement strand
TTATCTGTAGTCTGTCGGTGAGCACTCTCCTGAGGAGGACAAATCCGCCGGGAGCGGATTTGAACGTTGCGCAGCAACGGCCCGTAGGGTGGCGGGCAGGACGCCCGCCATAAACTGCCAGGCATCAGACAAGTGAAGAAGCCCATCCTGACGGATGGGCTTTTTTGCGTGTGTGGTAACTGTAAAATGTAGCCCTGATAAGCGCAGCGCCATCAGGCAACCTGCACCGCCGGATGGCAGTTTCGCCTTATCCGGCCTGCATGCACTTATCAGGCAGCGCCACTACTCACGGATAAATTAAATTCAACAATGGGTACGGTTTCCCAAGATCGTCGACCTCCGAACGTCCCGTCACCTTAAATCCCATTTTCTTATAAAATCCAACAGCTTGTGTATTCTGCTCGTTAACATTGGTTGTCAACCCCGGCGCCAGTGTTAACGCATGTTCAACTAATCTCTTACCGATACCCTGACCACGCACGTCCGGATCGACAAACAGCGCATCCATATGTTCGCCGGTAAGCAGCATAAATCCTACCGGCTCATCCTGATCGGTCACGGCAACCCATAGTGGCGCTTCTGGCAGAAAATCGCTCACCAGTTCTTCCAGTTCGGCCCGATAAGCGTTTGACAGAAAATCGTGCGTGGCATCGACTGAGCGACGCCAGATCGCAATCAGTTTTTCCCCTTCCTCATGCCTTGAACGGCGAATGTTAATCATCATCTTCACTCCTTTTTTGCTTACTTCTATTCTAATGCAAATGCTGTCGTGAAACTTTCTCACCTTGAACTTGCAGACTCGACATTCGCCTGATTTCTGAGTATCTTCAGCTATCTGGATGTCTAAACGTTTAAACGTATGTCGTGAGGTTATCAGGTTATGCCGATTCGCGTGCTGGACGAGCTACCCGCCGTCAATTTTTTACGTGAGGAGAATGTCTTCGTCATGACGACTTCTCGCGCATCAGGTCAGGAAATTCGCCCGCTAAAGGTACTTATCCTTAACCTGATGCCGAAGAAGATTGAAACGGAAAATCAGTTTCTGCGTTTGCTATCGAACTCGCCATTACAGGTCGATATTCAACTACTGCGGATAGATGCCCGCGAGTCGAGGAACACGCCAGCCGAGCATCTGAACAACTTTTACTGTAACTTCGACGATATCTGCGATCAGAACTTTGATGGGCTTATCGTGACCGGAGCACCGCTGGGTCTGGTGGAGTTTAATGACGTGGCTTACTGGCCGCAGATTAGACAGGTGCTGGAATGGGCGAAAGATCACGTTACTTCGACGCTATTTGTCTGTTGGGCCGTTCAGGCCGCACTCAATATTCTTTATGGTATCCCTAAGCAGACCCGTACAGATAAACTTTCCGGCGTCTATGAACATCACATCCTTCATCCTCATGCTCTGTTGACGCGTGGTTTTGATGATTCGTTTCTTGCGCCACACTCGCGCTATGCCGATTTCCCGGCGGCGCTGATACGAGATTATACGGATCTTGAAATTCTGGCCGAAACAGAAGAAGGGGATGCGTACCTGTTTGCCAGCAAAGATAAACGTATTGCGTTTGTCACCGGTCATCCTGAATATGACGCTCATACGTTAGCGGGTGAATATTTTCGTGACGTTGAGGCCGGGTTAAATCCGGATATTCCGTACAACTATTTCCCGAAAAACGATCCGCAAAACATACCGCGCGCAACCTGGCGCAGCCACGGTAATTTACTATTTACTAACTGGCTCAACTATTATGTCTACCAGATTACGCCATATGATCTGCGTCACATGAATCCAACCCTGGATTAATCTTCTGCTTCTGACGATCCTAAAGCGTTTCAGCATGTTGAATCAGGCACCTTCGGGTGCCTTTTTTATTTCCGAAACGCACCTCATCATGTAATTAAATTTAATTTATATTGTTATCAATAGGTTAATGCATAATTAAATTAAAAATGGAAATTGTTTTTGATTTTGAAATTTAATTGAGTAGTCTTAGTTGTGTTGAACGAAAAGCGCACAGTGATCCTTCGTTCGCATTGGGGACGTATCTGGATCAACAACGAGGAGCTGCATGATGAATCCACAGGCAACCACAACTGATGAATTAACCTTTACCAGGCCGCAAGGCGAGCTGGAAAAGCAAGTCCTGACCGCTGAGGCAGTCGAGTTTTTGACGGAGTTAGTTACCCGTTTTACGCCAAAACGCAATAAACTCCTGGCTGCACGTATCCAGCAACAGCAGGATATTGATAACGGTAAGTTGCCTGATTTTATTTCGGAAACCACTTCCATTAGAGAAAGTAATTGGCAGATTCGTGGTATTCCGGCGGATTTACAGGATCGCCGAGTAGAAATTACCGGGCCGGTTGAACGTAAAATGGTGATTAATGCCCTGAACGCAAATGTGAAAGTGTTTATGGCAGATTTTGAAGACTCGCTGGCGCCGGACTGGAATAAAGTTATTGATGGTCAAATCAACCTGCGTGATGCGGTGAACGGCACCATTAGCTATACCAACGAAGCCGGAAAAATCTATCAGCTCAAGCCCGATCCGGCCGTATTGATTTGTCGTGTACGCGGTCTACATCTGCCAGAAAAACATGTTACCTGGCGGGGGGAAGCCATTCCCGGCAGCCTGTTTGATTTTGCTCTGTACTTTTTCCACAACTATAAAGCGCTGCTCGCTAAAGGTAGCGGCCCGTATTTTTACCTGCCGAAAACGCAAGCCTGGCAGGAGGCAGCCTGGTGGAGCGAAGTCTTCAGCTACGCCGAAGACCGCTTTAACCTGCCGCGCGGTACGATCAAAGCGACCCTGTTGATTGAAACGCTGCCGGCTGTTTTCCAGATGGATGAGATTCTTCATGCGCTGCGTGATCATATCGTCGGTCTCAACTGTGGTCGCTGGGATTATATTTTCAGCTATATCAAAACGTTGAAAAATCACCCGGATCGCGTCTTGCCGGACAGGCAGGTGGTAACGATGGACAAACCGTTTCTGAGCGCCTACTCGCGCCTGCTAATCAAAACCTGTCACAAGCGCGGCGCGTTCGCGATGGGCGGTATGGCGGCGTTTATCCCGAGCAAAGACGTTGAACGCAACAATCAGGTCCTTGCCAAAGTGAAAGCGGATAAAGCGCTGGAAGCGAACAACGGCCACGACGGCACGTGGATTGCGCATCCCGGGTTGGCGGATACCGCAATGGCCGTCTTTAACGAGGTACTGGGCGAGCACAAAAATCAGCTGTTCATTACCCGTGATGAAGATGCGCCGATTACCGCTGAACAGTTACTGGAGCCATGTGAAGGCGAACGCACAGAAGCGGGAATGCGCGCCAATATTCGCGTGGCAGTGCAGTACATTGAAGCGTGGATCTCCGGCAATGGCTGTGTACCGATTTACGGTCTGATGGAGGATGCCGCGACGGCGGAAATCTCACGAACCTCTATCTGGCAGTGGATTCACCATGAGAAAACACTGAGCAATGGAAAACCCGTAACGAAAGCGCTTTTCCGCGAAATGTTGGCGGAAGAGATGCGGGTAATCCAGGACGAACTGGGCGAGCACCGCTACAGCAGCGGGCGCTTCGACGATGCCGCACGTCTGATGGAGCAAATCACCACCTCAGATGACTTAATCGACTTCCTCACCCTGCCGGGCTATCGCTTACTGGCTTAATTCACCACATAACAATATGGAGCATCTGCACATGAAAACCCGTACTCAACAAATCGAAGAATTACAGAAAGAGTGGACACAACCGCGCTGGGAAGGCATCACCCGCCCGTACAGCGCGGAGGAGGTGGTGAAATTACGCGGCTCGGTTAACCCGGAATGCACGCTGGCGCAGCTCGGCGCAGCGAAAATTTGGCGGCTGTTGCACGGTGAAGCGAAAAAAGGCTATATCAACAGCCTTGGCGCGCTGACTGGCGGTCAGGCGTTGCAGCAGGCGAAAGCCGGTATTGAGGCGATTTATCTTTCAGGCTGGCAGGTAGCGGCAGATGCCAACCTGGCATCCAGCATGTATCCGGATCAATCGTTGTACCCGGCAAACTCTGTTCCGGCGGTAGTGGATCGGATCAACAACACTTTTCGTCGTGCAGATCAGATCCAGTGGGCATCCGGTATTGAACCCAACGATCCGCGCTATGTGGATTACTTCCTGCCGATCGTTGCTGATGCGGAAGCCGGTTTTGGCGGCGTTCTGAATGCCTTCGAACTGATGAAATCGATGATTGAAGCCGGTGCAGCGGCCGTTCACTTCGAAGATCAGCTGGCGTCGGTGAAGAAATGCGGCCATATGGGCGGCAAGGTGCTGGTCCCCACGCAGGAGGCGATTCAGAAACTGATTGCTGCGCGTCTGGCCGCTGATGTGATGGGCGTCCCGACGCTGGTGATTGCGCGTACCGATGCGGATGCGGCAGATCTGATCACCTCCGACTGCGATCCCTATGACAGCGGTTTTATTACCGGCGAACGCACCAGCGAAGGTTTTTACCGCACCCATGCGGGCATTGAGCAGGCGATCAGCCGCGGTCTGGCGTATGCCCCGTATGCCGATCTGGTGTGGTGCGAAACCTCTACGCCGGATCTCGAACTGGCGCGTCGTTTTGCCGATGCTATCCACGCGAAGTATCCGGGCAAACTGCTGGCCTATAACTGTTCGCCATCCTTCAACTGGCAGAAGAATCTGGACGACAAGACCATTGCCAGCTTCCAGCAGCAGTTGTCGGACATGGGTTACAAATACCAGTTTATTACCCTGGCGGGCATCCACAGCATGTGGTTCAACATGTTCGACCTGGCGCATGCATACGCGCAGGGCGAGGGCATGAAGCACTATGTTGAGAAGGTTCAACAACCCGAGTTCGCCGCGGCGAAAGATGGCTACACCTTTGTTTCCCACCAGCAGGAAGTGGGTACTGGTTACTTCGACAAAGTCACCACCATTATTCAGGGCGGCGCGTCATCCGTTACCGCGTTAACGGGTTCCACCGAAGAATCGCAGTTTTGATTGATGCCCGGTGGCGCTGCGCTTACCGGGCCTACAGATAGCGTAGGCCGGATAAGCGAACGCGCCATCCGGCATGACGTGGTGCCGGATGAGGGAAAAAAATGCCGCGTGGCCTGGAATTACTGATTGCTCAAACCATCCTGCAAGGCTTTGACGCGCAGTATGGTCGATTTCTGGAAGTGACTTCCGGCGCGCAGCAGCGTTTTGAACAGGCCGACTGGCACGCCGTCCAGCAGGCGATGAAAAGCCGTATCCACCTCTATGATCATCATGTGGGTCTGGTGGTGGAGCAACTGCGCTGTATTACCGATGGCAAAAATACCGACGCGGATTTCCTTTTACGCGTTAAAGAGCATTACACCCGGCTGTTGCCGGATTACCCGCGCTTCGAGATTGCGGAGAGCTTTTTCAACTCCGTTTATTGCCGGTTATTTGACCACCGCTCGTTAACACCCGAGCGGTTGTTTATTTTCAGTTCGCAACCGGAGCGTCGCTTCCGTACTATCCCGCGCCCGCTGGCCAAAGACTTCTTTCCCGATCACGGTTGGGAGACTCTGTTGATGCGCATACTCAGTGACTTACCGCTGCGTCTGCCCTGGCAGAATAAAAGCCGGGATATCCGCTATATTATCGCGCACCTGACTGAAACACTGGGCGAGGACGCGCTACCTCGCTGCCATGTCCAGGTGGCGAATGAGTTGTTTTACCGTAATAAAGCGGCCTGGCTGGTAGGTAAATTAACCACACCTGACGGTACGCTGCCGTTTTTGTTGCCGATTCATCGCACTGATGAGGGTGAACTGTTTATCGATACCTGCCTGACCACCACGGCAGAAGCGAGCATTGTGTTTGGTTTTGCCCGCTCTTATTTTATGGTGTATGCGCCGCTGCCTGCCGCGCTGGTTGAGTGGTTGCGTGAAATCCTGCCGGGTAAAACCACTGCCGAACTGTATATGGCGATTGGCTGCCAGAAACATGCGAAAACCGAAAGCTACCGCGAATATTTGTGTTATCTGGCTGAAAGTGATGAGAAATTCATTGAGGCGCCTGGTATCCGCGGCATGGTGATGCTGGTGTTTACCCTGCCAGGTTTCGACCGCGTATTTAAAATCATTAAAGACAAATTCGCCCCGCAGAAAGAGATGTCTGCCGCCCATGTGCGTGCCTGTTATCAACTGGTAAAAGAGCATGATCGCGTCGGTCGTATGGCGGATACCCAGGAGTTTGAGAATTTCGTACTGGATAAACGGCAAATCGATCCGGCGCTGATGGCGCTGTTACGACAAGAAGCGCCAGAGAAGATTACCGATCTTGGGGAACATATCGTCATTCGCCATCTCTATATTGAACGGCGCATGGTGCCGCTCAATATCTGGCTGGAACAGGTAGAAGGCCAGCAGTTGCGCGATGCGATAGAAGAATATGGTAATGCGATTCGCCAGCTTGCCGCCGCTAATATTTTCCCCGGCGATATGTTGTTTAAAAACTTTGGCGTTACCCGTCATGGTCGCGTGGTGTTCTATGACTACGATGAAATTTGCTACATGACGGAAGTGAATTTCCGCGATATTCCGCCAGCGCGTTATCCGGAAGACGAACTGGCCAGCGAACCCTGGTATAGCGTCTCGCCGGGTGATGTTTTCCCGGAGGAGTTTCGCCACTGGCTGTGTGCCGATCCGCGTATCGGGCCATTGTTTGAAGAGATGCATGCCGATCTGTTTCGCGCCGATTACTGGCGCGCGCTACAGACGCGTATTAAAGAAGGGCATGTAGAAGATGTGTATGCCTATCGTCGTCGCCAGCGCTTTAGCGTGCGTTACGGCGCGATCTCAAGTACGGCGAACTCTTCGTAAACCAGTTCCATCTCCGGCGACCAATTACCCTCGCGCTCAAAAAAGGCCCTGTGTGCCGCTTGCCAGTACGCCAGGCTAAGATCGCCTTCGCCTTCCAGTGCGGCGAGATCGGCGCTCATCTCGTTAAAACGGATCAGCCTGAGCGCCAGCGTGCGTATGACGCACACGGCGTCGCCTGTGCCGTTGAGCACAATGTGATATGACCCGGGCGTGACAGGGGGCTGCTCTTTCTGATAGCTAACCAGCGAGCTACAGGTGCCACGCTTTTTACCGGCGACCACTAGCGCCGCCAGCTCGTCGGCCAGCGTCGGCGAATCACCGAAAGACCAACAGAAGGCCTGTGGGTACTTCTCCTGCCAGTATAATTTCAGGCTGCTCATTTCAGCGAGTTCCACCATAGGCCAGCGTCACCTCTTTCGCCGCTTTAATCACCATGGCGCCAAGTTCGGTGACGCGATCGTCAGTAATGCGTGAGCAGGGGCCGGAAATAGAGAGGGCCGCAAACGGTTCGCGGTGTTCGTCATAAATACACGAGGCCACGCAGCGCAGACCGAGCGCATGTTCTTCATCGTCAAACGAATAGCCGCGCTTGCGCGTCTGGGCCAAATCGTCTTTCAGATGCAGCGGCGACACCAGCGTCGCATGGGTATAAGCGTGCAACCCCTTGCGATGCAGCAGACTGGTAACCTGTTCCTCACTGAGCTGTGATAAAAACGCCTTGCCCGCGCCAGAGGCGTGCATGGGCAGCTTGCCGCCAATAGGGGCGGACATGCGCATCAGCTGCGTACACTGCACCTGGTCGATAATAATGGCCTGATGGTCGCTCTGGTCGAGTACGGCAAGGTTTACCGTTTCGCCGGAGTCCTCCATCAGTTTGCGCAAAATCGGATGGACAATCGCCAGCAGATTACGGCTCTGTAAGAAGCTGCTGCCGACGATAAACGCGTGTGCGCCTACGGCCCAGTGGCCCAGCTCACCGACCTGGCGGACAAAACCCTGCTGCTGCATGGTGGTGAGTAGACGGTGAGTCGTGGAATTAGGCAAACCCGCCTGTTGCGCCAGTTCGGTCAGCGCGACGCTGCCGTTGGACTCGGCAATCCACTCCAGCAGCTTCAGACCGCGAGTTAAAGACTGAACCTGCCCGGTTACGGGTGCAGTGGTAGCGGCAGGTTTTCTCCCGCGTTTCGCGGGAACAGGGGCAACCATGGCAGACTCCTTTTTCTGTATCGTGGAAATCATTTTCGTTTTATTCAATTATAATGCAAGAGTTCCTGAACTGATCGGATGAGTGACATCACAGGATGCCCGATGGCGCTTCGCTTATCAGGCCTACGCTTTGGGAGCCGCCAAAGTAATTTGTAGGCTGGATAAGGCGCTTGCGCCGCCATCCGACAAAGCGATAGAAGTGGGTGGCAAGCTGAACATGTCTCATGTTGCCCGTTGTTCTCTTTTCCGCCAGCACGCTTTGTGCCAGTATGGCCCGTTACGTGGAGCGTTGTCGGGAGCGAGTGTGAGCAGCAAAGTTGAACAACTGCGTGCGCAGTTAAATGAACGTATTCTGGTGCTGGACGGCGGTATGGGCACCATGATCCAGAGCTATCGTCTACATGAAGAAGATTTCCGCGGGGAGCGCTTTGCCGACTGGCCCTGCGACCTGAAAGGCAACAATGACCTGCTGGTACTCAGCAAGCCGGAGGTGATCGCCGCTATCCACAACGCCTACTTTGAGGCTGGCGCGGATATCATCGAAACCAACACCTTTAACTCGACAACCATTGCGATGGCGGATTACCGGATGGAATCCCTGTCGGCGGAAATTAACTATGCGGCGGCCAAACTGGCGCGCGCCTGCGCCGATGAATGGACGGCGCGAACACCAGAAAAACCACGCTTTGTTGCGGGCGTACTTGGCCCAACCAACCGTACGGCGTCTATTTCGCCGGACGTCAACGACCCGGCGTTTCGTAATATCACCTTCGATCAGCTGGTGGCGGCCTACCGTGAATCCACCAAAGCGCTGGTGGAAGGTGGCGCAGATCTGATTTTGATTGAGACCGTCTTTGACACCCTGAATGCGAAAGCGGCGGTGTTTGCGGTGAAAGAAGAGTTTGAAGCGCTGGGCGTTGATCTGCCGATCATGATTTCCGGCACCATCACCGACGCCTCTGGCCGTACGCTTTCCGGCCAGACGACCGAAGCCTTTTATAACTCGCTGCGCCACGCCGAGGCGCTCACTTTTGGCCTTAACTGCGCGCTGGGGCCAGATGAACTGCGCCAGTACGTCCAGGAACTGTCGCGGATTGCCGAATGCTACGTCACCGCGCACCCGAACGCCGGCCTGCCGAACGCTTTCGGCGAGTACGACCTCGACGCCGACACCATGGCGAAACAGATTCGCGAATGGGCGGAAGCGGGCTTCCTGAATATCGTTGGCGGCTGCTGTGGCACTACGCCGGAGCATATCGCCGCCATGAGCCGCGCCGTTGCCGGTTTGCCGCCGCGCCAGCTGCCGGATATCCCGGTTGCCTGCCGCCTTTCCGGCCTGGAGCCGCTGAACATTGGCGACGACAGCCTGTTTGTCAACGTCGGCGAACGTACCAACGTCACCGGTTCGGCCAAATTTAAACGGCTGATCAAAGAAGAGAAATACAGCGAAGCGCTGGATGTTGCCCGTCAGCAGGTAGAAAGCGGCGCGCAGATTATTGATATCAATATGGATGAGGGGATGCTCGACGCCGAAGCGGCGATGGTGCGTTTCCTCAGCCTGATTGCCGGTGAGCCGGATATTGCCCGTGTACCAATCATGATCGACTCCTCCAAATGGGAGGTTATCGAAAAAGGGCTGAAGTGCATTCAGGGTAAAGGCATCGTCAACTCTATTTCGATGAAAGAGGGCGTGGAAGCTTTTATTCATCATGCGAAGTTGCTACGTCGCTACGGCGCGGCAGTGGTGGTGATGGCCTTTGATGAGCAGGGGCAGGCCGATACCCGCGAGCGTAAAATCGAGATTTGCCGCCGGGCGTACAAAATTCTCACCGAAGAGGTGGGCTTCCCGCCGGAAGACATCATCTTCGACCCGAATATCTTCGCCGTGGCGACCGGTATTGAAGAGCACAACAACTATGCGCAGGACTTTATCGGCGCTTGCGAAGATATTAAACGCGAGCTGCCGCATGCGCTGATCTCCGGCGGCGTGTCTAACGTGTCCTTCTCGTTCCGCGGCAACGACCCGGTACGTGAGGCTATCCACGCGGTATTCCTCTACTACGCCATCCGCAACGGCATGGACATGGGCATCGTCAACGCCGGGCAATTGGCGATTTATGACGACCTGCCTGCCGAACTGCGCGATGCGGTTGAAGATGTCATTCTTAACCGTCGCGATGACGGCACTGAGCGTTTGCTGGATTTGGCGGAGAAATACCGCGGCAGCAAAACCGACGAAGCTGCCAACGCCCAGCAGGCGGAATGGCGTAGCTGGGACGTGAAAAAGCGTCTCGAATACTCGCTGGTGAAAGGCATTACCGAATTTATCGAACAGGATACCGAAGAAGCCCGCCAGCAGGCCTCCCGCCCGATTGAGGTGATCGAAGGGCCGCTGATGGACGGCATGAACGTGGTCGGCGACCTGTTCGGCGAAGGGAAAATGTTCCTGCCGCAGGTGGTGAAATCCGCTCGTGTGATGAAACAAGCGGTGGCTTACCTGGAGCCGTTTATTGAAGCCAGCAAAGAAAAAGGCTCCAGCAACGGCAAGATGGTCATCGCCACCGTGAAGGGCGATGTGCACGACATTGGCAAGAACATTGTTGGCGTGGTGCTGCAATGCAACAACTACGAAATCGTCGATCTTGGCGTGATGGTGCCAGCGGAGAAAATCCTCAGAACGGCGCGTGAAGTGAATGCCGATCTGATTGGTCTTTCCGGGCTTATTACCCCGTCGCTGGACGAAATGGTCAACGTGGCGAAAGAGATGGAGCGTCAGGGCTTTACTATTCCGCTACTGATCGGCGGCGCAACCACTTCGAAAGCGCACACCGCGGTGAAAATCGAGCAGAACTACAGCGGTCCGACGGTCTACGTGCAGAATGCTTCGCGTACCGTGGGCGTGGTGGCGGCGCTACTCTCCGACACCCAGCGCGATGACTTTGTCGCCCGTACCCGCAAAGAGTACGAAACCGTGCGTATTCAGCACGCCCGCAAAAAACCGCGCACGCCGCCGGTCACGCTGGAAGCGGCGCGCGATAACGATCTGGCATTCGATTGGGAACGCTACACCCCGCCAGTAGCCCACCGTCTGGGCGTGCAGGAAGTGGAAGCCAGCATCGAAACTCTGCGCAACTACATCGACTGGACGCCGTTCTTTATGACCTGGTCGCTGGCCGGCAAATACCCGCGCATTCTGGAAGATGAGGTGGTGGGCGTTGAGGCGCAGCGTCTGTTTAAAGACGCCAATGATATGCTGGATAAACTGAGCGCCGAGAAACTGTTGAATCCGCGTGGCGTGGTGGGCCTGTTCCCGGCGAACCGTGTGGGTGACGACATCGAAATCTATCGCGACGAAACCCGTACTCATGTTCTGACGGTCAGCCACCACCTGCGCCAGCAGACCGAGAAAGTTGGTTTTGCTAACTACTGTCTGGCGGATTTTGTCGCGCCGAAACTGTCCGGAAAAGCGGACTACATCGGCGCGTTTGCCGTCACCGGCGGTCTTGAAGAAGACGCTCTGGCTGATGCTTACGAAGCGCAACACGACGACTATAACAAGATCATGGTGAAAGCGATTGCCGACCGTCTGGCGGAAGCGTTTGCCGAGTACCTGCATGAGCGTGTACGTAAGGTTTACTGGGGATATGCGCCGAACGAGAGCCTGAGTAACGACGAATTAATCCGCGAAAACTACCAGGGGATTCGCCCGGCGCCGGGTTATCCTGCCTGCCCGGAACATACCGAAAAAGGCACTATCTGGCAGCTACTGGATGTCGAAAAACATACCGGGATGAAGCTCACCGAATCTTTCGCCATGTGGCCTGGCGCGTCGGTCTCCGGCTGGTACTTCAGCCATCCTGAGAGCAAATACTTCGCGGTAGCGCAGATCCAACGCGATCAGGTGACTGATTATGCTTTCCGTAAAGGAATGAGCGTTGAGGACGTTGAGCGGTGGCTGGCGCCGAACCTGGGTTACGATGCGGACTGATTCATAAAATCGTCACTTTTCCTTACAACATACAAGGCACTCATTGGGTGCCTTGTCTCTTTCTTACAATTAAACCCTTATACTGAAGGAAGGCTCTACGCTGAATTTGCCGGATGGCGGCGTAAACGCCTTATCCAGCATACCGTATTACGTATGGTAAGCCCGGTGGCGTGCAACGCCAGCAGGCCTTAACGCTGTGCGCCATCAGGCAATTTATCGCAAGTGAGCTTCAGGAAAACGTATAACGATAAGGAGAACCTGACGCCGTGTTAACTTTGCTCCATCTACTTTCTGCCGTTGCGCTGTTGGTATGGGGAACACATATCGTTCGTACTGGCGTAATGCGCGTGTTTGGCGCGCGTCTACGCACTGTCCTCAGCCGCAGCGTGGAAAAGAAACCGCTCGCCTTTTGTGCGGGTATCGGTGTTACCGCGCTGGTACAAAGCAGTAACGCCACCACTTTATTGGTAACGTCGTTTGTCGCCCAGGATCTTGTCGCCCTGACGCCAGCTCTGGTGATTGTGCTGGGCGCCGACGTGGGGACCGCGCTAATGGCGCGTATCCTGACCTTCGATCTCTCGTGGCTGTCGCCGCTGCTGATTTTTATCGGCGTGATTTTCTTTTTGGGACGTAAGCAGTCCCGCGCCGGGCAGCTGGGTCGCGTCGGTATCGGGCTTGGCCTGATTCTACTGGCGCTGGAGCTGATTGTGCAGGCGGTGACGCCGATCACTCAAGCTAATGGCGTGCAGGTCATTTTCGCGTCGCTGACGGGCGACATTATGCTGGATGCGCTGATTGGCGCGATGTTCGCTATTATCAGTTATTCCAGCTTGGCGGCGGTGTTGCTGACGGCGACCCTGACGGCGGCGGGGATTATATCGTTCCCGGTGGCGTTGTGCCTGGTCATCGGCGCCAATCTGGGATCGGGGCTGCTGGCGATGCTCAATAACAGCGCCGCCAATGCTGCCGCGCGTCGCGTAGCGCTCGGCAGCCTATTGTTCAAATTGATCGGCAGCCTGGTCATCCTGCCGTTTGTCCATCCGCTGGCGAATCTGATGGATGAGCTATCGCTACCGAAATCAGAGCTGGTGATCTATTTCCACGTTTTCTATAACCTGGTGCGCTGCCTGGCGATGGTGCCATTTGCCGAGCTGATGGCGCGTTTTTGTAAACGAATTATTCGTGATGAGCCTGAACTGGATACCCATCTGAAGCCGAAACATCTGGATGTCAGCGCGCTGGATACGCCAACGCTGGCGCTGGCTAATGCTGCCCGCGAGGTGTTGCGCATTGGCGATGCGATGGAACAGATGATGGAAGGGCTAAAAAAGGTCATGCACGGCGAGCCGCGTGAAGAGAAAGCGCTGCGCAAGCTGGCGGATGACGTTAACGTGCTCTACACCGCGATTAAGCTTTATCTGGCGCGAATGCCAAAAGACGAGCTGGCGGCGGAGGAGTCCCGCCGGTGGGCGGAGATTATTGAGATGGCCCTGAACCTCGAACAGGCGTCGGATATTATCGAGCGAATGGGCAGTGAGATTGCCGACAAGTCGCTGGCGGCGCGTCGGGCATTTTCAGAAGAAGGATTGAAAGAGCTGGATGCGCTTTACGATCAACTGCTCAGTAATCTGCAACTGGCGATGTCGGTCTTTTTCTCCGGCGATGTCACCAGCGCCCGTCGGTTGCGCCGCAGTAAACATCGCTTCCGTATACTTAATCGCCGATACTCACATGCGCATGTCGACCGCCTGCATCAGCAGAACGTGCAAAGCATTGAAACCAGCTCGCTCCATTTAGGGCTGCTGGGCGATATGAAGCGTCTTAACTCACTGTTCTGTTCGGTCGCCTATAGCGTACTGGAACAGCCGGATCAGGACGAGGAACGGGGCGAGTATTAAGTGAAATGCCGGATGGCGGGGCCTACGGAGAACATGCGCGTAGGCCGCTATTCGGCATTCAATGTGGCCAGGGATTAAAAGCGATGACCCGCTTCCAGCGCCACGGCCTCTTCGCCCGCTTTAAACACCCAGGTGGTATTCGGGCCGCCGAGAACCGCCTGGCCGTTGCTCACCTGAATCCAGTTACCTTCCGGCAAACCAATCACTGTCAGTTCCGGCGCGACCACCAGCAGTTCGCGAATACGCTGCTCGCGGGTCTCGCCCTTATGACCTTCCGGCAAGGCGTTAGTGAAGTGAGGATTAATTTGCAGCGGGAACAGATCCAGCGCGTCGAAACCGTTTGGATCGACGATCGGCATATCGTTGGTCGTGCGGATAGTCGGGCAGGCAAGGTTGGCGCCTGCGCTCCAGCCGATATACAGCGCGCCGCGTTTTACCCTGTCCGCCATCGGCGCCAGCAGCCCGCGTTCACGCGATTCTTTCAGTAGCTGGAAGGTATTTCCGCCGCCGACAATAATGATTTCCGCTTTCTCAATCGCCGCAAGCGGATCGGCGACACGATGAATCCCTGTGACGTTTATCCCTAATGGCGCAAGCACCTCTGCGGTTTTATCCGTGTACTCGTCCCATGTTTGCGTGACGCCGGCAAACGGAATAAACACGGCTGAACGTCGACCGTTCAACTGATTCGCTATCAGCGGCAGAGCGTGTTCCAGCCAGGCTTTACCCGGCAGCGTCGAGTTACTTAATAAAAGCAGTTCCATTACTTCTCCACCTCATCAGGAAATGTCAAAACGTAATAATGCTACCATTATCCATTTAATGTCTTACTGATATGGCTCATGATGTTACGCGTGTCACAGGCAAAGCGCGGTCGCTAAAAGTGACGACAGGCCAGATCTGCCATCTGGTATCGCCTGAAAAATTACAGGTATAATCCGCAAAATTATTTAACACGTTTAGAGACGAAAATGGCAAAACTGACCTTACAAGAGCAACTGCTACAAGCGGGATTAGTGACCAGCAAAAAAATGGCCAAAGTCCAGCGCACGGCTAAAAAATCACGCGTTCAGGCTCGTGAGGCCAGAGAAGCGGTGGAAGAAAATAAAAAGGCGCAACTTGAGCGTGATAAACAACTCAGTGAACAGCAAAAACAAGCGGTTTTAGCGAAAGAGTTTAAAGCTCAGGTTAAGCAACTTATTGAAATGAATAGAATCAATGTATCTAAAGGCGATATTGGTTTTAACTTCACCGATAATAACGTCATCAAAAAAATAGACGTGGATAAGCTCACTCAGACGCAATTGATTAATGGGCGTCTCGCGATTGCGCGTTTGGTTATCAATAACAGCGGTGAATGTGAATATGCGATTATTCCCGCGAGCGTCGCCGATAAAATCGCACAACGAGATGCGGACAGTATTGTCGTAAACAGTGCGCTGAGTCAGGAAGAGCAGGACGAAGATGATCCGTATGCCGATTTTAAAGTTCCCGACGATTTGATGTGGTAAGTCACATTCCCGACGTTTATGTAGAAAAATTTCTCAGAGAGTAAATATGCTGACCGACACATCTATCCGGCTTAATAAATATATCAGTGAAAGCGGCATCTGTTCGCGTCGCGAGGCGGACCGTTTTATCGAACAGGGCAATGTTTTTATCAACGGCAAACGCGCCGCCATTGGCGATCAGGTGGTCGCCGGGGATGTTGTTAAAGTAAATGGTCGGTTGATTGAGCCGCGAGAAGCGGATGATTTAGTGCTGATTGCGCTGAATAAACCGGTTGGCATTGTGAGTACCACTGAAGACGGCGAACGCGACAATATTGTCGATTTTGTGAACCACAGTAAACGTATCTTCCCGATTGGTCGTCTGGATAAAGACTCGCAGGGGCTGATATTTCTGACTAACCACGGCGATCTGGTCAATAAGATTCTACGTGCCGGTAACGATCACGAAAAAGAGTATCTGGTGACGGTGGATAAACCGATTACCGACGAGTTTATTCGCGGTATGGGCGCTGGCGTGCCGATTCTGGGTACCGTCACCAAAAAATGTAAGGTGAAAAAAGAGGCGCCGTTTGTCTTTCGTATCACCCTGGTGCAGGGATTAAACCGTCAGATCCGCCGTATGTGTGAATACTTTGGTTATGAAGTGACGAAACTGGAGCGTACGCGCATTATGAACGTCAGCCTGAGCGGGATTCCGCTGGGCGAGTGGCGCGATCTGACGGGCGATGAGCTGATCGATCTGTTTAAATTGATTGAGCGTTCCTCTTCCGAAGCCAAACCAAAGGCCAAAGCGAAGCCGAAGACCACGGGTATTAAGCGACCGGTCGTTGCGATCGAAAAAAGCAATGAGAAAGCGCGCCCGACATCAAGCGGTAAGCGCTTTACCTCGCCGGGACGAAAGAAGAAAGGACGTTAACGTCTGCCGCGCGTCGGCGTATTCGCCGACCAGGAGAATGACGCTTCCGTATCGGGTTTATACGCCTGCTTTTTCTTCAACTGGCGGGCTTTTTTCGCTTCAGCCTCACGCAGCGCCATCAGCTTATCGATGTACTCCTTTTTTACGCTGTTGGTCTCAGAATTGGTCAGTGGACGACCGTGCGCAATACGGGCGCGGTCCAGCAACGTTTTCAGTTCGCGCTGTTCGCGCTCGGTCATCTCTTTTTGGGTAATGCGGGGGAGTGCCATACGGGTGCCCTCAGTTAGCCGATGCATTTAGAGCCTATCCCATTAGGGCTATTTTACTTGCCATTTTAGACCTGGGCAGTGCTCAAAATCCTCACGTACTACGTGTACGCTCCGGTTTTTGCGCGCTGTCCGTGTCCAAACTGGCTGCGCCAATAACGCCTGGTGGGATAGGCTCTTAGTCTACGGCAATACGCAACGGGCGGATAGCGCTCAGTCAGCAATCCGCAGCTTTCCGGCGAAATCCTGTGGCGTATAACCCGTTGACGTAAATCCTTTATCCGTGATGATGTTATCGATTTCTTTTACGCTTGCGATGCACATCACACCGTCCTGACCAAATTTGGTATGGTCGGCAAGAATCACTGATTTTTTGCTCATCGCAATCATGGCTTTGGCAACGTAGGCTTCTTCAAAGCTCTTCACCAACACGCCATGCTGGGGAGAAATGCCGCCAGCGCCAATAAAACAGATATCCGCGTGAATCGCGTTAATCTGCTGACACACCGAGACGCCGAGGTTGGCGCGAAAATGGTAATCATATTCGCCGCCTAATACATACACGCGGGCCTGCAGGTTATGCTCTTTAATTTTATCGGCAATCAGGGCTGAATTGGTAATCACGGAAAAAGCGAGAGGCGGTAATTGCTCGGCCAGAATAAGGTTAGTTGTACAGGAATCAATAAACAATGTATCCCGTTCACTGACCATTTCGGCGGCAAGTTTGCCAATCGCTATTTTCTCTTCGCGATGCGCCTCTATTCTTGCGCTAAACGCATCCTCCTGGACAACTTGCTTTTTGACTGCGCCCCCATGAATCTTAGTGATTTTGCCCTCAGATTCCAGTAAGGAGAGATCGCGACGAATGGTTTCTGAGGTGACGTTGAGCATTTCCGATAATTTAATAACGGTGACTTCACCGAATTTGTTTAATTCATCAAGAATATGTTTTCGTCTTTTAATTGGATTCATTATCTTTCGCCGCCGTCAACCTTTGGCGCATGGTAACTGGATGCGTAAGGCAACGCAACCACTCCAACGCATGGACGATACCCTCCTCATCATTCGTGGCAGTCACATAGCCGGCCTGCCGCTTTACTGCATCCGGCGCGTTGCCCATTGCGATGCTGATTCCGGCGGCGGCAAACATGCTGACATCATTTTGCTGATCGCCAATCGCGACCACCTTGTCAGAAGATATATTTAAATAATGAATTAATTTATCGATTATGAACCCTTTATTTATATCGGCTCTTTGAATATCAATATAATTTTCTCCCGTGACAACCGCATAATATCCACAAGGCAGGTGATTATTCACTTCTGTACACAGAGTATCTATCTCCGAAGATGCGGCAACAAGTGTAATTTTATATATATTGCGACGATTAAAGATATTTTCTGCAGTTTCAGTTATAAGCGGTAACTCAAATAAGCGGGCTTCATATGTTGTCCAGGGTGCAATTAGTCTATCGTCACGATGGTGAATTGCTTCGGCGCTAAAAAAGTGGTGGTGATAGCGGGAAAGAGAAATATGTTGGTCAATATTCCATAGATCTGTGGCGGTCAGCGGGGCAGCATGAATAATGCGCGGCCCCGCCATCTCCAGCAGGCGTCCGCAGTTAAAACCGGCGCACCAGCTAAACAACGTATCAACCTGTTGCTGGCGTAGCAGGCGTACCATTGAGGAGACCGGTCTGGCGGAACATGCCGCCAGCAGACCACCGTTCTGGCGGAACGCAATCAGCGCCTGGCGCGTGCGCGGGCTGATTGTTTTCTGCGAGGTGAGTAATGTTCCATCCAGATCGGTGATCAACAACATCTCTCGTTCCCTGATATCAATGAACAATAAACGGCGTAACGGCTTCTTTGGCGGCGTTGCACACCATGTTGTCGATAGCAGTACCGACCACCAGAATATTGACCCCGGTATCTTTAAACGCTTTCGCGTTGGCGAGGTTAATCCCGCCTTCCGCCAGCGTCGGAACATCCACCGCGCCGACCAACGCCCGCAGGCGATCTTTAATCATCTGCGGGATATCGCC
The DNA here is from genome assembly GCF_017572865.1 of Salmonella sp. 32082101201600294FB01SM01. Classification (NCBI taxonomy): domain Bacteria; kingdom Pseudomonadati; phylum Pseudomonadota; class Gammaproteobacteria; order Enterobacterales; family Enterobacteriaceae; genus Salmonella; species Salmonella sp. 32082101201600294FB01SM01. The sequence continues at coordinate 677,722 of NZ_JAGESB010000003.1, read as the reverse complement.
TGCCGCTACGCCTTCATAGCTCATGCCTGTCATCAGACCAATCATATCCACGCCGATATCCTGCATTCGCTTCGCCACGCTGGCGACCTCTTCCGGCGTGCGTGCAGGAATACCGAAAGTATGCAGATCGTCAGGATGGCCAATGTAGGCATCGACAGTCAGACCATACTGATGGGCGAGATTAACGATGTCCTGCAGATCGTCCCAGTCGGATTTATGCGTATGTAAACCGTCGGCCCCAGCGCGGGCAATCTCCAGAATTTCCGTTTCGCTGAGCGGCACCGGTAAGGTTTCGGTAAAACCGCCGGCGATACCAACGGTGATAAAAATATCGTCCGGGACCACATTACGCACACCGTGTACGGCCTCAGCCATCTGGCTATTGGTGATTTCGTGACGAATCTGCTCCGCCGCGTGCATGTTGCTCACGCCTTTGTGTCCACGCGCCAGCGCCAACGCAGGGTGGTTCGGCTCCAGTAGCTTAACGCCAGCCTCACACACGGCTTTCGCCAGGCGCGCATCGTCGCCGGTTATTCCTGTGCTGAGGATGGTTTGCCCGCCGTGAAGTGTGATGGCTTCTTTCACTTTCTGTAACGCTTTGGCGCGTTTTTTATTCATATCGCCTTTAAACATGGTGTACCTCTGGTGTTGGTGCATTAATTAACGGCTGTCGTTGTTGATTCGCTCTGTACGACAGGTTTGAAACGGTTAGCAATAATGGTGGTAAGGCAGGTCATCGCCATTGTGGCAATCATTACGATGGCCATCTGGAGCGCATTGCTGGATAAGAACGGTGAGGCGAAAGCCGGAACATAGGCCACGCCTTTGACGTTAAAAAAGCCCAGCATCATGCCGCCCATTCCGGCCCAAAAAATGGCGGAGCCAAAAACAATTTTGTTGGCGAACATGAAGGGATAGGCGGATTCAACAAAGGTGCCAAAGCCCAGGTTAATGAGCAGGCCCGGCGTAGCAACGGCAGCTTCGCTTTTTTCACGCGGGGCGATCACATTGGCAAGGTTAATACCTGCGGCCACCATCACCAGACCGACCATATCGACCGCGCCGAGGAAGCTGACGCCGGATTTTTCCATCTCCAGCAGCACCAACGGCAGGATCACCGCGTGATAGACGCCGCCGAGAATGGCAGGCCAGATAACCAGACCAGCCAGCAGCCCGGCAAGAATTGGGCTGAATGCCAGCGTGCTTTCGATAGCCAGTTTGATGTAATTACCCGCAGATAGCGCCAGCGGACTCAGCAGATAGTGCATGATTAACCCAGCGGCAAGGCCCGATATCCCACCGGCGACGATGTTGACGGTAGTCATTGGGAAGCGCCAGTTCAGGCACAGCTCGAACAGCCAACGGACGAAAATCCCCGCCATTACACCGCCGATAATGCCGCCGATAAGACCGCCCTCTACGGAAAGCACGCCAGCGACGACTCCGGCCACAATTGAAACTTCATCCAGTTCGGAAATCTGTTTTGCCGCCAGTACCGCGACTAACACCGGCAGACCTTTTAGTAATATTTCAAAGATATCGTTAAGTTTTTCCAGTCCTGGTATGTGGCTCAGGGCGAGTACAATCGCCATGGCGATAAAGCCTGGTAGCGCAGGGATCATGATGCTACGAATGTTAAAACGTTTGAGCAGGCTTTTTCCGGAACCGCTCTGCGAGGGCGAAGCGCTACCCAACTGTGGTTTGTACTTGATACCCCAATGTTTACACAGTGACGCCACGAAGGAGACGGCGCGGGTACGGCTGGTGGTGCCGGTTGTTCCGGAGGTCGCGACCACATTCGCCCCTTTTGCCGCCACCAGCGCCATGGAGGTTCCCCCGGTGCCGACAATCGGTGTTTTCATCTCAACGGCGGCGGCAAAAACGGCCTGGTTCGCCTTTACCGGATCGGCGCTCATTACCACGATCCCATCGATCTCACCGCAGCGGATCATCTCAGCGATTTGGCGATCGCTTTCTACTACCGAGGTGTTTACCTCCGAAAGTTTGCCCTGAAATATGCGCTGTGGTTTTTGTTGGTTTTCTGTGGTTAATGCATAAACCGATGCCGGGGTATCCGGTTTGGCGACGTCCATCGAGGCTTCTGCCGCGATAAACTGTACGGCGGCCACATTCACGCCCGCAGCCTCACACTGCTGATAAATCTCCTGGAGTAACTTCTCTGGCTCGGCGCCACCCAGGTTGTAGAGGTTGCCTCCACTGCTTCCAATAATCGCAATTTTTTTCATAGCGGCCTCAAATAGGGTAAGGGGGTTATCTGTGTTGTAGTGCAATCATAATTCCAACTAAAACAAAATAAAGCAACAATGGAAAAGTGGGCTTATACCAAAAGATATCAATTTTTAAATATAACTCATTAAAATATAATGATTAATTTATGTTTTTGCTTTGTGTTGTTTTGTGTGGTTTTGTGACGAGGTTCAAAATGGGGAGTGCATAAATAGGGGGAAAGTTGCCCATGTTGGTGGGACGAGTAGGGTGTTGCGGATTCCTGAGCAGTATTCCGCCGGCAGCGCCTGGCGCGGGAACCGCCGGATGACGTGCCTGCGTCGCCATCCGGCAGCGTATTGCGCTGATAGCGCTCACCCGCTGTCGTGTCAGGGCGATTATTCAAATAAGTTCTGATGTAGCTTTTGCACCACTTTCTCGGCATCGTCTCCCGGCACGAGGAAGCACAGATTGTGGCTGGAGGCGCCGTAACAAATCATGCGAATGTTGAACGGTTCCAGGACGCCAAACACTTCTTTACCAACGCCGCAGGCTTTTGACAGGTTGTTGCCAATCAGCGCGACCAGCGCCAGTCCTTCTTCGACTTCTACCCGACACAGCGCGGAAAGCTCCATCAATAAGGATTGGGTCAGTAACGTATCGCCCGTGGAGGTGGAGCCGGTAGTATCCAGCGTCAGCGCGACGCTCACCTCCGAAGTGGTAATCAGATCTACCGAAATATTATGCCGCGCCAGAATGCCGAACACCTCAGCCAGGAAACCTCGCGAGTGCAGCATATTCAGGCTGTGCAGCGTCAATAGCGTTTGATTGCGGCGCAGCGCCAGCGCACGGAACAGCGGCGGGTTTTGGGTTTTATTGCACACCAGCGTACCGCCCGCTTGCGGATCTTTACTGGAGCCAACGAAGACCGGGATATCGCTGCGCACGGCCGGGAGTAAGGTGGCTGGATGCAGTACTTTTGCGCCGAAGGTTGCCATCTCCGCCGCTTCTTCAAAGTCGATTTCATCAATTCGCTGCGCGACGGGCACCACGCGCGGGTCGGTGGTGTAAATACCGGGCACATCTGTCCAGATATCAACCCGCGCGGCGTGGAGCGCTTCAGCCAGCAACGCTGCCGTATAGTCGCTGCCGCCGCGGCCTAACGTCGTGGTGCGGCCTTTGCTTTCACTGCCGATAAAGCCCTGAGTAATGACCAAAGTTTCGTTCAGGCGCGGGAGCAACTGCTGCGCGGCCAGTTCCGCAAGCGCTGCGACGTCCGGTTCCGCACGGCCAAAGCGATCGCTGGTACGCATCACTTTGCGCACGTCGAACCAGTGGGCCTGTACGTCGCGTTCACGCAGGATCTCAACAAATAGCAGGGTAGACATCAGCTCGCCGTGGCTGACCAGTTCATCGGTCAGGGCTGCCGATGTCGCCAGCGATGCCGCCTCCGCCAGAATAGTGATGTTTTCCAGCAGGCGTTCAATCTCTTCGCGAATGACATTCGGATGACGCAGACGATCAAGGATATCGAACTGGATTTTACGGATGGCGTCGAGCGTAGCGAAACGTTCGCCAGGCTCCATCCCTTCGGCCAGCGCCACCAGCAGATTAGTGATGCCGGCAGACGCGGAAAGCACGACTAAACGAACATTGGCGTCGGAAAGTACGATATCCGCGCTACGGTTCATGGCGTCAAAATCAGCGACGCTGGTACCGCCAAATTTGGAAACAACGATCTCTGTCATATCAACCTCGTGTCAGGAAATGAAAAACGCGACCATGGCACAAGGGCAGAACAGAAACCGGTGCAGGCGCAAATGCAAGTAACGTATTTATAAATAAAAGTTGTGGCCTGGACTGTCAACGTTGGGATTATGCGGATTTTTTATGCTGAGTTTAGGCTCAGTAACAGCGCTTATAACCCCGATACCCGTTTGTAGTATGTTGGCTTATCTATGCGCCCGGCGACTCACCCACTTGCTGCCTTTCTGCACCTCGAATTATTTAGGGTATATACTTTTTATCCTCATTCGACAGTGCCTGGGGCAACGGCACTAAAACAATCACACTTTTCTGTGACTGGCGTTACAATCGATCCCAGTCACAATTCTCAAATCAGAAGAGTATTGCTAATGAAAAACATCAATCCAACGCAGACTTCTGCCTGGCAGGCGCTCCAGAAACACTACGATGAAATGAAAGACGTTACGATCGCTGAGCTTTTTGCGAACGATAGCGACCGTTTTGCTAAATTTTCCGCGACGTTTGACGATCTGATGCTGGTGGATTTCTCCAAAAACCGCATCACCGAAGAGACGCTGGCAAAATTACAGGATCTGGCGAAAGAGACCGATCTGGCCGGCGCGATTAAATCCATGTTCTCCGGCGAGAAGATCAACCGCACCGAAGACCGCGCCGTGCTGCACGTGGCGCTGCGTAACCGTAGCAATACGCCGATCATTGTGGACGGCAAAGATGTGATGCCGGAAGTGAACGCCGTGCTTGAGAAAATGAAAACTTTCTCGCAAGCGATTATCTCCGGTCAGTGGAAAGGCTACACCGGTAAGGCCATCACCGACGTGGTGAACATCGGTATCGGCGGTTCCGACCTCGGCCCGTTCATGGTGACCGAAGCGCTGCGTCCGTATAAAAATCATCTGACTATGCACTTCGTCTCTAACGTTGATGGTACCCACATCGCTGAAGTGCTGAAAAAAGTGAACCCGGAAACGACTCTGTTCCTGGTGGCGTCGAAAACCTTCACTACGCAGGAAACCATGACCAACGCCCACAGCGCGCGCGACTGGTTCCTGAAAGCTGCAGGCGATGAAAAACACGTGGCGAAACACTTTGCTGCGCTCTCCACCAACGCCAAAGCGGTCGGCGAATTTGGTATCGACACGGCCAATATGTTCGAGTTCTGGGACTGGGTCGGCGGTCGTTACTCGCTGTGGTCTGCCATCGGGCTATCCATTATTCTGTCCGTCGGTTTCGACAACTTTGTCGAGCTGCTTTCCGGCGCACACGCGATGGACAAGCATTTCTCCACCACTCCGGCGGAGAAAAACCTACCCGTTCTGCTGGCGTTGATTGGCATCTGGTACAACAATTTCTTCGGCGCGGAAACCGAAGCCATTCTGCCGTACGACCAGTATATGCACCGTTTCGCCGCCTACTTCCAGCAGGGCAACATGGAATCCAACGGTAAATACGTTGACCGTAACGGCAACGCCGTGGATTACCAGACAGGCCCAATTATCTGGGGCGAACCAGGCACCAACGGTCAGCACGCGTTTTATCAATTGATTCACCAGGGTACTAAAATGGTGCCGTGTGATTTTATCGCCCCGGCTATCACCCATAACCCGCTATCCGATCATCATCAGAAGCTGCTGTCTAACTTCTTCGCGCAGACCGAAGCGCTGGCGTTTGGTAAATCCCGCGAGGTGGTTGAGCAGGAATATCGCGATCAGGGTAAAGATCCGGCGCAGCTCGAACACGTTGTGCCATTCAAAGTGTTTGAAGGCAACCGCCCGACCAACTCTATCCTGCTGCGCGAAATTACGCCATTCAGCCTGGGCGCGCTGATTGCGCTGTATGAGCATAAAATCTTTACGCAGGGCGCCATCCTGAACATCTTTACTTTCGACCAGTGGGGCGTTGAGTTGGGTAAACAGTTGGCTAACCGTATTCTGCCGGAGCTGGGCGATGATAAAGCTATTTCGTCCCATGATAGCTCTACCAACGGTCTGATTAACCGTTATAAAGCCTGGCGCGCCTGATGGCGCTGCGCTTATCCGGTCTACGTAATGCATAGCGTCTGTAGGCCGGATAAGGCGTTTCGCCGCCATCCGGCAAAAAGAGAATAAGATAATAAAAAAGCCGATATTCACATCGGCTTTTTTTATAAGATAATTCCGCTTGTCCGTCTTTATCCCCACAATTTTATATTGAGCTTAATCCTAAAATAAGCAATAACCAGAAAATCACTCTGCGTTATTTTCAGATTATACGGATGCCGATGTCTTTTATTTTAATTTTAACTTATTGATTTTATTTGTTTGTTAATTAAACAATGTAGACGTTACTTCTTTAAAGTTTAATTATCCTAAAACCTCGCTGTTATTTCTCCCGGACATAATCCGCCTGCTTTGGTTGTGTATACTCGGTAGCGCCCGAAATTCTTTTGGGTAAATCTCCATTCATTCAATGAAGGGAAATTATGATGAAAAAAGTACTGTATGGCATTTTTGCCATAACCGCGCTTGCGGCGACATCTGTCTCGGCAGCCCCCGTTCAGGTGGGTGAAGCGGCAGGGTCGGCAGCGACGTCGGTATCGGCGGGAAGCTCCTCCGCCACCAGCGTTAGCACCGTAAGTTCGGCGGTGGGCGTCGCGTTAGCGGCAACCGGCGGCGGCGATGGTTCCAATACCGGAACCACGACCACCACGACCACCAGTACCCAGTAGTATCGGTACGTTTAACCATAACCACACTCCGGTGTGGTTATTTTGCCCCTCTGGAGAAGCGTCGTGAAGCGACTCGCACTTATCCTGATTTGCCTGCTATTACAGGCGTGTTCGGCCACCACTAAAGGCTTGGGCGATTCACTGTGGGACAGTTTGTTCGGTACGCCAGGCGTACAGCTAACGGATGACGATATTCAAAACATGCCTTATGCCAGCCAGTACATGCAGCTTAACGGCGGTCCTCAACTGTTTGTGGTGCTCGCTTTCTCGGAAAACGGGCAGCAGAAATGGGTGACGCAGGATGGCGCGACGATCGTGACACACCATGGCCGTCTGGTCAAAACGCTGCTCAGCGGCGACAACCTGATCGATGTGAATAATCTGGCGGCCGACCCGCTGGCGAAACCAGGACAGATTATCGATGGCGCGACCTGGACTCGCACCCTGGGCTGGACCGAACATCGCCAGGTGCGTTACGCCACCGCCCGTTCCGTTTTTACATGGCGAGGGACCGATAGCGTTAGCGTCGGCAGTGAAGAGACCGCCGTGCGGGTGCTGGATGAAGAAGTGACGACCGATCAAACGCGTTGGCGTAATCGCTACTGGGTTGATAGCGAAGGCCAAATTCGCCAGACGGAACAGTATTTGGGCGCGAATTACTTTCCGGTGAAAACCACGCTGATTAAGGCGGCAAAATCATGATGAAAAGGACGATAAGCGCGCTGGCGCTGGCCTTTGTCGCGTCATCCGCCTTTGCCAGCGGCACTGTTACCGTTTTTACCCAAGGTAATAGCGAGCCTAAAACGCTGACAGACGCTGAGCGTCTGCTCGATTTAGTCGGACAGCCGCGCCTGGCAACGAGCTGGTGGCCTGCGGCGGTGATAGGCGAAGAACAGGCGACCGTGACGGCGCGTCAGCAGCAACAGGAACTTCTCGGGCGACTGGCGGCGCTCAGCGCTGAGGAAGACGGTGATGCGGCGGCGGCGATAAATACACTGCGCCGACAGATTCAGGCGGTGAAGGTGACGGGCAGACAATTCGTGAATCTTGATCCTGACGTAGTTCGGGTGAGCGAACGAGGTAACCCGCCGCTGCAAGGTCACTACACGCTCTGGGTCGGGCCGCAACCCACGCAGGTGACGCTCTTTGGCTTGATTAGCCAGCCGGGCAGCCAGCCGTTCGTCCCTGGGCGGGACGTCGCCAGTTATCTCGAGGGTCAGCGCTTACTCAGCGGCGCGGATCGTAGCTATGCCTGGGTGGTTTACCCTGATGGACGCAGCCAAAAAGCGCCGGTGGCTTACTGGAATAAACGTCATATCGAGCCAATGCCCGGCAGTATTATTTTTGTCGGTTTTGCCGATTCCCTTTGGCGCGGCACGCCGGAGGCGATAAATGCCGACATTCTTCATACCCTGACGCAGCGGATACCGGAATAATGAAAAAAACACATCTGCTCAGCGTGCTGGCGCTGGGTATTAGCGCGGCCTGCCATGCCGAAACATATCCAGCCCCTATTGGGCCTTCACAATCTGACTTTGGCGGCGTGGGCCTGCTGCAAACGCCGACAGCGCGTATGGCGCGTGAGGGGGAGATGAGCCTGAACTATCGTGATAACGATCAGTACCGCTACTACTCGGCTTCGGTTCAGCTTTTCCCGTGGCTGGAAACCACGTTGCGCTATACCGATGTCCGTACGAAAAAGTACAGCAGCGTGGAATCATTCTCCGGCGACCAGACTTACAAAGATAAAGCGTTTGATGTGAAACTGCGGTTGTGGGAAGAGAGTTACTGGATGCCGCAGGTGGCGGTTGGCGCGCGCGATATCGGCGGGACGGGGCTGTTTGATGCGGAATATATTGTAGCGAGTAAGGCCTGGGGGCCATTTGATTTTTCATTAGGTCTCGGCTGGGGCTATCTTGGCACCAGCGGCAATGTGTCTAATCCTTTCTGTTCGTATAGTGATAAATTCTGTTCGCGTGATAACAGTTATAAAGAGGCAGGTTCCGTCGACGGTAGCGATATGTTTCACGGCCCGGCCTCGCTGTTTGGCGGCGTGGAATACCAGACCCCGTGGCAACCGCTACGCCTGAAGCTGGAGTATGAAGGCAATAACTATCAGCAGGATTTTGCGGGTAAACTGGAGCAGAAGAGCAAGTTTAACGTCGGCGCCATTTACCGCGTCACCGATTGGGCCGACGTTAACCTCAGCTACGAGCGCGGCAACACCTTTATGTTTGGCGTTACGCTGCGCACCAATTTCAACGATTTACGTCCCGCGTATCATGACAATTCACGCCCGCAATACCGTCCACAGCCGCAGGATGCCATCCTGCAACATTCGGTAGTGGCTAATCAATTAACGTTATTGAAATATAATGCTGGTCTGGCGGACCCGAAAATCCAAGTCAAAGGCGATACGCTGTACGTTACCGGTGAACAGGTGAAGTACCGCGATTCCCGTGAAGGGATCGTGCGCGCTAACCGGATCGTCATGAACGATCTGCCGGAGGGGATCCGCACGATCCGCGTGACGGAAAACCGCCTTAATCTGCCGCAGGTCACCACTGAAACCGATGTCGCCAGCCTGAAACGCCATCTGGAAGGCGAACCGCTGGGACATGAAACCCCGCTGGCGCAAAAACGCGTAGAGCCGATCGTGCCAGAGAGTACTGAACAGGGCTGGTATATCGACAAGTCGCGCATTGATTTTCATCTTGATCCCGTGCTGAATCAGTCGGTAGGCGGCCCGGAAAACTTCTATATGTATCAGTTGGGCGTAATGGGAACTGCGGATCTGTGGGTCACGGATCATCTGCTCACCACGGGCAGCGTGTTTGCCAATATCGCCAACAACTACGACAAATTTAACTACACCAATCCGCCGAAGGATTCGCATCTGCCGCGGGTGCGTACGCATGTCCGTGAGTATGTGCAGAATGATGTTTATGTGAATAACCTACAGGCCAACTACTTCCAGTATTTTGGCAATGGTTTCTATGGGCAGGTCTACGGTGGTTATCTGGAGACCATGTTTGGCGGTGCCGGGGCGGAAGTCCTGTATCGCCCGGTAGACAGCAATTGGGCGTTTGGTCTGGATGCCAACTACGTGAAACAGCGTGACTGGCGTAGCGCGCAGGATATGATGAAGTTTACCGATTACAGCGTGAAGACCGGACATTTGACCGCATACTGGACGCCGTCGTTCGCCCAGGATGTGCTGGTGAAAGCCAGCGTTGGTCAGTATCTGGCGGGCGATAAAGGCGGTACGCTGGAGATCGCCAAACGCTTCGATAGCGGCGTCGTTGTCGGCGGTTACGCGACGATTACCGATGCGTCGCCGGATGAATATGGGGAAGGGGATTTTACCAAAGGCGTATATGTTTCCGTGCCGCTGGATCTCTTCTCGTCCGGCCCAACCCGAAGTCGTGCGGCAATTGGCTGGACGCCGCTGACGCGTGACGGTGGTCAACAGCTTGGCCGTAAGTTTAGCCTGTATGATATGACCAGTGACAGGAGCGTAAATTTCCGTTAATACTCAGGCCGGATAAGGCGTTCAAAGCGCTATCCGGCAAATTATCTTATTGAACAAAATATAAACATAAATAAAAAATATAGATGCTCGTCACATTTGTGCGTTATACAGAAACCTCGCCGCAGAGAAAGAGGGGGCTGTTATGATGCCATTATCGCGCTCACGTCTTGAGTTTATCGCCACGATTTTACAAAACGTACTAAATTTGGGGCTGCTTACCCTCGGTCTGATCCTGGTCGTTTTTCTCGGTAAAGAGACGGTGCATCTGGCGGATGCATTATTCGTGCCTGAGCAAGCCAGCAAATATGAACTGGTGGAAGGGCTGGTGATCTACTTTCTTTATTTCGAATTTATTGCGCTGATTGTGAAGTACTTTAAGTCTGGCCTTCACTTTCCGCTGCGCTATTTCGTGTACATTGGGATCACGGCGATTGTGCGCCTGATCATTGTCGATCATAAAACGCCAATGGATGTATTACTCTATTCGGCGGCGATCCTCCTGTTGGTTATCACGTTGTGGTTATGTAATTCGAACCGACTACGGCGAGAATAGGCGTCGCCACACCGTAACGGACGTACGGCGTGGCGATAAATCAGCTTATTGTATGGCGGCTTTCGGCGTTTTCTCTTCTGCTGGCGTCCATAACTTCTCAAGTTCTTCCAGCGTTTTGCCTTTGGTTTCCGGCACGAACTTCCACATAAACAGCGCCGCCAGAATACCCATACAACCGTAAATCCAGTAGGAGAAACCGTTGTGGAAATGGGAAACCAGCCACGAATTTTTGTCCATCATCGGGAAGGTCCAGGAGACGAAGTAGTTCGCCAGCCACTGCGCGGCGACGGCAATGGCGAGCGCTTTGCCACGAATCGCGTTCGGGAAGATTTCTGCCAGCAGCACCCAACAAACCGGTCCCCAGGACATGGCAAATGCGGCGACGTAAAACAGCATCGACAGCAGCGCTATCAGCCCGGAAGCCTGGGTGTAAAACGCGGTGCCAAGGCTGAACATCCCAAGAGCCATACCCAATGCGCCAATAATTTGCAGCGGTTTGCGACCAAATTTATCTACCGTCATGATGGCCAGCACGGTGAAGCTCAGGTTGATTACGCCGACAATAATGGTCTGCAAGAGCGCCACGTCGGTGCTGGCCCCTAACGTTTTAAACACTTCCGGCGCGTAGTAGAGCACGACGTTAATGCCGACAAACTGCTGGAAGACGGACAGCATCACGCCAATGACTATCACGCCCACGCCAAACATCAACAGGCGTCCGCCGGTTTTACGACCATGCTCCAGAGACTGGTTGATCTCCTGCATGGCCTGGGTAGTGAGGCTGCTACCCATAATTTTGCGCAGAATGCCCTCCGCCTGTTCGTGTTTGCCACGTGCCATCAGCCAGCGCGGGCTTTCCGGTACGGTATACAGCAGCAGTAAAAACAGCAGGGCGGGAATACTTTCTGAAGCAAACATATATCGCCAGCCATCGGTATTCAGCCAGTTAGCGTCACCAGAGCGGGCAATGAAATAGTTAACGCAATACACCAACAGTTGACCAAAAATAATGGCGAACTGGTTAAAGGAAACCAGTTTCCCACGAATATGCGCTGGAGCCAGTTCAGCAATATACATCGGTGAGAGCATTGAGGCTAAACCAACGCCAATACCACCAATGATGCGATAAATAACAAATTCGGGGACATATCCGGCCAAATAAACAGGTACGGCATTATCTGGGTTAATCGTGGTAAATCCTAATTCTGGCCATGCGGAGCCAATACCGGAAATAAAGAACAGCAGAGCGGCGATTTTCAGCGAGTCCCGACGACCAAAGCGGTTACTGCAATAACCGCCCAGCGCACCGCCGATGATGCAGCCAATCAACGCACTGGCGACGCAGAAGCCCAATAGCGAGTTGGCGGCGGATTCACTTAAATGTTGCGGAGCGACAAACACGGTATTTAAGGATTCTACCGTTCCGGATATGACGGCAGTGTCATAACCGAATAATAACCCTCCTAATGTTGCGACTAAGGTAATGGAAAAAATATAGCGGGAATTATAGTGGGTGTTCATTCAGACCTGCCTTAGAGGATACAGCTCTTTTGATCAGTGTCGTGATGGTGAATTTAACAGGCAGGGAAAACAATTATCATTTTTTACATTGCAATTATGTTTTGTCTTTTCTGTGATCTTAATTCTGTTTAATTTGTCTGTTTTCAGGCGGTAAATATAATTGCAGTGATGGGGGCCACGAAAGGAAATAATCGTAACAGCAATGCAAAATAACATAAAAAAAGCGCTCCGAAGAGCGCCAAAATACGACCATAAGTGGGGATAACATAAGTTGAGGGCAGTGGCATTGCCCGTTGCCGGGCAGGTACTTCGATAAGACTTAACCTTTCACACCCCCTGCCGTCAGGCCGTTGACCAGCCAACGCTGCGCCAACAGGAACACCAGGGTGATAGGAATAGCGGAAAGGACGGCGGCGGCGGCAAAGTCGCCCCACAAATAGTTTTGCGGGTTGAGATATTGCTGCATACCCACGGCCAGCGTATAGCTGTCCACATCGCGCAGTAACAACGAGGCGACCGGAACTTCGGTAATCGCCGCGATGAACGACAGGATAAACACCACCGCCAGAATCGGTACGGAAAGCGGCAGCAGCACCAGGCGAAATGCCTGCCACGGGGTTGCGCCATCCAGCGCGGCGGCCTCTTCCAGCGAGCTGTCGATAGTTTCGAAGTAGCCTTTAATCGTCCAGACATGCAGCGCAATGCCGCCAAGATAGGCGAAGATCACGCCGCCATGCGTATTCAGACCGATAAATGGAATGTATTGTCCCAGGCGGTCAAATAACGCATACAGCGCCACCAGAGACAAAACCGCCGGAAACATCTGGAAAATCAGCATCCCCTTGAGCAGTGTTGCTTTACCTGGAAAACGCATTCGTGCGAAAGCGTAGGCGCAGGTGGTGGAGAGCGCCACGATGCCGATGGCGGTAATACCGGCGATTTTCACCGAGTTCCACAGCCACAGCAGGACCGGGAAGGGAGGCGGCGTTACCCGACCATCCGCATGTTCCACGCTGAAACCCAGCGCCAGCCGCCAGTGTTCCCAGGAGATTTTATCCGGGATCAGGCTTCCGGTGGCGAAGTTCCCCTCACGTAGCGAGATAGCGATGACCATCAGCAGCGGGAACATGATCGCCGCGATGAAAATCAGCAGCCCCAGGTGCGTGATGAAGAGACGTAATTTTTGAGATTTGGGTTGGACCATAGCCATTGTTATTATCTCCCTTAATCAAACTTCATACGCGTGGCTTTCAGGTTCACGATGGCCAGCGCGCCTACCAGCAGGAAGATCAGCGTGGCAATGGCCGCCGCCAGACCGAAGTCCTGACCGCCGCCGCCTTCAAAGGCGATACGGTAGGTGTAGCTGACGAGCAGATCGGTATAACCGGCAGGCGTGGTGGTGCCGAGACGGTCTGGCCCGCCGTTGGTCAATAACTGAATCAGGACAAAGTTATTAAAGTTAAAAGCGAAGCTGGCGATCATCAGCGGCGTTAGCGGCTTAATCAGCAGCGGTAAGGTGATCTTAAAGAAATTCTGAAATGGACCGGCGCCGTCCATTGCGGAGGCTTCGTACAGGTCATCCGGAATCGCTTTCAGCAGTCCCATGCACAGGATCATCATGTAGGGATAGCCCAGCCAGGTATTCACGATAATCACCATTGCCCGCGCGGTGTTGGGGTCGCTGAACCAGGCAGGTTTAATGCCAAACAGCGCGCTCAGCATCATATTGATTTCGCCAAAGCTTTGGTTGAATAACCCTTTGAAAATCAAAATTGAAATAAACGACGGTACGGCGTAGGGCAGAATCAGCAGGACGCGGTAGATAGCTTTACCTTTCAGCGCTTCCCACTGTACGAGGCAGGCCAATACCATCCCAACCGCCACGGTTAACACCACAGTGAGAACCGAAAAGACCACGGTCCAGACGAAGATAGCGAAAAAAGGCTTCTGGATCCCTTCGTCGGTAAAGACGCGCGTAAAGTTTTTCGCGCCGATAGTAACGGTATAACCAGGACTGAGTTTTTCATCACCCCAGCTTCCGTCGGCGTTGATCGACTGATAATAACCGCTATCGTTGTTTGGCCGGTATTTTACGCCGCTCTGGTTATTGGTCAGCAGGCCGTCATCAGCCAGTGTGTACAGCGGACGGGTACCGGAAAACTGACGCAGCGAGCTCATAATCACTTTACTTTCATCCGGCAGGACGGCGGTTATCTGGTTCAACGCCAGACGGTTCTGGGTGATTATTCGCAGATTGGCGCGTTCGCCGCCCGGCAGGGCATCAGTCTCTTTCAGCTGTAATTTTTGTTCGCCGCCGAAGGAAAATGCGTCAGACAGGTAATGTTTGCCCGTTTCTCCGTCGGTGAGGGCCAGTTGCCACTCGTCGCCGGTCGGGTAAAGACCGAAGTTATAGGTTTTTCCCGCCTGATAAGAACGGTCCATCAGCACTTGCTGGGCGCGTTCAAAGGTGAGCTGGTTGGTGCTGCTGTAGTTAGTAAAGGCGATGGCGATGGTGCACACCAGCGGGAATAGCACAAACAGCCCCATGCCGGCGAGGCCAGGGTAAACGTAGCGCCAGGCATAGGTTTTACGATTTGCGAAAATATACAGGCCAGCAGAGCTTAAAATCAGCGTCATGATGGCGAACAGATACTCCCCTTGTACGTACATTAAAACTACAAGGTAACCCACCAGCAGGCCCAGCAGACCAATTACTGACCATTTAAGCTGGTCGCTTTGCCACCAGTGTTTCTTTTTAATGACATCCATGGGGGTTTTCCTCTACAGCGTTGAAACTTCCTGGCCGGAGATGTGCCTGATGGCGCTGCGCTTATCAGGCCTACGGTGTGTTGTAGGCCGGATAAGGCATTTATGCCGCCATCCGGCACAGGCTCGCGGCATTACTTAGTGATACGGCTTTGTGCATCTTTCAGCGCGGCATCCACGGTTTGACGGCCGCTGGCGGCGTTGATCACAGCCGTACGTACCGCATACCAGAAGGCGGACATCTGCGGAATATTCGGCATGATCTCGCCTTTCTGGGCGTTATCCATGGTGGCGGCGATACGGGGGTCTTTCGCTAACTGCTCCTGGAAAGATTTCAGCGCCACAGCGCCCAGCGGTTTATCTTTGTTCACCGCTTCCAGACCCTGATCGGTCAGCAGGTAGTTTTCGAGGAACTCTTTCGCCAGCTCTTTATTCGGGCTGGCAGCGTTAATCCCCGCGCTCAGCACGCCGACGAACGGTTTCGAGGGTTTGCCTTTGAAGGTCGGCAGCAGGGTGACACCGTAGTTGACTTTGCTCTTGTCGATGTTCGACCATGCCCACGGACCGTTGATGGTCATTGCCGTTTCGCCTTTATTGAAGGCCGCTTCGGCGATGGAGTAATCGGTATCGGCGCTCATATTTTTGTTTTTGATCATATCGATCAGGAAAGTCAGGCCCGCTTTCGCGCCGGCGTTATCGACGCCAACGTCTTTCACGTCATACTTGCCGTTTTCAAATTTGAACGCGTAACCGCCGTCAGCGGCGATCAAAGGCCAGGTGAAATACGGCTCTTGCAGGTTGAACATTATCGCCGACTTCCCTTTCGCTTTTAGCTCTTTATCCAGCGCCGGGATCTCTTCCCAGGTTTTCGGCGGGTTCGGGACGAGGTCTTTGTTATAAATCAGGGAGAGGGCTTCAACGGCGATGGGGTAGGCGATCAGCTTGCCGTTATAGCGTACCGCATCCCAGGTGAACGGATAGAGTTTGTCCTGAAACGCTTTATCCGGAGTGACCTCCGCCAGCAGACCAGACTGCGCGTAGCCGCCAAAACGGTCGTGCGCCCAGAAGATAATGTCAGGACCGTCGCCGGTGGCAGCCACCTGCGGGAATTTCTCTTCCAGCTTATCCGGGTGCTCAACGGTCACTTTAATGCCGGTGTCTTGCTCAAATTTTTTACCGACCTCGGCCAGACCGTTATAGCCCTTGTCGCCGTTGATCCAGATAACCAGTTTACCTTCTTCAATTTTGGCGAGAGCCGGGGCGGAAATCATCATCGTCGTAAGTGCGGATAATGCGAGGATGCCTACGCCAGTTTTAATCTTCATATCTCCCATCCTTTTTGGTGATGTACACAGAGGTGGTTTAACGGTCTCTAGTTTCTTTATACGACAACCTCTTTCCATCCTCCCCGCCCCTACGCCCCACCCCGGCTTTATGTGATCTGTGTTGCATAAATGTGAGTAATGCGTGCTGGCGCACACAAAAACACGCCGATTTTTGCGGGCGGCATCACGAAATTCCTTTTCTGTCCGCGCCCGTGGTCTCAGGCGCTGTGCCCTCATCCTCCCGCCTCCTCCCCCATAAAAAAGCCGGGGGGTGGAGGATTTACCCCAGTCAGGGATCGCGCATAGTCAGGCCATCATGAATGTTGCTGTCAATGACAGGTTGTAACGAAGGGAGAAGGGCATGGCGAGCGTACAGCTACGAAATGTAACGAAAGCCTGGGGTGACGTGGTGGTATCGAAAGATATTAACCTCGATATCCATGACGGGGAGTTCGTGGTGTTTGTCGGACCGTCAGGCTGTGGTAAATCGACCTTGCTGCGTATGATCGCCGGGCTTGAAACCATCACCAGTGGCGACCTGTTTATCGGGGAAACCCGTATGAATGATATTCCGCCTGCCGAGCGCGGCGTGGGCATGGTATTCCAGTCTTATGCGCTCTATCCCCATCTCTCCGTTGCAGAAAACATGTCTTTCGGCCTCAAGCTGGCGGGCGCCAAAAAAGAGGTAATGAATCAACGCGTCAACCAGGTGGCGGAAGTGCTGCAACTGGCGCATCTGCTGGAACGTAAGCCAAAAGCGCTTTCCGGCGGTCAGCGTCAGCGCGTAGCGATTGGCCGCACGCTGGTAGCGGAGCCGCGTGTGTTTTTGCTGGACGAACCGCTCTCTAACCTGGACGCCGCGCTACGCGTGCAGATGCGCATTGAAATTTCTCGCCTGCATAAACGTCTGGGCCGCACGATGATTTACGTCACCCACGATCAGGTCGAGGCGATGACGCTGGCCGACAAAATCGTGGTGCTGGACGCCGGTCGCGTCGCGCAGGTCGGTAAGCCGCTGGAGCTGTACCACTATCCGGCGGACCGCTTTGTCGCGGGCTTCATCGGCTCGCCGAAGATGAACTTCCTGCCGGTGAAAGTGACCGCCACCGCGATTGAACAAGTCCAGGTCGAACTGCCGAATCGCCAGCAAATCTGGCTGCCGGTCGAAAGTCGCGGCGTGCAGGTCGGCGCCAATATGTCTTTAGGCATTCGGCCGGAACACCTGCTGCCGAGCGATATCGCCGATGTCACCCTGGAAGGTGAAGTCCAGGTGGTCGAGCAGTTAGGGCACGAAACACAAATTCATATCCAGATCCCCGCCATCCGTCAAAACCTGGTTTATCGCCAGAATGACGTGGTGCTGGTAGAAGAGGGCGCCACATTCGCTATCGGCCTGCCGCCAGAGCGCTGTCATCTGTTCCGCGAGGATGGCAGCGCATGTCGTCGTCTGCATCAAGAGCCGGGTGTTTAAGGCCTCCATAAAAAAACGAAACGCAAAACCATTCGCAGTTTTAGAAGGTGGCAGCGTTTAAAGAAAAGCAATGATCTCAGGAGATAGAATGATGATTACTCTGCGCAAACTCCCTCTGGCGGTTGCTGTCGCAGCGGGCGTAATGTCCGCTCAGGCAATGGCTGTCGATTTCCACGGTTACGCCCGTTCCGGTATTGGCTGGACGGGAAGCGGCGGCGAACAACAATGTTTCCAGGTGACCGGTGCACAAAGTAAATACCGTCTCGGTAACGAATGTGAAACCTATGCGGAACTGAAACTGGGCCAGGAAGTGTGGAAAGAGGGCGATAAGAGCTTCTATTTCGACACCAACGTCGCCTATTCGGTTAACCAGCAGAACGACTGGGAATCGACCGATCCCGCCTTCCGCGAAGCGAACGTGCAGGGTAAAAACCTGATTGAATGGCTGCCGGGCTCTACCATCTGGGCCGGTAAGCGCTTCTATCAGCGTCATGACGTACACATGATCGACTTCTACTACTGGGATATTTCAGGTCCTGGCGCGGGTATCGAAAATATCGATCTGGGCTTCGGTAAGCTTTCACTGGCGGCGACCCGCTCTACTGAAGCGGGCGGCTCTTACACCTTCAGCAGCCAGAATATTTATGATGAAGTGAAAGATACCGCTAACGACGTCTTTGACGTACGTCTGGCTGGTCTGCAAACGAACCCGGACGGCGTACTGGAGCTGGGCGTTGATTACGGTCGCGCCAATACGACCGATGGTTATAAGCTGGCTGATGGGGCATCGAAAGACGGCTGGATGTTCACCGCCGAACACACGCAAAGCATGTTGAAAGGCTATAACAAGTTTGTCGTGCAATATGCCACCGATGCCATGACCACGCAGGGTAAAGGCCAGGCGCGTGGTTCCGACGGTTCTTCATCTTTCACTGAAGAATTGCCTGATGGAACCAAAATTAATTATGCCAATAAGGTCATCAATAATAATGGCGATATGTGGCGTATTTTGGATCATGGCGCCATCTCGCTTGGTGATAAATGGGATTTGATGTACGTCGGTATGTACCAGAATATCGATTGGGATAATAACCTGGGTACTGAGTGGTGGACCGTGGGCGTACGTCCAATGTACAAGTGGACGCCAATCATGAGTACCCTGCTGGAAGTCGGCTACGACAACGTGAAATCTCAGCAGACCGGCGATCGTAACAATCAATATAAAATCACCCTGGCGCAACAGTGGCAGGCGGGCGACAGCATCTGGTCGCGTCCGGCTATCCGTATTTTCGCCACCTACGCGAAATGGGATGAGAAATGGGGCTATATCAAAGACGGCGATAACATTTCCCGTTATGCCGCAGCGACTAACTCCGGCATTTCCACCAACAGCCGTGGCGATAGCGATGAGTGGACCTTCGGCGCCCAGATGGAAATCTGGTGGTAATACGATGGTCATCTGACGTAACGAGGGGCGCAAGCCCCTCTGAAACATCAGGTCTGATGATGCTTGTAAGCCGAATAAGGCGCCAGCCGCCATTCGGCGATATGTTTGGGTTGGCGCGCTATTGCCTGGCTACCGCTGAACCCGCCTTATTGAGGTGAGAATAATGAAAATGAAGAAAAGTCTCGTCGCCCTCTGTTTAACCGCAGGGCTGTTCGCCAGCGTGCCGGGTATCAGCCTGGCGGAAGTGAACTATGTACCGCAAAATACCAGCGCCGCGCCTGCTATTCCTGCTGCTGCGCTACAGCAATTAACCTGGACGCCTGTAGATCAGTCAAAAACGCAGTCTACCCAACTGGCGACTGGGGGCCAGCGCCTTGACGTCGCCGGCATTACCGGCCCGGTCGCCGCTTATAGCGTTCCGGCGAATATCGGCGAGCTGACATTAACTCTGACCAGCGAGGTCAATAAGCAAGCCAGCGTTTTTGCGCCAAACGTGTTGATTCTTGACCAAAATATGACGCCTTCGGCGTTCTTCCCCAGCAGTTACTTTACTTATCAGCAGCCGGGCGTCATGAGCGCAGACCGGCTGGAAGGCGTGATGCGCCTGACGCCTGCGTTGGGGCAGCAGAAACTCTATGTTCTGGTGTTTACGACCGAAAAAGATCTTCAGCAAACCACTACGCTGCTCGATCCGGCAAAAGCCTATGCCAAAGGCGTCGGTAACTCTATCCCGGATATTCCCGATCCAGTTGCTCGCCATACCACTGACGGCGTGGTGAAACTGAAGGTGAAAACCAACAGTAGCTCCAGCGTATTGGTCGGGCCGTTGTTTGGCTCGTCCGGTACCGGGCCGGTAACGGTAGGCAATACCGCCGCGCCGGTCGCTGCGCCAGCGCCAGTCGCGCCGAAGAAAAGCGAACCGATGTTGAACGATACGGAAAGCTACTTTAATAAAGCGATTAAGGATGCCGTAGCGAAAGGCGACGTCGATAAAGCGCTGAAACTGCTTGATGAGGCTGAACGTCTGGGATCGACATCTGCCCGTTCCACCTTTATCAGCAGTGTAAAAGGCAAGGGGTAATTGTTTCCCCACAGTGCTGATTTTGCAGCAACTGGTGCGTCTCCTGGCGCACCTTTTTTTATCATTTCATGCGAATTGTTATTTTTTTGTTGCGCAACAGATCACTTAATTGTGATTGCGCCCCCCGTAATGTCTTTTCTGAGATACAATGACTTTAGGTTATGAATCGGAGAGTAAGGCATGTCACACCCTGCGTTAACGCAACTGCGTGCGCTGCGCTATTTTGATGCGATTCCTGCGCTTGAACCCCATTTGCTGGACTGGCTGTTGCTGGAAGATTCTATGACTAAACGTTTTGAGCAGCAGGGAAAGCGGGTAAGCGTGACGCTGATTCGGGAAGCGTTTGTCGGCCAAAGTGAGGTCGAGGAAGCATCAGGTTTACTGCCATCCGAATCCCGCTACTGGTTACGTGAGATACTGCTTTGCGCTGACGGCGAGCCCTGGCTTGCCGGACGTACCGTGGTACCGGAATCCACGCTGTGCGGACCTGAACAGGTCTTACAACATCTGGGTAAAACCCCGCTTGGACGTTATCTATTTACATCATCGACACTGACCCGCGATTTTATTGAAATTGGACGCGATGCAACGCTATGGGGGCGCCGCTCTCGACTGCGGTTGAGCGGAAAGCCACTGTTGCTTACCGAGCTTTTTTTACCTGCATCGCCGCTGTACTGAGAGGAAGATAAAGATGGAGTGGAGTCTGACGCAGAGTAAGCTGCTGGCGTTTCACCGTTTGATGCGTACAGATAAGCCTATTGGCGCGTTGCTGCTGCTCTGGCCGACGCTTTGGGCGCTATGGGTGGCGACACCGGGTATGCCTCAGCTGTGGATTTTGGCGGTTTTTGTCGCTGGCGTGTGGTTAATGCGCGCGGCGGGCTGCGTGGTAAATGATTATGCCGATCGTAAATTTGACGGACATGTAAAACGTACGGTCAACCGGCCTTTACCCAGCGGCGCCGTGACAGAGAAAGAAGCGCGCAACCTGTTTGTGGTACTGGTGCTGCTGGCGTTTCTGTTGGTGCTGACGCTGAACGCGATGACGATTCTGCTTTCCGTGGCGGCGTTGGCGTTGGCCTGGGTTTATCCCTTTATGAAACGCTACACCCACCTGCCGCAGGTCGTGCTGGGGGCCGCTTTCGGCTGGTCAATCCCCATGGCGTTCGCCGCGGTGAGCGAATCCCTGCCGTTGAGCTGCTGGCTGATGTTCCTCGCCAATATTCTCTGGGCGGTGGCTTACGATACGCAATATGCGATGGTCGACAGAGATGATGATATCAAGATAGGCATTAAATCGACGGCGATCCTGTTTGGTCGTTATGACACATTGATTATCGGGATTCTGCAGCTTGGCGTCATGGCGTTAATGGCGCTGATCGGCTGGTTGAATGGTCTGGGATGGGGATATTACTGGGCTGTGCTGGTGGCGGGCGCGCTGTTTGTCTACCAGCAAAAACTGATTGCGAACCGTGAACGTGAAGCCTGCTTTAAAGCCTTTATGAACAATAATTACGTTGGCCTGGTGCTATTTTTAGGGCTGGCGATGAGTTACTGGCACTTCTGATGTCATGCCGGGCGGACCCGGCCTACAAAGCCAAAATTTTCAATACGTCATATCAGTTGCCCGATAAGCTTACGCCATCGGGCATTTCAGGCACTGGCTTACTCGCCCTGCGTCGCGCTTTCAATCGTCAGACGGACATCAGAGGTAATCAGATCGGCAAGCATCTGATATATCTTCATCGTTTCTGCCGGTTCGGCATCGCCCGTATCACTGATATAACCCTCATCCCGTAGCGTCAACACGAGTGAACTGAACACCGCTTTGTCGAAAAACTCCGGCGCGTTAATACCGTGCAGGACAGACAGACGTTGCGCCACGGTACGGCTTTCTTTCTCCAGCGTACTGCGGTTGATGGACGGATTGGCGCTCAACAGCCAGAACGTAATGGCATAACGCTGTAGCGTTTCGCGCGCGCCTGCCGCCAGCAGTTGCAGCGTACGGGAATGCGCCGGGTTGATATGCAGTTCATCATCCTGCAGGGTAATTAGCCCCTGACGCTGCATTTCACTGGCCAGCGCGTCAATGACCGAGGCTAACTCCTCGCGCTCCCAGCGCAGGAACAGCTCCGCTTTTAACATCGGATAGAGCGCTTCAACATGCTGCTGCAACGCATCACGCGAAATGCGACGATGCTGGGTGATAATCGCCGCCATCAGCGAAGGCATAATCAACATATGCGCGATATTGTTACGATAGTAGGTCATCAACACCGCCTGCTCGCGCGGCAGAATGATGATATCGCCAATGGTGTCTTTCTCGACCTCAAACTTATTCATCTGCAGCGCGTGAGCGATGAGCTCACCAGCGTTGGCGGCAGGAACGGTTGAGTCTGTGGAATAAGGGACATTGCGCATCAGATCGAGATAGCAATCAAGCTGTTCGGTGAGCTGCTCGCGGGTGAGCGAGCGCTGACGCGACGCCAACAGCGCGGTACAACACAGGTTCATCGCGTTTGCCGCGCCAGCGTTGTTAATACGCACCATCAGATCGGCGGCGATACTATTTACCGTCGGCGTCAGCCAGGCTGGGCGTATGGCCTCTATAGGGTCGATAGATTCGCGCCACTCCGGCACATGCTGGTTCAGGTACGTCATGAGCGGCATCGGTTCGCCAAAGTTAACGTAGCCCTGACCCAGATTGCGCAGCTTGCTCAAGCCTTTCAGCATTTGCGGCAGGCTCTCTTTCTCTTTTGTCGCGCCGCGCAGCTCTTTCGCATAGGTTCCCACTTCCATGACGTGCTCATAGCCGATGTAAATAGGCACTAACGTAATTGGACGGGTACCGCCGCGCAGCATCGCCTGTATAGTCATCGACAGGGTGCCGGTTTTCGGGTCTAACAAACGTCCGGTACGCGAACGTCCTCCTTCGACAAAATACTCAACCGAGTAGCCGCGGCTGAACAGCTCGCCCAGGTATTCGCGAAAGACGGTGGAATAGAGTTTATTCCCCTTAAAGGTGCGACGAATAAAGAACGCGCCCAGACGACGGAAAATCGGGCCAGCGGGCCAGAAATTAAGGTTAATACCGGCGGCAATGTGCGGCGGAACCAGTCCCTGGTGATACAGCACATAAGAAAGGAGCAAGTAGTCCATATGGCTGCGATGACAGGGCACATAGACGATTTCATGCCCGTCGTGCGCCAGTTGGCGTACGCGCTCGGCGTTATGCACGTTAATCCCCTGGTACAGTCGGTTCCAGGTAAAACCCAAAATCCTGTCGGTCAAACGAATCATCTCGTAAGAGAAGTTCGCCGCGATCTCTTCCATCAGCGCAATGGCGTTTTGCTGCGCTTTTTCATGAGAGATTTTCTTACTACGCGCTTCGTCTTCTACCGCGCGGGCGATCGCTTTCGAGGCCAGCAGTTTGTTAAACAGATCCTGACGGGCTGGCAGGCGTGGGCCAACCGCCGCCAGGCGCTGGCGGGCAAAGTGCATACGCGCCACGCGAGCCAGCTTCTGCGCGATGATTTTATCGGTGCCGTGTTCATCAGCCATACGACGCAATGAGACGGACGGCGAGAATCGGACAAAGCTATCGCGACCCAGCCAGGAGATGGCAAAGAATTTCTGTACGCCGTTCAGCATACGTAAAGGCGGGTTATCTTCTCCCTTTTCACGACCCGGCGCGCGGCCAAACATCACGGAAACGGGCACCATCTGCACGTCCAAAGCCGGATTACTCCGATGCAGATCGAGATAATCGTGAAAAAGTTTCACCGACTCTTCTTTTGGCGTGTAATAGGTAAAGACACGCGGTCCGCCGTGAATAAATACATAGCGTGGCAGCAGCGCGCCGTCGATCTCCAGCGGCTCCAGCGGATCCGGGAGATCGTGCGCCAGACATTGAGCCCGCAGCGTCAGTAAGTCCGCTTTTGAGTTGTATGGCAAGACATACATAATGGGGCGAGAAGTATCGAGCCCCAATTCCTGGGCGGGTTCCGCCGGAATAGACTTGCTTTTTACCAGTATGCTTAATGGTAAATTCAGTAATTTGTAGTAAATTCGTGGCCAGCCGGACATAAACGATGTAAAGCCTCTGGTTAATAATGCAAATGCGGTGCAAGGATATCAGAAAGTTTAGCGAATTTCTGTTGTATCCCGTCATACTTCGCGCTGCGTTACGGCAGTCCGAATCGTGCAGGGCAACCGTATAATGTCATTGACGTTAATAATGTAAAAAGGTTCTTTTGATGGCCAATAATACCACTGGATTCACCAGAATTATCAAAGCGGCAGGATATTCCTGGAAAGGATTTCGCGCCGCATGGACTCACGAAGCAGCGTTTCGCCAGGAAAGTATCGCGGTATTGCTGGGCGTCATCATCGCCTGCTGGCTGGATGTGGATGCGATTACCCGTGTGTTATTGATAGGTTCCGTTTTACTTATCATGATTGTTGAAATCCTCAACAGCGCTATTGAAGCGGTCGTTGACCGCATCGGTTCTGAATACCATGAGCTTTCCGGCCGTGCGAAAGATATGGGATCGGCTGCGGTGCTACTGTCTATTTTCGTTGCCCTGATGACCTGGGGCATCCTGTTATGGTCACATTTTCGATAAAGGTTCCAAATTTTATAAATCTCTTGTTTTTTGCGCCGTTTGTGGTTCCAAAATCACCTTTAACTGTATATACTCACAGCATGACTGTATATACACCCAGGGGGCGGAATGAAAGCGTTAACGGCCAGGCAACAAGAGGTGTTTGATCTCATCCGGGATCACATCAGCCAGACAGGTATGCCACCGACGCGTGCGGAAATCGCGCAGCGTTTGGGGTTCCGTTCCCCAAACGCTGCGGAAGAACACCTTAAAGCGCTGGCGCGCAAAGGGGTGCTTGAAATCGTTTCCGGCGCATCGCGAGGTATCCGTCTGTTACAGGAAGAAGAGGACGGATTACCGCTTGTCGGGCGTGTCGCGGCGGGTGAACCGCTTCTGGCGCAGCAGCATATTGAAGGCCATTACCAGGTCGATCCTTCACTGTTCAAACCCAGCGCCGATTTCCTGCTGCGCGTGAGCGGTATGTCGATGAAGGACATCGGTATTATGGATGGGGATTTGCTGGCGGTACATAAAACGCAGGACGTCCGTAATGGCCAGGTGGTTGTCGCTCGCATTGACGATGAAGTGACAGTAAAACGCCTGAAAAAGCAGGGCAATAAAGTGGAGCTGCTGCCGGAAAACAGCGAGTTTACACCGATAGTGGTGGATCTGCGCGAACAAAGCTTTACGATTGAAGGGCTGGCGGTAGGCGTCATTCGCAACGGGGAATGGTTGTAATCTCTTTTTAATCTCCTTGTAAGCCGTCATCCGGCAATCGTGCAGCCTGATGGCGCTGCGCTATCAGGCCTACGGGAATGCAGTTCCTGAGATGATTAATTTGTAGGCCGGATAAGGCGTTACGTCGCCATCCGGCAATGCGCTCGTTTCGTTTAACTCCTTGTCAGGCTTTTCTCCATGCCGCTTTTTACCTCCTCTGATAAAGCTCTCTGGCGTCTCGCGCTGCCGATGATTTTTTCTAACATCACCGTCCCCTTACTGGGGCTGGTTGATACGGCGGTGATTGGTCATCTGGACAGCCCGGTTTTCCTGGGCGGCGTGGCGGTGGGCGCGACTGCCACCAGCTTTCTTTTCATGCTGCTGCTATTTCTACGTATGAGCACCACCGGACTAACGGCGCAGGCATTTGGCGCCAAAAATCCGCAGGCGTTAGCCCGGGCGCTCATTCAACCGTTATTGCTGGCACTGGGCGCTGGCGTGATGATTGTGCTATTTCGCACGCCGCTTATCGAGCTGGCTTTACATATTGTCGGCGGGAACGACGCTGTCCTGGTGCAGGCGAGACGCTTCCTTGAAATTCGTTGGCTAAGCGCTCCCGCGTCACTGGCGAATCTGGTGCTGCTCGGGTGGCTGTTAGGCGTTCAGTATGCGCGGGCGCCGGTTATCTTGTTGGTCGTGGGCAATATCCTCAACATCGCGCTCGACCTGTGGCTGGTGATGGGACTTCATATGAACGTGCAGGGCGCCGCCCTGGCGACGGTCATCGCAGAATATGCCACATTACTGATCGGCTTTATGATGGTACGTAAAGTTCTCCATCTCCGCGGTGTGTCGCTGGATATGCTAAAACAGGCCTGGCGCGGCAACGTGCGCCGCCTTTTAGCGCTCAATCGCGATATCATGCTGCGCTCATTGCTCCTTCAGCTTTGTTTTGGCGCAATCACGGTGTCAGGCGCGCGGCTGGGCAGCGATATTATCGCGGTAAATGCAGTCCTGATGACCTTACTCACCTTTACGGCCTATGCGCTGGACGGTTTTGCTTATGCGGTGGAGGCGCACTCCGGTCAGGCTTACGGCGCGCGTGACGGTAGCAAGCTACTGGACGTCTGGCGAGCGGCGTGTCGTCAGTCAGGAATTGTGGCCTTGTTGTTTTCCACAGTCTATGCCCTGGCAGGCGAACATATTGTCGCGTTACTGACCTCATTGCCGCAAATACAGCTACTGGCGGATCGGTATCTTATCTGGCAGGTGGTATTACCGCTGGTGGGCGTATGGTGCTATCTGCTCGACGGTATGTTTATTGGCGCGACGCGCGCTGCCGAAATGCGCAATAGCATGGCTGTCGCCGCGGGAGGATTCGCGCTGACGCTCTTCGCCCTGCCGGTATTAGGAAATCATGGTTTATGGCTGGCATTAACCGTGTTCCTGGCGCTTCGCGGTCTGTCGTTGAGCCTTATCTGGCGTCGTCACTGGCGCGAGGGTACATGGTTTGCCAGATCGTGACGGTTAAAAATTCTGAATATAAAACCGAAGGCCGAATTCCTGCCTACAATTATTATCACGTCCAGCAGAAATTGCAGTGCATTTGGGCGAATAACACCTGCTATTCCTAACCGAATGATGAGGACAAGATGATGAATAAAGACGAAGCCGGCGGTAACTGGAAACAGTTTAAAGGTAAAATGAAAGAACAATGGGGCAAACTGACCGATGACGATATGACCGTTATCGAAGGTAAACGCGACCAACTGGTAGGTAAAATCCAGGAGCGTTACGGTTACCAGAAAGATCAGGCGGAAAAAGAGGTTGTTGACTGGGAAACCCGTAACAACTATCGCTGGTAATATGTTTTCCCCTACCAGGAGTACATGGATGTGCTTCCCCCTGTTTGCCTGTGAATGCGGGCGTGCCCCTCTCTACTGCCGCCCGTTTTTCCGTTCAGGCTAACGTGGTTTTTTCTTCACCAGCACCGAGTGATCGTGACCACAGTCGCCCGGATGGCGACACGCTTCCACTTCTACGCACGCAGGGCACAGACCGTGCGCCTCAATAACGTTATGTCGTAGCGCAAAGCCCATTTTAGCCGCCAGCGTATGCATGATGTCTTCCACGCCCTCGGCACACTCTTCCTTCACCACGCCGCAACGATCGCAGATAAACATGGCCGAGCTGTGCGTCGGCTGGTCGAACAGGTGGCAAACCACATAACTATTGGTGGATTCCACTTTATGGACAAAACCCTGTTCGAGCAAAAAATCCAGCGCGCGGTAGATGGTGGGCGGTTTGGCCTGTGGTTCCGTTTCGCGCAGCAAATCGAGCAAATCGTATGCGCTGATGGCACCCTGTTGCAGACTCATCAGGCGCAGCACTTCGAGGCGCTGAGGCGTCAGGCGCACGTTGCGCTGCGCGCAGAGTTTTTCAGCTTGCGCCAGTAACTCTTGCGTTGTGGTCTTTTCCATGTAGCACCTCGAATGGCATGAAAGTCTAATCCGCTACTTTACCACGAGCTGCTTAAAACTCTGAAATTACCCCGCGACAATATATCGCCTGCTAAGCTTTTCCGCGCCAGTATTCTCATCTATACATAATGAGGGTCGATATTATAACAACAGGATTTAACATCACTATTTCACAGCAATGGTTCGCCTCTGTCCGATAAAGCGTGGCGGAGGGATTACTTCACCTGATAATAAGATGGGCTAACTGTGAACAAAAACGTCAAACTTTCACTGATTGCTATCGCGGTCTCGCTTTTTATGGCAAAGCAGGCGAGCGCCGCCAATACCTGGACGGAAGCGCGTAATGACGCAATGGGCGGGACGGGCGTCGCGTCCGCGAATTATGGCAGCGGAGTACTGTTAAATCCGGCGTTACTGGCAAAAGCCAAACCGGAAGACAATATCACTGTTGTCCTTCCTGCGGTCGGCGTCCAGATTACGGATAAAGACAATCTCCAGGATGAAATTGACGATATCAGCGATAAAGTGGATTACTACGATGAGGTCGTCGATAACCTTACGCTGGGGCAAATTCTGCTCAATCCGCGAGACGTGCTGAATCAATTTCAGGGCGCCGCGCGCGACCTGGCCGATGAGCTGGAATATCTCAACGGAAAAACCGCCCGCGCCAATGCCGGCGCCGGGTTGGCGGTAAGTATTCCAGGGCAAACGCTTTCCGTGGCGTTTATCGCCAAAGGTTATGCGCATGGGCGCGTGAGTTCGTCCATTGATCAGAACGATATTCAGTATCTGCGCGATATCCAGCATGATGAACGTGTCGCGCTTCGTGAAGCAGGACGCGCTGCTTTGCTGGGGTCTGACGAAATTACAAAGCATTTAAACTCTACCGCGTCGGGGCGGGTAGCGATTGTATCTGACTACGGTATTGCGCTGGCGAAGCAGTTTGTGGTGGGCGAGGTGCCTGTTTCCATTGGCGTTACGCCAAAACTGCAAAAAACCTGGCTCTATAACTACACCACCTCAATTTATAACTACGACAGTAGCGACTGGAATAGCAGCCGTTATCGCAATGACGATACGGGTTTTAACATTGATGCGGGGCTTGCTGCCGATATCGGTGAAAACTGGACGCTGGGGCTGAGCGGGCAAAATTTGGTATCTCGCGATATCGATACGAAAGATATTTACATCACTAATGGTATGACGGGAGAAACCACCAACTACAAAGATACATACCAAATCCGCCCCCTGGTTACCGCGGGCGTCGCATGGCATAACGATTTGCTGACCGTAAGCGCCGATGGCGATCTGACGGAAACGAAAGGCTTTAAGAGCGAAGACAATTCACAGTACGTGGGTGTCGGCGCTGAAGTTCGACCGTTGTCATGGCTGGCGGTGCGCGCAGGGTATCGTGCGGATGTGAAAAATAACGATAGCAATGTAGTTACCGGCGGTCTTGGTTTTGCGCCCTTTAACCGTGTGCATCTCGACTTAATGGGACTGTACGGCGAAGATGAAACCTGGGGGGCAGGCGCGCAGCTTACAATGACATTCTGAGGTGCTTTCACCGGAGGCGCTACGCCTCCGGTTTAGCGTTATGCTATAGTAACGCCCCTTTTTTAACCGGATGCTTATTTATTCGCCATGCAGCCTGAAACCCAGTCCTCCGCTTTTCCTGCTTATCGCTTCTCCATCGCGCCTATGCTCGACTGGACGGACAGACATTGCCGCTATTTCCTGCGTTTGCTGTCTCGCCAGACGCTGCTCTACACCGAAATGGTGACCACGGGCGCGATTATTCACGGTAAGGGTGACTATCTGGCTTACAGCGAAGAAGAGCATCCGGTCGCTCTACAGCTTGGTGGAAGCGATCCGGCTCAGCTTGCGCATTGTGCAAAGCTGGCGGAAGCGCGTGGCTACGATGAAATTAACCTCAACGTGGGGTGCCCCTCCGATCGCGTGCAAAACGGTATGTTTGGCGCCTGTTTGATGGGCAATGCGCAACTGGTCGCCGATTGTGTTAAAGCCATGCGTGATGTCGTCTCGATTCCGGTAACGGTAAAAACCCGCATTGGTATTGACGATCAGGACAGCTATGCGTTTCTGTGTGATTTCATCAATACGGTTTCCGGTCAGGGCGAATGCGAGATGTTTATTATCCATGCGCGCAAAGCCTGGCTTTCTGGCTTAAGCCCGAAAGAAAATCGTGAGATCCCGCCGCTGGATTACCCGCGCGTCTATCAGCTAAAGCGGGATTTTCCGCACCTGACCATGTCCATTAACGGCGGCATCAAATCGCTGGAAGAGGCGAAGGAGCACCTGCGCCATATGGATGGCGTCATGGTTGGCCGCGAAGCTTATCAGAATCCGGGTATACTGGCCGCGGTGGATCGGGAGATCTTTGGCGCCGATACCACCGATGCCGACCCGGTTACGGTGGTTCGCGCGATGTATCCCTATATTGAGCGTGAATTGAGCCAGGGAGCGTATCTGGGGCATATCACTCGCCATATGCTGGGGTTGTTCCAGGGCATCCCCGGCGCGCGGCAGTGGCGTCGCTATCTGAGCGAAAACGCCCATAAAGCTGGCGCGGATGTTGCTGTACTGGAGCAGGCGCTAAAACTGGTAGCAGACAAGCGTTAAAAGTTCGCCAAAAATTAGTCAATCTCACCACGCTCTGTGCAGTCTTGCAGGGCGTTTTCTTTATATATCAATAATATAAATATTGGCATGATTTTTGTAATAGCTTACCTGACCAGACCCGGTAAGCGTCGTGCCGCCGGGCAATGCCATCTTTATGGGGAGCGACTATGCTGGAACTACTTTTTGTGCTTGGCTTTTTTCTGATGTTAATGGTGACGGGCGTCTCCTTGCTGGGCATTCTGGCCGCGCTGGTTGTAGCGACTGCCGTCATGTTCCTGGGCGGAATGTTCGCCCTGATGATCAAGCTGTTACCGTGGCTACTGCTGGCGGTGGCTGTGGTGTGGGTGATCAAAGCAGTAAAAACGCCAAAAATCCCACAGTATCAGCGCAATAACCGTCGGTTTTACTAAGGTATTGAGCGGTTCGTCACAACCTGGAACTTTGCCCTCACAGGCAAATAGGAATCGATTATTAAATCTGTCATGATTGCGCAGGTAACGAATTCATCGCGCTGTACCCTACATACAGCCGAACAAAAAAAGAAAGGGCTTCCCGGGTGGAAGCCCAATTTCTTTGCAGAGCTATTACGGAATCAGCAGGCTTGAGCCCTGTGTGGCCCGGCTTTCCAGCACTTCATGCGCGCGACGGGCATCTTTTAACGCATAGCGTTGATTTTCAGCCACATCGACTTTAATCACGCCGCTGGCGATCAATGAGAACAATTCATTGCTGGCTTCGGTTAGTTCTTCACGCGTCGTAATATACCCCTGTAGTGAAGGTCGCGTGGCATACAGGGAACCTTTCTGATTCAGAATACCTAAATTCACGCCGGTGACGGGGCCGGACGCATTGCCGAAACTGACCATCAGTCCCCGACGTTGCAGGCAGTCCAGTGAGGCTTCCCAGGTATCTTTCCCCACGGAGTCATAGACCACGCGGACTTTTTTGCCGCCGGTGATCTCTTTTACCCGTTCTACAATGCTCTCCTCACGGTAATTAATTACCTGCCAGGCGCCGGCGTCCAGTGCCCGCTGCGCTTTTTGCGCGCTACCGACGGTACCGATAAGCTTCGCGCCCAGCGCTTTCGCCCATTGGCAGGCGATCAGACCGACGCCGCCCGCAGCGGCATGAAACAGGAAGGGTTCGTCGGGTTTCACTTCATAGGTTTTGCGCAACAGGTAAAAAACGGTCAATCCCTTGAGAAAAGAGGCTGCCGCCTGTTCGAAGGAAATGGCGTCAGGTAAAATCGCGGCTTTATCTGCGGGGACGTTATGGACGGAACTGTAAGCGCCGAGCGTTGACTGCGCGTAGACGACGCGATCGCCCACGCGAATGTGCTCCACGCCGTTGCCGACTTTACTGACCACACCCGCAGCTTCGGTTCCTAGGCCCGCAGGCAACGACGGGGGCGGATAGAGTCCGCTACGGATATAGGTGTCGATGAAGTTGATACCAATGGCTTTGTTCTCAACCTGGATTTCGTGTTCCGCCGGTTCCGTTGGCGTAAACTCCACGGTCTGAAGCACTTCCGGACCACCATGCTTGTGAAATTCAATACGCGTTGCCATGCTTCCTCCAAAAGAAATGTGGTAATCTTTCGACCCAATCACTATCTCGGTAACTCCATTCACTATGGCAGGAAATAAACCCTTCAACAAACCACAGACTGATGCCCGCGACCGCGATCCGCAGGTTGCCGGGATAAAAGTACCGCCGCACTCGATTGAAGCGGAACAGTCGGTGTTGGGCGGTTTAATGCTGGATAACGAGCGCTGGGACGATGTGGCCGAGCGCGTGGTGGCGGAAGATTTCTATACCCGCCCGCATCGCCATATCTTTACGGAGATGGGGCGCTTGCAGGAAAGCGGCAGTCCTATCGACCTGATTACGCTCGCGGAATCGCTGGAGCGGCAGGGCCAACTGGACAGCGTCGGCGGTTTCGCCTATCTGGCGGAGTTGTCTAAAAACACGCCAAGCGCGGCGAATATCAGTGCTTATGCGGACATTGTGCGCGAACGCGCCGTGGTCCGCGATATGATCGCGGTGGCGCATGAAATTGCGGACGCTGGTTACGATCCACAGGGGCGTAATAGCGACGAACTGCTGGATCTGGCGGAGTCGCGCGTCTTCCAGATCGCGGAAAACCGGGCCAACAAAGACGAAGGTCCGAAAAGCATCGACCAGATTCTCGACGCTACCGTGGCGCGTATTGAGCAGTTGTTCCAGCAACCGCACGATGGCGTTACAGGCGTGGATACCGGCTATCAGGATCTCAATAAAAAGACGGCAGGGTTACAGCGTTCGGATTTGATTATCGTCGCGGCGCGTCCCTCCATGGGTAAAACCACTTTTGCGATGAACCTCTGCGAAAATGCGGCGATGTTGCAGGATAAACCGGTACTGATCTTCAGTCTGGAGATGCCCGGCGAACAGATCATGATGCGTATGCTGGCCTCGCTGTCCCGCGTCGATCAGACACGTATTCGTACCGGTCAACTCGATGATGAAGACTGGGCGCGAATCTCCGGCACGATGGGCATTCTGCTGGAGAAACGCAATATGTATATTGACGACTCCTCAGGTCTTACGCCGACAGAAGTCCGTTCGCGCGCACGGCGTATTTTCCGCGAACATGGCGGGTTAAGTCTGATTATGATCGACTACCTGCAATTGATGCGCGTGCCGTCGCTTTCTGATAACCGTACTCTGGAAATCGCCGAAATTTCCCGCTCGTTGAAAGCGCTGGCGAAGGAACTCCAGGTGCCGGTCGTGGCGCTATCGCAGCTTAACCGCTCCCTGGAACAACGCGCGGATAAACGTCCGGTGAACTCCGACCTGCGTGAATCCGGCTCTATTGAACAGGATGCCGACTTAATTATGTTTATCTACCGTGATGAGGTTTATCACGAGAACAGCGACTTAAAAGGCATTGCTGAAATTATTATTGGTAAGCAACGTAACGGTCCTATCGGTACGGTTCGTCTGACGTTCAATGGTCAGTGGTCGCGCTTCGATAACTATGCGGGACCGCAATACGATGATGAGTAACTCTCCGTCATTCTGTTAACAAGGAATTCAAATGCAAGCGGCAACAGTCGTCATTAACCGCCGCGCTCTGCGACACAACCTGCAACGTCTGCGTGAACTGGCGCCTGCCAGTAAGCTGGTTGCGGTGGTGAAAGCGAACGCTTATGGACACGGTCTTCTGGAGACCGCGCGAACGCTCCCTGATGCTGACGCTTTTGGCGTGGCGCGTCTTGAAGAGGCTCTACGTCTGCGAGCGGGCGGGATCACGCAGCCTATCCTGCTGCTGGAGGGTTTTTTCGACGCCGCCGATCTGCCGACCATTTCCGCGCAATGTCTGCATACCGCCGTACATAATCAGGAGCAGCTTGCCGCCCTGGAGGCGGTGGAGCTGGCGGAGCCAGTAACGGTCTGGATGAAACTGGATACCGGTATGCATCGTCTCGGCGTGCGTCCCGAAGAGGCGGAGGCGTTCTACCAGCGTCTGACGCACTGTAAAAATGTACGCCAGCCGGTGAATATCGTCAGCCATTTTGCCCGTGCGGATGAGCCGGAATGCGGCGCTACCGAACATCAGCTCGACATTTTTAATGCCTTCTGTCAGGGTAAACCCGGTCAGCGCTCTATTGCCGCGTCTGGCGGTATTCTGCTGTGGCCGCAGTCTCACTTTGACTGGGCGCGTCCGGGCATCATTTTGTATGGCGTATCGCCGCTGGAGCACAAACCCTGGGGGCCGGATTTTGGTTTTCAGCCGGTGATGTCCTTAACCTCCAGTTTGATCGCGGTGCGTGACCACAAAGCGGGCGAACCGGTGGGCTACGGCGGGACATGGGTGAGTGAGCGCGACACGCGCCTGGGCGTGGTGGCGATGGGTTATGGCGATGGCTACCCACGAGCGGCGCCTTCCGGTACGCCAGTACTGGTCAATGGTCGTGAAGTCCCGATTGTCGGGCGGGTGGCGATGGATATGATTTGCGTGGATTTGGGGCCAAACGCGCAGGATAACGCGGGCGATCCGGTGGTTTTATGGGGTGAAGGTCTGCCGGTTGAACGTATCGCTGAAATGACAAAAGTAAGTGCTTACGAACTTATCACGCGCCTGACCTCAAGGGTGGCGATGAAGTATATTGATTAAATACGCGGCGGGCCGGGTGGCGCTTGCGCTTATCCGGCTTGTCTCGCGCATTGACTGTAGGCCGGATAAGACGTTCACGCCGCCATCCGACAATATGCGCATCCACCACAACATCCTCTCGATCTTCTCGTCCTTCCGGTTTATTGTGTTATTTCCTGCCCTCTGTAAACCTGGAGAACCATCGCGTGTTTCAAAAAGTTGACGCCTATGCCGGCGATCCGATTCTTTCACTGATGGAGCGTTTTAAAGACGACTCCCGTCACGACAAAGTAAATCTGAGCATTGGCCTGTATTACAACGAAGACGGGATTATCCCACAGCTCAAAACGGTGGCCGAAGCCGAAGCCCGGCTTAACGCGCAGCCGCATGGCGCTTCGCTGTACCTGCCGATGGAAGGACTCAATACTTATCGCCATACTATCGCGCCTTTGCTCTTTGGCGCCGATCACCCGGTTCTTCAGCAACAGCGCGTGGCTACTATCCAGACATTAGGCGGTTCCGGCGCGCTGAAAGTGGGCGCGGATTTCCTGAAGCGTTATTTCCCCGACGCAGGCGTATGGGTGAGCGACCCTACCTGGGAAAACCATATTGCGATATTTGCCGGGGCAGGATTCGAAGTGAGTACTTACCCCTGGTATGACGACGCGACCAACGGCATCCGTTTTAACGATCTGCTGGCCACGCTGAATACGTTACCTGCGCGCAGTATCGTGCTGCTGCACCCCTGTTGTCACAACCCGACCGGGGCGGATTTAACGCCTTCGCAATGGGATGCGGTGATTGAGATAGTGAAAGCGCGCGATCTGATTCCGTTCCTTGATATTGCCTATCAGGGGTTTGGCGCAGGCATGGACGAGGATGCTTACGCTATTCGCGCCATTGCCAGCGCCGGGTTACCTGCGTTAGTCAGTAATTCTTTTTCGAAGATTTTCTCGCTGTACGGCGAGCGCGTCGGCGGCCTGTCCGTGGTGTGTGAAGATGCTGAAATTGCCGCGCGGGTTCTGGGACAGCTAAAAGCGACGGTGCGCCGAATTTACTCCAGTCCGCCGTGTTTCGGCGCTCAGGTGGTCGCTACGGTCCTGGGCGATGAGGTGTTAAAAGCGGGCTGGCTGGCGGAAGTCGACGCGATGCGTAACCGCATTATATCGATGCGCCAGACGCTGGTGAAGGAGCTGAAGGCGGAGATGCCTGACCGCAACTTTGATTACTTGTTAGAGCAGCGCGGTATGTTCAGCTATACCGGGTTAAGCGAGGAGCAGGTCGAGCGGTTGCGCGATGAGTTTGGCGTTTACCTGATTGCCAGTGGCCGCATGTGTGTCGCCGGGCTTAATGATTCAAATGTACACCGCGTGGCGAAGGCATTTGCCGCTGTCATGTAATATTCAGGCCGGACGGCGATAACAGTGCCCTCCGGCCTGACAATAGCTGTTGTGATCATCCTCTTTTTTCGTAACAAAACCGCAGATAATCCTTCCTTTTGACCGTTACTGGCGTTATGGTCAGATAGTTTTTTGAGCAAAGACTCATCTTAATAACTATAATATTCTGAATTTTAAGGGAAAAGCATGAAAAAAATAACCCTGGCGCTGAGTGCCGTCTGTTTGTTGTTTACGCTAAACCATTCCGCGAATGCGTTAGTATCTTCCCCTTCGACGCTCAATCCGGGCACTAACGTTGCAAAACTCGCGGAACAAGCGCCTGTCCATTGGGTCTCTGTCGCCCAGATTGAAAACAGCCTCACCGGACGCCCGCCGATGGCGGTCGGCTTTGATATTGACGACACCGTGTTATTTTCCAGCCCCGGATTCTGGCGCGGAAAGAAAACCTACTCCCCGGACAGCGACGATTATCTGAAAAATCCGGCCTTTTGGGAAAAAATGAACAACGGCTGGGATGAGTTCAGTATTCCAAAAGAAGTGGCCCGACAGCTCATTGATATGCATGTTCGCCGTGGCGACAGTATTTACTTTGTCACTGGTCGTAGTCAGACGAAAACGGAAACCGTGTCGAAAACGCTGGCGGATAACTTCCATATTCCGGCGGCGAATATGAATCCGGTGATTTTCGCCGGCGATAAACCGGGACAAAATACGAAAGTTCAGTGGCTGCAGGAGAAGAATATGCGTATCTTCTACGGCGATTCGGATAACGATATTACTGCGGCTCGTGATTGTGGTATCCGCGGTATTCGCATCCTGCGCGCGGCTAACTCCACCTACAAACCGCTGCCGCAGGCAGGAGCGTTTGGCGAGGAAGTCATTGTCAACTCGGAGTACTAAAAATCAGGAGAGCGACAGGCTCTCCTTTTTTGCATGATTTTTGCACAAACTTGCCCCGCTGGCTTTTACCTTTTCCAGACTTGCTGCACACTATTCAGGAGACGTTTGTTTTTAGGAAGGAGCAGCCTATGTGGTATCAGCGCACCATTACACTGAGCGAGAAGCCGCGCGGGTTTCATCTGATAACAGATGAAATTATCGATAAATTGTCTGGCTTACCGCCTGTCGAAACGGGTTTGCTGCATCTGTTGTTACTACATACCTCGGCCTCGCTGACGTTAAACGAAAACTGCGATCCCACCGTGCGCGCTGATATGGAGCGCCATTTCCTGAAAACCGTTCCCGATAATGCGGCGTATGAACATGATTACGAAGGCGCAGATGACATGCCTTCGCATATTAAGTCGTCAGTATTGGGCGTCTCGTTGCTGCTGCCTGTACGCCAGGGGCGTTTACAGTTAGGAACATGGCAAGGTATCTGGTTGGGAGAGCACCGTATTCACGGCGGTCCACGTAAAATCATCGCGACACTACAAGGGGAATGATAATGACCATTTCGGAATTACTGCAATACTGCATGGCAAAACCTGGCGCAGAGCAGAGCGTCCACAGCGACTGGAAAGCGACGCAAATTAAAGTGGAAGATGTACTTTTCGCGATGGTAAAAGAAGTTGAAGGACGCCCGGCAGCCTCTCTCAAAACCAGCCCGGAACTGGCAGAGTTGTTACGTCAGCAGCACAGCGATGTACGACCGAGTCGGCACCTTAATAAAGCGCACTGGAGCACGGTCTATCTGGACGGATCGCTGCCGGATTCACAACTCTATTATCTGGTCGATGCCTCTTATCAACAGGCGGTAAATGCGCTGCCGGAAGATAAACGCAAGCAGTTGCCGCAGTCCTGATTATAGCGCGCCGACCAACAACGCCAGGGCGATATCAATGAGGCGGATGACCGTAGACCGGATACGGCTGTCGAGGGCGATTTGCGCATTATTGGCGCGTAGCCTGGCGAGGTCCCGCTGTCCTTCCAACAGAATAATCATATCGTCGTCGTCCAGCCAGCCGCGAGCATGTTCCTGAAGCGCGCGGGCGATAAACGCAGCGGACTCGCGTATACCGTCGTCGCTGTCTTCTCTTGCCTGCTTATACGCCTGGATAAACTCGGCAATCGCCGAGGAGGCTACAGGATGTTCGGCCCGGGCGGTGGTCATCAGGTTATGTATTTCGTTAATAGACGCCATTTTCTTCTCCCTGAGTACAGCGTGCGCCCCAATGCAGACACTCACCCTGTATGGCTAATTTCCAGACCTGATTATTTTGCTGTTGGTATCTCTCAGCCTGGATGTAAGTAAGTGGTTGCTTACGTTGCATAACCCGCGCATAAAGACGCAAATAGTGATTTTTCAGCAGCGCCAGATTATCGAGTCGATGTTTATCCCCACCTTGACGGGCGACCCGCTCAGCCTGAAAAAATGTCTGGCGGATATCGCGGTCATCCTTGAGCAGTGTCTCTTTTTGCCACGGTATTCGCGCCGCGTCCTGCAGGAAGCGGGTTGAGCGCGCTTGTAATAGCGTCAGTTGTTGAAAAGCCACGGCGCTAAAGCGGTCAGGCAGCGTACAGGCGGATAAAAACAGGCACAGCAGTAGTGTGATTGCGTAGGGCAACTTCATGGTGTTTTCCATAACAGACCGTTTGCGCTATCACATGTCAGAGCGAGGCGGCACGCAAATCACAAATGCTCAACACGGATACAATGAGGTGGGATGAGGAAAAATGATGCCGCTTCCCGGCGAATCGGAAAGCGGCGTGAAGGTTATTTGAGCATAGGTTTAAGGAAGCGGGCGGTATGCGACGCCTCGCACTCCGCCACGGTTTCCGGCGTACCGGAGACGAGAATTTCGCCGCCGCCGCTGCCGCCTTCCGGGCCGAGGTCGACAATCCAGTCCGCCGTTTTAATGACGTCCAGGTTGTGTTCGATCACCACGATGGTGTTGCCCTGATCGCGCAACTGATGCAGAACGTCAAGCAACTGCTGAATATCAGCAAAGTGCAGGCCGGTGGTCGGCTCGTCGAGAATATACAGCGTCTGCCCGGTGCCGCGCTTCGACAGTTCGCGCGCCAGCTTCACGCGCTGAGCCTCGCCGCCGGAAAGCGTCGTCGCCGACTGACCAAGACGGATATAGGTCAGCCCCACGTCCATCAGCGTCTGCAGCTTACGCGCCAGCGCCGGAACCGCATCAAAGAACTCACGCGCTTCTTCAATGGTCATATCCAGCACTTCGTGGATGGTCTTGCCTTTGTACTTAATCTCCAGCGTTTCCCGGTTATAGCGCTTGCCTTTGCACTGGTCGCACGGCACGTAAATATCCGGCAGAAAGTGCATTTCGACTTTAATGACGCCATCGCCCTGGCACGCTTCGCAGCGACCGCCGCGCACGTTGAAGCTGAATCGCCCTGGCGTATAGCCGCGCGCGCGAGACTCCGGCACGCCAGCAAAAAGCTCGCGAACCGGGGTAAAGACGCCCGTATAGGTCGCCGGGTTGGAACGCGGGGTGCGCCCGATTGGGCTCTGGTCGATATCGATCACTTTATCGAAATGTTCCAGCCCCTGAATATCCCGATACGGCGCCGGTTCGGCGATAGTCGCCCCGTTTAACTGACGCTGGGCGATGGGGAACAGCGTATCGTTAATCAGCGTTGATTTACCGGAACCCGAGACGCCGGTGATACAGGTAAACAGCCCTACCGGTAGCGTAAGGGTCACATCTTTCAGGTTATTGCCGCGCGCGCCGGTGAGTTTGAGCACTTTTTCTGGATTTGCCGGCACGCGTTGTTTCGGCACTTCAATTTTGCGTTTACCGCTCATGTACTGGCCGGTCAGCGATTCCGGTACCGCCATAATGGCTTCCAGCGGGCCTTCCGCCACCACCTCGCCGCCGTGAACGCCCGCGCCGGGGCCAATATCAATCACATGGTCGGCGGCACGGATGGCGTCTTCATCGTGTTCCACCACAATCACGGTATTGCCAAGATTGCGCAGATGAATCAGCGTACCCAGCAGCCGTTCGTTATCGCGCTGGTGCAGACCGATGGACGGTTCATCCAGCACATACATCACGCCGACTAACCCGGCGCCTATCTGGCTCGCCAGACGAATACGCTGGGCTTCGCCGCCGGAAAGCGTTTCTGCCGAGCGGGAGAGCGTGAGATAGTTCAGGCCGACGTTCACCAGAAACTTGAGGCGATCGCCGATCTCTTTTAGCACTTTTTCGGCGATTTTCGCCCGTTGCCCGGAAAGCTTGAGATTAGTGAAAAAATCCATCGCATGGCCAATGCTCATATCGGAAATAGCAGGCAGCGGCGTATTTTCCACAAATACATGGCGCGCTTCGCGATTCAGTCGCG
Organism: Salmonella sp. 32082101201600294FB01SM01; assembly: GCF_017572865.1. Taxonomy (NCBI): domain Bacteria; kingdom Pseudomonadati; phylum Pseudomonadota; class Gammaproteobacteria; order Enterobacterales; family Enterobacteriaceae; genus Salmonella; species Salmonella sp. 32082101201600294FB01SM01. Next base: position 637,042 of record NZ_JAGESB010000003.1, on the reverse strand, counting down.
TTCCTTCACAGCTGGCGCAGGGGCGATTACTGATGAATTTCGCCAGCTCTTCGCGCACCGCGCTGGATTCCGTTTCTTTATAACGGCGCTCCATATTATGCAGCACGCCTTCGAACGGATGGCGGCGCACGGAGGTATCGCCGCGATCGTTCATATATTTAAATTCGATGTTCTCTTTGCCGGAACCGTACAGCACGACTTTGTGTACGTTGGCGCTGAGGCTTGCCCACGGCGCATCCACGTCGAACTTATAGTGTTCCGCCAGCGACTTGAGCATTTGAAAGTAGTAAAAATTGCGACGATCCCAACCACGAATCGCGCCGCCTGCCAGCGACAGGTCGGGATTCTGGATCACGCGGTCCGGATCGAAATATTGCTGAACGCCGAGGCCGTCACAGGTCGGGCAGGCGCCTGCCGGGTTGTTGAACGAGAACAGACGCGGTTCCAGCTCGCGCATACTGTAGCCGCAAATCGGACAGGCAAAATTGGCGGAGAACAGAAGCTCCTCCGCTTTCTCATCGTCCATATCGGCAACAACCGCCGTGCCGCCGGATAATTCCAGCGCCGTTTCGAACGACTCCGCCAGGCGTTGGGAAAGATCGTTGCGAACTTTGAAGCGATCGATCACCACCTCAATAGTATGTTTCTTTTGCAGCTCCAGCTTCGGCGGATCGGAGAGATCGCAGACTTCGCCGTCAATACGGGCGCGAATGTAACCCTGGCTTGCCAGATTTTCCAGCGTTTTGGTGTGTTCGCCTTTACGCTCTTTAATAATCGGCGCCAGCAGCATCAGACGTTTGCCTTCCGGCTGTGACAGCGCGTTATCGACCATCTGGCTAACGGTTTGCGCCGCCAGCGGCACGTCATGATCCGGACAACGCGGCTCGCCCACGCGGGCAAACAGCAGGCGCAGGTAGTCGTGGATCTCGGTAATAGTACCCACCGTAGAGCGCGGGTTGTGCGATGTCGATTTCTGTTCAATTGAGATCGCGGGCGATAGCCCCTCAATATGGTCGACATCCGGTTTTTCCATGAGCGACAAAAACTGCCGCGCGTAAGCGGAGAGCGATTCAACGTAACGACGCTGCCCTTCGGCATACAGAGTGTCGAAAGCCAGTGAGGATTTGCCTGAACCCGAAAGCCCGGTCACGACAATCAGTTTGTCGCGGGGGATGACGAGGTTAATATTTTTGAGATTATGGGTGCGGGCGCCCCGAACTTCGATCTTATCCATTCACCTTTCCCGGTAGAGACTCGGATGCCTGGTTTGTTTGAAGGACAAACGGCAGAAACGGCTAATTATGACACAATTTAACCTGTTTGAATATACAGTATTGGAATGCATCTTCAGCTAAAGTATGCAACAATATGAGGTTCGCGCGAGTGACCTGGAACCTGCATCGCAGCTATTAAAATGCTACGTGGAAATGGTACACTCACGCGTTTACACTATTTATGAAACGTATTCAGGAGACTCAATTATGGCCAGCAGAGGCGTAAACAAGGTGATTCTCGTTGGTAATCTGGGCCAGGACCCGGAAGTACGCTATATGCCGAGTGGCGGCGCTGTCGCCAACTTAACGCTGGCTACTTCTGAATCCTGGCGCGATAAGCAGACCGGCGAAATGAAAGAGCAGACTGAATGGCACCGGGTGGTGATGTTCGGCAAACTGGCGGAAGTGGCCGGCGAATATCTGCGTAAAGGTTCTCAGGTGTATATCGAAGGTCAATTGCGTACCCGCAAGTGGACCGATCAGAGTGGCCAGGAACGCTATACGACTGAAATTAACGTTCCGCAGATCGGCGGCGTGATGCAGATGCTGGGTGGTCGTCAGGGCGGCGGCGCACCGGCAGGCGGTCAGCAGCAGGGGGGTTGGGGTCAACCGCAACAACCTCAGCAGCCACAGGGCGGCAACCAGTTCAGCGGCGGCGCGCAGTCGCGTCCACAGCAATCCGCGCCAGCGCCGTCTAACGAACCGCCAATGGATTTTGACGACGACATTCCGTTCTGATTTTTGGTAAAAAACTCAAAGCGTTATTTGCATTTTCGCTATAGTTCTCGTCTGCTGAAATGCCTGGTGTAAACCAGGCATTTTCTTACCTGGTATTATTGTCTTTGTCTCCCTTTCAAAAAAGAGAAGCGCATATCTTACGGAAAAATGTCGCTTATCGCCTCTGGCCGACTCGCCTCGGCACATCATTATCCAGCCGAAGTTCATAAATGTACTGCAATAACCCGGATTGTCTTAAATATGAAAGAGAAATCTCATCTGCAAAATATATAATTTATAGCCATTTTTTGACAACAAAAAGATATTATAAAATAACGTTAGAGAATGGTCGGTATTATCAATGGTTAATTAAATGTTTGCTTTAGCTTGTGATGCGCTCAAATATGATATGTGCATCTTGCTTTATTTTTAATTGCTGAAGATAAAGTTGTTACTTATAGCTGGCTTTATATAAAAAATGGTTTTATTTATGTATTTTTTTACGCAATTCTGATTTTTTACTCCCCACTTATTATATTTTTAATGATTTAAGTTATATTGAAGTCCCTATGACCCTATGTTTTAATTGTGAAAATTCATTTTATCCTCTGGAGGCAAATTTATTAAATACGTATGATTATAACGCGTATTAAAAAGAAATATGTCCTTAAAATGATTTAGAGTTTCAATGATTAGCTAACAAATCTATTTATCGGCGAGTGGTTTTAATTTGCTGATGACTATTTTTTATTTATGAGCTGAGAGCTTATGCGATACCTATTATTGGGGAAGATATAGTTAGTGCAATAATTGATGTCTACCTAATTAAAAAATAAAGAGTGTTTTTAATTAAAGCACTCATCTTTGTTGTGGGCGCATAAAAATGGCGTCATTGTTTTTATTTTTCTGATTACGAGATGTAGGAAAACTGAAATCTATAAAGCGTATTGGTAGCAGGAAGCCAAGGGCGGTAGCGTTCACTTTCTGAATAAGTTGAGCATCCTTTATCCTTTCTAATCCACAAAAACATTTTATTCACAATGTAATATCAGGAGACAACATGGAAGACGAAAGTAATCCGTGGCCTAGTTTTGTTGATACATTCTCTACGGTATTGTGCATTTTTATATTTCTTATGTTGGTGTTTGCACTTAATAATATGATTATTATGTATGACAACTCAATTAAAGTTTATAAAGCAAATATAGAGAATAAGACTAAATCTACTGCTCAAAATAGCGGAGCCAATGACAATTCAAATCCTAATGAAATAGTTAATAAGGAAGTGAATACTCAAGATGTGTCGGACGGAATGACTACAATGTCAGGTAAGGAGGTTGGAGTATACGATATCGCCGATGGTCAGAAAATTGATATAACATCTACAAAAAATGAGCTTGTTATTACGTATCATGGCAGGCTGAGAAGCTTTTCAGAAGAGGACACCCATAAAATAAAGGCTTGGTTAGAAGACAAAATCAATAGTAATTTATTGATAGAAATGGTTATTCCTCAGGCAGACATCTCTTTCTCTGACTCTTTACGACTGGGATATGAACGGGGAATTATTTTAATGAAAGAGATTAAGAAGATATATCCTGATGTAGTTATTGACATGAGTGTTAACTCCGCAGCATCAAGTACAACGAGTAAAGCTATTATCACGACTATTAATAAAAAGGTGTCAGAGTGAAATATATAAATCATTACCGCTATTTGTTTGTCTGTTTTTTCCTTGCCATACTCCCTTTTTCCGCTTTATCTTTTCCCGGTATAAGAGAGTATGTTTTTGATAACTTTATGGTTTCTGCAATTTACAATGGAGTCATTATTGCCATTTATATTACAGGCTCTTTGTGTGCATTATTCACTATTTTTAAAAATATTTCAGCAAAAGACATATTAATAGCTCAGGACGCCAGCAGAAAAAATAGTATTCTTTCTAACCTCAATCAGATTTTGTTTTCCGGAGAACCCAAACAGTGTGATTTCAATTTGCTGATGGAATTAGATGACAATGTGTCTACCGCCCGTAACCAACGATTGTCATTTATTATGAGTTGTAGCAATGTGTCGACGCTTGTTGGCCTGTTGGGGACGTTTGCGGGTCTGTCTATTACGATTGGTTCAATCGGGAATTTATTGAGCTCGCCATCAGATGTTGGCGGTGATAATGCAAGTAATACACTCAATATGATCGTGACAATGGTAGCGTCGCTTTCTGAACCATTGAAAGGGATGAATACCGCATTTGTATCTTCTATCTATGGTGTTGTTTGCGCCATACTCCTGACCTCACAAAGTGTTTTTGTTCGCAGCTCCTATTCCCTTGTTTCTACGGAAATCAAAAAATTAAAAATCATAAGCAACAGATCCAATAATAAACAACGAAGCCTGCGGGTTGAATCAGAGACGCTTGTAGAATTTAAAGAGTTGTTTAAAGCGTTTTTTGATAACTACCTGACAGTTGAAAACTTACGGACGCAGGATGAAGAAAAGAAACGAGTGATGCTATCAGATAGCTTTGTCACTTTGCAAAACCGACTATCGGATAACTCAGCAAAACTGGAACAACTTTCTACGCTGATTGATGGTTATCTGGTAAGCAGTAACGAAAATCTCAAAAAATTATCTGACGGTGTAATAACAATTACCTCTCGTTTATCTGAAGGTAATATCCTGCTTGCTGATAATAATGCACGGCTGGAGGCAATGAGTACAATACAAAATATTATAGACAAAAAGAATGATTCAATAATGGCATCAGTTGATAAATGTTATCAGGAATCTCTTTCACATGGTAAGACCATAAACGATATTGCCGCTGGCAGTGCCGATATTTCTCATACTCTCGATGGGCTGAGAAAAGAAATGGATGAGGATATGAACAATGTTCATTTAGCGCTATCCGATCTATCGGCTACTGATAAAAAGATTATTGCCAATACTAAAGAGATTAGTGCTGAAATGGTTAGCTACCGTGATACCTATATGCCATTAATGGAAAAAATAACATCTATGCACCAGGAAATAGTAAAGCAACGTTTGTTAAACAAGGAGGAAAAAAATGAAGATTAAGATGTTTTTTCTGACGACTGCTTTTATTACACAAAGCACATACGCCAGCGAGCTTCCGGTCATTCCTCTAAGAGACTTAGTTAATGCCGCATTAACGCATCAGCCCTCTGTTGCTGTTTCATATTATGAGACTGAAAAGAAAAACAGTGACTTAGATCTTTCACGGGCAGCACTTTATCCTACCCTGGATCTAACATCTGGCCTTAATAATAACAGGAAAGAGTCATCAGGTACCGAGAGAAACGTTGAAAATAAGGTGTCTTTATCATACCGAATAACGGACTTTGGAGTGAGGGGGGCTAATATCAGGAAATCTGAATACGAAAGAGATAATAGTAAAACTGACTATGAAAAAACAAAGAATATAGTGTCTCAGGAGGTTGTGACAACCTATTATAACATCAGTAAATATCGTGAAATGATTGATGGCGTAAATCTGGAGAAAGAGTTTTATAAAAAGATGCTGGAAACTTTTTCGCTGTTGGTATCTTCCGGTGTAGCGATGCAATCTGATATGCGTAAAGTACAAGTATCTATCGATGCATTAAATACCCGAAGCATTATGTATCAGTCGATGTTGGATGATGAAATGTATAAAATGCAGAATATGACTGGTCTGAATTTATCACCAGTTCAGATTCAAAGCGATGAAAAATTCAACCTCTTCAAAAAATATATCTTTGTCGAAAGTCCTGAAAAACTTATGGACATGGTGATGAAATACAATGATGACTATAAGATGCTTGTCAATACCCGAAAAGCCGCGACCGAAGATATTAATGCCGCAAAATCATCCTATTTTCCGACTGTAGATCTCGTTTCCAGCTATGTACAGAATAACCCGAGCGGTAGTGCCAAAAAAAGTGATTATGAAGATGAATTCAAAACGGGTATCAATGTCAGTTTCAACATTTTTAATGGGTTCAGAAATTCAGCCCAGGAAAGAAAAATGGTGGCAAGTTACTCGCAGGCTAAGCTGCAAATTGACGATTTTTTGATTAAAACGCGTTATAACATTGATTCACAACTTTCAAGATACGCCGCTGCAAAAGAGACTTACTCAGTGGCGGAACGTTCACATACAAACGCGTTACAGCTTACTGAATTATATGAGCAGGAGTTTCAGTTAGGGCAAAAAAGTTTGCTTGATTTAATTTCAAGCCGTAATGAAGCATTTCAGGCATATGTAAGCATGATCGACAGCAAATATAGCCTGTATATTTTAAAGTTACAGCAACTCTCATTGATTTTTCATTTAATGGATTATTTAAAAGGAAATACTGAAAGTGAGTTAAATGTAATGAAATGAATAGAAGACAAAGCGATCATCTCATGATGATAATTATTTCTTTGACGATCTTAATTATTATCCTTACCTACTTTATAGAAATTAATTCAGTGGTTCATGGTCAGGGCGTTATCACCACTAAAGATAATGCTCAGTTAATATCTCTTTCTAAAGGAGGGACGATACAAGATATTTATGTAGCCGAGGGTGATACTGTAAAAAAAGGAGAACTCCTTGCAAAGGTCGTTAACCTTGATCTGCAAAAAGAATATCAAAGGTATAGAACTCAAAAAGGGTATCTGGATAAAGATGTTAACGAAATATCTTTCATTCTTGATAAAGAAAATGAGAGTGGATTGATTACCCTGGATGGCACCCGTTCTTTAAGTAATAAAGAGGTAAAAGCGAATATTGAATTAGTGCATAGTCAGATAAGAGCTAAAGAGTTAAAAAAAACCTCTCTTGATTCTGAGATTAGCGGATTACAAGAGAAGCTGAGTTCGAAAGAAAAAGAACTCGCATTGCTTGCCGAAGAAATAAATATTCTTTCCCCACTGGTAAAAAAAGGAATTAGCCCATATACCAATTTTCTTAACAAGAAACAGGCGTATATAAAAGTTAAGTCTGAAATTAATGATATTGAAAGTAGCATCACTTTAAAAAAAGATGATATTGAGTTGGTTGTTAATGATATTGAGGCGCTTAATAATGAATTGCGACTATCTTTATCTAAAATAATATCTAAAAATCTTCAGGAACTTGAGGTTGTTAACTCTACATTAAAAGTAATAGAGAAGCAGATAAATGAGGAGGATATCTATTCACCGGTTGACGGTGTAATTTATAAAATCAATAAAAGTGCCACTACTCATGGTGGTGTGATTCAGGCGGCGGACTTACTTTTTGAAATAAAACCAAAAGTAAGGACTATGCTGGCCGATGTGAAAATATTACCCAAATACCGTGACCAAATATATGTAGATGAAGCCGTTAAACTGGATGTGCAGTCAATTATCCAACCAAAGATAAAATCGTATAATGCGACTATCGATAATATTAGCCCTGATTCCTATGAGGAAAATACCGGAGGAACAATTCAGCGTTATTATAAAGTAATTATTGCATTCGATGTTAATGAAGATGATTTACGGTGGTTAAAACCAGGTATGACTGTTGACGCCAGTGTAATTACCGGAAAACACAGCATTATGGAATACCTGTTATCTCCCTTGATGAAAGGCGTGGACAAAGCCTTTTCAGAACCCGTTAATACTAAACGATTAGATACACCTTGAGAGTGAATATAATATTATGGGAAATAAAAGCATACAAAAGTTTTTTGCCGATCAAAATTCTGTAATTGATTTATCTTCTTTGGGTAATGCCAAAGGCGCAAAAGTTTCTCTTTCCGGGCCAGACATGAACATTACGACGCCGCATGGGTCAGTGATCATTGTCAATGGCGCTCTTTATTCAAGTATCAAAGGCAATAACCTCGCTGTTAAATTTAAAGATAAGACTATTACCGGCGCTAAAATTCTGGGCAGCGTAGATTTAAAAGATATTCAACTAGAGAGAATTGACAGCTCATTGGTTGATTCTGCTCAGGTAGAAAAGAAAGGTAATGGCAAACGACGAAATAAGAAGGAAGAAGAGGAATTAAAAAAGCAGCTTGACGAGGCTGAAAACGCAAAGAAAGAAGCTGATAAGGCGAAGGAAGAAGCTGAGAAAGCTAAGGAGGCTGCAGAAAAAGCGCTCAATGAAGCGTTTGAAGTACAGAACTCGTCAAAGCAAATTGAAGAAATGCTGCAGAACTTTTTGGCTGACAATGTAGCAAAAGACAATCTGGCTCAGCAAAGCGATGCTTCCCAACAAAATACACAGGCTAAAGCAACGCAGGCTTCTAAACAGAACGATGCTGAAAAAGTTCTTCCTCAACCTATTAATAAAAATACCAGCACTGGCAAAAGTAATAGCAGTAAAAATGAGGAAAATAAGCTCGATGCCGAGTCTGTTAAAGAGCCGCTTAAAGTCACATTAGCGCTTGCGGCCGAGAGTAACAGCGGTAGCAAAGATGATAGTATAACTAATTTTACCAAACCTCAGTTTGTAGGTAGCACTGCTCCCAATGCCACGGTCATTATTAAAATTAATGGTATTGCTGTCGGTCAGGCTGTAGCGGATAGTTTGGGTAACTTCACCTTCACAGCGCCTGAAACATTGACTGATGGAACATACAATCTGGAGGCAGAGGCCAAGACTGCTGATGGGAGCGGTAGCGCCAAACTTGTCATTACTATCGATTCCGTTACCGATAAGCCAACATTTGAACTTTCGCCTGAAAGTAGTGTGTCTGGTCATAAGGGCTTAACGCCGACCTTGACGCCTTCAATTGTTGGTACGGCGGAAGAGAATGCCAAGGTTGACATTTATGTAGATAATAAACTGGTTGCCAGCGTTGATGTCGATAAAGATGGAAACTGGAGTTATGAATTTAAAGATAATGAATTATCTGAGGGCGAAAATAGTATAAAAGTCGTTGCCGTAGATAAAGCAGGTAATAAAAACGAAACGACGGATAGTATCATAACCGACACCATTGCTCCGGAAAAGCCGACGATTGAGCTGGATGATAGTAGTGATTCCGGCATTAAAAATGACAGCATTACAAATAGCACCCTGCCAACATTTATTGGTGTGGCGGAACCCGGTTCTACAGTCTCTATTTATCTTGGACTTAAACATCTTGGTGAGGTCATTGTTGCTAAAGATGGGACATGGAGCTATACGCTTACTACGCCGCTCAAGGATGGCGAATACAATATAACAGCAACAGCTACTGATATTGCCGGGCATACCTCAGCGACGGCAAATCTGCCTTTTACTATTGATACACGTATCAGCTATTTCAGCGCTGAGATTGAAACGACTGATGATAGCGGTATTGTCGGAGATAACGTTACTAACAATACTCGCCCAACCTTTACAGGTAAAACTGAGCCAAATGCTATTATCAGTGTCATAAATAGTGAGACTGGCGAAGAGGTTATTTTTAAAGCGAATGACAAGGGCGAATGGACGTTCAATTTCACTTCCGACTCAGTGGAAGGGGTTAACAATCTTACGTTCACTGTTGAAGATGTCGCTGGCAACAAAAAGGATTTTTCCTTTAGTTACGTTATCGATACTGTTGCCCCTGTACCTCCGACAGTTTCTTTGGAGGATTTTGTTGTTTTACCGAATGGTATAATTTTATCAGGGAATGATTTACCGGCTTTAGTCGGTACGGCAGAGCCAAAGTCTACCATCTTATTGATGCGAGATGGTAAATTATATGACAGCATTGAGGTTGACTCAAACGGGACCTGGAATTATCAGTTTAGTAATAAATTTCTTCAGGGTGCCTATGATATTGAAATCATTTCTCAGGATGCCGCCGGTAATAAATCCTCTACTGTTAAATATTCTTTTACTATTCAAACTGAAGTTGTACCTCCAAAAGCGGAACTCGATGCCAGTGATGATTCCGGTGCAAAAGGCGACTGGATTACCAATAAACATAATGCTCTGACGTTACTGGGAACAGCGGATAGGTTTGCTACCGTAAATATCCTTATTGATGGTAAAACGATAGGCGTGACGACTGCAGATGCAGACGGTAACTGGAATTTTGATATTTCCCGAAATCTGTCTGACAATGTTTATAAGATTACGGTTGAATCCATCGATCCTTTAGGAAGAACGTCATCTGTAGATTATCAGCTTACCATTGATAGCTTTACGCCGATCCCTACTGTTATGTTGCATGATAGCGCTGATTCTGGCGTTAAAGGCGATATGATTACTAAAATTAATACGCCGTTGTTTACCGGGATGGCTGAAGCTAATGCTAAGGTTTCCATCTATGTTGACGGTGTGTTAAGTGGCGAGGCTATTGCTGGCGATGATGGTGTATGGAATTTTCAATTTACCACAGCGTTATCCGATGGCTCGCATGACGTAACGGTAAAGGTAGAAGATATTGCCGGTAATACTGCCTCCTCATCAGCGTATAATTTCCAAATCGTAACGCAAACACAAAAACCAACAATAGAGTTGGTCAACGATACGGGGGTTGATAATACAGACCATATTATTAATGAAAAGAATCCTGCACTGACAGGAACCGCTGCACCCTATTCAACGGTTAAACTCTATATTGATGGTGCGCTGATCGCTGAGGTCAGAACAAATAAAGATGGCAGATGGGAGTATACTCTAAAAGCCGATCAAGGTTTGGTTGATGGCGATCATAGAATAACCGCTTCAGTTGAAGATATCGCTGGCAACATTGCCCATTCGGATCCTTTCTTAATTAGCGTCGATACTGCTATTTCAATACCGATAGTTTCATTGAGCCCGGATTCAGATTCGGGAATTTCAGATGATAATTTAACGAATATCGTTAAACCTACCTTGCACCTAAAAGATATTGATCCGGACATTATCAGTGTTCAGGTATGGGATGCCGCGTCTGATACGCAGATCGGTGTTGCCACGCAACAACCTGATGGTTCATGGGCCTATACCTTTACTTCAGATTTAACGGAAGGCTTGCATCAGGTTTATGTCAAGGTTGAGGACATTGCGGGTAATAAAGCGAACAGCGCGGTATTCGATTTTACTATCGATACCACAGTATCAACGCCGGTGATTTCCCTGCTTTCTAAGGATGATACGGGGGTTACAGGCGATAACCTGACCAACATCAATAAGCCAGGTTTTGCTATTTCCGGTGTTGATGCCGATGCGCATCGGGTCGTCGTACAGGTGATGCACAATGGCGTGAGCGAAGAGATCGAACTTTCTCACCTCAATGGTAGTTGGTTATTTACACCAGGGAATACGTGGGCGGATGGCAGCTACACGTTAACGGTGAAAGTAGAAGATAAGGCAGGAAATACCAACTACTCAGCACCGCTGACGGTCGTTATCGATACCCAAATCGCCATTGATGGGGTGGAACTGGTCAACGATAGCGGCGTGAAAGGCGATAATATGACCAACGACGACCGTCCCCACTTTCGTGTGACGGTACCGACCGATGTCAATGAAGTCCGTCTGAGCATTGACGGTGGTAATTCGTGGGTTCAGGCAACTCCGGGCGTGGCAGGAAGCTGGGAGTATATCTGGCCGACAGACCTGGCAGATGGTCAATACACGCTAACGGTGGAAGCGACTGATAAAGCAGGCAATACAGTGACGAAGACCATCGATTTCGCGGTGGATACCACGCTGTCAGTGCCGGTCATCGTACTGAATAGCGCGGACGATACCGGTGTCCAGGGCGATAACATGACGAATAGCACCCAGCCGACATTTGCCCTGCAGCATATTGATGATGATGCCGTTCGCGTTACGGTCAGCGTGGAGCATGGCGGCGTCACCACCACATTTGACGCCACGAAAGGCGTAGGCGGATGGAGCTTTACGCCGACAGGGGCGTGGGCGGATGGTGATTATACCCTGAGTGTGTCAGTCGAAGATAAAGCGGGGAACACCAGCCATTCGGCATCGCTGACGGTGACGGTGGACACGCAAATCGCCATTAATAACATTGAACTGGTCAATGACAGCGGTATTCCCAACGATAATCTGACTAATAACGTGCGTCCGCACTTCCAGGTGACGGTACCGACGGATGTCAACGTGGTGCGCCTGAGCATTGACGGCGGCAAGACGTGGTTCAACGCTACCCAGAACGCGACGCCGGGCGTCTGGGATTATATCTGGCCGGATGATGTGGCCGACGGAGGCTATACCCTGACGGTAGAAGCGACCGATGAGGCGGGAAATAAGACAACACAGACGCTCGATTTCACCATCGATACCACTCTGTCTGTGCCGACCCTCTCGCTGGACAGCGCAGATGACAGCGGCATCGCGGGCGATAATATCACCAATGTTAAAACGCCGGGCTTTACCCTCAACAATATTGATACCGATGTCAGCTGGGTAACAGTGGAGGTAATGCACAATGGCATTAAACAGGAGGTGCCACTGGTTCAGACCGGCGGACAGTGGCGCTTTGCGCCGACCAGCGACTGGGCGGACGGCGACTATATCCTGACGGTGAAGGTAGAAGATAGGGCCGGAAATGTGAAGCAGTCCGCGCCGTTGACGGTGACAGTGGACACGCATATCGCCATTGACCGTATTGAACTGGTTAACGACAGCGGTATCCCCGACGATAATCTGACCAATGAAGCGCGCCCGCACTTTCAGGTGACAGTACCGGCGGATGTTAACGGTGTAAGACTGAGCATTGATGGCGGCAAAACGTGGTTTGACGCCACGCAGAGCGCGACGCCGGGCGTCTGGGATTATACCTGGCTGACGAATGTGGCTAACGGCCCTCACACCCTGATGGTGGAAGCGTCCGACAAGGCGGGAAACAAAACGACGCAGAAACTGGACTTCATCATCGATACCATGCTGTCAGAACCGACGATTACCCTGGACAGTGCGGATGACAGCGCCGCTGGCGATAACATCACCAACGTTAAGATGCCAGGCTTTACCCTCGGTAATATCGACGCCGACGTGACCAAAGTGGTGGTGACGGTGGCGCATGATGGTAAGAACCAACAGATAGAGTTGATTAAGAACGGCGGTGTGTGGCGCTTTACGCCGGGCGCAGCCTGGACCGATGGCGACTATACGCTGACGGTAAAGGTAGAAGATAAGGCGGGTAATACAAATTATTCTGCGCCGCTGACGGTGACTATCGATACGCAAACGTCTATTGATCGCATTGAACTTCTTAATGACACGGGTATTGTCGGGGATAACCTGACCAATGAAGCACGTCCACAGTTTCATATTACGGTACCGACGGACGTGAACTCTGTGCAACTGAGTCTTGATGGCGGCATCAACTGGGTTAACGCAACGCTGACGTCTGACGGCGTTTGGGAGTATATATGGCCGACAGATCTGGTCGAAAATACGTATACCCTGACAGTGAAAGCAACCGATGTTGCAGGCAACACGGCGACGGAAACGCTCAATTTTATCATTGATACCACATTGTCGACACCGACCATCACGCTGGATAGTGCAGATGATAGCGGCACCGCCAACGATAATAAGACTAACGTTAAAACGCCGGGTTTTATTATCGGCGGTATTGATTCTGACGTGACTCAGGTCGTCGTGCAGGTGATGCGCGATGGTCACAGCGAGGAGGTGGAGCTGACGCAGACTAACGGGCAGTGGCGTTTTGTACCCGGCAGCGCGTGGACTGATGGCGACTATACGCTGACGGTAACGGTGAAAGATGAGGCGGGTAATATTCGCCACTCAGCGCCGTTGACGGTTACCATCGATACGCAAATCGCCATTGACCATATTGAACTGGTCAATGACAGCGGTATTCCCGACGATAATCTGACTAATAACGTGCGTCCGCACTTCCAGGTGACGGTACCGACGGATGTCAACGTGGTGCGTCTGAGCATTGACGGCGGCAAGACGTGGTTCAACGCTACCCAGAGCGCGACGCCGGGCGTCTGGGATTATACCTGGCTGGCTGATGTGGGAGAGGGGAAGCATACCCTGACAGTGGAGGCGACCGACAAGGCGGGAAACAAAACGACGCAGCAACTGGACTTCATCATCGATACCCTACTGTCAGAACCGACTATCGTGCTGGACAACACGGACGACAGCGGAACAAAAGGCGATAACCTGACCAACGTAAATAAGCCGACGTTTTTACTGGGCAATATTGACGCAGACGCGCGGTATGTCACGGTTGAGGTGCAGCATGGCGGCACGAAAGAAGTGCTGACGGCCACCAAAGACGCGACCGGCAACTGGAGCGTGACACCGACCGGCACATGGGCAGATGGCGACTATACGCTGACAGTGAGGGTGGAAGATGAGGCGGGGAACGAAAAACACTCAGCGTCGCTGACGGTCACTGTTGATACCCAAATCACCATCGATGTTATTGAACTGGTTAATGATAACGGTATTCCCGGCGACAATATGACTAACGACGCCCATCCGCAGTTCCGCGTGACGGTACCGGGGGACGTTAACGAAGTCAGTCTGAGCATTGACGGTGGCGTGACCTGGGTTAAGGCGACACAGAGCGCGACGCCGGGCGTCTGGAATTATACCTGGCCGGGCACCGTGCCGGATGGCGACTATACGCTGAATGTGAAAGCGACTGACAATGCGGGTAATACGGTGACGGAGACACTCCACTTCACTATTGATACCACGCTGTCGACGCCGGTCATCGTACTGGATAGCGCGGACGACACCGGCATCCAGGGCGATAACATGACCAATCGCACCCAGCCGACATTTAACCTGCAACATATTGATGATGATGCCGTTCGCGTTACGGTCAGCGTGGAGCATGGCGGCGTCACCACCACATTTGACGCCACGAAAGGTGTAGGCGGATGGACCTTTACGCCGCCGACATCATGGGGGGCGGGCGATTATACCCTGAGTGTGTCAGTCGAAGATAAAGCGGGGAACACCAGCCATTCGGCATCGCTGACGGTGACGGTGGACACGCAAATCGCCATTAATAACATTGAACTGGTCAATGACAGCGGTATTCCCGACGATAATCTGACTAATAACGTGCGTCCGCAGTTCCAGGTGAAGGTACCGACGGATGTTAACGAGGTGCGCCTGAGCATTGACGGCGGCAAGACATGGTTCAACGCTACCCAGAGCGCGACGCCGGGCGTCTGGGATTATACCTGGCTGGCTGATGTGGGAGAGGGGAAGCATACCCTGACAGTGGAGGCGACCGACAAGGCGGGAAACCAGACGACGCAGAAACTGGACTTCATCATCGATACCATGCTGTCAGAACCGACTATCGTGCTGGACAGCACGGACGACAGCGGAACAAAAGGCGATAACCTGACCAACGCGAATAAGCCGACGTTTATACTGGGCAATATTGACGCAGACGCGCGGTATGTCACGGTTGAGGTGCAGCATGGCGGCACGAAAGAAGTGCTGACGGCCACCAAAGGCGCGACCGGCATCTGGAGCGTGACACCGACCGGCACATGGGCAGATGGCGACTATACGCTGACGGTGAGGGTGGAGGATGAAGCGGGTAACGTAAAATACTCGGCGCCGCTGACGGTCACGGTTGATACCCAAATCACCATCGATGTTATTGAACTGGTTAATGATAACGGTATTCCCGGCGACAACCTGACCAATGACGTTCGTCCACACTTCCGCGTCACGGTGCCAGGGGATGTCAACGAGGTACGTCTGAGTATCGACGGCGGTAATACGTGGGTTCGTGCAACACAGGGCACGGCAGGGATCTGGGATTACACCTGGCCGAAAGATGTGACCGACGGGCTACATACCCTGACGGTAGAAGCGACCGATAAGGCGGGAAATAAGACGACGCAGACGCTCGATTTTACCATTGATACCCGGCTGTCAACGCCTACCATCACTATGGATAGCAGGGACGATACAGGTGCCATTGGCGATCATATTACGAGCGTCAAAAGACCGGGCTTTACCATTGGCAATATTGACTCCGATGCGCAATCGGTCATTTTGCGGATCACACAGGGCGGCAATAGCCAGGAAGTGACACTAACCCAGGTTGGAGGACAGTGGCGCTTTACGCCAGATGCTGACTGGGCGGACGGTAGCTATACACTGACGGTAGAGGTAACGGATAACGCAGGAAACGTTCGTCAGTCCACGCCGCTGATAGTGACGGTAGATACGCAAACCAGCATTACTGATATTACATTGGTCAATGATCATGGCGTGCCGGATGACAATCTAACTAACAGCACCCGTCCGCAGTTTGAGATCACGGTGCCGGCGGATGTGAATTCTGTGCAACTGAGCATTGATGGCGGCGCAAACTGGGTGAGCGCGGCGCAGGGTATCGAAGGCGTCTGGGGCTATACCTGGCCAACGGATATGGGCGATGGAAAACACACCCTAACCGTCATGGTCACCGACAGAGCGGGCAATACGGCGACGCAAACGCTTGAATTTTTCATCGACACCCGGTTGTCGACGCCGACCATTGCGCTGGATAGCACGGATGATACCGGTACGCCTGGCGATGATATGACCAATCGCACCCGACCGACCTTTATTCTGCAGAATATCGATTCGGATGTTATCAACGTTACAGTCAGCGTCACGCATAATGGAACGACAACCTCGTTTACTGCGACACAGGGGGCTGGAGGATGGAGCTTTACACCGCCAGCACCGTGGGGCGACGGTGATTATACGCTGACGGTGACAGTGGAGGATCGGGCGGGAAATACGCGTCCGTCTACGCCGCTGACGGTGACAGTGGATACGCAAATAGCCATTGATCATATTGAATTAGTCAACGATAGCGGCGTCCCTGGCGATAATATCACAAAACATGTGCGTCCGCAGTTCCAGATCTCGGTACCGGATGATGTGGAAAAGGTTCTTCTGAGTATTGACGGCGGCACGACCTGGGTTACTGCAATCAAGAGTTCGACGGCTGGCATTTGGGATTACACCTGGCCGACGGATATGCCAGAGGGACAGCATACCCTGATCGTGGAAGTGACTGACGGTGCGGGTAATAAGATGACGGGGACGCTCGATTTCACTATCGACATCACGTTGTTGACGCCAACCATTGAGCTAGCGCCCGATCAGGATACCGGACAGAATAAGAACGATAATCTGACCAGTGTCACTCAGCCGGTATTTGTGTTGGGGAGTATCGATAAAGATGTTCGACACGTGGAATTGAGTATTGAGCATAACGGCACGTTTAAAACGGTGGTACTCACCGAATCAGCCGACGGCTGGCGCTATCGACCGGATTCTGCTTTGGCGGACGGTAGCTACACATTCACCGTGACGGTAACAGATGTGGCAGGCAACCAGCAAACATCAGCGCCTTTAAAGGTGACGATAGACGGTACGTTGACTACGCCGGTGATTGAACTGGCAGCTGGCGAAGATAGCGGTACTGTTGGCGATCGCCTCACCAATCACGATCGGCCTGTGTTCGACATACGCCAGGTTGATTCTGACGTTACGCGCGTGATGGTCAAAGTAACTTACAACGGTAAAACGCACGAGGAAGCGGCGGTATTCACCAATGGTCAATGGCGCTTTACGCCTTCTGCGAGCTGGGCTGATGGCTCATATCAGTTAGCCGTTGTGGTGGAAGATCTGGCGGGGAATGTAAAAGAATCTGCGCCGTTAGAGGTGCGTATTGATACCACGACAACCATTAACAATATCGTATTGCTTAATGATACTGGCGTGCAGAATGATCAATTAACGAATGTTGCCAAACCGTCATTCAGAATTGACGTTCCCGGTGATGTCATCCAGGTACGCGTAACCCTGGATGGTGGCGCTAACTGGAATGTGATACGCAAAAATGCCGACGGACAGTGGATTTTTGACAGTCCGAATACTCTGGTTGACGGCACATATACCCTTCGCGTAGAGGCCACGGATGAGGCAGGTAATATTGCGAATAAAGATTTAGTATTTAATATCGATACTAATATACAGGTTCCGACTATTGCTTTAGACGCAGGACAAGATACCGGAGCGAATACCGCCGATAATATTACTAATATTTCACGACCCACCTTTACGATTGGTAATGTTGACCCCGATGTTATTAAAGTCGTGGTGACGATTGATGGTCATGATTATAACGCGACTAAGGTTGGGGCTGGTTGGCAATTTACACCAGGCAATGCCATTCCGGATGGTTCTTATAATATTACCGTTACGGTTGAAGATAAGGCCGGAAATACCGCGACATCGAAACCATTACCTGTTGTGATAGATACGACGGCTGAAATTGAAAGCGTCACGTTGGTTACAGATAGCGGTGATAGCGATGTAGATAACATTACCAAAGTCGACAAGCCGCAGTTTAGTATTGTTACCGCTGATGATATTACCCATGTGCGCGTTAAAATCGATAACGCCGCTAATTGGATTGAACTCACAAAAGGAGGGGATGGCCGCTGGATATTTAATGTCGGTTCGGCATTACCTGATGGGAAACACACTCTCTTGGTTGATGTGACTGATATCGCTGGCAACGTTGCGCAAGAAACGCTGCAGTTTACGATTGATACGACTCTGCGAGAGCCGACAATTGTACTCGATCCCACCCATGATACTGGTGATGATACTAATGATAATCTTACCAGGATTAACAAACCGGTGTTTATTATCGGTAATGTCGATAATGATGTATCACACATTGTGGTTCATATTGATGGTCGGGATTACACCATTGAAAACACAGGGGGGAATTTAACCTTTACGCCGGATCAACCGCTGTCTGACGGTCAGCATACGATCTCTGTTACCGTAACGGATATTGCTGGTAATACCAAAACATCGGCCGAACTGCAGATTGAAATCGACACGCAGGTTCAGATTGACAGTGTTACGTTAACAACAGATAGCGGCGTCAACGATCACGATAATGTCACAAATGCTACCCGTCCCTCTTTTGAAATTGCAACGCCTGATGATGTGACATCGGTGCTGGTTTCTTTCGATGGCGTAAACTGGACGCCTATCAGTAAAAATGCGGCCGGGCAGTGGGAATTTACTGCAGGTAGCGCATTGCCTGATGGTCATTATACTCTCCATGTCCAGGCGACGGATCGGGCAGGAAATACGGCAAATTCCACGCTGGGCTTCACCGTGGATACGCAGATTGACGGCCTGAGCGTCGTGATGCTGGACGACGCCGGAAAGGATTCTACGGATGGTATTACGAATATTACCTCTCCACGTTTTGAAATTTCAGCCAGAGAACCGCTGCAGAGCGTGACGGTAATTTTAAACGGGAAATCCAGCACACTGACTCAGGGGGCAGGTAATAAATGGCTGTTTACCCCTGATACACCGTTAGTGGATGGAACTTACAAAATAGAAATAGTGGCTGAAGATATCGCAGGTAATAAAATTAGCAAAGAGGTATCATTCACAATAGACACTATTGTTTCTGATCCCAGTATTGATTTGCTGGATGCGGATGATACTGGCGAAAGCGCTGTTGATAATATTACGAGTGTCACTAAACCACGTTTCGTTATTGGCAATGTACCCGCCGATATTGATACTGTTGTAATCAGAATTAACGGCGTTTCTTATCCGGTTACGGCAAATGGCAATAACCTCTGGGAATTTCAGGTTCCCGTTGCGTTAAACGATGGCGTATATGAAGCCGTTGTTGTCTTCAGAGATATTGCCGGAAATACTTCTGAAACTAAGCTGCCCTTTACCATTGATACCACGACAAGCGTCAGTGTCAGAATGGAGCCAGCGTCTGATACCGGCAGCTCCAATAGCGATAACCTTACGAATAAGCAAAATCCCAAATTCGAAGGTACTGCGGAGCCTAATGCGAAACTGGTGATTACCATTGTTGATGATAAGTCAGGTCGGGAGGTTCTAAAACACACGATTACGGTTGGCGCCGATGGCAACTGGAGTGTGACGCCGAATATACTGCCGGATGGCATGTATACCATCAACGTCGTCGCAACAGATGTCGCGGGAAATACTGCGCAAACGCAGGAAAGATTCACTATCGATACGGTTACGATCGATCCTACCATTCGCCTTTCGGATCCATCTATTGATGATCAGTATGAAGCAACCAGCCTGCGTCCTGAGTTCAAAGGGCTAGCCGAAGCGTTCTCGACGATTATGATTCAGTGGGATGGGAAAGTGGTCGGCTCGGCAAACGCCAATGCGAATGGCGAATGGAGTTGGACGCCGCCATCAGTATTAGCGCCAGGCTCCTATGTTGTGAGCATTGTTGCCAAAGATAAAGCGGGTAATGAATCGTCGCAGGTCGACTTTCCTGTCGTAATACCTGTTATTGATGTCACGCCTCCAACCATAAAGCTCAGCGAGGAGAGCGATAGTGGTGCCTTAGGAGACTTTACCACGAATAATAAAACGCCGACCCTGGTTGGGAACACGTTACCTAATGCGATTGTGAGTATTTATGTGGATGGCGTGAAGGTCGGCGAGGCGACAGCGGATACAGCGGGTCGATATACTTTCCAGTTATCGGAAATGAAAGATGGCCATTATGTCGTCCAGGTGGGTATCGTCAACCCTCGCGATAATAGCGAACTGCGTTCCACCGCCGTTGATGTCACTATCGATACCGAGGTTGCTGAACTGGTATGGAATATATCTGGAATGCATGAGGGCGGATATATCAATACGGTGACGCCGGAGATTGGCGGCACCAGTGAGCCAAACAGCAAAATCACTATCTTTGTGAATGGCGTTGAAAAAGCGATTGCTTATACGACAGGCGCAGGACACTGGGGCGTAGTATTACCTGCTTTGGGTAATGACGGTAATTATGTATTAACGTTTAAAGTTGAAGATGTTGCCGGCAATATCAGAGAGTTTGGTCCGCAGAATGTGATACTGGATACGGTAATTTCGCCGTTAACCGTGGTATTACGCGAAGCTGATGACAGTGGCAAAGTTGGCGACTGGATCACCAATAAATCTCATGTCACCATCGATGGTACTGCCGAAGCCGGAAGTACTTTAACCATCAGGAATCCGCAGGGGGTGGTTATTGCTACCCTGGTGGTAGGCAATGATGGTCGATGGAGCGCAGAATTAGATCTGCGTGAAGGTAGTAATGCCTTTGTCGTGGTATCGGAAGATAAAGCGGGCAACAGCCAACAAAAAGATATCCTGATAGAACATGATACGCAGATTGAAATCAGCGATATTTCATTAAGTCGGGATACTAATAGCGGTGATAAATATGATCTGATTACCAATAATAAGTCTCCGGTACTGGTTGCCATGACCGATCCCGGCGCGACGGTACAGGTTTATATTAATGGTGTGTTACAAGGCACAGTAGAGGCGAGTTCGTCAGGTAATATTAGCTATACCATGCCGGCAAATAGCGCCGACGGCGAGTATCAGGTGCAATTTGTTGCTACGGATACTGCTGGTAACCGGGTTGAGTCTGCGATTACAACCGTGACAATCGATTCTCAAATTGCTGTCTTTGACATTGATGAAGATTCATTACCGGCCCTCTCTAATAACCGGGCGTTGTCAGTCTCAGGTGTCGGGGAGGCAGGTTCTCAGGTCAGCATCTTTGTCGATGGTAAATTAGTCAACGTTGTTATGGTTGAGGCTGATGGCACATGGCGCGCGCCGATACTGCTGCAAGATGATGGTACGTTTAATATTCATTTCAGCATTACTGACGTTGCTGGCAACACTGAAGTGAGCAAGGATTATAGCGTGGATGTCGATTCATCAACCGACTTCCCAACGCTCAACCTTGAAGATGCGAGCAACTCTGGTTCACTTGACGATCTGATTACTAGTCACAACAAGCCTGTGTTAGTTGGCACCGCAGAAGCGGGAGCCACAATCCATATTTATGTGGATGAAAAGATCGTGGCAAATGTTCTTGTGCTTGAAGATGGAACCTGGTCCTATCAGTTTGATAATGCGTTAAAAGATGGTGAATATTCTATCCGAGTGGTTGCCGAAGACCCGGCAGGTAATACGGCAGAATCGCCTCGCTTACTCGTCACGATAGATACCAGTACGTTTATCGATAATCCTGTTATGATGGCAGGTTCTGATAACGGTATTTTCAGTAATGATAGTATAACGAGTCAAACCCGGCCTGCGTTTAGTATTTATGGAGAAATGAACCAGAGTGTTCAGATTTTCATTGATGGGGTGTTAGTCGATACGATCACGGTGACGGACAGAAATCAAGTTTATCGACCTGAGTCGCCGTTGGGCGATGGTTCCCATAGCATTTATTATGTTATCACCGATAAAGCAGGCAACACGGCTACCTCGAAAACGCTAAACTTTACTATCGATACCTTTAATACGACGCCTGTCGCCATTGATTCTATCGGTGGACAAACGTTAGCAGAGATGACCGGTAGTGATGGCAAAATATATATAACGGACACGACACGTAACTTATTGTTTAGTGGCAGTGCTGAGCCCAATAGCAAAATAGAAATCATCATTAATGGCTTAAATGTGGGGGAAGTTTGGGTTAATGACAAAGGCCACTGGCAGATGCCGGTGAACCCGCTTTATTTCACAGAAGGCCAGCTGGATATCACTGTTAAATCTACGGACCGTGCTGGTAACGTAAATCAGGAAAAGTATTCCATTTGGGTCGATACGCATATCCAGGTATTTACCAGCGAGCTTGATGACAATAAATCATCATCGAAAACGGACTGGTGGAGTAATAGCTCCACTATTACCATGAGAGGTATGGGGGAAATTGGCGCTACGGTATCATTAATCGTGGCAGGGGTCACGCTGGCAACCGCTGTCGTTGCGGCTAATGGGCAGTGGGAGTTATCGACCGATCAACTTCCGGAAGGGAAATACGATATCACTTTGAGTATTGAGGATAACGCAGGCAACCGTAAGGAAGAGGTACATGAAATATTTATTGATCGAACGCCGCCAAACGCTCCGGTCGTAACTTATTCAGATATTGTCAACGATCTAATTATTATGCAGGGAACGGCGGAAGCCAAATCTCAGCTAATAATAACCGATAGTAATGGGAATACTTATACGTTAACCGTTCCTGATAATGGTAAATGGAGTATGGCGATCCCGTATCCATCGGAAGGGAAGTTTACCATTACGAGTGTGGATGCGATTGGTAACCGGAGTGATGATGTCCCTCTCGATATCATGAAAGAGACTCCTGTTATTTCATTATCTCCAGACTCAGACAGTGGTACGGTGGGCGATAATATTACGCGAGATAATCAGCCTACCTTTATTATCGGGAATCTGGAAAGCGATGTTGTGGTCGTTCAGGTCGATATCAATGGGACCGTATATAATGCTGAAAAAAATGCCGATGGCGTTTGGTTCTTTACGCCAGGTACACCGTTAGCTGATGGTTCCTATACGATATCGGTAATCGCAAGCGATGCCGCGGGTAATCAGAAAAACTCGTTACCCATTACCGTTACGATCGACAGTACGCTGACCGTGCCGGAGATTGCGCTGGCAGCAGGTGAAGGCAATGGCGCTTCAGACAGCGATAACGTGACGAATCACAATCACACCCAGCCTAAGTTCACGCTGCAGCATATTGATGCTGACGTGACCGGGGTGACCGTAAACGTGACGCATAATGGCGTGACAGACATCTATCAGGCGACGCAAGGCGCGGATGGCTGGACCTTCACGCCGCCAGCCGCCTGGAATGATGGTACCTACACGCTGAGCGTGACGGTGGTGGATCGCGCGGGGAACTCACTGCAATCTGCTTCGCTGGAGGTGACGGTTGACTCAACGGTGACGGTAACAGCGGATAGCCAGCATGACGATGCGAGCGATGACGCCACGCCAACAGCGGTTACTCCACCGGAGTCTGAAACAGTGAATGCCGAAAGCGCTACGCATCTTCGTACAGTGCCGTCTGCGGCGGAAGAAAGTGTGGTGAAGGAGACAGCCTATAGTATTACATTGTTAAACGCTGACTCTGGGGATGAAATAGATCGTTCAATTAGTCAGACACCTTCTTTTGAAATATCAGTACCTGAGAATATTGTTAATGTCAGTGTTATGTTTGAAGGAGAAGAGTTTACTCTGCCGATAACTAACCAGAAAGCAATATTCGAAGTTCCGCTATCTTTGGAAGATGGTGAATATACTATGGACGTGAAATTCCTTGATAAGGACGATGATTTCCTGATTAAGGAGAAAACATTCTCAGTCGATCACTCCTCGGCGGATATTGTGAACGCAATGAATGCAAGAGGAAAGACCGAGGATGATATTAATGATTCCCCTTCAACGAGTTCTGTAGGGCACAACAATAACGGCGCTATTGAAGTTTTCGCCGTTAATGAAGTTACGTTACCTGTAGATAATCAAGAAGAACACGCATAATAACGGAGACCCCTCACCTTTGGGTGAGGGGGTTTACTTATGGATAAAAAACTAGAACCTTATTATTTAAGTGCGGAAACGGCATTATCTATAGTGTCTAAAAAATTCAACATAAAAATTGACATCAAAGAAGATGATATAAATTTAAGATTTAAAAAGTACGACAGAAATAACACTGACGACTCTATACAAATGAAGAATTTCTTTTTGTCGTTAGGGCTTTCTCTACAGGATATATTATTTAATAATGGTGAGGATTTACTAAATGAGCCTATGCCGATTTTACTATTAACACCAGAAATGAAGTGGATGGTGTGTGTGAGTGGCGGGCAAAAAATAAAGTTGGTAAACGCGCGCGGTGAACTCTGCTATGTTGAAATTGAAGATGAATATTTAAAAGAGTTATCTGCATTTAGTATACTACCTTTAAATAAAGTTGTTGATAGTATAAGAGTAAAAAATATCATAAAAAACTCTTTATCGATGAACAAGATTTTTTATACTAAATACTTCTTTTCATCTCTTTTTATGGCAATTTTTGCGTTAACTATTCCAGTATTTAGTAATCTGTTCTATGATAAGCTTGTTCCAAGTGCTTCGGTTTCATCTTTATTTGGCGTGGCTATAATTGTTGCTGTATTTATTGTTTTTGAGTTTATCCTTCGTACTTCGAAAGATATTTATCAGTCTATCACAGCAAGGCAGGATGACGTCGATATTGATATCGCATTTCTTGAAGCGGTACTTTATAGTAAAAAGAAAAATGGCAGATCCATGTCATCAGCATTTGTGCTATGGAATGAGTTTCAGAAAATTAAACCCGTTTTATTAAACTCGATCTTTCAACGTATAGCCGATATTCCAATATTTATTATATTTCTCATTGTTATATATGTAAATTTAGGTCTGGTCGTTATTGTCCCTGTTACCATGTTTATCGTCTCTATTATTATTTCCCTCGTTAACCACCATTATACTAATGAGTTAATGAACAAACAAAAAGAAGGACAGAAGAACAGGAATATCTTCATCTCAGAGGTTTTCTTATCTATTAAAATGATCCATACCTTAAATAATCAAGGTTTACTTTTTGATTGGGTCAACACATCAAATGAACAGTCGTATCTTAACCTGAAGATAAGGAAATTAAATCTTATCTATCAATCTATATTGGGGAGTATGTCATCTATTACCCAAATAACTATTATGGTAATAGCCTTTTTTATGGTAATCAAGGGTGATGTTACTACTGGCGCAATTGTTTCATCTGTCATTGTCTCTGGTCGTATTTCCGGGATCATTTCGAATTTTTCTTCTACATTAATCTCTATTTTATCAGCAGAAAAAACCGGTAAGGATCTGCTTTCTTTTTTTGATGAAGATCAGGCAGAAAAAACACCGGCATTACAGTCCATATCAAAGTGCAATGGCGATATCTCTATTCGGGGTGTGAGTTATCAGTATGACGCTCAATCTCCGATGATTATTAACCGACTGTCTATAGACATACCTGCGGGGCAGCGTGTCGCAGTGATAGGCGAATGCGGTGCAGGAAAAAGCTCATTACTGGGAATGCTATCTGGCTACCTTTCGCCAACAGACGGCGCCATCTTATATGATGGATATAACTTAGGGCATTTATCGCAGAACTTTTTTTCTCAGCATTTAAGCGTGGTGACGACACATGATGTTTTATTCACCGGAACCATTGAAAGTAATTTCGCGTTAAAACCGCAAAACGACAGGGGCCGGGTACTCAAGGCGCTCCATCTGGCGAACTGTGGTTTTATCTTGCAACATCCTATGGGGCTGAAGTTTCCGGTGAATTTTATGGCTAAAAACCTGTCATCCGGACAGCAACAGCAGTTATTATTAGCACGTAGTCTGAGCAGTAACGCCAGCGTCTTTTTATGGGATGAACCAACATCAAATCTGGATGAAAATACCGAGAAGCAAATTTTTGATAACTTAGATGAGTTTATTCATGGGAAAACGTTGATCATGGTGACGCATCGTCGATATCTGATAAAGTATTTTGACCGGGTTCTGGTAATGAAAGGTGGAAAAATAATCCGTGATTGTTCTCCGGATAAATTATTAATGTAAAATAAGCAGCGCTTGTCGCTGTTATCAGGTGGTACTGCTTAATAAAAAAGACCCGTTGCACAAACGGGTCTTTTTTGTCATTTAACGAGTCGGCAATGACTTCAATAAGTTTAGCTCGATTCTGTTAGGGCTATTCCACTTGCCATTTTTGGATAACCACACCTGGCGGCCCTCATCAACGGCAATGCGAGGGACGTGATGGTTCGCAAGGCTACTCCTGGCGCGCGATTCCGCGTTGAGATAACCGGTGGGCGGCTTCATCGGCAGCGATAGCGTATCAGGTCAGCACCATCGGCCATTCTGGCGGGGTCTGGCTCATCGTTTCGACCATTACGGCTTCAATGTTATGCCAGATCGCAGCGAGATCCATCATGGTAATACCGAGTAAACCGGTGGCAAACCAGCAGGCGGATACCACGCCCAGACCGCTACTGATCACCGCCAGACCAATATAATCTGATTTACGGAAACGGATATTGAGCGTGCTGGCTAAAAACATGAGCACGGCGCTCAACAGTTGCCAGCGGAGAAGAACGACACCAGTGGTTATGGCAGCCATGAAACATTTCCTCTGAATAGACCTTTGTCCAGGACAGCACGGCGTTGTTCCCGGGAAACGTGGGACATTCTGGCTATCAACGGACGTCACATCAACATCGAATGAAACATTGTTTCTGTTTCATTGTTTTTGTGAACTATATCACAAAAACAGGCTTGTTCGCCAGATCGGCAATGTATTTTTTGTGCGTTTTATAACCTTATTTTTTGTGTGACTTCTGCGCGTCCGTAGAGAAACAGCCGGAAAGCAAAGATGTATTATTACTACTCTTTTATTTCTTTTTCGTGAAATTCAGACCTGATAAAAATATCAAGTTATTTATCAAAAGAAAGGAGTAAAGATGTATACCCCATCGTTTACTTAGGTATAAATCTGATGTTATCAAAAATATT
The DNA here is from genome assembly GCF_017572865.1 of Salmonella sp. 32082101201600294FB01SM01. Lineage (NCBI taxonomy): Bacteria > Pseudomonadati > Pseudomonadota > Gammaproteobacteria > Enterobacterales > Enterobacteriaceae > Salmonella > Salmonella sp. 32082101201600294FB01SM01. Next base: position 609,631 of record NZ_JAGESB010000003.1, on the reverse strand, counting down.
TAGCGTCCTGCCTGGTATGCGAGAGAGATTGCGCTTAGTTATTAATGGTAAATGTTGATCGGTAAAAGTCTGTTGCTAATATTGATAAATTCATGCACCGTAAACCTCCGTTTGGTTCACGTCTTATTTTGCCAACAATAGTCACAAATAATGCAGGGAAATAGGCTGAAAATGAGTCAAAGCACACGACGCAAGGTGTTGAGATTTCTCGGAACGATCATTGTGGTGTTACTTCCTGTATTGCTGGCGATCTGGTTTGCTCATATCCGGGCAGTCTCTGAAACCAGAAATCAGTTACATTCATTTGCGCAGTTGGTATTAGATAAAACGGAGCGGGTTATCCTGCAAGCGAATTTAGCCCGCGATGCCGCTGAACAATATCAGGGGCAAGCCTGTACGCCAGCCCATCAACAGCGAATGCTGAATATTATCCGCGGTCGTTTGTACATTAATGAGTTGATTTATGCTAAGGGCCAGCGTTTTCTATGCTCTACGGTTATGACGCCAACAAGTCCTTATTTTATTCCCCGCGCTGACTATAAACGAAAGCCTGACATCGCTATTTATTACTATCGTGATACGCCTTTTTTCAACGGTTATAAAATGACATATATGCAGCGGGGAAACTATGTCGCGGTTATCAATCCCTTATCTTATAGCGAGGTGATGTCAGACGATCCGGCGTTGGTCTGGGGAATGTATGATACGGTGACCAACACCTTTTTCTCTCTGAGTGAACAGGCGCAGGCTGATCACCTATTACCTTTGGTACGACGGAGTGAACCTGTGTTCCAACAGGGTGAGCGTTTTTATACTCTGGTTAAATCAGCAAAACGACCGGTTGCCGCGATTGTGTCAACCTCAAAGCAACGCTTTTACCAGAACCTCTTTCATCAGCTTACGTTAACGCTACCGTTAGGGATCATCTGTAGCATTATCGTCTTATTTATGTGGTCACGATCCCGGCAGGCATATTACTCACCGCGTCGATTGCTGCAACGGGCCATTACCAGGCACCAGCTTTGCCTTCATTATCAGCCGATCATTGATATCCGAAACGGGACATGTGTAGGTGCCGAAGCGCTATTGCGTTGGCCGGGCTATCACGGTCCGGTGATGAGCCCGTGCGAATTTATTCCGCTGGCGGAAAAAGAGGGGATGATTGAGCAGATCACCGATTATGTCGTCGAAGAGGTATTTAATGATTTAGGTGGTTTTCTGGCCGCGCACCCGCATCTTTATGTCTCTATCAATCTCTCTGCCGCCGATTTTCTCTCTTCCCGACTAATTGTGATGATTCATGAAAAAACGCGTCAGCATTCAGTGCTTGCGCAACAGATAAAGGTTGAAGTGACCGAGCGCGGATTTATTGATGTGCCTAAAATGACGCCGATTATTCAGGCGTTTCGCCAGGCGGGATACGAGGTGGCAATTGATGACTTTGGTACCGGCTATTCGAACTTGCATAACCTGTACTCATTAAATGTCGACCTTTTAAAAATTGATAAATCTTTTGTCGACACGCTAACCACTAATAGCGCCAGCCATTTGATTGTGGAACATATTATTGAAATGGCGCAAAGTTTGCGGCTAAAAATCATTGCGGAGGGGGTTGAAACGGCTGAACAGGTTAGCTGGTTGCTAAAACGCGGCGTTCAGTATTGTCAGGGATGGCACTTTGCGAAGGCGTTACCACCGCAGGAATTCATCTCCTGGCTACAACAAACGCCCGCGCCTCTGACGATACGCGGGCAGACGCCCTACAGGCGGTGACGGTAATCGCTGGGAGTGCGATCGAACTCGCGGCGGAATACACGCGAGAAGGTTTGCTGCGATACATAGCCCAGGTCCATCGCGATATCAAAAATCGGGCGCTCGGTCGTTCGTAGCTCAACGGCCGCCAACAGGAGACGGCGCTGGCGAATATACTCGCCTAATGTTTGATGCGTTACCGTACGAAACATCCGCTGCAAATACCACTTGGAGTAGCCCGATTTTTTTGCCACCACATCAATGTTTAGCGGTTGGTCGATATGTTCATCAATCCATTCGATAAGGGTCTGAATTATCTGCTGATGCGACATATTGTTGCCTCTTAAACAGTATTCGATTCGTCGTTTTGTCTGCGGGCGAGTATAATTCCTCAAGTTAACTTGAGGTAAAGCGATTTATGGAAAAAAAATCTCCCCGTTTAAAAGCCTTACTGACGCCGGGGGAAGTTGCGAAACGTAGCGGTGTTGCTGTGTCCGCCCTGCACTTCTATGAAAGCAAAGGGCTAATTACCAGTATCCGTAATAGCGGTAACCAACGGCGATACAAGCGTGACGTGTTGCGTTATGTCGCGATTATCAAGATCGCCCAGCGTATCGGCATCCCGCTGGCAACTATCGGCGACGCGTTTGGTATCTTGCCGGAAGGGCATACGTTAAGCGCGAAAGAGTGGAAGCAGCTCTCCTCGCAGTGGCGCGAAGAGTTAGACCGACGTATTCATACGCTGGTGGCGTTGCGCGATGAGCTGGACGGTTGTATCGGCTGCGGCTGTTTATCGCGTAGCGACTGTCCGCTGCGAAATCCAGGCGACAGGCTTGGCGAACACGGGACGGGTGCCCGGCTGCTTGAAGATGATTAATATGCACTCGGCCATCGGGCTGAGTTCACCTAAAACTAAAGCGCCGCTAAGGGCGCTTTAGTTTGTTTCCGGTCTTTGTCTTTCGCTCTATCCCGCTGATTACAGGAGGGTTTCCCCCGACGTCAACACCCCTCATATCGAGCACGTGGTGGAGGTTCCGGTTTGTGTTGATACTGTAAGTGTAAGCGACGACGCCCTGTTCGCCAGCGAAATGCTGATTTTTTAGCCGAAATTTTTACGGCAACTGCCATAATTTTCTATAGTTAGTTGGCATACCTTACAGGAGACAGCCATGCTGACGGTGCACCATTTAAATCAGTCTCGTTCGCAGCGCATCCTCTGGGCGCTGGAAGAGCTGGCGTTGCCTTACCAGATTGTGCGTTACCAGCGTGAAAAGACCATGCTGGCGCCGCCGGCATTGAAAAAAGTGCATCCGCTGGGCAAGTCTCCGGTTATTGAAGATCACGGTATGGTTATTGCGGAATCGGGCGCCATCCTGGAATATTTGCAGGACACTTACGACAGTATCGGACGCTTTAAACCTGCGGATGCGCAGGGGAAACAACACTATCGATTCTGGCTACATTACGCTGAAGGTTCGCTCATGCCCTTACTATTGATGAGACTGCTCTTTACCTCTCTGGGTAAACCGCCGGTACCATTGGGCCTGCGAACGTTGGGCGGCGTTATCGGTAAGGGCGCGCAAAAAGCGTACCTCAATCCGCAACTGGAAACCCATGCGCGCTTTATTGACGGGCATCTGGCAAATCACCCCTGGTTTGCCGGAGAGCAGTTAAGTATGGCGGATATCCAGATGAGCTTCCCGCTATTTGCGCTGCTTGCCCGAGGCGGGATCGCTCATCTCGACCATATCAACGCATGGAAAGCGCGGGTAGAAATGCGTCCAGCCTGGCAACGAGCGATTCAGCAGGGCGGTCCGTTTACCATTCCTGGCGGATAATGGCGTTTTTGTGAGCAGATTGCGCAACGTATTTGCTAACAGCGATGCGAAAAATTGTTGCTGGATTGCGCAGGGACGATAACGTTTGCGCATCGTCTGGCGATTTATTGAGCATACTAAGCAGAAAAGCATAAAAAGCGGCAAAGTTCAGTTGAAAAAGCGTTGATGATCGCTGGATAATCGTTTGCTTTTTTTTGCCACCCGTTTTGTATACGTGGAGCTAAACGTTTGCTTTTTTGCGGCGCCCCGGTTGTCGTAAATGTAGCACAAGGAGATAACGTTGCGCTGTTAGTGGATTACCTCCCGCGTATACCGACGAATAATAAATTCTCAGGGGATGTTTTCTATGTCTACGCCTTCAGCGCGTACCGGCGGTTCACTCGACGCCTGGTTTAAAATTTCACAACGCGGGAGCACCGTTCGCCAGGAAGTCGTTGCTGGCTTAACCACGTTTCTTGCGATGGTTTACTCCGTCATCGTGGTGCCAGGGATGCTGGGTAAAGCCGGGTTCCCGCCTGCCGCCGTCTTTGTAGCGACCTGCCTGGTCGCAGGCGTCGGCTCTATCGTTATGGGGCTTTGGGCGAATCTGCCGCTGGCTATCGGTTGCGCTATCTCGTTGACAGCGTTTACCGCGTTTAGCCTGGTCCTGGGGCAGCATATTAGCGTCCCGGTCGCGCTTGGCGCCGTATTCCTGATGGGCGTACTGTTTACCGTTATCTCCGCCACCGGCATTCGTAGCTGGATTTTGCGTAACTTGCCACAGGGCGTGGCCCACGGAACCGGTATCGGTATTGGCCTGTTTTTGTTGCTGATTGCCGCCAACGGCGTCGGCCTGGTCATTAAAAACCCGCTGGATGGCCTGCCGGTCGCGCTGGGCGATTTCGACACCTTCCCGGTGATTATGTCGCTTGTGGGGCTGGCTGTTATTCTCGGTCTGGAAAAGCTGAAAGTCCCCGGCGGCATTCTGTTGACCATTATTGGCATTTCTATTGTGGGTTTGCTCTTCGATCCTAACGTCCATTTTTCCGGCATTTTCGCCATGCCTTCGTTGAGCGATGAAAACGGCAACTCGCTGATCGGCAGCCTGGATATTATGGGCGCGTTAAACCCTGTCGTTCTGCCAAGCGTACTGGCGCTGGTGATGACGGCGGTGTTTGATGCGACCGGAACGATCCGTGCGGTCGCAGGGCAGGCTAATCTGCTGGACAAAGATGGACAAATTATCGATGGCGGTAAAGCGCTAACCACCGACTCCCTGAGTAGCGTTTTCTCCGGCCTGGTCGGGGCAGCGCCAGCCGCGGTGTATATCGAGTCTGCGGCCGGTACGGCGGCGGGCGGTAAAACGGGCCTGACGGCGATTACCGTGGGCGTGCTGTTTTTGCTGATCCTGTTTCTTTCGCCGCTCTCTTATCTCGTTCCCGTCTACGCAACCGCCCCGGCGCTCATGTATGTCGGTCTGCTGATGCTGAGTAACGTGGCGAAAATCGATTTTGCTGATTTCGTCGATGCGATGGCGGGGCTGGTAACGGCCGTATTTATTGTACTGACCTGTAACATTGTCACCGGGATTATGATCGGCTTTGCCACGCTGGTCGTCGGGCGTCTGGTTTCCGGCGAATGGCGTAAGCTGAATATCGGAACTGTCGTCATTGCGGTCGCGCTGGTCGCTTTTTATGCCGGCGGCTGGGCTATCTAGTTCTGCCTTCATTCTGAAAAACGGGCGGCGTTGGTCGCCCGTTTTCATTTTCAGGACACATCACGTTACCTTTTGCGTTAATCTGAAGAAGGTGAAACCGAGGCATGATGCCTTTCTCCATCATAAAAAACATCGCAAACAGGGAACGCATGGAAATTTTCTTCACAATACTCATCATGACCCTTGTGGTCTCGCTGTCGGGGGTATTTACGCGTGTATTACCCTTCCAGCTTCCTTTACCCCTTATGCAGATCGCCGTTGGCGCGCTGTTGGCGTGGCCGACGTTTGGTTTGCATGTGGAATTCGACCCGGAACTCTTCCTGGTGCTGTTTATTCCGCCGCTGCTGTTTGCGGATGGCTGGAAGACGCCGACCCGTGAATTTCTTGAGCATGGACGAGAGATTTTCGGGCTGGCGCTGGCGTTGGTCCTGGTAACGGTCGTGGGAATCGGCTTCCTGATTTATTGGCTGGTGCCCGGCATTCCGCTGATCCCCGCCTTTGCGCTGGCCGCCGTGCTGTCGCCGACCGATGCGGTAGCGCTCTCCGGAATTGTGGGCGAGGGGCGTATCCCGAAAAAAATCATGGGCATTCTGCAGGGAGAGGCGTTAATGAACGACGCCTCCGGTCTGGTATCGCTGAAATTCGCCGTCGCGGTGGCGATGGGGACGATGGTCTTTACCGTCGGCGGCGCGACGCTGGAATTTTTTAAGGTCGCTATCGGCGGTATTCTGGCGGGTTTTGTGGTCAGTTGGCTGTATGGCCGCTCGCTGCGTTTTTTGAGCCGCTGGGGCGGCGATGAACCCGCGACGCAAATTGTCCTGCTGTTTCTGCTGCCCTTCGCGTCTTACCTGATTGCCGAGCATATTGGCGTCTCAGGCATCCTGGCCGCGGTTGCCGCCGGGATGACCATCACCCGTTCTGGCGTAATGCGCCGCGCGCCGCTGGCAATGCGTTTGCGCGCGAACAGTACCTGGGCGATGCTGGAATTTGTCTTTAACGGTATGGTCTTTCTGCTGTTGGGACTGCAATTGCCGGGTATTCTGGAATCTTCGCTGGCGGCGGCGGAAGCTGACCCGAATGTCGAAACCTGGATGCTCTTTACCGATATCGTGCTGATTTATGCGGCATTGATGCTGGTTCGCTTCGGCTGGCTGTGGGCCATGAAAAAGTTCAGCCTGCGTTTTTTGAAGAAGAAACCGATGGAGTTCGCCAGCTGGACGTCGCGTGAAATTCTGATTGCTTCCTTCGCTGGCGTTCGTGGGGCGATCACCCTGGCTGGTGTGCTCTCTATACCGTTACTTTTGCCGGATGGCAGCGGATTTCCGGCGCGTTATGAACTGGTATTCCTGGCGGCTGGCGTCATTCTGTTCTCGTTATTTGTCGGCGTGATCATGCTGCCGCTGCTGTTGCAACATCTGGAAGTCGCCGATCATGCGCAACAGTTGAAAGAGGAGCGTATCGCCCGTGCGGCGACGGCGGAAGTGGCGATTGTCGCCATTCAGAAAATGGAAGAGCGTTTGGCGGCGGATACCGAAGAAAACATCGATAATCAGTTGCTTACTGAAGTAAGCTCGCGTGTCATCGGTAACTTGCGTCGCCGTGCCGATGGGCGAAACGATGTCGAAAGCTCCATACAGGAAGAAAACCTGGAGCGACGTTTCCGTCTTGCCGCGCTGCGTTCCGAACGCGCCGAGTTGTATCATCTGCGCGCCACACGAGAAATCAGCAATGAAACATTGCAAAAGCTGCTGCACGACCTGGATTTGATGGAGGCGTTACTGATAGAAAATCAGTAGTCCTTGTGGCCCGGTGGCGCCATGCTTACCGGGCCTACAAGTAGGCCGGATAAGGTGCTTGCGCCGCCATCCGGCAAGGGTTTTAACCCATGGCTTACGGTTGTTTCAGCCAAAACCCTTCGCAACAGGTTAACCATGCCCGGGCGCTGTGCGACAGATACACGCCCTCTCGCCAAATCATGCCCAACTGCCAGCGGAGATCGCTTTCCAGCGGTAGCCAGCGCAGCGTGGCCTTATCCAGACGCTGACAAATCGGCTCCGGCAAAATGGCGATACCGACGCCCGCTTGCACCATGGCGGCGAGAAAATCCCATTGCCCGCTGCGCACGGCAATCCGTGGTTTTACGTCATGCTGGCTAAATAAGGTCATCAACTGGCGGCTCAGGGCAAAGTCTTCGTTGTAGATAAGAAGAGGATGCTCCGCCAGTGCTTCAGGCGCGATGGAGTCGCAGGTTGTCCACTGACCGGAACGGGGAACCAGCACGCACAGCGGATGACTGAACAGCGATAACGTCGTCAGCCCGCTCGCTTCTTCCACCGGGAGCGCGGTCATCGCAACATCCAGCTCGCCATTCATTACCGCCTGCTGTACCGTCAGGCCGCCAAACTCCGAAATTTTGAGTTCAACGCCAGGGTAGCGTTGTCGAAACAAACTGATTGGCCCGGCCATCAACATGCCGACCATCGGGGGAATACCCAGCCGCAGCACGCCCTTATTGAGATGGTTAATATCGCTCAACTCGGCCTCTAACTGGCGAAACTCAGCGAGGATCGCCAGACCGCGTTCAAACACCACGCGTCCGGTATCGGTCAGCAATAACTTACGTCCGTCGCGGATCAGTAGCGTACAGTTAAGCTCATCTTCAAGATTTTTCAGCATCTTGCTAATGGTGGGCTGGGTGACAAATAACTTCTCCGCTGCGCGGGTGAAACTTTGCTGGCGCACCACCTCGACAAAATAACGCAGCGTTCTGATATCCATGATTATTCCTTCCGACTATGCCTGCAATGATTTTAATTCATTTCTGCCCGTGACGGAGGTTCTCTATACTGGCGCTCCGTATTATTTTTCAGGACATTCCCTCATGGCTGTGGCGATAAGCCGCGTTACGCCTGCCGTTGTGCAACGACTCCAGGTACCGGTTCAGGTACTGCTCTATGCAGGTTTATTCATTTTTTCCCAATATCTTGTCTCCTGGCTGCACCTGCCGTTGCCCGCGAATCTGGTCGGCATGGTACTTATGTTGGCGCTGATCGTTTGCCGGATTATTCCGCTTAGCTGGGTACGCGCAGGCGCACGCTGGCTGCTGGCGGAGATGCTGTTATTCTTTGTTCCCGCCGTCGTGGCGGTAGTGAACTATGCCCATCTGTTACTGGTGGACGGCTGGCGCATCTTCTCGGTGATAGCGATCAGTACCTTAATGGTACTCGGCGCGACGGCGTGGGTGGTGGATAAAGTGTATCGCTATGAGATGAGCAGGCTAAACCGTGAATAACGTTCAGTTAAGCGTACTGTGCCTGGTGATTACGCTGGGGATTTACTTCGCCAATAAGCGTCTGTATCGCCGTTTTCGCAAACTGCCGTTGATGCCATTAGTGTTGACGCCAGCACTGCTGGTGTTAATGCTGGTGTTCGGTCATATCTCCTGGCAAAACTATATTGGTGAATCGCACTGGCTATTGTGGCTGCTCGGCCCGGCGACCATTGCCTTTGCGGTGCCGGTGTACGATAACCTCGCGATTATCAAACGTCACTGGATGTCGCTCACCGCGGGCGTAGTGACGGCGACGGTGGTGGCGGTCACTAGTTCCGTTTGGCTGGCGCGTCTGTTCACGTTATCGGATGAGATTCAGCGTAGTCTGGCGGTACGTTCCGTTACTACGCCGTTTGCGCTGGCGGCGGCAGAACCCCTGGGCGGGCAGCCGGATCTGGTGGCGCTGTTCGTGGTCGTCACTGGCGTGTTTGGCATGGCGGTCGGCGACGCGCTATTTTTGCGTCTCTCTATCCGGGAAGGCATGGCAAAAGGGGCAGGATTCGGCGCGGCGTCACATGGGGCGGGCACGGCGCGTTCCTATGAACTGGGTCAGCAGGAGGGCGTCGTCGCCAGTCTGGTAATGATGCTGTCCGGCGTGGTGATGGTGCTGGCAGCCCCGCTGGTGGCGAGGGTAATGTTCTGATTTTCCTCCGACCCACGGGGCCGGAGGAAACGGTAAGATTAATGCGCACGCCCTTGTTGTACGCCGAATCCCGTTTGGGAGCGGATAAACTGAGCGCGGAACTGCTCACGTTCACGGTTGCCTTCTGCCGAGTTATCGGTGGCCGAGAAAAACCAGATCCCCAGGAACGCCACGCTGATAGAGAACAGCGCCGGATACTCATACGGGAAGATCGCTTTTTCGTGGCCGAGGATCTGCACCCAAATGGTAGGGCCAAGAATCATCAGCACCACCGCTGTCAGTAAACCTAACCAGCCGCCCAGCATAGCGCCGCGCGTGGTCAGTTTTGACCAGTACATGGAAAGCAGAATGATGGGGAAGTTGCAGCTCGCGGCGATAGCAAACGCCAGGCCCACCATAAAGGCGATGTTCTGATTTTCAAACAGGACGCCGAGGATAATGGCGATCACGCCCAGCACCAGGACGGTGATTTTCGACACCTTCAGCTCTTCACGTTCGGTTGCGCCTTTGCGGAACACGTTGGCGTACAAGTCATGCGACACCGCCGATGCGCCCGCCAGCGTCAGACCGGCGACCACTGCCAGAATGGTGGCAAACGCCACTGCCGAAATAAAGCCGAGGAACAGGTTGCCGCCTACCGCGTTGGCCAGATGCACCGCCGCCATGTTATTGCCGCCAATCAGCGCGCCCGCGGCATCTTTATAGGCGGGATTCGCCCCCACCAGCATGATAGCGCCGAAGCCGATAATAAAGGTCAGAATGTAGAAATAGCCCATAAAACCGGTGGCATAGAACACGCTCTTGCGCGCTTCGCGGGCATCGCTGACCGTAAAGAAACGCATCAGAATATGCGGCAAGCCGGCGGTGCCGAACATCAGTCCCAGACCCAACGACAACGCCGAAATCGGATCTTGCACCAACCCTCCTGGGCTCATAATCGCCGTGCCTTTCGGGTGTACCGCCATGGCTTCGGTAAACAGATTATTGAAGCTAAAGCCGACGTGTTTCATCACCATAAAGGCCATAAAACTGGCGCCAAACAGCAACAGGACGGCTTTGATAATTTGCACCCACGTTGTCGCCAGCATCCCGCCGAACAGCACGTACATCATCATCAGCACGCCGACCAGCACCACGGCGATGTGATAGTTGAGGCCGAACAGCAGTTCAATCAGTTTACCGGCGCCGACCATTTGGGCGATGAGATAAAGCGCTACCACTACCAGGGAGCCACAGGCCGAAAGAATACGGATTGGCCCCTGTTTCAGGCGATAAGAGGCAACGTCAGCAAAAGTATAACGTCCCAGATTACGCAGGCGCTCGGCAATCAAAAACAGGATGATTGGCCAGCCGACAAGGAAGCCCAGCGAATAGATCAGCCCGTCATAACCGGAGGTAAACACCAGCGCGGAAATGCCGAGAAATGACGCGGCAGACATATAGTCGCCGGCAATCGCCAGGCCGTTCTGGAACCCGGTGATATTGCCGCCTGCGGTGTAGTAGTCGCTACGGGAACGTACGCGTTTAGAGGCCCAGTAGGTAATACCGAGCGTAAACACGACGAAAATCAAAAACATGATAATCGCCTGCCAGTTGGTGGGCTGGCGTTCAACCGCGCCGCTAATGGCATCCGCCGCATGAGCGGCGAAGGGGAGTGCGGCGGCAAGCGCCGTCAGAACTCTCTTCATAATGCTTTCACCTCATGCAGTACGGCGTTATTAAGACGATCGAATTCGCCATTCGCCCGCCAGATATAAATTCCGGTCAACACAAAAGAAATCACAATCACCCCGACGCCAATGGGAATTCCTCGGGTGACGCTGGTTCCCGCATGTAGAGGCGTGCCCAGCCAGCCAGGCGCGAAGGCGATCAGTAAAATAAAGCTGATATAAACCGCCAGCATGATAACCGACAGAATCGTGGCAAACCGTTGCCGTTTTTCGACTAATTCCCTGAAACGCGCACTGTCTTCTATCCGCTGATAAATTTGGTCATTCATCACAGAGCTCTCCAGAGGTCCCCCTGCGTCTTTCGCGCTACAGGCGCGTTGGCCGCACTCGCGCGCCCCAGCCACATAGTGAACTATGCTGCTGAGGATGTGCTCGCTTGCCGCCTTCCTGTAACACGAAATCCTTTGGGGGAGGTTTTTTTATATTTCCCTCTCCCGGTTTGAGAGAGGGCAGGGGTAGGGTCGTAGGCCGGATAAAACGCATTCGCGTTGCCATCCGGCATTTATGGTTACGACGGCATCGCGATGGCCTGCTTCTCTTCGAGCAGTTTCTCCACCACGCCAGGATCGGCGAGAGTCGAGGTATCGCCCAGATTGCTGGTATCGCCCGCCGCGATTTTGCGCAAAATGCGGCGCATAATTTTGCCGGAACGGGTTTTTGGCAGTGAGTCGGTCCAGTGCAGCACGTCCGGCGTCGCCAGCGGGCCAATCTCTTTACGTACCCAGTTGCGCACCTCCGCGTACAGTTCTGGCGACGGCTCCTCGCCGTGGTTGAGCGTGACATAAGCGTAAATCGCCTGGCCTTTGATAGCGTGTGGAATACCCACCACCGCCGCTTCGGCGATCTTCGGATGCGCCACCAGCGCCGATTCGATTTCCGCCGTACCCAGACGGTGGCCGGAGACGTTTAACACGTCATCCACGCGACCGGTGATCCAGTAATAGCCGTCTTCATCGCGACGCGCGCCGTCGCCGCTGAAATACATATTCTTAAAGGTAGAGAAATAGGTCTGCTCAAAACGTTCATGATCGCCGAACAGAGTGCGCGCCTGGCCCGGCCAGGAATCGGTGATGACCAGATTGCCTTCCGTCGCGCCTTCTTGCGGATGACCTTCGTTATCCACCAGCGCAGGCTGTACGCCAAAGAAAGGACGGGTGGCGGAACCGGCTTTCAGTTCGATAGCGCCCGGTAGCGGCGTGATCATAAAACCGCCTGTTTCAGTCTGCCACCAGGTGTCGACGACCGGACATTTTTCCTTGCCGATCTTCTTCCAGTACCATTCCCACGCTTCGGGATTGATCGGCTCGCCGACGGAACCCAGAATGCGTAGTGAAGAGCGGTCGGTGCCTTCAATGGCTTTATCGCCTTCCGCCATCAGCGCGCGGATGGCCGTTGGGGCGGTATAGAGAATGTTGACCTGGTGTTTGTCGACCACCTGGCACATGCGAGCGGGCGTTGGCCAATTCGGCACGCCTTCAAACATTAAGGTGGTCGCGCCGCAGGCCAGCGGGCCATACAACAGATAGCTGTGCCCCGTCACCCAACCCACATCGGCGGTACACCAGTAAATATCGCCAGGGTGATAATCAAAGACATACTTAAAGGTGGTCGCGGCGTAGACCAGATAGCCGCCGGTGGTGTGCAGCACGCCTTTCGGCTTGCCGGTGGAGCCGGAGGTATAAAGGATAAACAGCGGATCTTCGGCATTCATCGCTTCAGGCTGGTGCTCAGGGCTGGCTTTTTCAATCAAATCGCGCCACCACAGGTCGCGGTCTTCTTGCCAGTCAATGTCGCTGCCGGTGCGCTTCAGGACGATCACATGCTCAACGCTAGTGACATTCGGGTTTTTCAGCGCGTCATCGACATTCTTTTTCAGCGGGATACTGCGTCCGGCACGTACACCTTCGTCAGCGGTGATCACCAGCCGCGAGCTGGAGTCGATAATGCGTCCGGCGACGGCTTCCGGCGAGAACCCCCCGAAGATCACCGAATGCACCGCACCGATGCGGGCGCAGGCCAACATTGCCACCGCCGCTTCCGGCACCATCGGCATATAAATCGCTACCACATCGCCTTTTTTAATGCCCAGATCCAGCAGTGTATTCGCGAAACGGCAGACATCGCGATGCAGTTCGCGATAAGAGATATGTTTACTCTGCGACGCGTCATCGCCTTCCCAGATAATGGCGGTGCGATCGCCATTTTCCTGCAAATGGCGGTCAAGACAGTTCGCCGCCAGATTTAGCGTGCCATCCTCGTACCATTTAATCGACACATTGCCTGGCGCAAAGGAGGTGTTTTTCACTTTTTGGTACGGCGTGATCCAATCGAGAATTTTTCCCTGTTCGCCCCAAAACGTATCGGGGTCGTTAATAGACTGTTTATATTTAGTCTCATACTGCTCTGGATTTATCAGGCAACGATCCGCAATGTTGGCGGGAATGGCGTGTTTATGTGTTTGGCTCATGCTGTTGTTCTCCTTGTAGGATGTTAATAATATGTCGCATAAACGTTAAATGTAGGGTCTTAATAAGTTTTGTTTAGTATTTGGGCGACAGATCACGCAAAAAGGGAACTGTGCAAATAAGCAGCAATCTATTTTTTGATTGTGTCCCGCAAAATTAGATAAATTTTCGGGATAACATGACGTTATATGAAATTTTTTAAAAAAGTGATCCGTGTCCGGAAATCAGAAAAGAGAGGGAGTTTTGTCCAGGTTGCTAACTCTAAAGTGGTATTTTACATACACTTACAATTGATTAAAGACAACATTTTAAGTGTGGTTATTTGTTACACATAGAGGAGATCAATGTAATAACAGTATTTGTGCGGTTGCTGTTATGGAAAACGATAAAAAATCGCCATTAAAGATAATGGCGCAATCTGGATGAGACCTCTATGGCAAGGAAAACACTACGCGCACGCCGTTTCTTCAGCCTTATATTTCCTTTTTTCTTCATTACCTCTGTTTACGCTGAGCAAACGCCTGTATCCGCAAAAACCGTTACTGTTGAAGCGAAAAATGAAACGTTCGCGCCTCAACACCCCGACCAATATCAGTCATGGAAAGCGACGTCAGAACAGTCTGCCCGTGAAGATGCGCTGGCGGAAGACCCTCGTCTGGTGATCCTGTGGGCGGGCTATCCCTTCTCCCGTGACTACAACAAACCACGCGGCCACGCGTATGCGGTAACTGACGTGCGCGAAACACTGCGTACCGGCGCGCCAAAAACGGCGGAAGACGGCCCGCTGCCGATGGCCTGCTGGAGTTGTAAAAGCCCCGATGTCGCGCGCCTTATCCAACAAGAAGGCGAAGACGGCTACTTCCATGGCAAATGGGCGCGAGGCGGCCCGGAAATTGTCAACGATTTGGGCTGTGCCGACTGTCATAACACCGCGTCGGACGATTTCGCCCAGGGGAAGCCAGCGTTAACGTTGTCGCGCCCCTATGCTGAACGGGCGATGGAGGCTATCGGCAAACCGTTTGATAAAGCGGGACGATTTGATCAGCAATCGATGGTCTGCGGCCAGTGCCACGTGGAGTACTACTTTGACGGTAAAAACAAAGCCGTTAAGTTCCCGTGGGATGAGGGCATGAAAGTCGAGAACATGGAGCAATACTACGACACTATCGCCTTCTCTGACTGGACTAACTCTCTGTCCAAAACCCCGATGCTCAAAGCGCAGCACCCGGAATATGAAACCTGGAGCGCGGGCATTCATGGTAAGAACAACGTGACCTGTATTGACTGCCACATGCCGAAAGTACAGAACGCCGAAGGCAAGCTCTACACCGACCATAAAATCGGCAACCCGTTCGACAATTTCGCGCAAACCTGCGCCAACTGCCACACCCAGGACAAAGCGTCCCTGCAAAAAGTGGTCGCCGAGCGTAAACAGGCGATTCATGACCTGAAAATCAAGGTTGAAGATCAGCTGGTACATGCGCACTTCGAAGCGAAAGCCGCATGGGATGCGGGGGCGACAGACGCGGAAATGAAACCGATTCTGAACGATATTCGCCGCGCGCAGTGGCGTTGGGATCTGGCGATTGCGTCACACGGTATTCATATGCATGCCCCGGAAGAAGGTCTACGGATGTTAGGCAGTGCGATGGATAAAGCCGCGGATGCCCGTACTAAACTGGCGCGACTGCTGGCGACCAAAGGCATTACCCATGAAATTCCGCTGCCGGATATTTCGACGAAAGAGAAGGCGCAGAAAGCGATTGGTTTGAATATGCAACAAATCAACGCGGAGAAGCAGGACTTCCTGAAAACGGTCGTACCGCAGTGGGAAGATCAGGCGCGTAAAAACGGTCTGTTAAGCCAATAACCTCACATGTGACAAATTTGCCGGATAAAGCGCTTGCGCTGTCATCCGGCATTATGTAATGGAGTGAATATGAGCGTATTACGTTCGTTATTAACTGCTGGGGTGCTGGCGTCAGGCCTGTTCTGGAGCCTGAGTGGAATCACTGCCACGCCAACGCAGCAGGAGTCGGATCAACGCTGGACGGTCACCCAGCAGCGTAATCCGGATGCTGCCTGTCTGGACTGTCACAAGCCGGACACCGAAGGTATGCACGGTAAACATACGGGCGCTATCAACCCGAACAATAAATTGCCGATAACCTGTACCAACTGCCACGGTCAACCGTCGCTTCACCACCGTGAAGGGGTGAAAGATGTGATGCGTTTTAACGACCCGATGTATACGGTAGAGCAGCAGAACAGCGTCTGTATGTCCTGCCACTTGCCTGAACAACTGCAAAAAGCGTTCTGGCCGCACGATGTTCATGTTACTAAAGTGACCTGCGCCAGTTGCCATTCCCTGCATCCGCAGCAAGACACGATGCAGACGCTAAGCGAGAAAGGACGGATCAAAATATGCGTGGATTGCCACAGCGATCAGCGTACTAACCCGTACTTTAACCCGGCGTCCGTTCCGTTGCTTAAGGAGCAGCCATGAGTTGCACCCGACGTCAATTTATTACCCGCGTCGGTGCGCTGGCGGCGGTCAGTGGGATGGCAGGACGCGTTGTAGCGAACACGTTGAATATTAATGGCGTGCGTTATGGCATGGTACACGATGAGTCATTATGCATCGGCTGCACGGCCTGCATGGATGCCTGTCGGGAAGTCAACAACGTGCCGGAAGGCGTATCGCGCCTGACGATTATTCGCAGCGAGCCGCAGGGGACGTTTCCGGAGGTGAAATATCGCTTTTTCCGCCACTCGTGCCAGCACTGCGACCATGCCCCCTGCGTTGACGTCTGCCCGACGGGGGCATCATTCCGCGATGCCGCCAGCGGTATTGTCGATGTGAATCCGGACCTTTGCGTCGGCTGCCAGTACTGCATTGCCGCGTGTCCCTACCGCGTGCGCTTTATCCATCCGGTCAGTAAGACGGCGGATAAATGCGATTTCTGCCGGAAAACCAACCTGAAAGCGGGCAAACAGCCCGCCTGCGTTGAGTCATGTCCGACGAAGGCGCTGACGTTTGGTAATCTGGACGATCCCAACAGCGATATCTCCCGTTTGTTGCGGCAAAAAACTACCTATCGTTACAAGCTGGCGCTGGGCACAAAACCGAAGGTCTACCGCGTTCCCTTTAACTATGGGGAGGTGAGCCAATGACACCCGCTTCTGCATTTCATTTTGCATCACTGGTGTGGGACTGGCCCATCGCCATCTATCTGTTCCTGATTGGCATCTCCGCCGGACTGGTTACGTTGGCGATTCTGCTGCGTCGCTTCCATCCGGAGGCGGGCGGTTCGGACAGCACGCTGCTGCGCACTACGCTGGTGTTAGGGCCGGGGGCGATTATTCTTGGTCTGCTGATTCTGGTCTTCCACCTGACGCGCCCGTGGACCTTCTGGAAACTGATGTTCCACTACAGCTTTACCTCGGTGATGTCGATGGGGGTGATGCTGTTCCAGTTGTACATGGTGGTGTTAGTACTGTGGCTGGCAAAAATCTTTGGAAAAGAGGTGATTGCCCTGCAACAGCGTTGGCTGCCGCGTTTAGGGATCGTGCAGAAAGTGTTGGCGCTAATAACGCCGTTTCATCGCGTGCTGGAGACGTTAATGCTGGTACTGGCGGTTCTGCTCGGGGCGTACACCGGGTTTCTGCTGTCGGCGCTGAAATCCTATCCGTTCCTGAATAACCCGATCCTGCCGGCGCTGTTTCTGTTCTCCGGCATCTCCTCCGGCGCGGCGGTGGCGCTGATCGTTATGGCGTTACGCCATCGTAGCAACCCGCACAGCACCGAGGCGCGTTTTGTACATCGCATGGAAACCCCAGTGGTATGGCTGGAGATCTTCCTGCTGGCGGCCTTTTTTATCGGGCTGGCGCTGGGCGATGATGGCAAAATGCGCGCGCTGGCGGCGGCGCTGGGCGGCGGATTCTGGAGCTGGTGGTTCTGGCTTGGCGTCGTAGGGCTGGGATTGATTATCCCGCTGCTGCTGAAACCCTGGGCTAACCGTAGCGTCACGTTTCACGGCGTGCTGGCCGTTTGCGGCGCCAGTTTGACCGGCGTGCTGCTGCTGCGCTTTTTCATTCTTTATGCGGGACAGCTAACGGTTGCATAATCTGGACATCTTCCTTCCTGAAGCCGGATTTCTGGCGCTGTTGTTGAGTCTCGGGGTCAACGTGTTGACCCCGCTGGCGACGTGGTGCGGGATGGGTCAGCATTGGCGTGGCGTCATGCGCCTGACGACCTGCGGCGCGTGGATGGCGTTCACGCTGCTGCTACTGGCGTTTGCGATTCTGGTTAGCTGTTTTCTGACCAGCGATTTTTCGGTCGTTTATGTTGCGCAGCATAGCCATAGTCAATTGTCATGGGGACTGAAACTGGCGGCGGTATGGGGCGGTCATGAAGGCTCGCTCCTGCTGTGGGCGCTGCTTCTTTCGGGGTGGACGGCGCTATTCGCCTGGCGCTCCCGGCATGAATCTGACGCGCTTTTTCCGCTGACCCTGAGCATCTTGTCCCTCATTATGGCCTCGCTGCTGCTATTTATTGTGCTGTGGTCCGATCCGTTCCTGCGTATTTTCCCTCCCGCCATGGAAGGGCGCGACCTTAATCCCATGCTGCAACATCTGGGGCTGATCTTACATCCGCCTTTGCTCTATCTGGGTTATGGTGGCCTGATGATCGCGGCGAGCGTAGCGCTGGCTTCGCTACTGTGCGGCGGCTTTAACGCGGCAACCGCCTGGGTGTGCTGGCGCTGGGCGTTACCCGGCTGGTGCGCTCTGACGCTGGGGATCATTCTCGGATCGTGGTGGGCGTATTGCGAACTGGGCTGGGGCGGCTGGTGGTTCTGGGACCCGGTGGAAAATGCCTCGTTGTTGCCGTGGCTTGCCGCCAGCGCCTTGCTGCACAGTCTGTATGTCAGCCGCCAGCGCGGGAGCTTCCGTCACTGGTCGTTGCTGCTGGCGATACTGACGCTGATCCTCTCGTTGCTGGGAACGCTGATTGTGCGTTCCGGCATTCTTGTTTCGGTACATGCTTTTGCGTTAGATAACGTGCGCGCGGTGCCGCTGTTTACCCTTTTTGCCGCGTTAAGTCTGGCATCGCTTGCTCTGTACGGCTGGCGGGCGCGGGAGCCGTATCCGGCGACGCGTTTGGACGGCGGAAAGTGCGAAACGCTCATTCTGGCGACGTTGCTGCTCTTTAGCGCCGTCTTGTTGATCGTGCTGGTCGGGACGCTCTACCCCATGATTTATGGTTTGATGGGCTGGGGAAGGCTTTCGGTGGGCGCGCCCTATTTTAATCGCGTCACGCTGCCGTTTGGTCTGCTGATGCTGGTGGTTATCGTACTGGCGACAATCAGAAGCCGCAAAGTCTCTGTGCATCGTCAGCTTCCGGCATTGCTGGCGCATACGGGCGTATTTATCTTCGCCGCCGGGATCATGGTTTCCAGCGGTAGTCGGCATGAAATCAGCCTTAACCTCAGCCCCAGTCAGCAGGTAGTACTGGCGGGCTATACCTTTCGTTTCGAGCGTCTGGATCTGGAGGCCAAAGGCAACTACACCAGTGAAAAAGCGCGGATCACGTTGTGGCGGAATGAAAAACGCATTGGCAGCCTGCAGCCTGAAAGGCGCTTCTATGCCGCGCGTCGTCAACAGATGATGGAGCCGGGGATTCACTGGAACCTGCTACATGACTGGTACGCGGTGATGGGCGAAAAAACCGGAGCGGATCGTTACGCCATGCGCTTATACGTGCAGACCGGCGTGCGCTGGATCTGGGGTGGGGGATTGTTGATGGTGTGTGGCGCGCTGCTGAGCGGATGGCGGGGGAGGAAGCGTGATGCGTAAATTACTCACAGCGTTGCCGGATGGCGGCGTAAACGCTTTATCCGGCCTACAGGATGCGCAAACCGTAGGCCGGATAAGCGTAGCGCCATCCGGCAGAAAGTTTTTACTCTTAACGATCGTCCTGTTTTTAATCACCTTCGCCACCCACGCCCAGGTGGTGGATACCTGGCGCTTTGACAATCCACAACAGCAGGAAAAAGCGCTGTCTATTGCCAGTCAACTGCGCTGTCCGCAGTGTCAGAACCAGAATTTGCTGGAATCCAATGCGCCCGTGGCGGTCAGTATGCGCCATCAGGTTTACAGCATGGTGGCCGAAGGTAAAAGCGAAGCGGAAATCACCGCCTGGATGACCGACCGTTATGGTGATTTCGTGCGCTACAACCCGCCGTTGAATGAGCAAACGCTGCTGTTGTGGACGCTGCCGTACCTGCTGTTATTGCTGGTGGGTGTGGTGGCCTGGCGGGTGAGAAAGCGTCAGCACGCAGAAAAGGGGGAACAATGAGCCAGTCTGAACACTCCACTGCGCCGTTACGTCCCATGCCCGTAAAGCGTCTGGCGGCTGCGGCGGTGTTGATGGTGGCTGCCTGTGTCGGCGGCTATCTGTTGACGCCGAAATGGCAGGCTGTGCGTAGCGAGCAACAGCGTCTGGCCGATCCGCTACGTGACTTTACGAACCCGCAAACGCCAGAGGCGCAGCTTTCCAGGCTGCAAGAAAAAATCCGCGCCAATCCGCAGGATAGCGAGCAATGGGCGCGGCTGGGCGAGTATTATCTCTATCGCAATGCGTATGACAATGCGCTGCTGGCATATCGTCAGGCGTTGCGTCTGCGAGGCGATAACGCGCAGCTTTTCGCCGCGCTGGCAACGGTGCTGTATTACCAGGCCGGGCAACATATGACGCCTGCGACGCGTGAAATGATTAGTAAAGCGTTAGCGCTGGATGCGACAGAAGTGACCGCGCAGATGCTGCTGGCGGCGGATGCGTTTATGCAGGCGGATTATGCGCAAGCCGTGTCGCTGTGGCAAACCTTACTGGACGCTAACTCGCCGCGAGTGAACCGCGCGCAGCTGGTAGAGGCCATTAATTTGGCTAAATTGTTACAAAATCGGCAGAAATAATTTTTTCTTTTTTGTGACTTTTGTCATGTGTGCTGTTTAAAAAAACGGCGAATGAGACACAAGTAAAAATTAATTACCTCAGTGTATTATTCGTTTTTGACGAAGTAAAAAACTTTCCATAACAAATAGTTATTCATCATTAACGCCATAAACTCGCGTTATTATGCATAAAAACAGCCAAAAGCCCTGTTATGAAAGGGTTGCGCAAGACGCTATGCAAATGATACTGATTATGCGCGTTAAAAAACTCTACAAACCAACGCAACACAAATCATACCCTTTCAGTATGTATTGCTCTCATGCTTTCGGCGGAGAGCAACGCTTCATCGAGGAAGTCTGTTGTTATGAAAAATTTGAAAGTCAGCCTGGCCTGGCAAATTTTGCTGGCTATGGTGCTGGGCATTCTGTTGGGCAGCTATCTGCATTATCACAGTGACAGTCGTGAATGGCTGATTGCCAACCTGCTGTCGCCTGCTGGCGATATCTTTATCCACCTGATTAAAATGATCGTTGTGCCGATCGTGATCTCGACTCTGATTGTCGGCATCGCCGGCGTTGGCGATGCGAAACAGCTAGGCCGTATCGGCGCCAAAACCATTCTCTATTTTGAACTGATCACCACGGTGGCGATTATCCTCGGCATTACGCTGGCGAATGTCTTTCAGCCAGGCTCAGGCATTGATATGTCGCAACTGGCGACCGTCGATATTTCGAAATACCAGAACACCACGGCGGAAGTACAAAGTCATGCGCATGGGCTGATGGGGACAATACTGTCGCTGGTGCCGACCAATATCATCGCATCGATGGCCAAAGGGGATATGCTGCCAATTATCTTTTTCTCGGTCCTGTTTGGGCTGGGGTTGTCGTCCCTGCCGGCAACGCACCGCGAACCGCTGGTGACGGTATTTCGTTCCATCTCTGAAACCATGTTTAAAGTCACCCATATGGTGATGCGCTATGCGCCAGTAGGCGTTTTTGCGCTGATCGCCGTCACGGTAGCGAATTTTGGTTTCGCGTCGCTGTGGCCGCTGGCGAAACTGGTGCTGCTGGTACACTTTGCCATTATCTTCTTTGCGCTGGTGGTGCTGGGCATCGTGGCGCGCCTGTGCGGGTTAAGTATCTGGATTCTGATTCGCATTCTGAAAGATGAATTGATTCTGGCGTACTCGACCGCCAGCTCCGAGAGCGTGCTGCCGCGCATTATCGAGAAGATGGAAGCTTACGGCGCGCCAGCCTCTATCACCAGTTTCGTGGTGCCGACCGGTTACTCATTTAACCTCGACGGCTCCACGTTATACCAGAGCATCGCCGCCATTTTTATCGCGCAGCTATACGGTATCGACCTGTCGCTGTGGCAGGAAATTGTACTGGTGCTGACGCTGATGGTGACGTCGAAAGGGATTGCCGGCGTGCCAGGCGTTTCCTTCGTGGTGTTACTGGCGACGCTGGGCAGCGTGGGCATTCCGCTGGAAGGGCTGGCGTTTATCGCCGGTGTCGACCGTATCCTCGACATGGCGCGTACTGCGCTAAATGTGGTGGGGAATGCGCTGGCGGTGCTGGTGATTGCCAAGTGGGAACACAAGTTTGACCGTAAAAAAGCGCTGGCCTATGAGCGCGACGTACTGGGGAAATTTGATAAGACCGCCCAATAACGGATTGCCGGATGGCGCTTTGCTTATCCGGCCTACAGAGAAAGAAAATGTAGGCCGGATAAGGCGTTCACGCCGTCATCCGACACCCTGCTCCGGGTTGCCTGATGGCGCTACGCTTATCAGGCCTACAACGACTACGTTCATCAGGCAATAAACATCAGCCATTTGTTAGCGTTTCGAACTCTTCGCAACCGGTATCAAACCCTTCCAGACAGCTTAGATTCAACCAGTGCAACGCCTTCTGCTTGTTCTTTTCAATAAAGCCCGGTTCACCGTTTAAAAACATCATTCCCGCCCAGTATTCTGAATAGCCGGTACGGGAAATGGCGGAACTGCGTTTGAAATACCAGGCGGCTTTTTCATCATCGGCGGCAATGCCCACGCCGTTGGCGTAAATCAGGCCAAGCAACATTTGCGCATCCACCGCGGAGTCGTTATCCAGATCTTCAGAGGCCTTTTGCAGCAGCGAGATGGCTTTTGGGTAGTCCGGACGCCCGGCCTGGGTGTTGACCAGGATCTGCGCCAGCGTAATTTCGCCCGCTTTACTGCCCGCGTTAGCCGCCTTTTCAGCCAGCTTTTTCGCGTCGGGATAATCCAGGCTTACCGGATTAGTGATTTTGATTTGCGCCAGTAGCGCGCAGGCGTCGGCGTCGCCATTGTCGGCGGCTTTTTGCGCCCAGTATTCAGCTTTGTTCAAATCGCCATAGCTCAACCAACTGTCGGCCAGAAAATATTGCGCGCGTCTGTCACCTGCCTCTGCTGCCTGCAAATACTGGCTACCCGGCTCAGGATCTGCGGCATGGGCAAAGAATGTCATAAACAACATCAATGCAAGAAGTGGTTTCATTTTGAATTTTATTTAGGGTACGGAAAATACAGTATAAAGAGATCGTATGGATAAAAAAACAGCCTCCGGGCGGAGGCTGTTATAGGGAAAATGCCTGATGGCGATGCTAATGCATCTAATCAGGCCTACAGTAGACGCAGGCCGAATAAAGCATTCTGATGCCGCCATCCGGCAGATCAACCCATTGCGCTTTCGCGCAGGCGGGTTTTCAGTTTGTTGTACTCATCAATCACATACTGCTCGGCGGCTCGCTGATCGGCGATCGGCTCAACGCGTACGGCGCAGTATTTGTACTCCGGCGTTTTGGTAATCGGGCTGAGGTTTTCAGTCACCAGCTCGTTACAGGCGCCAATCCACCACTGGTAGGTCATGTAAATCGCCCCTTTGTTCGGGCGATCGCTGACCTGCGCGCGGGTGATGATTTTGCCTTTGCGCGAATGAACCCACACCAGCGCTTCATCTTCAATGCCCAGACGCGCGGCGTCGGCGGTATTGATTTGCGCATAGCCCGGTTCATCGGCCAGCGCGGCCAGCGCCGCACAGTTACCGGTCATTGAGCGGCAGGAGTAGTGGCCGACTTCGCGCACCGTCGACAGTACCATCGGGTACTCTTCGGTGAGTTTATCAATAGGCGCTACCCAGTCGCAGGTGAAGAACTGCGCCAGACCGTTGGGGGTATCGAACTTCTCTTTAAAGAGGTACGAGGTTCCCTGATCGGCATCCGACGTGTCGCGACACGGCCACTGGATATAGCCCAGCTCGCCCATTTTCTCGTAAGTGGCACCGTAGAAATCCGGGCACAGATGACGCAACTCATCCCAGATTTCCTGGGTATTGTTGTAGTGCATCGGATAGCCCATCCGGGTGGCGATTTCACTGATAATCTGCCAGTCGGTTTTCAGGTCCCACTTCGGCTCAACAGCTTTAAAGAAGCGCTGGAAGCCACGGTCAGCCGCAGAGAAGACGCCTTCATGCTCGCCCCACGAGGTGGAGGGTAAAATCACATCCGCCGCCGACGCGGTTTTGGTCATGAAGATATCCTGCACGATGACCAGTTCCAGATCCTCAAACGCTTTACGTACTGCAGAGAGTTCCGCATCGGTTTGCAGCGGATCTTCACCCATAATGTACGCCGCGCGCACTTCGCCATGCGCCGCACGGTGCGGCAGCTCGCTGATGCGATAGCCGGTATGCGCAGGCAGACTTTCTACGCCCCAGGCTTTAGCAAACTTCTCGCGGTTTTCCGGGAACTTAACGTACTGGTAGCCCGGATAAGTATCCGGCAGCGCGCCCATATCGCACGCACCCTGAACGTTGTTTTGGCCGCGAACCGGGTTAACGCCCGCGCTTGGCTTGCCGAGGTTGCCGGTCAGCATCGCGAGGCTGGTCAGTGAACGCACGGTTTCCACACCCTGATAGAACTGGGTGACGCCCATCCCCCACAAGATCGCTGCGCTTTTCGCGCTGGCATACATCCGCGCCGCCTGACGAATCTCCTGTGCGCTCACGCCAGTGATCTCTTCGACGGACTCCGGCGTATAGCCTTCGACAATCTTGCTGTACTCTTCAAAACCTTCGGTACGGCTGGCGACAAACGCTTTGTCGTACAGGTTTTCTTCAATAATGACATGCCCCATGGCGTTGAGCAGCGCGATATTCGAGCCGTTTTTCAACGCGATATGCATGTCGGCAATGCGCGCGGTTTCAATTTTGCGCGGATCGCAGACGATAATTTTCGCCCCGTTGCGTTTAGCGTTAATCACATGATTCGCCACGATAGGGTGGGAATCCGCCGGGTTATACCCGAAGACGAACACTAAATCAGTGTTATCAATTTCGTTAATCGCATTACTCATTGCGCCGTTACCGACCGATTGGTGCAGACCTGCAACCGATGGGCCGTGTCAGACGCGAGCGCAGCAGTCAACGTTATTGGTACCAATAACGGCGCGTGCGAATTTTTGCATTACATAGTTGGTTTCATTTCCGGTACCGCGAGAGGAGCCGGTTGTCTGGATTGCATCCGGACCGTACTTCGCTTTGATGGCGCTCAAACGTTCAGCGACGTAATTGAGCGCTTCATCCCAGGAAACAGATTCCAGTTTGCCGCCACGCTGGCGACGGATCATTGGGGTTTTCAGGCGCGGGGTCAGGATCTGGGTATCATTAATAAAATCCCAGCCGTAGTAGCCCTTCAGACACAGGGTACCCTGGTTGGTTTTCCCCTGCGCCGCCTCAGCCCGGACGATTTTGCCGTTATCGACCACCAGATTGATTTTGCAACCTGATGCGCAATACGGGCAAACCGTGACGACTTTTTTCATCGGTTTCGCTCCAGTTAATCAAATCGCGCATACGCGCTGTCGCCCTCAGTATGCATGTTTTATGCCACTTTTTTAGTATGGGCTTTCCCTGATATTACGGGCGAATTTTGTTCAAAACCCTGACGAAAAACAGGCTATCGTCAGTTTTGACGTGTCGAAAGAAAATGCCGCATGACATTTATTATGGGGAGAAACGCTGAGCGCAGGCCAGATAGGGCGGAGCCGCCATCCGGCAATCTGCTCTGCCTGAAGTGGGGGTTTTTAATAAATTGTCCGGATGGATAGACTCAAGGCCAGGGAACGCGTTGAGACTAACGCCAGGATAGAACAGGCCGCGGCAGGCAGTTCCATACCGCGGCCCGGCTTCAGAGGAGGCTGAAAAGGATTATCGCGGCAAAAATAGCGGCAATAACGAGATATTTCAGCGCGTAATAGAGAGTGCGGTTTTTCTTTTTCAGCCGTTGCCCGGCATCGCGTGCTGCGTGAACGTATTTAAAGATGCGATTAATCGCACCGGTGCGATCGTTCTCGTCGTTTGGCGAACTGGCGGCGGACATCAACGATGCGCCGACCCAGTGGTTTACGCTCTGCGCCCAGCGCCATTTCATTGGGCGCTCAATATCGCAAAAGAGGATAATACGTGTCTGCTCAGTTTTATTTTCCGCCCAATGAACGTAGGTTTCGTCGAAGATGACGGCTTCGCCGTCGCGCCAGCTATGGCGCTGTCGATCAACTTCAATAAAACAGCGGTCGTCATTCGGTGTGCTTAATCCAAGGTGGTAACGTACTGAACCGGCATAGGGGTCGCGATGTTTTCCCAGATAGGCCCCGGGAGGCAACTCGGCGAACATCGCCGCTTTGATAGAGGGGATGCTGTTGACCAGCTTTGTCGTTATCGGGCATAACGTTTCCGCCGACGGGTGGGCATCGGAATACCATTTAAGGTAAAACCGTTTCCAGCCGCGCTTGAAAAAGGTGTTGAATCCGGCGTCGTTATTGGCCTGCGCGGCTTTTATGTGATGCTGAAGCCGTAGCGCCTCTTCACGAATCACCTGCCAGTTTTCCGTCAGCTTCTGCAGCTCTGGAAATGCCGTGGTATCAAAGTACGGCTGCTTTGCCGGTAACGTTGAGAAGCGAGTCATGAACATATTGATCGGCGCCATAAACGTCGAGTGGTCAAAGAGCTGACGGGAAAGCTTTTGTTTTTCCACCCCGCGTGAATGCGCATAAATGACGCTGATAATAAAAATACCGATAATGATTGCTGCGAACATAACGTCACTGTCCTTCTAAGAAAACCTCATCCCGGGATTTTCAGGCAACCCTCCCGGTGATGCCAAAGAGAAAAGTGTAGTTCGTTGACAATAAATTTACATTTCTACAACTTAAAAGGGCCATTTTTGCTAAAGAAGCGAGTCAGCCCGTTTAACCTTTATCCAGGCTTGCCGACAGTAGAATTGAGATGGCTCCGCTACTTCACCCGGTGACGGTTGATTACGTTATGCCTTATCTCCTGATGACGGCTGCCAGATCACAATGCTTTCGTAAACCGAAAATGACTTTGCTTGTAACCTTCGCGAAGATAAAAACGGTGTGCATCGCGGCGTTTAATATTTGTGGAAAGCTCCGTTAGCTCGGCGCCCGCCTGACGTGCTTCTTCTTCTGCCCAGGCCAGAAGCTGACTGCCAACTTTTTGTCCCCGCATCTGCGGTAATACCACCAGCTCCTGAATTTCGCCAATCCAGTTGGCATGATGGAGATGAAACTGCATATGCAGGCTGATCATGCCGACTACCTCTCCGTTGCGCAGCGCTAAACGATAATGAAAGTTGGGGTCCAGTAAATTAGCGGCGAACCCATCCCTGAAAGCCTGATAATCAAGCTCATCTTTAAGTAACTCACAGATAAGCGCGTAAACAGAATCGGTATCCTCTGTTGTCGCGTGGCGTAATTCACAGACTGGCATAATGTCCTCCCGATGCTTCATCAGGATCAACCATCTTTCGACAGACTGTAACAAACTACCGTCATTATTTATTCTATGGCAGTTAAACGGCGGATAACGTGCAGCCAAAGATCACTCTGATGGCAAGGGGGAGGGCGAGCCTCCCGGGGAGTTAGGTGGCAGGCTGATGTTTAACCACGTTAATCATCCACGGCACACCGAAACGATCGCTGACCTTGCCGAACCCCTGCGCCCAGAAGGTCTCCTGCCAGTCCATTTCGATTTGCCCTTGTGCGGCAAGGTTATCAAACCAGCGCTTCCCTTCTGCTACATCCTGGGTATCAAGCACCAGCGTAAAGCCGGAATAATGCGCCGTTCCCGACGCGCTGGCATCACTCATCATGATATCGCTGCCGGCAATGCGCATGTTGGCGTGGGCGATAGCAGTATCGGGAAAGCGCATTCCTGACGGGCAGCCCTCTTCGTTATCTGCCGCCGAGGGGGGCATTTCACCGAAGCTGAGTTTATAAAGCAGTTCTGCGCCTAACGTTTGTTGATAATACGCGATGGCGTCGGCACAGTTGCCGGCAAAAGAGAGATAGGGACTTAACGGCATGATGGTTACCTCAGGTAAGAGATGCTCGTTAAGTGTAGTTCGAAATTGGCACAATATTGCCGGTGGCAGGGCCGCTCAGGCCCGGTAAGCGAGGCGCTACCGGGCAATGACACGGTAAATCAGTTCTTTTTCACGAACTCGGATTTCAGTTTCATCGGGCCAAAACCATCGATTTTGCAGTCGATGTTATGGTCGCCTTCAACCAGACGAATATTCTTCACTTTGGTGCCGATTTTCAGCATGGAAGAGCTGCCTTTTACTTTCAGATCTTTCACGATGGTGACGCTATCGCCGTCCGCCAGCAGGTTGCCGTTGGCGTCTTTGACAATCAGCTCATCGCTCTCCTGAGCGGGTTCCGCATCGTTCCATTCGTGAGCGCATTCCGGGCAGATGAACATGCCGTTATCTTCGTAGGTATATTCGGAGTTACATTGCGGGCAGTGGGGTAATGACATGTTGGTATCCTCAAAAAGTCAGCGGGGGCAAACGCGCCCAAAAATGGCAGATCGCCGAAAAAGGCCGCAATTATACACAAAATCCTTAGCGTTGTCGGGACTATTGCCGCTTTTATAAAAGGGACTGCGCCACGCCAGTCAGCAATGGTTTACACTCAAATAACCGCTTTTTTACTGTCACCACAGCGCATTAGGGCGTCCTTATTTACACCTTTTGACCGAATTGACATATATGTGTGAAGTTGATCACATATTTAAACCCTGTTAGGGTAAAAAGGTCATTAACTGCCCATTCAGGCGTCAACAGGTTCGGTTGTACAGTCCGTAACCGGACAGTGTAAGTAAACCTGCTACGCTTGTATGAGGGAGAGCGTTCGCGCCCCTCCCTCCGCTCGACGGCGACGCTGGCGCGGTATGCCAGTGCCCGCCGTATATAGCGCTACAGGGCTTAGCCTATGAGGACAGCTATGCTGAAAAGGAAAAAAATAAAACCGATTACACTGGGCGATGTGACCATCATTGATGATGGTAAACTTCGCAAAGCGATTACCGCCGCCTCGCTGGGCAACGCGATGGAGTGGTTTGATTTTGGTGTTTATGGATTTGTTGCCTACGCGTTGGGTAAAGTCTTTTTCCCCGGTGCCGATCCCAGCGTCCAGATGATTGCCGCGCTGGCCACGTTTTCCGTTCCCTTCCTGATTCGTCCGCTCGGCGGGTTATTCTTTGGTATGCTCGGCGATAAATACGGGCGCCAGAAGATCCTGGCGATCACGATTGTGATTATGTCGATCAGTACTTTCTGTATCGGGTTAATTCCCTCTTACGCGACGATCGGTATCTGGGCGCCAATACTGTTGTTGCTGTGTAAAATGGCGCAGGGCTTCTCGGTTGGCGGGGAATATACCGGCGCGTCGATCTTTGTCGCGGAATATTCGCCGGATCGTAAACGCGGATTTATGGGAAGCTGGCTGGATTTTGGTTCCATCGCCGGGTTCGTGCTGGGCGCGGGCGTGGTGGTCTTAATCTCAACGATTGTCGGCGAGGAGAATTTCCTGGAGTGGGGCTGGCGTATTCCGTTCTTTATCGCCCTGCCATTGGGAATTATTGGTCTCTACTTACGCCATGCGCTGGAAGAGACGCCAGCGTTTCAGCAGCACGTGGATAAACTGGAGCAGGGCGACCGCGAAGGGCTGCAGGATGGGCCGAAAGTCTCCTTTAAAGAGATTGCCACCAAACACTGGCGTAGCCTGTTGTCATGTATCGGTCTGGTGATTGCCACCAACGTGACCTACTACATGCTGCTCACCTACATGCCGAGCTACCTGTCGCATAACCTGCACTATTCTGAAGATCACGGCGTGTTGATTATCATCGCCATTATGATCGGGATGCTGTTTGTGCAGCCGGTGATGGGGCTGCTGAGCGACCGTTTCGGTCGACGTCCATTTGTGATTATGGGCAGCATTGCGCTGTTTGCGCTGGCGATCCCGGCCTTCATCCTGATTAACAGTAACGTTATTGGCCTGATTTTTGCCGGTTTGTTGATGCTGGCGGTGATTCTGAACTGCTTTACCGGGGTGATGGCCTCGACATTGCCGGCGATGTTTCCGACGCATATTCGTTACAGCGCGCTGGCGGCGGCTTTTAATATCTCTGTATTGATTGCCGGTCTGACGCCAACGCTGGCGGCCTGGCTGGTGGAAAGCTCGCAGGATCTGATGATGCCGGCGTATTATTTGATGGTCATCGCGGTGATAGGCTTGATTACCGGTATTTCCATGAAAGAGACGGCCAATCGTCCGTTAAAAGGCGCAACGCCAGCGGCGTCGGACATCCAGGAAGCGAAGGAAATTCTGGGCGAGCATTACGATAATATTGAGCAGAAAATCGACGACATCGATCAGGAAATCGCGGAGCTGCAGGTCAAACGTTCGCGTCTGGTACAGCAACATCCGCGTATCGATGAATAAATTTCGCGCTTAAGGTTCGCTTAATCTCTCGCGGGCATACTCTCCTCCATACCTTTGGAGGAGAGCGTCATGAAAAGCTATATTTATAAAAGTTTGACGACCCTGTGTAGTGTGCTGATTGTCAGCAGTTTTATCTATGTGTGGGTCACGACGTATTAAACGCCTGTTATGCCTTTTTCAACATCACCCAGGCACGGGTGCCTGTTCTTTCCGTACGGTTTTGCAGGAAAAACTGTCCCTGATGTAGCTGGGTGATGCGGCTGACGATACTCAGCCCCAGGCCAATTCCGCCATAACGGCTGTCCATCCGCACGAACGCTTCGCTTAGCTTCCCGCATTTGCTTTCATCAATACCCGGCCCCTCGTCTTCGACCGCCATAATAGCGTCGGGGTCGGCGCTAATGTGGATAGTGATATGGGTTCCTTCAGGGCTATAGCGATGCGCGTTTTCCACCAGATTTCGCAGCAGCATACGCAGTAACGTCGCGTCACCGCGCACCACCACGTCCGCCGCGCTTTCCGGCAGCAACAGAGTTTGCTGACGCGTTTCCAGCATGGTGTTCAGCTCATCGTAGGAGGGGAGGATCACATCTTCCAGCAGTTTTACTTCCTGATAATTCCCGGAAGAGAATGACTGGCCCACGCGCGCCAGTTGCAGAAGCTGGGAGACGCTATCCATCATCTGGTCAAGACGGGCGATAAGCGGCGCGACATCAACATTGTGGGTTTTTGACAATAATTCCAGATGCAAACGCACCCCCGACAGCGGCGTGCGTAGCTCATGGGCCACATCGGCGGTAAAAAGGCGTTCATTGTCGAGCGTGGTGGTCAAACGCGTAACCAGTTGATTGATCGCCGAGACGACGGACTCAATCTCAAGCGTGGAGCTGTGAATGGCGATCGGCGTCAGATTATCCGCCGTCCGCGCTTCCAGCTCTTTTTGCAGTTCGGCGAGTGGGCGGGTAATACGCCGTACCGCCTGGTAGCAAACCAGCAGCGTCAGGCTAACCATAAATATGCTGGGGACGATCAGGCTGGCGACCGCCTCGCGAATTTCGTGCATGATATGGCGATCGTTGTTGCGATTATCCCGCAGCGCCTGCTCGAACAGTTGGATTTGCTCAGTGCTTTCATGCCATAACCAGAAGGTACTGATTAGCTGGAACACCAGCAGAATAAGACCAATTGTCAGAGTTAAACGCTGGCGAAGGGTCATCGCTCTTCGCTGAAAACGCATCAGGCTCACTTAGCTTTCCTCAGTGGCAACCAGCATGTAGCCAAACCCGCGAACCGTGCGAATGCGCGACTTGCCGACTTTGTCGCGCAAATTATGTATATGCACTTCCAGAGTGTTGGTCGAGGGTTCGTTATCCCAGTTGTAGATATCGTTATAAAGAATTTCCCGGTGCACCGGACTGCCTGCCTTGAGCATCAACCGTGAGAGCAACGCGTACTCCTTAGGCGTCAGGGTCAGTTCCTGTCCATCCCTCCATGCCTGATGGCGGCCTATATTGAGCGTCAGATTGCCAACCGTCAGTTCACTTTCACCCTGGTTATTATGGCGGCGCAGCAGCGCGCGGATGCGGGCGTGCAACTCCTCCAGGGCGAAGGGTTTAACCAGATAATCATCTGCGCCGACATCCAGCCCGCTAATGCGGTCGTTGAGCGTATCGCGGGCGGTCAGAATGAGTACCGGGAGGGTATATTTTTTCTGTCGGATTCGCGTCAGGAAATGCAGGCCATCCTCATCGGGCAGCCCTAAATCCAGCACCATCAGACTGTAATGACCAGACTCCAGACTATGCTCGGCGGCACGCGCTGTCGAAACGCCATCACACGCATAGCCTTCGGTTTGCGCGGCGAGTATTAACCCCTGTAATAATAGCGTGTCGTCTTCAACAATCAGTATCTTCATTCGCTTAGTCTCCTGCACGGTTGCAGAATATCATCTGCGGCCTGGTAATACGTCGTTTGTACGCCGGTTAATCCCAGCATGGTTGAGAAAAGATTGTCCTGTGAATAATCCAGCGTGCTCGCCCGTTTTTGCAGGCAGGCCTGATCCACCTGATAACGCTGTTGATAATCTTTAGAAAGCCAAATGAGCATCGGGACATGTTTTTGCGTATCCGGCGCAATAGAATACGGCAGACCGTGTAAATAAACGCCATTTTCACCCAATGATTCGCCGTGATCGGAAAGATAGACCAGGCTGGTTGTGAATTTATCCTGATGAGATTTCAGCAGGTTAATGGCTTTATCTACAATATAGTCCACGTACAGCACGGTATTATCATAGGTGTTGATCAACTGCTGTTGGGAACAGTTCTGAATTTCGTTAGTGTCACAGGTTGGGGTAAATTTTTTAAACTGCGGTGGATAACGGTTGTAATAGGTTGGGCCGTGGCTGCCGATGGTATGCAGTACAATAACGCCATCGCCTTTCAAATGGTCGATATAGTCTTCCAGACCGTGGAATAACACCTCATCGTAGCACTCGCCGTCGATACATTGTCCGGGCAGGTTTAGCTCGGTGACATTTTGATGCGGAACGCGATCGCATGCGCCTTTACAGCCGCCGTCATTATCATTCCACAGTACGTTAATCCCCGCGCGCTGGATAATATCCAGTAGCCCTTCCTGGTGATGCGCCAGCTCTTCGTCATAATGTTTGCGCGGCATATCAGAAAACATGCAGGGAACGGAGATCGCGGTCGCCGTACCGCAAGAGGTGGTATGCGGGAAATAGATTACATCGTCTTTCGCCAGCCGCGGATTGGTGTCGCGCGGATAGCCGCCAAGAGAGAAATCATCGCCGCGCGAGGTTTCGCCAACGATAAGAATCGTCAGGTTTTTGCGATCGCCTTTCAGCATTAATGGATTGCGATGGGCATCCTCGCCAATGCGTACCAGCGGCAAATTCGCCAGCCGTTGATGCGAATACCATGACCAACTGGCGACAATACTGTTCGATGGGCTTAACGCTTTGATCAACTGTTTATTATTTCGAAATAGCGAGGCGTAATCTTTGTAGAAAAAGGCGGCGACCAGAATAACTAATAAAATAGAGATCAGGACGCTGGCCAGGCGGTAAAGCCCGCTACGTAAGCGCGGCGTCGCCGGGCGGATTTTGACCCAGAAGGCAATCACGGCGGCCAGAACGCCGCTTAATCCCAGCGTCAGCACCATTTGCGGCGTCATCAGCGCAAAGGTTTCCGCAGGCGTGGTATCCATCATATTGGCGATCATGGAGCGATCGATGATGATGCCGTAAGTCAAAATAAAATACTGCGCGGCAGCGCCGACCAGAATAAAAACGCAGGCCAGCAGTCGGTTTAGCCAAATAAATGAGGCCAGCGTCAGCACACTATTGACCACGCTAAACGCGACGACCGGCATGGAAATAAACACCAGCACATTGCGCAGCGAGTTTAACGGTAGGTCTTGTAGTACCTGCTTGTAGAACGCAATGTTCAGGCAGACGGCAATATAAAAGGAAAAAAGCAGAAGCCAGGCGATTTGCCCAAGAACAGGTCTTTTAAGAAAGCGCTTTAACATGTTGATGCGTCCATCGATTCGGTGACGCTAATCGTGACAAAGTAAAATTAAGTGAACCTTAAGAACTTAATGTTGGTGGCGGCCGGATAACCTGCGCTATCCGGCCTGTTGCGATAACATTAACTACACGTGGTCAATCCTGTTTAACCGGCGCATCCAGCGGATACGGGTTTTTGTGAATGCGGTTGTAATTCAACGCATACAGCGCGGTGATCACCATCAACGTGACGAACGACCACATCACTTCTTTGGCGCCGGAACCGATGACCGCCCAGATGCAATACACAAACGCGACGAAGGTAATCAGCAGATACAGCGGGCGCGCTTTACCAAAGTGACCGTGGCCCAATAGCAACAGCGCGGCACAGGTGTAAAGATAAGGCACCAGGGTGAAGATAACCGACACGGAGGAGACCAGACCAAACTCTTTCGCGGCGTTCGGCGACATACTGCTGAACTGGAAGATAGTCATCAGCACGCCGACGATAAGCAACCCAGCCACTGGCGTACCGGCTTTATTAACCCGTGCGAAGATTGGCGGGAAGAGACCATCGTCCGCCGCCGCTTTTGCGGTTTGACCGGCAAGCAGCGTCCAGCCGCCGAGAGAGCCCAGGCAACCTGCTGCCGCACAGAAGGAAACAATAGCCCCTGCGGTATCGCCCAGCGCCATACGCGCCGCGTCACCGAAAGGCGATGCCGACACACGCAGCGCTGCGTTGGGGATCATCCCCATAATCGCCGTTGTGGAGAGTACATAGCAGACGGCGGCGATCAGTACCCCGCCGATGGTGGCGATAGGCACATTGCGTTTCGGGTTTTTGACCACACCGGCCGCAACGGAGGCGCTTTCTACCCCGATGAATGACCACAGCGTAACGTTCAACGTGCTTTGAATCGCGCCGAAGGTATTCATGCCGCTCACGTTCCAGGCCGCCATATAGGTTTCGCCTTTAAACCAGAACCAGCCGAAGACCGCAATCCCTACGATAGGCACCAGCGCCAGTACGGTGGCGACGGCCTGTACGCGGGTAATCATTTTCGGCCCGACGATGTTCAGCAGAACAAAAATCCACAGCACCGCGACGCAGGTAAGCGTTAATACCAGCGGATCTTTCAGAATCGGGAAGAAATAGCTCAGATAGCCGACGCCGATAACGACCATCGCGATATTACCGATCCAGCATGCCAGCCAGTACAGCACGTTCGTTTGATAGCCCAAAAACGGCCCGAAGCAGCGACGTGCGTAGGCATAGGAACCGCCGGGACTGGGATCTAAGGACGACATTTTGGCATAAACCATCGACAGCGCCAGGGCGCCGATGATAGTGACCAGCCATCCGTAGATTGCAATCCCGCCAGTGGCTGCCAGGTTGGCAGGGAGTAAGAATACCCCTGAACCCATAATATTCCCCGATACCATTAAGGTGACGGGGATTAGGCCCACTTTGTGAGCATCAGCATCCGAAGACATAATTTGGACTCCTGAAAAGGTGACTTCGTTACGATAAATTACGTCGTATCATACCCCCTCAGAATGCCGCTGAATTATGTCGGAGACGGGTTATCGCCAATGCTGTTATTATCGTGTCTTATCGTTGAGTGTAGAAAAATTAGGCAGCCGATCGTTCCCGATGTTGGCTAACATAATGCAGGGGGGTCATACCATAAAACTCTTTAAACACGGAAATAAAGTACGATGTGCTGTTATACCCACACAGCTGTGAGACTTGAGAGATATTCTTTCCGTCCATTAATAATTGGTTTACGGCATAACGCATTCGGCAGGTCGTGATTATTTGGCTATAACTGGTATTCTCGTTTTTGAGCTTTTTCTTTAACAAGCTTGGACTCAGGCACAGGCAACTGGCAACGGCGCTCAGATTCCAGTCTTTATGAATATCGCTCTGAATGATGTGGTAAACGCTGTCACTGATGCGGCTGCGCAGCATGTGCATTAACAAAGAAATAAATTTTTTGTGGTCAAGAAAGCGGGATAAAACGGTGAAAAGGAGCGCACGGGTACGTTCACTAACAATTTCATCCGGTGTTTCCATCGCGCTGTAGCGGGCAGCGACCCTGAAGATATCCGGCGTCAGACAGTTGGCGGTCAATAAGGGATCGGCGTTGCGTTGCCAGACGGGAAGGTGTGAGAGATCTTTATTCAGGAATTGTAAATAGTCTTTAATATTATTGCGACTCACTTGTATTACTAGCACGCTATTTAATGATGAAATGTCAATAACGTTATTTTCACAAGCCAGAATGGCCATATGATTCGCTTTTAAACTGATTGGCTCCTTACCATTTACTCGTAACCATGTATCTTTTTCGGTTAATAACACTATGCAAGGTTCGTTGCTGCAAATCCTCATACCCGAACTCCTGGAATATGAACATAAAATACCGGATCTCGCCAAACGGGAGAGATAACGGGGACTGAGTCAATTGTGTGATGAATTGAAACTGCACTAAAATAACTTTCCTGAATAATATTACAATATTTGTACGATGAATTAGGGTGTACAAAAAGTTGTACGCGAGTGGCAACTTGTCATTTTTGTATAAAAAAAGCGCGGGATGGGGCCCGCGCAAAAAGGTATGACAGTATTATTGTTTTGCAGCAATACTCAGGGAATACATGCCATCCTCAAAAAAAAGACTCTTTGTGATTAGGCTTTCACGCACATAACGTGATATACGCCATCAATAATTTCCGTGCCTTCGGTTTCATGCTCAAAGCCAGGGAAGTGATGATCCCAGGATTGCAGTGAGCGTAAGTAACCCACCTGCGGACTGTTTTCATCGCCAAAGTTTTCGCCGGAGAGCAGCATCGGGATTCCTGGCGGGTAAGGAATAACGGAGTTCGCCGCAATGCGACCCGGTAGATTTTCAATCGCCACCATTTCAATATTGTTGTTCACAATCGCGTTGTAGGCGTCGCGCGGGGTAATCTCCGCAACCGGCAGGGTGGAATAGGCGGCGTTGAGACGGGCGCCCGGGTTATTTTCACGTAGCCAGGCAAACATTTTATCGCCCAGGTCATGAATACCCATGTTCGCGTAAGTGTCAGGATAATCCTGCACCAGTTCCGGCATCACCTGCGCCAGCGGCGTATTCGCGTCGTAATGATGTTTGAAGGAACACAGCGTGTTGATCAGCGTTCCCCATTTCCCGCGAGTGACCCCCATGGAGAACAGGAACATAATCTGAAAGTCGGTGGTGCGGGTCGGCACGATACCGTGGCGGCCAAGCCATGCTGTGACCAGCGCAGCAGGTACGCCGGATGCTTCCAGTTCGCCATCGTCGCCCATACCCGGCGCCAGAATACTGACTTTAATCGGATCCAGCATACTCCAGTTATCCGGCAGGTCTTTAAAGCCGTGCCAGGTTTCCCCGGGGCGCATGACCCAGCAGTTCTGGTCGGTTGCCAGCAGTTTTGCCGGCGCGTCGGCGAAGTCATACGTTTTACCGGTTTGTGGATCGGTGACGACGTCTTTATTCCACGGTTTAAAGAACCAGTCGCCTTCATCGGTAAACTCTTTATAAAGACGCGCCATCGCCTGACGGAAATCAACCGCTTCGTCAATCACCTCTTGAGTCAGGGACAGGCCGCTGTTACCGTCCATCATCGATACCGCCACATCGTTGGATGCGCAGATGGCATATAACGGAGAGGTGGTGGCATGCATCATATATGCCTGGTTGAAGCGGGAGAAATTCACCGCGCCACGGCCTTCACGGACATGAATGTAGGAAGCTTGTGAAAGCGCATTCAGGAGTTTGTGCGTGGAGTGGGTGGCAAACACGGTCGGACCGTTATGGTCGCCTGGCTCGCCGCGCATCGCGTAGTGATCGCAATAAATCGGGTTGAAGCGCGCATAGCCGTACCATGCTTCGTCGAAGTGAATGCGATCGCTGGTTTTTGCCAGCAGATCCTGCGCCTCTTTGGCGTTATAGCATACGCCGTCATAGGTACAGTTGGTCACCACGCTGTAAGACGGTTTCTGTCCGGCTTTGGTTTTGGTCAGCGGGCTGGCGCTGATTTTTTTCTGCAAGGTTTCAGGCTGCATTTCCTGCGGGTAGATTGGCCCGATAATGCCGTAACGGTTACGGCTTGGCACCATATATACCGGTTTGGCCCCAGTGAGGATCAGCCCCTGCTCGATGGATTTATGGCAGTTACGATCCAGTACAACGACATCATTATCCGTCATACAGGCCTGCATAATAGTACGGTTAGAACCGGAGGTCCCGACAACCACGGACCAGGAGCGGTCAGCACCGAATACGCGGGCGGCGTTTTTCTCGCTTTCGCCAAACGCGCCGGTATGGTCGAGGAGTGAACCGAGCGTGGTACGCTCAATCCCCATATCGCTGCGGAACAGGTTTTCGCCATAATAATCGTGATAAAAGCGACCGGCAGGCGTTTTAGTGAAACCGACGCCGCCCTGGTGTCCCGGCGCCGCCCATGAATATTCATGAATGTCGCTGTATTTCATCAACGCGTTAAACAGCGGCGGTAACAGTTGCTGGCGATACCGGGTCATGGCGGCAACAGCGCGTCCGGCGATAAAGTCAGCGGTGTCTTCCAGAATCCAGGCGAATTCATCGACAAGCTCCAGCAGGTCGCGATCCAGCGATGCCGTCGCTTTTTCCCTGTCGCCTAACAGGAAAACGGGCACGTTTTGCTGACGCTCGTGAAGCTTACCGATCAATTGCCTGACGCTCAGGTGCTCATCCGGTTGTTCCATTTGGTAGCTAAACATCAGACAGTCAATGGCTTCGTTCGCGGACAAGATGGCATAGCCGTCATCGAAAGATGTCGATTTAATGACGGTAACATTTTGTTGGCTCAAGGCATCCGCCAGACGCTCAACCGCGTTGCCAACCCAGGTGTCCTGATGCAGAAACTCACTTTCAACAATTAATACTTTCATCATCTTTTACCCGGTTGTGGAGGCCGTGCAATTTACGCCTTGCCGACCCGCCGTATGAATGTGACGTGGGCAAGTATTACCCCGTCAAATAGGGGGTGTAAAGTGATGGAATAATGGTCAGTTATTGATATTGTTGTTTAATAAACAATGGGTTAATTATGGATATCGAGCGATTTCACCTGCCGTTTATCGACAGGTGAATTATTTTTTTGGCTGATAGTGGTATCCGGCTTTAGCCGGGCATCGTCTGGCGTCGTTGCTGGCTTAGCTTGCGATATTGTTGCGGAGACATGCCGACAAATTTGCTAAAAGTACTGTAAAAACGGCTGCTGGATCGGAACCCGGCAGTCAGAGCGACATCGAGGATCGTTTTGTCAGTATCGCTCAATAAGGCACGTACGTGATTGATGCGCATCGCCGTGATGTACTGCTTCATCGTCAATTGCATAACCCGCTGGAATATTCCCATCGCGTAATTAGCATTGAGTTTGACATGCTCCGCGACGTCGTTAATGGTGAGCGCCTGATCGTAGTTATCGGCAATAAATCCCAGCATCTGGCTTACGTAAAACTGCGCATGGCGTGAGACGCTATTCTTGTGGGTGCGTGATGTTTTATTGAGCAAAATAGGCTGCCAGCCGGAAAGGCTAAAGCGTTTAAGCATCAGGCCGATTTCATCGATCGCCAACTGGCGAATTTGCTCATTCGGGCTGCTTGTTTCCTGCTGCCAGCGCAACACTTCAAAGGTGCTAAGCTGCTGGGTCGCCAGTGATTTAACCACCATCCCGTGCGTGACGTGGTTGATAAGATCGCGATCCAGCGGCCAGGAGAGAAACAGGTGCATCGGCAAACTGAAAATCGCCATCTGGCGGCAGTTGCCGGGGCGGGTAAGCTGGTGTGGCGTACAGGCCCAAAACAGGGTGATATGTCCCTGCTTTATCTGCACGACTTCATTGTTGATTAAATACTCCACATCGCCGTCAAACGGAACATTCACTTCTACTTGCCCATGCCAGTGACTGCTGGCCATTCTGTGCGGTGGCCTCAGCTCAACGTCCAGTCGTTGATATTCGGAATAGAGCGACAGCGGGCTACGGGTTTGCTTTTCATCGCCGTTGCACATGTGCGGGTCGGGCGGGAGGAGGGATATTGCTTGCGTACTCATCGTCACTCCATTTCCTGAATTATCAGAATTATGCCCCTTTAGCCGGGAGGAAACCGGGAATCCGGACACAGAATCCGTCGATATTGTAGAGCGTAGCCTGACTTTCAGGCCGAATACTCTGCTTTTTACGCCATTTTGTCCCAAAAACTCAGATCTCCCGCGCGTCAGCATACGATCTGAGTTTTCGGGAATGCTCATCGGGGAAGACGGAGGTTTTCACCGGGAACGCGTGCCACCATGAAGGTGTTCACTACTGTTCTGGAGAGTCATGATGACGGCACCCAAAATTACCTTTATCGGCGCAGGTTCTACGATTTTCGTCAAAAATATCCTCGGCGATGTGTTTCACCGCGAGGCGC
Source organism: Salmonella sp. 32082101201600294FB01SM01 (assembly GCF_017572865.1). Taxonomy (NCBI): domain Bacteria; kingdom Pseudomonadati; phylum Pseudomonadota; class Gammaproteobacteria; order Enterobacterales; family Enterobacteriaceae; genus Salmonella; species Salmonella sp. 32082101201600294FB01SM01. Next base: position 569,373 of record NZ_JAGESB010000003.1, on the reverse strand, counting down.
TAAAATCAGCGCATGTCGCCCTGATGGATATTGACGAAACCCGGCTGGAAGAGTCGCACATTGTGGTACGGAAACTGATGGACTCAGCGGGCGCTTCTGGCCGGATTACCTGCCATACCAACCAGAAAGCGGCGCTACAGGATGCGGATTTCGTGGTGGTCGCCTTTCAGATTGGCGGCTACGAACCCTGCACCGTGACCGATTTTGAGGTTTGTAAGCGTCATGGCCTGGAACAGACGATCGCCGATACGCTGGGGCCGGGCGGCATTATGCGCGCGCTGCGGACCATCCCGCATCTGTGGCGGATTTGCGAAGACATGACGGAAGTCTGTCCGAAGGCCACCATGCTCAATTATGTCAACCCGATGGCGATGAACACCTGGGCTATGTATGCCCGCTATCCGCATATCAAACAGGTCGGCCTGTGCCATTCGGTACAGGGAACGGCGGAAGAACTGGCGCGCGACCTGAATATCGATCCCGCCTCGCTGCGCTACCGCTGCGCCGGCATTAACCACATGGCGTTTTACCTCGAACTGGAGCGCAAAACGGCTGACGGGACTTATGTCGATCTCTATCCTGAATTGCTGGCGGCCTATGACGCCGGACAGGCGCCGAAGCCCAATATTCACGGCAATGAACGCTGCCAGAACATTGTGCGCTACGAGATGTTCAAAAAGTTGGGCTACTTCGTCACCGAGTCATCAGAGCATTTTGCCGAGTACACGCCGTGGTTTATTAAACCGGGACGCGAGGATCTGATTGCGCGCTACAAGGTGCCGCTGGATGAATATCCGAAACGCTGCGTAGAACAACTGGCGAACTGGCATAAAGAGCTGGAGGAGTATAAAACCGCCGAGCGTATCGACATCAAACCGTCCCGCGAGTACGCCAGCACCATTATGAACGCTCTGTGGACCGGCGAGCCGAGCGTGATTTACGGCAATGTGCGTAATGAGGGGCTGATTGATAACCTGCCGCAGGGAAGCTGCGTGGAAGTGGCTTGTCTGGTGGATGCCAACGGCATTCAACCGACGAAGGTGGGGACGATCCCTTCTCATCTGGCGGCGATGATGCAGACCAACATCAACGTGCAAACGCTGTTGACCGAAGCCATCCTCACGGAAAACCGCGATCGCGTGTATCACGCGGCGATGATGGACCCTCATACCGCAGCGGTGCTGGGTATCGAAGAAATCTATGCGTTGGTTGACGATCTGATCGCCGCGCATGGCGACTGGCTTCCGGCCTGGTTACGCCGTTAATCTCCAGCCGCGCTGGACGGCAGATCCGGCGTTTAACCTCTACTAACAGAAGGCGGGCGCTGGTAACAGCGACCCGGTACCCAATGAGCATCTCTCTGACAACAAAGCTGAGTTACGGGTTCGGTGCGTTTGGTAAGGATTTCGCCATCGGCATTGTGTATATGTACCTGATGTATTACTACACCGATGTGGTGGGACTCTCGGTCGGCCTCGTCGGCACCCTTTTTCTGGTCGCGCGAATCTGGGATGCGATAAACGATCCCATCATGGGATGGATTGTCAACGCCACGCGTTCGCGGTGGGGGAAATTTAAGCCGTGGATATTGATCGGCACCTTAACCAATTCGCTGGTGCTTTTCCTGCTGTTCAGCGCCCATCTTTTTGAGGGAACCGCGCAGGTTGTATTTGTCTGCGTAACCTACATCCTGTGGGGCATGACGTATACCATTATGGATATCCCATTTTGGTCGCTGGTGCCGACCATTACGCTTGATAAGCGAGAACGCGAACAACTGGTGCCGTTCCCGCGTTTCTTCGCCAGTCTGGCTGGCTTCGTCACTGCCGGTATAACGCTGCCGTTTGTGAACTACGTTGGCGGAGCGGATCGTGGGTTCGGCTTTCAGATGTTTACGCTGGTACTGATTGCGTTCTTTATCGCCTCGACTATCGTGACATTACGCAACGTACATGAGGTGTACTCCTCCGACAACGGTGTAACGGCGGGCCGCCCACATCTGACGTTAAAAACGATCGTTGGATTGATATACAAAAACGATCAGCTCTCTTGCCTGTTGGGAATGGCGCTGGCGTATAACATTGCCTCCAATATTATCAATGGCTTTGCGATCTACTACTTCACCTATGTGATTGGCGATGCCGATCTTTTTCCCTATTACCTTTCTTACGCCGGCGCGGCGAATCTGCTGACGCTGATTGTCTTCCCCCGGCTGGTGAAAATGTTATCGCGGCGGATATTGTGGGCGGGCGCCTCCGTGATGCCCGTTCTGAGCTGCGCAGGGCTCTTCGCGATGGCGTTGGCGGATGTCTATAATGCCGCTTTAATCGTGGCGGCGGGTATTTTCCTGAATATCGGGACCGCGCTCTTTTGGGTGCTTCAGGTGATCATGGTGGCGGATACGGTCGATTATGGGGAATTTAAGCTCAATATTCGCTGCGAGAGTATCGCTTATTCCGTACAGACGATGGTCGTGAAGGGCGGCTCGGCGTTTGCGGCGTTCTTTATCGCTCTGGTGCTGGGGCTGATTGGCTACACGCCGAACGTGGCGCAGTCTGCGCAAACCCTGCAGGGGATGCAGTTTATTATGATTGTCCTGCCGGTACTGTTTTTCATGATGACGTTGGTTCTCTACTTCCGCTACTACCGTTTGAACGGCGATATGCTGCGCAAGATTCAGATCCACCTGCTGGATAAATACCGGAAAACGCCGCCATTCGTCGAACAGCCGGATAGCCCGGCGATTTCTGTGGTAGCGACCAGCGATGTAAAAGCGTGAGCATGGTCTCTCGTGCAGGCCGGATAAGCGTAGCGCCATCCGGCAATTAACCGATAACGCGGCCCGGGTGAACGCCGGGCCTACCAGGTTATTTCGCGCAGTTAGCGCACTGTTTGCTGACAATCTGCTGGAAGAAATCGTTGCCTTTGTCATCCACCAGGATAAAGGCCGGGAAATCTTCTACTTCAATTTTCCAGATAGCTTCCATGCCGAGTTCCGGATACTCGACGCACTCCAGATGCTTAATGCTCTGCTGTGCCAGTACCGCCGCCGGGCCGCCGATACTGCCCAAATAAAAGCCGCCGTGTTTTTTACAGGCATCCGTGACCTGCTGACTACGGTTGCCTTTCGCCAGCATGATCATACTGCCGCCGTGGGATTGCAGCAGATCGACATAAGAGTCCATTCGGCCTGCGGTGGTGGGGCCTAATGAGCCAGATGGATAACCTGCCGGGGTTTTTGCCGGGCCTGCGTAATAGATGGGGTGGTCTTTAATATACTGCGGCAGGTCTTCGCCGGATTCAATACGCTCTTTTAGCTTCGCGTGGGCGATATCGCGACCTACGATAATGGTGCCCGTCAGCGACAGGCGAGTCGAGACCGGGTACTGCGATAGCTGGGCGAGGATCTCTTTCATCGGACGGTTGAGATCGACTTTCACCGCGTCGCCTTCGCCCGCCTGACGCAGCGCTGGCGGAATATACTGGCCCGGATTGTGTTCCAGTTTTTCGATCCAGATGCCTTCGCGGTTGATTTTCGCTTTGATGTTACGGTCTGCCGAGCAGGAGACGCCCATCCCCACCGGACAGGAAGCGCCGTGACGAGGCAGGCGAATTACGCGAATATCGTGGGCGAAATATTTCCCGCCGAACTGGGCGCCGAGGCCAAGTTTATGCGCTTCTTCCAGCAGTTCCTGTTCCAGGTGGAGATCGCGGAATGCCTGGCCGTGCTCGTTACCTTCCGTCGGCAGCGCGTCGTAATAGTGGGTGCTGGCGAGTTTAACGGTTTTCAGCGTGCTTTCCGCCGAGGTGCCGCCAATGACAAAGGCGATATGGTATGGCGGACAGGCTGCGGTGCCCAGCGTGCGCATTTTCTCAACGAGGAAGTTTTTCAGCTTGCCTGGGGTGAGCAGCGCTTTGGTCTCCTGATAGAGATACGTTTTGTTTGCTGAACCGCCGCCTTTCGCCACGCAAAGGAACTTGTACTCGTCGCCATCGACGGCATAGAGATCGATTTGCGCTGGCAGGTTGCTGCCGGTATTGACCTCTTTGTACATATCCAGCGGTGCGTTCTGCGAGTAGCGCAGGTTATCTTCGATATAGGTATTAAACACGCCTTTGGAGAGCGCGGCTTCATCGCCGCCGCCCGTCCAGACGCGTTGGCCTTTTTTACCCATGATAATCGCCGTGCCGGTATCCTGGCAGGTCGGCAGAATGCCTTTGGCGGCGATCTCGGAGTTTCTCAGGAATTGCAATGCCACATATTTGTCGTTTTCGCTGGCTTCGGGGTCATGGAGAATGGCGGCGACTTGCTGCTGGTGTTCAGGACGGAGCATAAAAGACGCATCATGGAAGGCCTGCTGAGCCAGCAACGTTAACGCCTGCGGCTCAACGTTTAGGATAGATTCTCCATTGAATTCACTGACGCTGACATAATCGGAGGTGAGCAGATAATACTCTGTTTTGTCCTCTCCCATCGGGAAAGGCGCCTGATAGATAAACTCTTTTTTCGACATGTGCTTCCAGCCTAATAGTAAGAAAATGTATTAAGAGCCTCATGGGCCAGGCTCTAAGTCGCGCGCCGCGCATAGCCGGGCGGCGCGCGCGGCCATTACAGGAATCCGTACATTGCGGCAAAGATCCAGCCAAAGACGCAGGAGACGCTCACGCCAATCAAACCCGGCAGAATGAAGCTGTGGTTAATGACGAAGCGGCCAATACGTGTTGTGCCGGAACGGTCAAACTGAATCGCCGCCAGATCGCTTGGGTAGGTCGGCAGAATATAGTAGCCATAACATGCCGGCGCAGAGGCCACGATATACGCCGGATCGACACCGATAGCCAGCGCGACGGGAACAATCGCCGCCAGCGCCGCTGCCTGGGAGTTAACAAACTTGGAGACCAGCAGCAGAACGATGGCGTAGGCCCACGGATACTCTTTGACCATTTCGCCCAGCACGCCCTGAATTTCCGACATATGCGCGCCGAACATGGTTTCCGCCATCCAGGCGATCCCGTATACCGCGACAATCGCAATCATACCGGAACGAAAAACTTCGTTTTTTGAGATAGACGCAGGATTGGTTTTGGTCAGGATGATAATGAGCGCCCCGGTCAGCAGCATGAACATCTGAATGACCAGCACCATCGACAACGGTTTGCCGCCGAAGGTTGGGCGTAAGTCGGAGTCCGCGCCCAGGAGAGCGACCACGGCAATCGCCGCCAGGAAGATCCACATCGCCAGCCAGTTGCTTTTCGGCAGTTTTTTATCCAGCAGCGTCGCGGTATCGCCGTACACGTACTGACGGTTTTCCGGTACGGAGATAAATTTCTGAAACGCTTCGTCTTTATCCAAATCTTTACCGCGGAACCAACTAAAAATACCGATTGCCAGGATACCGAGCAGGGTAGACGGGATGGTGATCGACAGCAGATCGAGGAACTCCAGATGTTTTCCGTCAAATGTCACGTTGCCCAGCATCGCTACCAGAGAAACAACGGCGACGGAAACCGGACTGGCGATGATGCCCATTTGCGCGCCGATAGAACTGGCCGCCATTGGACGTTCCGGACGGATATTATTCTTGATCGCCACATCATAGATAATCGGCAAAATGGTGTAGACCACGTGGCCTGTCCCACACAGAATCGTCAGGGTACAGGTGACGAACGGCGCCACAATAGAGACGTATTTGGGGTTGCGACGCAGCAGCTTTTCGGCAATCTGCAGCATCACATCCAGCCCGCCTGACGCCTGCAACGTTGCCGACGCGGCGACTACCGCGATAATGACCAGCATTACGTCAACGGGCGGTTTACCTGGCTGGAGATGGAAAACAAACACCAGAATGACCAAACCGATACCGCCCAACAACCCGAGCGCGATGCCGCCCTTTCGGGCGCCATAAAACAGACATATTAATATTATGAGAAGCTGTATACTAAATAACATTTTTATTTATCCTCGCGATAAACCCAGTCAATTTTGATAAATGGATCACAGCCATCTTCTGATTTGTGTGAATGAGCATCAGGAAATGGCGAATATTCAATGCGCCAGTGGCGACGATTAACGATTAAGCTTTTTACAGAGTTGCTTTAAGTAATTATTTTCTTGCGATGGTGATGTTCAGAGGGGAGTACCCTCTGGCGATGGGCAGGTGGAGTCAGCGAGAGCAGTAAATTATGATTTGTCTGTTTTAAAAACAGGCGTTTATTCTTTAATTTTTGTGTCTCGCCATCAGGTAAATCACGAGATAAAGCGAACAGAATGTGACTTATGTGATCATTGTCACGCCATTTTTTTAAATTATTAGTATGGCGTGTGGAGACGCGTATCTGCTCACCAATATACGTATTGTCCATAGGCGTAGCACAAGCTCCATTGCTACAAACATAATTTTATTTAAGTGTCAGGAAAATTCCGGACAAATCCCTTTTTTAATAAAAATACACACTCTCGGCATGGGATAATACTTAATTAACTTTTGTTAGCGTTTTGAAATTAAAAACAGCGCATAGCGCTGTAATTATAGAAAATAACGTTAACAGGCCTGGGTTGAGTATATTTGATCTGACACAATTTCCCAGGTTTGTTATTAATGTGATAGCGTTTTTATTGGCATTGTTATAATAAATGTTACCAGGATATAACGCTTCGCGTCGGATTTATGCGGTATCCTTACTGACAATATTGTTTCAGTAAAGAGTAATGTTCCGGCTGAACGCGGTAGCGGTAAACCGGCCTGCCGGTCACGCCGTAATGAATACTGGTAAACAAGATATGGCAATTCACCAGCCAGATAAGATATTTACGGCAGGAGACGCGCGAGATATTCACTTCGTTGGCCAACTCGTCGGTAGAAAATTCCTGCTCCTGATGCGCATCAATCCACTGGCATAAGGTGCGTAGCGTTTGCTGCGTCAGCCCTTTTGGCAGCCGGCGAGGCTCCTGCTCGCTGGATGAATTACCGTGAATGAGCAGGTCAAGCTCAGACTGTTCGTAATACTGGCGTTTTTCCATCGCCGTTTTCTTACGTAGCCAGCCGGTCAGCGCTTCTTCAAAGCGCGTGGCCTGAAAAGGCTTGATCAGATAATCCACCACGCCGTAGTGAAGCGAATCTTTAATGGTGGCGGCGTCAGCGGCAGAAGAAATGACAATAACGTCGCTTTTGCAGCCTGCGCTGTGCAGGACAGGCAGCAGATCCAAACCGTTTTCCTGCTGCATGTAGATATCCAGCAGGATTAGGTCAATGTGATTTTCACTGTTGAAGATAAACTCTTTCGCTTTTTCCAGCGTCGAAGCGGTTCCACAACAATGAAAACCGGAGATTTGCGCGACATAGCGGCGATTTAACTCCGCGACCATCGCATCGTCATCGACAATTAATACATTGATCATAGGCTGGTCCTTTTTCCATCCCAGGGTAACTGTACAAAAAATTGTGTGAAGATCCCAGGCTCGGACTCCACGGAAATTACGCCGCCAAGCGCTTCAACCTGCTGTTTAACCAGCGCTAAACCGACGCCGCGTTCGGCGCCTTTCGACGAGACGCCTTTTTCAAAAATCGCCTCGATGCGCTCAGGTTCGATACCCGGACCGTCATCGCTCACTTCGCAATGCAGCCAGCCATGGCGGTAGTGTAACGAGACGCTGATTTCGCCGCCGGATTCCTGGCTCAATGCTTCCAGCGCGTTTTCAATCAAATTACCCAGCGCCGTAATCAGCACCGTAACCTGATCTTCATTGTTATTATCCGGTAACTGGCTGTCGCTGCTTATCACCAGGCTGTGCCCGAAATCAGAGGCGCGAGTAATTTTACTGAGCAAAAAGCCAGCGATAATCGGCGACTTTATTTTACCCAGCAGCAAACCGATCTCTTCCTGATAGTTATTGGCCGTCTTGATAATATACGCTTCAAGCTGCTTATAACTCTTCAGGTGCAATAATCCCAGAATCACATGTAATTTGTTCATGAATTCGTGGGATCGTTCACGGAGCGCATCCGCGTAGTTCACCATCCCGTCCAACCGCTGCATCAGTTGGCGAACTTCTGTTTTATCCCTGAAGGTGGATATCGCGCCGATAATTTCGCCGTTGCTGCGCACCGGAACGGTATTCACCAGCAGCAGGCGGCCTTTGACGATAATCTCTTCATCGCGGCGCGGCGTACCGTCACGCAACACTTCGCTAATGTCCACCACCTGCGACCAGGCATGACTCAGGGTGGATAATCTGGCGTCATCCTGCGTTTTTCGATAATCGAGCAGCGCCTGCGCCGCATGGTTAATCAACGTGACTTCGCCGCTATCATCCACGGCGATAACGCCCTCTTTGATTGACTGCAGCATCGCCTGGCGTTGTTCAAACAGGGTTGAGATCTCATAGGGTTCGAGGCCAAACAGGATACGTTTTAGCACCTTGACCAGCGCATACGTGCCTAATAACCCCACCAGAGCGCCGAACAGAATGGACCAGATAATACTGCCGCGGCTATTGTTGATCTGCTGCGTAACGTGACTGAGTTCCAGGCCGATCGCTACCACACCGATCTGCCGGTGGCGTTCATCATAAACCGGTGTGAAAACGCGCAGCGCTTTGGCAAGAAAGCCGCGATTAATGGCAACGTTTTCCTTTCCCTGCAGCGCGAGCAGAATGTCATCGCCTTTGAACGGTTGGCCGATTCGCTGCGTTTCTGGGTGTGAATAACGGATGCCCTGCATGTTGGTCACCACAATAAACAAAAAGCCATTATGCTGGCTCACCGCTTCGGCGAGCGTCTGAATGCCGCTTTCCGCAGGCGGTTTTTTCAGCCCCTCGCGAATTGCCGGAGAGTCCGCCAGCGAGCGCGCCACCGCCAGCGCTTTATCTGCCAGCGCGTCGCGCGTCATGCTGCTGATTTGCGAAAAATAGATCAGATGGACCACAACGAGCACCGAAAACAAAACGGCGCTGACCATCAGAATGACGGTAGTGCCGAGTTTCATGGGGCGTTTGCGTAACGCCCGGCATGGCAGGGAGTGTTTCATAGTGGACCTGAGCGGACGAATCGTAAGGTTATTATCCCTGATGAGGCGTCTAATTCAAAGGCATAGGCGATGTTGCTCCAGTGTTGAAAAGCCCGTCTTACCTTGTAGGGGGCGCTACCTGCTCATGTCGACTGGCAAACGTCATGTCGTTAATTAATATCGCCGGATACCGTGATGGGTAATTTATTTTCATCAGAATTGCATAAAATAATTTTTCATTAATTTTTATAATAACGTATGCGGTGTCACGTTTTATTTTTACTGACGTTCAGAATGCGTTTGATCACAATCAATCAGCGCTAATGTTTAATCTATTATGATTAGTTTTCATTACATATTATTAATAATTATGGAAGCAATGTGAGAAATAAAAAATGGAAATAAAAAAATGGCTGAACACAACCATAACCCGACGTGATGCTATTGTCGCTACTGCAAAAGTAGGGGCGGCGGTGACGCTAAGTCAGGCGATTACGCTGCCTTTTGCTACCACTGCCCAGGCGCAGGATACCCCGATACCGAAGAATGCCAACGACGAAACCGTCAGGCACAGCGCCTGTCTGGTCAACTGTGGCAGCCGATGCCCGCTTAAGGTTATCGTGAAAAATGATCGCATCGTGCGCATTGAGCCGGAAGACGCGAAAGATGACGCGGTATTCGGCGAGCATCAGATTCGTCCCTGCCTGCGTGGGCGTTCCAGTCGCTGGCGCGTCTATAGCCCGGATCGCATTAAGTATCCGATGAAAAGAGTGGGAAAACGCGGTGAAGGAAAATTTAAACGTATTTCATGGGATGAGGCCACGGCCTTTATTGCAGCGGAATTAACGCGCGTTAGCGAACAATATGGCCGGGAAGCTATTTATTATAATTATCAATCCGGGGCATATTATCATACGCAGGGCAGGCCCGCCTGGATAAGATTATTAAATCTCACCGGCGGTTATTTAAATTATCACAACACCTATTCCACGGCGCAAATCGCCACCGCCACGCCCTATACCCACGGCGATTATGTCGGTAGCCATTTTACGCAGATCGCGCATTCCGATCTGGTGGTGCTATTTGGTCTGAATCTCTCAGAAACGCGGATGTCCGGCGGCGGTCAGGTTGAAGAGCTGCGCCGGGCGCTGGAGACCTCGAAAGCCCGAGTCATTATTATCGATCCGCGCTATACCGATTCGGTGATTACCGAACACGCCGAATGGCTACCGATTCGCCCAACCACGGACGCTGCGTTAGTCGCCGGCATCGCGCATACGCTGATTACCGAACAGCTTCTCGACGAGGCGCTGGTAAACCGCTATTGCGTCGGCTATGACCGTAGCACTTTGCCGGACACGGCTGCGCCTAACGCCAGCTATAAAGATTATGTTCTTGGCACGGGCGATGACGGTATCGCGAAAACCCCGGAATGGGCGGCGGATATCACCGGTATTCCGGCAACGCGTATTCGCCAACTGGCGCGCGAAATCGCCTCGGCGCGCGCCTGCTATATTTGCCAGGGCTGGGGGCCGCAGCGTCATGCCAACGGCGAACAAACCGTGCGTGCTATTCAGACGCTGCCAGCGTTAACCGGCCACTTCGGGCGGCCCGGCACCAACAATGGCAACTGGCCTTACGGTACGCCGTATGGCGTGCCATTGTTGCCTGTCGGTAAGAATCCGATCAAAACCTCTATTCCTTGCTATCTATGGACGGACGCCATTCAGCATCCGGAGAAAATGACCGCGACGACAATGGGCGTGAAAGGCGCGGACAGGCTAAAAACCGGGATTAAGCTGTTTTTCAACCAGGCCGGTAATACCTTGCTGAATCAGCACGGCGAAACGAACCGCACCCGTCAAATTCTCGCGGATGAATCGCTGTGTGAAACCATTATCGTGATTGAAAACCATATGACGCCCAGCGCGATGTATGCGGATCTGCTGTTGCCGGAGACCAGCTATCTTGAGGCGGAAGACCTGGTGGACAGCTCCTATGCGGCGGGATCGCATAACTATATGATTGCGATTCAGAAAACCGTTAAACCGATGTGGGAAGTGCGCAGCACGTATGACATCTGCGCGGATATCGCCGGGCATCTTGGACTGCGCGAGCAATATACCGAGGGCCGAACTCAGGCGCAGTGGGCGGAGATGCACTATCAGCAGATCCGTGAGAAACGTCCATACCTGCCGGAGTGGAGCGTGGCGAAAGAGATGGGCGTGATTGACCAGCGTATCGCGACCGAGCAGCAGAGCCTTGCGTTTGCCGATTTCCGCGCCGACGCCGAGGCTAATCCACTCTCCACGCCGTCGGGCAAAATTGAAATTTACTCCCAGGCGCTGGCGGATCTGGCGCAAACGTGGACTTTGCCAGAAGGCGAGCGAATTCCCGCATTGCCGGAATTTTGTCCGGCGAAAGAGTCGCACCTTAACAAAGCGCTGACGGCGAAGTATCCGTTGCAGTTAAGCGGCTTCCATACCAAAGGGCATACCCACTCGACCTACAGCAATGTGCTGATGCTGCATGAGGCGGTGCCGGATGAAGTCTGGATTAACCCGATTGACGCCAGCGCCCGCCAATTGAAGTCCGGCGATCGGGTGCATGTATTCAATGACCGCGGCGTGGTGGAGCTTCCCTGTAAAGTGACCCAGCGCATTTTACCCGGCGTGGCGGCGATGCCGCAGGGCGCGTGGACGCGGCTTGACGGCAACGGCGTTGATGTCGGCGGCTGTATCAATACGCTGACCAGCCACCACCCTTCGCCGCTGGCGAAAGGCAATCCGCAGCATACCAATCTGGTTGAAATTAAACGCGCTTAAGGAGTGATGTACGATGAAACAGTATGGCTTTTATGTTGACTCCTCGCGCTGTTCAGGCTGTAAAACCTGCCAGGTAAGCTGCAAGGATAATAAAGATCTGGATGTCGGTCCGAAACTGCGCCGCGTCTATGAATATGGCGGCGGAAGCTGGGTGAAAGAGGGGGAAAGCTGGCATCACGACACCTTTACCTACTACCTCTCTATTGCTTGTAACCATTGCGATGAGCCGGTATGTGTCTCCGGCTGTCCGACCGGGGCGATGCATAAACGCAAAGAGGATGGTCTGGTCGTGGTGGATGACAGCGTATGCGTCGGCTGCCGCTATTGTGAAATGCGCTGCCCCTACGGCGCGCCGCAGTTTGATACGCAGGCGAACGTGATGCGTAAATGCGACGGTTGTCTTGACCGACTGGAGAACAATCTGCGCCCTATTTGTGTGGATTCTTGCCCGCAGCGAGCGCTGGATTTTGGCCCTGTCGATGAATTACGGGCAAAATATGGCACGGAGAATCAAATTGCGCCGCTGCCTTCGGCGTCGTTCACCCATCCTAACCTCATTATTAAACCGCATCCGAAAGCGAGACCCACAGGCGATACGGAAGGCGCAATCATGAACATTCGGGAGGTGCGCCATGCATGAGTTACCGCTGGTCTTTTTTACGGTCTTTACCCAGAGCGCGGTCGGCGCGTTTATTCTGCTGCTGATTGGCGGCGCAATGGGGCTGGTCGCGCCGCGGCGTAAGGCTATCGGTCTGTTCTCGGTGATGTGCCTGTTTGGGCTTGGCGTCATTGTCGGCATCTTCCACGTCGGGCAACCGCTGCGCGCGCTGAATATGCTGCTGCGCGTCGGACATTCGCCGATGAGTAACGAGATTGTCTTGTCGGCGGCTTTTGCGGCGCTCGGCGGTCTGGGGGCGCTCGGTTTGTTGCTGAACCGGGCGACGCCGCTGTGTAACGCGTTGGTATGGTTGGCAGCGATAGTCGGGGTGGTCTTCTTATACGCCGTTCCGCAGATTTACCAACTGCCGACGGTGGCGACCTGGCGTTCATCTTACACCACGGCAATGATGATATTGACGCCGTTGATTGGCGGCGGCGCGTTGGCGGCATTGTTTGGCGTGCGCCGTCTGGGGCTACTGGTCAGCGTGTTGGCGATTTTGGTGAGCTTTTGTCTGCGCCCGGGCTATATGGCGACGCTGATGAGCGCCGATAGCGCTCTGACCGCCGCGCAGCATAGCTGGTTTACCGCCCAGGCGATATTGCTGGCGGCGGGTGTGGTCGGGGTGGTGGTCTGCGCGCGCCTGAAATCGAGCGCTGCGGTGCTGGCCATGACGGCAGTGGTGGTTATCGCGGCGGAGTTGGCGGGTAGGATTGCGTTTTACAATCTGTGGACGCTGCCAATGTAGTTTTTTGCCCGGTTTATGCCATGTAAGCCTGATAAGCGTAGCGTTATCAGGCGAAATATTTCAGGAGCTATTGCTATGCCTTCCCGTGCTGTTTTGCCGCGTATCCTCGGCGCACTGTTTTACTTCTCCCCTGAGAGGCCGGAGGTGAAAGCGTTGTTCGACTGTTTGCCAACGTTGCCTGAGCTTTACCCCTGGCGCGATCGCGGACATATTGAATCACTATGTGCGTCATGGTCGCTACCGGATGATGATGCGCTTACATGGCAATTTTCCGTGTTGTTTGAAGGCCAGGGAAAGATGCCCGTCCCGCCCTGGGGATCGGTCTATCTGGAAAAAGATAATTTGCTGATGGGGGAAACCACCGCCGATTATCGAGCTTTTTTACAGGCGCAGGGCATGGTATTCACTGACCGTGAACGCGAGCCGGAAGATCAGTTTGGCCTGATGCTATTAGCCTGTAGCGATCTGCTGGCTCGAGGCGACAACGTGGCGGCCAACCGGTTACTGGAGGCGCATCTGCTGCCCTGGGGATTCCGCTATCTGGAATTGCTGCAACGCAATACCGTTAGCGCCTTCTATGCCCGGCTTGCCATCGTAGCGACCTGTTATCTGCAGGATGTTCAGCAGCAACAGGGACTACAGCCTGAGAATAAACGGTTGTTTTTCTGAGGTATTGGTCAGGTTTTGATGGCGTGCCATAATGCTTGTGCCGCCATCGTGCCCGCTGTTGCGTCAGCGGGCACAGTTTACTATTACAGCTCCGGCGTCTTTTTGAAACCGGTCAGCATCAGCACCAGGCTCTGTTTTGAGTCCGCTGGCGTGAAATCGTAGTGATTTCCCTGACGGTCGCCGCCGATATACCAGGATATTTCCGTTTTCCCTTCCGCCAGCGCTTTGCGCACCGCTTTATCGACATCAACCATGCGATACTCATGTGAATGGTTTAGATATAACACGGCATCGGAACGGTAGTTGATCGCCGGTTTATTGTTCCAGGACACGGTACTGACGTGCCAGTCACTGCTGGTCGGGTAAAAGAAAATTTGATCGGCGCCGTTCGTTTCCGTTTTGCCGCCAAAAAGGCGAATACGGTATTTGAATAGCGAAGCGTCCATATTGGCAGGCAGGGGCGGGATCTTAAATTTCACCAGCGTGAGCGTTTCCGGGTGCTGCGTGCGTCCGCCATTTGTCCAGTCATCCTGTACGTACAAGGTATCGATGCTGGCATGAGGCTTGTCATCTTCGCTGCTTACCCAGGTATTTTCTTCCGCTTTACTGTAGGCGTAAGGAACCGTAGTGCCGCAATCCAGTCCCTGATTCATACACAGATCCGTCATAAACTGCGCGCCATCTTCCGTCCAGCCATTCATAAAATCGGCATGGGCGGTATAAAGACTTCCCCAGCGATCTGCCCGGGTTTCGCCATGCATTACCGGGTCCATCGACAATTCCACTTTGGACGTATCCAGCGAGGAGATCTGCGGGAGTACCCAGGCGATGTTCATATTAACCGTTGGGATTTTGACCGGATAGTCTGCGGAACATTTCCCGTGGTCGGCATAGATAGCGTTATTGTGGCTATGGGTTGGTTTCAGGTTGACGCCATCCCAACAGTTGGGGAAAGCGATCCCTATATTAAACTGGACGGCATCGTCCGCTTTACGCAGGCCGCATATTTCGCCTACCTTGTTGGTGTAACCTTTGCCGTTGGCACATAAAAAGGTGATTGCGGAACTGGGGCCAGTACCGTGATGATCGCCTGCCAGTAACTCCAGCCCGGCCGGGAATGGATGGAGCGGATATTGCGCTATATTTGTGGATTGATAATAGGTCTTTTGGTAGGCCGGATTTACGATTTCACCATCAGGTAATTTCATGGACGGCGCCCAGTAAGCGGAGCTGTCGGCTTTATTATCACAGGTGGTATCGGGTTGCGCGCGCAACGTCTGGTAGGTAGAGACCGCGTCGGTGTGGGTGTTGCCAAAAAAGTCATGCCACATCGCCTGATTCGCTTTACCAAACATCATAATCGCGTCATCGCCCAGCGTGTGGTGATAGCCGCACACGACATGTGCCTGAGGACCGGCATGGGCCGGGAATGCGCCAGCGGCAACGAGCGTAGCCAGGCTGACGGTAATAAGGTTGAGTTTCATTTTTTTGCTGCCCGGTTGAATAGAAGTGGAAGCAGCAATAGCAGATCAGATTGCGGTGTTACATCTCATTAATTATCACTTTTTGTCATTTGCCCTGCATACAGGGGCGAATTTGCAGACGTACTATTTAAATAATTAGCCGAAACTACCCTCCTCTTGATTATGTCAATTTACAAAAAGGGTACGTTAGTGATTAAAATCGGGCTTTTTGTGATAACCCTCACTATTTCATTTTGCCTATGCTAATGGCGCTCGCCATAACCGAATAACGATTCTATCGGACATCGGCTTTATTTTTAAGAAATGCGTTACGACATCAGTCGTGACGCGATCTGCTATGGATTTTTTATGAGATTACTAAAACGCGTTATTGTGGTTGTACTCTTGGGCGTGATTTTATTTATGGTCAGGGACGATATACGCTATGTTTATCAACTGATCCTCAAATATGGTGATAAACCCTCGGCGCTGGCACTGAGTAGCTATAAAGCGGTTATTCAGCAAAAACCAGTCGCAGGAGTTAAGAGTAACCTTTCAGGTTTGACCTACTCCGCCGAAGACAGGATGCTTTTCGCCGTTATTAATAATCCCCCTGAACTGGTCTGGTTAACGACAGAAGGGCAGTTGGTAGGGCGGATGCCGCTCCAGGGCATCCACGACCCGGAGTCTATTGCATGGAGTGGGGGCAACCAGTTCCAGATAGGCAGTGAGAAAGATGGCGCGGTCTATAAAACACAGGTGGATATTCAGCGCGGCACCATGCAGATAATCTCCATGGTGAAGCTTGAGGGCTATGACAAAGCAAAAAATAAAGGGCTGGAAGGTACGGCATGGGATGCGAAAAATGAGAGATTATATGCCGCAAAAGAAAGAAAACCCATAGTGATCAAAGAAGTAGAAATGAGCAAAAATGGTATCACCAGAGCGTTGCCTTCTGCCATCACTGCAAGTGTGAGCGATGTCTCCGGACTTGAATACCATGCCCCAACGGATTCGCTGCTGGTGTTGTCGGACGAGTCAAAAATGATTCTGGAGGTCAGTTCCGAGTGGCGGGTGCGCGATCGATTGTTCCTGACGGCGGAGTGGTCAGGGCTCAGAGATGATATCCCCCAACCAGAAGGGATTGCCATGGATAATGAAAATAATTTGTATATTGTGAGTGAACCAAATCTGTTTTATAAATTTTCGTGTGATATACAGAATGACTAAAATGTATTTTTACTGTCACAGTATGCTAAAACAGAACAAGGTTATTAATACCATGATTTGACGATTGCTTGATTCGTTGATTCATTGTTGGGGATATTTATGTTTTACTTACCTCAGTAACGGATTACTTTGTGGTGTAGCGTAACGGTAATTGTCCTCCTCATATTTGCGGCAGCGTAGTCTGCCGCTTTTTTTTATAAATTAACTCTCTCTGTAATAATTAACAGACAATAAATATTATTCTGTTTTTTTCAGGAGGCCTCCGAAGAGACCTCGCATGGTGATGTTTAGTTATCAGGCATAATATTCTTCATCAACACTTACCGAATGCCATGTCGCCTCGCTAAGCGAAATCATTTCATCTACGCCGGAACTCTTGTTAACCGGGTTTTACGTCGGCGATGTGCCTGTAAATGTTCCATTGGCGGTGGCGCTATTCCCGGCGGGATCGGTGGCCGTAATGATGTACTGATTCTCCCCCCCGACAGAATAGCGGATTGCGGAACAGAAACATACCAGTTACCGGTATCGTTATCAACACTGGCGGAGTAGAGTCGATCGTCAGCCAGCCGATAGACAGCGAAGAATTACCCCATAGCGTTTGCGGAACGAACACTGATTGAACAGCTTTCATTCACTGCTGTTCCCGGAGATTTTATGGGTATTATCGGTACATCAGGTTCAGGTAAATCTTCTTTAATCAAAGCACTATCAAATTCCAGTCATTGCTATACGGGAACAGTTAAATTAAACAACGTAGATATCACACCGATCTCTGAAGATGATATCCAGAATTGCCTTGCCTACCACTTTGGCAACATTTTAGAAAAAATTACGTAATATCGACTGATATGTAAAACTCATTCAGCATCAAATGGATTAATTCAACATCAGTAGTAATATCCATTTTTTTATAGGCTGATCTCTTTTGTGTTGAAATCGTTTTTATATTTCGATCTAATAAATTTGAGCAACTTTTAACAGATAATCCTGCTGCCACGTAATAAATGACTTTTTTCTCGCTCAATGTTAGGTCGAATTTTTTAGCGAGCAACAGAATTCCATCTCTTATATTAATATGTTTTGCTTTGTTCTTATACTGCATTGTCAGATATCTCAATTAACATATTGATGACGAGAGGAAGATAAAAACGCTAAAAATTCCGATGGTGTAGTTTTGAAGTGTTTTTTAAAAACGCATGTAAAATAAGAAGCACTATCATAACCACACATATAAGCCACTCGGGTAATATTATATTCACTATTGCGTAGAAGTTTTGTCGCTTTATTCATTCGCGCATTAAGGTAAACTTCGCTGAATGAGGTGTTCTCTTGTTTCAATTTCCTCTTTAATGTGGAACAACTCATATAGAGTGAGTCAGAAATATCCTTGAGCGCCCATTTTCGACTTATGTCGCTTATAATAATATTATAAATGTTTTCGGCTAATGTATTTTGCGATAGTTCTCTGAAGAGAGCAAATGCTTCGGGTTCATAGATGAACTCTGAAAGTAGAAATCTTATTAAATATTCCTTTTTATCTTGGGATAGTTTTTGGCTTTTATTTGAAGAGTGTAAGAGGTTGAATACTCTTGCTACGCCTGTTTCTATTGGCGCTAACAGATGTTTTGTCGTCGGTTTTGTTAATGGGGCCGAAAAGTCTGCATGTTCATACAGAAAAAAATTATAAGCATTTTTTATTGACGATGAATCTAATTCAATTAAATTATAATTTAACTGTTCATGAGTCTCTTCCATTGTGATATGAATGGTTTGATCTTTAGCTAAAAATATTAACATTGGCCCTGATGCCGTAATATACTCCCCGGACGATGTCGTAATTGAAATTTTACCCGTGGTGAGCTTGATGAGCACGGACTGCAGTAAATTTAATCCCTGAAGTGATAAGGATTTCCTCTGCCAGTTTTGCGCTGATTGTAAACATTCAATGCTCCCCACCTGGACAGGTGAGGGATTAAATACTTTTAGCATGATAATTTCCTTTTATTAAATGTGCGTGTAAATCAAAAATTATTCTGAAAAATATTTCAAAAAAACTAATATATAGCTATATAATTATTTGCGAACTTAAGGTATCAGGTGGCGATCTTTTCATTTTCTATGGAAAATGCTATTTTATATTGCATTTCTACATATTATAGTATCGTTAAAAAACTATGTCGCGTATAAAAAAAAGATGGAAATTTACAAGAATTGGCTCATGTTATTATCAAATTATCTCTTTAAAATTTGAATTAAGTAATAATTTCCTTTAATCTTTTAGAGAATAGCTCTTTAATTTCATGGAGGTAGTTAGCATGAGGTATAAGATCTGATTTTAATTTGTGATAAGGTTTATCCTGGAGGTAAATATTAACGTTCTCGGTTAGGAAAGGCATACAACGCGGTAAATATATACTGCGGCGGGTAGATGGCGTAGCGATATCCGGAAGTTTGAGGGGGAGGGGACGCATTCAATCGTATGGTTGGCTTTATGAAAAACGGTGTAACACGTTATTGAGGTTCTTACTGTGCGTATCCGTTAGGTTTATGCTTTCTGGATTGTATAATGTTGCGTGTTTTGGCGCGGCAGTATTGAATCTTTTGCTGCGTCGGCCCCGAGGAGGAATCACTCACAGCGAATGCCAGCGCACAGCCTGGTACTGAATCTCTAAATGAGTAGAAAACCTTTCGGTTCGATACTCCGGTTCTATTCCTTCTAAATTTATCGTAATGACATCTGCGTTACGCGTGTTGTATACTTAATATCCACAGAAGTACAAGAGGACAACACTATGCCAGCCGCAAACAGTATGGCGATGAAACGCGAAACCCTGAACCTGCGTATCAAACCCGCCGAGCGCGATCTTATTGATAGAGCGGCGAAAGCCAGAGGGAAAAACCGCACTGACTTTGTGCTGGAAGCTGCCCGTGCTGCCGCCGAGGAAGCGCTGATCGAACAACGCATCATTATGGCCGATCCAGAGGCCTATCAGGAATTTCTGGCTCGTTTGGATCAAACACCTTCACCTAATGCCGCACTGCGTAAAACCATGCAGACCCCTGCGCCGTGGGAGCAGGAAAAATGATTTCCTCCCCTGAGCCGCTTCATGCCGGACATATTCTTACTCCGTTTTGCTGCGGTGTGGATTCTATGGATAACTGGCTGAAACAGCGGGCGATGAAAAATCAGACCACTGGTGCGTCCCGTACCTTTGTGTGTTGTGGCAGCGATTCGAGCGTACTGGCCTATTACTCGCTGGCGTCCAGCGCGGTCACGACGAATACCGCCCCCGGTCGCTTTCGTCGCAATATGCCTGACCCGATTCCGATTGTGGTATTGGGGCGTCTGGCGGTGGATAAATCGCTTCATGGGCAGGGCGTTGGTCGGGCGCTGGTACGCGACGCAGGGCTGCGGGTTATTCAAGTGGCGGAGACTATCGGCATTCGCGGGATGCTGGTTCACGCCCTGTCGGATGAAGCACGGGAATTTTACCAGCGGGTGGGGTTTGTACCGTCGCCGATGGATCCGATGATGTTGATGGTGACGTTGGGGGATTTGGTGGAGAGTGTTTAAACTCCAGAACGTATCCATTAACCTCACAGACACTTCAAGTTACGGATGAACATTGCCCCTGAAATAAAAAATGAATTCAGTTTTGAACATTTTCCATCAAATTAAGTGGGTTTTCGTCGATATGCAGCGTCAAGTTGTACAAAAAAATAGTTACGAAACACACCCTGGTCCTACGTTACTTATAAGAGTTATCGCTTGTTATTATGCAGCAGCGAGGTCAGCACAGAACCAATAAGTAATGAGTTACGTAAACAGAGAGTCTTTATCTCCGGAAGCGGTGTCCGTTCTGTTTGGTTTCGCCATAACCTTGAGAACTTCAAAAAGCGCCTGAAAGCGCTGGAACGTAGAGCCAGTGACGACGAGGCGTGTGGAGAAATCGAAACGGCGCATCCCGGTTATCTGGGGGCACAGGACATATTCTATGTTGGCAACCTGAAAGGCGTTGGGCGTATTTACCAGCAGACATTCTCGACCAGACTGTGTGTTCTGTTCTTTTTGACGATCGGATGTCAGAAGATGATGGCTGCCGCCAGACTGACGATGTCTGTCCTGCTGCTCAATGTCCCGTCCGGGGGCGTGATGATGCTGTCAGGTCTGCTGCCCGGTGGCCGCTGGTTTGCGCAACTTTGTGTCCTGCACCTGACCGTTATCGGAGCCGTGTTATATCTCCCCTGATCATTCCTTTCCTGTCGAAAATTACACTGTCTGTTGTTTAATTATGTATTAACCCGGAGAGACTCTTTAAGCTCCAGCAGTCAGGCATTGCGGGTTGTTTATCTGCTGACTGAACGTTTTCTCTGTGTGTAAACACCTTCCCTTCTTCCACCTGCTCCATGTTTAAGAATGGAACGGAGGTTATTTTATTACGGCAACCATGTCCGTTTTTTTTATTTATTTCCCTTTTTTTAATATCTGAACATAATTTAATACTCTCCCAGCCTGTTTTCTGAACGTTGTTTTTATCCGGCATTAATGGTTCTGTATTTTATATACCCTGTTCATCGGGCCCTTTAATTCTCGGTTACTGTTTTGCGTTTTGTTGAAAAACAGGAAGATACTTGCGTGGTGAATAATATCCTGCGGTACTTGTTCGGGGCTGGGAAACCTCTTTGTTTGCGGTCGATTCCGGCTTAACTATAAATCAACGTCTTTTTTAAGTGCTGCGAGGTTGCTGTGTATCCATTTGATTTAAATGTATTTTATATCGTGATATTCAGTTTTATTACATGAAGTTCTGTCTTTTTCGTTATTATTTTCTGTTTTTGATTTTGATTAATTTATCTTTTCTTTTTTTTGGGAGTGTAATGCATGGTTAATGGATGGTTTGGCGATCTTTTGTATTGATTTGATGTTATTTTTTAGAATCTAATTCTGTTTTCATTATATTTTCTAGTGTTATATTTTGGGTATGTGTTTTGTTATGGATGAAAAGATCGTTAAAGATATGCTTTTCAGAATTAACGTCTTAAATATAATAAGCGAAAAGATTAGTTATCTTCCCTTTACATGTTTTCCTTGCCGGGAAGGTTAAGGAAAAGTTAAGGAAGGAAGTTCCGTTGAAACTGAATAAAAAATCATTTTCCGGCGTCAGGATAGTGAGGGCCGGGGAACTCGAACCGGGGGCCGTGTCCGAAGAGCAGTTCTGGCTACTTGTTGATATATCCCCGATACACAGTGAAAAGATTATTCTGGCCCTGAAAGATTATTTCGTTTCCGGGTATTCCAGAAAGGTTGTGTGCGAACGCCACGGTATGAGTGGCGGATATCTCAGCACCAGTGTTAACCGGCTGAATTTTATCAGCAGGAATGTGCATAAACTGGCGGGTTATTACAGCCATCATGAATGATAAAGCAGACTGAACCGTCTGCTCCGGATTTGCGATGAAAAAAATAAAGATACTTTTCCTTCTGCTGCTGGCAGGGGGCGGGCTTTCTCACGCTTCCGTTCAGAAAACCCTGTTCAGTGCTGATGTGGTGGCCTCTGCCTGTCATGTGGTGGTGGATGCTGACGGTACCGGCAGCAGCCGTTTGACCTTCGGGACATACCGTAAGTCGTCCGCTGCACCCGTGCCGCCGCGTGATTTCACCGTGCGTCTGTATGAGACCGGCGCCACCGTTCAGGGCTGTTCGGCCTTTCTGGCCGGGCAGATCGCCACCCTGAATTTCGGCAACCCGGGCCAGCTGGACGGACAGGGTGTGGTCACCCGTGGCGCTGGCGACGGTATCCGTATCGATGTGCGGGCCGCGGATACGCAGGCGGACTTCCGGGGGCGCATCACGCAGGCAAATCATGAGGTGAAGTACCCGGTGGATTTTGCCGCGAAGGGGCAGTTCCGGTTTCGTGCGCAGCCGGTGTTTCCGGCGGACGTGAAGGCGGGTGAGTACAACGGCGCCCTGACCTTTGTGGTCACCTACCAGTAAGGAATGCTGATGAACGGGAATAACGTAAGACAGCCAGCCTGCCAGATGTCTTTTTGCCATGCCGTGCTGGCACTTGCGATAGCGGTTGCCCTGGGCAGCGGTACCGCAAGTGCCGGAGAAAAACTGGACATGTCCTTTATTCAGGGTGGGGCGGGGATTAACCCTGAGGTCTGGGCGGCGCTGAACGGAGATTATGCGCCGGGGCGTTACCTGGTGGATCTGTCCCTGAACGGGAAGGATATCGGGAAGCGGATCCTGGACGTAACACCACAGGACAGCGAAGCGCTGTGTCTGTCAGAAGCGTGGCTGGCAAAGGCCGGGATTTATGTCAGCGCGGAGTACTTCCGTAAGGGATATGACGCCATGCGGCAGTGCTGGGTGCTGGCGAAAGCGCCGGCGGTGAAGGTGGACTTTGATGTCGCCACCCAGAGCCTGTCGCTGGCCATTCCGCAGAAAGGACTGGTGAAAATGCCGGAGAACGTGGAGTGGGACTACGGCACGGAGGCGTTCCGGATGAACTACAACGCGAACGCCAACAGCGGGCGGTACAACACGTCGGCGTTCGGCTCAGCAGACCTGAAGGCCAACATCGGTCGCTGGGTGGTGAGCTCGTCAGCCACGGCCAGTACCGGGGATGGCGGGAGCAACGAGGCCACGATAAACATGTTCACGGCCACCCGGGCCATCCGCTCCCTGAGTGCGGACCTGGCGGTCGGGAAGACCTCGACCGGTGACAGCCTGCTGGGCAGTACCGGCACGTACGGTGTGTCCCTGTCGCGGAACAACAGCATGAAGCCGGGCAGCCTGGGGTATACCCCGGTGTTCAGCGGCATTGCGAACGGTCCCTCAAGGGTGACCCTGACCCAGAACGGCAGGATGCTGTACTCGGGGATGATGCCGTCCGGGCCGTTCTCCGTCACGGATGTGCCGCTGTACAGCAGCGGGGACGTGACGATGACGGTCACCGGGGATGACGGGCGGGAGCAGACGCAGGTCTTTCCGCTGTCGGTAATGGCCGGGCAGCTGAGTCCGGGACAGCACGAGTTCAGCGTGGCGGCCGGGATACCGGACGATGACAGCGACCTGGAGGGCGGGGTGTTTGCCGCGTCATACGGGTATGGTCTGGACGGGCTGACGCTGCGCACGGGGGGCGTGTTCAACCAGGACTGGCAGGGTGCCAGTGCCGGTGCGGTTCTGGGGCTGGGGTATCTGGGGGCGCTCTCCGCTGACGGCGCTTATGCCACGGCGAAGTACCGGGACGGCAGCCGCAGCGGGAATAAGGTGAAACTGGCCTGGAGCAAACAGCTGGCGCTGACGAACACCGGACTGCGGGTGAGCTGGTCACATCAGAGTGAGGAATATGAGGACATGTCCTCCTTTAACCCGGCTGAAACATGGCTGCAGCAGAACCAGGGGCGCCGGACCCGGGATGAGTGGAATGCGGGCATCAGCCAGCCGGTGGGAGGGCTGTTCAGCCTGTCGGCGTCGGGATGGCAGCGGAGCTATTACCCGGCCTCCACGACCGGCAGTTACCGGTACGCTGATGACAACGGTAAGGAGACAGGAATTACCGGTACCCTGAGCACACAGATAAAAAGCGTCAGCCTGAATCTGGGCTGGTCCGGGTCCCGGAACATGAACGGGGAGAACACCTGGTCGGCCTCCGCGTCGGTGTCGGTGCCGTTCACCCTGTTTGAGCGGAAGTACAGCAGCAGCACCACGGTGAGCACCGGTAAAGATGGCGGCACCGGCGTCAGTACCGGTATCTCCGGGGCCCTGAACGACCGGTTCAGCTACGGTCTGGGCGGCGGCCGTGACAGTGACGGCGGTATCAGCAGTTACCTGAACGCCGCCTACAGCGGCGACCGGGCGAACCTGAACGGCACGGTGAACCACTCGTCCGGTTCGGGCACCAGTGGTTCGGTGTCAGCCAGCGGTTCGGTACTGGCGGTGCCGGCGGCGCGGGACATCATGTTCAGCCGGACCACCGGGGACACGGTGGCGGTGGTGAGCGTGAAGGACACGCCGGGGGTGAAGGTGATGTCCGGCAATGAAACGTCGGACAGTGACGGGAACCTGGTAGTACCGCTGAACAGCTATGACTGGAATACGGTGACCATAGATGCGGGCACGCTGCCGCTGGACACGGAGCTGTCCACGACCAGCCGGAAGGTGGTGCCGACGGACAGCGCGGTGGTGTGGATGCCGTTTGATGCTCTGAAGGTGCACCGTTACCTGCTGCAGGTGAGGATGCCGGACGGGGCCTTTGTGCCGGGCGGCACATGGGCACGGGACAGCAATAACACGCCGCTGGGCTTTGTGGCGAACAACGGCGTGCTGATGATTAACGCGGTGGACCGCCCCGGCGATATCACGCTGGGACAGTGCCGGATACCTGCGGCGAAACTGCAGGAGACGGCGAAACTACAGGAAATTACGTGCGAATAAGCATAACCGGACAATGATGACGATGAAACAGACCCAGAAAATGCGTTCTTTTTTCCGTAACAGAGTGACGAAGGCGCTGGGAATGACCCTGGCCCTGATGATGGCGAGCCAGAGTGCGCTGGCTTCCCTGGCGGCGGACCAGACCCGCTATATTTTTCGCGGCGACAAGGACGCGCTGACCATCACGGTGACCAACAATGACAAGGAGCGTACTTTCGGCGGCCAGGCGTGGGTGGACAATATTGTGGAGAAAGACACCCGCCCGACGTTTGTGGTGACGCCCTCCTTCTTTAAGGTGAAACCGCAGGGGCAGCAGACGCTGCGTATCATCATGGCCTCTGACCACCTGCCGAAGGATAAAGAGTCAGTGTACTGGCTGAACCTGCAGGATATTCCGCCGGCGCTGAAGGGCAGCGGAATTGCCATTGCCCTGCGCACGAAGCTGAAGCTGTTCTACCGCCCGGAGGCGCTGCTGAAGGACCGTAAAGGCGCCGAGGAAGGCATCAGCCTGCAGGTCCGTCCGGACGGGCGGACGATGCTGGTCAACACCACGCCGTATATCTACGCCATCGGCAGCCTGCTGGATGCGAACGGTAAAAAAGTTGCGGTGGACAACGACACGGCTCAGAAACTGCTGATGTTTATGCCGGGGGATGAGGTGCAGGTGAAGGGGGATGTGGTGAAGGTGGATTCCCTGAACGATTACGGCGAGCTGCAGACCTGGACCATCAACCAGAAAAAAACGGCGACTTCTCCCAGGCAGAAGACATCTGATACGGCGGTTAATTCGTCTGATAAAGCAGGTAAAAAATAACCCTTTCCGGTCCTGCGGAATAAAGAGAAACCATGATGAAAAAAGCACTGATGGCGGTGGCCCTCTTCAGCGCCCTGCCGGTCCTGGCGGCGGATTACAGCGAGAAGACGCAGTACCTGGGCGTGGTGAACGGTCAGGTGGTGGGCAACAGCGTGGTGAAGGTGACGCGCACCCCGGCGGACCCGGTGCTGTACCGGACGGAGAGCAACGGTCCGCTGCCGGAGACGCTGGTCATCCGTAATGCCGAAAGTCGCCCGGCATCCGGAAACATGGCGTATATCACGGTGAAACGGACACTGGGAGACGGCCGGGACGCACGGCTCACGCTGAAGACCACCCTGATGGTGGACGGGCAGCGGGCGGCCCTCTCGGTCAGCCAGCGGGGAGAGGATGTGGTTATCACGGTGCCGGCGGCAACCCGGCAGGTGGAGCTGAGAAGTGACGCGCCGGCGGAGCTGGAGGTGCCGGCGAACTACCGGGGGAATGTGCAGGTGCCGGTGGAAGTGGAAGGTATCAGCGCCGGTTAAAAAGAACGGCAGGGCACCACGAATTACCTGAGTGAATGACGCACAGTTATTTACGGCAATAACGTAAAGCCATTCTGTATTACAGGGATAAATATCTCAGTGATGCCACATAAATAAGGTGGCAGGGGATGGCTTTGCGGTAAGACCGGGTAACAGACGGAATTACTATTTAATAACAAAATAGTTCTTTAATTGTTTTATAAAACTGAAAGGAATAAATTCATGAAAAAAACACTGATTGCACTGGCAGTGGCTGCATCTGCAGTGGTATCCGGCTCGGCTATGGCTGCGTGGACAGCAAACGGCGGCGGTGGTCAGGTTGAGATTGGCGGGTCACTGACACCAGTGACGAAAGCGACTCCGTGGGAAACTGCAGTCGGTGCTGCTGTCACAAACCTTAACGGTCAAGTTCAGAAAAATGACACAAAACTTGAGATTACTGTTCCAAAAACCCTCCCTATCCTGGCCATTCGCTCTACTGCGCAGTTTACAGGTCGGGCTGGCATTGTTCCAACTATTAAGTATGGCTGGATCGGTGATGACTGGAATAATAGTTCTGTAACAGCTTCAGCAGCAGTACGGAACGAAGCGGGACAGGTAATAGGTAAGGCTGTTTTCCCTTTAACTGCTCAGGGAATCGTGGCCGCAGCCAAGCTTGATGGTAGCCGTCCTTATCAGAGGTTGATGGCTGCAAATGAGGGGCAGGGGTACTTCGGTGGTCTTCCAACAGCACCTAGTAGTATTGCGGATGTTCGCAGTGTCATTTTTGAGGGGTGGCCTGATATTGCAAATAACTTTGTCATCCCCGAAGGTGCCTCAATGGGAAATCCTTGGTCAGAGACATTTAGTGAATCTGACTGGAAATTCTCTTCCTATTATGGTTCTGTAATTGCTAAAAATAGTATAGTTAAAATGACCATGAATGCTCCCGTTAGTGCCGATGCTTCATTTAAATGGAAAATTGGTTTGCCTGCTACGGTTACCTATCAATAATACATCAGGTTGTCAGGCATAACAGAAAGTAATTTGCCTGATTGTTAAAAACGGTGTTCTGCTTTACGGCCGCTCACCGGTAATAAACCCGGTATTCCGGCATAGTTATTTCCTGCTTCTCTGTCAGCCAGGAAATGTCCGCGTACGCCGGTGCCGGGTTTATTATTTTCAGCTTGTCTGAATGCTCGTTGTTTATTAATTATGACCAACGGATAAAACAGAGTGAATAACGATGAAAATAACGCATCATTATAAATCTATTATTTCCGCCCTGGCCGCGCTGGCCCTGTTTTATTCCGCAGCACCCCGGGCCGGAATTCTTGACGGCGGGGAAATACAGTTTCACGGTCTGGTCACTGACGAGGCTCCGAAATGGACCTGGCAGGTGGGCTCCCCTGACCAGACATGGGCGGTGGATACCGCTGATGCCCGTACAGCGAACGGACAACTGGTTTTTGATTTACGCGGCAAGGGCTCCCTGCCGTTTCTGGAAGGCCATCTGTATGAGGTGGCAGAGCGCGGTGGTCCCGGCTTCACCCCTTTTATCTCCTTCAGCAGTAACGGGCAGCCGTTTTCCGTGACGGATGGCGGCAGCACGACGGCGCAACACTTCCGCGCCTCTGTCCCGGTACGTAACCCGGAGAACGGTCACGTGGCGGGACAGCTTTCTTTCACCCTTGACCAGGGAATGGCCGTCAGCGCCGGACACCAGGAAGACGGGGCGGTTCTGCCGGCAGGCATGTCGCTCGTAAACGGGCAGAGCGTGAGCGGTGTGCAGGCCGGCACCCTGCCGCAGTGGCTCAAAAGCCGTCTGCCTTCCCTGCTGATGCTGAACCGGGGCTTCGGTAACGGAATGAGCACGGCAGATAACGGTCAGGTTATCAGTCAGGGCGTGCTGGCTGACGGCCGGGTGACCCGGCTGGCGGCGGCCTATGCGTCCGCCGTCTCGGATTTTGAGCTGCGCCTGCCGGCAGAAAACACGCCGGCGCAGTGGCAGGCCGGGCTGAGTGTGACGGTGACGGTCCAGTAAAGAACGGGCAGGGAGAGGAAGAACACAATGAAACGAATGACGATTTTACTGCTGGCCGCCAGTCTGCTGCCGTCCTGTGTGCTGGCGTGGAACACGCCGGGGGAAGACTTCAGCGGAGAGCTGAAGCTGGGCGGGCCGGTGACCAGCACCCGTAATCCCTGGGTCTGGAAGGTCGGGGAAGGGAACACACAGATAAACACGAAAGCTGTCTCTGTCCTGCGCAGTGGGGAGCAGGTAATACCGGTTCCCCTGCCGGCCATGACGGTCCTGCTGGGAAAAACTATCCTGACCACCCCGGCCGGCCGGGAGGGGCTTGCGCCGCAGGTGACGTACGGTAAGGAAACCGAGGGTTTTGCACTGACGTGGACGGCACCGGGTATGGCATCGGTGACACTGCCGGTGACGGGGGAGGGAAATGTCCGTACCGGGACATTCACCTTCCGGATGCAGGCGGCGGGTGTGCTGCGCCATGTCCTGGGGGACCGGGCGGAGTATGCCGGGCTGTATGGCGACCTGCAGGGCAACGGCTTGTCGCCACAGACGCAGGTGATGCCGGCAGGGCAGACGCCGGGTGTGCTGCAGACCCTGTTTGACAGTGAAGGCCCGGTCTGGCTCCGGGAGATGACGGTCAGCAGCGTGTCCGGACTGAGCCGGTTCAGTGACGCCGCCCTGCGCCAGGTTGACGGGGTATACGGCGCACAGACGGTGGCGGACAGCGGTGAGCTGCGTTTTAAGGGGGCGGTACCGTCCCGCTGGCATACCTCCCTGGCGGTGAGCATTGAATACCGGTAAGGCTGCAGGCCCCCGGTCACCCGTTCCGGACCCCGCCGTTTTTATGGGGCTGGAGCGGGCCGACGGCGTGTTTTTCTTTGTGAGTGTCCGGGATATCCGGCAGGCGCAGGAACATAACGGCCGGGTCAGGCTGGTATTCGGGGAAGGCACGACATTCATGACCAGAATGACGCTGTCTGAGTTTTCTGCTGCCTTATATGAGGCCGGTGGTCGCTCTTTTTTTGACAGTTCCGCAGGAAAGGTAACCGGGGGAGATGTGTAATGAAAAACTATTATCTGTTGCTGATGCTGGCATCCGCATCCGTGAGCAGCCAGCCGCTGACAGTCGCACAGGCCCACTGGCAGGAAGGCATGGCCGTGGGCGTGACTGAACTCAGCGGCACACTGTATATCCGGGATACGGCCTGGCAGTGGCAGCCCGTCCCGCTGGAGATGAGCCGGCAGGAGGGCATGGTGAGTGAAAGCCGTCCGGGGAGACGTTATTACATTCTTAAAGGGTATACCACGACCCTGACATCAGCCCGTCCCGGGCTGCAGCCGTCGGTAAGCCTGCTGCATGCCGGACATGGCGTCGTCTGCCTTGAGGCCCGGGGCGAACTGGCGAAGGGGCAGGTGCGGTATGGCGAAATTACCTTTACTGCCAGCCATGTACTGGCCTGGCAGGACAGTACCACCGCAGAGAAGGGCTGGAGCGTGGTCAGCGGCAACGTCACGCCGGATGCGGCGCAGGAGATAAAACGCCTGCTGTGGCAGGTAAGAGATTACCGGTGGAACCCGTCTTACTCGGGTCTGAAGGCCCGGCCGGACGCCTTTACGGTAATGCCCGGCAGTTTCCTTCCGGATAACGGCATAAAAAACCGTATTGCCGGGGCCCGGGTGACATCCCTGGAGGGTATCCGGGTTCGTTTTCCTGGTGCGGAGGAGCCCGTGACGCGCTGGCAGGGCAACCTGACGCCGGTAGTGAACTATTTCTGAGCAGGGATCGTAATGAAAATATCTGTACGTGTACTGGTCACGGTTTATCTGCTGGTTCTTGTGGGACTGGCAGCCATGCTGGCAGAGCTGATAAGCCCGGCGTTAAGTTAGCGGGGGCAGGATAAATGGAAAATGCCATGTCCCGCCGGAAACGCATACTGCTGACGGGGAACTGTGAATATGAACTGCTGGGGCTGTCACATCTGCTTGCCGGTATGGGGTATGCCGTGGTGCGACCGGAGATGTCACCTCCCGGGGCATATGACCTGGCTCTGGTGGCACTGAGTGCGGAGCCGCTGGTCGGCTGGGGACGGCATCTGCAGGGTATCAGAATGCTGCACGCGGCCAGTCCGGTTCCCATGGTTGTTCTGGTACCTTCGCGGCTGCAGGAAATGCGACTCCTGAGAGGAACTGCGCAGGTTATCAGTGGCCGGGACAGCCTCCTCCGGCTGCGTGACATGCTGCGTCAGGCGCTTGAGGGAAGTGCCGGGCCGGAAAGCTCAGGTGAACTGACTGAGTTGCGAAAGCGGACTTTGATATCCCTGTGTACGGCCATAAACAGGAATGCCTCACTGAAGGCGGCATCACGCAAGGATTATTACCTCCGGGCCTGCCTGGTGGAGTATGCAGGGGTGGAGAACCTGCATGTACTGTGCACGAGCGGCCTGTTACCCGGGGTGATTACAGATGAAACCGGACAACGGTTCTGATATGTGAAGACCCGGGGCAGGTATTTCAGCTTCCGGGACAGCATTGCTTCCCCGTAGTCACAGGAGAACAAAATGAGTAATGACGCTTGCGACAAAATTCTGTCTTTTATGCAGTCACAGGCAAACGGCAGGATAAATATACCTGTCAGAACCCGGAGTATTGCGGATGCGGCCGGGCTGACAATATACCAGGCCAGGGCTTATCTGGTTACGCTTGAGGGAGCGGGCGTGGTGGAGAAAATGAATGCAGGTAAAGGCGTGTCCGGCCGATGGCGGCTGGTCTGACGGATATCCGGTAAAACAGGGGCATGGAGAGAACAAGTGGCCGGAACAGATATTGTGGTAACTGACTGATGAACTTTCTGAAGATGATTTATTACATCTGTATTTCTTTTGTCGTCATGATATCACTGGTGTTTTTTGTATCGGTATTTCTGTTACTGAATATTGAATGAATATAATCCGGGGCTGCATGACAGGCCTTACGGGAATAAAGCTCTTTTTATCCGGACATCTCCATACCGGTAATTCCCCGGAGAATTTTTTTGCAGAAGGACAACATGCCGGATGACGAAAGACGCGCCGGGTATGGCGGGGGACGCTTTTCGCTCCGGGCGCTGATTTTACTGCTGCTGACCAGCGCTTTCATCTCCGGCTTCCTGACCGGAGCCCTGGCCATGCTCTGGTTTGTCATTGACTGCATGTAATGCGATGAACTGAACATCCGGAACCATGACTCTGAGACGTTTACTTAAACAAAAACCGGCACTGCTGGCTGGCGCTCTTCTGATGGTGGCCGGTGCGGCCACACTGTATTTTCCGGAAACCTGGTACCCGGAGGAAACGCAGTGGCAGCTTGCGACAGAAAAAGACATTCCCGGTATACAGGGCGGTCTCTCCGGCCTGACGTGGAACCCGGACAGCGGAACGCTGTTTGCCGTGACCGACCATCCGTCGTCGGTGGTGGAGCTGGACACGGACGGGAACGTGCTGCGGGTGATACCATCGCATGGCGACCATGATTTTGAGGCCATTGAGTATCTCGGCCGGAACCGCTATGTCCTGTCCCGGGAACGGGAGCGGATACTCACCACCCACCACATTGACAGGAATACGTCTGTCCTGCCGCCGGCGTCATACACCCTGACCCTGGATGTGGACAGAAAAAGCGACAATGCCGGTTTTGAAGGCCTTGCCCGTGGACGGGGAGAGAATGCCCTGATAGTGGCGCAGGAAAAGAAACCGCTTCGTTTTTTAGAAACGGACCACAGCCATGACTCTCTGTCGGTCAGTGATTCACTGACGCACCGGTTGTCCCTGCCGTGGTTCCTGAAGGATATCTCCGGTCTGCATTACGACAGGATAAACAGGCGGCTATATGTGCTTTCCCATGAATCAGCCCTGGTACTGGTGTCAGACCCGGAGGGCGGCAGGAGGGTGATGCCGCTGCGCCGGGGACACAGTGGTCTGGAGCGGGACATTCCGCAGGCGGAAGGGATAGCTTCTGATGGCCGGAATTCGCTGTGGATAGTCAGTGAGCCAGACCGGTTTTACCGCTTCAGCCGGACAACGACGTCATGACGGTCTGGACGGACTGCAAACGGGGGAGAGGCGTTGAATTCATGCGAATCGGGGAAACCAAAGGCGTTCTCCACGCCCGGTCGCCCCTACGCAGTTGCACTTCCTTTCATTTGCTGTGGCCAGTTTGCGGGAAGACTTTCACCTTCAGTAATTAAGTTTGGGGTGATCTTCTTTACTCAATAAATTATTTTTGTCGTTCAGCTCCTCACGGACTTTTGCCAGTGACTTCTGAAAAGCCGGGATTGTTTGCAGTCTTGCAAACTCTACTGCTCCCACATAACGGCCAGCATCAACATCACTTTGCCAGTGAGCACCACATATCACTCTGCTTTGCCCGAACTCCCATCCTCGTCTGGCGAGCTCCTGCGCGCGTTCCGGTCTGGCCTGGGATAATACTAATGCCAGAAGTGTACCATAAGCAGTATGCCCGGAAGGGTAAGAGCCATCTTTTCGCAAAGTATTCTCATCTTCAGGACGGCAGGTGGAATGATTAAATAAGACAAAGGGGCGAGTACGCATATAATATTTTTTTGCCGAAGCAGTAGCGTAGTAGCCGCCCATTTTCAGAAGATTCTGTAACATATTCCAGGTTTCAGGCGTATCTTTGGGATTAATTTTAGCACCCACTACTGGCGAGAATATTCTAGCTATATTTTCCACGCTTACATCTGCATCCTCAGCAGCTTGTTTCCATCGTGGGGAACCCTTTATCGCATAGCCCTTAAAATAAGCCTCTTTATCATAGCGGAAAGCCGGATCATCATTACCTGGCGGTGGTGGTAAGTAGAACTGACTGTTCACTGATTCTTCAGGAGAATGAAAGAGTTGCACTGTTGCTGCTGATGTATATTTAGCTACGATCAGTGGTAGAAAAAATAGTAAATAACGACTTTTCATAAAGACTCACTCCGGATCATACAATAATAAACAGATGTGATTCTATAATGATTTATTGAAATGGTTATTCAACATACAGGTAAAAAAGCAGGACGCTGTACTGGCATTATCCTCTACCCATACCGAACTGACTGCAGCGGACAACAGAACAATACTGGTACTTCCGGCTAACAGCATTTTGTTTAACTTTTCCCCCGGTTATTTTTTATCTGCGTGCCTGACTGACACGCATTAGGTTAAAATGTTTACGTAATAACAAAGTATGAATAAGTATTTTAAAATATGTGCCCTGTTACCCCGATAGTTACCACCAGTTATGATGTGCTGAGTATTAATTTATGATTATGAACAAGAGCCGGAAACAGTATTTAAGAATAAAGAAACCGAAAAAGAAAAAATGCTAAAATTGGCGAAGGAATTGTTGTTGTCAGTGATGGAAAAGTTCATGGCGGAGATATTGGACTCACTTGTCGAGGCTAGCGAACCGTCAGATGGAGTGATACGCGTTATTACTGGTAATAATCTCCCTGTAGCTAAGTAAGCTTTTGACCCAGGCCCAAAGATGAGCGGCTGATCGCCGAAGCGCTGGGCGTTGTGCCAGAGAAAATCTGGCCTTCTCGTTATAGCTAGTCAGGCCGGAATAGCTAGTCAGGCCGGAGATGGGGGCTACGGATTTCCATTCCCAGAAAAGCAAAAACCCAGCCATAGGCTGGGTTTTCTGAATAAGTGGTGCCCGGACTCGGAATCGAACCAAGGACACGGGGATTTTCAATCCCCTGCTCTACCGACTGAGCTATCCGGGCAACGGGGCGCATTAAACCGTAAAGGGACGCGGTCGTCAACGGCTTTACACGAAAAAAGTGATAAAAGCGCGCTGACTGCCTGCTTTTCAGGCAAAATGCATAAAATCAGTACCCCGTCAGGTGAGCGCTCCACCCTGACGGCACTGTGCAAAACGCAGAATATCTTCCGCCAACCGCTGAGCGGTATCTACATCAGCCTGACTGCGGTTGACCAGCATTCGGCTGAGACAACCTTCCAGCACCAGCTCCATCTGCCTTGCAACCATTGCCGGATCGTCAATTTCCAGCGTGGTCAGTAGTTCATGGGTAAAATCATGTGCCGTGCGTTTTTGTTGATTAGCCAGTTGGTGAATAGGATGGGTTGGATCGGGATAAAACGTACAGGCGGCAATGAACAAGCAACCGGGATAACGGTTATTACTGACACATTCCGAGAGCGCGCTGTAGCGTGCCAGTAGCTTTTGTTCAGCAGAAAGCGTCTCATCAAGAAGAAGCTGGCGTCGCCAGATATCTACCTGCTGACTCAGATAACGTAGCGCGTCATATAAAATGGCTTCTTTATCTGGCCAGAAACGCTGTAATGTGTCGAGTGGGCGATTTACGCGCTCCGCCACCATTTCCAGCGTAGTATCGGCTATCCCTTGCGTCTCCAGTAATTTCAGGGCTTCTCCCAGAATATCTTCACGTTGCACGGTATTCTCCTCCGTCTTTGCTTTTGCAAGTGTCGCTCACGGTTGGCGATCGTGCAAATGCGCGCTAAAGGTGGCAGCGTCCATAAAGCCGGTGACTCGCGATTGCGGCTGTTCCTGGCCTTGGGCATTAAAGAACAGAATGGTGGGCAGCCCGAGGACTTGCAGATGCTTTAACAGCGCGACATCCTGCGCATTGTTAGCGGTGACGTTAGCCTGCAAGAGCACCGTGTCGCCGAGCGCCTGCTGGACCCGCGGATCGCTGAAGGTATACTTTTCAAACTCTTTACAGGCCACGCACCAGTCGGCGTAGAAATCCAGCATAACGGGTTTGCCTTTGGCCTGCGCCAGCGCCTGATTGAGTTCGTCCACGGTAGAAATAGCCGTGAAATTGAGGTGCGCTGGAGCTTGCGCGGATGGCGATCCGAACGCCCAATCCTGTAGAGGCCGCACGCTAATGAGCGCAGCCGCCAGCAGGATAATCTGTACGATACGCATCCACGCTTGTCTGGCCTGAAGGCTGGTGATAAAGGCCCAACCAAAGAAAGCGACGCCCAGCAGCGACCACAGACGTAAACCCCAGGCCTCGCCAATAATCCGCTCCAGTAAAAAGACCGGTAACGCGAGGATCACGAAACCAAAAGCGGTTTTGACATGCGCCATCCACGGGCCGCTTTTCGGTAGCAGGCGGTTGCCAAACACGGTGACCAGCATTAGCGGCAGACCCATACCTAATGCATACAAATACAGCGTACCGCCGCCCAGCCACATGTTGCCGCTCTGAGCGATATAAAGCAGGATCGCGCTTAACGGCGCTGTAGTGCAGGGCGAGCAAATTAATCCGGCAATCGCCCCCATAACAAAAACGCCGCCGGGCGAGCCGCCTTGCTGACGATTACTCATTAACGTCAGCCGGGTTTGCAGTGAGGAGGGGAGCTGTAGTGTGAACAGGCCAAACATCGACAACGCAAGCAGGGTGAACACGGTGGCAAGGCCGATTAACACATAAGGGTGCTGCAGCGCCGCCTGAAACTGTAATCCCGCCGCGGCGACGACCAGACCCAGTGCGGTATAGGTCAGCGCCATCCCTTGTACATAGATAAAGGCCAGCAGCAGTGCGCGCCCCGTCGACAAACGTTGCCTTCCCCCCAGGACAATACCGGAAATCAGCGGATACATGGGTAAAACGCAGGGCGTAAAGGCGATGCCGATGCCGATCAGCAGCGCCCAGAGCGCGGAAAAAGGTAGCTGGGCGGCGGGTTTTGACGTCTCACCCGTCTGGGTGACAGCAGGCGTCGGCGTGGCGTCTATTGCCGCGGCGACTTCACTTAGCGGCACCGTTTTCGTTTCCGGCGGATAACAGAATCCCGCATCGGCGCACCCCTGGTACGTTACCGTTAATGTCGCGCCAGCCGCCGCCTGGTTAACCGTTACCGGAACGTTTAGCCGCTTACGGTAGATTTCGCTTTTTCCGTAGAATTCATCTTCATGCCAGACGCCTGCCGGGAGTTGGACTGCGGCGATATCCGCTTTCGTTGGCGTGATGCTGATTTGTTTACGGTAAAGGTAGTAACCCTCTTTTACCTGCCAGGAGAGGGTAAGATCGTGTTGATTTTGCTGAAAATCAAAAACAAACGCCCGGTCGGCAGGGACGAACTGCGAGCGACCCGG
This sequence comes from Salmonella sp. 32082101201600294FB01SM01, assembly GCF_017572865.1. NCBI lineage: Bacteria > Pseudomonadati > Pseudomonadota > Gammaproteobacteria > Enterobacterales > Enterobacteriaceae > Salmonella > Salmonella sp. 32082101201600294FB01SM01. The sequence goes on along the minus strand of NZ_JAGESB010000003.1, from coordinate 532,846 downwards.
CGCGTCGAATAATCCGGCGAAGGCGGATGTGCTGCACAGCAGCAGGATCAGCGTAAAGATGCGTTGAGCCATGAGAGGTAATCAGTATCTCCGTGAGTAACAGGTAAAACCAGAAGTTCAGGCGTTTGATACGGGTGATGAGACTTCAGGCACTCGATAAGCGCTTGCTGATGTGAAACGGTGGTCTTTAAGATCATTTGAACTTCATACTCCTGCTCCAGTTTGCCTTCCCAGTAGTACAGCGATGTCGCGCCGGGGAGGAGGGTGGCGCAGGCGGCCAGTTTTTCCGCCAGCACTTTGGCGGCCAGATCCTGGGCGGTAGCTTCATCCGGGGCGGTACAAAGCACCACAACGGCCTCGGGGATGGAAATATCCTGACTCTTAACATCAAGCATAAACACCTCGAAAGAACAAAAAGACCCGCAAGTGAACGGTCACTATACAACGGACGAGGGCAGGATGTTAGTCAAAGGGCGGGAGAATGCGGGGCGTGATACGCCCCGCGGGTGAAACACTTACAGCATAAAGCTGCCCAGCAGGAAGCCGAAGCAGACAGCCAGAACGACGCCCAGGGTGCCTGGGATGAAGAACGGGTGGTTAAAGACGAATTTACCGATACGGGTTGTACCGGTGTCATCCATCTGTACTGCCGCAACCAGAGTCGGGTAGGTCGGCAAAATGAACAGGCCGGAAACGGCGGCGAAGGAAGCGACTGCCGTCAGCGGAGAGACGTTCAGCGCCAGCGCCATCGGCATCAGCGCTTTCGCTGTTGCCGCCTGAGAGTAGAGCAGCGCGGAAGCAAAGAAGAAGATGACGGCCAGCAGCCACGGATGACCCTGGATGACGCTACCCGCAGTGTCTTTGATCCAGTCGATGTTAGCGGATACGAAGGTATCGCCCAGCCACGCCACGCCCAGAATACAGATACAGGCGCTCATCCCTGCTTTAAAGGTGCTGGAGTTGAGGATGGCGTCAGTTTCCACTTTACACAGGATGGTGGTCAGCGTTGCGACGCTCAACATGATGATCAAAATAGCGTTGGTGGTGTTCATCAGCGGTTTTTCAACCAGGCCGAGGCTCGGACTGTTGACAATCGCATAAACAACCACGCAGATAACGCCCAGCAGGAACAGCCAGACGGAATTTTTTGCCATCGGTTTGATTTCAATCTGCTTTTCACCACGCAGTTCAATCAGCCCTTCTTCCAGACGCTTGCGGTAAATCGGATCGTCCGACAGTTTGGAGTTGAACAGCATCGTGACCAGGAAGGACATCACCAGCACCGCCAGCAGCGTAGAGGGGATAACCACGGACAGCAGGTGAATGTAGCTAATGCCATGACCTTCCATAACAGAAGACATATACACCACGGCCGCAGAAATCGGCGAGGCGGTAATCGCAATCTGCGCGGATACCACGGCGGTCGAGAGCGGACGGCAAGGTTTGATTCCCTGCTCCTTCGCGACTTCAGCAATAACCGGCAGCGTTGCCAGGGAAATGTTCCCGGTACCAGCAAAAATAGTCAGGAAATAGGTCACAATCGGTGCGAGGATAGTGATGTATTTCGGGTTCTTACGCAGCAGTTTTTCCGTCTGGTTTACCAAATAATCCAGACCGCCCGCGACCTGCATAGCAGAGATCGCGGCGATAACCGCCATGATGATGGAAATGACATCGAATGGAATTGTCCCTGGCTTCACGCCGATGGCGGCAAGTACCAGAACACCCAGCCCACCTGCGAATCCAATACCGATGCCCCCAAGTCTGGCGCCCAAAAAGATTGCCAGCAAAACAATGATAAGTTCGACAACTATCATATTAGCCTTCCTTGTTGTTTAACAAGTTGATATTAAATTGTTGTTATTTGGTAACTTCTTGTAAGAAAAAAGGCACGTCATCGTGACGTGCCTCTTTGGTACTACCCTGTACGATTACTGTTCGCTTTCATCAGTATAACGTTTAGCTTTATAAGCCGGGTGCATCAAGTTCTGCACGGAGAAAATATCGTCCAGCTCGGCTTCCGTTAACAGGCCGCGCTCCAGCACAACTTCACGTACGCTCTTACCGGTTTCAGCACAGATTTTACCGACGATGTCGCCGTTGTGGTGGCCGATGAACGGGTTGAGGTAAGTGACGATACCGATGGAGTTATAAACGTACCCTTCGCACACTTCTTTATTCGCGGTAATGCCGTTAACGCATTTTTCCAGCAGGTTGTAGCACGCGTTGCTCAGAATGTGGATGGATTCGAACATCGCCTGACCGATAACCGGCTCCATAACGTTCAACTGCAACTGACCGGCTTCCGCCGCCATCGTAACGGTGGTGTCGTTACCGATGACTTTAAAGCATACCTGGTTTACGACTTCTGGTACAACCGGGTTCACTTTGGCTGGCATGATGGAAGAGCCCGCCTGCAGTTCCGGCAGGTTGATCTCGTTCAGGCCGGCACGAGGACCAGAAGAGAGCAAGCGCAGGTCGTTACAGATTTTGGACATCTTCACTGCCAGACGTTTCAGCGCGCTGTGAACCATAACATACGCGCCACAGTCAGATGTCGCCTCAATCAGATCTTCAGCCGGAACACAGGCGAAACCAGTGACTTCAGCCAGTTTTTTCACCGCCAGCGGAGAGTATTCTTTCGGCGTGTTCAGACCGGTACCGATTGCCGTTGCGCCAAGGTTGACTTCCAGCAGCAGCTCAGCAGTACGCTCGATGCTTTTCACTTCTTCTTTCAGCAGGATGCTGAACGCACGGAATTCTTGACCAAGCGTCATCGGTACGGCGTCCTGCAACTGGGTACGACCCATTTTCAGGATGTCCTGGAATTCAACCGCTTTACGTTCGAAACCTTCACGCAACTGGTTGATGGCATCGATCAGTTTGACGATAGAGGCGTAAACCGCTATACGGAAGCCTGTCGGATAGGCATCGTTAGTGGATTGACATTTATTCACGTGGTCGTTCGGGTTCAGGTACTGATATTCACCTTTCTGATGACCCATCAGTTCCAGCCCGATGTTGGCCAGCACTTCGTTGGTATTCATGTTGACGGAAGTGCCCGCGCCGCCCTGATAGACATCTACCGGGAACTGGTCCATGCACTTACCGTTGTTAAGGACTTCATCACATGCGGCAATGATGGCGTTCGCCACACTCTTAGGAATGGTTTGCAGCTCTTTGTTGGCCAGCGCCGCCGCTTTTTTTACCATAACCATGCCACGCACAAATTCAGGGATGTCGCTGATTTTGTTATTGCTAATGTAGAAGTTTTCAATCGCTCTCAGAGTGTGAACACCATAGTAGGCTTCAGCTGGAACTTCCCTGGTACCCAACAGATCTTCTTCGATACGAATGTTGTTTGACATGTGAACCTTCTTTTTCAAGCTGCCAATGATTTTACTTTAAAACACACAGGATATATGTGATTTCGAATGTTTTCTGACCGACGATTATCCCCTCCATCGGCCTGATAAACGAGATCATATGCTGGTTCAGAATTCCTACCGTAATCTGGATCACTTAAAGTGTGGGAATTTACCCCTTATTTATTATTTTGTGAAATAGGTCACCGCTTTAGTATTACTACCTAAAATAGGTGTACAAACCACTTGAAATTTTGCTACGCACCACCATATCGAATCGATGCGAATCGCAACCCCATTCAAATGGTCGTCGCAGACGGCCATGACTTACAGGAGAGTCCTTTGCGCTGGATACCCTTTTTAGCTGTCTTTCTCTATGTTTACATTGAGATTTCTATCTTTATCCAGGTCGCCCATGTGCTTGGCGTCCTGATGACGCTAATCCTGGTGATTTTTACGTCTGTTATCGGTATGTCGCTGGTACGTAACCAGGGTTTTAAAAACTTTTTGCTGATGCAACAAAAAATGGCGGCCGGTGAGAGCCCGGCGGCAGAAATGATTAAGAGTGTATCGCTGATCATCGCTGGCTTACTGCTCCTGTTGCCGGGATTTTTCACCGATTTTCTCGGCCTCCTCCTTTTGTTACCGCCAGTGCAAAAACATTTGACGCTGAAGTTGCTGCCGCATTTACGTTTTTCCCGGATGCCGGGCGGCGGGTTTAGCGCGGGTACTGGCGGTGGCGAAACATTTGACGGCGAGTATCAGCGTAAAGATGACGATCGCGATCGTATTGAACATAAAGACGATCGTCGGGATTAAAGGTAGAGATGTTGGTCGGATAAGTCGCGCGAGGCGTTATCCGGCCAGCGGATGCGTCTTACGCCATGCGTTTTCGCTTCGGTAAAAACAGCCATAATGCAGCCAGCATGATAATGGCATATAAGCTTTTCCACCCCAGCATTGCCAGCAATAACAGGCACAGTAGACAACCCGTCACCGCCAGTGCATAGCAACGCCCTTTCAACAGTCGACAGCCCGCCAGCATACAAAGCAGATAGAGCATAATAAAAATACCGTTAGCATAGACGATCAGCGCATTGAGGTTAATCTTCAGGGCATAGACGACCAGGGAACTCACGCAACAACAGGCCAGAATAACGTTTAACGCGTGCAAGGGAAGGCGCCCGGGAGAGAGTTGAGCCAGATAGTGATCGGGCTGATATTGCATTTGCGTCCATATCAGACGCGCAAAACTCTGAGCATACACATTCAGGCTGGCAAAGCAGGTGAGATAACCAATAATGCAGGCTACCCACAACGCCTGGATACCGAAGAGATGAACAATAATAAGCGGTAGCGATGCTGTTGCCGCTATCTTGTCGCTATAGACGCCAAAATGCAGCACCACGGCGGTACAGGCCCAATAAATGGCGCCGGCCAGCATCAGGCCAATGATCAATGCGCGCGGAAAATCACGTTCAGGATTTTTAAATTCAGACGACAAATGCGTAAAAGCCTCAATTCCCACAAATCCCCAGAACATGATCGCCAGGGCGGTACACAGTCGGGAAAAGGTGATTTCGTTTGCGGTTGGGAAGGTGATATCTGCAGGTTTAATTGCGCCTTTCCACAGAATGGCGGCAATAAGCGCGATAATTAATCCAGCGATAATGGCTTGCAGGTTGGCGCTGGAGCTGGCGCCGCGCGATCCCATAAACCATAGTAAACCTAGAGTACCCAGCTCCCCAAATAAGAGCTGTTCGCTTTGCCAGCCAAACAGCGCCTGGCCGAAACCCACCGCAATATGCAAGGCTGCGGGAAAACTAACAGGAATGACTGATAAAAACAGCCAACTGATCACTCGTTGCAGACGCGGGCCAAATGCCATCCCGACAAAATGCGCTACGCCGCCAGCGTGTGGAAAATGACGCCCCAGCACAGCAAAGACAATCGCAATAGGGAAAATCAAAATAATGAGCAGCGGCCATGCCCAAAGGCTGATGTCGCCTGCCGCCAGCGCAGCCAGCTCCGGAAGCGCAAAAACGCCAGTCCCTAATAATGATGTGGTTAACAAGATAACGCCCTGAACCAACCCAAGCTCTTTTTTTAGTTCATTCATCAGCTCATTATCCGGCGGCATTGTAACGTCAGGTGACGACAGGCATTTTTAAGCGTATCACACACGCCTTTTCTTATAGCAGGATGTTCTAAACCTTGGGTAAACGTGAGATAAGTAGCGTTTTTACCGCTTTTTTCGCTCAGAAGAATTTTTTTTCATCTCCCCCCTTGAAGGGGCAAAACCCCATCCCCATCTCTCTGGTCACCAGCCGGGAAACCGTTTACGGGCCGGCGTCACCCATAACTGATAATGACTTTCTCAAAGGAGAGCTATCAATGAGTATTCGTCCGTTACATGATCGTGTGATCGTCAAACGTAAAGAAGTTGAGTCCAAATCTGCTGGCGGCATCGTACTGACCGGTTCCGCAGCGGGTAAATCAACTCGTGGCGAAATCATCGCTGTCGGTAAGGGTCGCATCCTGGACAACGGTACTGTACAGCCGCTGGACGTGAAAGTTGGCGACATCGTTATTTTTAACGATGGCTACGGTGTGAAATCTGAAAAGATCGACAATGAAGAAGTGTTGATCATGTCTGAAAGCGACATTCTGGCAATTGTTGAAGCGTAATCCGCGAACGACACTGAACATACGAATTTAAGGGAAAGAGAAAATGGCAGCTAAAGACGTAAAATTCGGTAACGACGCTCGTGTGAAAATGCTGCGCGGCGTAAACGTACTGGCAGATGCAGTGAAAGTAACCCTCGGTCCGAAAGGCCGTAACGTGGTTCTGGATAAATCTTTCGGTGCGCCGACTATCACTAAAGATGGTGTTTCCGTAGCGCGTGAAATCGAGCTGGAAGACAAGTTTGAAAACATGGGCGCGCAGATGGTGAAAGAAGTTGCCTCTAAAGCGAACGACGCTGCAGGCGACGGCACCACCACCGCGACCGTACTGGCGCAGTCCATCATTACCGAAGGCCTGAAAGCCGTTGCTGCGGGCATGAACCCGATGGACCTGAAACGTGGTATCGACAAAGCGGTTGCTGCTGCGGTTGAAGAGCTGAAAGCCCTGTCCGTACCGTGCTCCGACTCTAAAGCGATTGCTCAGGTAGGTACTATCTCCGCTAACTCCGACGAAACCGTAGGTAAACTGATCGCGGAAGCGATGGATAAAGTCGGTAAAGAAGGCGTCATCACCGTTGAAGACGGTACCGGTCTGCAGGACGAACTGGACGTGGTTGAAGGTATGCAGTTTGACCGCGGCTACCTGTCTCCTTACTTCATCAACAAGCCGGAAACTGGCGCAGTAGAGCTGGAAAGCCCGTTCATCCTGCTGGCTGATAAGAAAATCTCCAACATCCGCGAAATGCTGCCGGTTCTGGAAGCCGTTGCAAAAGCAGGCAAACCGCTGCTGATCATCGCTGAAGATGTTGAAGGCGAAGCGCTGGCTACCCTGGTTGTTAACACCATGCGTGGCATCGTGAAAGTGGCTGCGGTTAAGGCACCTGGCTTCGGCGATCGTCGTAAAGCAATGCTGCAGGATATCGCTACCCTGACCGGCGGTACCGTAATCTCTGAAGAGATCGGTATGGAGCTGGAAAAAGCAACCCTGGAAGACCTGGGTCAGGCGAAACGCGTTGTGATCAACAAAGACACCACCACCATCATCGATGGCGTGGGTGAAGAAGCTGCAATCCAGGGCCGTGTTGCTCAGATCCGTCAGCAGATTGAAGAAGCGACCTCCGACTACGATCGTGAAAAACTGCAGGAGCGCGTAGCGAAACTGGCAGGCGGCGTTGCGGTTATCAAAGTTGGCGCTGCGACCGAAGTTGAAATGAAAGAGAAGAAAGCCCGCGTTGAAGATGCCCTGCACGCGACCCGTGCTGCGGTAGAAGAAGGCGTGGTTGCTGGTGGTGGCGTTGCGCTGATCCGCGTTGCTTCTAAAATTGCTGACCTGAAAGGCCAGAACGAAGACCAGAACGTGGGTATCAAAGTTGCGCTGCGCGCAATGGAAGCTCCGCTGCGTCAGATCGTGCTGAACTGCGGCGAAGAGCCGTCTGTTGTCGCTAACACCGTTAAAGGCGGCGACGGTAACTACGGTTACAACGCAGCAACTGAAGAATACGGCAACATGATCGATATGGGTATCCTGGACCCAACCAAAGTTACCCGTTCTGCGCTGCAGTACGCGGCTTCAGTGGCTGGTCTGATGATCACTACCGAGTGCATGGTGACCGACCTGCCGAAAAGCGATGCTCCTGATTTAGGCGCTGCTGGCGGCATGGGTGGTATGGGTGGTATGGGCGGCATGATGTAATTGCCCACACCCTGCATCCTTCAGGCTGTAGATGCGTTGGCTAACCCCAGTCACTTACTTGAGTAAGTGACTGGGGATTAACAAACTGGTCGCCTTCCTGCAACCAGAATGATTTGGGTGCTTATCTCCCAGAATTGAGAAACCCCCGGGCAGAAATGACCGGGGGTTTTTCTTTTAGTCATCTTTTTAGTATAAGATTCAGATACGGACAAAACGTCCAGCTCATTGATTATGGGGAATAACATGCACGTGAAATATTTAGCAGGGATCGTTGGCGCCGCGCTGCTGATGGCGGGTTGTAGCTCCAGCAACGAACTCACCGCTGCCGGCCAAAATGTACGCTTTGTCGAAGATAAGCCGGGCGCGGAATGCCAGCTTATTGGTACGGCAACCGGTAAACAGAGTAACTGGTTTTCAGGCCAGCACGGCGAAGAGGGTGGCTCAATGCGTGGCGCAGCGAACGATCTGCGTAATCAGGCAGCCGCGATGGGTGGAAACGTGCTGTATGGCGTAAGTAGTCCGTCACAGGGCATGTTGTCCAGTTTTGTCCCGACGGCCAGCGAGATGAACGGCCAGGTTTATAAATGTCCGAATTGATATGTCTGAATCGTAACGCCCTCTGAAAGATTCAGAGGGCGATATGGTTAGCGTTTTCCCTGCGATGATGCCATGCGTAGATTATGCAACGCGCGCATGCATTGATCTTGCGTCAGACGCGCTGCTTTACCGGTTCCAAGCGTTCTGACAAAAACCTTACACGGTTTTCCTTCCAGCTTTTTAAGACGCGGGCTGAAATTCAGCAAGCGGCGTGATATTGCTTCAGCTTCTTTAGAGCCTGACTGACTACGGGTCTTAATGATGGTGCCGCAATCATGCGATTGTCCTGCCTCATCCGTATAACGATAAACGAGCGCTAAATAATGGTTATACAGATTATGTTTCCAGTCAGGCTGGTTATAGGTATCGAATTCGATATTACCGTTTTCCAGGCAGTCAGCATCGTATAATGGTAAAAAGTCCAGCATTGAAGAAATACGCAATGCGAGCTCACGCATTTCGGCATTATTAATGGCGTGAATAATAGCCATCACCAGAACTTCAACCTGCCACTCACCGACCTGTAAATCAAGATGGCTACCATTGTGCAGCTTTAACGTAAAAGTTAATACTTTTTCTGTATTATCGCTCAACGCTAAAGATTCAACACGCTGATTAACATCGGCGTTTTCCAGCTCTTCACGGAGTATTGCCGGAATATTCTCATGCATTTTAAGCACATGACTGCTTTTGGCTTTCTGGCGTTTTTCCTGCTCTTGTTCCGGCAGCGAGTGTTGTAAATAAAGCCGGTGTTCAAGGCCGATCAACAAGTCTCGCAGCGCGAGCACAGGAAAGAAAAGCAGTGTTTCTTTATTTCTCAGTGACTTCACCTTAAGCGCCAGCGCGATAAACTTATCATTGTGACGAATAACGCCGGTATTTAGTCCCTTAATCGTTAAGGCCATGTCAATTCTCCACAAATATAAAATAATTAAATGTTTTACTGAAATGTATTTGATATATAAATTGTTTATGCCGCCCTATAAAAAGGAGAACCAGTATAATTCGAAAATGCAGTACACGCTAAGCGAGTCCTAAAACGGACTTTATTGAAAAGAGAGTAGCGGAAAGGTGTATTTAACGAAGGGTATTTTATCGTCGCCAGAGGGTGAGGAGAATCGCGGGGGAATCTCCTCGTGATATTGCGCGGTAATATTTTCGTCGTCCCTGACGCGCCCGCGAGGATTAGCGCTGACGAAGCTGTAAATCCAGCGGTGTTTTGCTCGGTTCGCCGCCGATTTCACGCGCCAGTCTTGGCACCATATAGCCGGATACCAGCGTGAGCAGTTCGCGCATGGTTTGCCGGGCTTCGTCATCGGTGACCATAAAATGCGCGGCGCCCTGCACTTTATCCAGCACATGCAGGTAATAGGGCATCACGCCAGCGTCAAATAGCGCGTTGCTCAGATTCGCCAGCGTTCGCGCGTTATCATTCACGCCACGCAGCAGGACGCTCTGGTTGAGAAGCGTGACGCCCACGTGGCGCAGTTTCTTCATCGCCAGGCAGAACGCCTCGTCCACTTCATTGGCGTGGTTGATATGGTTCACCAACAAAATTTGCAGACGTGACTGGTCAAAGCGGGCGACCAGTTCGTCAGTAATGCGTGCCGGGATGACGATAGGCAACCGGCTGTGGATGCGTAGCCGCTTGACGTGCTTAATGGCTTCCAGTTGCGTGAGCAGCCAGTCCAGCTCATGATCTTTCGCCATCAGCGGATCGCCGCCGGAAAAGATGATCTCATCCAGTTCCGGGTGTGCGGCGATATACTCCAGCGCGACTTTCCAGTTGCGCTTATTGCCTTGATTCTCCGCATACGGGAAGTGACGACGGAAACAGTAGCGGCAATTTACCGCACATCCGCCTTTTACCAGCAATAGCGCCCGGTTTTGGTATTTATGCAATAATCCTGGCACCACGCTGTGTTGCTCTTCCAGCGGGTCGGTGGAGAAACCGGGGGCGACAATAAATTCATCCCGGGACGTCAGCACTTGACGTAAAAGAGGATCGTCAGGGTTGCCCTTCTCCATGCGCGCAATAAAAGCGCGCGGCACGCGGAGGGCAAACAAGCGCCTGGCGTCCTGTCCTGCCCGGAGGTTTTCATCAGCTTCAATCTGTAAAAGATGCAGCAGTTCGTCGGGATTGGTCACAACATCGGCAAGTTGCGCTAACCAATCTTCTCGCAATGGGGTATTTAGGGTTACAATATGCGCCATTTTGTGGCTTAGCTACCAGTTAACAATTTCAGAGGGCCTTATGGCGACTTACTATAGCAACGATTTTCGTTCCGGTCTTAAAATCATGTTGGATGGCGAACCTTATGCGGTTGAATCCAGTGAATTCGTGAAACCGGGTAAAGGCCAGGCGTTTGCCCGCGTTAAGCTGCGCCGTCTGCTGACCGGCACGCGCGTTGAGAAAACCTTCAAATCGACCGATTCCGCTGAAGGCGCGGATGTAGTCGATATGAACCTGACTTACCTGTACAACGACGGTGAGTTCTGGCATTTCATGAACAACGAAACCTTCGAACAGCTGTCTGCAGATGCCAAGGCTATCGGCGACAACGCAAAATGGCTGTTGGATCAGGCGGAATGCATCGTAACCCTGTGGAACGGTCAGCCTATCTCTGTCACTCCGCCGAACTTTGTTGAACTGGAAATTGTTGATACCGACCCAGGTCTGAAGGGCGATACCGCAGGTACTGGCGGCAAACCAGCCACGCTGTCTACTGGCGCAGTGGTTAAAGTTCCGCTGTTCGTGCAGATTGGCGAAGTGATCAAAGTCGATACCCGTTCCGGCGAATACGTATCCCGCGTAAAATAATTTACGTTATCGGGAAAAATGGTGCAGCGTATGCTGCGCCATCCTATTTTTCGCGCCTCAATGATGAAACGCTTTATCTGCCTTGTCGCGCTGGTTCTTCTTACCGGCACATTATTAACGGCATGTAATACCGCCCGCGGCTTCGGCGAAGATATTCAGCATCTTGGCCACGCCATCTCCCGCGCAGCCAGCTAATCGCTTCTCGTCTTCCTAAAATTAGTCGATCGCCCGTCATTTTCTGGGATGTTGTCTATTATTAAGTTGCTATACACAAACAACATTGGCTAGAAAAGGAAGACATTATGGTTAAAAAGACAATTGCAGCGATCTTTTCTGTTTTGGTACTTTCCACTGTATTAACTGCTTGTAATACCACGCGCGGCGTGGGCGAGGACATCTCGGACGGTGGTAGTGCGATCTCTGGCGCTGCAACCAGAGCTCAGCAGTAATCATCAACGGTACGGCATGGCGTCGTACCGTTAATCGATTTTCTCCGGAAGCATAAGAAAGGGAGAATACCGGTTATCCATATGAAGTTTCATACGGATATTACGCTTATAGGTGTAAACCGTTTTCCCGTGAATACCAAGCGCATACGCAATCTCTTTATTGCTGGTGCCTTCCGTCCACATCGCGAGTACCTTTTCCTCCTGCGGAGAGAGCAATGGCGTGGCGCTTTCCGGCGCTTCCTGCAGTGGATGAGTATATAGAGCTCCTTTAATTCGTTGTGCAAGCTCATGTAAAGGCGTGTGTTTAGATAACACCGCATGACTGGCATATTGTGGTCTGTACGGCATATTCCCTGACTGTAATAATACCAACGGCGTCATCCTGCAGGCGGCAAAAAATGCATTGATAGGCTGTTCGGGTAAGGCATCGTTGAGAAAACCATATAAATCAGCGATAACCAGATGGGGCTTCCATTGCAGAATATGTTCTTTCGCCAGTATAAGGTTATTCATCCCGGATACCAGCAGTGAAGAACTGAGCACATCAGTGTGATTAAGCCAGGCCTCCATGCCCGTACGGGTAAAGTGGCATCGGTCTATCACTAAAATTTTCAACATAGTTTTTTGCACCCGGAAGTAGATAAAGCACTTTCTTTCCCAGAAGGCGTTCCATCATAGAGAACTCCTGTGGGCGCTAAATGCGAAAACTACGCGGCTTAAAAGGGCCAATTCCCGCCTTTAGACGGAAAAAAATAAAAAGGTTGAAATTCATTTTCTCTCAGGCAAAAATGGCTTTTCATCCGTATACGTTACAGGACGACCTGTAAACGCTATTCTCACCGGGGACGGCCCCATTAATTATCTGGAGCCTGCTATGTCCTGGATCATTCTATTAATCGCTGGTTTACTTGAAGTGGTATGGGCTGTCGGCCTGAAGTATACCCACGGTTTTTCTCGTCTGACCCCCAGTATTATCACCATTACGGCCATGGTTATCAGTATGGCGTTACTTTCCTGGGCAATGAAAACGCTGCCCGTTGGAACGGCGTACGCCATCTGGACCGGCATCGGCGCCGTCGGGGCGGCAATCACCGGTATCCTTCTGCTGGGCGAGTCTGCCTCACCGGCGCGTTTGCTCAGTCTTGGCTTGATCGTCGCGGGTATCATTGGGCTAAAACTCAGTGCGCATTAATTCGTCGCTGACATTGCTACGAACCTGATTGTTTTACCCAAATTAATTTATTGACGTCAAACCCCTCCCGGGTCGCGACGGCCAGCATTTGCTGTTTTATTTCCTCAGAAAGCGTTGGCGTGCGAGAGAGTATCCACAGATAGTCGCGATCCGGGCCGCACACCAACGCATGACGGTATTCCCGGTCAAGCGCAATCACGTTATAGCCGCCGTAGAACGGGCCGAAAAAAGAGACCTTGAGCGCGGCGCGGTTTGGACTACCGGTAAAATACGCTTTGCCTTCTGTTTTTTGCCACATTCCCCGATCCGGGTTATAGCCTTTATTGATGACATTAATCCCGCCATCGTCACGCAGACTATAGGTGGCCGTGACTTGTTCCAGTCCACGTTCAAATCGATGATCGAGGCGTGCGATCTCATACCAGGTGCCGAGGTAACGTTTGGCATCAAAGTTATTTACCACGGTAACGCCTTTAGGCGGAGTAGGCGAACTACAGGCGACGACCAGAAATGCGGCCGTAACTGCAGCAACGACGGGCAGAATGCGCATAAGATTTTCCTTCCAGTGTTTTTTCTAAGTGTAGAACCTGGCGGGAAAATGAGAGGCAGGAAAAGAAAAAACGCCCTCTTATCGGGTAGATAAGAGGGCGTCGTGGCAACTTAGAGAGTGATAACGCCAATCGCCGTCACAACGGTCAGGATTGCCGCCAGACCGTAAAAGACCCATTTGCCCGCGGGCACGTGGATTTTCAGGTCATGCATCGCGTGGTGCATACGGTGTAGGCCACACCATAGCGGCAGCACAATCATCAGGAACAGAAAAACGCGACCAATAAAGCTTTGGGCGAACGTCAGTACGCGCTCAAAACTCAGGGCATCGCCCGGAAATAGCCCCAGCGGCAGCATGATGCCAACCAGTAGCACGATCACCGGCGCGATGATCGCGCCCCACATACCGCCTGCGCCAAACAGTCCCCAGAATACGGGTTCATCAGAACGTTTTGGGTTTGGATTAATCATCCGGGACTCCTTACCAGAACAGGGCAACATACAGAATGACTACGGTGACTACCGCAGTGACCACCCAAAGCCCTTTGATGATTGGCTCTGGCCCCATTTTTTCGTCTTTTACAATGATATTGGCCGCCTTCGGCGCCAGTTCAAACCAGGTTTTGGTGTGCAGCAGCGCGGCCGCCAGAGTGATCAGGTTTAAGATCACTACCACTGGGTTTTGTAAAAAGCCGACGAATCCCATCCAGGATTCCGCGCCGTGTTTGAGCGCAAACAGACCGAAAATCAGTTCAATACTGAACCAGACTGCCGGCACCGCTGTGCCTTCGCGCAGCATATAAAAGCGATAAAACGGCAGTTTTTTCCACCAGGTGGACGTCATCGGCCGCACATAGGGTTTGCGTTTAGTCGTCATGTTGCACTCCTTAGCGTGGTTTCAGGGTGGCGATAAGAAAGTCTTTCGAGCTTTCCACTTTACCCTGCTGAATGGCCGCAGCCGGATCGACATGTTTTGGACAGACTTCGGAGCAGTAGCCCACGAAAGTACAGGTCCATACGCCGTTCGGACTGTTCAACTGCGCCATACGCTCCTTCTTACCGTGATCGCGGCTATCTTCGTTATAGCGATGCGCCAGCGTAATCGCAGCCGGTCCGATAAACTCAGGATTCAGACCGAACTGCGGGCACGCGGCGTAGCACAGACCACAGTTGATGCAACCGGAGAACTGATGATACTTCGCCATTTGCGCCGGGGTCTGGACATTCGGCCCCTGATCTGGCGTGCGAGAGTTGCCAATAATGTACGGTTTGATCGCTTCCAGGCTTTCGATAAAGTGCGTCATATCGACAACCAGATCGCGCTCAATCGGGAAGTTCGCCAGCGCTTCCACCTTCATACCGTTGGTGTAATCGCGCAGGAAGGTTTTACACGCCAGTTTAGGGACGTTGTTGACCATCATGCCGCAAGAGCCGCAGATCGCCATACGGCAGGACCAGCGGTAGCTCAGGTCTGGCGACAGGTTATCTTTGATGTAGCCCAACGCGTCCAGTAGCGATGTTGTTTCATCATAAGGAACTTCATAGAAAGCACTGTGCGGCGCGGTATCGGTTTCCGGGTTATAGCGCACCACCTCAACTTTCAGGTTTTTCATCTCAGCCATTCGCCTTCTCCTTCTTATCGGCTGCTTCCGCTTCACCGCCGTAAACACGTTTGGCTGGCGGCAGGGTGGTGATTTTCACGTCGCTGTATTCCAGACGGGTCGTGCCATCAGCATCGCGGAAGGCGAGGGTGTGCTTGAGGAAGTTCACATCGTCGCGCTCGGTACAGCCTTCATCCAGACGCTGATGCGCGCCGCGGGACTCTTTACGCGCCAGCGCAGAGTGCGCCATACATTCCGCCACGTTCAGACCATGACCCAGTTCGATGGTATACAGCAGGTCAGTGTTGAACACGCTGGAGGTATCGGAGATACGTACGCGCTTGAAACGTTCCTGAAGCTCGGCCAGTTTATCAATGGTTTTCTGCATCAGTTCCGGGGTACGGTAAATACCGCAACCTTCTTCCATAGACAGACCCATCTCATCGCGGATCTTCGACCAGTTTTCGTTGCCTTCCTGGTTCACCAGATTTTTCAGACGTTGTTCAATATCGGCAACCTGGGCGTCGAGCGCGGCGCTATTTGCGGCGCCTGCCGTCGCAGCGCGTTCCATTGCTTGTTCGCCAGCCAGACGACCAAATACCACCAGTTCCGCCAGTGAGTTGGAACCGAGGCGGTTCGCGCCATGCAGGCCAACAGAGGAGCATTCGCCAACGGCAAACAGCCCTTTGACACGGCTTTCACAGTTCTGGTCGGTTTCAATGCCGCCCATGGTGTAGTGCGCGGTCGGACGTACTGGAATCGGTTCTTTAACCGGATCGACGCCGACATAGGCTTTCGCCAGTTCGCAAATGAACGGCAGACGTTCATGCAGTTTCTTCTCGCCGAGATGACGCAGGTCGAGGTGAACCACATCGCCGCGCGGCGTGGAGATGGTGTTGCCTTTACGCCATTCGTGCCAGAAAGCCTGGGATACTTTGTCGCGCGGCCCCAGTTCCATATATTTGTTTTTCGGCTCGCCCAGCGGCGTTTCGGGGCCCATGCCGTAGTCTTGCAGGTAACGGTAGCCATTTTTATTGACCAGAATACCGCCTTCGCCGCGGCAACCTTCGGTCATCAGGATACCGGAACCTGGCAGGCCGGTCGGGTGATACTGAACGAATTCCATATCACGCAGCGGAACGCCGTGGCTCAGCGCCATGCCCATCCCGTCGCCGGTGACGATGCCGCCGTTGGTGTTATAGCGGTATACGCGGCCTGCGCCGCCTGTCGCCATGACCACGGCGTTGGCGCGGATTTGCACCAGCGTGCCTTCCATCATGTTCATTGCCACCAGGCCGCGCGCATGGTTGTCATCAACCAGAATATCCAGCACAAAATGTTCGTCAAAGCGCTGGATTTGTGGGAACTGCAGGGAAGTCTGGAACAGGGTATGCAGCATATGGAAGCCGGTTTTATCCGCGGCGAACCAGGTACGCTCGATTTTCATACCACCGAAGCGACGCACGTTAACGCTACCGTCCGGACGGCGGCTCCACGGGCAGCCCCATTGCTCCAGCTGCGTCATCTCAGTGGGACAATGGTGGACAAAGTAATCCACGACATCCTGCTCACACAGCCAGTCTCCGCCTGCTACCGTATCGTGAAAATGGTAGTCAAAGCTGTCATGATCCTGGGCGACAGCGGCTGAACCCCCTTCGGCAGCGACGGTGTGGCTGCGCATCGGGTACACTTTTGAGATCAGTGCGATTTTAGCATTGGGATTCGCCTGTGCGGCAGCAATTGCAGCACGTAATCCCGCGCCACCGGCGCCTATAATGGCAAGATCGGCTTGAAAGGTTTGCACGACATTCCTCCAGATTATTGTAATTTCACCCTCGCGCAGCCAGATAAAGCCTCTGGGTTCTGCGAAGTATGAATGCGTTTCCACTGCTCCTTTATGGGTACAACAGTATAGTCTCAGGGATGTGAGGGAAATTTGACGTGTTCGATTTTTTTAGCGTATCAGAGGGATGAATTATCATTGATTTTGATTAATTTAATTACTAAACCATCTGAAATCACTTTTTTTACCCTCCAGAAGGCGCCCGATACGCCCGCGCAAAATTTGTTTCGCCCGCGCGTTGCGAGTAGACTTCGTGACCTTGTCTTAAACTGGAGAAAGAATCATGAGCGAAACGGCAACCTGGCAGCCGAGCGCGTCCATCCCCAATTTATTAAAACGTGCGGCGATTATGGCGGAAATCCGTCGTTTCTTTGCCGATCGTGGAGTGCTTGAGGTTGAGACGCCCTGCATGAGTCAGGCGACGGTCACAGACATTCATCTGTTCCCGTTCGAAACGCGTTTCGTCGGACCTGGCCATTCCCAGGGGATGAACCTCTATTTAATGACCAGTCCGGAATACCATATGAAACGCCTGCTGGCGGCAGGGTGCGGCCCGGTTTTCCAGCTATGCCGCAGTTTCCGTAATGAAGAGATGGGACGACATCATAATCCGGAATTCACCATGCTGGAGTGGTATCGCCCGCATTACGATATGTACCGCCTGATGAATGAAGTGGATGATTTGCTTCAGCAAGTGCTGGATTGTCAACCTGCGGAAAGTCTCTCCTATCAACAGGCGTTTCAGCGCCATCTGGAGATTGACCCGTTATCAGCAGATAAAACGCAACTGCGTGAGGCGGCGGCAAAGCTTGATTTAAGCAATATCGCTGATACGGAAGAAGACCGTGATACGTTGCTGCAACTGCTGTTCACGATGGGGGTTGAGCCGCATATAGGTAAAGAAAAGCCGACCTTTATTTATCACTTTCCGGCAAGTCAGGCATCGCTGGCACAAATCAGTACCGAGGATCATCGCGTCGCCGAGCGCTTTGAGGTGTACTACAAAGGTATTGAGCTGGCGAATGGTTTCCACGAACTGACGGATGCACGTGAGCAACAACAGCGCTTTGAACAGGACAATCGTAAGCGCGCCGCGCGCGGTCTGCCGCAGCAGCCGATTGACCAAAATCTACTGGATGCGCTGGCCGCCGGTCTACCGGATTGTTCCGGCGTGGCGCTGGGTGTTGATCGTCTGGTGATGCTGGCGCTGGGAGCAGAAAGTCTGGCGGACGTGATTGCTTTTACGGTCGATCGGGCGTAAATCTGAAATTCACTCTTTCGCGAGATAAAATGGCGCAATAAGCGCCATTTTGTAGCATATTTTTTCAATTATCCTCTGTTTGCCACAACATAAGGCTGGAACTTTGATGCCATTTAGGTATCAATCCTGTGTTGATTTTTTTATCGCTGACCTTTGTAAAAAAGAAGGCGGCGTCAATCGGTGAGCGGCGTCTGGCAAACGCGCTCAAGAGTAAGGGATGGTTGAATGACCCACACGATAAAAAAGATGAGCCTTATTGGGCTTATCCTGATGATTTTTACTTCTGTTTTTGGTTTTGCGAATAGCCCGTCGGCGTTTTATTTAATGGGGTATAGCGCAATCCCGTGGTATATATTTTCTGCCTTGCTGTTTTTTATTCCATTCGCCTTAATGATGGCTGAAATGGGTTCCGCTTATCGCAAAGAAGAGGGCGGGATCTATTCGTGGATGAATAATAGCGTGGGGCCACGTTACGCGTTT
This sequence comes from Salmonella sp. 32082101201600294FB01SM01, assembly GCF_017572865.1. Taxonomy (NCBI): domain Bacteria; kingdom Pseudomonadati; phylum Pseudomonadota; class Gammaproteobacteria; order Enterobacterales; family Enterobacteriaceae; genus Salmonella; species Salmonella sp. 32082101201600294FB01SM01. The sequence goes on along the minus strand of NZ_JAGESB010000003.1, from coordinate 514,310 downwards.
ATCGGCACGTTTATGTGGTTTTCATCGTATGTCATATGGATGGTAAGTACGGCGGCAAAAATTTGGGTACCGTTTTCTACTTTTGTTTTTGGCGCCGATATGACGCAGCACTGGCGTATTGCGGGGCTTGAGCCTACGCAGGTTGTCGGGCTGCTCGCCGTCGGCTGGATGATTCTGGTGACGTGTGTCGCCGCCAGAGGGATCAATAAAATTGCGCGAATTACGGCGGTCGGAGGTATTGCCGTAATGTGCCTTAATTTAGTTTTATTGTTAGTGAGTGTCGCTATTTTGTTATTAAATGGTGGGCATTTTGCACAAGAAATTAATTTTACCTCGTCACCGAATCCGGGTTATCACTCCGGCCTGGCAATGTTGTCATTTGTGGTATTTGCTATTTTTGCTTACGGCGGTATTGAGGCTGTCGGCGGACTGGTGGATAAAACCGAGAAACCGGAAAAGAATTTTGCGAAAGGTATTGTTTTCGCGGCTATTGTGATTTCAATTGGTTATTCTTTGGCGATCTTTTTATGGGGCGTCAGCACTAACTGGCAACAGATATTAAGTAATAGCGCCGTTAACTTAGGGAATATCACCTACATTCTGATGTCGAGTTTAGGCACGACATTAGGTAACGCGTTAAACCTTTCTCCGGACGCAGCGATGACGGTGGGCGTCTGGTTTGCGCGTATCACCGGCCTTTCTATGTTTCTGGCTTATACTGGCGCGTTTTTTACGTTGAGCTATTCACCGCTGAAAGCCATTATTCAGGGGACGCCAAAAGCGTTGTGGCCCGCGCCGATGACGACACTGAACGCTAACGGTATGCCGGCGACCGCTATGTGGCTACAGTGCGTGCTGGTGAGTCTGTTTATTTTGCTGGTCTCTTTTGGCGGTGACACCGCATCGGCGTTTTATAACAAACTCACGCTGATGGCGAACGTCTCAATGACCTTGCCATACCTGTTCCTTGCGCTGGCATTTCCCTTCTTTAAAGCGCGTCAGGATCTGGAGCGGCCATTTGTTCTCTTTAAAACCAAAGCCTCTACCCTGGTCGCGACGGGTGTTGTGGTGCTGGTGGTGACGTTTGCCAACGTCTTTACCATCATCCAGCCAGTGATTGAAGCTGGGGACTGGGACAGCGCCTTGTGGATGATCGGCGGCCCGATCTTCTTCTCGCTGCTGGCGATGGCGATTTATCAGAATTACAGCAGCCGCATGAGCGCTGATCCGGAGTGGGCGGCGGAGTAAAGGCCGTATGCCGGATAAGACCCCACGGGTCGCATCCGGCGTTTATTGCCCGATGGAGAACGTTATGAATGATAGTTCGAGAGACCCGATTATCACGGAAGATGAGGTTAAGGCACTCAATTTTACTCCGGAAGATATCCTTGAAATAGAAAAGGTTATTCTTTCTTCCGTTCATGTTGCACGTCGAAAGGTTGCGATGGTAGTAGGAATGACTATTGGCACGTTAAGGGATCGCGATGAGGATAAGTGGAAACATGTGTCGGATATTTATTGCGCGTATGTTATAAGATGCCTCGTATTTCGCGGAGAACTGGTGGGTTACGGCGATTTATTCCGAATGCGCTATAGCGAAATTAACCTGCCTGTTGCCGATCTGGACGCATAATAAGTCCGAAAATGTCTGTGAGCTGCGATGAAATGCCCGATGGCGCAAGCTTATCGGGCCTACAGATTAATTGCCGATAAGACCCGACGGGTCGCATCCGGCATTTCTTGCCTGGATCATGCGCTACAAACTGCCCGCCGGGCGGCTGGTTTTACCCGCTGACGTTAACGTTCTCCCCGTTTGTTTACCGCCGAGACTCTCCAGACGCATCTGGAAAGGCGGGAACGGCATATCAATACCGTGCTCGCGGAAGCCCGCCAGAATCAATTGGTGGATCTCATGGCGTAATGGCATACGGTGTCCCATTTCCGCAGCATAGATACGCAGTTCGAAAATCTGAATACCCTGCTGGAGATCCACCAGAAAGATTTCAGGCGGCGGGTTATCCAGCACCAAAGAACAGCGCTGCGCCGCCGTCAGTAGAATTTGCGTCACCTCTTCGCTATTGGCATCCGCCGGCGCCGGGATGGTTAACACCACGCGCGTAACGGAGTCAGACAGCGACCAGTTGATAAACTGTTCGGTGATAAAGGCTTTATTCGGCACGATAATCTCTTTACGATCCCAGTCGCTGATGGTGGTGGCGCGGGTATTGATTTTGGTCACGCTGCCGGTGAGATCGCGAATGGTCACCGTATCGCCGATACGAATCGGCTTTTCAAACAAAATAATCAGGCCGGAGATAAAGTTAGCGAAAATTTCTTGCAGGCCAAAACCAAGCCCAACGCCGAGCGCGGCCACCAGCCATTGTAGCTTCGACCACTCAATGCCGATCATTGAGAAACCGACCAGCCCGCCAATCAGCATTAACAGATATTTGGTGATGGTCGTGATGGCGTAACCGGTACCAGGCGTTAAATCGAGATGCTGTAATAACGCCAGTTCCAGCAGCGCGGGCAGATTACGCACCAACTGCGTGGTGATGATAAAGACCAGAATCGCAATGAGCACAGCCCCGAGGGTAATCGGCTCCAGGCTTTCCACGCCTTGCACCGTAGAGGTGACATCCCACAGCGAAATATTCTCCAGGAAGCCGAATGCCGAGTGGATTTCCGACCACAGTACAATTACCGATAGCAGGGCGATAAGCATCAGAATTGAGCGGACCAGACGCAGCGACTGAGCGCTAATAGCGTCAAGATCGATTTCACTTTCATCGATGTCGACCGCGCCTTCCAGGCTGGAGGAGTGCGCCGGTTCTTCTTCGCCGCGCGCGCGCTGCGCCAGCATTTCCGCCCGACGATGTTTGGCGCGGTCAAAAGCCAGTCGGCGTCGTTGGATCAGCATCCAGCGGCGAATGACGTGATAGATGACCAGCAACAGGAACCAGATGGCGACCGAGGTTTCCAGTCTCGCCAGTAGCGCCTGCGCTGTGGCCAGATAACCCACCGCCGCCGCCAGAATCGCGATAAGCGGCGCGCCCATCAACATATTCCACAGCAGGCTGTTGACCATGTTGTCGCCGTTGCCTTCTTTATCAAGATAGAGCGGGATGCCCGCTTTTTTCAGACTCAGCGTGACCAGCGCCAGCGCGCCGCATATCAGGATGAAGCAAAGGCGGCCCAACGAGCCGGAAAACTCCCGATCGTTAAGATTATCAAACATGATCACTGCCATGATGAGCGGCACGATCAGCCCAATGCTCATCAGGTAGTAGCGCATCGCTTTCGCTACCCGGTTTCGCGGCCAGCCGAAATGCGCCACAAACAGACCATTAGGGCGGGCAAACGCAGCGCAAATCATGACTACCCACAACAGCGGTACTGTCGCCGTCACGCCATCGCCGATGGCGACGGCCAGCGGATACGGCCAGGCTTCCTGTAGACCATAGCCGAGCGTCGCCCACAAGACCGGCAGCGGCGAGGCCACCAGAATCGACCAGAACACCGTTCGCAGCGTCAGCGAGAAGTGATCCTGGGTGACTTTCCCGACGCGCGAGGCCGAGCGCTCAAGGAACCGGTTGAAGTGTTGGCGTGAATAGAGGCTAAACCCGACCAGCGCCAGCGCGCCGAATAACGGCAGTAGCGTCTCTTTGCTGGTCAGCATCATGATGCTGGCTTTACCTAACTGATTAAATGTATCTAATGAGATAAGCCGGCGTAAATCCTGAACCAAATCAACAGGCCAGGAGAGCGATAGCGGGCTAACGTCAGCGGTCCAGAACAGATAACGGTGGGTCGCTTCATTAACCTCTTTAAGCGCATCCTCCAGTTGGCTGTTGGAGACTTTCAGTTTGGTCAGCTCCAGGATCAGCGTGTCGCCGCCCTGTAACAAAGAGTTGAGCAGCTCGCGCTGAGTGCGAAGCTGGGCGTCAAGGATCTGGTTTTGCTCGGCGGTCAGCGGCTGTCCATTGGCCTGACGTATTTGCCGTAGCTGCGGCTGCTTATTGAGTAACTCTTCATAGCGCATACGGTGGACGCGTAGCTGCGCCATTTCCGTATCAAGCTGCTGCGGCTTAGGCATCTCTGGCAGACGGGCGACCTGCGCGCGCAGCGCTTCGCCAAGCATGTTGGACACGCCAAGCCATTGCGACTGCTCCCGCAGCGTATTGAGCGCCTGGCGCACCTGTAACGTTTGGCTGGTGGCCTGTCGCTGCTGCGAGGCGACCAGATCCATCCGCTGCGCTTGTTGATTGAGCGCCTGTGACAGCTCGCGGTTGACTTTAAATTGTTCGACGATGCCTTCCGGCAAACCGGCGCTGTTTTCCGCCAGCAGCTCAGTGCTTTCCAGCGCGCGTTCCGCTTCACGTTGACGCAGGCTATTGAGCTGATTGCGCAGCGCCTGAAGATACGCATCCAGTTGCTGACTCTGTTTTTCCGCCAGCTCGGAACGCAGACGAGCCAGTTCCTGCCGGTTGTTGGCGGACAGTTGCGCCAACTCCAGTTCGTCGACTAACGCTTTTAGTTTGGCGGACTCCGCCTGCATATTGAGACTTTGCGCCTGGCTAAGCGCGGCACTTCCGCCTGCGGCGCCGAGTCGTCGCTCAATCTCATTAAGCTGGCGGCGGGCGTCGTTTTGCTGTTGGGGAAGCTGGCTGAGCGAGTCGGCGATCTCCCTGACGCGCTCCTGCTCCTGTTGCGCCTCGCGGGTTTTATCCAGTAGCTGGCTGCTAACCTGCAAGATCTCCTGATTTAACGCTTCGGTGGACATCTCTGGCGGTACGCTGCGAGGTTCATCGCGCAGATTATTCAACTGGGCGCGCAAGGTGGCGGATAGCTTAGGGAAATTATCAATAACGTGTTGATATTGTTTCGCGCGCTCAAGCGAGCCTTTTCGCTCTTCAAGCGCGTTTAACGCAGTCTGGAGCGCCTCAACGGCTTCCGGCTGAGCGGGCTTCGCCGCTTTTGCCTGCTCCAGTTCCTGCGTGATTTGTTTGGCGTCGGGGGCCGTTGCGGCGAAGGCCCCCGTGCTGAGGCACCAGGCCATCAGAAAAGCGATAATCAGGCGCACGTCAGCATTCTCTCTTGATTAGGTGTCGTCTTTTTTATTGTCAACCAGCGGGCTGGCGTCGTGTTCGGCTTTAATTTCTTCTGCCGGCAGCGGAGCAGGTTCTACCTCCGGCGCGACGAATGTTTCGGTCGACGTCGCCAGCGGTTGGCCAATTTTGGTAACGGACAGGCTTGCCAGCGACGCGATCAGATTCACTTTCCCCGGCGCAAATAAGTTGATGACCGTGGAACCCAGTTTAAAGCGCCCCATCTCCTGGCCTTTCAACAAGGCGACAGACCCTTCATGTTCGCCTTCTGGCCAGGTCCAGCGCTTGATGATGCCTTCGCGCGGCGGGGTAATGGTCCCCGCCCAGACGGTTTCGATACTGCCGACAATAGTTGCGCCGACCAGAATCTGCGCCATAGGACCGAACTCGGTATCAAACAGACAGATAACGCGCTCGTTGCGGGCAAACAGGTTGGGGACGTTTTGCGCGGTCAGATGGTTAACGGAGAACAGATCGCCCGGTACGTAGATCATTTCGCGCAGGATGCCGTTGCATGGCATATGCACGCGATGGTAGTCGCGAGGGGAGAGGTAAGTGGTCACAAACGTGCCGTTGCGGAACTTATCCGCCATCAGGTAGTTACCCGCCAGCAACGCTTCAAGGCTGTAATTATGGCCTTTGGCCTGTAAAATTTTATCTTCTTCGATACGACCCAACTGGCTTATCACGCCGTCGGCAGGCATCACCAGGATGTTAGGATCGGTATTGAGCGGACGCACGTCATCACGCAGCGGACGAACAAAGAAATCATTGAACGTACGATAGCTGGCGGTATCCGGTTTTTGCGCCTCAGTCATATCAACTTTGTAATACTTTACGAAGAGATCGATAACCAGTTTTGTCAGCCATCCTGCTCGTTTGCTTGCGCCCCAGCCCGCCAGGCGAGTGAGCCATAGTTTCGGCAGAATGTATTGTAGCGAAAGTTTAAATGAGTTTAACAAGGTAGCCTCCAGGCCATTGTTGTTCCTGAACCGGCAGTTATACCGGTATCCTGAAAAAAGGGGACGATTCTAACGACGCCTAGCGTATCTGTCAGTCGTCCGTATCAGAAAAGTTTTTACGCGTTTTTACCTGCGCCATACTTTCAAGAATTCGGTGATAATTTTCGAAACGGGTTTCCGCAATAGCGCCGTTCTCTACCGCTTCGCGAATGGCGCAGCCTGGATCGGCGTCATGCTTGCAGTCCCGGTATTTGCAATGTCCCAAATAGTCATGAAATTCGACAAAGCCCTGGGTGATTTGTTCCGGCTCCAGATGCCATAAGCCGAACTCGCGCACGCCGGGGGAATCAATGACATCGCCGCCATGCGGGAAATGATACAGACGAGCAGCGGTAGTGGTATGTTGACCCAGACCGGAGACATTCGACACATCGTTCGTCAGAATCTCGTTCTGTAAGCCGAGTAGAGCGTTTAGCAGACTGGATTTTCCGACGCCGGACTGCCCGGCAAAAATACTGATGCGACCGGTTAACGCCTCTTCCAGCGGTTTCAGACCATCCTGCGTATGGCTGGAGACCATCAGCACGCGATAGCCGATATTGCGGTAGATATCCATCTGCTCATTAACGAAGTCCATACCTTCGTCGTCCAGCAGATCAATTTTATTGAGTACGATAAGCGGCTCAACCTGTAGGGTTTCACAGCCGACCAGATAGCGATCGATGATATTCAGCGACAGCTCCGGCAAAATCGCGGAGACGATAACGATTTGGTCAATGTTGGCGGCAATAGGCTTCACGCCGTCGTAGAAGTCCGGGCGCGTCAATACCGAGGTGCGCTCATGCACCGCTTCAACGATGCCTTTTACGTTGACGCCCTCTTCGGCGGCTTTGCCTGGACGCCAGACGACGCGATCGCCCGTCACCAGCGAACGGATAGTGCGGCGGATATTGCAACGGTGAACCTCGCCGTCAGCAGACTCCACATCGGCATGCATACCAAAACGGCTAATGACGATACCTTCTGCAGGCTCGCCAAACAGGTTGTCATCGTAGTCGGCTTTCTCCGCGGACGTTTTTAAACGACGCTGGTGATTGGCGTTCACACGGCGCTGCTGGCCTTTGGAGAGTTTATTTTTGCTCAATCGTACTGGCTCCTGGTCGCCCATAGTGGGCAAAACATCTATGATACACGCAATTGTAGATGAATATAGTCACAGTGAATGTGACCTCTGAAGGGTGGAAAATAGCATGAGTGCCGATGAAAACAACCTGATTTGGATCGATCTGGAGATGACAGGTCTGGACCCCGAGCGCGATCGCATTATTGAGATAGCCACGCTGGTGACGGATGCCAGCCTGAACATTCTGGCAGAAGGGCCGACGATTGCGGTACATCAATCCGATGCGCAACTGGCGTTAATGGATGACTGGAACGTGCGCACCCATACTGGCAGCGGTCTGGTGGATCGCGTTAAGGCAAGTACGATGGGCGAACGAGACGCTGAACTGGCGACGATTGAATTTCTGAAAACGTGGGTGCCTGCGGGTAAGTCGCCGATTTGCGGTAACAGCATCGGTCAGGATCGTCGTTTTCTGTTTAAATATATGCCAGAACTGGAGGCCTACTTCCACTATCGCTATCTGGATGTCAGTACGCTCAAGGAACTGGCGCGCCGCTGGAAGCCGGAGATTCTGGCTGGCTTTACCAAGCAGGGCACGCACCAGGCGATGGATGATATTCGCGAGTCGGTGGCGGAGCTGGCTTACTACCGCGAGCATTTCATTAAGCTGTGAGGCGTAACATGCCGGATGGCAACGCCAGAGCGTCTCATCCGGCAGCTCTCCCGCCACTGAATTACTGCGTAAACCATTTCTCTTGCATTTGCGCATATTCCGGCGACGCTTTCACCTTATCGAGCGCGGCATTAATTTCTTGCAATAGCGCGTCGTTGCCTTTGCGTACCGCAATGCCTAACCCTTTTCCGTAGTAGTCAGGATCGCTGGCGCGTTCATCCATGATGGCGTAATCCGGATTGTTTTTTAGCCACTTACCAATCGCGGCGACATCGCCAAACACGCCCTCAAGACGGTTATTTTTCAGATCGGTAAAGGCGTTTAGATAGCTGTCATAGGCGACAGGCGTGATGGCTTGTTGTTTATCCTGCAAATAGCGCTGATGCGTTGTACCGTTTTCCAGACCGACTTTTTTGCCTTTCAGATCGGCAAAAGTGTGATAAGCCCCTTTACGCGTGACGACTACCGCCGATAGACCTTCGTAATAGGGTTGGCTAAAGGAGACCTGCTGTTCACGTTTGGGCGTCATATCCATACCGGCGATCACCGCATCAAACTTTTTGAAGCGTAGGCCGGGGATCAGACTATCAAAGCTCTGGTTAGTGAATGAGCACTCCGCTTGCATCTCTTTGCAGACCGCGTTGGCAACATCAATATCGAAACCAACAATTTTATTATCGGCATCGACAAACTCATAGGGCGCATAGGTGGCGGAGGTGCCAAAATGTAATGTTCTGGCGGAAACGGAAGCGGCGTGAACGGAGAGGCTGGCTAACAGCATGACAATAAGTTTTTTTTTCATCTTGATCCCTGATATCAATTGGATGTTGTGGTCACCGTGCTATTCTTTTTTTGGCGCAGGGTGCTATTCTGATTCTGTGCCTTTAGGCGTGGCGTGGAAAGTTTTTTGTTGCATAGCGCACGCTTTGCTCGTTTTTTGTCTTGTTTGGTGATTTAATCAGCATTCAAACAAAAATCGCGAAAAAATGCGTTCAGGGGCTTGCAGCTAAATGGATTTCTCGTATAATGCGCCTCCCGTAACGACGCAGAAATGCGAATTACGACAGCAACAAATTTGCGGGAATAGCTCAGTTGGTAGAGCACGACCTTGCCAAGGTCGGGGTCGCGAGTTCGAGTCTCGTTTCCCGCTCCAAAATTTGAAAGTACTTGTTAAGTACAAGCGCACCCAAGCGGGAATAGCTCAGTTGGTAGAGCACGACCTTGCCAAGGTCGGGGTCGCGAGTTCGAGTCTCGTTTCCCGCTCCAAAATTTGAAAGTACTTGTTAAGTACAGACCACCAATCGCAGGATTTCGAATTGCGACAAGGCGGCAACTGAATGAGTCCTCAGGAGCTTACTGAAGTAAGTGACTCAGGCGAGTGAAGGCAGCCAACGCAGTAGCGGTTCGAAAGACGAAGATTATGCGGGAATAGCTCAGTTGGTAGAGCACGACCTTGCCAAGGTCGGGGTCGCGAGTTCGAGTCTCGTTTCCCGCTCCAATTCTTATCTACAGTGAAATTATCCACAACGAATATCGCGTTGGGGCACGTTTTGTTCCGCTTTCGTCAGATCCTTGTAAACAGACTTATCCACAGGACGGCCCATTACTCCTGGAATGCAAAAAATCATACCTGACGCGTAGAATTTCTATAATTTACTGAAAAGTATAGAAAAAATAAGATTTCAAAACGTTAGCGTTATTGTCTGTTCCTTTTTTCCCTCTTGAATCGCAATGTGTTTTTATTTTTATACACAGCCTGTGAATAATTCAGGCATCGCGCACCAGCCCTTTTTCAATCACCCTGACCAGACGCTGTTTTTTCGGTAGCTGCACTTCAATGATGCAGGCGTTGCGCTTTTCAATTTGTTGCGCAATCGCCCATTCGATATGCTCATCAAGAAGTGGATGCTCACCCTTGCGGCTTTCCAGCGCCGTAATGACGGCATTACTCCACGGCGCATTCCCCAGCGCGACGGCAACATTGCGCAGCCAGCGTAAATGGCCAATGCGCCGAATCGCAGAACCTTCAGTGACTTTCAGAAACTGCGCTTCGCTCCAGCTAAACAACTCAAGCAAATCTGGGTTATGCAGCGCCTTGCGTGGGCTAAAATCTGCTTCGTCGGTCAACTGAGAGTAACGATTCCACGGACAGATAAGCTGGCAGTCATCGCAGCCGTAAATACGGTTGCCTATCAGTGGGCGAAATGCTTCCGGAATAGCGCCTTCCAGCTCAATGGTGAGATAAGAAATACAGCGCCGCGCGTCCACCGTATACGGTTCGACGATCGCCCCGGTCGGGCAAATGGTCATACAGGCGACGCATTTGCCGCAACCTTCCTCGACCGGCTGGTCGACCGGCAGCGGTAAATCAATCAGCAGTTCCCCCAGGAAAAAGAATGAGCCCGCCTCCCGATTAAGGATAAGTGAGTGCTTACCCGTCCAGCCAAGTCCGGCTTTTTCCGCTAATGGGCGTTCAAGAATAGGCGCAGAGTCGACAAACGGTCTAAAATTCAGCGAACCGCAGTACTGCTGGATCTGCTCGCCCAGTTTTTTAAGGCGGCTGCGTAATAGCTTGTGATAATCACGCCCCAGCGCATATCGGCTAATGTAGCCCAGCGTGGGATCCTTCAACGTACTGGCAAACGCGGCGTTGGCGGGCAGATAGTTCATGCGCACGCTGATGACACGTAGCGTACCGGGTAAGAGTTCATGAGGCCGGGCGCGCATCATACCGTGGCGCGCCATCCATGCCATCTCGCCGTGGTATTGTTTGTCCAGCCACGCCTGCAGCGCAGGTTCGGATGCGCGCAGATCGGTATCAGTAATACCGACCTGCTGAAAGCCCAGCTCCAGCCCCCACTGCTTAATATTTTGCGCTAACTGATTGAGATCGAGGGGCTTTGACATGATGGACCATAACATGAAGAAAAACCCTGTAAGTATACCACACTCCATTTGGCCCGCCGATGACATCAAACGGCTGGAACGCGATGCGGCGGATGCCTTCGGACTCACACTCTATGAATTGATGCTGCGCGCTGGCGACGCGGCATTTCGGGTAGCCCGTGACTGTTATCCTGACACCCGACACTGGCTGGTGTTGTGTGGTCATGGCAACAACGGCGGCGATGGTTACGTCGTGGCGCGACTAGCGCAAGCGGCGGGCATTAGCGTAACGTTGCTGGCGCAGGAGAGCGACAAACCGTTACCTGAAGAAGCGGCGCAGGCGCGCGATGCCTGGCTGAATGCCGGCGGCATTATCCATGCTGCCGATATTATCTGGCCGGAAGCGACGGATCTAATTATCGACGCGCTGCTTGGCACCGGCATAGCCCAGGCGCCGCGCGACTCGGTAGCCGGTCTGATTGAACAGGCGAACGCCCATCCTGCGCCGGTTGTCGCCGTCGATATCCCGTCAGGTCTGCTGGCGCAAACGGGCGCCACGCCTGGCGCGGTGATAAGCGCCGCGCATACGGTCACGTTTATCGCCCTGAAACCAGGCCTGCTGACCGGCAAAGCGCGTGACGTTACCGGCATATTGCATTATGACGCGTTGGGGCTGGAAGGCTGGCTGGCGAGCCAGACGCCGCCGCTCCGGCGTTTTGACGCGACGCAGTTGGGGCAATGGCTAACGCCGCGTCGACCGACCTCGCATAAGGGCGATCATGGTCGTCTGGCGATTATCGGCGGCGACCAGGGAACAGCGGGCGCGATTCGGATGGCTGGCGAGGCGGCGCTGCGTACGGGGGCTGGGTTGGTCAGAGTACTGACTCGCGGTGAAAACATCGCGCCGTTGCTGACAGCCCGCCCGGAACTGATGGTACATGAACTTACGCCTCAGTCGCTGGAAGAGAGCCTGACCTGGGCTGACGTTGTGGTGATCGGCCCGGGGCTTGGGCAGCAGGAATGGGGCAAAAAAGCCTTACAGAAAGTAGAAAACGTCCGTAAACCTATGCTGTGGGATGCGGATGCGTTGAACCTACTGGCAATCAATCCTGATAAACGTCACAATCGCGTGATTACGCCGCATCCGGGAGAAGCTGCCCGCCTGTTAGGATGTTCTGTGGCAGAAATTGAAAGTGATCGCTTACTTTCAGCACAGCGTCTGGTAAAACGGTACGGAGGCGTGGTCGTGTTAAAAGGCGCAGGAACGATTATCGCCGCTGAACACCACCCTCTGGCTATCATTGACGCTGGTAATGCAGGGATGGCGAGCGGCGGGATGGGCGATGTCCTGTCCGGCATCATCGGCGCATTGCTCGGACAGAAGTTTACCCCGTATGATGCGGCATGTGTGGGATGTGTGGCTCACGGCGCGGCGGCGGACTTACTGGCAGCGCGTTATGGCGCTCGCGGCATGTTGGCGACCGATCTTTTTACTACGCTGCGGCGTATTGTTAACCCTGATGTGATTGACGTAAACCATGATGAATCGAGTAATTCCGCTACCTGACGAACAGGCGACGCTAGACCTGGGGCAACGGGTAGCCAACGCCTGTGATGGCGCGACCGTTATTTATCTGTATGGCGATTTAGGTGCCGGTAAAACGACGTTTAGCCGGGGATTTTTACAGGCGTTAGGCCATAACGGTAATGTAAAAAGCCCCACCTATACGCTGGTAGAGCCTTATGCGCTTGATAACATGATGGTATATCACTTCGACTTGTACCGTCTTGCGGACCCGGAGGAGCTGGAGTTTATGGGCATTCGCGATTATTTCGCCAACGACGCCATTTGTCTGGTGGAGTGGCCGCAACAAGGTAAAGGCGTTCTCCCCGACCCGGACGTCGAAATCCATATTGATTACCAGGCGCAGGGGCGTGAGGCTCGCGTAAGCGCGGTATCCTCATCGGGTCATTCGTTACTGGCGCGTTTAGCCGATTAGCTATAAAGGTGGCGGGATGATTTATCGCATCAAAAATGCCGTAATAGCAGCCTTAATCCTGCTGTGCGCGCAGGCGGGCGCCGCCAGTCTCTCTGATATTCAGGTGTCCAACGGCGAGCAGCAGGCGCGCATTACGCTGAGTTTTATCGGCGAGCCGGAATATGCTTACTCACAGGACGGTAAACGTACCGTGGCGCTGGATATCAGGCAGACCGGCGTGATTCAGGGGCTGCCGCTTCAGTTTAGCGGTAACAATCTGGTGAAAACGATCCGTGCCGGAACGCCGAAAGATGCGCAATCTTTACGGTTGCTTGTCGATCTGACGGAAAATGGTAAAACCGAGGCTGTGAAGCGGCAAAACGGCGGCAACTATACGGTCATTTTCACCATTAATGCCGATGTTCCGCCGCCGCCACCGCCTGTCGTCGCGAAACGGGTTGAAAGCGCGCCCCGCCCGACGGAGCCTGCCCGTAATCCGTTTAAATCTTCTGATGATCGCCTGACCGGCGTAACCAGCAGCAATACCGTTACGCGGCCTGCGGCGCGCGCGTCGGCAGGCGCTGGCGATAAAGTGGTGATTGCTATTGATGCCGGACATGGAGGCCAGGACCCCGGTGCGATAGGCCCGGGCGGTACGCGCGAGAAAAATGTCACCATCGCCATCGCGCGTAAGTTACGCACATTGCTGAATAACGATCCGATGTTTAAAGGAGTGCTGACGCGTGACGGCGACTATTTTATTTCGGTGATGGGGCGGTCTGACGTGGCGCGTAAGCAAAACGCCAACTTCCTTGTCTCTATTCATGCGGATGCCGCGCCAAATCGCGACGCCACTGGCGCCTCCGTCTGGGTATTGTCCAATCGTCGCGCGAACAGCGAAATGGCAAACTGGCTTGAGCAGCATGAGAAGCAATCCGAACTGTTAGGCGGCGCTGGCGATGTGCTGGCGAACAGTCAGTCAGACCCTTACCTGAGCCAGGCGGTACTGGATTTGCAATTCGGTCATTCGCAGCGGGTAGGGTATGATGTGGCGACGAACGTGCTAAGCCAACTCGACGGCGTGGGGTCGCTGCATAAACGTCGCCCGGAACACGCTAGCCTGGGCGTGTTGCGTTCGCCGGATATCCCGTCCATTTTGGTGGAGACGGGCTTTATCAGTAATCACGGCGAAGAGCGATTGCTGGCGAGCGACCGCTATCAGCAGCAGATTGCTGACGCTATATACCGGGGGTTGCGTAAGTACTTTGCAGCGCATCCGATCCAGTCTGCGCCGCAGGGCGGCCCAGGCCAGACGGCCAGTACCAACCAGCCTGGCGCCATAACCGCCGCGAATTAAGGAGATTTCATGCCGATTCAGGTTCTGCCGCCGCAGCTTGCGAACCAAATCGCCGCTGGCGAAGTGGTGGAACGCCCTGCGTCGGTTGTTAAAGAGCTGGTAGAGAATAGTCTGGATGCAGGCGCCACCCGCGTTGATATCGACATCGAGCGTGGCGGCGCGAAGCTTATTCGTATTCGCGACAATGGCTGCGGCATTAAAAAAGAGGAGCTGGCGCTGGCGCTGGCCCGTCATGCCACCAGTAAAATCGCCTCGCTTGACGATCTGGAAGCGATTATCAGTCTGGGATTTCGCGGCGAAGCGCTGGCCAGTATCAGTTCGGTCTCGCGTTTGACGCTAACGTCGCGTACGGCGGAGCAGGCGGAAGCCTGGCAGGCGTATGCGGAAGGGCGCGACATGGACGTGACGGTAAAACCCGCCGCGCACCCGGTCGGCACCACCCTGGAAGTTCTGGATCTCTTTTATAATACGCCCGCCCGGCGCAAATTCATGCGTACCGAAAAAACGGAATTTAATCACATCGATGAGATCATCCGTCGTATTGCATTGGCCCGTTTTGACGTCACGCTTAACCTGTCGCACAACGGCAAATTGGTACGGCAGTATCGCGCTGTCGCAAAGGACGGGCAAAAAGAGCGCCGGTTAGGCGCCATCTGCGGCACGCCGTTTCTCGAACAGGCACTGGCGATCGAGTGGCAGCATGGCGATCTGACCCTGCGCGGCTGGGTCGCCGATCCGAATCACACCACCACGGCGTTAACGGAGATCCAGTACTGCTATGTGAATGGCCGCATGATGCGCGACCGCTTGATCAACCATGCCATTCGCCAGGCCTGTGAAGATAAACTGGGCGCGGACCAACAGCCTGCGTTTGTGCTGTATCTGGAGATTGACCCGCATCAGGTGGATGTCAATGTTCATCCCGCCAAGCACGAAGTGCGTTTTCATCAATCCCGGCTGGTGCACGACTTCATCTATCAAGGGGTGCTGAGCGTTCTGCAACAGCAGACGGAAACGACTCTGCCGCTGGAGGAGATTGCGCCAGCGCCGCGGCATGTCCCGGAAAACCGTATCGCCGCGGGGCGCAACCATTTTGCTGTACCCGCCGAGCCAACTGCGGCGCGCGAGCCCGCGACACCGCGTTATTCCGGCGGCGCATCGGGCGGCAACGGCGGGCGTCAGTCCGCAGGTGGTTGGCCGCACGCGCAGCCAGGTTATCAGAAGCAGCAGGGCGAGGTTTATCGCGCGCTTTTACAGACGCCGACGACGAGCCCCGCGCCGGAGGCGGTTGCGCCTGCGCTTGACGGACATAGCCAGAGTTTTGGTCGCGTACTGACGATAGTCGGCGGTGACTGCGCGTTGCTGGAACATGCGGGGACTATCCAGCTCTTGTCGCTGCCGGTTGCGGAGCGTTGGCTGCGTCAGGCGCAGCTTACACCGGGTCAAAGTCCGGTTTGCGCGCAGCCGTTGCTGATTCCTCTGCGTTTAAAAGTGAGCGCCGATGAAAAAGCCGCGCTGCAACAAGCCCAATCTTTGTTGGGAGAATTGGGTATTGAATTTCAGTCAGATGCGCAGCATGTGACCATTCGGGCGGTGCCTTTACCCTTACGACAACAAAATTTACAAATCTTGATTCCTGAACTGATAGGCTACCTGGCGCAGCAGACCACATTTGCAACGGTCAATATTGCACAATGGATAGCGCGTAATGTGCAGAGCGAACATCCGCAGTGGTCGATGGCGCAGGCCATATCGCTGCTGGCGGATGTTGAGCGGCTATGTCCGCAGCTGGTAAAAGCGCCGCCGGGTGGCCTGTTACAACCTGTTGATTTACATTCGGCGATGAACGCCCTGAAGCATGAATGATGTAAGCAAGGCGAGCCTGCCTAAGGCGATATTTTTGATGGGGCCGACGGCCTCCGGCAAAACGGCGCTGGCGATAGAACTGCGTAAAGTTTTGCCAGTAGAGTTGATAAGCGTTGATTCCGCCCTCATTTATCGGGGAATGGATATTGGCACGGCTAAGCCGAATGCCGATGAGCTGAAAGCGGCGCCGCATCGACTGCTGGATATACGCGACCCGTCGCAGGCGTATTCGGCGGCGGATTTTCGCCGCGACGCGTTAGCGCAAATGGCGGAGATCACCGCTGCGGGGCGTATCCCGCTGTTAGTGGGCGGTACCATGCTGTATTTTAAGGCATTGCTGGAAGGCTTATCGCCGCTGCCTTCAGCAGATCCGGAAGTCAGATCCCGGATAGAGCAGCAAGCAGCGGAGCTTGGATGGGAGGCGTTGCATCAGCAACTTCAGGAGATAGATCCGGTTGCCGCCGCGCGAATTCATCCAAATGATCCGCAAAGACTTTCCCGGGCACTGGAAGTTTTTTTCATTTCGGGTAAAACTTTAACGGAGCTAACGCAAACGTCAGGAGACGCGCTACCGTACCAGGTGCATCAGTTCGCTATCGCCCCGGCGAGCCGTGAACTGCTCCATCAGCGCATTGAACTGCGTTTTCATCAGATGTTGGCTTCAGGTTTTGAAGCAGAAGTCCGGGCGCTTTTTGCCCGAGGAGATTTGCATACGGACTTGCCTTCCATCCGTTGTGTGGGATACCGCCAGATGTGGTCATACATTGAGGGCGAAATCTCATATGATGAAATGGTTTATAGAGGTGTTTGCGCCACGAGACAGTTGGCGAAGCGCCAGATGACCTGGTTGCGCGGTTGGGAAGGGGTGCGCTGGCTTGACAGTGAGAATCCCGATCGGGCGCGAAAAGAAGTATTACAGGTTGTTGGTGCTATCGCAGACTGAATGTGTACAATTGAGACGTATCGTGCGCAATTTTTCAGAATCGAAAGGTTCAAAGTACAAATAAGCATATAAGGAAAAGAGAATGGCTAAGGGGCAATCTTTACAAGATCCGTTCCTGAACGCATTGCGTCGGGAACGTGTTCCAGTTTCTATTTATTTGGTGAATGGTATTAAGCTGCAAGGTCAAATCGAGTCCTTTGATCAGTTCGTGATCCTGTTGAAGAACACGGTCAGCCAGATGGTTTATAAGCACGCGATTTCTACTGTTGTCCCGTCTCGCCCGGTTTCCCATCACAGCAACAATGCCGGTGGCGGCGCCAGCAATAACTACCATCACGGTAGCAACGCGCAGGGTTCTACTGCGCAACAGGACAGCGAAGAGACTGAATAAGTTCACGCGCTGTTTATCCATGTCGGGGGCGTCGGATAATCGCCCCCGCTGGTTATTAAGAGGGTTTACGCTTGTTTGACCGTTATGATGCCGGTGAGCAGGCGGTACTGGTACACATCTATTTTTCGCAAGACAAAGATATGGAAGACCTCCAGGAGTTTGAATCTCTGGTCTCTTCCGCCGGTGTCGAAGCAATGCAGGTGATTACCGGTAGCCGTAAAGCACCGCACCCGAAGTACTTTGTAGGTGAAGGTAAGGCAGTTGAAATTGCGGAAGCCGTGAAAGCGACTGGCGCAGCGGTCGTATTGTTTGATCATGCATTGAGTCCAGCCCAGGAGCGAAACCTGGAGCGTTTGTGCGAGTGCCGGGTTATCGATCGCACCGGTCTTATCTTAGATATTTTTGCCCAACGTGCACGTACCCATGAAGGTAAGTTGCAGGTTGAGCTGGCGCAGCTACGCCATCTGGCTACGCGTCTGGTGCGTGGCTGGACCCACCTTGAACGTCAGAAAGGCGGGATTGGTTTGCGCGGTCCGGGTGAAACCCAGCTCGAAACCGACCGTCGTTTACTGCGTAATCGCATTGTGCAGATTCAGTCGCGCCTGGAGAAAGTTGAGAAGCAACGTGAGCAGGGGCGGCAGTCGCGCATCAAGGCCGACGTTCCGACGGTATCGCTGGTGGGCTATACCAACGCCGGAAAATCCACCCTTTTTAATCAGATCACTGAAGCGCGGGTCTATGCGGCAGATCAGCTATTTGCGACGCTGGACCCCACGTTACGTCGTATTGATGTAGCGGATGTCGGTGAAACCGTTCTGGCGGATACGGTAGGCTTTATCCGCCATTTACCGCACGATCTGGTGGCTGCCTTTAAAGCTACCCTGCAGGAGACGCGTCAGGCGACGCTGCTGCTGCATGTGGTCGATGCGGCGGATGTTCGTGTGCAGGAAAACATCGAGGCGGTAAACACCGTTCTTGAAGAGATTGACGCTCACGAAATCCCCACCTTAATGGTGATGAACAAAATCGATATGCTGGACGACTTTGAACCGCGTATCGACAGAGATGAAGAGAATAAACCCATCCGCGTTTGGCTTTCAGCGCAAAGCGGCGTGGGAATACCACAGCTTTTTCAGGCTTTGACGGAGCGTCTTTCCGGCGAGGTGGCGCAGCATACGCTGCGTTTGCCGCCGCAGGAAGGGCGTCTGAGAAGCCGGTTTTATCAGCTTCAGGCAATAGAAAAAGAGTGGATGGAGGAAGACGGTAGCGTCAGTCTGCAGGTACGAATGCCGATTGTCGACTGGCGTCGCCTCTGTAAACAAGAACCGGCGTTGATCGAATACGTGATCTAGACGCGAAGTCATTCAGGTCGTATTGAAGCGGTAGCTGAGAGAATTTCAGGAGCTCACAACGAAGTGACCTGGGGTAAAAAAGCCGCCACTCAGGACGCAGTCTGAAAGATGATGTCTGTAACGGCGGTTCGTCTGAAGCATGGAGTAATTTCGCCTTATCCTCTGAGGTCGAAAGACAACGGGGATCACCGCATAACAAATATGGAGCACAAACATGGCGTGGAATCAGCCCGGTAATAACGGACAGGACCGCGACCCGTGGGGAAGCAGCAAACCTGGCAGCAACTCTGGGGGAAATGGAAACAAAGGTGGCCGCGATCAGGGACCTCCCGATCTGGATGATATCTTCCGTAAGCTGAGTAAAAAACTCGGTGGTTTTGGGGGCGGTAAAGGCACCGGTTCCGGCGGCGGTAGCTCATCGCAAGGCCCGCGTCCGCAACTGGGAGGCCGTATTGTCGCCATCGCCGCGGCGGCAGTAGTCATTATCTGGGCGGCCAGCGGTTTTTATACCATTAAAGAAGCCGAGCGCGGCGTTGTGACGCGTTTTGGTAAATTCAGCCATCTGGTAGAGCCAGGTCTGAACTGGAAGCCGACATTTATTGACGACGTCACGCCGGTGAACGTCGAAGCGGTGCGCGAACTGGCGGCGTCAGGCGTGATGCTGACGTCTGATGAAAACGTCGTGCGCGTTGAAATGAACGTGCAATACCGCGTCACCGATCCGCAGAAATATCTGTTTAGCGTGACCAGCCCGGACGATAGCCTGCGTCAGGCCACCGACAGCGCGCTGCGTGGCGTCATTGGTAAATACACGATGGATCGCATCCTGACCGAAGGTCGTACCGTTATTCGTAGCGATACCCAACGCGAGCTGGAAGAGACTATCAAACCGTACAACATGGGGATTACCCTGCTGGACGTGAACTTCCAGGCTGCGCGTCCGCCGGAAGAGGTGAAAGCCGCCTTTGACGACGCGATTGCCGCACGTGAAAACGAGCAGCAGTACATTCGTGAAGCGGAAGCGTATACCAACGAAGTTCAGCCGCGCGCCAACGGTCAGGCGCAGCGTATTCTGGAAGAGGCACGCGCCTATAAAACCCAGACTATCCTGGAAGCGCAGGGTGAAGTCGCCCGGTTTGCGAAGATTTTGCCGGAATATAAAGCCGCGCCGCAGATTACACGCGAGCGTCTGTATATTGAAACGATGGAAAAAGTGCTGAGCCATACCCGTAAAGTACTGGTTAACGACAAGAGCGGTAATTTAATGGTGCTGCCGTTAGATCAGATGCTGAAAGGCGGGAATGCGCCGGCGGCAAAGAGCGACAATAGCGCCAGCAACCTGCTGCGCCTGCCGCCGTCCACAAAGTCTAACGCCAGCGGAGCAAGCAACACGTCGTCCTCAAATCAGGGCGATATTATGGACCAACGCCGCGCGAATGCGCAGCGTAACGACTACCAGCGTCAGGGGGAATAACGATGCGTAAGTCAGTTATTGCGATTATCATCATCGTGCTGGTAGTGCTCTACATGTCCGTCTTTGTGGTCAAAGAGGGCGAGCGTGGCATTACGCTGCGTTTTGGTAAAGTTCTGCGTGACGATGAGAACAAACCGCTGGTTTACGCGCCGGGTCTGCACTTTAAGATCCCGTTTATTGAATCAGTGAAAATGCTTGATGCGCGTATCCAGACGATGGATAACCAGGCCGATCGCTTTGTGACTAAAGAGAAGAAAGACCTGATTGTCGACTCCTACATCAAATGGCGTATCAGCGACTTTAGCCGTTACTATCTGGCGACCGGCGGCGGCGATATTTCGCAAGCCGAAGTGCTGTTAAAACGTAAATTCTCGGACCGTTTGCGTTCTGAGATTGGTCGCCTGGACGTAAAAGACATCGTGACCGATTCTCGTGGTCGTCTGACTCTGGAAGTGCGCGACGCGCTGAACTCCGGTTCAGCCGGTACCGATGATGAAGTAGCGACCCCGGCGGCGGATGACGCGATTGCCGAAGCGGCGGAACGCGTCACGGCGGAAACCAAAGGTAAAGTACCGGTCATCAACCCGAACAGTATGGCGGCGTTGGGTATCGAAGTGGTCGATGTGCGTATTAAGCAGATCAACCTGCCGACCGAGGTTTCTGAGGCGATTTACAACCGTATGCGTGCCGAGCGTGAAGCGGTCGCGCGTCGTCATCGTTCACAAGGTCAGGAAGAAGCGGAAAAACTGCGTGCGGCTGCTGACTATGAGGTGACGAAAACTCTGGCGGAAGCCGAGCGTCAGGGGCGTATCATGCGTGGTGAAGGTGATGCTGAGGCCGCGAAGCTGTTTGCCGATGCGTTCAGCCAGGACCCTGATTTCTACGCCTTCATTCGTAGTCTGCGCGCTTACGAGAAGAGCTTCGAAGGTAATCAGGACGTGATGGTACTGAGCCCGGACAGCGATTTCTTCCGCTACATGAAGACACCGAGTTCGACGACACGTTAAAATAGCGTCAGCGGTTTTAGACCAGCAAAACCACCGCATCCAAAGGATGCCGGTGGTTTTCTTTTATAAGGGCGATAAATGAATTCAACAATCTGGTTGGCGCTTGCTCTGGTATTAGTCCTCGAAGGGCTGGGACCGATGCTGTATCCCGGCGCATGGAAAAAAATGGTTTCGGCACTGGCGCAACTGCCGGAAAATGTTTTACGACGTTTTGGCGGCGGACTTGTGGTTGCGGGAGTTGTGGTCTACTACATGTTGAGGAAAACGATTGGCTGAGCAAAAAGTGGTCGGATTTGCCGCAGATTGAGTGCAAAAAGTGCTGTATATCTGAAAAAGCGATGGTAGAATCCATTTTTAAGCAAACGGTGATTTTGAAAAATGGGTAACAACGTCGTCGTACTGGGCACCCAATGGGGTGACGAAGGTAAAGGAAAGATCGTCGATCTTCTGACTGAACGGGCTAAATATGTTGTACGCTACCAGGGCGGTCACAATGCAGGCCATACTCTCGTAATCAACGGTGAAAAAACCGTTCTCCATCTTATTCCATCAGGTATTCTTCGCGAGAATGTAACCAGCATCATCGGTAACGGTGTTGTGCTGTCTCCGAGCGCGCTGATGAAAGAGATGAAAGAACTGGAAGACCGTGGCATCCCCGTTCGTGAGCGTCTGCTGCTGTCTGAAGCCTGTCCGCTGATCCTTGATTATCACGTTGCGCTGGATAACGCGCGTGAGAAAGCGCGTGGCGCGAAAGCGATCGGCACCACCGGTCGTGGAATCGGGCCTGCTTATGAAGATAAAGTGGCACGTCGCGGTCTGCGTGTTGGTGACCTTTTCGACAAAGAAACCTTCGCTGAAAAACTGAAAGAAGTGATGGAATATCACAACTTCCAGTTGGTTAACTACTACAAAGCTGAAGCGGTTGATTACCAGAAAGTTCTGGATGATACGATGGCTGTTGCCGACATCCTGACTTCTATGGTTGTTGACGTTTCGGACCTGCTCGACCAGGCGCGTCAGCGTGGCGATTTCGTCATGTTTGAAGGTGCGCAGGGTACCCTGCTGGATATCGACCACGGTACTTATCCGTACGTAACTTCTTCTAACACCACTGCAGGTGGCGTGGCGACCGGTTCCGGCCTGGGCCCGCGTTATGTTGATTACGTTCTGGGTATCCTCAAGGCTTACTCCACTCGTGTAGGTGCAGGTCCGTTCCCGACTGAGCTGTTTGATGAAACCGGCGAGTTCCTCTGCAAGCAGGGTAACGAATACGGCGCTACTACCGGCCGTCGTCGTCGTACCGGCTGGCTGGACACCGTTGCCGTTCGTCGTGCGGTACAGCTGAACTCCCTGTCTGGCTTCTGCCTGACCAAACTGGACGTGTTGGATGGCCTGAAAGAGGTGAAACTCTGCGTGGCTTATCGTATGCCGGATGGCCGCGAAGTGACTACCACTCCGCTGGCAGCTGACGACTGGAAAGGTGTAGAGCCGATTTACGAAACCATGCCGGGCTGGTCTGAATCCACCTTCGGCGTGAAAGATCGTAGCGGTCTGCCGCAGGCGGCACTGAACTACATCAAGCGTATCGAAGAACTGACCGGCGTGCCGATTGATATTATTTCTACCGGCCCCGATCGTACTGAGACGATGATTCTGCGCGATCCGTTCGACGCGTAATTGATGGATGATGCCCGGTAACGCTACGCTTACCGGGTCTATGATGAGTACGCATTTGATAGCCGGATAAGATGCTTTGCATCACCCTTCGGTTCAAATGCGTCATTGTTCCCCGCTTTTTTCCTTCCTGAACCGAAATAAATTAGCAGCCTGACAGGTGGCTGGTTTATCATCAATACAGATAAGTTATATCCCGTTTTCCCTTTTCCTGAGGTTGATGTGCAGTTAACGAGTTTCACCGATTACGGCTTACGTGCGCTAATCTATATGGCGTCGTTACCAGATGGACGAATGACCAGCATTTCTGAGGTGACAGAAGTCTACGGCGTGTCCCGTAATCATATGGTCAAAATTATCAATCAGCTTAGCCGGGCGGGCTTTGTCACCGCCGTTCGGGGAAAAAATGGCGGTATCCGCCTGGGTAAACCGGCTAATACTATTTGTATTGGCGATGTGGTGCGTGAGCTGGAACCCTTATCACTGGTCAACTGTAGCAGCGAATTTTGCCACATCACCCCTGCCTGTCGTCTGAAACAGGCGCTTTCTAAGGCCGTGCAGAGTTTTCTCAAGGAGCTGGATAACTACACGCTTGCCGATTTGGTTGAAGAGAATCAACCGCTTTATAAATTATTACTGGTGGAGTGAAGTAAACTTCATTAGAGATGACAATGGAGGAACCTCAATGTCACAAGATCCTTTCCAGGAACGCGAAGCAGAAAAATACGCGAATCCTATCCCGAGCCGGGAATTTATCCTCGAACATTTAACGAAACGTGAAAAACCGGCCAGTCGCGAAGAACTGGCCGTAGAACTGAATATTGAAGGCGAAGAGCAGCTTGAAGCCTTGCGTCGCCGTCTGCGCGCGATGGAGCGCGACGGACAACTGGTCTTTACCCGCCGCCAGTGCTATGCGCTGCCGGAACGCCTCGACCTGCTGAAAGGCACCGTGATCGGTCATCGTGATGGTTACGGTTTCTTACGTGTCGAAGGCCGCAAAGACGATCTGTATCTTTCCAGCGAGCAGATGAAAACCTGTATTCATGGCGATCAGGTGCTGGCGCAGCCGCTGGGCGCCGATCGTAAAGGTCGCCGCGAAGCGCGTATCGTCCGTGTACTGGTACCGAAAACCAGTCAGATAGTCGGGCGTTATTTCACCGATGCGGGCGTCGGCTTTGTAGTGCCGGACGACAGCCGTCTCAGCTTCGACATTCTTATCCCGCCAGAAGACGTCATGGGCGCGCGGATGGGGTTCGTGGTCGTGGTTGAACTGACCCAACGTCCAACTCGCCGTACTAAAGCGGTAGGGAAAATCGTCGAAGTGCTGGGCGACAATATGGGCACCGGTATGGCGGTTGATATGGCGCTGCGTACCCATGAAATACCCTACATCTGGCCGCAGGCGGTAGAGCAGCAGGTCGCCGGGCTGAAAGAAGAGGTGCCGGAAGAGGCGAAAGTCGGTCGTGTCGATCTGCGCGATTTGCCGCTGGTCACTATTGATGGCGAAGATGCCCGTGACTTTGACGACGCGGTTTACTGTGAGAAAAAACGCGGCGGCGGCTGGCGTTTGTGGGTCGCTATTGCTGACGTGAGCTATTATGTACGGCCGCCAACGCCGTTGGATCGCGAGGCGCGCAATCGCGGCACGTCGGTTTACTTCCCGTCACAGGTTGTCCCAATGTTGCCGGAGGTGCTCTCCAACGGCCTGTGTTCGCTAAACCCGCAGGTTGACAGGCTGTGTATGGTCTGTGAAATGACCATCTCGGCGAAAGGTCGGCTGACCGGCTACAAATTCTATGAAGCGGTGATGAGCTCCCATGCGCGTCTGACCTATACCAAAGTCTGGCATATGCTGCAGGGCGATCAGGATCTGCGTGAACAATATGCGCCGCTGGTGAAGCATATTGAAGAGCTGCACAACCTCTACAAAGTGCTGGATAAAGCGCGTGAAGAGCGCGGGGGGATCTCGTTTGAGAGCGAAGAGGCGAAGTTTATCTTTAACGCCGATCGTCGCATTGAGCGTATCGAACAGACCCAGCGTAATGACGCGCATAAGCTTATCGAAGAGTGCATGATCATGGCGAATATCTCGGCGGCGCG
Source organism: Salmonella sp. 32082101201600294FB01SM01 (assembly GCF_017572865.1). Taxonomy (NCBI): domain Bacteria; kingdom Pseudomonadati; phylum Pseudomonadota; class Gammaproteobacteria; order Enterobacterales; family Enterobacteriaceae; genus Salmonella; species Salmonella sp. 32082101201600294FB01SM01. Next base: position 489,415 of record NZ_JAGESB010000003.1, on the reverse strand, counting down.
CTTTGTCGAAAAAGCTAAAGAGCCGGCGTTATTCCGTATTCATGATAAGCCCACCACCGAAGCGATCACCTCATTCCGCTCCGTACTGGCGGAGCTGGGGTTGGAGCTGCCGGGCGGAAACAAACCGGAACCGCGCGATTATGCCGAACTGCTTGAATCGATTGCCGACCGGCCGGACGCCGAAATGCTGCAAACTATGCTGCTGCGTTCAATGAAGCAGGCGATTTACGATCCGGAAAACCGCGGGCACTTTGGCCTGGCGTTGCAGTCTTATGCGCACTTTACCTCGCCGATTCGCCGCTATCCGGATCTTTCTTTGCACCGCGCCATTAAGTACCTGCTGGCGAAAGAGCAAGGGAACAAGGGCAACACCACAGAAACGGGCGGTTATCACTACTCGATGGAAGAGATGTTGCAGCTCGGTCAGCACTGTTCGATGGCGGAACGCCGCGCTGATGAAGCGACGCGTGATGTCTCCGACTGGCTGAAATGTGACTTTATGCTGGATCAGGTAGGCAACGTCTTTAAGGGCGTGATTGCCAGCGTCACCGGTTTCGGCTTCTTTGTCCGTCTTGATGAACTGTTTATCGATGGGCTGGTACACGTTTCCTCACTGGATAACGATTACTATCGCTTCGATCAGGTAGGGCAACGTCTGATTGGCGAGTCCGGTGGGCAGACATATCGCCTGGGCGACCGGGTCGAGGTACGCGTCGAAGCGGTGAATATGGACGAACGGAAAATTGACTTTAGCCTGATCTCCAGCGAGCGCGCACCGCGTAACGTCGGCAAAACGGCGCGTGAAAAAGCGAAAAAAGGTGAAAGTAAAAACGCCGGTAAACGTCGTCAGGTAGGTAAAAAAGTTAACTTCGAGCCTGATAGCGCCTTCCGCGGCGAGAAAAAAGCGAAGCCGAAAGCAGCGAAAAAAGACGCGAGAAAAGCAAAAAAGCCATCGGCTAAAACGCAGAAAATAGCCGCAGCGACCAAAGCGAAGCGTGCGGCGAAGAAAAAAGCGGCAGAGTGAGCAATACCCTCTTCAAACAGAAGAGGGTGAATTATCTGTAGGCCGGGCAAGCGTAGCGCCCCCGGCAAAACGTAAACAATGAGTACATTAATGAGCGAAATGATTTACGGCATCCACGCAGTGCAGGCCCTGCTGGAGCGCGCCCCTGAACGTTTTCAGGAAGTCTTTATTTTAAAAGGCCGTGAAGATAAACGTCTGTTGCCGCTGATCCACGCCCTTGAGTCCCAGGGCGTGGTTATCCAGCTGGCAAACCGCCAATATCTCGACGAGAAAAGCGACGGTGCCGTGCATCAGGGCATTATCGCTCGCGTGAAACCAGGCCGGCAGTATCAGGAAAACGATCTGCCGGATCTGATCGCATTACACGATCGCCCCTTTTTGTTGATCCTCGATGGCGTCACCGATCCGCATAATCTTGGCGCCTGTCTGCGCAGCGCCGATGCCGCAGGCGTACATGCGGTAATCGTGCCGAAAGACCGCTCCGCGCAACTTAACGCGACGGCGAAGAAAGTCGCCTGCGGCGCAGCGGAAAGCGTGCCGTTGATCCGCGTCACCAACCTGGCGCGCACGATGCGCATGTTGCAGGAAGAGAATATCTGGATTGTCGGAACGGCGGGCGAGGCTGACCATACGCTGTATCAGAGCAAAATGCCTGGCCGCATGGCGCTGGTCATGGGCGCAGAAGGTGAAGGTATGCGTCGTCTGACCCGTGAGCACTGCGATGAGCTGATCAGCATTCCTATGGCCGGTAGCGTGTCGTCGCTGAATGTCTCTGTGGCGACCGGGATTTGTCTGTTTGAAGCCGTTCGCCAGCGCACCTGACGCTAATATTCTTTTTTAAGAAAATAACCATCCATAATCGGATGGTTTTTTTTTATCTTTGGCTGGTAATATAAAAAGCAAAACCTACCCTGTAACTCCCTTTATTTATAAAAAAGAGATAGAGATAATAATATGGCATGGACTCCACGGACGCTGGCGGATGCGTTAAACAACATCGCTGAATTAAATATTGATATAGAAAATAATGAATCTTCATTAATAATAAAAATGAATGATTATGGCGATTTACCACTGGCGGTTTTATTTACCTCGCAACAAATAGTTATCGAGACTTATATCTGTCCGGTAAATACGATTAGAGATACCGCGGAATTTAATCTTTTCTTGCTGAGAAATCAGAAGGTTTTACCGCTGTCTTCGGTCGGTATTACCCAGGTAAAACAGGAGGAATATTATGTCGCTTTTGGCGCGTTGTCGTTAAATTCGTCGCTTGCCGACGTGACGCTGGAAATCACCACGCTTGTAGAAAATGCGTTGGATATCGCTGAAATAACACAAGTCTATTCACAGGAATAATACAGGCGGCTTACATGGGAATTTTAAAAAGTTTGTTCACGTTAGGTAAATCATTCGTTGCTCAGGCAGAAGAAGCCATTGATGAAGCACAGGGTGTACGTATGCTGGAGCAGCATATTCGCGACGCAAAAGCCGAGCTGGATAAAGCGGGTAAATCCAGAGTGGATTTATTGGCGCGGGTGAAGCTAAGCCATGACAAGCTGAATGATTTACGTGAGCGTAAAGCCAGCCTTGAAACGCGGGCGTTGGCGGCAATGAGTAAGAATGTCGACGCCGCTTTACTCAACGAAGTGGCGGAAGAAATAGCCCGTCTGGAAAATGCCATTCTTGCCGAAGAACAGGTGCTGACTAATCTGGAAGCCTCTCGTGATGCGGTGGAGAAGGCCGTAACGGCGACAGGCCAGCGGATTGCGCAGTTTGAGCAGCAACTTGAAGTGGTTAAGGCGACAGAAGCCATGCAGCGCGCCCAGCAGGCGGTGACGACTTCGACCGTCGGAGCCGCGTCGAATGTGTCTACGGCGGCGGAGTCGCTTAAACGTTTACAAACGCGTCAGGCTGAACGCCAGGCCCGGCTGGATGCCGCCGCGCAGCTGGAAAAAGTCGCCGATGGACGCGACCTGGACGAAAAACTGGCGCAGGCCGGCATTGGCGCAACCAATAAAAGCAATGCTCAGGATGTGTTGGCGCGTTTACAGCGTCAACAAGGCGAATAATGCTCTTTACGTGGATGGTCAAAACCTGCCAGCGTCATTTGTCCAGACTGACCTGGCCTGTTTATCGGGCAGTATCTGCTTTGTTATCGGTAGCGCGAAAGCGCGCTACCGTGCTGAGCTCGTCGCTTTCATACGAGACGGCACATGAATGCGCGATCTCAAATGGCATTATGCCTAACGACAATCGCATTCTGGCTGAAGAGGTCGCATGGCAAGAGATAGAGGTTCCCCTATGATGCAATTTTTTCAGCGTTTGCTCGGTAAAACAAGCGCGCCAGCGCCGATTCGCGGACCATTAGGATTACATCTTAACGCCGGTTTCACGCTGGATACGCTGGCATTCCGGCTACTGAAGTCGTCGTTGCTGGTAGAGCTACCGGGTGAAAAATACACTGTCGCGGCAGCGAGTCGCATAGATTTAGGCGGCGGCAGTCAGATTTTTCGCTACTACACTTCTGGCGATGAGTTTCTGCAAATTAACACCACTGGCGGCACGGATGTTGACGACATTGATGACATCAAACTCTTTGTATATGAGGAAAGTTTCGGTATTAACGAGGAACGTCACTGGCGTTCAGCCATTGCGCCAGCGGCAATAGGGCCGATGACGCTCAATTGGCAAGAACGGCGCTGGCAACGCTTTTTTAACCATGAAGAGCCGGGCAATATTGAACCTGTCTACATGCTGGAAAAGGTTGAAAATCAGCAGGCAGAGAAATGGGACGTTCACAATTTTACGATGGGCTTCCAGCGCCAGGTGACGGATGACGCCTGGGAGTATCTTTTATTGACCGGGGAAGAATCATTTAACGAGCGCGGTGAGCCTGAATGGGTGTTTTCGCGCGCGCTCGGCGTGGATATCCCGCTCACCTCACTGACGGTTATTAGTTAAGCACATACAGGACAATTATGCATATACTGGACGCATTACTGGCTTTCTGCGCCTATTTTTTTATTGGCGCGGCAATGGTCATCGCATTTCTTTTTATTTACTCAAAGATAACGCCGCATAATGAATGGCAGTTGATAAAAAATAACAATACTGCGGCATCGCTGGCCTTTAGCGGTACGTTGCTGGGCTATGTCATCCCCTTATCCAGCGCGGCGATAAACTCGGTCAGCATCCCGGACTATTTTGCCTGGGGCGGCATTGCGCTGGTGATTCAACTGCTGATTTATGGCTGCGTAAGGTTATACATGCCTACGCTGAGCGAAAAAATTATTCATCACAACGTGGCGGCGGGGCTATTTATGGGAACCGCAGCGCTGGCTGGCGGTATTTTTAACGCTGCCTGTATGACATGGTAACGGAAGATCATGGCAAAAAAACGAAAATCCAGAAGAACATCCGGCGTAGGCCATTCGGCAATAAGACGGATAGCCGAACCGGTTAATCCCTTTGAGCGGCAACGAAATCGCTACACGCCAAAATGCCTGACGCTGGCGATTATGGGCGGAGCGGCCTTTTTTCTCCTGAAAGGGTGCGGTGATGGCGGCAATACTGACAACGACGGCGATGGGACGTTTTACGCCACGGTGAACGACTGTATTGACGATGGCAATAGTGCCAGCGTTTGCGCTGACGGCTGGAATAATGCGAAAACAGAATTTTACGCGAATGTGCCTAAGCAATTGACGCAGGAGAGCTGTCAGTCGCAGTTTGGCGATTGCTACTTTGATAGCACCGATCGGAGTTGGGTTCCGGTATTAAGCGGCTTTTTGCTCAGCCGCGCGATTCGTCAAAACCGTGACGAACAATACATCTATAGCAGCGGCGGTTCATCCTACGCCTCCCGTCCCGTCTGGCGCACCACGTCCGGCGATTATGCGTGGCGCAGCGGTACCGGGAAAAGCGATACCGCGACCAGCCCTGGTTATATCACACGGAAAGCGTCCACCGTCTCCCGCGGCGGCTATGGCCGTTCTTCCAGCGCCCGCGGGCACTGGGGAGGCTAACCATGCTACGACATAACGTACCGGTACGCCGGGATCTGGATAAGATCGCCTGCGATCACGGTTTTGACTTTCATGTTATCGATAACGAAATTTACTGGGATGAAAGCCGGGCCTACCGTTTTACATTACGGCAAATTGAAGAACAGATCGAAAAACCGACCGCAGAGCTTCATCAGATGTGTCTGGAGATTGTCGAGCGGGCCGTCCGGGATGAGCAGATCATGCAGCAGTTGGCGATCCCGCCATTGTACTGGGATGTCATCGCCGAAAGTTGGCGCAGCCGCGATCCTTCGCTTTACGGACGGATGGATTTCGTCTGGTGCGGCAAAGATCCGGTTAAATTGCTGGAATACAACGCGGATACGCCGACATCGCTCTATGAATCCTCCTACTTTCAATGGCTATGGCTGGAGGATGCTCGTTGTAGCGGCGCCATTCCGCGTGATGCCGATCAATACAACGCGATACAGGAGCGGCTGATCGCCCGCTTCAGCGAGCTGTACAGTCGGGAACCGCTCTACTTTTGCTGTTGTGAAGATACCGACGAAGATCGTACGACGGTGCTGTACCTTCAGGATTGCGCGCAGCAGGCGGGCCAGGAAACGCGATTTATCTATATTGAAGAACTGGGGCTTGGCGTAGGCGGCGTGCTGACCGATCTGGACGATAACGTGATTCGCCGCGCCTTTAAGCTCTACCCGCTGGAATGGATGATGCGCGATGACAACGGCCCGCTACTGCGAAAACGGCGTGAGCAATGGATTGAGCCATTGTGGAAAAGTATTCTGAGTAACAAAGGGCTGTTGCCGTTATTGTGGCGCTTTTTCCCTGGCCATCCGAATCTGCTACCGGCCTGGTTTGAGGGCGAAAAATCGCTCGCAGCGCCAGGCGAAAGCAGCGTACGGAAGCCGATTTATTCACGTGAAGGCGGCAACGTCACGATTTTCGACGAGCGGCAAAATGTTATCGATCATGCCGACGGCGACTACGCTGACGAGCCGATGATTTACCAGGCGTTTCAGCCTTTGCCGCGCTTTGGCGATAGCTATACGCTGATTGGCAGTTGGATCATTGACGATGAAGCCTCCGGGATGGGGATTCGCGAGGACAATACGCTGATTACCAAAGACACTTCCCGTTTCGTCCCACATTATATTGCCGGTTAATCATACTTTTGTGATCTTGCTCCGGCGTCAATGGCGCAGTCATGACCATACTTGACTTCAGCGCCATTGAAGGAGGGAGACACCATGTCCTGGCAAACACATACCGTCTTTAATCAACCTGCTCCGCTCAATAACAGTAACTTATTCCTGTCTGATGGCGCGCTGTGTGAAGCGGTTTCCCGGGAAGGCGCGGGATGGGATAGCGATCTTCTCGCCAGCATTGGCCAACAACTGGGAACGGCGGAATCACTGGAACTGGGTCGTTTGGCGAATGCGTATCCTCCTGAGTTGCTGCGTTACGATCCCCAGGGGCAACGTCTGGATGACGTTCGCTTTCATCCCGCCTGGCACCTGTTGATGCAGGGGCTTTGCGCTAATCGGGTACATAACCTGGCCTGGGAGGAAGAGGCAAGGGCGGGAAGTTTTGTCGCCCGGGCGGCGCGTTTTGTATTACATGCTCAGGTAGAAGCGGGAACACTCTGTCCTGTCACGATGACCTTTGCCGCGACACCGTTGCTATTGCAGATGCTTCCCGCCACTTTCCATGACTGGCTGGCGCCGCTGCGCAGCGATCGCTACGATTCGCATTTGCTGCCGGGCGGGCAAAAACGGGGTCTGCTCATCGGCATGGGAATGACGGAAAAGCAGGGCGGATCGGACGTACTCAGTAATACGACCCACGCGGAGCGGCTGGCGGATGATTCATATCGGCTGGTGGGACATAAATGGTTTTTCTCTGTGCCGCAAAGTGATGCGCACCTCGTGCTGGCGCAGGCAAAAGGAGGATTATCCTGTTTCTTTGTGCCGCGTTTCCTGCCAGACGGGCAACGGAACTCTGTTCGTCTTGAACGCCTGAAAGATAAACTCGGTAATCGATCTAATGCCAGCGCCGAAGTCGAGTTTCAGGATGCCGTCGGCTGGCGGCTGGGAGAAGAGGGCGACGGGATTCGGCATATCTTAAAGATGGGCGGTATGACGCGTCTTGACTGCGCGCTCGGGAGTCATGGCTTAATGCGGCGTGCGTTTTCAGTCGCGATTTACCATGCTCATCAGCGTCAGGCTTTTGGTAAGCCGCTGATCGAACAACCGTTGATGCGACAAACCTTAAGTCGTATGGCGCTATGCCTGGAGGGGCAGACGGCGCTTTTGTTTCGGCTGGCGCGCGCCTGGGAGCAACGTCGCGAGGCGAAAGAGGCATTATGGGCGCGATTATTCACGCCAGCGGCGAAATTCGCCATCTGTAAGCAGGGAATCCCTTTTGTGGCTGAGGCGATGGAGGTTCTCGGCGGGATGGGGTATTGCGAAGAGAGCGAACTCCCGCGCCTGTACCGTGAAATGCCGGTGAACAGTATCTGGGAAGGTTCCGGCAATATCATGTGTCTGGATGTACTTCGGGTGCTGACAAAACAACACGGCGTCTATGACGTATTGAGTGAAGCTTTTGCGGAAGTCAAAGGTCAGGATCGCCATTACGACCGCGCGGTACGTCAGCTACAGCAACGTTTACGCAAACCGGACGAAGCAATGGGCAGAGAGATTACGCAGCAGCTTTTCTTGCTGGGATGCGGAGCGGAAATGCTGCGTCATGCCTCGCCGCCGCTGGCGCAAGCGTGGTGTCAGATGATGCTGGATACACGCGGCGAAATGCCGCTGCCTGCCCAGGTGCAAAATGATTTACTGTTAAGGGCGACCGGGGGACTGCGGTAACGTTTGGCCTGTAGTACATGCCATCCGGCGCGAGCCACGCGGCATCAGGCATAGAGTATCGCCTGTACGCGCCAGTTATCCGACTGTTGTTCTTCATACATTTGAATAATTCTGTACCAGGACGCACCCTGTTCATCGGCTTTCAGGGCGATAATCCGCTCTACATCCTGTGGGTTTCCTGCAACATTACTGACCGAGATCAGGCCGATTTCATTCAGACCCGTTACGCAGTCAGCACTGGCGAATTCGGCAGACTGTGCCGTCGTACTCACCAGTCCGGCAGAAAGCAGCAGTGAGGATAAGGCAAGTTCTTGTTTCATCGTCAGCTCCTTATTACATACCCCGCATTTAACAGGACGCTCCATCACGGTAAACCTGTTTGTTTATTGTGCACAGGTAAACGCATAGGGACGCAAAGCAATGTAAAACTGACTAAAAATCAATCTACTGTTATTGACGATACAAAATGGCTTGTGAATACCACTGGCCGGTTACAACCGTTTCATCAACCATTAAGATAACGTAATAATCGGCTTTCGCAGCGACGGCTTTCGCTCTGATTTCATCTATAGCATCATCCGGGGAGCCCCGAACCAGCGCGCTTACGGTCCCCATCCGCTGTAGTCCTTGCGTTTGATCGCGACGGATTTCCTGCGGGTGATCGGCGACAGGCGGCGCAGGTTGCGGCGTACCCTGCAGCACGCTACACGCGCTTAATAACAGCGCTGCTATCAATGAAGCAAACCGACGCATAACTCTATCTCGTTTCCTGATAATCATAGTGTAATGCCTTATTGATTTCCCTTTAGGGGGAATGTTCCCGAAGTGTTACCTGTCACGCGATTTTCGAATGAAAACGTTGCGAAAGCGTAACCCAGTTCTCAAACATTATGAATTATTGCGCTATCCATAAACTTGCGTTAAGTATTTCTCCGTGGCATACCGGATAGAAAGGAGAGAATAATGATAGCGATTGAAACACGACAATTAGCCGGAGGCGTCGTACTACATGCCTTCCCGGAAGGGAAACGCGCCGTGCCGCTTCCCTGTGTGGTGTTCTATCATGGCTTCACCTCCTCCAGCCTGGTTTATAGTTATTTTGCCGTTGCCCTGGCACAGGCAGGATTCCGGGTAGTCATGCCGGATGCGCCGGAGCATGGCGCTCGCTTCGGCGGCGACTCACAGGGACGGATACACCGATTCTGGCAGATTCTGCACCAAAACATGCAGGAATTTACGACGTTACGTGCGGCGATTCAGGCGGAAAACTGGCTACTTGACGGGCGGTTGGCGGTGGGCGGCGCATCCATGGGCGGTATGACGGCGCTGGGCATTATGACGCGTCACCGAGAGGTAAAATGCGGGGCCAGTTTAATGGGGTCGGGCTATTTTACCGGGCTCGCCCGGACGCTTTTCCCGCCGTTATCCCCGCAGAACCCGGCACAGCAGGCGGAATTCGACAATATCATCGCGCCGCTACGTGAATGGGAAGTCACACATCAGTTAGAGCGACTGGCCGACAGGCCGCTTCTGTTGTGGCATGGTCAGGAGGATGACGTGGTGCCTGCTATCGAAACCTTCCGGCTCCAGCAGGCACTCGCCGCGGCGAAGCTGGATAAGCATGTGACCTGTTTATGGGCCGCAGGCGTGCGGCATCGCATTACGCCAGAAGCGTTGTCGGCGACGGTAGCGTTTTTCCGACAGCATCTTTAAACGCGGAGTATGCTTACACCCTGGGCTTCAAGCTGTTGCAAAACCTGCGGATTGGCATTTTTGCCGGTAATAAGCATAGCGATCTGATCGGCGCGGCTGAACAGCATTCCCGCGCGCTCGCCAATTTTACTGCTATCGACCAGCGCGACCAGTTTCCCGACGACGCTGAGCATTTTTTGTTCCGCCATGGCGGTTAGCATATCGGTTTTGTACAGGCCATCCGCGGTTAAGCCCTTTCCGCTGGTAAACATCCAGTGGCCAGCATAGAGACTGTTTTCACTTCCCTGCGGGCTCAGGGTAATCGACTGGCTTTTATTATACTGACCCCCCATGATAATCACGCTGTCATGCTCTTGATCGATCAGATAATTCGCCAGCGGCAGATAGTTGGTAATGATCTGTACCGGCTTCCCGCACATTTCGCGCCCCAGCAGGAAAGCGGTGGAGCCGCAGTTAATCACTACGCTTTCACCTGGGTTCACCAGCTGCGACGCCGCTTTCGCGATGCGTACTTTTTCATCGTGGTTTTGCGCCTGGTGCAGATTCATCGGCGTCCAGCGGGGCCGCTGTTGGGTAATGGCCTCTGCGCCGTTGCGCACTTTTTTAAGTTTCCCGCTTTCGTCGAGCTTGTTGATGTCGCGGCGCGCTGTCGCCGGGGAGATCCCCAGACGCTCAATCACGTTTTCGACGGTAACAAAGCCCAACTGTGCCAGCATATCCAGCAGTATTTGATGTCTTTGTGCTTCAGTCATGAGCTATTCCGATACAAATTGATTTGAAAAGATGATATTTGAAATAGCCTGGAAATACTAAAGTAAATGGAAAAAATGCCGGGTAATCCCGGCATGATATCGACTCACAGGAAGGATTTGAACGGTAGATCGGGTTCAATGGTAAAGCAATCGTCAAACCCACGCGGATAGTGGTATTCGAAATTGTCTTTATCCAGCGGCCAGGTAAACTTGCCGCCAACCTGCCAGATAAACGGTTTAAAACCATACTTCAGGCGATCTTTCTTCATTTCCCATAGCACGCGGATCTCTTGCGGATCGGCCTGGAAGTTCGACCAGATATCGTGATGGAACGGGATCACCACTTTGGTATTCAGCGATTCCGCCATGCGTAAAATATCCGCGCTGGTCATTTTGTCCGTAATACCGCGTGGGTTTTCACCGTAAGAACCGAGCGCGACATCAATTTGATGTTCGTTGCCGTGTTTCGCGTAGTAGTTGGAATAGTGAGAATCGCCGCTGTGATAGAGATTGCCGCCCGGCGTTTTAAACAGATAGTTAACCGCGCGTACATCCATGCCGTCCGGCAGTACGCCAGCGGCTTTCTGATCGGCGGGCAGGGTGATTAATGCGGTGCGGTCAAAGGCATCAAGCGCATGAATTTCAATATCTTTCACTTTCACGACATCGCCCGGTTTTACCACGATGCAGCGTTCTTTCGGCACGCCCCAGCCAACCCATAAATCCACGCAGGTCTGTGGGCCGATAAACGGAACATCATCGGCGCAATTCTGCATTACGGCAGCCGCGACATTGACGTCAATGTGATCGTTATGGTCGTGGGTCGCCAGTACGGCGTCAATTTGACGGATAGCGAAAGGATCGAGAACAAACGGCGTGGTGCGCAGGTTAGGCTGTAATTTTTTGACGCCAGCCATACGCTGCATCTGATGGCCGGTTTTCATCAACGGATTACCGTGGCTCTGTTTACCGGTACCGCACCAGAAATCGACGCATACGTTAGTGCCGCCTTCAGATTTTAGCCAGATACCGGTACAGCCCAGCCACCACATAGCGAACGTACCCGGCGCGACCTGCTCTTGCTCAATCTCTTCGTTCAGCCAGCTTCCCCACTCCGGAAACGTGCTCAGAATCCATGATTCACGCGTGATGCTTTGTACTTTACTCATCGCATTTACCTTCATGTTTGTTCAAAATGGTTCAAAACGTGATTTGTTTTGATTAATCCTGGCACTATTTTCTCAAGAAGGCAATGGGCTATTTTTTGACTTTTGGGTAGAGGAGAACGCAGCCAGAAGAAAATTTAATCTTTTCTGGCGTCATGGGGATGTATTCATCTTTATGATTTTACTTATTTTAATGAAGAAATGAGTTATTTATAAGTAAACCATGTATTAAGTGTGCTAATTATTTGCGCGCTACGTCACATTTAATCAAATTCAATCTTGTTGTGATTACTTTTGAAAATTACAGTGGAGGGACATTATTCTGAGCGCCTGTGACTCAGCAACCTTGTCTACCGGAGATCGTTATGGAGATCCTCTACAACATCTTTACCATTTTTTTTAATCAGGTAATGACCAATGCCCCGCTATTACTGGGTATTGTGACCTGCCTGGGCTATATCCTGCTGCGTAAAAGCGTCAGCGTGATCATCAAAGGGACGATCAAAACCATCATTGGCTTCATGCTGCTACAGGCCGGGTCCGGCATTCTGACCAGCACCTTTAAACCGGTGGTGGCGAAAATGTCTGAGGTTTACGGCATCAACGGCGCGATTTCCGATACCTATGCTTCGATGATGGCAACGATCGAACGGATGGGTGATGCGTATAGTTGGGTAGGCTACGCGGTGTTGCTCGCGCTGGCGCTGAATATTTGTTACGTCTTGTTGCGACGCATTACCGGTATTCGCACCATCATGTTGACCGGGCACATCATGTTCCAGCAGGCGGGGCTGATTGCGGTCTCTTTCTATATCTTCGGCTATTCCATGTGGACCACCATTATCTGCACGGCGATACTGGTTTCCCTGTACTGGGGTATTACCTCCAACATGATGTATAAGCCGACTCAGGAAGTGACCGATGGCTGTGGTTTCTCCATCGGTCACCAGCAGCAGTTTGCTTCCTGGATTGCCTATAAAGTCGCGCCGTTCCTGGGCAAAAAAGAGGAAAGCGTTGAAGACCTCAAACTGCCGGGCTGGCTGAACATTTTCCACGACAACATCGTCTCCACGGCGATTGTAATGACCATCTTCTTTGGTGCCATTCTGCTCTCCTTCGGTATCGACACCGTGCAGGCGATGGCGGGCAAAGTGCACTGGACGGTCTACATCCTGCAAACCGGTTTCTCCTTTGCGGTGGCGATCTTCATCATCACTCAGGGCGTGCGCATGTTTGTGGCAGAACTCTCTGAGGCCTTTAACGGTATCTCCCAGCGTCTGATTCCGGGCGCAGTACTGGCGATTGACTGTGCGGCTATTTATAGCTTCGCGCCGAACGCGGTGGTCTGGGGCTTTATGTGGGGCACCATTGGTCAGCTGATTGCGGTTGGCATCCTGGTTGCCTGCGGCTCCTCGATCCTGATTATTCCTGGCTTTATCCTGATGTTCTTCTCTAACGCCACTATCGGCGTGTTCGCTAACCACTTCGGCGGCTGGCGTGCGGCGCTGAAAATTTGTCTGGTGATGGGGATGATTGAAATCTTTGGTTGCGTCTGGGCGGTGAAACTCACCGGTATGAGTGCCTGGATGGGTATGGCGGACTGGTCGATTCTGGCACCGCCGATGATGCAGGGCTTCTTCTCCCTCGGTATCGCCTTTATGGCCGTCATCATTGTAATTGCACTGGCTTATATGTTCTTCGCTGGCCGCGCACTGCGCGCAGAAGAAGATGCAGAAAAACAACTGGCAGAACAGTCTGCTTAATAAGGAGTTTTGATTATGACCGTACGTATTCTGGCTGTGTGTGGCAACGGACAAGGCAGTTCCATGATCATGAAAATGAAAGTGGACCAGTTTTTAACCCAATCAAACATTGACCACACGGTAAACAGCTGCGCGGTTGGCGAGTACAAAAGCGAGTTGAGCGGCGCGGATATCATCATCGCTTCTACCCATATTGCAGGCGAAATCAGCGTGACCGGCAACAAATATGTGGTTGGCGTGCGCAACATGCTCTCTCCAGCTGACTTCGGCCCGAAACTGCTGGAAGTGATCAAAGAACATTTCCCGCAAGACGTGAAGTAAGGATGCAACATGAAATTACGTGATTCACTGGCGGAGAATAATTCTATCCGCCTGCAGGCTGAAGCGAATACCTGGCAGGAAGCCGTCAAGATCGGCGTCGATTTACTGGTGGCTGCCGACGTGGTGGAGCCGCGCTATTACCAGGCCATTCTCGATGGCGTTGAGCAGTTTGGCCCCTATTTTGTGATTGCCCCCGGCCTGGCGATGCCGCATGGCCGCCCGGAAGAAGGGGTCAAGAAAACCGGTTTTTCTCTGGTGACGCTGAAAAAGCCGCTGGAGTTCAACCACGAAGATAACGACCCGGTCGATATTCTCATCACCATGGCGGCGGTCGATGCCAACACTCACCAGGAAGTGGGCATCATGCAGATCGTTAATCTGTTTGAAGACGAAGCCAATTTTGACCGTTTACGCGCCTGCCGTACCGCGCAGGAAGTCCTGGATCTCATTGACCGCACCAACGCGGCAGCTTAAGAAGGAATTGAACATGTCATTACCGATGTTGCAAGTCGCGCTGGACAACCAGACTATGGATAGCGCCTATGAAACCACCCGCCTGATTGCCGAAGAAGTCGATATCATTGAAGTGGGCACCATTCTGTGCGTGGGCGAAGGCGTGCGCGCCGTTCGCGACCTGAAAGCGCTCTATCCGCACAAAATTGTGCTGGCGGACGCCAAAATTGCCGATGCCGGCAAAATCCTTTCTCGTATGTGCTTCGAAGCCAACGCAGATTGGGTGACCGTGATTTGCTGTGCGGATATCAACACTGCGAAAGGCGCGCTGGATGTGGCAAAAGAGTTTAACGGCGATGTGCAAATCGAGCTGACCGGTTACTGGACCTGGGAACAGGCGCAGCAGTGGCGCGATGCGGGCATTCAGCAAGTGGTTTACCACCGCAGCCGCGACGCGCAGGCCGCAGGCGTGGCGTGGGGTGAAGCGGATATTACTGCGATTAAGCGGCTGTCCGATATGGGCTTTAAAGTGACCGTGACCGGCGGGCTGGCGCTGGAAGACCTGCCGCTGTTCAAAGGCATTCCGATCCATGTCTTTATCGCGGGGCGCAGCATTCGCGATGCCGAATCGCCGGTAGAAGCCGCACGGCAGTTCAAACGCTCCATTGCCCAACTGTGGGGCTAAGGAGCGGCTATGCTGTCGAAACAAATTCCGCTCGGCATCTATGAAAAAGCGCTCCCTGCGGGGGAGTGCTGGCTGGAGCGCCTGCGGCTAGCGAAAACGCTGGGTTTTGACTTCGTTGAAATGTCGGTGGACGAGACCGACGCCCGACTGGCGCGGCTTGACTGGAGCCGCGAGCAGCGTCTGGCGCTGGTGAGCGCGGTTGCTGAAACCGGCGTGCGCGTGCCGTCCATGTGTCTGAGCGCGCATCGTCGTTTTCCGCTCGGTAGCGAAGATGACGCGGTACGGGCGCAGGGGCTGGAGATTATGCGTAAAGCGATTCAGTTTGCGCAGGATGTCGGGATTCGCGTCATTCAACTGGCGGGGTACGACGTTTACTATCAGCAGGCCAACGACGAAACGCGTTGCCGCTTCCGCGATGGGTTAAAAGAGAGCGTTGATATGGCCAGCCGCGCCCAGGTGACGCTGGCGATGGAGATCATGGACTACCCGCTGATGAATTCCATCAGTAAAGCGCTGGGCTATGCTCACTACCTCAATAACCCGTGGTTCCAGCTCTATCCGGATATCGGCAATCTGTCTGCCTGGGATAACGACGTACAGATGGAGCTACAGGCGGGAATCGGGCATATCGTCGCGGTACACGTCAAAGATACTAAACCCGGCGTGTTCAAAAATGTGCCGTTTGGCGAAGGCGTTGTCGATTTCGAACGCTGCTTCGAAACGCTCAAACAGAGTGGCTATTGCGGGCCCTATCTGATTGAGATGTGGAGCGAAACAGCAGAGAACCCGGCGGCAGAGGTAGCGAAAGCGCGTGACTGGGTGAAAGCGCGCATGGCCAGCGCCGGTCTGGTGGAGGCAGCCTAATGCAAAAACTCAAGCAGCAGGTATTTGACGCTAACATGGATTTGCCCCGTTATGGACTGGTGACGTTTACCTGGGGCAACGTCAGCGCTATCGATCGCGAACGCGGGCTGGTGGTAATTAAGCCAAGCGGTGTCGCCTATGAAACCATGCAGGCAGATGACATGGTGGTGGTGGATATGGATGGCAAAGTGGTGGGGGGAGGTTATCGTCCTTCTTCCGATACCGCTACCCATCTGGCGCTGTATCAACGCTATCCGTCGCTTGGCGGCGTCGTTCATACCCACTCCACCCACGCCACGGCATGGGCGCAGGCGGGGATGGCTATTCCAGCGCTCGGCACCACGCACGCGGACTATTTCTTTGGCGATATTCCTTGTACCAGAGCGTTAAGCGAAGAAGAAGTGCAGGGCGAGTACGAGCTGAACACCGGTAAGGTGATTATCGAAACGCTGGGCGAGGTGGAACCGCTGCATACGCCAGGCATTGTCGTGTATCAACACGGGCCGTTCGCCTGGGGGAAAGATGCGCACGATGCGGTACATAACGCGGTCGTCATGGAGGAAGTGGCGCGAATGGCGTGGATTGCGCGCGGTATTAACCCTGGCCTCAACCCCATCGACGATTATCTGATGAACAAGCACTTCATGCGTAAGCATGGCCCGAATGCGTATTACGGGCAGAAGTAAAACAACGCTCCGGGATCCTATCCCTCAGGGATGTAATTGGTCAGATTCCGGAGCTTCTTTCATAACACTCTATAGAATCATACTACTGTGTCTATCAACGGATTGTTTGTTAAAACTGACCCACAGCGGCGTCGGTATGGAGTAGCTGCGTTAATTGGTTTTGCAGCGGGTATTATTTCAGCATTTGTAAAATGGGGCGCGGAAGTTCCTTTACCGCCGCGAACGTTTTCCGGCGGGCGCGATGAGTTTAATCCACCGTATATTTTTTTGCGGGATTATTTAGGCATTGACCCAACACAAACGGTTTATACCTTTTCTGAGCATGTTATTAACCCTGTGATGGTAACTCACATTATCTTTTCGCTGGTGTTCGCAATAGGTTACTGCGTCGTCGCGGAAATTTTCCCGAAAGTTAAATTATGGCAGGGGATACTGGCGGGGCTGATTGTTACGGTTGTCGTGCATGGCATATTCTGCCCGGCGCTGAACTTAACGCCTCCGCTTACACAACTTCCTTTTGACGAGTACGCTTCTGAAATTCTGGGACATGTATTTTGGTTTTGGGTGATTGAATTAATGCGCCGCGATCTGCGAAACCGCATAACGCATGAGCCGGATGCCGAAGTGCCATTAACAACCCGATAAGCGAAAAAAATGCCCCCTGACCAGGGGGCAAAACTATGGCATTTTCCTGATACTAGCGATAAATCTCCGCGCTGGCATGCATGTTGCCGTTACTACCGGGCTCCCGTAACAAAATCGGGTGGTAGTAAGTTGCGCCTCGCGCATCAGTTTCTTCTTTCAGCGCCTGGCGGGCCTCGCTTTCGGTCGCGAAATTATGGTTTATGTAAATCACGCCTAAGCTCTGTATATCGTCCATATTTCTGACCTGACGATTATCAATTTCAATGGCTGCCATTGTATTTACGCTGAGCAAAAATCCAGCCAGAAGGGGGAAAATACGGAAGAACATAGTGACCTCCTCGGCGGCGGTTGCTGACCTGGCCCTGCCTCCTTTTTTGTGAACCTCTGATGTTATTTTAATCGCTACCAGCAGGAGCGATAGCGACCATTTCTGATGCAGTTGTTCAAAAAATTACCGCATTTCCCGCTGATGCCTGATAAATCGTCAACTCGCTAGCTGTTATGGTAGTTAACAGGTCGGTATCTCAGCCTTAATCTTTTACATTTCAGAACTGATCGGCAGGCACATAAATAATCGAACTATTGCCTTGAGTTTCGCCGGGCGTGTCAGTATTATAACGCGTCATTTTTCAGCCGACCTTTAACACGTTCCTTGCCTCCATGGGCCGCGGCTGACCCAGACAGGAGGCTGAATAATCCGTAAGGAGCAATTCGATGCGTCATTACGAAATCGTTTTTATGGTCCATCCTGACCAGAGCGAACAGGTTCCGGGCATGATCGAGCGTTACTCTGCCGCCATCACTGGCGCAGAAGGCAAGATCCACCGTCTGGAAGACTGGGGCCGCCGTCAGCTGGCTTACCCGATCAACAAACTGCACAAAGCGCACTATGTTCTGATGAACGTTGAAGCGCCGCAGGAAGTGATCGATGAGCTGGAAACTACCTTCCGCTTCAACGATGCCGTTATCCGCAGCATGGTTATGCGTACTAAGCACGCTGTTACCGAAGCTTCTCCGATGGTTAAAGCGAAAGACGAGCGCCGTGAGCGTCGCGATGATTTCGCTAACGAAACCGCAGATGATGCTGAAGCTGGGGATTCTGAAGAGTAATTTCTGATGACCAACCGTCTGGCGTTGTCCGGCACCGTGTGCAAGGCCCCCCTTCGAAAGGTCAGTCCATCAGGAATTCCGCATTGCCAGTTCGTGCTTGAGCATCGTTCTGTGCAAGAGGAAGCCGGCTTTCACCGGCAGGCGTGGTGCCAAATGCCCGTTATTGTTAGCGGACACGAAAACCAGGCCATTACTCACAGTATAACGGTCGGCAGCCGCATAACCGTTCAGGGGTTTATCTCTTGCCACAAGGCAAAGAACGGTCTGAGCAAAATGGTTCTGCATGCCGAGCAGATTGAATTGATAGATTCTGGAGACTAGCCATATGGCACGTTATTTCCGTCGTCGCAAGTTCTGCCGTTTCACCGCGGAAGGCGTTCAAGAGATCGACTATAAAGATATCGCTACGCTGAAAAACTACATCACCGAAAGCGGTAAGATTGTCCCAAGCCGTATCACCGGTACCCGTGCAAAATACCAGCGTCAGCTGGCTCGCGCTATCAAACGCGCTCGCTACCTGTCTCTGCTGCCGTACACTGATCGCCATCAGTAATCGGTCACGGTCCATTAATACGACTTTGAGAGGATAAGGTAATGCAAGTTATTCTGCTTGATAAAGTAGCAAACCTGGGTAGCCTGGGTGATCAGGTTAACGTTAAAGCGGGCTATGCTCGTAACTTCCTGGTACCACAGGGTAAAGCTGTTCCGGCTACCAAGAAAAACGTTGAATACTTCGAAGCACGTCGCGCTGAACTGGAAGCTAAACTGGCTGACGTTCTGGCTGCTGCAAATGCACGCGCAGAGAAAATCAACGCCCTGGAAACCGTTACTATCGCGTCTAAAGCAGGCGACGAAGGTAAACTGTTCGGTTCCATCGGTACTCGCGACATCGCTGACGCTGTGACTGCAGCTGGCGTTGACGTGGCTAAGAGCGAAGTTCGTCTGCCGAACGGCGTTCTGCGTACCACTGGCGAACACGAAGTGAACTTCCAGGTTCACAGCGAAGTATTCGCAAAAGTTATCATCAACGTGGTTGCTGAGTAATCAGGCATTCTCGTTTTTGCTAGCAACGAAACGTCGGCCCAGCGCCGACGTTTTGCTTTTTTAACCCCATCGCTTTTCGACTGGCTATCTCCCCCTCTTTTCGCGATAATCAAAAATAAAACATTATTTTAATTTCTTGGTGAAAGAATGGATACCCAACGCCAGGCCTCCCCGTTTGCCCGCAAAAACGTCGTTTATGTGTGTGCCGCATTTTGTTGCCTGCTATGGGGCAGCGCTTATCCAGCCATCAAAAGCGGTTATGACCTCTTTCAGATAGCCACCGACGATATCCCTTCTAAAATTGTTTTTGCTGGTTATCGTTTTTTGTTTGCGGGTGGGTTGCTGCTACTGTTCGCGTTGCTTCAGCGTAAACCGATTGGTCGGTTTCGTCCGCGCCAGTTTGCTCAGTTAACGTTACTGGGGCTGACTCAGACGTCGCTGCAATATCTCTTTTTCTATATCGGCCTTGCGTTTACCTCCGGCGTGAAAGGCTCAATCATGAACGCGACAGGCACATTCTTCAGCGTATTGCTGGCGCATTTTATTTATCAGAACGACCGATTGAGCTACAACAAAACGCTCGGCTGTATTCTGGGCTTTGCGGGCGTCATGGTGGTGAACGTCAGCAACGGCCTGGATTTCAGCTTTAATCTGCCGGGAGAAGGCTCCGTGGTGCTGGCGGCGTTTATTCTTTCTGCGGCCACATTGTATGGCAAACGTCTCTCGCAGACGGTCGATCCGATGGTCATGACTGGCTATCAATTGGGGATTGGCGGTCTGGTAATGGTCATTGGCGGCTACGTTTTTGGCGGTACGCTGACGATACATGGCTTCTCGTCGGTGGCGATTTTAGTCTACCTGACGTTGCTCTCGTCGGTCGCTTTTGCGCTATGGAGCATTTTACTCAAATATAATCGCGTGGGGATGATTGCGCCGTTTAACTTTCTGATCCCGGTTTCCGGCGCGGCTCTTTCGGCTATTTTCCTCGGCGAGAATATTCTGGAGTGGAAATACATGATTGCGCTGGTGCTGGTGTGTTCGGGGATCTGGTGGGTGAATAAGGTGAAGCGGTAATGCTTCACCTGAACGAATAGGGTACAGGCGGGGTAAGGCGTAGCCGGCGTTACTGTGCGCGAATAAAACTGCCGTCAGGCTGACGCGTAAACAGCACCTGTTGGCCGTCATCGCCATCTATCGTTAAACCTGTCACCACCCCGCTGGCATTCTGGCGAATTTTAATCATTTGACCATTTTTGAGATTACTCAGCGGCTTGCCAGCGCCTTCTACCTGCGCCATTGCATAAACGTCTGTTGGGGGCAGTCCGTGGTCACGGAACAGTTGCGCCAGAGTTTTACCAGGCTCTACCCGGTACGAGCGCCACTGTTGACCGATGCCGCTATCCTGCTGGAAAGGCTGCGTTTGCGGCTGGTTTTGTTCTTCCGGCTGGCCTTCCTGGATAGGTTCCGGCGCAACGGGCGCCACCTGATCCGGATCGTTTTGCGGCGCGACCAGCTGCGCCTGAAGCTGGGCCTCTGTCGGCGGCTGTGATTGCGATTGCAGATCCAATTGCGCTTCCCGCGTGACGACAGGCGAGTCGCTGGTCTCGCTGGCGGGCAGCAGGAAACCGATCACCAGCACGATAGCGGCAATGATAATGCCACGACGATGCATAGGCGGCAGCGGCTCCATGATGCGAAAATTATCCGGCGCGTGCCAGATTTTCGCCAGGGTTGGTTTTAATTCAAAGCGCCCGGGCATGGTTTACCTCCTGCTCCGCATCTCGTTCCTTAATCATAGAGTATAGATGGCTAACGCTATGATACTGGTAGTGCTATCCGCTTTCGTGACATCAATACGGATAATCTATTGTTTCTTTTTCCCTGCGATTTGTCATCCTCCCTGAGACAAAGTTTTACCAGAAGAAGCGTGGCTGTTATGCTGCCCGCTACTTTTTTGATATCCGATGAAGGAAAAATAATGGCCACCCCGACTTTTGACACTATTGAAGCGCAAGCGAGCTACGGCATTGGTTTGCAGGTAGGGCAGCAGCTCAGCGAATCCGGTCTTGAAGGGCTGTTGCCTGAAGCGCTGGTTGCAGGCATTGCTGATGCGCTGGAAGGTAAACACCCGGCGGTTCCTGTTGATGTGGTGCATCGCGCGCTGCGTGAAATTCATGAGCGTGCGGACACGGTGCGTCGTGAGCGTTTCAAAGCGATGGCGGCCGAAGGCGTGAAATACCTGGAAGAAAACCGCGAAAAAGACGGTGTGAACAGTACTGAATCTGGTTTACAGTTCCGCGTTCTGACGCAGGGCGAAGGCGCGATTCCGGCGCGTACCGACCGCGTACGCGTGCATTACACCGGTAAGCTTATTGATGGCACCGTATTTGACAGCTCCGTCGCGCGCGGCGAACCGGCTGAATTCCCGGTAAATGGCGTGATCGCCGGCTGGATTGAAGCGCTGACTCTGATGCCGGTAGGTTCCAAATGGGAACTGACTATCCCACAGGAGCTGGCCTATGGCGAGCGTGGGGCCGGGGCATCTATTCCGCCATTCAGCACCCTGGTGTTTGAGGTGGAACTGCTGGAAATTCTGTAAGCGCCCCGAGTTTGCCGGATGACGGCGTAAACGCCTTATCCGGTAACCCTGACTTCAGCAAATGCCAATATTTTATTTTGCAAATGGCGTCGTTACGTGTATTTTTGTGAGCTAATTCGCATTATCAAAGTGATATAACACTCATTTTAAACATAAAATTAACATTGTATTTGAATCTTAGTATTCATCCCGCCGATTCTTACCTAATATCGATGAGTCCTGATAACAGGATCGTCGTATCATAGACCAAAGGCCGTAGAGCCCGCACAACACAGACAGGTACAGGAAGAAAAACATGGTAGATCAGGTAAAAGTCGCAGCCGACGAACAGGCTCCGGCTGAACAGTCGCTACGGCGCAATCTTACAAACCGTCATATACAGCTTATCGCTATTGGCGGCGCTATTGGTACCGGTCTGTTTATGGGATCGGGTAAAACGATCAGTCTCGCCGGACCGTCGATCATTTTTGTGTATATGATCATCGGTTTTATGCTTTTTTTCGTGATGCGCGCCATGGGGGAATTGCTGCTCTCGAATCTGGAATATAAATCGTTTAGCGATTTTGCTTCCGACCTGCTTGGCCCCTGGGCGGGATATTTCACCGGCTGGACGTACTGGTTTTGCTGGGTAGTGACCGGTATGGCTGACGTGGTGGCGATTACCGCCTACGCGCAGTTCTGGTTTCCCGGCCTTTCCGATTGGGTCGCCTCGCTGGCGGTAGTGATCCTGCTGCTAAGCCTCAACCTCGCCACCGTTAAAATGTTTGGTGAAATGGAATTTTGGTTTGCTATGGTCAAAATCGTCGCCATCGTGGCGTTGATTGTGGTCGGGCTGGTCATGATTGCGATGCACTTTAAATCGCCGACAGGCGTTGAAGCGTCTTTTGCGCATCTGTGGAATGACGGCGGCTGGTTCCCGAAAGGTATTAGCGGGTTCTTTGCCGGTTTCCAGATTGCGGTGTTCGCCTTCGTGGGCATTGAGCTGGTCGGTACTACCGCCGCAGAAACTAAAGATCCGGAAAAATCGCTGCCGCGCGCGATTAACTCAATACCGATCCGTATCATCATGTTCTACGTCTTTGCGCTGATTGTCATTATGTCGGTGACGCCGTGGAGTTCCGTGGTGCCGGATAAGAGCCCGTTTGTTGAGCTGTTTGTACTGGTGGGTCTGCCTGCCGCCGCTAGCGTGATCAACTTTGTTGTGCTGACCTCGGCGGCGTCTTCCGCCAACAGCGGCGTCTTCTCGACCAGCCGTATGCTGTTTGGCCTGGCGCAAGAAGGCGTGGCGCCAAAAGCGTTCGCTAAGCTATCGAAACGCGCGGTACCGGCGAAAGGCCTGACCTTCTCCTGTATCTGCCTGCTGGGCGGCGTGGTTATGCTGATGGTCAACCCGAGCGTGATTGGCGCATTCACCATGATCACTACGGTTTCGGCTATCCTGTTTATGTTTGTCTGGACCATCATTCTGTGTTCATACCTGGTGTACCGCAAAAAGCGTCCCCACTTGCATGAAAAATCCATCTATAAGATGCCGCTCGGTAAGCTGATGTGCTGGGTCTGTATGGCGTTCTTTGCGTTCGTGCTGGTATTACTGACGCTGGAAGACGATACGCGCCAGGCGCTGATCGTGACGCCGCTGTGGTTTATCGCGTTGGGTCTGGGCTGGCTGTTGATAGGTAAGAAACGGATGGCGGGAATGCGTTAATTGTTTTGCCCGGTAGCGCTGGCGCTTACCGGGCTTACAGCGTAGCGTTGATTTGTAGGCCGGATAAGGCGCGGTTTACAGCCGCCATCCGGCAAAATGCCTGGCTGGCGATTATTCCCCGGCCAGCGCGCGTGGGAACAGCACGTTATTCTCCAGGCTGATGTGCTCCATCAGATCATCAATCATCTCATTAATGCCGTTATACATCGCTTTCCAGGTGGTGCAGGCTTCTGGCGGCGGCGTTACATTTTGGGTGACGTGTTTGATGACGTCTACCAGCTCTCCCGCCTCGTCATGCTCGCTTTCCATTACGCTTATCGGGCCCGTTGCCTGGCGACCCATACCCTGTTTGATCATGGGGAACAGGATCTGTTCTTCTTTCATCATATGGCTGGAAAGCTCTTCATGCAGCGCGGTGAGATATTTTGTCAGGCCGCGTGGGACGTTTGGCTTATCCGCGTGAACGCGTTCCACTTTGGTTGCCTGCAGGATAAGCTCCGGCAGTTGTTCGCGGTGTCGATCATGATAGCGCACAACGATATGGTCAATAATGTCCGCCAGCGGAACGGCGCGCCAGTCTTTTTCGATGGGCTGTTCAGCCAATTGCGCCAGTTGCGCTTCAATGATGTCAATATCGACGTCGTGACGCGCGGCGGCGCGCGCCAGCGTCTGTTTTCCGCCGCAGCAGTAATCCATATCGTACTGGCGAAACAGCGCCGATGCGCGGGGAATAGAGAGCGCCAGTTCGCCTAAAGGTTGATCGCGATAAGCCATAGCCGTTACCTCATTTGCAACAATATAAGTTGTATTTTAAATGCATCTTTAAGGCGAGGCTATAACTCTTTCGGGGGGCGTATAATTTAAGCCAGGATGAGATTAGCGTTCCGTGACCGGAACGACGGTCGCTTTTTCCGGTTTCGCTCTCACGGCAATGACCACGCCCGCCACCAGGAGCGCAATGCCGCTTAACGTCAGGAATGGCGGGATTTCCTGGCGCAGAATGAAGGTATAGAGCAGTCCCGCCAACGTTTCAAAAACAATCAGCGGCCCTAAAATCACGGTTGGCAATTTTTGGCTGGCGATATTCCAGCACAGCGCGCCCACCCAGGAACACAGCACCGCGATGGCGATCATCAGACCGATAAACAGCGCGGGATGCGGGCCAAAGGGCAGGATAAACAACGGTTTCTGGATACTTAGCCACAGACAGACCGCCGCATAGCCGATTAACGAGACCGGCAGCGTAACCAGCGCCTGCGCCGTTGCCCACATCATGGGATGTTTGTCGGGATTTTCCCGAAGCCAGCGGGCGTTGCGCAGCGCATACCATGCCCAGCACGCTACGGAAATCAGCGCCAGCACAATGCCTGAACCATAGCGCCAGCCGCTAACATCGGACAATCCCTGGCTAAGTTCAGCAATATTGACGCACAGCAGGCCAAAACCGATAAGCGCCAGCGCGGGCGCTAAACGCCGCCAGGATAATCTGCCGTCTCGTTGGCTATAGAGAACGTTAGCGAAAAGCGGAATGACGACCGGCAATGTCCCGATGATCATCGTCGACACCGGCGCGCCGGTTCGCTGAATGGCGCTGGCGAGGCAGGCGTAATAGATTACATTGCCCATCAGGGTCAGCGACAGGGCGGTGGACCAGTCTTTGCGCGTCAACTGGCGTAACCGCGTGCGGCCTAGCCAGGCAATCGGCAGGGCAATCAGCCCCAGCGCCAGATAGCGTCCCATTGACTGTAAGAGGGCCGGGTAATCCGGCACGATTAACGGGCCGACGAAAATCAATCCCCACATTAGCCCTGCCAGCAGGGCGTATAGCACGCCGCTAATCATCAGATTCTCCTCATAAACCGTTCCGTCATTATCAGAGAAGGTCTATGAGGATGCCACATAAATTAACTAAATTTTAACACTTACAGTACGGAGCGAAGGCTTTCTGTGAGCGTCGTCGTCGGGCGACCGATGAGTTTACGCAGCGTATGGCTGTCATCAAACAAGCCGCCTTTCGCCGCGCCAGCGTCAGAATTGGCTAACATATCCGCCAGTCCGTCAGGCAGGCCTGCGCCTTTCAGCGCGGCGGCAAAATCGACTTCACTCAGGTTCTGGTAGACGATTTTTTTTCCGCTCTGATGAGTAAGTTCATCCGCCAACTGGCTTAATGTCCAGGCGTCATCACCCGCCAGCTCGTAGACATTCCCGGCGTGACCCTCTTCACGGATGACGCACGCGGCGGCGGCGGCATAGTCAGCGCGCATTGCGGAGGCGATTTTCCCTTCTCCCGCTGCGCCAATAAAGACGCCATGCTTCAGCGCGGCAGGGACGCTCGCCAGGTAGTTTTCCGTATACCAGCCGTTACGTAATAGCGTGTGAGGAATACCTGACTCAGCCAGCATTTTTTCCGTTTCAATATGTTCATCGGCGAGCGCCAGCGGCGATTTATCCGCATGTAGCAGGCTGGTATAGGCGATGAATTTCACCTTCGCGGCAATGGCGGCCTGAATGACGTTGCGGTGCTGCGCGGTGCGTTGTCCCACTTCGCTGGATGAAATGAGCAGCAGTTTATCAACGCCCTGTAAGGCGGTGGTCAGCGCGGCTTCGTTAGCGTAATCCGCCTGGCGAACGGCAATCCCGCGCTGACTGAGCGGGGCGGCTTTTTTCGGGTTACGGACGATCGCGACGAGGTGACTGGCGGGCGTCGTTTTTAGCAGGTTTTCAATAACGTGTTGGCCCAGTTGGCCCGTTGCGCCAGTGATAGCAATCATGGTGAACTCCTCAGTGTTGGTCTTGTGTTTTATTACGCTACCACCTAAACTTACTTTTAGTAAGTACGTACAAAAAGGTAAGTATCAATGCGCGCTCATACTCTTTCCCGGCAGTTGCGTGAAGGCAATCTCTTTGCTGAACAGTGCCCGTCCCGTGAGGTGTTAAAACATGTCACCAGTCGCTGGGGCGTACTGATTCTGGTCGCGTTACGCGACGGTACACACCGTTTTAGCGACCTGCGCCGCAAGATGGGAGGCGTGAGTGAAAAGATGCTGGCGCAGTCGTTACAGGCGCTTGAACAGGACGGATTTCTCAACCGGGTGTCATATCCAGTTGTTCCGCCGCATGTAGAGTACAGCCTGACGCCGCTTGGCGAGCAGGTGAGCGATAAAGTCGCCGCACTGGCGGACTGGATAGAACTGAATTTGCCCCAGGTATTGGCGCAGCGGGAGCGTTTATCAGATGGCGGCTAGCGCTTTATTCGGCCTGCCAGTCAGGCCGAATAAACGCAGCGCCATACGGGACTCACGTTACTTGCTCAAATCCACCTGATAAATGGCAAAACCAATATCATCGACGGCAACCTTCTTCATCGGATACTGCCCTTTCGCTTTAATGAAGGCAGCGGCTTTATCGCCTGGCGATGTTTCAAAGCGGATATCCAGCGCCGTATCGCTGTGGATTGGCGCCAGACGCCAGTTATTATCCGCCGCCGGATGGATTTCGCCCGCGCGTTTTGACTCTGCGCCAATCCATGCCGCCAGCACGGCGCGATTTTCATCCGGAGACGCAAAGGCGATATGGCTGTCGCCCGTACCGGCAAACTTGCCGCCGTAAGCGCGATAGTTATTCGTGGCGACCAGGAACGTAGCGTTCGGGTCGACAGGCTTACCGTTAAAGGTCAGGTTTTTAATACGTTCCGCCTGCGGATTCACCATCTGGCATTCGCCATCATAGCGGGCGGGCTGTGACACATCGATTTGATAATTCACGCCGTCAATGACATCGAAATTATAGGTGCGAAAGCCATCCCAATTGATCAACGATTGCGGTTTGTTGCTATGAATATCAATCTGATTAAATTGTCCGGCAGAACATTCCAGCCACTCTTTTACCTCCTTACCGCTGGCTTTCACCACCACCAGCGTATTCGGATAGAGATAAAGATCGGCGGCGTTACGGAAGGTCAACTGGCCTTTTTCCACTTCGACAAAGCTGGCAGGATCGTTCTTACGCCCGCCAACTTTAAACGGCGCGGCGGCGGACAGCACCGGCAGTTTCGCCAGATCCGGATCGCCCTGAATAAAGTGTTCCACATACGCTTTTTGCGCGTTATTCACCACCTGTACGGTAGGATCGTCCTGCACCAGAGCAAGATAACTGTACATGTTATCGGCAGACTTGCCGATGGGCTTGCTGACAAACTCGCGGGTGGCATCGTGATCGGCTTTCAGAATATCGACCAGCTTACTGTCTTCCGCCGCCAGCGACTTTTTAGCGGCGGCGTCATAGATAGGCCGCGCTTCCGCTTTCGCCTGCGTAACCTGCCATTTGCCGCTGTCGTTATTGAGCACCAGATCGACCACTCCCAGATGGTCGCCCCACATGCCAGGCATTACCGCAGGAATGCCGTTAAGCGTACCTTTGGCGATATCCGCGCCTTTGATGTCGGCAAAATCTTTACCGGGGAAGACGGCGTGGGCGTGGCCAAACATAATCGCGTCGACGCCGGGAACTTCGCTGAGGTAATAAACCGAGTTTTCCGCCATGCTGTGGTACGGATCGGCAGAAAGGCCTGAGTGAGCAATGACTACCACGATATCAGCGCCTTTCTCGCGCATTTCGGGCACATATTTCCGGGCGGTTTCCGTAATGTCATTGACGGTAACTTTGCCGCTCAGATTCGCTTTATCCCAAATCATGATTTGCGGCGGAACAAAGCCGATATAGCCGATTTTCAGAGTTTGCGGGTTGCCGTCTTTATCAATAACGCTCGTCTCTTTAATCAGATAAGGCGTAAAGAGCGGCTTTTGGGTTTTAACGTCGATAATATTGGCGTTAACATAAGGGAATTTCGCGCCGGCCAGCGCGTTATGCAGATAGTCCAGACCATAATTAAACTCATGGTTGCCGAGGTTTCCAACCGCGTAATCCAGAGTGTTGAGCGCTTTATAGACCGGGTGAATATCACCGTCTTTGAGCCCTTTTGCCGCCATATAATCGCCCAGAGGGCTCCCCTGAATCAGGTCGCCGTTATCCACCAGCACGCTGTTTTTGACTTCATTTCGGGCGGCATGAATCAAACTTGCGGTACGTACCAATCCGAATTTTTCGGTTGCGGTATCCTTGTAATAATCGAAATCCATCATGTTGCTATGTAAATCAGTAGTTTCCATGATACGGAGATCGACGGTGGCCGCATTCACGCTGGCGGCGATCAGCGTAGCCAGAAGCGTTGCACTAAACTTAATCATCAGAGGCACCTTTTAAGAACGCAATAGAAAAGCCGGATAGTGAAAAATAGCGATGATAAACAGTGAAACCCGATATCGTTCCGACCGTCGCCAGAAGAAGGCGAAACCGCCCCATCCGGCCGATTTTTTGCGAGTGTTCACAGAAGGGTGAATCATGCCATGAAAGGTATTATCAAAACCGCAGACGGTATCACAGTTGGCGGAACCCTTAACGATCGGGTATAAGTAAAACAACGAGTTAACGCCCCCGTCATAAAGAGGTGGAGAATGTTAGAACAAGTATGCCAGCTTGCACGGAACGCGGGCGATGCCATTATGCAGGTTTATGATGGAGCCAAACCGATGGAGTACGCCCGCAAGCAGGACGATTCTCCAGTCACTGCGGCGGATATCGCCGCACATACCGTGATTCTCGAAGGGTTACGCACGCTCACGCCGGATATTCCGGTGCTTTCAGAAGAAGATCCACCTGCCTGGGAAGTGCGCCAGCACTGGCAGTGCTACTGGCTGGTCGATCCGCTCGACGGCACCAAAGAGTTCATCAAGCGCAATGGCGAATTCACGGTCAATATCGCGCTGATTGAGCAGGGCAAACCGGTGTTGGGCGTGGTCTATGCGCCGGTGCTGAAAGTGATGTACTACGCGGCGGAAGGTAAGGCCTGGAAAGAGGAGTGCGGAGTGCGTAAGCAGATTCAGGTCCGGGATGCCCGCCCGCCGCTGGTGGTGATTAGCCGTTCGCATACGGATGATGAACTCACCGAATATCTCCAACAGCTTGGCGAACATCAGACAACTTCTATTGGTTCCTCGCTGAAATTCTGTCTTGTGGCGGAAGGCCAGGCGCAGCTTTACCCCAGATTTGGGCCGACCAGCGTCTGGGACACTGCCGCAGGTCATGCCATTGCCGTTGCAGCCGGGGCGCACGTTCACGACTGGCAGGGAAAAACGCTGGACTATACCCCTCGTGAATCGTTCCTTAACCCCGGCTTCCGGGTGACTATTTACTGAGGAGCTTATGCAGCAGGCCGACCACCTGCTGTACCTCTTGCTGGGTTAACGCGCCATCTTTCACCCATTGAACCCGACCGTCTTTGTCAAGCACAATGACGGCGGACCCCTCTTCTTTTAATTGCCAGGCGTTACGCGCCACGCCATTGCTGTCGACAATAAATTGCGACCACGGATAGAGCTTTTTATTACTTTCTATACTGCTACGCACGAACATACCGGAGCCTGGGATCGCATCATCGGTGTTCACAATTGTGGTCGTCTGGTATCTGTCATGCGGAAGCCCGGCGGATTTAATCGCTTCAATCAGCGTGGCGTTTTTTTCCTTCGCTGACGTTCGACCCGCAATGTGCAGCAGGACGCGCACTTTTCCCGCCAGCTGCGCGCTATTCCAGTTTTTATAACTAAACTCATCTTTATTCAACGTCAGTTCGCCACGATCGGCAATGCCTACCGGCGGCACCCGTTGGTTAACTTCAAGGTTATGCGCACAAGCCATTATGGGGAGTAGCAGACACGACATCGCCAGAATTTTACGTAGGGTCATGGTCATTCCTTCTTTATTTTTTTGCAGGTGATCCGACCACTTTGGGCCGATAGTTAATCATATGTGCGATTGATGCTTTTTCCCGCAAAGGGGATGCCAGTTTGCGGGCGGGCGCACACTTCCTGTGAAAAATGAAGGCATATACTGAGAAAAATGAGCTGATGTTTAGATAATTCTGAATAACTGTAATCAAAAGGTAAATATACTTATGCACACTGGAAACGACGTAGATATGGTCTATAGTCATATGGCATTAAAATTTGCGCCTTAAAACTGTTGGGCCGATTGTGGCACCGCAAGGGCGTAATACTCTGCAGGAGACAACAATGAAAATTTTCCAACGCTACAACCCGCTACAGGTGGCGAAGTACGTGAAGATCCTGTTCCGTGGACGGTTATATATCAAGGATGTTGGCGCTTTTGAGTTCGATAAGGGTAAGATTCTTATCCCAAAAGTGAGAGACAAGCAGCACTTGTCTGTGATGTCTGAAGTTAACCGTCAGGTTATGCGTCTGCAAACTGAGATGGCGTAACCAAAAGTGCTATGCAGTAGGTTAAAAAAGTAAAAAAAACGGCTCCTGAATCAGGAGCCGTTGATGTTTCTGGCAAACGGATTTCAGGCCGCGCTGTCTTCTTTACCTTGCGCATCGGGCAGTTTCGGTGCCGGTACGTTGCTTTTATTGTCGAGACGCGTCACCAGCAACTGATCGATACGGTAGTTGTCGATATCCACCACTTCAAATTTGTAGCCGGAAAACTTCACCGAATCGGTACGTTTTGGGATCTTGCGCAGCATAAACATCATAAAGCCGCCAATGGTTTCATAGTTGCCGGATTGCGGAAACTCATCGATATCCAGCACGCGCATGACGTCGTCAATCGGCGTGCCGCCGTCAACCAGCCAGGAATTTTCATCGCGTGCCACAATTTGCTCTTCCAGTCCCTGGCCGACCAGGTCACCCATTAGCGTGGTCATCACATCGTTCAGCGTAATGATACCGACGACCAGCGCGTATTCATTCATAATGACCGCGAAATCCTCGCCCGCCGTTTTGAAACTTTCCAGCGCCTCAGAAAGGGTCAGCGTATCCGGCACAATCAAGGTATTGCGAATTTGCACGCCGCCATTCAGCGCCATACTTTGGTTCGCCAGCACGCGGTTCAGCAGATCTTTGGAGTCTACATAGCCGATGATGTGGTCGATATCTTCATTACACACCAAAAATTTTGAGTGCGGATGTTCGGCGACCTTTTTCTTCAGGCTTTGCTCGTCTTCGTGCAGATCAAACCAGATGATACTTTCGCGCGGCGTCATGGAAGACGGTACGGTGCGGGATTCAAGTTCAAACACATTTTCAATCAGTTCATGCTCTTGCTTGCGCAAGACGCCCGCCAGCGCGCCGGCTTCCACCACTGCGTAAATATCATCAGAAGTAATGTCGTCTTTCCGCACCATTGGAATTTTGAACAGGCGGAAGATGTTGTTTGCCATGCCGTTAAACAGCCACACCAGCGGGCGAAAAACGAACAGGCAGAAGCGCATCGGGTTGATGATACGCAAAGCCACAGCTTCTGGCGCAATCATACCGATGCGTTTCGGGGTTAAATCCGCGAACAGGATAAACAGCCCCGTCACCAGCGAGAAAGAGAGAATAAAGCTCAGCTGCTCGGAGAGTTCTGGCGACATATAGTGCGAGAAAAGGGCGGAAAAGGCGGGCGAAAATGCCGCATCGCCGACGATACCGCCAAGAATAGCGACGGCGTTCAGGCCAATTTGCACAACGGTGAAAAACATGCCGGGATTTTCCTGCATTTTCAATACGCGTTGTGCGTTGATACTGCCTTCATCAGCTAATAACTTAAGTTTAATCTTACGTGATGCGGCAAGCGAGATCTCGGAGATGGAGAAGAACGCACTTACAGCGATCAGGCAGAATATAATGAATATACTGTTTAACATATCTTATCCGGCGAAACGCCAGATCCTCGGAAGGGAAGTTTATAAATCCGTGTGGTAACGTTTAATGAAAACCGGCTCGTAGCAGTGAGCCGATAAGTTCAGGGCTAGTATAGCGTAAGCTACTGTAAAGTCGCCAGAGGGTTCATTTTCAACTCCGACAAGTTCCCCCTACGCCAGCGTCGTCACGCGTCAGGCGGCAGGCAAACGCCGATCCCGCCAATCCCGCAGTAACCGTATGGGTTTTTGTACAGATACTGTTGGTGTTCATCTTCGGCGTAGTAAAACGGCGTCGCATGGGCGATTTCCGTGGTAATAGGGCGATGGTTTCCGGCGGCGGCCATTGCCGACTGAAAGCGCTCGCGACTGGCGTGAGCAGCGGCACTCTGTTCCGGCGTTAAGGGATAAATCGCAGAACGGTATTGCGTACCGTGATCGTTACCCTGTTGCATCCCCTGCGTTGGATCGTGATTTTCCCAGAAAATCTGTAAAAGCTGCTCATAACGGATAACGGCAGGATCGTACACTATCCGTACCGCTTCGGCATGACCGGTCTGCCCGGAGCAGACTTCCCGGTAGGTTGGATTAGGCGTGTAACCGCCCGCATACCCTGCCGCGGTGCTATATACGCCGGGCAATTGCCAGAATAAACGTTCTACGCCCCAGAAACAGCCCATAGCGAAGTAGGCGATCTCCATCCCGGCAGGGACATTGGTCATAGAGTGTTCATTTACCGCATGCAGAGTGGCGATCGGCATCGGGGTGTTGCGTCCTGGTAACGCATCTGCTTGAGTAACCAGATGTTTTTTATCAAATAAACTCATGAGCTATTCTCCCGAAAGCGTTAATTGGCGTTAAGGTTGTAACGAGACGCATCTTTGCACACAATAACAACATTAATGTATCTGGATTTAACCATAAGAAATATTTGGGCAGTCGTCTGCTTTTCAATCGCAATTGTTGATTTTATGTTAAGCCGCGGAGCGGTAGTGTGATTTTTTCCAGGGGTGGGAATAGGGGATATTCAGGAGAAAATGTGCCACATATCCGTCAGTTATGTTGGGTTAGCTTACTGTGCCTGAGCAGTTCTGCGGTAGCCGCAAATGTTCGTCTGAAAGTCGAAGGGCTATCCGGAGAGCTGGAAAAAAACGTTCGCGCACAGCTCTCTACGATTCAGAGCGATGAGGTGACGCCGGATCGGCGCTTTCGCGCCCGAGTTGATGATGCGATTCGCGAAGGGCTTAAAGCGTTAGGCTATTACGAACCCACTATCAAATTCGACTTGCTTCCACCGCCTGCGAAAGGACGGCAGGTATTAATCGCCAGGGTTACGCCCGGCCAGCCGGTGTTGATTGGCGGTACAGAAGTCATTTTACGCGGCGGCGCGCGCACGGACAAAGATTATCTGGCCTTACTGAAAACGCGTCCGGCAATCGGCACGGTGCTGAACCAGGGAGACTATGACAATTTTAAAAAGTCGTTAACCAGCGTGTCGCTACGTAAAGGCTATTTCGACAGCGAATTCGTTAAAAGTCAGTTGGGAATTGCTCTGGGCCGTCATCAGGCGTTTTGGGATATTGATTATGATAGCGGTGAGCGCTATCGCTTCGGGCCTGTCACCTTCGAAGGTTCGCAGATTCGTGATGAATATTTACAAAATCTGTTGCCGTTTAAAGAGGGTGATGAGTACGAATCGAAAGATTTGGCGGAACTAAACCGCCGACTTTCCGCTACCGGATGGTTTAATTCTGTTGTGGTGGCGCCGGAATTTGAGAAATCGCGTAAAACAAAAATTCTGCCGTTAAAAGGCGTGGTATCGCCGCGAACCGAAAACACGATTGAAACCGGGGTGGGGTACTCCACCGACGTCGGGCCGCGTGTGAAAGCGTCGTGGAAAAAACCGTGGATGAACTCCTACGGTCATAGCCTGACCACCAGCACCAGTATTTCTGCGCCGGAACAGGTGCTGGATTTTAGTTATAAAATGCCGCTGCTGAAAAACCCGCTGGAGCAATACTATCTGGTACAGGGCGGTTTTAAACGTACCGATTTGAATGATACGGAGCAGGACTCGACCACGCTTGCCGTGTCGCGTTACTGGGACCTTTCCAGCGGTTGGCAGCGGGCGATTAACCTGCGCTGGAGTTTCGACCACTTTACCCAGGGGAACGTCACCAATACCACCATGCTGTTCTACCCGGGCGTGATGATCAGCCGAACCCGCTCGCGAGGGGGACTGATGCCAACCTGGGGCGATTCGCAGCGCTACTCGGTAGACTATTCGAATACGGCCTGGGGCTCCGACGTGGATTTCTCCGTACTGCAGGCGCAAAACGTCTGGATTCGGACTTTGTACGATCGCCACCGTTTTGTGATGCGCGCCAATTTGGGCTGGATAGAAACCGGTGATTTCGACAAAGTTCCGCCGGATTTACGTTTCTTCGCCGGGGGCGACCGCAGTATTCGCGGCTATAAATACAAATCTATTTCGCCTAAAGATAGCGACGGCAATCTTAAAGGCGCCTCAAAACTGGCAACCGGATCGCTGGAGTACCAGTATAACGTCACCGGCAAATGGTGGGGGGCGGTGTTTGTCGATAGCGGCGAGGCGGTGAGTGATATTCGCCGCAGCGATTTCAAAACCGGGACCGGGGTCGGCGTGCGCTGGGCGTCGCCGGTTGGGCCTGTCAAACTCGATTTTGCCGTACCGGTCGGCGACAAAGACGAACACGGTTTACAGTTTTATATCGGTCTGGGGCCTGAATTATGAGTTTATGGAAGAAAATAAGCCTCGGCGTGTTGATTTTCATTGTGGTGTTACTGGCGAGCGTTGCGTTTCTGGTCGGGACGACGACGGGGCTGCATCTGGTATTCAGTGCGGCGAACCGCTGGGTGCCGGGGCTGGAGATTGGGCAGGTCACCGGCGGCTGGCGGGACTTATCATTAAAAAATATCCGCTATGAGCAGCCGGGCGTTGCGGTGAATGCGGGCGAAATTTATCTGGCCGTCGGGCTTGATTGCCTGTGGCGTAGTAGCCTGTGCGTCAATGATCTGGCGCTAAAAGACATCAATGTCGCTATCGACAGCAAAAAAATGCCGCCTTCCGAACCGGCGCAAGAAGAGGAAGAAAGCGGACCGCTGAACCTCTCCACCCCCTGGCCCATCACGCTGTCGCGCGTGGCGTTGAATAACATCAATATCAAGATTGATGACACTACCGTTTCGGTGTTGGATTTTACCTCCGGGCTGGCATGGCAGGAGAAGAACCTGACCCTGAAACCGACGCGGCTTCAGGGACTGCTGATCGCTCTGCCGAAGGTCGCTGACGTGGCGCAGGAAGAGGTGGTTGAACCCAAAATCGAGAAACCTCAACCGGATGAAAAGCCGCTTGGCGAAACGCTAAAAGATCTGTTTGCAAAACCGGTAATGCCGGAGATGACCGATGTTCACCTGCCGCTCAATCTGAATATCGAGTCATTTCGCGGCGAGCAGCTACGCATCACCGGCGATACCGATCTGACGGTGCGCACGATGCTGCTTAAAGTCAGCAGTATCGACGGTAATATGAAGCTGGATACTCTGGATATCGACGCCAACCAGGGCACGGTGAAGGCCTCCGGTACGGCGCAGCTCGCCAATAACTGGCCGGTTGATATTACGCTCAACAGTACGCTGAATATCGATCCGCTAAAGGGTGAAAAGATAAAACTCAAGGTCGGCGGCGCGTTACGCGAACAACTGGAGGTCGGGGTGAACCTTTCCGGGCCGATGGATGTCGCGCTTCGCGCCCAGACGCGGCTGGCGGAGGCCGGTTTACCGCTCAATCTTGAAGTCGTCAGCCAACGCATTGCCTGGCCATTGACGGGTGATACCCAGTTTCAGGCTGACGATCTGAAGCTCCAACTGAGCGGTAAGATGACCGACTATACGTTGTCGATGCGAACCGCCGTGAAAGGACAAGATATTCCGCCGGCGACCATCACGCTGGATGCCAAAGGGAATGAGCGGCAGATTAATCTCGATAAACTCACCGTCGCCGCTCTGGAGGGAAAAACCGAACTGAAAGCGCTGGTGGACTGGCAGCAGGCGATTAGCTGGCGTGGCGAACTGACGCTGAATGGCATCAATACCGCTAAAGAGATCCCGGACTGGCCCGCGAAGCTTAACGGCGTCATGAAAACCAAAGGCAGCCTCTACGGCGGCACCTGGCAGATGGATGTCCCGGAGCTCAAGCTGACCGGCAATGTGAAGCAGAACAGCGTTAACGTCAACGGGACGCTAAAGGGCAACAGCTACATGCAGTGGACGATCCCGGGGCTGCACCTTGCGCTGGGCCCAAACAGCGCCGATATAAAAGGCGAGCTTGGCGTTAAGGAGCTGAATCTTGACGCCGCCATCGATGCGCCGGGGCTGGATAATGCGCTGCCAGGACTGGGCGGCATGGCAAAAGGAATCGTTAAAGTCCGCGGTACGGTAGAAGCGCCGCAGCTGTTGGCGGATATCACCGCCCGCGGTCTGCGCTGGCAGGAGCTGTCTGTCGCCCAGGCGCGCATTGAAGGCGATATTAAATCCACCGATCAGATAGCGGGCCATCTCAACGTTCGCGTAGAGCGGATTTCGCAGCCCGACGTTAACATCAATCTGGTGACGCTTGACGCCAAAGGCAGCGAGAAGCAGCATCAGCTACAGCTCCGTGTTCAGGGAGAACCGGTATCCGGTCAACTCTCCCTGACAGGCAGTTTTGATCGCGAGGCGGCGCGCTGGAAAGGGACGTTAAGCGATACCCGTTTCCAGACGCCAGTGGGGCCATGGTCGTTGACCCGCGCGATTGCGCTGGACTACCGTAATAAAGAACAGAAAATCAGTATCGGGCCGCATTGTTGGCTGAACCCGAACGCCGAGCTGTGCATCCCGCAAACCATTGATGCGGGCGCCGCAGGGCGGGCGGTGGTCAATCTCAACCGCTTTGATCTGGCGATGCTGAAGCCATTTATGCCTGATACCACTCAGGCCAGCGGGGTCTTTAGCGGGAAAGCGGACGTGTCGTGGGATACCACCCAGGAGGGATTGCCGCAGGGGAAGGTCACGCTTTCCGGTCGTAACGTGAAGGTCACGCAGACCGTCAATGACGCGCCGTTACCGGTCGCGTTTGAGACGCTGAACCTCAGCGCCGAACTGCATAATAATCGCGCCGAGCTGGGATGGCTGATTCGCCTGACGAACAATGGTCAATTCGATGGCCAGGTGCAGGTAACCGATCCTCAGGGGCGGCGCAATCTCGGCGGTAACGTCAACATGCGCAATCTCAATCTGGCGATGGTCAACCCTGTCTTTTCGCGCGGCGAAAAAGCGGCGGGAATGTTAAACGCCAGGCTACGTCTGGGCGGCGATGTGCAAAGCCCGCAGTTGTTTGGTCAGTTGCAGCTTAGCGCGCTGGATATTGACGGTAATTTTATGCCGTTTGAGATGCAGCCGAGCCAGCTCACCATGAACTTTAGCGGTACGCGTTCGACGCTCGCCGGTATCGTGCGAACACAACAAGGGCAAATTAACCTGAACGGTAACGCCGACTGGAGCCAGATTGACAACTGGCGCGCGCGGGTGACGGCGAAAGGCAGCCGGGTGCGGATTACCGTTCCGCCGATGGTGCGCCTGGATGTCTCGCCGGATGTGGTCTTTGACGCGACGCCTTCGCTGTTCACGTTGGATGGGCGTGTGGACGTTCCGTGGGCGCGAATTGTGGTGCACGACCTGCCGGAGAGCGCGGTTGGCGTCTCCAGCGATGTGGTTATGCTCAATAATGACCTGCAACCAGAAACGCCGCAGACAGCGTCTATTCCCATCAACAGTAATCTGACGGTCCACGTCGGCAACAA
This sequence comes from Salmonella sp. 32082101201600294FB01SM01, assembly GCF_017572865.1. Lineage (NCBI taxonomy): Bacteria > Pseudomonadati > Pseudomonadota > Gammaproteobacteria > Enterobacterales > Enterobacteriaceae > Salmonella > Salmonella sp. 32082101201600294FB01SM01. The sequence goes on along the minus strand of NZ_JAGESB010000003.1, from coordinate 451,350 downwards.
CGTGCGCATCGACGCCTTCGGGCTTAAAGCGCGTTTGACCGGCGATTTGAAAGTCGCGCAGGATAAGCAGGGACTGGGGCTGAATGGTCAAATCAATATTCCTGACGGCCGATTCCGCGCCTACGGCCAGGACCTGCTTGTCCGTAAAGGCGAGCTGCTGTTCTCCGGCCCGCCGGATCAGCCGCTGCTCAATATCGAAGCGATCCGTAACCCTGACGCCACCGAAGACGATGTCATTGCGGGCGTGCGTGTCACAGGCACTGCTGATGAACCCAAAGCGGAAATCTTCTCCGATCCGGCGATGCCGCAGGCTGAAGCGCTTTCTTATCTGCTGCGTGGGCAGGGGTTGGACAGCAATCAGAGTGATAGCGCAGCAATGACCTCCATGCTTATTGGCCTGGGGGTTGCGCAAAGTGGTCAGGTTGTGGGTAAAATCGGAGAGACATTCGGCGTAAGTAATCTGGCGCTGGACACGCAAGGGGTGGGCGATTCGTCTCAGGTTGTGGTCAGCGGCTATGTACTGCCGGGTCTACAGGTGAAGTATGGTGTAGGGATATTTGACTCTCTGGCGACGCTCACGTTACGTTATCGCCTGATGCCTAAGCTATATCTGGAAGCAGTGTCTGGCGTAGATCAGGCACTTGATTTGCTCTATCAGTTTGAGTTTTAGCAATGCGAATATTTGTCTATGGCAGTTTACGACAGAAACAAGGCAACAGTCACTGGATGACCAATGCCCAATTGCTTGGCGATTACCGTATCGATAACTACCAGTTGTATAGTCTGGGCCACTATCCAGGCGCAGTTCCGGGAAACGGAGCGGTATACGGTGAAGTTTATCGAATTGATAACGCCACGCTGGCCGAACTTGATGCTTTGCGCACCAGGGGCGGTGAATACGCACGCCAGTTAATCCAGACGCCTTACGGCAGCGCATGGATGTATGTATATCAACGTCCTGTTGATGGGTTAACTCTGATTGAAAGCGGTGACTGGTTAGACAGAAACCAGCCCTGAACTGAACACGCCACCCTCGGGTGGCGTTGTTTTTTTACATTCTGGCTGATGGCGCTAGCGTCGGGCATGGTGAGCTCTTATTCTGCCGTAGATCAATAATGACGCGCCGCCCAGGATAACAATGCATCCGAGAACCATAAATCCCTGCATGTAGCTGCCGGTTGTCCGGTAAAAATAGCCGACCATTAGGCCTGCCAACGTACCGCCGCCGCCAGCGCCGATGCCATTAATAATACCGGAGGCTGGGCCAATCGCATGGGGTTTAACGTTCGACTGGATAATCGACCAGATATTGGGGGTAAAGCTGGCGGCATAATAACCCATCGCCAGGGTAATGAGCGTGATTTTAAAGCCCGGCGCATCGACAAATGGCAAGAGAAATAACATTACGCCGGGGATTAGTAGGCCCAGTGAAGCAATAAGTACACGCTTTTGTGTCTTATCACTGATCCATGAGATAGGGATTGCCAGTATAACCGCAGTCAGATAAGGCAGAGAACTGACCAATGCTTTACTGAATCCGGTATAGCCGAGAGAATTGACAACCATGGGGATCCATAACGTAATTCCCCAGAACAACATCCCTTGAGTGATGTAGGTAAAAATAAGAAGTAGGAAGGGGGTTCCGCCCAGCGATTCCAGGGTAAGCTTAGTTTTCTCTGTTGGCGCCGGCGCACGATAATAAGGCGCTTCTTCCTGTTTTTTCAGCATTGTTATATAAAGTGGAACTACAACAACAATGCCGATCACACCAGTGATAATAAAAACATTTCGCCAACCGAAGGCAGCATCCAGCGGGGACAAAATCATAAATCCCAGGCCTAATGCCAGGAACTGTCCATAATACTGGATAATGCTGTTCGCCTGCGTCCGTTCTTTGTCTGAAAACCAGTCGCTGGCGAAGCGGGACTGCTGCGGCCAATAAATGCCTTCGGTAATGCCAAGCACCAACCGGCAAATCAAAATAACGTACACTGACGAGGTAAATCCGACAAAAACGGTCGCAATCGACCAGATTAGCACCATCAGAATGACTATTTTTTTCGGATCGTATCGCTGGGTAAATACGCCGCCAAAAATATTTGAAAAGGCATAGCCAATAAGAAATATGGTTAATACAATGCTGGCCGTTGCGCCATCAATATTCAGGTCGTGTGTAATCGTAGGTAACGTAACGGAAAGATTAGAACGGTCAAGATAAGCAACAAAAAGGCCGAACATTAATGTCGCGCCGATCCGTAGCCATTTTTGCATTGAGGTCATTTTTCAACTCCGTTTGGCCGTGCGCCAAAATCAATTTGACGAAATAATATCTCACCGGATTTTATGGTCATTTGTGGTACCAGCACATGCGTCCCCGTGAGCGTTTCACCATGAATATCGGCAAATTCAACATGCCTGTTTTTTAATTTAAAGATGGCGATATCGGCAAATGCCCCAGGGGCCAGCGTACCAATTTCTGCTGCCATACCCATTAAAACTGCTGGGGTATGGGTACAGGCGTTAATGACATCGGTAAGCGCGACGCCGAGTGCTAAATATTTCGATAAAACCCATGGTAAGGCGTAAACAGGCCAGGCGAGTTTAGTGATGGTTGAGAGATCGCTACTGATGATATCCGGAAGAAAGCCATTGGCGATGGCCCGGCGTGCCGTGTTCATTGAAAAATGGCTGCGACCATTGGCGGCATCAAATATAACGCCTCTTTCCCTTGCCTGACGGACTTCGGCTAAGACAGCGCCTTCATCAGTAAGAATGGTGCTACCTTTGCCGTGAAACGCATGAGCGATAATATCGCCGCAGCGTAGCAAGGAGACAAGTTCTTTCATGGGAACAACGGGATGAGTCGAGTGTATTGCCACGGGGCACCTTAAATCGTTGGCAATACGAAGGGATTCAGTCAGCGGTTTTAAGCCATATTCAGCAATGTCCTCAGTCTGAACCTTGAGTTTTAATCCCTGAAGAACGTTGCGATACTGGCGAAACAGCGCGTGGATCTTATTTTCATCAATATTGTCAGGATCATAATTTTCTTGTGACCAGGTTTGGCCCGGCGGCGACACGGTCAGAAACGCTTTGATTCGAACTTTGCTGGCGCAAATCACCGTTCGGTAGAAGGCATCAAAGTTTGCCGTACCGGCAGAACCTGCATCCACGACGGTAGTGACGCCATTCGGCGGCATGTACATATCAGGCCTGACGCCGCCTTCCGTCGCGTCATAAAAAACATGCGCGTGATAATCGATAAGACCGGGAGTGACGATCATGCCGTCGGCATGAATAATCCGGGTCTCCGAAGTTACAGGATATTTATCGGCATCAACGATAATATCGTTAATGATGCGTAAATTGTTAATCTCATTAATATTACGAGCGGGATCGATGATATGTCCACCGGTAATTAATATATCATTTTTCATCATAATCTCTTAAAATAGTAAATAATTATGGCAGCCCTTAAAAATATATTAAAAAGTGTGTTTTGAGCGGATGTTATGTTGGATTAAAAATACAATTATTGGTAGGGAGAGCTTAGGATACCTTATTAAAAAGGTAATCGGGCTTATGCACTAAATAAGAATTTAGCGCTTGCTAATATTTAGGGCGTAAGTCCAGGGGAGTCTGGGGGCATTCACAAAACAATTATTATCTTGAGCTTTTTAGAGAAACCGTGAGCGTATTCAACCCTTTTTAATAAAAAATAAGGTAAAGTCTTATTCATTCCGTGAATGTTAAACTAATAATGATAAAAATTGTGTTCTATTCATTAGCCAATAAAAAGGCCCTCATTACTATGAGAGCCTTTATCTTGACGCTTATGTAAAAGCGAACTTATTTCTTCGCTGCGCGCTCGAAGGAGGCAACGATTTCCGCTTTAGCCGCTTCGGCGTTGTCCCAACCGTCAACTTTCACCCATTTGCCTTTTTCGAGATCTTTATAATGCTCGAAGAAATGAGTGATCTGCGCTTTCAGCAGTTCCGGCAGATCGTTCACATCTTTAATGTGATCGTACTCTTTGCTCAGTTTGGTGTGCGGTACGGCAACCAGTTTCGCATCTTCACCGGATTCGTCGGTCATTTTCAGTACGCCAACCGGACGGCAACGGATGACGGCGCCTGGCTGCAGCGGGTACGGCGTCGGGACCAGAACGTCTACCGGGTCGCCGTCCAGAGACAGGGTATGGTTGATGTAACCGTAGTTGCACGGATAGAACATCGCGGTGGACATGAAGCGGTCAACGAACAGCGCGCCGCTCTCTTTGTCAACTTCGTATTTGATCGGATCTGCGTTAGCCGGGATCTCGATAACGACGTAGATATCTTCCGGCAGTTCTTTACCCGCCGGGACGTTGAGTAAGCTCATGTCTGTTTCCTTTGAATTTATGACAAACAAGTGGCGAGTATTATAGCCAACTCACGCCGAAAGTCTTCGCTTGTTTTCGTTTCCGCCTCATCTGGCGCGTCGTTGCGGAGCATGAATGACAAAGGTTAAGAACCGAAAAAATCACGGGCTTGATAAGGCAACGCCGCCATCGGACATGTTATTGCCCAATGGCGGCTTCATGCGTTATTCCGCATGGTGGTAAAGATTACGCGTCCGGGTATTCGCGGATAAAGCGTTCCACATCGTCAACCATATGGCGGTTGCCGACGAAGAACGAGCGGCGCTGGTGAAGGCTTTCCGGAATGATATCCAGAATACGTTCTTTACCATCGCTTGCTTTGCCGCCGGCCTGTTCCGCGAGGAACGCCATCGGGTTGCATTCATACAGCAGACGCAGTTTTCCCTGTGGATGGCTGGCGGTGCTGGGGTAGAGATAGATGCCGCCTTTCAGCAGGTTGCGGTGGAAATCGGCCACCAGAGAGCCAATGTAACGTGAGGTATAAGGGCGACTTGTTGAACTATCCTCTTCCTGGCAGAATTTGATGTACTTCTTCACGCCATTCGGGAATTTAATGTAGTTGCCTTCGTTAATGGAGTAGGTTTTACCCTTTTCCGGGAAACGCATACGTTCCTGGCACAGACAGAACACGCCCAACGACGGATCGTAGGTGAAAGCGTGGACGCCGCAGCCGGTGGTGTAAACCAGCATGGTGGACGAGCCATACACGACATATCCCGCAGCGACCTGTTTGTTGCCGGGTTGCAGGAAATCTTCTTCGGTGACCGGCGTGCCGACGGGCGTCACGCGGCGATAAATCGAGAAAATCGTACCGACAGAGACGTTAACGTCGATGTTAGAAGAGCCATCCAGAGGGTCCATCAGCACCACATATTTCGCGTGTTCGCAGCCTTCAAAGACGACGATTTCGTCCTCTTCTTCCGATGCGATGCCCGCTACAATATCGCGCGCTTTTAGTGCAGCTTTCAGTTTCTCGTTCGCGAACAGATCGAGTTTCTGCTGAACCTCGCCCTGTACGTTCTCAGCACCGCTGGCACCCAGGATATCGACCAGACCGGCCTTATTGATATCGCGGTGGATGATCTTGGCGCCCAATTTTATTGCCGACAGCAAAGCAGTGAGCTCACCGGTAGCTTGAGAGAACTCGTGCTGCTTTTCGACAATAAATTCACCTAACGTTTTCATAACACTTTCCCTGCAATTGATTGGAGTAAAGCGACCGTAACAATCTTAACAAACATTTCAGATGATGCGCTCAGGTGAATCGCGCCAGCAAAGTACAGATTTACCTGAAATGCGTTTCTCACTTGCCAGACATGTGCGTAAAATGGCTCGCAGATAAAAAAAGGATAGTGACGTATGCGCATTCATATTTTGGGAATTTGTGGCACTTTCATGGGGGGGCTGGCGATGCTGGCTCGCTCGCTTGGTCATGAAGTAACGGGTTCGGACGCCAATGTGTATCCGCCGATGAGTACCTTACTTGAGAAGCAAGGCATTGATCTGATCCAGGGTTATGACGCCAGCCAGCTTGATCCGCAGCCGGATCTGGTGATTATCGGTAATGCGATGACGCGCGGGAATCCGTGCGTGGAAGCGGTGCTGGAAAAAAACATTCCCTTTATGTCTGGTTCACAGTGGCTGCATGACTTTGTGTTGCGCGACCGCTGGGTACTGGCGGTCGCCGGTACCCACGGCAAAACCACGACCGCAGGCATGGCGACCTGGATACTGGAAGCGTGCGGGTACAAACCGGGCTTCGTGATCGGCGGCGTACCGGGCAACTTTGAGGTTTCCGCGCGCCTGGGCGAGAGCCCGTTCTTTGTTATCGAAGCGGATGAGTACGACTGCGCGTTCTTTGATAAACGTTCTAAATTTGTGCATTACTGCCCGCGGACGCTGATCCTCAACAACCTTGAGTTTGATCATGCCGACATCTTCGACGATCTGAAAGCGATCCAGAAGCAGTTTCACCATCTGGTGCGCATCGTGCCGGGGCAGGGGCGCATCATCTGGCCGGAAAACGACATCAACCTGAAACAGACCATGGCTCTGGGCTGCTGGAGCGAGCAGGAGCTGGTGGGCGAGCAGGGACACTGGCAGGCGAAGAAGCTGACTACGGATGCTTCCGAGTGGGAAGTGTGGCTGGACGGCGAAAAAGTCGGCGATGTGAAATGGGGCCTGGTCGGCGAGCACAATATGCATAATGGGCTGATGGCGATTGCCGCCGCGCGCCACGTGGGCGTCGCGCCCGCTGAAGCGGCCAGCGCGCTGGGGTCATTTATTAACGCCCGCCGCCGTCTGGAACTGCGCGGCGAAGCGAACGGCGTGACGGTGTATGACGATTTTGCTCATCACCCGACGGCAATTCTGGCCACGCTGGCGGCGCTGCGCGGTAAAGTGGGCGGCACCGCGCGCATTATCGCAGTGCTGGAGCCGCGTTCTAACACGATGAAGATGGGGTTATGCAAGGATGACCTGGCACCGTCGTTAGGGCGTGCGGATGAAGTGTTCCTGCTGCAGCCGCCGCATATTCCGTGGCAAGTGGCGGAAGTCGCCGAAGCCTGCGTACAGCCTGCTCACTGGAGTGGCGATGTCGATACGCTGGCGGAAATGGTGGTGAAAACCGCACAGCCTGGCGATCACATCCTGGTGATGAGCAACGGCGGTTTCGGCGGCATCCATCAGAAATTGCTGGATGGGCTGGCGAAAAAAGCACTGGTTGTGGAGTAAAAAATGCCCGGTGGCGCTGTGCTTACCGGGCCTACAATACGTACATTCCCGTAGGCCGGATAAGGCGCCAGCGCCGCCATCCGGCAGATGCTACCAACGTGTAAAATTATCCTTCGTTTTCCGCCAGCTCGCGCAGATACTGGAAAATCTGACGCGCTGATTTCGGCGGTTTGTTGCCTTCTTTCTCTTTCTTCGCATTGCGGATCAATGAACGAAGCTGTTGACGATCGGCGTGCGGCCACAGGGTCAGTACTTCGGCTACCGCGTCATCGCCTTCGACGATCAGACGATCGCGCAGATGCTCAAGCTTGTGAAACAGCACCACCTGCTGATTATGGCGGTTCTTCAGCTTGTCCAGCGCCTGGCGAATAGGTTCAACGTCGCGTTGGCGCAGCATTTTTCCGATAAGCTGCAACTGGCGGCGGCGTCCTTCCATTTTGATACGCTGGGCCAGTTCAATGGCGTCGCGCAGATCGGCGTCCAGCGGGATCTTATCCAGCGCGTTTTTCCCCAGATCCACCAGTTCCGCGCCCAGGCGTTTTAATTCCTCGGCATCGCGTTTAATTTCACTTTTACTGACCCAGATAATTTCATCGTCTTCGTCTTCGATGTCATCACCGGGAACGTCGTCGAGCCAGTCTTCGGGCTGCTTTGTCATGTCAGGCTCCTTAAAAAAAGAGGCTAATGTTACCAGTTAAGATGCGCACTGAAAAACGGTTCTCTGTTAGACTTCAGAGAAACTCTCTCTACATTATGGCATTTGCAATGAAAGTAATCTCACAAGTTGAAGCGCAGCGTAAGATTCTGGAAGAAGCAGTTTCGACAGCGCTGGAGTTAGCCTCAGGCAAATCGGATGGGGCGGAAGTCGCCGTCAGCAAGACCACCGGCATTAGTGTCAGCACCCGTTATGGTGAAGTAGAGAATGTCGAATTTAATAGCGACGGCGCGCTGGGCATTACGGTGTATCACCAGAACCGCAAAGGCAGCGCCTCTTCGACGGATTTAAGCCCGCAGGCGATTGCCCGTACCGTGCAGGCCGCGCTGGATATCGCGCGTTACACGTCGCCGGACCCGTGCGCAGGCGTGGCGGACAAAGAACTGCTGGCGTTTGACGCGCCGGATCTGGACTTGTTCCACCCGGCAGAGGTTACGCCAGACGAAGCCATTGAACTGGCCGCGCGTGCGGAACAGGCTTCTCTAAAGGCGGATAAACGCATCACCAATACCGAAGGCGGGAGCTTTAACAGCCATTACGGCATTAAAGTGTTCGGCAACAGCCACGGCATGTTGCAGGGATATTGCTCCACGCGCCATTCGCTCTCAAGCTGCGTCATCGCCGAAGAGAACGGCGATATGGAGCGTGATTACGCTTACACCATCGGTCGGGCAATGGCGGATCTGCAAGCGCCGGAATGGGTCGGGGCCGAGTGCGCGCGCCGTACCTTATCCCGCCTGTCGCCGCGCAAGCTCTCCACCATGAAAGCGCCGGTCATTTTCGCCAATGAAGTGGCGACAGGGCTATTTGGTCATCTGGTTGGGGCGATTGCCGGCGGCGCGGTATACCGTAAATCCACTTTTCTGCTCGACTCGCTGGGCAAACAAATTCTGCCGGAATGGTTAACCATCGAAGAACACCCGCATCTGCTAAAAGGGCTGGCGTCTTCACCGTTCGACAGCGAAGGCGTGCGTACGGAGCGCCGGGACATTGTGAAGGATGGCGTACTGACGCAATGGTTGCTGACCAACTATTCCGCCCGCAAACTGGGGCTGAAAAGTACCGGTCATGCTGGCGGCATTCATAACTGGCGTATCGCCGGGCAGGGGCTGAACTTTGAGCAGTTACTGAAAGAGATGGGCACCGGCCTGGTGGTGACGGAACTGATGGGCCAGGGCGTCAGCGGTATTACCGGCGACTACTCCCGCGGCGCTGCGGGATTCTGGGTTGAAAATGGTGAAATCCAGTACCCGGTAAGTGAAATTACCATTGCCGGTAATTTAAAAGAGATGTGGCGTAATATTGTCACTGTGGGTGATGATATTGAAACGCGCAGTAATATACAGTGTGGTTCGGTATTGTTACCGGAGATGAAAATCGCCGGACAATAATACCCGTCATACTTCAGGCTGCAGGCGCGTTGGCTGCCTGCAACTTGAATTATTCAGGGTATTACACTTATCGTTAATAATAAAAAAGGAAGTGAGCAATGCGTAAAAGCCTGTTAGCTATTCTTGCTGTGTCATCGCTGGTATTCGGTTCGGCTGTTTTTGCTGCCGATCTTGAAGATAATATGGATATTCTCAATGATAACCTGAAAGTTGTTGAGAAAACGGATAGTGCCCCTGAACTGAAAGCGGCATTAACCAAAATGCGCGCGGCCGCGCTGGATGCTCAAAAAACTACGCCGCCAAAGCTGGAAGATAAAGCGCCGGATAGCCCGGAAATGAAGGATTTTCGTCACGGTTTTGACATTCTGGTCGGCCAAATTGATGGCGCGCTGAAGCTGGCGAACGAAGGTAACGTTAAAGAAGCGAAAGCGGCGGCGGAAGCGCTAAAAACCACCCGCAATACGTATCATAAGAAGTATCGTTAATTTTTGTGGGATGGCGGCTTCGCTTTATCCGCAGGTCGCCATCCGGCAAAATGTAATACCCATCACACTTTCTCACTTTATACGACAACGTCATTGTTTCGCCATTTCCTCTTTATGCCGCGATAGATCTCACACTTTCCCGGCGATAATTCATTAATGCCGCCTTTTCTGTGGCGCAGATCACCTATCCCACTCGCGTTTCCACTTCGAGGTGGAAAATAACTCGCTACAAACTTTTAACCCTTGCCGCTAGTTTTATCTCATTGCCATTAACGGGGTGAGACGCGTGGATAACGGAGCAGTAAAACACGATGCCGGTGAGCGAATTAACGAACTGGCTGAACAGGTGTTAACGCAGGTGGATGGCCTGCTGGGGCGGCATCACATTGTCCCCAATGCGGTACAGACGCAAATGCTGACCTCGCACGTTCGCGCGATGGCGCACCGGTCAATTACCGGCGAGCCTTTACCGGAAGTCGATGCCAGCTTGTTTGATGAAATCTCAGCCGAATCAATGGCGCTCGCCCGCGAAATCGTGGCGGCGTTTGGCAACCTTCCTGACGAAGAAGCCTGGCTATTATCGGTACATTTTGAAGTCGCGAAAGACAACCTCTAAGGAGCAAAAAATGGAACAGATTACCGTCGTGATTGGCGATCGCCTGGGTAAAGGCCAGAAAGTGGCGGCAGGCGTGGAAAAAGCGGGCGGTCGCGCGGTCGTCGTACCGGGCGTCGCGGCAGACATGAAACTGGGCGATGTGATGAAAGCGGAAAACGCCACCTTCGGCATTTCATTTTGCGGCAGCGGCGGCGCGGGCGCTATCACCGCGCAAAACAAGCATGGCTACAAAGCCAAATATGGCATGCGGTCAGTGGATGAAGGCGTCACCGCTATTAATGAAGGCTGCAACGTGTTGGGTTTCGGCTTTATGGATAAAGAAGAGCTCGGCGAGCGCCTGGTGCAGGCGTGGCAAAAGAAATACGGCGCCTGATGATGAAAGAGCAATTCACCACCACGGTGAGAGTAAAAGGCAAGGGCGACGCCAAAGCACGCGCCTTTGCCGATGCGCTGAACCATGTTCAGTCGGCGGTGATGAGAGAGTCGCCGTATATCTTACTGCGTATTGAGCCACAGGATGTGCGGATTGTTCAGGCGCATGAGTCGGTGCGTAAAGAGGCCTTTCTGTTTTTCTTTTTGCGCCGGGAACGACGCACTTACAGCGTGGAGCTGGATGTGACCGTCAACGTGACCGCCATCAATCTCGACAGGGTGGATTTCGTCGCGAAACGCTGATTTTTATTAAAAAGGCATAGTTATGTTCCTGATAATACTAATTAAATCGCTCATTATCGGCGCGCTGGTCGGCGTAGGGGTGGGCGCTGGGGCTGCACGCATGTTTCACGCGCCAACCACACAGGGGATGGGCGCGTTCCGTACGTTGGGCGAACTCAACTCTTGTGAAGGCGACCCGGCATCTCACTTCTCCTTTGGACTGGGTTTCTTCTTTAACGCCTGGGCGTCGTCTGTGGCGGCCGGATCGTTCACCCAGGATGTCGATCACCGCATCATCCCTAACTGGGGCGCGGCGGCGCTAATGATCAAAAACCGTAACGTCGGCGAGACGCTGCACGACCCGAAAAAAATGGCGATCGCCTGCGCCGTCATCGGCATGATTGTCGTAACGTTCCTTAACCTGACCGCCTCATCCGTGCCAGAGGCGCTACAGGTGACGGCGGTTAAGGTGCTGGTACCGGCGGCAAACCTGCTGGTCAACATCGTCATGCCTGTGATCTTCTGGTTAGCGGCGATCGACGCTGGTAAAAAATCGGGCTTCTGGGCCACCGTTTTCGGCGGCGCGGCGCAGCTCATCATGGGGAACGCCGTACCGGGGCTGGTGCTGGGTATTTTGATCGGTAAAGGCGTAGAAGAGAGCGGCTGGAACCATGTCACCAAAGTGATGATGGTCGCCATCGTTTTGCTGTTTGTGTTGAGCGGCTTCTTCCGCGGCTTCGACATGAAAATGATCGAGTCTTTCAACATGACGGTACCGAACTGGCTTGAACTGATCCACAACTCGCTCAGCGGCAAATAACGGAGGCCACAATGGAAGAGAATAAAGGTTTTTGGTATGCCGACTGGTCGTTCCCGATCTTTGTTGGCCTGCTCTCCTCCGGCGTTTTCGCCGGGACGCATATGTACTATCTGTACGGTATCGGCGCATTTAACGAAGTCGCTTTTGTGGCGATGTTGAAAGCGGGGATGGATACCGGCGTCTACGGCGCGGTCGCCGCTTTCGGCGCCAGCTTTTTATTTGCCCGCATTATCGAAGGTTCGCTGGTCGGGATTCTGGATATCGGCGGGGCAATTCAGACTGGCGTGGGCTTAGGGGTTCCGGCGTTACTGCTGGGGGCTGGCTTTGTCTTCCCGGTGGCGAACTTTATCGCTTCGCTGATAACCGGTCTGGTGATTGGCCTGGCGATTGGCTACATCATTATTCTGGCGCGTAAGTTCACCATTAATCAGAGCGACTCCACGTACGGGGCGGACGTCATGATGGGGGCTGGTAACACTTCAGGCCGTTTTCTGGGGCCGTTGATTATCCTCAGCGCCATGACGGCATCGATTCCTATTGGTCTGGGCTCTCTGGTGGGCGCGCTGCTGTTTTATATCTGGCAGAAGCCGATTACCGGCGGCGCGATTTTAGGCGCGATGATCCTCGGTTCCATCTTCCCGATTGCGATTAGCTAACTGTTGATTTGTAGGCCGGATAAGGCGGTTGCGCCGCCATCCGGCAAAGGAGAGAACGATGTTTGATTTACTCCTGCGCCATGCGTGTCTGGTCGATGACACGCTGACTAATATTGCCCTGCAAGATGGCAAAATCGCGGCGTTGGGTGACGTTGATGGCCCGGCGGTGAAAACCATTGACCTGCGCGGCGAGTGTTACGTTAGTGCGGGTTGGATTGATTCTCATGTTCACTGCTACCCAAAATCGCCGATTTATTTCGATGAGCCGGATAGTATCGGCATCGCGACGGGGGTGACGACGGTGATTGATGCCGGCAGCACTGGCGCAGATGATATTGACGATTTTTACACCGTGACCCGTCAGGCGACCACCGACGTTTATGCGCTATTGAATATTTCCCGCGTCGGGCTGATAGCTCAGAATGAACTGGCTAACATGGCCAATATTGACGCCGATGCGGTCCGGCAGGCGGTAAAACGCCATCCGGATTTTATCGTCGGCCTCAAGGCGCGGATGAGCAGCAGCGTGGTAGGCGTTAACGGCATCACACCGCTGGAACGCGCTAAAGCCATGCAGCAAGAAAACGGCAACCTGCCGCTGATGGTGCATATTGGCAATAACCCGCCGGATCTGGACGAAATAGCGGAGCGTCTGTCGGCGGGCGATATCATTACCCACTGTTACAACGGTAAGCCGAACCGTATTCTGACGCCGGAAGGCGAGCTGCGCGCCTCGGTGACACGAGCGCTGGCGCGCGGCGTGCGTCTGGACGTCGGGCATGGTACCGCCAGCATGAGCTTTGCGGTGGCGAAACACGCCATTAGCCTGGGGATTTTACCGCATACCATTAGTTCCGATATCTACTGCCGTAACCGCATCAATGGCCCGGTGCATTCGCTGGCTAATGTGATGTCGAAATTCCTCGCCATCGGCATGTCGCTGCCGCAGGTCATTGCGTGCGTGACGGCCAATGCCGCCGATAGCCTGAATCTGAAAACCAAAGGGCGTCTTCAGCCAGGTCTGGATGCCGACCTGACCCTCTTTACGCTTAAACGCCAGCCCGCCGTGTTGGTAGACGCGGAAAACGACAGCTTACAGGCTGAAGAATTGCTGACGCCGCTTGCCGCGATACGCGCAGGCAAGGGCTATATGACCGAACAAGGGAGCGCGGAACATGCCTTCGATTTTTGAGAAGTATCAATTAAAACAGGTGATTAATGCCTCCGGACGTATGACGGCGCTCGGCGTCTCCACGCCGCGCCCGGAAGTGATAGACGCGGCGATGGCCGGAATGAATCAGTATTTCGAGATGAAAGATCTGGTGAATAAAACTGGCGAGTACATTGCGAAATTGCTGGAGGTGGAAGGGGCGACGGTAGTCTCCTGCGCCAGTGCGGGCCTTGCCCAGTCGGTTGCCGCGGTACTGGTTCAGGACAGCGACTGGCTGCTGGAAAACCTGCACGTTACACCGATTGAAAATAACGAAATCGTCCTGCCAAAGGGCCACAACGTCAACTTTGGCGCGCCGGTGGGAACGATGGTGGCGCTGGGCGGCGGCAAACTGGTGGAAGCCGGTTACGCCAACGAATGTTCCGCCGCGCAGTTGGCGGCGGCCATTACGCCGCGCACGGCGGCTATTCTCTATATCAAATCTCACCACTGCGTACAGAAAAGTATGCTTAGTGTGGAGCAGGCTGCGGTAGTGGCACGCACGCATAATCTCCCGCTGATTGTGGACGCGGCGGCGGAAGAAGATTTGCAGTGCTACTACCGCGTGGGCGCAGATCTCGTTATCTATAGCGGCGCGAAAGCGATTGAAGGGCCGACCAGTGGGCTGGTGATTGGTAAAACGCAGTATGTTGAGTGGGTAAAACGTCAGTCAGCGGGCATTGGCCGGGCGATGAAGGTCGGCAAAGAAGGAATTATTGGCCTGACCTGCGCCATTGAATTGTACCTGCGGGCGCAAAAAGAGAGCGGCGCGGAGATGGTAGAAAAAATGGCGCCCTTTATCGACACGTTGAACACGTTTAACGGCGTCAGCGCCCGTGTGGTGTGGGACAGCGCCGGACGCGACATCGCGCGCACGGAAATTAAGTTTGATGAAGCCGTTACCGGCATCGCCACAGGTGAACTGGTCGACGCGCTGAAGCAAGGGGAATACGCGATTTACTTTCGCGGATACAAAGCCAACGAAGGAATTATTGAAGCGGATGTCCGCAGCGTCGATCGCGCGCAGTTAGCGATTGTGGCGCGTCGTATTGGCGAGGTGATTAATCAGGAGAAACAAGCATGAAACTGACCCCTAACTTTTACCGCGATCGCGTTTGCCTGAACGTACTGGCCGGTTCGAAAGATAACGCCCGGGAAATCTACGCGGCGGCGGAAGGTCATGTGCTGGTTGGCGTGCTCTCCAAAAACTATCCGGATGTGGCAAGCGCAGTCGCGGATATGCGTGAATATGCGGCGCTTATCGACAATGCGCTCTCCGTCGGACTGGGGGCAGGCGATCCTAACCAGTCGGCGATGGTGAGCGAAATCTCGCGTCAGGTACAGCCGCAGCATGTCAACCAGGTGTTTACCGGCGTAGGGGCCAGCCGGGCGCTGCTGGGGCAAAACGAGACGGTGGTGAACGGTCTTGTCTCGCCGACCGGCACGCCGGGACTGGTGAAAATTTCCACCGGCCCGCTAAGCAGCCGCGCGCCGGACGGCATCGTACCCATAGAAACGGCGATTGCGCTACTCAAAGATATGGGCGGCAGCTCCGTTAAATACTTTCCGATGGGAGGACTCACCTGTCGCGACGAGTATAAAGCGGTGGCTGACGCCTGCGCCCGCCATGATTTCTGGCTGGAACCGACGGGCGGTATCGATCTGGAAAACTTCGCCGAGATTCTGCACATCGCCCTTGATGCAGGTGTAAGCAAAATCATTCCTCACATTTATAGTTCGATTATTGATAAGGTGAGCGGCAACACCCGTGCGGACGATGTGCGTCAGTTACTCGCTATCGTCCGGTCGCGTGTCGGCTAATCATGAGGAGAGAGACGTGCGATTCCCCAACCAACGTTTAGCGCAGCTATTTGCGATGCTGCAAAACGAGACGCTGCCGCAGGACGAGCTGGCGCAGCGGTTGTCGGTCTCCACGCGTACTGTTCGGGCGGATATCGCCGCGCTGAACATGTTGCTGACGCCGCATGGCGCGCAATTTACTCTCAGCCGCGGCAACGGGTATCAGCTCAAAATTGATGATCCGGCACGTTATCAATCCCTGCAAACGCAGCAATCTCCCGCCCTGGCGCGCGGTCCGCGCACCAGCCAGGAGCGGATACACTATTTGCTGGCGCGTTTTTTAACCTCCGCCTTCTCGCTGAAGCTGGAGGATTTGGCAGATGAATGGTTTGTCAGCCGTGCGACGCTGCAGAACGACATGGCGGACGTGCGCGAGCATTTGCTGCGTTATCATCTGACGCTGGAAACGCGTCCGCGTCATGGCATGAAATTGTTTGGCGGAGAGATGGCGATTCGCGCCTGTCTGACCGACCTTTTATGGACGCTGGCGCAGCAGGAGCCCTCCCATCCGTTAATTGTTAGTACCACGCTGAACACCGAGGTGTCTCAACGGCTGCAGTCTCTTTTGCCGGATATTTTCTCTCATTGTCAAATCCGCCTGACCGATGAGGGCGAGCTGTTTCTGCGTTTATACTGCGCGGTGGCGGTACGGCGTATTCGCGAGGGGTATCCGTTATCGGAATGCGTGGCAGAGGAGGTCGATGAAAAGGTGCGCCATGCGGCGCATGAGATTGCGGAGCTACTACAACAGCTGGCTGACAAGCCGCTGTCGGAGCCGGAAGTAAGCTGGCTGAAGGTGCATATTGCCGCCCGCCAGGTACAGGAGATTGCCCCCAGCGCCATTAATGCCGATGATGAAGAGGCGCTGGTGCACTATATCCTCAATTTTATTAATACCCAGTACAACTATAACCTGTTGAATGATAAACAGCTTCACGCGGACTTGCTGACCCACATCAAAACGATGATCACCCGCGTGCGCTACCAGATCATGATCCCCAACCCACTACTGGAAAATATTAAGCAGCACTATCCGATGGCGTGGGATATGACGTTGGCGGCGATATCGAGTTGGGGAAAATACACGCCGTATACCATTAGCGAAAACGAAATCGGTTTTCTGGTGCTGCATATTGGCGTTGGGCTGGAACGTAGTTACAACATTGGCTACCAGCGGCAGCCGCAGGTACTGCTGGTGTGTGATGCTGGTAATGCGATGGTGCGGATGATTGAAGCGGTACTGGCGCGGAAATACCCGCAGATTGAGATAGCCCGCACTTTGACGCTACGCGACTATGAGGCGCGGGACAGTATTGTGGAGGATTTTGTGATTTCCACGGCGCGGATCGGTGAAAAAGATAAACCGGTCATCATGATCGCGCCCTTTCCTACCGACTATCAATTGGAGCAGATCGGTAAGCTGGTGCTGGTAGACAGAACCCGCCCGTGGATGCTGGATAAATATTTCGATGCCTCGCATTTTCGCATCGTGGAAGGGGAAATAGATCAACAGACGCTGTTTAAAACGCTGTGCGATCAGTTGCATGAGGAAGGCTTTGTTGATGCGGCGTTTCTCGATTCGGTTATTGAACGTGAAGCTATCGTCAGTACGTTATTAGGCGACGGGATTGCCTTGCCACACGCGCTGGGGCTGCTGGCGAAGAAAACGGTGGTTTATACGGTGCTCGCGCCGCAGGGGATTGTCTGGGGTGACGAAACGGCGCACGTTATTTTTTTACTCGCCATCAGCAAAAGTGAATATGAAGAGGCGATGGCCATCTACGATATTTTCGTCACTTTCCTGCGCGAACGCGCCATGACGCGCCTCTGCGCATGTCAGAATTTTACGCAATTCAAAACGGTCGCGATGGAGTGCGTGAGTCGTTTTTGAGAGGCGTTATCCAGAATTCGATGTAATGCGAATGTAATGCTAAACTGCATTACACATTCGATTTTACTGGAGGCATAATGGCCACGCTGAACGTCCGTCTGGATGACAAACTCAAAAATGAGGCTTATGCCGTGCTGGAAAAACTGAACATTACTCCAACGGAAGCCGTGCGATTACTGTTCCAGTACGTCGCGGAAACGGGGCGCATGCCAGTGAAAACTGTCACTCTTAGCGACAATGAAGATGCACTGATTCAGACAGTTCGGGAGAGGCTGTCTAGTCCGCAAAAGGGAATCAAGGTTAGTCTGGATGACTTATGAACTGGAATTCGACCCGAGGGCCTTAAAAGAGTGGCATAAGCTGGGCGATACGGTGAAGGCTCAGCTTAAGAAAAAGTTGGCTGATGTGCTATTGAACCCCAGAATCGACTCTGTCCGTTTAAACGGTCTTCCTGACTGCTATAAAATTAAGCTTAAATCGTCCGGTTATCGTCTGGTGTACCAGGTTCGGGATGACGTTGTGATTGTGTTTGTTGTCGCGGTCGGCAAGCGAGAACATTCAGCCGTCTATCACGATGCAAACAAACGGCTTTAGCGATCAACGCAAATGATGCACTACCTGGTTGCTGCTACCGCGCCAGATAAGCGCCGGGTCTTTCAGATCCTGCACAAATTTGCCATCGACCAGCACGTTGATGAGATCGACCACCTGCATCTGCGCGGCGTTGAGTTCATCGAGCTTGTAGCCGGTCCACACCCAGATATCTTTCCCCGGGCACTCCGCGTGGATACGTTGTACCAGTGTCAGAATATCCGGTACGTTTTGCGGATGCAGCGGATCGCCGCCCGACAGCGAGATCCCCTGACGGTGAATGCGCGTGTCGTTCAGATCGGCAATGATCTTATCTTCCATCTCTTTGGTAAACGGCTGGCCGGAGTTCAGCCGCCAGGTGCTTTTGTTATAGCAGCCAGGGCATTCATGCACGCACCCTGACACAAACAGGGTGCAGCGGGTGCCGGGGCCGTTAACGATGTCTACGGGGTAGTATTGGTGAAAGTTCATGTTTCCTCGTTGCATTTGGCGCTGTAGCGGCGTTGGCCGTTCTCACTTACCCAGGTCACTTACTTATGTAAGCTCCCTGGGATTCGTTCGTTTGCCGCCTTGCTACAACACCAACTGCTTAGAGGAAACTCATGAAATTGGAACTATAGCCAGCGGTTGTAGGCCGGATAAGGTGTTTACACCGCCATCCGGCATTTACGCATTGCAAACGGAGAATTAACCTATCTGCCCATTGCCTAAATGCTTCACGCGGCGCTTCACTTCTTCCTGCTTGCCGGCGTTAAACGGGCGCGCGTCCGGGCTGCCTAAATAACCGCACACGCGGCGGGTGACCGAGACGCGGGCGGCGTCGTGGTTGCCGCATTTCGGGCAGGTGAAACCTTTACTGGTACATTCGAACTCGCCGGTAAAGCCGCACTCGTAGCATTCATCGATCGGCGTGTTGGTGCCGTAATACGGTACATGCTGATAGCTGTAATCCCAGACATCTTCCAGCGCCTTCAGGTTGTGCTGAATGTTCGGGTATTCGCCGTAGCAAATGAAACCCCCGTTCGCCAGCGGCGGATACGGTGCTTCGAAATCGATTTTGTCGTACGGGTTGACCTTCTTCTCCACGTCGAGGTGGAAGCTGTTGGTGTAGTAACCTTTATCGGTTACGCCCGGCACCACGCCGAACTCGGCGGTATCCAGACGGCAGAAGCGGTCACAGAGGTTTTCACTTGGCGTGCTGTACAGACTAAAGCCGTAGCCGGTCTCTTCTTTCCACTGATCCACGGCCTGACGCAGACGTTCCACAATGGCGATACCTTTGGCGCGCAGCTGCTCGCTGTCGTACAGGTGCTCGCCGCCGAACAGCGCGTTAATGGTTTCATGGATACCAATGTAGCCCAGAGAGATGGACGCACGACCATTTTTAAAGATTTCAGACACGTCGTCGTCCGCTTTCAGCCGCACGCCGCAGGCGCCTTCCATATACAGGATAGGCGCGACACGGGCTTTCACGCCTTCAAGGCGGGCGATACGGGTCATCAGCGCCTTCCGCGCCAGCGCCAGACGTTCATCCAGCAGTTTCCAGAATGCGGTTTCGTCGCCTTTTGCTTCCAGCGCGATGCGCGGCAGGTTAAGGCTAATCACGCCCAGGTTGTTACGCCCGTCGTGGATCTGCTCGCCGTTTTCGTTCTCCCACACGCCGAGGAAGCTGCGGCAGCCCATTGGCGTTTTGAACGAACCGGTGACTTTGACCACCTGATCGTAGTTGAGGATGTCCGGATACATGCGCTTGCTCGCGCACTCCAGCGCCAGTTGTTTAATGTCGTAGTTCGGATCGCCAAACTTGTGGTTCAAACCGTCGCGGATAGCGAAGACCAGTTTCGGGAACACGGCGGTTTTGCGATTTTTACCCAGACCGGCGATACGGTTACGTAAAATAGACGCCTGGATCAGACGCGACTCCCAACTGGTGCCGAGGCCAAAACCAAAGGTCACGAAAGGCGTCTGGCCGTTAGCGGTGTGCAGCGTGTTAACTTCGTACTCCAGCGACTGGAAGGCGTCGTAGCACTCTTTTTCGGTGCGAGAACGCGCATATCCTTCGGCATCCGGGATCTGCCACTCATCGGCGGTTTTGCGGTGCTTGTTATAGCTTTCGGTGACAAACGGTGCCAACACTTCATCAATCCGGTTAATGGTGGTGCCGCCATAAATATGGCTGGCGACCTGAGCGATAATCTGCGCGGTAACGGCAGTGGCGGTAGAGATAGATTTTGGCGGTTCGATCTCGGCGTTACCCATCTTAAAGCCCTGGGTCAACATGCCTTTCAGGTCGATCAGCATACAGTTGAACATCGGGAAGAACGGCGAGTAGTCGAGATCGTGATAGTGGATATCGCCGCGCTCATGCGCTTGTACTACGTCACGCGGCAACAGGTGCTGGCGGGCATAGTGTTTGGCGACAATCCCGGCCAGCAAATCGCGCTGGGTGGGAATGACTTTACTGTCTTTGTTGGCGTTTTCATTGAGCAACGCGGAGTTAGTTTGCTCTACCAGGCCGCGAATTTCCTGGTTCAGACGACCACGCTTTTCACGCTGAATGTCGCGATCGTGACGGTATTCGATGTAGGCGCGGGCAAGCTGTTTGTACGGGCCGGACATCAGTTGGTTTTCAACCGCAGTTTGGATCTCGTTAATATCCACCTGACTGCGCGCGTTCATTTGGCTGCTAACGACTTCTGCGACGGTGGCACAGTAATCTGCGTCATCGACTCCCGCTGCTTTAGCTGCACGTAGAATGGCTTCCTTAATGCGCTCTGATTTGAATGGCACTTTACAGCCATCTCGTTTCATCACATGCGGTGTCATGATCACTCCATATTTGTAAGAACAGGTTATCCACAGAGGCCGGGGAAGCCATAACAGGTTTATTCATCTCTTTTCCAATGACTTCCCGCAATCCTGACCCAGGTTATCCACAATTCACCTTGTGTCGAGTGAACGGGTGTTGTAGCAATTGTAGTCAATTAATACAACATATTGGGGCGGCGTGCATTTTAAAGTCTATATGTAGTGATTTGCATCAAGGATGTTTGCAATTTTATTGATGTAGAACAAGGTAAAAATCAGAGCGTACAGATGGCGGGCGCTGTAGCGTTTGTAAAAGATAGCAAGAAAAATCTGATTAATTATTCAACAAAAACAGACAGTAACCAGGAGCAACGCCACAGCCCGTGTCAATAGGCCTGTGGCGTTTATCCGTATAAGGACGTCGCGTTAGCGTTGTAACCACCAGATGGCTTCAAATGGGCGGAGCGTCATCGCCGCTGGCTGGCTGGCGACCTCGCCATAATTGTGCAGTAGCGCCTGCCACTGTCCTTTGATATGCGGCGGATGCCACTCCTGACACTGGTCGCTCAGATTGGCGACGACCAGCAGGGTTTGCCCCTGCCACTGGCGGCGATAACCCCATACTGATGGGCTATCCGGGAGGAGATCCTGATAATCGCCCCAGATCAGTACAGGCTGGGTTTTACGTAGCGCAATCAGCTTTTGATAGGTGTAAAACACCGAGTTTTCATCGCGTAATGCCGCCTCGACGTTAACCTCCGTATAGTTATCGCACAGGCTTATCCACGGCTCGCCCTGGGTGAAACCGGCGTTTTTACCGTTGTCCCACTGCATCGGCGTGCGGCTGTTGTCGCGGGATTTACTGGCCAGGATAGCCAGTAGTTCGTCGGGGTCGCGTCCGGCGGCGCGTAGCGCGGCAAACATATTATGACTTTCCACGTCGCGATAATCGGTGATGCGGGTAAAGTGTGGGTTGGTCATGCCGATTTCTTCGCCCTGATAGATATAAGGCGTCCCTTGCATACCGTGCAGCGCCATCGCCAGCATTTTCGCGGCTGGAACCCGGTATTCACCCTCGTCGCCAAAGCGGGAAACGATGCGCGGCTGATCGTGATTACACCAGAATAACGCGTTCCAGGCGACGTTATGCATCCCCTGTTGCCAGTGGCGGAACAACGCTTTCAGCGCCACATAATCAGGTTTTGCCAGCGTCCACTTTTCGCCATTCGGGTAATCCACCTTCAGATGATGAAAATTGAAGGTCATCGAGAGTTCGTCGCCGCTAAGCGCGGCATATTGCTGGCAGTTTTCCAGCGTGGTAGAGGACATTTCGCCTACCGTCATCAGATTACGCGGCGTAAAAACGTCACGGTTCATTTCGCGTAAAAACGTATGCGCGCGCGGTCCGTCGGTATAAAAGCGGCGTCCGTCGCCCGTCGGATCGTCAGGAAAATCCTGATCTTTGGCGATCAGGTTCACCACGTCCAGACGCAGGCCATCCACGCCGCGATCGGCCCAGAATTCGCAGACCTTTTTCAGCTCGGCGCGCACGGCGGGATTTTCCCAGTTCAGGTCGGCCTGTTCAGGCGCGAAAAGGTGTAAATAATATTGTTCGCTCTGGCTATGCCAGCGCCAGGCGCTGCCGCCAAATTTGGATTGCCAGTTATTCGGGCAGACCTCCGGCGTGCCATCGCGCCAGATATAAAACTGACGGTATGGACTCTCTTTGTTCAGCGCTTCGCGAAACCAGGCGTGCTGGGTAGAAGTATGGTTAAACACCATATCCAGGATGATACGAATACCGCGTGCTTTCGCCTGCGCGACCAGCTCGTCAAAATCATCCAGCGTGCCGTAGGTCGGGTCGATGGCCGTATAATTTGCGACGTCATAACCGTTATCCACCTGCGGCGAGATATAAAACGGCGTGAGCCAGATGGCATCTACGCCGAGTCGCTGTAGATAGTCAAGGTGCTGCGTGACGCCGCGTAAATCGCCGGTGCCGCTGCCGGTCGTGTCCTGAAAACTTTTCGGGTAGATCTGATAGATAACGCCGTTTTGCCACCAGAGGGGAATAGTCATTGTTGTTTCCTGCAAGTGCGTTGGGACGCAACTGCGCCCCGAAGAAGTATTAGACAATTTGTAATGTGCCCTGACGATGCTTACGCTGATAGATAAAGGTGGTCAGAATCACCGGGATAACGATCGCGATAACCATCGCCATGCCGTACACCTGCCAGTAGCGCGGCGGTATAGACAGGATGCCCGGCAGGCCGCCCACGCCGATACCGTTGGCGATGACGCCGTTCAGACCGCAGAGCAGTCCCGCCAGACCAGAGCCGATCATCGCGCACAGCATCGGAAAACGATACTTCAGGTTGATACCGTACATCGCCGGTTCGGTTACCCCAAGGTAAGCGGAAATGGCGGCAGGAACGGAGATCTCGCGTTCATTGTGTTTACGGCTGGAGATGATGATGCCCACCACGGCGGAGGCCTGCGCGATATTCGACAGCGCAATCAGCGGCCAGACTGGCGTACCGCCCATGCTCTGGATCATCTGCATATCGATAGCGAGCGTTGTCTGGTGGACGCCGGTAATGACCAACGGGGCATACAGGAAGCCGAACAGCGCCGCGCCTATCGGGGCGAAACTGCCGGTCATCAGATAACGTACCGCAAAGGCCACGCCGTCGCCGATCATACGACCAAAGGGGCCGATAAAGGTGTGGGCGAGAAAGACGGCCAGTATTAACGAACACACCGGGACGACGACCAGGTAGAGATAATCCGGCACGATGCGTTTCAACCGCGTTTCAATAAACCCAAGCGCCAGCCCTGCCAGTAGCGCCGGGATAACCTGCGCCTGGTAGCCCACTTTCTCAATGCTAAATAAGCCGAAGTTCCAGACGTCCGGCGTTTGCTGGCCCAGCAGATACGCATTCATCAACTGCGGCGACACCAGCGTCACGCCGAGCACGATACCAAGAATCGGCGTGCCGCCCATTTTTTTCACCGCCGACCAGCAGATCCCCACCGGCAGATAGAAAAAGATCGCTTCGCCGATCAACCATAAAAAATCATAAAGCGTTTTTAGCGCCGGATGCATCTGCGCCAGCGTTTGGCCGTTGCTCATCGGCACATCGCCGATCACGTTACGAAAGCCTAAGATCAAACCACCGCTGATCAACGCCGGTAGTAGCGGAAAGAAGATCTCCGCGAAGTGGGAAATTAACTGCTCATGCCACTTCATGTTCTGGCGAGCGGCTTTTTTTGCCTGCTCTTTATCAGCATACGCTTTGCCGGTGGTCTCCAGCAGCGCGTTATAGTAATCGCCGACGTCGGTGCCGATCACCACCTGAAACTGTCCGGCGTTGGTGAAACAGCCTTTAACCATCGGTAATTGTTCGATCTCTTTTGGTCTGGCGCTCGCGGGCTGGTGGAGTACAAAGCGCAGGCGAGTAATGCAGTGGCTCACCGTGGCGATGTTGTCGCGCCCGCCGACCAGGTCAACCAGCCGGTCGATATCGGCTTGTTTTACTTTGCTCATCGTAAAGCCTCATGGCAGAGGAGGTATGTTATGGGTTGGCGCAAGAGTATCTCTTCAACGTTGGTTTAAAAATGGGAACGTTCCCGAAACGCAGCGACGATCACAAATTACTCGTGGTATTCCGTTTAATCAGTCACTCAGGCGAGGGTAGAAGGAATGACGATCCGGCGCGGATCGCAGCGGCCATTGATCTGTTCGATCAGCTGCGAAGCCGCCTGCCGTCCGGCTTCAGCATAGCCAGGATCAACAGTGACGATCTCCGGGTGCAGGAATTTTATCAGCGGCGTGTTCCCGACGCTTGCCAGTTGCAGCGTCTCAATACGTTGCTCCTGTAAATACTTACTGGCGCCCAACGCCAGCGTATCGGTGGCGCAGACTAACGCGGTGGTATCCGGCATGATGACGCTTGCCGTATGCTCATAGCCCTGCTTCATGGCAAGACCGGGCAGGGCGGCGACGGGATGAAGTTTATGTTTTTTGCAAAACGCCAGGTATGCGTCATGCCGACGTTTGCCGGTGGTAATATCGCTATGGGGAACGCCCAGAAAGCTAATGTTGCGGTGTCCCTGCTCATACAGCCGCTGCATAAGGATATGAATTGCGCCCTCGTCGTCGTAACAGACGGAGGCAAAACCTTGCGCATCTCTTGCCAGCAGCACCAGTGAGGCTTTCCAGGGGGCGATCAACTCTTCTGTGATGCCGGTAAAGCCAAACAGCACCACGCCATCAATGTTACGTCGTCTGAGCATGCCCAGATGTTCCATTACCAGCGTCGGCGAGAACTGACTTTCCATCATAATAGGGTCGTAGCCCTGTTCATAAAACGCAGGCAGCATGGTTTGAACCGCGAGGTTTTCAGACAACGAATCAAGGCGAGTGACGATAATAGCGACCACTTTATCGCTTTGTCCCCGCATCGCACGGGCGGAGCGGGACGGAAAGAAACCGTGTTGATTCATCACCGCTTCGACACGCTCGCGGGTACGTTCGCTTACGCCGCTTTCATTGTTAAGCACGCGGGAAACGGTTGATTTCCCTACGCCGCTCAGGCGGGCGATGTCTTTGATAGTGAGCCGGTTTTGCATCCTGTTTTCCCGTGGCGTGACGCTGATGGTGATAAAAAGAGTAACTTTACTCAAGCGAAGGGCAATGGGCAAAGTCTGGTTTATCGTTGGTTTAATTACGTAACGGTATGATACCGCCATAATTGCCACAAAACTTATGGATTTATGCGTATAATCCACGGCGCAAATCGTTTACTTACCGGAGGCGACATGGACCCTGAACCCACCCCTCTCCCGCGATGGAGAATTTTCCTTTTCCGGTAAGACTGCCTCTGCTGTCTTACCGGTGTGTAAGACAGTGACACAATAACGTCCCTGTTTTTATTTAAACATTGCTCATCGGGCAAGGCTTTGCCGCGCCTGAAGAATTTTCTGCGCCTGACTTCGGCGCGGAGGGATTACCTATGCTAAAAACCATTACCCGCCAGCTTTTTGCCCGGCTTAATCGTCATTTGCCTTATCGTCTGGTTCACCGCGATCCGCTGCCCGGCGCGCAGACCGCGGTAAATGCGACTATCCCGCCTTCGCTGAGCGAACGCTGTCTGAAAGTCGCGGCAATGGAGCAGGAGACTCTCTGGCGCGTTTTTGATACGCACCCGGAGGGATTAAACGCCGCCGAGGTAACGCGCGCGCGTGAAAAGCATGGCGAAAACCGCCTTCCGGCACAGAAACCCTCGCCGTGGTGGGTGCATCTGTGGGTATGTTATCGCAATCCTTTCAACATCTTACTCACGATTCTTGGCGGCATTTCTTATGCCACGGAGGATCTGTTTGCCGCAGGCGTTATCGCCCTGATGGTCGGTATCTCAACGCTGCTGAATTTTGTGCAGGAAGCGCGCTCGACGAAAGCAGCGGACGCGCTAAAAGCGATGGTGAGTAATACCGCTACCGTACTGCGGGTTATTAATGAAAATGGCGAAAACGCCTGGCTGGAATTACCCATCGATCAACTGGTGCCCGGCGATATTATTAAGCTGGCGGCGGGGGATATGATCCCGGCGGATTTACGGATTATCCAGGCGCGCGATCTGTTTGTCGCCCAGGCGTCGCTGACCGGCGAATCTCTGCCGGTCGAGAAAGTCGCCGCGACGCGTGAGCCCCGGCAAAATAACCCGCTTGAGTGCGACACGCTGTGCTTTATGGGGACGAACGTCGTGAGCGGAACGGCGCAGGCCGTGGTGATGGCGACCGGCGCCGACACCTGGTTTGGTCAATTGGCGGGGCGCGTGTCGGAACAAGATAACGAGCAGAACGCTTTCCAGAAAGGAATTAGCCGCGTCAGCATGTTGCTGATCCGCTTTATGCTGGTCATGGCGCCGGTAGTACTGATTATTAATGGTTACACGAAAGGTGACTGGTGGGAAGCGGCGTTATTTGCGCTTTCGGTCGCGGTAGGGCTCACCCCGGAAATGTTGCCGATGATCGTCACCTCCACCCTCGCGCGCGGGGCGGTGAAGCTCTCGAAACAGAAAGTTATCGTGAAGCACCTTGATGCGATTCAGAACTTCGGCGCGATGGATATTCTGTGCACCGATAAAACCGGCACTCTGACGCAGGATAAAATTGTGCTGGAGAATCATACGGATATTTCTGGTAAGCCCAGCGAGCATGTACTGCATTGCGCCTGGCTGAACAGCCATTATCAGACCGGTCTAAAAAACTTACTGGATACGGCGGTCCTGGAGGGAGTAGACGAAACCGCCGCGCGTCAGCTCTCCGGACGCTGGCAGAAAATCGATGAGATTCCGTTTGATTTTGAGCGTCGCCGGATGTCGGTGGTGGTGGCCGAAGATTCGAGCGTGCATCAACTGGTCTGCAAAGGCGCGTTACAGGAGATCCTGAACGTGTGTACTCAGGTGCGCCACAACGGCGATATTGTGCCGCTGGACGACAATATGCTGCGCCGGGTGAAACGTGTTACCGACACGCTGAACTGTCAGGGGCTACGCGTGGTCGCCGTCGCGACCAAATACCTGCCTGCGCGTGAGGGCGATTACCAGCGTATCGATGAATCTGACCTGATCCTGGAAGGGTATATTGCTTTTCTCGATCCGCCGAAAGAGACCACCGCGCCGGCGCTGAAAGCGCTGAAGGCGAGCGGAATTACGGTGAAAATTCTCACCGGCGACAGCGAGCTGGTAGCGGCGAAAGTTTGCCATGAAGTTGGGCTGGATGCGGGCGATGTCGTTATTGGCAGTGATATTGAAGGGTTAAGCGACGACGCGCTGGCGGCGCTGGCCACCCGTACGACGTTGTTTGCGCGTCTGACGCCGATGCATAAAGAGCGCATCGTCACTTTGCTCAAACGCGAGGGGCATGTGGTCGGTTTTATGGGCGACGGGATTAACGATGCCCCGGCGTTGCGGGCGGCGGATATTGGTATCTCGGTAGATGGCGCGGTGGACATCGCCCGTGAAGCCGCCGATATTATTCTGCTGGAAAAGAGCCTGATGGTGCTGGAAGAAGGCGTCATTGAAGGTCGTCGTACTTTTTCTAATATGTTGAAATATATCAAGATGACGGCCAGCTCAAATTTCGGTAACGTGTTTAGCGTACTGGTGGCGAGCGCCTTTTTGCCGTTCTTGCCAATGCTGCCGCTGCACTTGCTGATTCAAAACCTGCTGTACGATGTATCCCAGGTGGCGATTCCGTTTGATAATGTCGATGAAGAACAAATTCAAAAGCCGCAGCGCTGGAATCCGGCGGATTTGGGGCGCTTTATGGTCTTTTTCGGTCCGATCAGCTCGATTTTCGACATTTTGACCTTTTGTCTGATGTGGTGGGTATTTCATGCGAATACGCCAGAAACGCAAACTTTGTTCCAGTCCGGCTGGTTTGTGGTGGGATTACTGTCGCAAACGCTGATTGTGCATATGATCCGTACCCGCCGTCTGCCGTTTATTCAAAGTCGCGCCGCCTGGCCGCTGATGGCGATGACGTTGTTGGTGATGGTCGTGGGAGTTTCGTTGCCGTTTTCGCCCCTGGCGTCTTACCTGCAGTTGCAGGCGCTGCCGTTAAGCTATTTCCCGTGGCTGATTGCCATTCTGGCGGGCTATATGACGTTAACCCAGTTGGTGAAAGGGTTTTACAGCCGACGTTATGGCTGGCAGTAAACACTTTCGTCGGGGATTCGCCAGCGTGCTTAATCCCCGATATCGCTAGCCAAACCAGATGCCCGTAAAGCTCGACAAGTTTAACGCGATCGGCTTTATCTTTAAATTTCAGGGCTTATTCAAGCAGCTGTAGAATGCTATATGCAGGCATAAAAAAGAGGAATGTCCAGCTAAGTTTGTAAAATGTGTTCTCTGCCCCCAATCCGGAACGAGAGGAGGAGATATCCCACCGCCGGATATGTTTTGCGGATATGCGACGAAAGCGGCGAATATAGCTAACGCAATAAACTAAGTAAGGAGGAATCGCTAAGGCGCCAGTGGGTTTAGGAAACATAAGGGTAAGCAATATGGCTGCGACAATGAAGCATAAAAAGACTATCTTCGCGGTAGATTCTATCTGTTTTAATTCCTGGCGTACGCTTTCAGCATGCTTCTCCTGCCAGCGACGGAGCGTGCTGTTGCTAAATCCATATTCTTCGCACAACGCCTTATTCGGTACGCCGTTTTTCGACTGTTGCAGAAAATCGGCGATTTGTTCCTCGGTAAAACGCGATCTTACCATTGCCGCCTCTCCATGGCTGTTGGTGCCCCGAACCGGGCAAACTTGCGCCGCCCGGCGGGGATGACGTCCGGCGCTTAGCGACGAACAGCGATCGCTTCAATCTCAATTTTCACGTCTTTCGGCAGACGGGCAACTTCCACGCAGGAACGCGCCGGGAAGGTGGCGTTGTGCTCGGTGAAGAAGGCTTCGTAGGTGGCGTTGACGGTCGCGAAATCGTTCAGGTCTTTCACGAATACGGTCGTTTTCACAATGTCGCCTACTTTTAGGCCAGCGGCTTCCACGATAGCTTTAACGTTTTCCAGCGACTGACGTGCCTGAGCGGATACGTCTTCCGCTACGGCGCCGGTTTTCGGATCGACCGGGATCTGACCGGAAGTGATTACCATGCTACCCAGGTCAACGCCCTGTACGTATGGGCCGATTGCTGCTGGTGCATTTTCCGTCGCAATAGTTTTGCTCATGATTTCTCCTGAATTACAGCGGTAATAGAATGTCCCCGCTCATTATAGGGAGCCGGGATCTCATAACCAACCCAAATTAGTTGGCCAGCACCACATAATGCGAAAACTCTTTTTCACAGTATTTGCATTTGAGGGCGATATCATTGGCGCGTTTTTTCACTGCAAAGCTGGAGGATACCGGTTCCGCGTGGCTGATGCAGTTGCTGTTCGGGCAAACCAGCACATTATTAATACGCTCTGGCAGGCTGGGGCGTGATTTCCCGACTACGTCGTAGTTGTCGATGCGGTTAACGGTGGCCTGCGGCGCGTACAGAGCAAGTTGGTTAACCTGCTCATCGGTGAGGAAGGTGTTTTCTATTTTGATTAAGTCTTTACGCCCCATCTCGCCAGACGGGAGATTCAGACCGATAGTGATTCGCTGATCGGTCTCGGTCAATTTAAACAGACTCAGCAGTTTAAAGCCTACCTGCGCAGGGATATGGTCAATCACGGTGCCGCATTTAATGGCTTCAACCTGCAGTTTGTTATCGTGTGTCATCGCTTTTCTCCCTTACAGACTCAGTTCGCTATTCAGTACCAACGCCAGTAACGCCTGGCGAGCGAAAATACCGTTGCCCGCCTGTTGGAAGTACCAGGCGTGTGGCGTTTTATCCACATCCGTGGTGATTTCATCAATGCGCGGCAGCGGGTGCAGCACTTTCATATTTTCACGCGCGCCGTTCAGGTCGCTGGCGCGCAGAACAAACTGCGCCTTCACATTGGCGTACTCCGACGGGTCGAGACGCTCTTTCTGTACGCGAGTCATATAGAGGATGTCGACGTCGGCCATGACCTCTTCAATAGACCCATGCAGGCTCCAGGCCATTCCTTTTTCATCCAGCATATCCAGAATGTACTGCGGCATCGCCAGCGCGTCCGGCGCGATAAAATAAAAACGGTTGCCGCTAAATTTCGCCAGCGCCTGGGTTAGCGAATGCACGGTGCGGCCATATTTCAGATCGCCGACCATCGCGATATGCAGGTTATCCAGACGGCCCTGTGTTTCCTGGATGGTGAACAGATCCAACAGGGTCTGCGTCGGATGCTGGTTCGAACCGTCGCCCGCATTGAGCACCGGCACATGACCGGAAAACTCCGTCGCCAGACGTGCCGCGCCTTCTTGCGGATGGCGCATCACAATCGCGTCCACGTAAGTGCTAATCACTGAGATCGTGTCGGCTAACGTTTCTCCTTTTTTCCCCAGCGACGTGTTGGCGCTGTCGGAGAAGCCCACTACGCTGGCGCCCAGGCGATGCATTGAAGTTTCAAACGACAGGCGGGTACGCGTGGAGGCTTCGAAAAAGCAGCTGGCGATCACTTTATGTTTCAATAGCTCCGGCTGCGGGTTGGCTTTTAATTTCGCCGCCGTCGCCAGTACCAGATTAAGATCGTCGCGGCTGAGGTCGTTTATGGAAATGATATGTTTTTGATATAGCGGGTTAGCCATGTTTATCTCCTGACGCCTGGGCAAAAAAAAGCCCCTCAATTGAGGGGCTTGGTATTGGTTTTCAACGGAAAGAAAAACGGCAGGCCTGCGTCCTTTTTCAGACGCGGTAAGACAGAATGTCGTACACACTGAACCATGCTTCCTCCCGGCAAATTGTCCGCGATTATACTCAGCTCTGTTTGGGGATCAAGCAATTAATGCATGATTTACTCATCGCAAACGGTTCTTATGAATTTAAATTCATTTTAAGCAAATAATTAATTTGTTTGTGTACCAGCGCCGTGCGCTGAACGACCCGTGGTGCGACCCAGACAATACTGCTACCGGCAACGACGCCGAGAATTTCCGGCAATGCGTGGTAATCCAGAATTCTCGCGACGGCGCGACCATAACCTGCCGCCGTATGGATAAGGATAAATTCGCTATTATGTTCAACGCTGACGACCATTTCGGCTATTGAACGTCCGGCATCCGGCGAAGGTCGCCGCTGGGGATTTACGGAATAAATCTTTTGTCCCTTCGTGTTTCTGATTTTTATTGCGCCCAGCAGCTTGAGCAGGCGCGAAACCGTAGACTGACTGATACCTTCAAATCCCTCATTTTGTAAATCGCGGCGAATCTCCTCCTGGGACAGGTAACTTTTTTCACTAATCAGGCGCTGACAAACCGCCAGTTGCTGTTGTTCTTTGGCGGAGTAATCATCGTATTCCTTCATAAATGCACCTTATCTTTATTATTAATATCAACGGACTGGCGAAATTCATCACATTTGTCACATCGATTGCGGATCAATCGGGCGGTTTTGCAGGAAAATGAGAAGCCGATCAAAAAAGGTGACGGCGTGCCTGATGGCGCTGTGCTTATCAGTCCTGTCGGATAAGACGCGTCGCCATCTGGCTCGTTACATCATCGCTCCGATGCTCAGTACCGCCATATTCAGCAATGTCAGGATCAGCAACAGCGGCGCGACCCATTTCAGATAGCGGACATAGGGAACCCGCGCGATTGCCAGACCGCCCATGACCACGGCGGAGGTGGGAGTAACCAGGTTCACAATCCCGGAGGCCGACTGGTAGGCGGTTACGACCAAATCCCGCTGTACGTGGGCAAAATCCGCTAACGGCGCCATAATGGGCATCGTCAATACGGCAAGACCGGAAGAGGAGGGCACCAGGAAGGAAAGCAATACTTCCAGCCAGTAGGTTACGTTTATGAAAATGGTGGTAGAGAGGCCGGAAACCAGACTTTCCGCGCTGTGCAAAATGGTGTGGGTAATCATACCGTTATCCATGACCACCACAATGCCGCGCGCGATACCAATAATTAGCGCCACGCCGAGCAAATCCCGCGCGCCGTCGATAAAGGTACTGGTGAACGCTTCCTCGCCCATCCGCGTTATCACGCCAACGATAATCGCCGCCGCCAGAAAAACGCCGGAGATTTCCGCCATCCACCAGCCGAGAACCGCCACGCCGTAAATCATCACCGCGAAAGAGGCGGTGAAGATCAGCAGCACCCATTTCCGGGTAGCCGTAAACTCCAGCAGTGTATTGGCGCGATTGCCGAGGAAATGGGCGCGATTTTCCTCCATTTTATCCGCCACGACAGAAAGCTCAGGATGGGCGCGGACTTTGCGCGCATAGCGCATTACCCAAAACACGCACAGTACGTAGCCGACAATTAACAGCAGTACGCGCATCAGCATTCCCTGAGTAAAAGGGATGCCGGCGGCGTTGGCGGCAATGACCGTGGCGAAAGGGTTAATGGTCGAACCGAGCGTGCCTATCCCCGCGCCGAGTAGTACGGTTGCCGCCGCCACTAACGGATCGAAGCGGGCCGCCATCATAACCGGCACCAGCAGCGTGTAGAAGGGCAACGACTCCTCCGCCATGCCATAGATAGTGCCGCCTGCGGCGAACAGCGCCATCAGAATGGGGATCATCCACTCATCTTTGCCGTTGAGTTTGACTGTTACCCGTTCAATACCGGCATCAATCGCCCCCGTTTTATTCACCACCCCCAGAAAGCCGCCGATAATCAAGACAAACAGCGCGACGTCAATGGCGCCGGCGGTGTAGGTTTCGTGGTTATAGAGGCCGTCAATCGGCGCCAGTAAAACAGCGGTAATCCCTTGCGGATGCGCGTCCACGGGGGCATACGTTCCCGCCACCGGCACCTCTTTTCCCAGCGTGGCGTTCATCGCCATTTGGTATTTTCCCGCCGGCACAATCCAGGTCATCACCGCGACCAGGGCAATAAGAATAAACAGGATGGTATAAGCGGTGGGAAATTTAAATTTACCCATGATGTTCTCTCCTGATATCACGGATATGCGCCGCGAGGGCGCATATCCTGTGGGATTAGTCGCCGAGCGTCGCCACCATGACCGCTTTGATGGTGTGCATCCGGTTTTCCGCTTCATCGAAGACTATCGAGCCTGCGGACTCGAACACCTCTTCCGTGACCTCCAGTCCTTTCAGGCCGTAAGCCATTTCGATTTCGCGTCCCACTTTGGTGTGCTCGTTATGGAAGGCGGGCAGGCAGTGCATAAACTTCACATCAGGATTACCGGTAGCGTTTACCACCTGCTGGTTGACCTGATATGGCGTCATCAGACTGACGCGCTCCGCCCAGGCTTCTTTGGGTTCTCCCATCGAGACCCAGACGTCGGTATAGAGGAAATCCACACCGTGAACGCCGTCTTCAACGCTCTCCGTTAAGGTGATACGAGCGCCGGTAACGCTGGCGATTTCCCGGCACTGCGCGACCAGCGCGGCATCAGGCCAGAAGGACTTTGGCGCTATCAGGCGGATATCCATGCCCATCTTCGCCGCGCCCACCATCAGCGAGTTGCCCATGTTGTTGCGCGCGTCGCCCAGGTAGGCGAAGCTCAGTTCCGGCAGCGTTTTACCCGGCGCGTGTTCCAGCATGGTCATCAGATCGGCCAGGATCTGTGTGGGGTGAAATTCATCGGTCAGGCCGTTCCAGACGGGAACGCCCGCGTATTCCCCCAGCTCTTCCACAATGTGTTGACCAAAACCGCGATATTCGATGCCGTCATACATCCGCCCCAGGACGCGAGCAGTATCTTTCATGGACTCTTTATGGCCGATCTGCGAGCCGCTTGGGCCGAGATAAGTCACCTGCGCGCCCTGGTCGAAAGCGGCGACTTCAAACGCGCATCGGGTGCGGGTAGAGGTTTTTTCAAAAATCAGCGCGATGTTTTTGCCGATCAGCGTTTGCTTTTCGCATCCGGCTTTTTTTGCGGCTTTCAGCTCAATAGCCAGATCGATGAGGTGTTGGATTTCCGCCGGGGTGTAGTCAAGCAGCTTCAAAAAGTTACGATTTTTCAGTGAAATAACCATTACAATATCCTTGTTAAAATGAATTGCCTGATGGCGCTGCGCTTATCCGGCCCACGGTTATGCGCGCGCTGTAGGCCGGATAAGGCGGAAGCCGCCATCCGGTAAAAAGCCTTATGCGTCAACGTCGGCGGTTTCACACCGAATCAAAGTACCTTTCTCGCCCGCGAGAATGGCTTGCCCATCCGCCAGCGAGCCGATTCCGGCAATGCCGCGGCAATGGCTGACAAACTCAGCGCAGGCGGTCACTTTCGGGCCCATCGAACCGGCGTCGAACTGCATTTCACGAAGCAGCTCCGGCGTAACCTGCGCCAGCGGGCGTTGGGTGGGCTTGCCCCAGTCGAGATACACCGCGTCGGCATCGGTCAGAATGAGCAGCGCGTCGGCGTGAATTTGGCTGGCAAGCAGGGCGGCGGACAGATCTTTGTCGATCACCGCCTCGATACCGTGGTAGCCATCGGCTTTTTCCACGACCGGCACACCGCCGCCGCCGTTACAGATAACCAGGTGATCGCGGCTAATCAGCGCGCGGATGGCATCGTTTTCCACAATGCGTTTCGGCTGCGGGGAGGGCACAACGCGGCGGAAGGCGTTACCGTCGGCTTTGAATACCCAGCCCTTTTCTGCCTGTAACGCACGGGCCTGCGCTTCGTCGTAAATCGGTCCGATATATTTGGTTGGATTGAGGAATGCCGGGTCGTTGGCATCGACTTCGACCTGGGTGAGCAGGACGCTGATTTCACGCTCCGGCAGATGATTCTTCAGCGCCTGTTGCAGCATGTAGCCAATCATGCCCTGGCTTTCCGCACCGAGAATATCAAGCGGGTAGGGCGTAACGTTAGCGTAGGCGCTATTTTGTAGCGCCAGCAGTCCTACCTGTGGGCCGTTGCCAT
The DNA here is from genome assembly GCF_017572865.1 of Salmonella sp. 32082101201600294FB01SM01. Lineage (NCBI taxonomy): Bacteria > Pseudomonadati > Pseudomonadota > Gammaproteobacteria > Enterobacterales > Enterobacteriaceae > Salmonella > Salmonella sp. 32082101201600294FB01SM01. The sequence continues at coordinate 416,012 of NZ_JAGESB010000003.1, read as the reverse complement.
GCACTAACACCACGCGCCATTGCCGGGTAAGCTGGGCGATGGTTCTGGCCGCCAGTTCGATATTTTTACGCTGAATATCAGCCTCCAGCGGTTCGCCGCGTTTGAGCAGCGCATTGCCGCCCAGCGCGACGACCAGTGTGCGTTTGTTTTCCATAACGTCTCCTTTAAATACCATCGCGTTCCAGTGGACAGCTCATGCAGCGTGCGCCCCCGCGCCCGCGACCCAGTTCATCGCCGGGAATGGGAAGGACGGTAATGCCGGCTTTGTCGTATTTTTCGTTGGTCCAGATGTTGCGCTCATAGCCCACCACCACGCCGGGACGCAGGGTGAGCACGTTATTGGCGTCATTCCACTGTTCGCGCTCAGCTTCAAATGCGTCGCCGCCAGTGGTGATTAAGCGCACCTGATCGATGCCAAGCGCTTTTTCAAGAGCATGAACCAGCGTGCTCTCCTGGGTTCGTTTCAGACCGCCGCGTCCGTCTGGCGTCAGCGTCCAGCACTGAACGTCCGGGCGAACGACTTCCGGATAGACGGAGAAGGTGTCGATATCAATGTGGGTCATGACGGTGTCAAGGTGCATACAGGAGCGATGTTTTGGCAGTTCAACGGCAATGACGCGTTCCGCCTGACGATGTTTAAACAATGCCTGCGCCAGGAACTCGACGCCCTGCGGCGTAGTACGTTCAGACATACCGATCAACACCGCGCCGCGGCCAATCACCAGCACATCGCCGCCCTCTAAAGTGGCGTGGTCGTAATTAATGTCCTCGTCGCCGAAATATTTAATGAAATCACCGTCTGCGAATTGAGGATGCCAGCGATAAATAGCACGTAAATTATTCGTTTCACGTTGGCGTGCAGGTTTCGCCATGGGGTTAATTGAGACGCCGTTATATATCCAGCAGGACGTGTCACGGGTAAATAGGTGATTCGGTAATGGCTTCATAATAAAGTCATTAATATCGTGAGTATCGACCACCATATTTTTTATGGAGGCGGGGATTTCGCCGTAAGTTAAACCGCCGCTTAAATGGCGAGCCAGTTCACGGTGCGGCATATCCGCCAACCAGGCGCGAATATCTGCGGCAAAGGTGGGCCCAAGGCGATAATCGGAAATTTGCGTGTCCAGTAGCCAGGCTTTAGCGTCAGCCACATCCAGCGTTTGGGTGAGCAGGTCGGTTAACAGCAACACTTCTATCCCTTGCTGGCGCAGCGTGTTGGCAAAAATGTCATGCTCTTCGCCAGCGCGCTCTACGGATAATACATCGTCAAAAAGTAATTCCTGACAATTTGAAGGGGTAAGTCTTTTTAGGCTGAGATTGGGCCGATGCAACATTACACTGCGTAATTGACCGATTTCAGAACCGACAAAATGCTTTTCCATCATTATACCTTTTACATAATTTCAAGAATAAAGAAGGAGTGGCTGCAAATATTTAGCGTGCTTGCAGTCGCGGCGTTTCAGTTAAATTCGGGAGCAATGATTGAATTTTATTGGGGTTGTTAATGTGATGAGATTCACATCAATCAAGGAGTGCTATTTTTCTTATTTAATATATGAGCCGGGTCAGAGAAATTCAAAAAACAATAAGGCATTAAATGAATTACTACGCAGCTATATGGTTTGTTATTTTTTTATTGTTAATTATTTGTTTGTTGTATTGAATGATATTTAAATCTTAACTAATTGAAAACAAAGTGATTATTTTTAAGAGTTGCATAACTATGCGTGAGGGGGATTTTATTATCGGGGATATTTAAATAATTTAAAAATAACTATGGATATAGAAGTCATTTATGCAGGGAGAGCGAATTGTGATCGCTAAAACGTTTTTATGTTAACGCCTTTAATATCAAAGGGTTGTTAGTGATGGCGATTTGGCGCCGCTGGGGTTTATGCATAGGTACTGCATAAAGTTGGGCGAACTATTAACAATATATAAACACCGCTGGCGATAAACATGCGCTGGCGCAAAATCGATGAGAGTAAGGGTAGTATGGCAGCCATTTTTCTCGTATAAAGAGAAAAAATAAAATGCTGTTTTAACTAAGGGGATGCGATGATTATTGGCAATATTGAACATCTGGAGGCCTGGCTGCCGACGGCGTTACGGCAGGCGATTGAGCACGTCAATGCGCATGTCACGGCAACGACCGCGCCAGGTAAGTATGACATTGACGGCGACAGGCTGTTTTATATGATTTCTGAAAATATGACGGAGCCGGGCGAATCGCGCAGCGCAGAGTATCACGCCCGTTATCTTGATATTCAGATTGTGCTACAAGGTCAGGAAGGGATGGCATTCAGTACCCGGCCTGCAGGAACGCCGCACACGGACTGGCTGACGGATAAAGACATTGCATTTTTACCGACGAGCGTCGACGAGAAAACCGTCGTCCTGAACGAAGGCGACTTTGTGGTGTTTTATCCCGGCGAAGTGCATAAGCCCCTGTGCGCGGTGGGAGAACCGGCGCGGGTACGTAAAGCGGTGGTGAAAATGCTGATGGCGTAATATTTTGTCCGGATGGCGGCGCCTGCACGTTGCGATTTTGTAGGCCAACCGCCATCCGGCATCATAACGACATTATTTAGACAGCGTCGCTACCATTACTGCTTTGATGGTATGCATTCGGTTTTCCGCTTCATCAAAGACAATGCTGGCCGCAGACTCAAAAACCTCGTCGGTCACTTCCATCCCGCCATGTAAACCGTACTCTTCGGCCATTTTTTTGCCGAGCGTGGTTTCGTCATCATGGAACGCAGGCAGACAATGCAGGAACTTAACCTGCGGATTGCCGGTTAACGCCATCATCTGGCTGTTGACCTGATAATCACGCAGCAGGGCAATACGCTCCGCCCATTTCTCTTTGGGTTCGCCCATAGAGACCCAAACATCGGTATAGATAAAATCCGCGCCTTTTACGCCCGAGGCGATATCTTCGGTCAGGGTGATGGCGCCACCGTTCTTTTTCGCCATGGCGCTGCACTCCGCCACTAACGCGGCTTGCGGCCAGCAGGCTTTTGGCGCGACCAGACGGAGATCCAATCCTGTTAACGCGGCGGCTTCCAGCATGGAGTTACCCATGTTATTACGCGCGTCTCCGGCATAGACCAACGTCATCTCGTTAAAGGCTTTACCCGGCAGATGTTCCTGCATGGTGAGCAGATCCGCCAGTAATTGCGTTGGGTGATACTCATCGGTTAAACCGTTCCATACCGGCACACCGGAATATTCAGCCAGCGTTTCGACGATCTCCTGGCCATATCCTCGATACTGAATACCGTCAAACATCCGGCCCAGGACGCGGGCAGTATCTTTGATGGACTCTTTATGGCCGATCTGGCTCCCGCTGGAGCCCAGGTACGTCACGCGCGCCCCCTGATCGTATGCGGCAACTTCGAAAGAGCATCGTGTCCGGGTCGAGTCTTTTTCGAAGATGAGCGCAATATTTTTACCCACCAGCTTTTGTTCTTCTTTACCGTTTTTCTTATCGGCTTTCAGTTTGGCGGCAAGCTGCAACAGAGCAGTGAGTTCACTGGCGGTGAAATCAAGTAACTTTAAAAAAGGTTTTTGGTAAAACGTAGACATACTTCCCTCACATGGCTTAGGCCTCTAATTGAATTAAAATTCACTTTATATGGATGATTATTCATTTGCAACCCTGTTTGATAAAACTTTTCTCGATAAGGTGGAGGCAACGTCGGCGGTATGTGACAATAAGAGTATCGGCAGGACATCTATGAGGAACGAGCTATGGCAAACCCGGAATTACTGGAAGAGCAGCGTGAAGAAACGCGGTTAATTATTGAAGAGTTACTTGAGGACGGCAGCGATCCGGATGCGCTGTACACTATCGAGCATCACCTTTCCGCTGACGATTTCGAAACGTTGGAAAAAGCCGCGGTAGAAGCCTTTAAACTCGGCTATGAAGTGACGGAGCCGGAAGAGCTGGAAGTGGAAGAGGGCGATACGGTTATTTGTTGCGACATTCTCAGCGAGTGCGCGTTGAACGCCGAACTCATCGACGCTCAGGTTGAGCAACTGATGAACCTGGCGGAAAAATATGATGTTGAATACGACGGCTGGGGAACCTATTTTGAAGACCCTAATGGCGAAGAGGGTGATGACGACGATTATGTCGATGAAGATGACGACGGCGTGCGTCACTAAAGCTGTATAGTATGACGGTACGGCAGCGTCTGCTGTCGTATTTTTTTACAGGTTACGTATGAATTACCCGCAAATACTCTCTCCGGTGCTTAATTTCCTGCATTGCCCGACGCCGCAGGCGTGGATTGTCCAGGCCCGCGATCCGCAAAATCTTCCTCTTCTGCTTACCGATCACTTGATCTGCGAACTGAAGGCTGCGCAAACCGCGTTGCTGTTGGTGCGTAAATATGTCGCCGATAAATCGGGCGCCGACGCGCTGCTCGCCTGGCTGCAACCTTACGAGGCGTTCGCGTTTCGTCAGGGGCCGGAGCCGGATTTTGTTGCCCTGCATAGACAGATTAGCAAAAGCGCCATGCCGCAAACTGATGACCCCTGGGGTCGTCAGCTTATCGACCGTATGGTGTTATTGATTAAAGAGGAGTTGCACCATTTTTGGCAGGTACGCGAGGTCATGCAGGCCAGAAACATTCCTTATGTGAAAATCACCGCCAGCCGCTACGCGAAAGGAATGTTGAAAGCGGTACGCACGCACGAACCGCTCACCTTAATTGATAAGCTGATTTGTGGGGCGTATATCGAAGCCCGCTCCTGCGAACGTTTTGCCGCTCTGGCGCCCTGGCTGGATGAGGATTTACAGACGTTTTATCTCTCGCTTCTGCGCTCCGAAGCGCGGCATTATCAGGATTACCTGGCGCTGGCGCAGCAGATTTCCACCGAGGACATTTCTGCGCGCGTGCGCTATTTTGGCGAGGTGGAAGCTGACCTTATCTTGTCGCCAGACCGCGAGTTTCGTTTTCATAGCGGCGTGCCAGCCGCCGGATAAAGGGTAAAATTAAAGATTAGCGTTTTTATCTTTTACGCTGTCGCCGTCTGCAAAATTTGTGGTGGTCATCCGCCCGGCATCAAGCTGCTGGCGAGCAGGAAAGGTCATTTTCATGATATTCTGCTCTGAGTAAAGCCTGCCAGCGGCAGGCAAAAAAGAACTCACTCAGTGTTATATTCCCGAAAGGTGACCGTGAACAATGCCATTATTGCATCAATCACTACGGGTTTTTGTGTTGAAATAGTTACTGTTTCACGCCTTTTGACGCTTCAGAGCAGGTCTTGCCAACAAAGGTTTGTTTAATTTTGTTGATGGAGGTTGTTTTATTACCTCCTGCATCGACATCCGATTTCATGGTCATCGCAAATTCTGTATCGCTTATTTTCGTCGTTTCTACAATAGAGTGCGATTTGGCATCAGGATTATTACAGACAGTCTCATTGATCAGTTTGGTATCCGTACTTTCTACAAAAGTTGTCGTGCAACCGCCTGCACTGGTAGAAAACCCCTTCACCATTTTTTTAGAATCTTCAGACATTTTAGGGGTATAACACATAAGCGTCGCTATGCCCGAATTTTTTTCATCCATTAATACTTCTTTTGTATCTGGATTGATGGTGCGCATTTCTATATTTTCCATTCGCCGGGCTGTATATCTAATGCATATACATTAGAGATACTAATAAACATAGCGGGGAAAACAATTGCTGATAATAGGTGTTTCATTTATAACTTCCTTGAATAATAAGTGATTCCCGGATAACAGGATGTTTCCGGGATTACTTATATCAGCAAAAATAATACCTGGCGAGGATAAATAAACGCCTGGTTTTCAGAGATCCTTTAACATCCTCACTTCGCAATCGACATGTCCGGTGCAACCGAGCGGTTCGCTAATATGTTCAAATCCTAAACGTTCGTATAGCGCAATCGCCTCGCGTAAAAAAGCCGTTGTTTCCAGATAGCAGCGTTTAAAACCCTGTTCACGGGCATGATCCAGCGCCATCAGCGCCAGCTTTTTCGCCAGCCCCTGACCACGAATTACCGGTAAAAAATACATTTTTTGCAGTTCACAAATGTCTGGTTCGCTACAGGATAACGGCGCCACGCCGCCGCCGCCCACCACACAACCGTTTTGCTCTACCACCCAGTAGGCCGCGCCCGGTTGGCTATAAACCTGATACAGTTCATCCAGATTGGGGTCGGCAACGGTATAACCTTTATCGGCGGTAAGTCCGTATTCCGCTGAAACCTGACGGATGACACGGGCAATAGCGGCATTGTCGGCGGTAGTGATTCGGCGCACCGTGAGCGTTGGCGAGGCGACATTATTCATAATATGGCTCAATTTTTAAAATTTATTTATAGATTACTTTAATACCACCGTCTTGAGTTACGCGCAAGGAGATCCTGAATCAGACAAAATAAAAGGCGGAAAAATTAAACAAAAATAGTATCGTAGTCAAATCAGTAACAATTTACTGGTTTTTATTATTAATTCTAATAGATTGTAATTCAGGGATATGATTCATGAATAACGTTATCAGTAGTAAAGATAACCATAATCACACGTTGGTGTTTACAGGCAAGGGCGGAAAGTATTTTGTTATTTGCCTTGTGAATTTCTTGTTGACGTGTATCACGTTGGGAATCTATGCGCCGTGGGCGATGGTGAAATGTCGACGTTATATTTATACTAATATGACGCTAAACAATCAGCCTTTTGCTTACAAAGCCACGGGCGGCGCATTATTTATTAGTGTGTTGTTAGTTTTTATTATTTATATTGTTAGCCTCTCTCTTATTGAACACGGTCATCCCGGTCTCGGTTTTACGCTATTCGGCTTATTAATTGCGATTATTCCTTTTATGGCGGTGAAAGGATTACAGTATCAGGCGATGATGACTTCGCTTAATGGCGTACATTTTGGATTCCAGTGTTCCATGCGGCGCGCCTGGTGGTACATGTTCGCTCTCCCGGTACTCCTGATGGTGGCGCTTTATATTGTTCTTTATATTATCTCACTGGTAACCATCGCCGTCGGCGGTTTAGTGTTCAATATCGTTTTTCTCGGTTTGCTGGCTATTATTGGGATAGGGGTCATTAACGGTATTACCTACAGCAAATGGATGACCTTGTTTGGCAATGGCGCAAACTTTGGCATTCATCGTTTCTCGATTCAGGTTAATGTTAAAACGTGCATCAGAGGGTGCGTGTTGGCAATGTTGACCCTTTTCCCTTTTGCTGTCGTGATTGGTTATCTAATCGCGCCGGTGTTCACCGACATGATTCTTTTGAGTATGATGGGGAATGCGCAGGCAGGAGGGGCGCTTATTCTGCAATATTATGGCCAGATAATGGCATGTTATTTCCTCTATTTTCTCGCGATTATTGTGGTAACCAGTTACTTATATGTGGCGTTACGCAACCTGTTTTTAAACAATTTGTCACTGGCGAACGATTCGATTCGTTTTCATTCCTCTGTCACTGCACACGGTATGCTGTGGCGGTTACTGGTGGTGTTTGTGATTTCCGGCGTGACCTTAGGGCTGGCTTATCCGTGGTTGAAAATTTGGCTGGTGAGCTGGCTGGCGCAGAATACACAGGTCCAGGGCGATCTGGATTCGCTTGAGTTAACCAATGATGAGAAGCCGCTGGAAAACAGCCTGCTAATGTGGATTTCTCGTGGCATCATGCCTTACTTCCCGTTTATCTGATGTAAAAAGGCCGACGTTTACGTCGGCCCATAATTCATGTTGTCGGATGGCGGCGTGAATGCCTTATCCGGCCTACCGATCGCGCCATGTCAATAAGCGAACGTGTAGGCCTGATAAGCGAAGCGCCATCAGGCTTTCAGATTACAGCGCGCTAATAACCGCCTGCTGCTCAATCAGTTTCGCTTTCGCTTCTGCGTAACCGTCCAGCTTCTCACGCTCTTTGGCAATGACCGCTTCCGGCGCGCGGGCAACGAAACCTTCGTTGGAGAGTTTGCCTTCGATACGGGCAATCTCGCCTTCGATTTTCGCCACTTCTTTCGCCAGACGCGCCAGCTCATCTTCTTTGTTGATGAGGCCAGCCATCGGGATCAGCAGTTCAGCGCCGTCGATGATTTTGGTCACGGAAACCGGACCTTTGTCATCGGCTGGCAGCACGGTGATGCTTTCCAGACGCGCCAGGGTTTGCAGGAAGCTACGGTTGTCGTTAACACGACGAACGGCTTCTTCACTACAGCCGCGCAGCAGCAGTTCCAGCGGTTTGCCCGGGGCGATGTTCATTTCCGCACGAATGTTACGTACGGCGACGATCGCCTGCTTCAGCCACTCGGTATCGGCCAACGCGGCTTCATCCACCTGTGCGGCGTTATATTCCGGGAACGGCTGTAGCATGATGGTGTCGGCGGTAATGCCACAGATAACCTTCACGCGCTGCCAGATGGTTTCGGTGATGAACGGGATGATCGGGTGCGCCAGGCGCAGCAGACCTTCCAGTACGGTGACCAGCGTATGGCGGGTGCCGCGCAGTTCGGCTTCGGTGCCACCGTTCATTACCGGCTTGGTCAGCTCCAGATACCAGTCACAGAACTGGTTCCAGGTGAACTCGTACAGAATGCCCGCGGCGATATCGAAGCGGAAGCTGTCCAGCGCGTCGCGGTACGCTTTAACGGTCTGGTTGAATTCCGCCAGGATCCAGCGGTCCGCCAGCGACAGCGTCATTTCACCGCCGTTGAAGCCGCAATCCTGCTCTTCGGTGTTCATCAGCACAAAGCGGCTGGCGTTCCACAGCTTGTTACAGAAGTTACGGTAACCTTCCAGACGCTTCATATCCCAGTTGATATCGCGGCCGGTCGAGGCCAGCGCCGCCAGGGTAAAGCGCAGGGCGTCGGTGCCGTGCGGCTCGATGCCGTTCGGGAACTGCTTCTCGGTACGCTTGCGAATTTTCTCCGCCATCTGCGGCTGCATCATGTTGCCGGTGCGTTTTTCCAGCAGTTCCGGCAGGGAGATGCCGTCCACCATATCCAGCGGGTCGATAACGTTACCCTTGGATTTGGACATCTTCTGGCCTTCGTCGTCGCGAATCAGACCGGTCATATAGACGGTATGGAACGGCACCTGCGGCTTGCCGTTTTCATCTTTGATGAAGTGCATGGTCATCATGATCATGCGGGCAATCCAGAAGAAGATGATATCGAAGCCGGACACCATCACGCTGGTGGGGTGGAACTGACGCAGGGCGTCGGTGTTTTCCGGCCAGCCGAGGGTGGAGAAAGTCCACAGCGCGGAGGAGAACCAGGTATCAAGAACGTCTTCGTCCTGACGAAGCGCAACGTCGGCGCCGAGGTTATTTTCCTGACGCACTTCGTCTTCGGTACGGCCAACGTAGACGTTGCCGTCGTTGTCATACCATGCCGGGATACGGTGACCCCACCACAACTGACGAGAGATACACCAGTCCTGGATATCACGCATCCAGGAGAAGTACATGTTTTCGTACTGCTTCGGTACGAACTGAATGTCGCCGTTCTCAACCGCTTCCACTGCCGGTTTCGCCAGCACGTCGGCACGGACGTACCACTGGTCGGTCAGCATCGGTTCGATAACCACGCCGCCACGGTCGCCGTAAGGGACGGTCAGATCGTGCGGTTTAATTTCTTCCAGCAGGCCGAGCGCGTCAACGGCAGCAACGATGGCCTTACGGGCAGCAAAGCGTTCCAGCTTCTGGAACTCAGCCGGAATCTCGCTGGAATAAACGTCAGACTCTTCACCTTTGGTATCGAACACTTCCGCGCTTTCGCGGATGTCGCCGTCAAAGGTCAGGATGTTGATCATCGGCAGGGCATGACGTTTCCCGACCTCATAGTCGTTAAAGTCGTGCGCCGGGGTGATTTTTACGCAGCCGGTGCCTTTTTCCATATCGGCGTGTTCGTCGCCCACAATCGGAATACGGCGGTTAACCAGCGGCAGAATAACGAATTTGCCAATCAGATCTTTATAACGCGGATCTTCCGGGTTCACGGCCACGCCGGTATCGCCCAGTACGGTTTCCGGACGGGTGGTGGCGACAACCAGGTAATCTTTACCGTCTGCGGTTTTCGCGCCGTCGGCAAGCGGATAGCGGATGTGCCACATCGAGCCTTTGGACTCGCGGTTTTCCACTTCCAGGTCAGAGATGGCGGTGCGCAGTTTCGGGTCCCAGTTCACCAGGCGTTTGCCACGGTAAATCAGGTCTTCTTTGTACAGGCGAACAAAGACTTCTTTCACGGCATTGGAAAGGCCTTCGTCCATGGTGAAGCGCTCGCGTTCCCAGTCAACGGAGTTGCCGAGACGGCGCATCTGACGGGTAATGGTGCCGCCGGATTCCGCTTTCCACTGCCAGATTTTGTCGATAAACGCATCGCGGCCGTAGTCGTGACGGGTTTTACCTTCTTCAGCGGCAATCTTGCGCTCAACCACCATCTGGGTCGCGATCCCGGCGTGGTCGGTGCCGACCTGCCACAGAGTGTTTTTACCCTGCATACGCTGGTAACGGATCATGGTATCCATGATGGTTTGCTGGAAAGCATGTCCCATATGCAAACTGCCGGTGACGTTCGGCGGCGGGATCATGATGCAGAAGGACTCTTTGCTTTCGTCGCCGTTAGGCTTGAAATAGCCCTGCTTTTCCCAGTGCTCGTAAAGCGGCTGTTCGATATCTTGGGGGTTATATGTCTTTTCCATTATTTCCAGGTTGCCGTATTCAGGTTAAAACCAGCCACGCGGTAGGCTTTGTAGCGTTCGCGCGCCAGTTGTTTCAAAGTTTCTTCGTAAGGGACGAAGTCTACCACTTCTGTGAAAGCGGTGGCAAAATCTGCAAAGCTTGTACGCAGGCTGATTAAAATATCGCGCGGGCTGCTGTTGCGTTTTTGCGGCCAGGCAATTTCAACCGGCGCGCCGCCGCGTGGGCCTTCGCCTGCCAGATTGTGCGGGACAAAACTTTCCGCCGGTCTTGCCCACAGCGCTTCATCCAACCGAATGGCCTGCTTCTCATCTTCGCAGGCGATCAGCACGCGCTTGCCGGCGCGCCAACGTTCTGCGGCAATTTCACACACCAGTTGTTCAACGGCGCTTAAACCATTGACGGTAGTGTCATTATCCAGAAGATAGAACGTCGCATTCTTCATATATGGGGCTTCTTGTGGTGGATTTAAATGCGTTGCCATGATGCCTCCCGTAGGCCGGATAAGCGCAGCGCCATCCGGCAAAACGCCTGATGGCGGCGCTAATGCGCCTTATCAGGCCTACGGGGTAATCTCAAACTTACTCTTCGCCGTTAAAGCCCGCGCGATTGAGCAGGAACTGCGACAACAGCGCTACCGGACGCCCCGTCGCGCCTTTCGCTTTGCCGGAGCGCCAGGCGGTGCCGGCGATATCCAGGTGCGCCCAGTTATACTTACGGGTAAAGCGCGACAGGAAGCAGCCCGCGGTGATGGCGCCGCCAGGACGACCACCAATGTTTGCCATATCCGCAAAGTTGGACTCCAGTTGTTCCTGGAACTCATCGCCCAGCGGCAGACGCCACGCGCGGTCGCCCGCCTGCTCGGACGCGCCGATCAGCTCATGCGCCAGCGGGTTATGGTTCGACATCAGACCGGTAATGTGATGGCCCAGCGCAATCACGCAGGCCCCGGTTAGCGTCGCCACGTCAATGACGGCTTCCGGTTCGAAGCGTTCAACGTAGGTCAGCACGTCGCACAAAACCAGACGGCCTTCGGCGTCGGTGTTCAGGACTTCAACGGTTTGACCAGACATGGTGGTCAGCACGTCGCCCGGACGATACGCGCGTCCGCCCGGCATGTTTTCACAGCCCGCCAGTACGCCGATAACGTTAATCGGTAGCTGAAGCTCGGCGACCATACGCATCACGCCGTAAACCGCCGCCGCGCCGCACATATCGTACTTCATCTCGTCCATCCCTTCAGATGGCTTGATGGAGATGCCGCCGGAGTCGAAGGTCAGGCCTTTACCCACCAGCACGATCGGGCGCGCGTCTTCGGACGGATTGCCCTTGTACTCAATCACCGACATCAGCGATTCATTCTGCGAACCGTGGCCGACCGCCAGATAAGCGTTCATACCCAGTTCGCGCATTTGCTGTTCGCCGATTACGCGGGTGATGACATTTTTGCTGTAGCTGTCGGCCAACTGGCGCGCCTGTGACGCCAGGTAGGCGGCGTTACAGATATTGGGCGGCATGTTGCCGAGATCTTTCGCTGCCTTAATCCCGGCGGCGATGGCCAGACCGTGCTGAATGGCGCGTTCGCCGCTGGTGAGCTCACGGCGGGTCGGCACATTAAAGACCATCTTACGTAGCGGGCGGCGCGGCTCGCTCTTGTTGGTCTTGAGTTGATCAAAGCTATAAAGCGTCTCTTTGGCCGTTTCGACGGCCTGACGCACTTTCCAGTAGTTGTTGCGGCCTTTGACGTGCAGTTCGGTCAGGAAACAGACGGCTTCCATCGAACCGGTATCATTCAGAGTATTTATCGTTTTCTGAATAACCTGCTTATACTGACGTTCATCAAGCTCGCGCTCTTTGCCGCAACCAATGAGGAGGATTCGCTCGGAAAGAACGTTAGGAACATGGTGCAGCAACAGAGTCTGCCCCGGTTTTCCTTCCAGTTCGCCGCGACGCAGCAATGCGCTGATGTATCCGTCGCTAATTTTGTCGAGCTGTTCTGCAATCGGAGAAAGGCGACGCGGTTCAAAGACGCCCACGACAATGCAGGCACTCCGCTGTTTCTCCGGGCTACCGCTTTTTACACTGAACTCCATGCACTATGCTCCTGAATCTTAAAGACAACAGTGGTGGCTACAGCTATACTCGTCGTCTTTCAAGTTGCAGATGCGTTGGCTGCGCCTGCTCACCCCTGTCGCTTACCTGATGTAAGCTCCGGGGCTCCACAGTCTTGCCGCCTGCCTGCAACTCGAAATCCATTAGAGTATAGAAATTGAAAGCTTTCGTAACTCATATCCGCTGTTGCGGTGACTTCGTGTTAATCTTAACGTTATTACGGCATTGGCACGTCAGAACAAGTTCTGAGAGGTGAATCCGCTGAGTATAATGATCTTAGCGATGATTTCGACGACTCAAGAGAATAAATGACGTTTAAGCCATGAAACAAGCTAAATTCCAGCAAAAAAATGGGTTTTTACGGGCGTATTTAAAGTGATAATCATAAGATATCTGGTGCGGGAGACGCTCAAAAGCCAGCTGGCGATACTCTTCATCTTACTTTTGATCTTCTTTTGTCAAAAGTTAGTGAGGATTCTCGGCGCGGCGGTTGACGGCGATATTCCCGCAAATCTGGTGCTCTCGCTTCTGGGGCTGGGCGTACCGGAAATGGCGCAGCTCATCCTGCCTTTAAGCCTGTTCCTGGGGCTGCTGATGACGCTGGGCAAACTGTATACCGAAAGTGAAATTACGGTCATGCACGCCTGTGGGTTGAGCAAAGCCGTGCTGGTAAAGGCCGCCATGGTACTGGCGTTATTTACCGGTATCCTTGCGGCGGTTAACGTGATGTGGGCCGGTCCCTGGTCGTCAAAACACCAGGATGAAGTGCTGGCGGAGGCGAAAGCGAACCCCGGTATGGCGGCGCTGGCGCAGGGGCAATTCCAGCAGGCGACCAACGGCAGCTCGGTGCTGTTTATCGAAAGCGTTGATGGCAGCGACTTCCACGATGTTTTCCTGGCGCAGATTCGCCCTAAGGGCAATGCTCGTCCTTCTGTGGTAGTGGCTGATTCCGGACACCTTACTCAGTTGCGCGATGGTTCCCAGGTTGTCACCTTAAACAAAGGGACACGTTTTGAAGGAACGGCGTTGCTACGCGATTTTCGCATCACCGACTTCCAGAACTATCAGGCGATTATTGGCCATCAGGCCGTGGCGCTGGACCCGAACGATACCGACCAGATGGACATGCGCACGCTGTGGAATACCGACAACGATCGCGCTCGCGCCGAGCTGCACTGGCGTATCACGTTAGTCTTTACCGTATTTATGATGGCGCTGATGGTCGTGCCGCTCAGCGTGGTGAATCCACGTCAGGGGCGCGTCTTGTCTATGTTGCCCGCCATGCTGCTTTATCTGCTGTTCTTCCTGATCCAGACCTCCATTAAATCGAATGGCGGTAAAGGCAAACTGGACCCGGTTATCTGGATGTGGGCGGTCAACCTGATCTATCTGGCGTTGGCGATTGGTTTAAACCTGTGGGATACGGTGCCGGTCCGCCGCCTGCGTGCCCGTTTTCTGCGTAAAGGAGCGGTATAATGCAGCCATTTGGTGTACTTGACCGCTATATCGGTAAAACCATTTTTACCACCATCATGATGACGTTGTTCATGCTGGTGTCGCTCTCCGGGATCATCAAGTTTGTCGATCAGCTGAAAAAAGCGGGGCAGGGTAACTACGACGCGCTGGGCGCGGGTATGTACACCCTGCTCAGCGTACCTAAGGATATCCAGATCTTCTTTCCTATGGCGGCGCTGCTTGGCGCGTTGCTGGGACTGGGGATGCTGGCGCAGCGTAGCGAACTGGTGGTGATGCAGGCATCGGGTTTCACCCGTATGCAGGTGGCGCTGTCGGTGATGAAAACGGCTATCCCCCTGGTGCTGTTAACCATGGCGATCGGCGAATGGGTCGCCCCGCAGGGCGAGCAGATGGCGCGTAACTATCGTGCGCAGGCGATGTATGGCGGTTCGCTGCTTTCCACCCAGCAAGGTCTGTGGGCGAAAGACGGGAATAACTTTGTCTATATTGAACGGGTGAAGGGCGACGAGGAGCTGGCCGGCATTAGTATTTACGCTTTCAACGATCAGCGTCGTTTGCAGTCGGTGCGTTACGCCGCTTCGGCAAAATTCGACCCGGAGCATAAGGTCTGGCGTTTGTCGCAGGTGGATGAGTCCGATCTGCAAAACCCGAAACAGATCACCGGTTCGCAGACGGTGAGCGGTACCTGGAAAACGAATCTGACGCCGGATAAGTTAGGTGTGGTGGCGCTGGACCCGGATGCGCTTTCCATCAGCGGTCTGCATAACTACGTTAAATATCTGAAGTCGAGCGGACAGGACGCCGGACGTTATCAGCTCAATATGTGGAGTAAAATCTTCCAGCCGCTCTCCGTGGCGGTGATGATGCTGATGGCGCTGTCGTTTATCTTTGGCCCACTGCGTAGTGTGCCGATGGGCGTGCGCGTGGTGACGGGGATTAGCTTCGGCTTCGTCTTTTACGTTCTCGACCAGATTTTTGGCCCGCTGACGCTGGTATACGGCATTCCGCCGATTGTCGGCGCGCTGCTGCCGAGCGCGTCTTTCTTCCTGATTAGCCTGTGGCTAATGCTGCGTAAGTCGTAATCACAGGCTGCCATCCGGCAATGCAGTAAAGCGCAGTGCCTGATGGCGCTGCGCTTATCAGGCCTACTATGACCCGTAGGCCTGATAAGTCCTTTCCGCCGCCATCCGGCAGACCGCCTGGTATTCCTCGAATGATGTAGTGCGTAACCTGACGCGTGGCGCTTTTGGCTACGCGTTAAGCTCAGGCAAGCTGCGGGAAAAAGTAGATCAAAAAATTTATAACGTGCTGCCGTGATAAATCTGATAACCCAAATCAATCGTATTATGGTTGAGATCGTTATTTTTAATTTTGTTGAGCAACATCTGCGCGGCTCTGCGCCCGATCTCAAAACGAGGGGTAATTACGCTGGCGAGGCTCGGTATCATTTGCCTGCCCATCTCCAGACCGTGGAAGCCGGCGATGGAGATCTGCTCCGGTACGGCCAGTTGACGCTCGCGGCACCACAGTAGAGCGCCCATTGCGATATCGTCGTTAGTACAAAAGACGCCATCCACGTCCGGGTGCGCAGCAAGCGCATCACGCATTAGCTGTATCCCCAGATGGATAGAGGAGATAGCGCGGGGATTGATGCGCAACGGCGCCAGCCCCCGGCGCGTCATCGCATCGCAGTAGCCATGATAACGCTGCTCATCACGGATATCGTCTTTTGAACCCAGATAGAGGATTTTACGCCGCTGGCGTTTATCCAGCATGGTGCTGACCATATCAAAGGCGGCCTGACGGTTATCAAACCCCACCTCCATATCTAAGCGATCGCCCTGGATATCCATGAGTTCTACAATCGGAAGGGTAGCTGAGCGCAGGAATTTGACGGTTCTGAGGGTATGATATTTTTCTGAAAGAATAATGCCGTCGATATTGTAAGACAGTAAATTGATAACGGACTCTTCTTCCGAATCGCGATTGTAATTGTAATTCGCAATGAGAGTTTGGTAGTTATGACCCGACGTTACGGATTCAATCCCGGCAAGAATGTCGGCAAACAACTGGTTCTGAAAAGAGGGGATCAGCACGCCCAGAGTGTAACTTTGCGCGTTTAACAGCATAGCTGGCGCGCGATTTGGTATGTAGTTAATTTCTTCCATGATCTGCGCAATACGCTCGCCGGTTTCCCTGGCGACTTTTTTCGGCGAGCGGATGTAACGGCTCACCGTCATTTTTGTCACGCCAGCAAGCGTAGCGATATCCTGCAAAGAAATTCTGTGATTCCTCATGTTTTCTCCAGTACCGGGGGCGGGAACGTCGCCCCCATGGTTAATTGGGCTGCGGATGATGAATTAATGCAGAACCGCATTCAGCGCCAGTACGCCCAGCAACCCCATGACAGAAATCAATGTTTCCATAACGGTCCAGGTGCGTAGGGTTTCCCCGACGCTAAGATTAAAATACCCTTTAAACAGCCAAAAACCGGGATCGTTAACATGTGATGCAATAACGCTTCCTGCGCCTGTCGCCAGTACCATTAACGCCGGATCGGCGTGGGTTACGTTAATAATCGGCAATACGACGCCCGCTGTGGTTATCGCGGCCACGGTCGCGGAACCTAACGCAATACGCAGCACGGCGGCTACCGTCCAGCACATTAATAACGGAGATAGCGAGGTGCCGGTCATTAATTGCGAGATATATTGACCCACGCCGCTATCCACCAGCACTTGCTTAAACGCGCCGCCGCCCGCGATGATAAAAACAATCATCGCAATAGCGCCAATGGACTCGCCGACGATATCCATCACCTGCTCAACCGTACGTCCATTGCGTCGGCCCAGCGTAAAAATGGCGATGATAATGGCAATAAACAACGCCACTGCTGGATTACCGATAAATTCGAAGAAAACCCGCACGGCATTCGTTTTTGGCAGCGTGATTTCACATACCGCTGCGATGGCCATCAGAATGACCGGGATCACGGCGGCAAAAATACTGTTCCAGAATGACGGCATCTCTTCTTCACTGAATAGATGAGGATTAAATAATCCTTCAGGCGGCGCTTTTTCAAATCGCGCCAGCAATTTTGAAAACAGAGGGCCGGCAACAATCACGGTCGGTATGGTAATGATTAACCCATACAGCAGGGTCGTACCGAGATTTGCCTCAAAAATTGTCGCAATAGCGGTAGGGCCGGGATGCGGCGGCAGGAAGCAGTGCGTAACGGATAAGGCGGCGACCATTGGAACCCCGACATACAGCAAGGGCAGTCCCGATGAGGCCACAATCGTAAAAACGAGCGGCAACAGCAGTACGAATCCGACTTCAAAAAACATTGCCAGGCCGACGATAAGCCCGGTGATCACCAGCGCCCATTGCACGCGTTTTTTGCCGAACGTATTAATGAGCGTCGTCGCAATGCGCTGCGCGGCGCCGGTATCGGAAATTAATCTTCCCAGCATCGCGCCAAAACCGAGGATCATGGCGAGTCCGCCCAGAGTACCGCCAATTCCGTTTTGTATGGAGTGCAGGACGTCTTGCGCGCCCATCCCTTCGGCAAAACCCACCACGGCGGCAACCAGAACAAGGGCGATAAAGCCGTTAACTTTAAAGCCAATCATTAAGACCAACAGCAGCGCAACGCCTGCCGCAATAATTATTAATGGCATATTCGTCTCTCTTATTAGCGCCAAAATAGCAGCGCTTACGCGCTGCATCGTATTTCCCTGGTCAGACGGCAACCAGCATACCGCCATCGACAAACAGCAGATGTCCGTTAACAAAGTCGGAGGCTTTTGACGAGAGAAACACCGCTGCGCCAATAAGCTCCTGGGGATCGCCCCAGCGTGCGGCAGGCGTACGTTTGCATAGCCAGGAGGTGAAGGCTTCATCTTCAACCAGCGCTTTGGTCATCTCCGTTTTGAAGTATCCCGGCGCAATACCGTTGACCTGGATATTATGACGCGCCAGCTCCACGCACATGCCGCGAGTCAGCATCTTCACGGCACCCTTCGACGCGGCGTATGGCGTAATCGTGTCGCGGCCCAGCTCGCTTTGCATCGAACAGATGTTGATCACTTTTCCTGCCTGCCGCGCCACCATACGGCGCGTAACGGCCTGAGAGACGAGAAAAACCGCGGTCTGATTTACGGCGATGACGTCATTCCACTCCTGCTCGGGAAACTCAGTAAACGGATGACGGCGCTGGATACCGGCGTTATTTATCAGGACGTCAATGACGCCGATATCTTTTTCGATATGTTCAACCGCAGCTTCAATATCCTGTTTATGGGTGACATTAAAGGGAGCGGCAATAGCCTTTATCCCTTCCTGCTGAAGTTTCGTCACGGCTGTTTCGGCGCGCTCCGGGGTGATATCGTTAACAATAATGCGCGCGCCATAGCGACCAAGACCGGTCGCCAGCAAATAACCAATCCCCTGAGCGGCTCCGGTGATAAGGATATTTTTACCTGCCAGTGAAAAAAGATCGTTCATGATTGTGTCCCTTATTTTACTTTCTCAGAAAACGAGCTGAACTTTTGCCGCCTGTGTTTTGTCTCCGGCAAAGATCAGCGCCGCTTCCAGGTCGGTAAATGGATATTCCGCGCTCAGTAACGGCAGCGGATTGATAACGCGGTTGGCAAGCCAGGAAACCGCAGTATTAAATTCGGTAGTAAAGCGGAAAGAGCCTTTCAGCGAGATCTCTTTGCTTATTAGCATCATCATCGGGAAGTTGGGGACTGCGCCGCCCATGCCAACCTGCACCATCACGCCTTTGGCCCGTGTGACTTCCAGACACGTTGAGATAGAGGAAGGATGCCCAGAGACTTCAAAACTGATATCGAAATACCCTTTTTCTGCTTTCCAGCCATCAAGAGAGTCATGCTGTGGGTTCACCAGCGTATCCGCGCCCATCTGCCGGGCCAGCGAGAGAGAACGGGTACTGATATCGGCACATACCACTTCCGCCGCGCCCAGCGTTTTTACCGCGCTAACAATCAGGCAGCCGATAGGGCCAACGCCGGAGATAAAGACGCGTTTGCCCTGCAGATCGCCCGCCTCATGAGCCGCATGAATGGCAACCGCCAGCGGTTCGGCAAAGGCCATGGCTTTTTCGTCTGCCTGTTCCGGCCAGGGAATGCACTGAGCGGTATCGACAGCTTTAAATCGGGTAAAACCGCCATCGACATGCGGAAAATACATGGCGCTGCCAAAGAAACGTATTTCAGTACAGTGGTTTTCTTCATGCTGCAGACAGTATTTGCAATGACCGCAAGGCTTCGATGGATTAATCGCTACCGGTTGTCCTTCACGTAATAAATCTGAGTCGCTATGAACGATTTTGCCAATCACTTCATGACCTAAAATCATTGGCGCTTTTACTGTAAAATTGCCGACTTTGCCTTCCTGATAATAATGTAAGTCAGACCCACAAATGCCGCCTCGGGTAATTTGTACGAGTGTTCCTTTATTATTCCATTCAATATTTTGTTCCGTAACGGCAACAGCACGCTTACCCGCAACAACGCAGGATTGAGTTTTTACTTCCATAAATTCCTCACTGGTCAGGTAGTTACCCTGAACGCATTTAAGCGGTTTTATTTGTCATTATTTGTGACTTATGTCACGCTGGAAAATTGTTACACTACAATGTTACGCATAACGTGATGTGCCTTAGAGTTCTTCTCTATGGAAATTAAAAAACGTGAAATTGTCGAACGTAGAGGCGTAATATTGTGGAGTGGAATATGACTCAGAGGTATTTAAATGGCCGGGGAAAGCTATATTTTAATGGGGGTTTCAGGTAGTGGTAAATCTTTAATAGGCAGCAAAATTGCAACATTATTTTCTGCGAAGTTTATTGACGGCGATGATCTCCATCCGGCGAAAAACATTGATAAAATGTCTCAGGGAATACCGTTAACTGATGAAGACCGTTTACCCTGGCTGGAACGATTAAATGACGCTTCATACAGTCTTTATAAAAAAAATGAGACGGGATTTATTGTCTGCTCGTCATTAAAAAAACAGTACCGCGATATTTTACGTAAGAGCAGCCCTAACGTACATTTCCTGTGGCTGGACGGCGATTACGCCACTATTCTGCAGCGAATGCAGCGTCGTGCCGGGCATTTTATGCCGCCAGACCTGTTGCAAAGTCAGTTTGACGCGCTGGAGCGACCCTGTGCCGATGAACATGATATTGCGCGTATCGATGTTAATCATGACATCGAGCACGTGACGGAGCAGTGCCGACTGGCTGTACAGGCTTTTCGTCAGGCACTCAGCGCTTCCTGATCATTGTCAAAGCGCTGAGTCAGGCGGTCAGAAGTCAGCTTTTAGCACTACACGATAGCGGGCTTTGCCGTCGCGAACGTGCTGAATAGCCTCGTTGATTTGTGACATTGCGAACAGTTCCGTGGTGGGCGCGACTTTACTGCGTCCGGCGAATTTCATCAGTTTGCGAAGTTCATATGGCGTTCCGGTTGCCGAGCCTGAGATACTGCGATCGCCGGCAATCAATGTAAACGCCGGTACGGGCAGCGGCTTCAATACGGCCCCAACGGTATGGAAGTTGCCGCCATAGGTCAGCGCTTCGAAGTAGGGCTGCCAGTCGAGATCGACGTTGACCGTGTTAATAATGAGATCGAACTGGCCCGCCAGTGCTTTTAACGCTTCCGGATCGCGGCTGTTCACCACGTTATTGGCCCCCATTGCCAGCACTTCCTGCTCTTTCGATGGATTTGAGCTGAACGCGGTGACTTCGCAGCCCATTGCATGTAACAGCTTTATGGCGATATGCCCAAGCCCGCCGATACCGATGACGCCAACGCGGCTGGTAGCAGTAATATGGTGCATCAGTAGCGGTTTAAAGACCGTAATGCCGCCACATAACAGCGGGCCTGCGGACGCCATATCCATATTCTCCGGAAGAGGAATTACCCACTGCCAGCCTGCGCGAAGCTTCTCGGCAAAACCGCCACGATTGAGGATAGTGGGCACTGCGCCTTCCTGGCAGTTAATTTGATTGCCGCTGATACAGGCATCGCAGTGTCCGCAGCTGCGCGCCGTCCAGCCGATTCCAACGCGCTGGCCGACTTTTAGCCCCTTATCCTGTGCCGCGCTGCCGAGTGCGGCCACCCGACCGATGACCTCATGTCCGGCAACCAGAGGGTATTGAGAGAACCCCCATTCATTGTCGATCATCGACAGATCGGAATGGCAGATCCCGCAGTAGTCGACCCGTACCTCGACATCTTCCGGTTGGAGTTCTCCCGCGTCATATTCATAGAGTTCGAGCTCGCCGCCCGCCTCTTTGGCGGCGTAGCTTTTTATTATCGTCATTGTGTTTCCCTTAATGTGGTGTTGAACTGAAAAGTGTAGAGCATGGAGGCAAGGGACGCCCGGCGTTAATCTGCTGGAGAAGGCGGGAAGTAGCCTGATTATTCTATTTAATACTCAACGCTGCTGAAATTTTCAGCACTTAGCGATACAGGTGTACGCTCGTGCTTGCATGGCGGCGTATGACAGGTATAATCCACAACGTTTTCCGCATACCTCTTCAGTGCCGAAGTGGCGAAATCGGTAGACGCAGTTGATTCAAAATCAACCGTAGCAATACGTGCCGGTTCGAGTCCGGCCTTCGGCACCAATCAAGTCTTTTTTTTCGTCTACTAAAGTCTATTTACTTATACAAAATCAATCAGTTAGAAATCCTACCTCTTGGTTTAGGTCTATTAAAGTCTACTGTCGTATATCAACATCTACCAACAAATGATGGTATAACTGTTGGTAGCTTCGGTTCGATTGAAATTGATACCAACACGGGGAGGGGGATCAATGGCTCTTACTGATATCAAAGTCAGAACAGTTAAGCCTGCAGACAAACCTTTCAAACTTACCGATGGTGAGGGGATGCACCTGTTGGTTAACCCCAATGGCTCAAAATACTGGCGTCTTCAATATCGTTTTAGTGGCAAACAGAAGATGCTGGCGTTAGGGGTTTATCCAATGGTTTCATTGGCAGAGGCTCGTAAGAGGCGCGATGCCGCGAAGAAACTGGTATCTGATGGTATCGATCCCTCTCAAAAGAAAAAAGAGGACAAGATTGAAGAAAGCGGAGCACTAACCTTTGAGGCTGTAGCAAGAGATTGGCATGCATCCTGTAGCAAAAAATGGTCGGAGTCCCATAGTGAGCGGGTGCTTAAAAGCTTAGTGGATAATCTTTTCTCTGCGTTAGGTCAGCGGAAAATTTCGGAGCTGAAGACAAGAGATTTACTCGCCCCGATAAAGGTAGTTGAGGCGAGCGGACGATATGAAGTTGCCTCTCGTCTTCAACAACGTACAACTGCTATCATGCGTTTCGCGGTACAAAATGGTCTGCTTGATTATAACCCGGCCCAAGACATGGCTGGTGCGGTAGCCGTGGCTAAACGAGTGCATCGTCTAGCTCTGGATTTCGAACGCTTCTCCGAATTGCTCGATCGTATCGAATGCTTTAAAGGTCGAAAGTTGACTAAATTGGCAGTGAAACTAACACTGCTGGTATTCATACGTTCAAGTGAACTGCGTTTTGCAAGATGGGAAGAAATCGATTTTAAAAATGCGCTTTGGACGATACCTGCAGAACGAGAACCTCTAAAGGGTGTAAAGTACTCACATCGTGGTTCTAAAATGCGTAGCCTCATTTTGTACCTCTAAGCCGTCAGGCACTGAAAATATTAGAAGAGATAAAACAAATCAGTGGGGATTACGAGTTGGTCTTCATTGGTGATCACCAGCCGGATAGGCCGATGAGTGAGAACACTGTTAACAAGGCTCTGCGCTCAATGGGCTACGACACTAAAACGGATGTTTGTGGACACGGGTTTAGGGCGATGGCCTGTAGTGCGTTAGTCGAATCAGGTTTATGGTCAAGGGATGCTGTTGAGCGACAAATGAGCCATCAGGAGCATAACAACGTCCGCGCTGCTTACATCTATCTTGCGGAGCATCTTGATGAACGGAGGCTCATGCTTCTGTGGTGGGCTGATTATCTTGATATCAATCTTAACGATATGGTCAGGCCGTTTGAGTTTGCAAGCAGGTGATAATTCACCTGATGTAAATGAATAGGTCATGCTAGTTTTAACTGTAACTTTTTGATTTAAAGAATTATACTGCCTTAATACATAAGGAGGTTGTGATGTCAGAGGCAGTGTTTTTCGTCGAGAATGCTGAAGAGTTGGCAAAACAGAAAATGGATAATATTAATCCTGAACTTTCTGAAAAATTCCAGCTTTTAATTAAATTTCTTTCAAGATTTCCTGAAAGTTGTTCAAATCCGCGCTCGAAACAAGTTAGAAAAAACTTTGGTAAAGCAGAACATATAGAATATTTAGCTCAAAATTTCAATGAAAGTCGGCTTCCGAAAAAGCCAACGCCACCTACTACTATCCCTGATGAGGTTGTCAGTTTAGTCCTTAATGTAAGCTTTGATATACCGCAAGAAAATCTCAATAGAATTAAAGAAGAACATCGACTCTCTATGGCTTCTGAAAACATTGTTGGAGATCTTCTGGAAAGATATCTTGCTGAAAAATTAGAGCCATGTGGATGGATATGGTGTTCAGGAACAAGTGTAAAAGCAGTAGATTTTATTCATTATGACAATGAAAAAGATGAGTGGGGTCTTCTACAAGTAAAAAATAGAGATAATACTGAGAACTCTTCAAGTAGCAAAATTCGCGACAATACGCCAATTAAAAAATGGTTTAGAACATTCTCACAAAGAGATGCTACAAATTGGGAAAATTTCCCTGACGAAGTTTCATCCAAAGACCTCAATGAAGATGATTTTAGAGCTTTTGTTGAAAGCTACTTACGAAAAATCAAATAACAATGGAAGGGGGATTCCCCTTCCTAATAATTTAGACCAACTCTCCAAATATATCCAAGTCAGAAGTGTTTTTATATCGAGAGTAACGAAAATTTGGGAATGACTCGATTTTCCTTCCATTCATATGATCTAAAATGTTTTTTCCAACAGCTAACCCTAAACCAATGGGCACAGCATTACCCAATTGTCTGTATTTATCCAGAAGTTTACCTTTGATAACCCATTCTTCAGGAAATTGTTGGATCACTTTATATTCTTGAACTGATAATGGTCTCAATTCATCTGGATGAGCAAGGTCAGTAGCTGGCATCGCTGGGTGCGTCACTAATGTGGGTGATGGACGATCCCATGCAACTCGTCGTAAGAAACCTGTTTTACCTCCGCCAAGAAAGAACGATTTACCTAATGCTTCCTTTTGCAAATCCTCAGGTAAATGTTTCCAATATTGACCTTCTTTTAAAAGTCTGTAATATTTTAATCTTTTCTCTGGGAATAGTACATGCTCATGCGTGATATTTTTTAAATTAGTTATGGTTTCACGCAACGTTATCCATTTTGGAAGGCCATATTCACCTTTTTCACTATGTGTTGGTTGTAGAAAGGGAACTCTACTGCCGTCCCGCGAACATATTATTATTACCCTTTCTCTAATTTGAGGAACGCCGAAATTAGCAGAGTTATATAAGTTAAAAGAAACAGAGTATCCTGCACTTTTTATTATTCTGATAATATAATGAAGTACTCCACCAGGCTGTTCTTCAGATTTTAAAGGTGGCAAACCTTCACCACGTTCATTGTGCGGCCTATGCTTCATTGGCGCAGATAATAACCCTCTAACATTCTCGATTACAATATACTTAGGTCTGATATCCAAGGCGACATCTAAATATTTAATGAAAACGTTCCCTCTCTCATCTTCTAGACCTAAACGTTTTCCCGCTGTTGAGAACGCTTGACACGGTGGGCCGCCCATAACCAAATCAATTTCATTACCAGAAGAAACTCCAGCTAATTTTAAAATATCCTCTGTTGTGTAATCACGAATATCTCCGATAAGGGCCATGTTGGGTCTATTAGATAAAATAGTATCTCTTGCGGCTTTATCTATTTCACTCGCTAGTAGGGTTTCAAACCCTGCTTGTTCTATACCAAGGTCTAGCCCCATAGCCCCACTGAAAAAACTTAACGCTTTTGGTTTGTTTTTTGGCTCAGAGGCCAACATGCTGTAGCTATTTTGAGCATCGCTTAGGCTATTAACAAGCATCAACTTTTCAACACTTGAACTTTTTATTAACCAAGTTCTACCGGATTGATATGCATCAATGCTCCCCTGCTTGCACATAGTTCTTACACGTTGAGGAGTTAGCTCAAGCAACTGTGCTGCTTCTGTTACGGTAATGATGTCATTCATTATCATGCATTCTTTTTGTTTCCAATTGGAAACAAAATTATGTACCAAGTGCGTTTTGTAGTCAATAAAATTATTACAACGATTTGAATAACGGCTGAATAATACCAACCTGCCGCGCCTGATGACCTTCCCCCTGTAAACAGTGCCAGTCTAAACTGAAGTTTCCGGTCTTTCTTCCATCTCACAGAGAAGCGCATTGTCATGAAAAAGACCCGTTATACCGAAGAACAGATTGCATTTGCCCTGAAACAGGCTGAAACCGGCACCCGCGTCGGGGAAGTCTGCAGAGAGATGGGAATTTCTGAGGCCACATTTTACAACTGGAAGAAAAAATTTGCCGGGCCGGGCGTGACCGAACTGCGGCGTCTGCGGCAACTGGAGGATGAGGATCAGCGGCTGAAGAAGCTGGTCGCTGAGCTGAGTCTGGTCAAGGAGATGCTGCAGGAGGTACTGAAGCAAAAGTTCTGAGGCCGGCTCAGAAGCGCCAGGCGGTGACATTTTTGCTGGAGGCTTACCGTATCAGCGTCCGGCGGGGATGCGGGTTGCTGATGCAGAGCAGAACCGTTTACCACTGGCAGAGCCGGCGTGACGATCGGGCGATAACCCTGCGTATCCGGGAAATAGCGGAAACCCGGATACGCTACGGTTGCCCGCGTATTCATATTCAGTTGCGCCGGGAGGGATGGCCTGTTAACCACAAGAAAACCCACCGGATTTATTGTCCGGAAGGCCTGAACCTGCGCAGAAAACGCCCCCGCAGACATGTCAGTGCAGCACGCCGTCAGCAGCACCCGGTCCTGACGCATGTCGATCAGTGCTGGAGTATGGATTTTGTATCAGATAATCTGTTTAACGGGCGGCGTTTTCGGGCGCTGACTGTAGTGGATAATTTTAGTCGGGAATGCCTGGCGATCCATGCCGGAAAATCGTTAAAAGGCGAGGATGTGGTCAGAATAATGGAGGCACTGCGGGTGCCGGATAAGCGGCTGCCGGTACGTATCCAGACGGATAACGGTAGCGGGTTTATCTCAAAAAGTCTGGATAAATGGGCGTATGAACAAGGCGTCACAATGGATTTCTCGCGCCCCGGAAAGCCGACAGATAACCCGTTTATTGAATCATTTAACGGCAGTCTGCGGGATGAATGCCTGAACATTCACTGGTTCCTGTCACTGGAAGATGCGCAGGAAAAACTCGACAACTGGCGCAGGGAATACAATCATGAGAGAACGCATTCATCATTAAATGACATGACTCCGGCTGAATTTATCCGAAGTCTCCGGAAAGACGAAGATCTCTGATTTAGCACTGTACTGAATTTGGGCCAGGGTCAATTTGGCCGGGATCTCAAAAAAAGCATGGAACTAAAACGGGTCTATTTACAGCGACTCATAAACATAAATTTAAAAACTTATATATCTGGCCAGATAGACTTTTTTATAACAGCTTTATAAATTAAACAAATCTGCCATAGAGACAGATTTGTTTAATTTATAATTAGAGGTTTGCAACGTTATGATATACTTTTTGCACATCATCATCATCTTCAAGGGCATCAACAAGTCCTTCAAAGATTTCTAAATCTTCTGGTGAAAGTTCAACTTCTGATTGAGCAATCATTTCTAATTCTGTTGTTGAAAATTCAGTAATTCCAGCTGCTTTTAGCGCTGCAATTCCTTTGTGCAGGTCTGTAGCTTCAGTATAAATAACGATGTTTCCTTCTTCTTCGGTTACATCACGAACATCAACTTCAGCATCAAGCAAAATTTCAAAAATATGGTCAGGGTCTGTTCCTTTAAATACGATCACTCCAGTATTGTCAAACATATAGCTGACAGCACCTGCCGCTCCGATATTCCCGCCTTTTTTATTAAAAATTGTGCGGATATTAGCAATCGTACGGTTAACATTAGACGTCAACGTTTCAGCGATAACCATTGAACCATTTGGTCCAAAGCCTTCATAACGCCCTTGCACGAACGTTTCATCTCCGCCACCTTTGGCTTTATCAATGGCTTTATCAATAACATGTTTTGGAACCTGTGCTTGTTTCGCACGTTCAATAACGAATTTTAAAGCTGAGTTTGATTCCGGGTCTGGTTCACCTTGTTTAGCCGCAGCATAGATTTCTACACCAAATTTTGCATATACTTTAGACGTTGCACCGTCTTTAGCCGTTTTTTTAGCAACAATATTTGCCCATTTACGTCCCACTGGAAACATCTCCTCAAAAAATTATTTACATTAATGGCAGGTTAATAACCTGCATGTTTTTCTGCCGCATTATATCATAATATATAAATTCTCGTCTATGAGAAATAAAAACATCCAGCTTTTACGGGGGGGTACTTTGATTTTAACAATGGCTAATATGGTGGGTAAGTCATTTTTTAATTTTCTTCTGGTTCTTTTTTTATTCTTAATAATTGAATCGCAGCAATAACGTCTTATTGATGGTGGTGTCGCTCATCAGGTGAGGTGGAACGCTTGCACGTCTTGCGACATATTGTGGCAGAAACTTAATGGCGAAATTAAGAGCCTATCCCATTAGGGCTATTTTACTTGCCATTTTGGACCTGGGCAGTGCTCAAAATCCTCACGTACTACGTGTACGCTCCGGTTTTTGCGCGCTGTCCGTGTCCAAACTGGCTGCGCCAATAACGCCTACTGGGATAGTCTCTAAGACGATATATTCCCGCCTTGAGCCGCGTTAATTTGTTGAATACTTTTAAATGGAGGTATACCTCTTGTAGGCTATACCTCCTGCTTCACGTTATCGCGCGATTAACGCAAATACGCCCCAGCCAAAGTATTCTCGTGTCCAGGTGACGTGACGTTTGGGGGCTACCGTCAGTTCTGTTCGAACCTCTTGCGCAAACTCATCGTCAGGGTTTTCCTCCAGCCAGCGGCGCATGGTCATCCACTTCGCGGCTTCATATCTGTCCCAGCCTTGCGGGTCCGCCAGCACCATTTCCACTACGTCATAGCCGAGTTGGTCGAAAAAGGCGACCAGCTCGGGCAGGGGACGAAAATCGGCGACAGATGAGACGCCACAGGCGTGGGCGATCTCTTCCGTTGCGGGGATCCGACGCCAGTACGGTTCACCGATGAGAATGATCCCGCCTGGTTTGAGGCTTTTGGCCAGCAGATCTATTGTCCCCGCGACACCGCCCGCAATCCAGGTAGCGCCTACGCAGGCCGCCACGTCATATTTTTCCTCGTCGATATAACCGGCCGCGTCGTTATGAATAAAATGTACGTATTCACTGACGCCGAGCTCTTCTGCACGTTGTTTTGCCTGTGTGGTGAAGAGCGGGCTTATATCAATGCCAGTACCTGTAACACCGTAATCGCGAGCCCAGGTGCAGAGCATCTCACCCGAACCGCTACCGAGATCGAGAATCCGCGTGCCTGGTTTCATGCGTAACGCATGGCCCAGCGTGGCGTACTTTTCCGCTGTAAACGGATTATGGATACGGTGTTCGCTTTCGCTAATGGTAAAAATACGTGGGATATCCATTGGGTTATTCCTTTTACTGAGGGCAATACCCTCAGAAGTGGTTGCTTTTTCAGCCAGCAGCGCAAACAGCTTACCTGCAAAAGTCTCGCCGACCGGCCAGGTGTGGCTGTCCGGGCGCTGCAACACAGTGAAGCCAGCATCACCAAGCAGGCTGATATATTCATCATCGCGCCAGGCCTTCATTTGACTACCGAAACGGGTGGTACAGCCGTTTTCCGCTATCGCCCAGAACTGCGTTGAGCTGGTTTGGGCCTCTTCATCCCAGGCATTTTCCGTTAACAGCAGATGAGGCACGGCAAGAAACAGGCCGTGCGGACAACGCTGCCAGCCTGGCTGCGCCATGCCCTGGCGTTTAACTTCATCGAAGGTATGCACTTCAACAAGCAGTTTGCCGTCCGGTTTCAACCACTGCGCGCAACAACTGATGAGGCTTTGCGCATCAGCAGCGCTAAAGACATTCAGTTCCCCAAACGTCATCATAATGAAATCAAAAGGTTCCGTGGGGTGGTACGTACGAATATCCTGCTGAATGTAGTCAATATTCAGGTTTGCGGCTTGCGCCTGCTGGCGAGCCCATGTGATGGATGCCGGAGAGAAATCTACGCCTGTGCAGTGAAACCCACGCTCCGCTAACAGGCGGGTATAAAAACCGGGTCCACAGCCGAGATCCAGAATGCGGGCGCCAGCGGGTAACTGACGGGTAATCCATGTTACCTGTTGCTCAATCACGGTTAGCCGGCGGCTGGCCCAGTCGTGGTCCTGCGACAGATGATTTTCCAGCATACGTTGACTGAAGGCTGGCTCGTCCCAGGGGATTTTGCCTTCATCGGGTAATAGCCGAATGCGATGCGTTGCAAAAATAACGGCGCTGATATCCATCATCATCTCCTTAGCGATTGTCAGGCTGGGCGCGAACGTTGTTCAGCCCGGTTGTATTAATGCGGTAGGGCTGACCATTAACGGATTTGATCAGCTTTTTGGTTTTGAGTTTTTTGAATACAGCGAGCGTGCAATCGGCGAGCAACAGCCCTTCGCGGCTATAGCATTCAACGGCGGTGACGCGGCCTGACGCATCGCGGATGTGCGTAATGCGTCCGCCTTTGGCGAGAACGTGTAAGGTACGTTGTTCCTGACGGGATAAATTCATACTGAAGAACCTGTTTAATCATCATAGGCAAAACGTGCAAACACACTGCGGTGTCCGCATTCGATTTCGGCGCATTGATAATCAGTCCGGCCTGAAAAGGTCGGGGAACTGATTATCAGATGATGACATTCTCCAGCATCAAAGCCTCGGGTTGAGTTGAAAGGTATTTACGTCGTGAATGATAACACCTGTTTTCTGTAAGTGAATAACCGGGAGTGAAAAGTGTGATCTCAAAGGGAGGATCATGCGTTTAGTAAGTCAGTTGAATAGATACCGCCGCTACCATAATGAATATTGATTAAACTCATATACCCGATAATGGCCGCTTTGATAGTCTCGACGTATCTTTTTAGCCATTGACAGGGTTGTTGCGTTGGAAATCTTTTTTTAACCCACTGAAAAATATCACTTAAATATTTTTCATGCATAAACATTTATGGTCCGCTGAGTTCGGATCCGGTTTTGTATGGGTTAAAAAAGGTACGTTATGAAAGTCATATGGACTGTCACTCCTGTGGGGTATCAGCGCATAGCGAAACGTTGCCCTTCATGCAGCGTAAAACGGGATTTCACGCCTTCTGGGGCATTTCGGGTTAATTCGCAAAAGAAGGTACTCGATGTCTGGAGTATCTATAAATGCACACACTGCGATTACACCTGGAATATCTCCCTGTTCTCGCGCCTGCCAGTCAGCAAAATTAACCGCGATCTTTATGGCCGACTGATGGCGAATGATGCTGCCACGGTGCAATATTTTGCTTATGACAACGCGATCCTGAAGCGAAACAATGCTGAATTATCGGGGCAGCCTGATTTTCACATTCAGGAACGGTGGCTGGTCAGTATCGCCTCCCACAAGCAGGTTAGCGTCAGGATTTCCCGTTCTTTTCAGGTCAGCCTGCTGTCGATTTTGAAGAGGCAACTCCTGTTAAGCACAGCCGAAATCAAGAGACGGATTGAAACAGGGCAAATAAGTGGCGTCACGATGAAAATGCTTAAATCGCGAAAACTGAAGAATGCGAAATATGATTTGCAGCTCTCTGTTGAAACACTGTATGACCGGCGAAGGATTGTTCTGACCCGTCGATAAAAACAATAAGCTCACCTTACGTTTAAGTGTGCTGGTATGGCAGTGACGTAACGGAATGAAAGCAGGGCTAAGGGACAGGTGAGCTTTAGTTGAATAACCCTTGTCTGTGGCATTCAGTGAAGACTGAATGCCATGGATAATCCAGATTTTCGCACCAGTGATGATCAGCAGAATGACAAAGGGCGATGGGTTATAATTAACTGTAGAGTAAATAAATATTCACGCAACACCATTAAAAAATAAGAAAAAATGACTCACTGTTGAGCTGATATTAATACCTGAATCACTGAATTAGAGTAATGTGAAGCTATCCATAGCGTAATCTGTTCTGTTGCGGTTAAAGGGGGAGGAATGCACACCTTTAGACCATACTCACTAAGGCATAGCGATCTGTTATATGAAGATATTCCGTTAGAAATACGCGAGCAAATAATATTATTGATTATCAATACGCTAGGAAATTGCTCCTCTTTTTATGATATGACATTATACTGCTATCATAATAGTCATTCTGATGAAGTTTATCGAAGAATATGTAAAACGTTGCGCAAAGAGTATGGCTTATTCACCTTATATGCGCATTCAACGTCATATCTGGATGAAATGAGTAATCTGTTATTAAAAACAGATGATAAAAGAAAGCATATTGATACCATTGAACTTGCTTTTAACTATATAGATACCTACCTTCGGACCTATGAAGTTACGCTTGGGTTAGAACCGGATAAGGCGATTAGTGAATTAAATAATCTATTTCATGAGCATGGTTTAAAATATCGATATGAAAATGGTAGAATTGTAAGGTTGCGCAGAATAAAACGGCTTAAAAACATATGTTATTATTTGTACTCTCCTGGAGAGTATGGCTTTGTCGAATATGATCTTATGGAAGCGTATAATCGCCTGATGCTTAATGATTTTGCCTGTGTCGTAAAGGAATGTCATGCAGCCTTCAGAAGCGTTCTTCTCAGAATTCATGAGAGAAAAGGTATCGTGTATCATGAACAAGATAGTTTAAATACACTAATGGCTAATCTGATGGCGAGAGGCGTTATATCTGCTGAATATGTACATAAATTTCATTTTTTAAGTGACGTGCTGGAATCAGAAATATTTCTGCCGATGGCGCCAGAAAAATCGCATCATCACTACGCAATGATGCTCCGTATCTCTGAAGAGTTGGCCTGTAGTATTTATTATCTTACTGAGCGGAGTATATTTTTTCTTACCCAGCGGGCTGAAGAAGATGGTGCCGCGCCATAATAATGATCGCGCTGTCGCTCAGTCAGACTGCATCATCGTTATTTGAATTTGTTCAGACGTCGGAATTTTTTGTTCTGCCGTCTGTTTTTTTAGTGATGAGCTGTTCAGTGCAATAATAAGGGGTACAGTACGATGACTGATTTTTAAACTGCATATCATCTGTGTCGCATTTACTCATGGGTATTGGGTCAGGGAGAGAGAAGAATGAGTACTATTTTAAAGCCTTTTTTATTGGCGGTAACCCTGATGTTAATCTTAATAAGGCCTGGCTTTGCAATAGAGGATGGAGCGATAACCATGGTTAAAACCTACAGCGCTTATGACTATTTGCAGACCCGAGCGCGGTTGATGCACGCTGTCGCCGATCACGGTCTGGTGTTATTTGGGGAATTTGATCATGCCAGAGCGGCACAGAATGTTAACCTGAAAATGCCGCCGACAACGGTTCTGGTCTTTGGCAATCCTAAAGGCGGAACGCCTCTCATGCTGGCGCATCCCGAACTGGCGCTGGATTTACCATTTCGGGTGCTCATTAGCCAGCAAGCCGATGGGCGAACGTTAGTCAGTTATCATCCCGCTGAAACGCTGCAACGTTATGGTCTTGATGCCGCAGACATACAGGCTTTGAAAAAACTGGAACAGCTCGTTGAAAAAAGTCTCCACTAAAGCTGAAAAGCGGGCGATGTGTTTGCACAGGTGATGTCGCGAATAAATGCGCTCACATCGTCCATTACCTGATGCGATAAGGCGGCATCGAAGGTGGCGCTATCAGCATCACAGAACCCGTGCCGCGCATCGTACATTTTACACTGCACCCGGGGTCGCTTTTCCAGCGCCTGTCGCATGGCGAGGGGATCAAACGCCGGCTCATAACGCGCGATAATAACCAGTGCCGGACAGAGAGGCGCAAGATGAAGGTACTGGCGTATACGGGAACCGTAATAGCAAATGACGCCATCGCATAACCCACTGGCTGCACTTAGCCATGCGAGCGTTGCGCCGACGCTATATCCTACAACGATTAACGTCTCATACTGCGTTCTGAGATCGTGGAGTAACGTGGTAATGACGGCGGGATCAAAGCCGACATTTGCTGAAAAGTGACGGTAAGCCTCCTCCTGCTGTTCATAGCGAAAGGGGGTATGGTGAGGAAACAGCGCGGGAATATAGATGTCGAATCCGCGCGTCATCCATTCATGGCCTGCGCGTTGGATATGAGCGTTAATACCATAAATTTCATGCAGAATAATCGCTGCCCGGCGATGGCGGCTCGACAGACTGGAGGCGTTGCTTTCCCCGGATACGCCTGGGGCGAAAAACACGGTGTCTTTTATCATAACGCGTTCTTGATACAAAGAGAGCGGCTGTATTTTCGCCGATCACGCTATGTCAGAGGCGTTGTTCCTGTCAATGTACAGACACATTTTATGGCCTGATTTTTGGTTGATAAATTTTATATTGGTAAACCAATATGCTGTTCATATTCAGGCATCAGGGCTAAAGGTGGAACATCAGTCGTGTATTGTCTATTGCCTTTCCTTTCATCTGGCCTCATTAGCGAAACGGGGCGCATTATTATTTTGTTGGTTGACCAGTTTCGCGTTTTTGGTGTGCTACGCGTGCTATCCCTCTTTACAAATGCTATAGTCTGATACCGGGAAATCGCATCGGACGGGCACGACCAATATGAAATCAAACACTTCTCAGCAAAGACCTTACCAGGAAGTGGGCGCAATGATACGGGATCTGATTGTTCAGACGCCGTACCGCCCCGGGGAGCGCTTGCCGCCGGAAAGAGAGATCGCTGAGAGGCTCAATGTGACGCGTACCGTCGTGCGTGAAGCGCTGATCATGCTGGAAATTAAAGGTCTGGTTGAAGTCCGCCGCGGCGCCGGGATCTACGTGCTCGACAGCGCGGATAATAACGAGATGGAAGGCGCTGACGTCAATCACTGTAATGACGCCGGGCCGTTTGAACTGTTACAGGCGCGTCAGTTGCTGGAAAGCAATATCGCTGAATTTGCCGCTCTGCAGGCCACCCGCGAAGACATCATTAAAATGCGCCAGGCGTTACAACTGGAAGAGCGAGAGCTCGCCTCCAGCGCGCCGGGCGGCTCAGAAAGCGGCGATATGCAGTTTCATCTGGCCATTGCCGAAGCGACCCATAACAGTATGTTGGTAGAGCTCTTC
The DNA here is from genome assembly GCF_017572865.1 of Salmonella sp. 32082101201600294FB01SM01. Lineage (NCBI taxonomy): Bacteria > Pseudomonadati > Pseudomonadota > Gammaproteobacteria > Enterobacterales > Enterobacteriaceae > Salmonella > Salmonella sp. 32082101201600294FB01SM01. The sequence continues at coordinate 381,205 of NZ_JAGESB010000003.1, read as the reverse complement.
CGCCAGTCCTGGCAATGGCGTGAAAATAATCCGATGTGGCTCCAGCTTCATAGCCATCTGGGCGATACGCTTTACCGTAAGGAGTGGCTGGTTGATCATAAACAGATCCTCGCGGCGTTAATTAAGAAAGACGCCCGCGCAGCGAAGCTGGCGATGTGGCAGCACCTGGAAAACGTGAAGCAGCGTCTGCTGGAGTTTTCCAATGTTGATGACATCTACTTTGATGGCTATCTGTTTGAGTCATGGCCGCTGGACAACGTTGATGCCTGATTATACCTGGAATAGCGTGGGCAGACCCAGTCCACGTTTTACTTCCTGTAGCGTCTTTTGAGTGACCTCATGCGCCCGCTCGCTACCTTTTTTCAGCAATTCCATTAGCATTCCCTTATCCGCAATAAAGGTTGCCCGCCGTTCGCGTATTGGCGCGATCAGTTCTTGCAGGCAGGTCTCCAGCTCATTTTTACAGACACGATCGCCTAATCCGCCTTGTTGATAATGTACTTTCATCGCCGCGACTTTGGCTTTATCCGGATGGAACGCATCCAGCCACGTAAAGACGACGTTACCTTCTATTTTTCCCGGATCGCTAATTTTTAAATGATTGGGATCGGTGTACATCGCGCTGACCGCACGGTGGATGGTCTCTTCGCTGGCGGAAAGAAGCAGGGTATTGCCGAGCGATTTCGACATCTTGGCGCTGCCGTCAATGCCGGGCAGACGGCCCGTATCGCTCAGGAGCGCCTGACAGGGTCGCAATACCGGCGAGGAGAAAAGACTATTCATCTTATGAACGATCTCATTCGTTTGCTCAATCATGGGCAATTGGTCGTCGCCAACTGGTACCATTTCGGCCTTAAAGGCGGTGATATCTGCCGCCTGGCTAATGGGATACGCCATGAACCCGACCGGCAGGGAACGGGTAAAGCCTTTTTGGGCAATCTCATTTTTTACCGTAGGATTACGCTCGACTCGGGCGACGGTAACAATATTCATATACAGCACCGTTAATTCAGCGAGGGCGGGTAATGCGGATTGCAGGCAGATCGTCGTCAGCTTGGGATCGATGCCGACGGCCAGATAGTCAGCTAACACTTGCGGAATATTATCGCGGATTTTTTGCGGATTACTGCCGTTATCGGTGAGTCCCTGCAGGTCGGCAATCAGGACATACTGTTGGTGATCCTGCTGTAGCGCGACGCGCTGGCGCAGTGAACCGACATAATGGCCGAGGTGCAACGAGCCGGTGGGGCGATCGCCAGTCAGAATGATGGGAAGGGTGTTCATTAAGGACTCCTTTATGCTTACTGTAAAGCCGAAAGACGTCCCGAAACACAGTAGCCGCCTTTCGGCGGCTACTTAAAGAGGGATAGTGATCCGTGCCGCCTTCAGGAAGGCAGCCACCAGCGGAGATGACGTTGCGTAGCGTTGGATCGTTTCGTGTTCATGTGATCTAACGTATCACGACTAAACGTAAGGGTAAAGCGGCTGGCGTGTCGTTCGGGTATAAAGTCATATCGCCTGAACAGAGAACATGTTACTGACTTTGAAACGCGATTTTATAATTTGCTGCTCAAAAATACGTGGCGCTGAAAGGCGCATTTTTGATGCAAATCATTTATTACTGTGATAACACTGCGCGCGATAAAAACATTAAATATATTCACATAGTAAATATGTTCTATTGGAATGGTTGTTTTCGATATGACAAAAGTCTAAAAAGCCCATTGATGTGAAAAGGAATAAGAATTGTCTATATTCCGATTCTGTGTAATTAAGTAATTTCTCGGATAAAAATAAGAAATGATATTGATATTTCTTTTTTGATATGGTTCTTATAGCGGCTATGGTTATTCAGGAAACGATGCTTGAATGCCAGGCGTAATAGATTTCAGGTCAGTAGCGCTATTGTAAAATGGATTGTTGATGGCAGAAGGTATTTAGCAATAATCCAGTTATAGCAGATTGTCGGTATTTAATCTGGTATACAGAGACACCAACGAAATGGCTGGAAAATGGAACGTTCTTTCATTGTTGGCGTTCCGTCCTTGTCAGCCTGCTTTGCCGCATGATAATCACGGAGGGGGGATGGACGCCATCTATTTAAAACTGGACGGTATTGAAGGCGAAAGCCGGATCAAAGGTTTTGAAAACCAAATAAAACTTATTGCTTACAACCACAACCCGACGAAACGGGAGTCCGGCGAAGCGAGAGGGACATATATTGGAGGATTGACGCTGACAAAGCCTGTCGATCTTGCTACGCCTGGCCTCTATGAGCACTATTGTAACGGGAAAACGGTGAAAGAAGGCGTGCTGACATTATGCCGTCGTGATAAGGGCGCAATGCTGCCATTTATTATTTATACGCTCACCAATGTGCGGATTTCACGCATGAGCAATCATGGCGACGCCGAAGGCAGCGCCACGGAGACCGTGGATTTGGTTTATAGCCATATTCGCTGGGATATTCCCGCATTAGCGTCGAAAAGCAAAACACGGCGGCCCCTTCACCGACAGGCGCTGTGGCGATGAGGATAAAACAAGCGTGCGGACTCGCAGTGGGCAATGCGGTGTAGCGAAATGGCATTTAGCGGCTTGCGAAGGTCGATGAGCGCTCATGTAACCAATCGATTGCCAGAAAAGGCGATAACGCGTGGCCCTTACACCCGTTATGATTTTTACGCATAGCCGCTAATAAAACGGCATTTTTTATATACACATCAAGTTGATAGTGTGTTTCTGACCTTGACGTAAATAAGCGGGAAAAGCGATGAAACACACCATTGGGATACTGGGGGGGATGGGACCTGCGGCAACGGCGGATATGTTGGAAAAATTTGTTGAATTACGACATGCCAGTTGTGATCAACAACACATCCCGCTCATTGTCAGCTCTATTCCTGATATTCCCGATCGTACAGCATGTCTGTTATCCGGCGGGCCTTCGCCATTCCGTTATCTGGAGCGTTATCTGCATATGCTGGAAGACGCCGGGGCGGAGTGTATCGTTATCCCATGCAACACTGCGCATTATTGGTTTGATGATTTACAGAACGTCGCGAAAGCGCGAATGATCAGCATTCTGGACGCTACTCTGGGGGATATTCCGCCATCGGCGCGGCACGTTGGTCTGCTGGCGACCAATGCGACGCTGGCAACCGGGTTATATCAAAAGAAAGCTCTGGCGCGGGGGCTGACGTTAATTCAGCCAGAAGACGCGGGGCAGGCGTTGGTAATGCAGGCTATTTATACGCTTAAACGTGGCGATAAAACTGCGGCGCAAGCGCTGCTGCTGCCGCAAATCGATAGCCTTATTGCCCGTGGCGCGCAGGCAATTATTATGGGGTGTACCGAAATTCCGCTTATTGTGGCCGGACATGAACGCGCGATAGCGTGCCCGATGATTGATTCCACAGCGTCGCTGGTGCGCGCGGCGATTCGTTGGTATGAGTCCTGGCCGGACACCCGCGCCTCTTTGACCGGGGAACAACGCCTTACCGCCTGATGTGTTTACAGTGCGGCCTGAAGCCCACGCAGGTCGCGCCAAAATGTTTCGGCTACCTGACTCATGCGGGTATTCATGCGATAAGCATAAGCCTGGATCGGGATAACCAGTTCGTCGGCATCAAGCACGATCAGGCGCCCGTCAGTAATCTCCTGACGGATAGCATACTCGGGCAACCAGGCGATTCCGCAGCCGTCCATCGCAACCTGTTTTAACAATTCACTCATCGAAGAGACGAAAAATGTACTGAAACTCAGTTCAGCATGGCGAGTCAGGGTACGATTTATCAGCCGGCCCATATAGGAGTTCTGACTGTAATTAAGCAGGGGAAAGTGCGGCTGCTCAAGCGTATAGCGCGGCTCGCCCCGGCCATTGTTGGCGCAAACCGGAAACAGTCTCGACTCAAACAGGCGGATGTTATCAAACGGCGCTTGTTGCAGGTTTTCATCGTGATAAGAAAAGATAAAATCGCTTTGTCCCTCACGTAACATATCCACCGCCTGGTCGACATCTATCGCCTCAACGGCGTAGGTAAACTGCGTCGGCATCTGCTTAACGATGGTCGGCAACAGGCCGAGGGAGAGCGAGTGGGCGGCGGCAATCTTGATTTTACGCAGCGTATAATCGCTGCCGCCGCGCAGTTCGGTCAGATTACTTTCCAGTTGCTGTAACAGGTGGCGAACCTGGGAGTGAAAGATTTTACCCTGTTCGGAAAGCTGTAGCGGCGAGACCTGTCGGTTAAACAGTTCAACGCCCACGGCATGTTCCAGGGCGCGAATCCGCCGGCTAAAAGCGGGTTGCGATACGTTGCGGATAATGGCGGCCTGAGAGAAATTGCGGCACTTTTCCAGCGTCAGAAAATCATACAGCCATTTTGTCTCAATATTGTGCAAACCTGCTCCAGTTACATCCATTTACCGTTATCCTGTCAGCCGCCCGAAAGGGCATTCTACGTCCATTCGGGCGGCTGACAACCGCTTATCCCGTCCTCTTTCAGAATGCCGTGATGGGGCAGTCTGAAACTAGCGGGAATTACGCCGGTTCAAAGGTACCTTTTACGCAGGCTTTCCCCTCATTGACCATGCGTTTGCCGCGCGCATACACCTGCTCAATGCGTAAATCTGCGCTAAAGACGAGCAGATCCGCATCGTTACCGGGACGGATTTCGCCTTTGCCGTCCAGACTGAGGAAGGCGGCTACGCTGGTCGTCAGCGGACGCAGAGCATCGGTCAGGCTGAATCCGTAGTGGTTAACCAGCGTCTGCAACGTCTCCAGCAAACTTTCGAAGCCCGCGACGCCGATGCCCGTCAGATTTCCGGCAGCGTCAAATAGCGGCTGGCTGCCGTTGCCGTCTGAACTGAGCGTCACCCGGGAAAGCGGGACGCCGGCTTTTACCGCTCTGGCAATGCCCTCCGCCGGCGCGACGGGATCCGGGATACTGGAGGTAATGTCGATCACGCCGCCTTTAAGCGCAAACGCCAGCGCCTGCTCGAAAAGAGATTCGCTACGGTTGACGTGGGTAGGCAGCAGTTTACCGATCGGCACGTCGCTGTGTTCCAGGATGTCATACAGCGGCTGTAACCCTTTTTTGCTGCTGCCCATATGAAAAACGCTGACACCGGGTTTGCCGCCCAGCAGGCCGCCAACGCGTGATTCGGCGGCCATGCTGGCGAGTTGATTCCCGCCGGGCGCGGCGGAACGGTGGTCGGAGACTGCGCATTTCACGCCAATGACGCGATCGATCAGCGCGACGTCTTTTTCTACCGAGCCAGTAATGGTCGGCGACGGAACGTGATAAGCGCCCGTGAGCATCCAGGCGGTGATCCCCTCCTCATTTAGCGCTCGCGTTTTGGCTAACAGCGACGCGGGATGACGGCTAACGGAGTCGGTGCCAAGCAGGCCGACGACCGTTGTTATCCCAGCTTCCGTCAGGCGGCTCAGGGAGACTTCCGGCGTCCGCGTCGTCGGCCCCGCTTCGCCGCCGCCGCCGATCAGATGAACGTGTTGGTCGATAAAACCCGGGCACAGCATACGACCGCTAAGATTAATCACCGCACAGTCCGGTACGATATCGCCGGGGATGTCAGCGCCGACGGCAATAATTTTGCCATTCGCGAGTAGAACATCACAGATGCCCCGGTCTTCTGGCGCAAACAGGTGCGCACCCTGTAACAAGGTAAACTCCGCGGCGGATAAATCAGGCATGATAACTCCTTATTAAACAATAAGCTGCATGACCCAGATCGACAGCAGCGCATTGATGGCGCAGACTGCGATAATATGCGGGTAATATTTGGCGTTGACTTCGGCAGTACCGAGACAGCGGCCGACATTCTGTACCGGGTTTCCCATCAGGTAAATGGCTGGCAGTAGTACGGTAACATCGTGGCCACTTAGCGCGCCGGCGGTAGCCAGACTGGCCGCCACGCCAACGGCGCCGCCCATACTCATCAGCGAAGCCAGAAGTACCGTAGCCGCTTCGCCGGGAAGCCCCCACAACGCCATCACGGGCTGGCAGATATGGCCTACCCAGTCGAGCAGACCGGTAATTTTCAGCGCCTGAATAATGACAAATGCCATGACGACATTGGGTAACAGGTTGGTCGTGGCGATGGTAAAACCGCGGCGTGCGCCATCGATAAACATATCCATGACATTCTTACGTACCTGAGTCGTCATGATTGGGCTCCTTGCGCAGGGTTACGGCGTTCTTCGATGTTAATCCAGATGCGCAAAAGGTTTGCGCCGATAAATTTGAATAGCAGAATGACCACCAGCGGAATGATGACTGACGTTCCCAGAAAGGCGAATACCGCAACGCCGGAGGAGAAATAGTTGGTGATAATAGCGCTGCCGCTGGTCTGCCAGGCGGCAAAAATCACTTTATCGCGTTCTGTGATTTCGCCTTCCTGCGCCAGCTCTTTGGTCATACCCGCCGCGGCGTCGGTATTTTGCAGGTTGGCGATCAGCGCCAGTGAGCAAATGCCGGGAATGCCAAGCAATGGTTTCAGGATGGGTGTCATCAATTGCTGCGCCGCCCGCAGACCGCCCAGTCCATCCGTAATCGCGATGATACCCAGAGAAAGGATAACCGACGGTGCCAGCTCCAGCGCAAAAAGGAAGCCATCTTTCGCGCCCGTTCCGCCCGCGCCGCGAAAGGTCTGCGTACCGGTCACATGACCGAATGACCCGTTGAGTACGGTAAAATCAAAAACGCGCCACCAGCCTTCGCTTCCGGAAAATACGCCGGAAAAGAAAATAATGGTGAGAAAAAACGCCAGGTATCCCTTTATCCCGACCTTTTCTGTATCAAGCGGCATGGCCGCCCCGTCCACTTGTTGCGCCATAGCGATCCCCGAATTTTTTTGATGATGTGTTGGTTGTAGCCACAGGCCAAAAAGCCCGAAACAGAAAGACCTTATCAGCCATAAGGGTAAGGACAAAATGCAAGTATGTATCGTGCTATGCGTTTCTTGCATGGCAGCGCGAAAAATCACCATCCTCGCTACTGCCGGAGGCGCGGGGAACCGTGGACGGTATAACGCGAGGTAAAAAAGCAAAGAAACAGGTGTTGACGCAGGCCGGAGCCGGGAGCAGGAAAAAGAGGAAATAAATTTGACGTTAGTCAATTTCACGCCACTTAATTATCGTTGTTAAAAAATAGGATTTTTTAACCTAAATTTTACTTTTTACTGTAATTTTTCACGCCTTAAGAGGAATTGTCACGGTCAGGTCAGTAGCCGCTGATGGGTCAGTTTGCGTCCTAAGAATCCTACGGGCAGGTAATAAAAAACGAATCATCTAATTAATTTCATGATGTGATTTATTTATAATTGTGATGATTTGAAAGGGCGCGATAATCATCATAATGGTATATATACCCAAAATAATTCGAGTTGCTTAAAGGCGGCAAGGGAGTGAGTCCCCAGGAGCATAGATAACGATGTGACTGGGGTGAGCAACGGCCCGTCAGGGCGAGGCCTATGGATGGGCCGGGTAATCCGTAGCCAACACATAATCCACTTGAAGTATGAAGGGTATATAAAATAATAGGCAGATTGATAACACCAAAAACCATAAAATAAGCATGGTTTTTAGTGTCATTTTTAACTTGAAATAACGTGTTGAGGATGTGCTATTAAAAACAGATCCGCATTGCGCCGCGAATAGCGTTAAAGATACAACCCGGTGCGGAGAGCGCGAGTTTACTCTACCGCTTATTCACGTATCACAAACCGTTTTTGTTTTATCTGCTGCGCGGCGCTGATCAGCGCGGCAAAAAAGAGCGCCGCGGCGCCGCAAAGCGTGGCGTTGATAATTGCCGACGCGCCATTGCCTGACAGACTGGCGGCGAGCGGACCGAGAATTTGCCCAATACCATACGTTAGCGTCACCAGGCCTAATAAATTAATATTGCCCGGCGCGCTGAGCTGTCGGGCAAGCGGCATCACCAGCGAGGTTGTGCCCATAAACGTGGCGCCAAAACCAATACTGCTCAGTATTAACAGCAACAACGAGTCGCTGGCGAGAGACAGCAGCACGCAGGCGCTCTGGATCAACAGGTTCGCGGTCAGGCATGGCAGGACGCCCCAATGTTTTGCCGCCCACAGCCAGCCGAAGCAGCCGGGAATGATCGCCAGGCCGACCAACGACCAAAGGTGCGCCGTGAGTAGCGGAGAGCCCGCGCTTTTCGCCATCAGCGGCAAATAGGTAGCGACAATGATGTAGCCGAATCCGGCGAAACCGTACAACAGCGCCAGTTGCCACCAGGGCATAGGCTGATTTTCGATTCTTGCTAAGGGCGCAGGCGGCAGCGCATGAGCGCGGGGGGGAGTCAACATTGCCACGATTAATAGCAATATACCGGCGAGCGCTCCGGCCCCCAGCCATAGCGAATGGGCCGAAAGCGCATAATGTAAACCGCCAATGACATATTCGTTGCCCAGTGCAATCCCGGCCCCGACGCCGGAAAAGAGCGCGGCGATCACAAACGGATGGCGGGTATGATGCAACACAATCATTGATCCAAAAATCATCATTCCCGCACTCGCGACGCCTGCCAGGAAGCGCACCAACATGACGACCGCGGGCTGAGTAAATATCGCCATAGACAGAATAAGAATACCGGTGGCGACCGCCGAAGCCAGCAGCATGGGGCGTAGACGAGAGGGGAGATGAAAAAGGCCAAAGGAAAACAGTAAGCTTCCCGCCAGGTACCCTGCATAATTGGCGCTGGCAATCCAGGAGAGTTGGTTAAACGTTAGCTGCTTTTCCGCCAGCATTACCGGCAGCATGGGCGTATACAGAAAGCGGCCAACTCCCATCCCCAGCGTCAATACCACCATACCGAAAAGCGCCGTAAAAATGGGATGGCGAGGTGAAGCGCTCTGAGCATGAACCATGGTTTTTCTCTTTGCTAAAGTAAGGCAGGAATGCCGGATTGTTGTTGTAAATGATAATAAAAAGTAAAATTAATGTTTCAAATTTGCAAGAAAAGAAAGTGAAGCGCAGGCGAATAACGGATTGAGAAGAGGGGCATCGGTGGGAAATAGCATTAAATTAATGCCTCCCACGTGCGGGGTTTGGCAGTTAATCTGAACGAGAATTGCGCCTTCCCCTTCTTAGATACTGAGCAGTGCCGGTATTTGCGACAGTAAATATAACACCAGACCGATAGCGCCGCCGACCAGCGTGCCGTTCACGCGGATAAACTGCAAATCTTTACCGATATTAAGCTCAATCTGCTGCGACATATCGCGCGCATCCCAGCCTTTTACGGTATCGCTGATGTGGCGCGTCAGGAAGGCGGCGAATTCCGGTGCGACGCGGTGCGCGGCCTGTTCCAGATGACCGTTAAGCGAGGCGCGTAATGCGTCGTCGGCGATCAGCGTCTCGCCAAACCATTGTCCGGCATGAGCGATGCGCTGCTTTACCTTCGAGTCTTCGGCGTTGATATCTGTTTTTAACCACTGACGTAGATCCGCCCAGATCTCGCCGAGATAACGGTTAAACGCCTCATCTTCCTTCAGGTAACTTTTAATGTTTTCTGCCCGGGCAGCCATTTCCGGATCATGTTTAAGTTTATCGATCAGCTTATACGTCGCGCGATCGAAGGCATGACGAATCTGATGCGCGCGGTCGTGACTGATATCATCCAGCAGAGAATTTACCGCGTCGGAGACCAGTTCAGCGCTGTGTTCTCCCAGCCATTCGGTCGGCAGAATCTTCGCTTTTAACGGATGCTCGGTCTCCAGCCAGTGTATGATCTGTCTGGCGATAAATGTTCGGGAACTGTCACGCTGTAACAGGGCGATAAGCTGGGCGATCAGCGTATCGAGTAACACTTGGTGACGATCGTTTTTGGTCATGCTTTCCAGCATCAGGGCGCTGGTGCCGGAAAGATCCACTTTATCAATCGCTTTATGTACCGCTCGCTTGAGCAGCCGCTGAATACGGGCGTCATCGGTTAGTTCCAGAAAGCCGCTCATAATTTGCAGCAGATGCTGCCCGACCCGGCTGGCGTTGCCCGGCTGGCTGAACCAGTTTCCGATAAGCAGCGCGGGTTCATGGCGGCGGATTAGCGCGATCAGCGACTGCGTATCAAGGAACTTCTCCTGCACAAATTGCCCAAGATTTTCGCCGATTCGGTCTTTATTACGGGGAATAATCGCCGTATGTCGTGAAATAAACGGAATGGGAATGCGGCGAAATAGTGCCACCACGGCAAACCAGTCCGCCAGCGCGCCAACCATCGCCGCTTCGGCAATAGCTTTTACGCCCAGCACCCAGAAACTGGGCGGCAGGAAAAGCGTGGTTACAAACGTCGCGGCGGCTATCAGCAACAGTGAGAGCGCCAGGCGTTTGGCGCGTTTGAGTTCGGCGATTTTATTCATAGGGTTAAGGATAGAGCCAGACGGCAGGAACGTGCAAAAAACATCAGATTATCCTGTGCCGGATAAGCCTCTATCCGGCAGAGTAGTTACTTCTCAGCGGCCAGTTCTGCCGCCTCATGCTGGCGCACGCGCTGTAATAATGTCGCCAGGGTGAAGACCACAATCACCCCGGCCACCGCTGCCAGCAGGTGAAACGGCAGTCTCCCGCCGTGAAACCACAGCCAGCGGCCAACTTCGACCGACACCGCCATCACCGTCAGAATCACCATGTTCAGCGAGGCCGAAACCGTCCCTTTTGGCAAGTTGTTGGAGAAAAGCGTGAAGCGAAACAGCGTCGGGAAAATCATGCCAATGCCGAACGCGTACAGGCTGGTGCCCAGCACAGACCAAAGCCAGACGTGCGGCAGAAGAAGATTACCGAGGAGCAATGTCGCCAGCCCGCTTAACTGGATTGGTACGGCGCGCCAGATAAAACGCGGTCGGGTTGGATCTTTCACCAGGCGCACAACGATCATATTGGCCACGATCACCGCGCCGAATACGGGCACCTGCGCCCAGGCGAATTGCGAAGTACTCATCCCGCCGGCATCGATCAGGATCACCGGCGACACCGCCACCCAGCTCATCATCGGGATATAGCTCAACGACAGCGTCGCCGCCCCGGTGAGAAAAATCGGGTTGCGAAACACATTACGAAAATCGCGCAGTACGCTCACCGCACTGAACGGCACCGCGCCGCGTTGCACCGTTTCTGGCATCGCCAGCAGCAGGCCGCACAACGCCAACAGTCCCATCACCGCAATAATACCGAACAGCACCTTCCAGTGAACGAAGTGCATCAGCGCGGCGCCGGAGAGCGGGCCGATAACCGGAGCGACCAGCACAATGGAGGTAATAATCGCCATCAGCTTAATGGCTTTGGTTTGACCGAAAGCCTCCTGTACCGTGACGTAGCCGACCGTTGCGATAAAGCAAATGCTGGTGCCCTGCACAAAACGGGCAACCAGAAACTGCGTCATTGAGGTCGTCAACAGCGTTGCCGCGCAGGCGAGAGTAAAAATTAATGCCCCTGCGATCAGCACTGGCCGGCGGCCAATCCTGTCGGATAGCGGCCCCAGAAGCCATTGCAACGCCATTCCTCCCGCCAGATAGAGACTGACCGAGGCCGGCGCAAGACTGACGTCAGCATTAAAATCGCGCACGACGTTAATGATGCCAGGCTGAATCAGATCCGTCGTCAGATAGGCGGCAAAATCGTACAAAATCAGCGCCATCGGGAAAAATAACGTTGTGGCGCGTTGGGAGAAAAACTGAATAATCCGTTGCATAAAAAATGCGCTCCATGTCGGAGAACCCCATGATGGGACAGCGAAACTCAATACCGTCATCGTGACGTCAGGCTGGCGATGGAAACAGCGGCTGCGGATGTACTGAATTTCATGTAATCAAAAACGCTGCCGGTGAAAACACAGACAGGAAGAGACGCGTTCTGCATCTCGTCAGAACGTGTGGCGATTACAGATAACAATCAGCACATCACACCTCGGGAAATTTACGTTGCACGGAAAATATACACATTAAGTGTAATTAAATTTTGATGTTAATCAAAAGAGTTTGTTTGGTTAATAAAGATAAAGGCAGGGCGCGCAGACTGGCGTTTTGCGTGTTCAGTTCCGAAAATGCATGTGCATTACAGATAACAGGATTTATCTTCCGTCGCGCCTCGCAATGCTGAAAAGGTACGGATGAGAAAGGAATTTTCAGGAGGTAGAGTCGCAGCATCCTGGTTTGGGGTGATGGAGCGCCATGAAAAAATCGACGACCTCAACACCGCATGATGCGGTGTTTAAAACCTTTTTGCGCCACCCGGAAACCGCCCGCGATTTTATGGAGATTCATCTGCCGGTGTCGTTACGCCAGCTTTGCGACCTGCGGACGCTAAAGCTGGAACCCGGCAGTTTTATTGAAAAAAATCTGCGAGCCTATTATTCCGATGTGCTTTGGTCGCTGAAAACGCGCGAGGGCGACGGTTATATCTATGTCGTGATTGAACATCAGAGCACGCCGGATGCGCATATGGCGTTTCGGCTGATGCGGTATGCGATGGCGGCGATGCAGCAGCATCTGGATGCGGGGCATAAGCATCTTCCGCTGGTGGTGCCGATGCTGTTTTATCACGGTGTTGATAGCCCGTATCCTTTTTCGCTGTGCTGGCTGGATGAGTTTGCGAACCCGGAAGTGGCAAGAAGACTCTATGCCGCTGCCTTTCCGCTGGTCGACACTACGGTGGTATCGGATGATGACATTATGCAGCACCGCCGCATTGCGCTGCTGGAGCTCATCCAAAAACATATCCGCCAGCGCGACCTGCTGGGACTGGTTGAACGGATTGCTTCGCTGTTAGTTACTGGTTGCGCTAATGACAGGCAGCTTAAAGCGCTGTTTAATTATCTTATGATTCAGCACGGACATACGCCTCGTTTCACCACGTTTATTCGTGATGTGGTAGGGCATGTCCCGCACACTAAGGAGAGACTGATGACGCTGATAGAGAGGATCCGCGCAGCGGATCGCAGAAAAGGGGAACGGCAAGGAAGACAGGTTGGTCTGGAGGAAGGGCTGGAAAAAGGGCTGGAAAAAGGTCAGCGTGTTGCCGCATTGCGTATCGCCAGACAGATGCTGGCGGACGGACTTGACCGCGAGACTGTCCAGCGGTTCACCGGCCTTACGGCTGAAGAGCTTCAGGATGTTAGCCACTAACGCGGTTCCAGTCTGAATGTTGCAGGCCCGGTGATCGCCGGGCAACGCTCTCTATAATTATCGCTGATAACCGCACGAATATACCGAACTTTACCGATAGCGCCAGCCATCTCTACTACCCTTATTGTTCTGAGCGGCATTTACGGCTGCCTTAATGACGATAACAAGGAGACATGTGATATGGCTTACCAGACAGTGAATCCTGCCAATAATCAGCTCATTAAAGAGTATCCCCCGGACACGGACGCGGATATTGAAGCCGCGCTGCAAAAAGCTGACGCGCTCTATCACTCCGACTGGTCCAAAGGAGAGATTGACCAACGTCTGCCGGTACTGCATAAACTGGCTGACTTGATCGACAGCCGTGTTGAAGAACTGGCAAAAATCGCCAGCCAGGAGATGGGTAAGCTCATCGAGCAGAGCCGTGGCGAAGTCAAACTGTGCGCGCAGATCGCTCGCTATTATGCGGATAACGCGAAGCAGTTTCTTGCCCCGGTGCCTTATAAAACCGAGTTTGGCGACGCGTGGGTAGAACATCATCCGATTGGCGTCATCATGGCCGTTGAGCCGTGGAACTTCCCGTACTATCAGTTGATGCGTGTGCTGGCGCCGAACCTGGCCGCAGGTAACCCGGTGCTGGCGAAACATGCCAGCATCGTACCGCACTGTGCCGAGACGTTTGCCCATCTGGTGCGTGAAGCTGGCGCGCCGGACGGCGCATGGACCAACCTGTTTATTTCCTCCGATCAGGTGGCGAACATCATCGCCGACCCGCGCGTGCAGGGCGCGGCGCTGACCGGATCTGAAAAAGCGGGGAGCGCCGTGGCGGCACAGGCGGCGAAGCACATTAAAAAATCGACGCTGGAACTGGGCGGGAACGATGTGTTCGTCGTGCTGGACGATGCCGACCTTGAGAAAGCGGTGAAAATTGGCGTACAGGCACGGCTCACTAATGCGGGGCAGGTATGTACGGCGGCGAAGCGCTTTATCCTGCATGAGAAAATCGCCGATCAATTCCTCAGCCAGTTCACCGAGGCGTTCAGGAAGGTGAAGGTGGGGGATCAGATGGACGCTTCTACCGAACTGGGGCCGCTGTCGTCGAAAGATGCGCTGGAAACATTGACCAGACAGGTCGAGGAAGCGGTGAAAAATGGCGCGACGCTGCACGTTGGCGGCAAGCCGCTGGAAAGCAAAGGCAACTTCTTTGAGCCGACCATTCTGACCCACATTACGCGTGACAATCCGGCGTACTTTGAAGAGTTCTTCGGCCCGGTGGCGCAGATGTATGTGGTGAAAGACGATGACGAGGCGGTAAAGCTCGCCAACGATTCCCACTACGGTCTGGGCGGCGCGGTGTTTAGTCAGGATATTGAGCGTGCTAAACGCATGGCCTCCCGGATTGAAACCGGGATGGTTTATATCAACTGGCTGACCGACACCGCAGCGGAGCTGCCGTTCGGCGGCGTTAAGCGTTCGGGCTTCGGACGCGAGCTATCGGATCTGGGGATTAAGGAGTTTGTGAACCAGAAGCTGGTAGTGGTGCGCCGCTAATCCCTGTTGCCCCTCTGAAAACGGGAGGGGCCTGGCTTTTTTGCAGCGAAGGACGCGGATCTTAAATCAGAACGAAATAAGCGAACAAAACCCCCTCAATTGCCCTCCTTATTTATCCACGTTGTACTAACCGTGCTTTTTATCCCGGTATTGTTTGTACAGACATTCATGATGCCCGCATTTTCTGTTCTATGCGGAGGCCGGTATGGAATTTTACGAGAACCGCCCCAGACAACCATTCATTGGCTTTGTGCAGCTCAGACGGGCGCTAAAAAGGTGGTGGCTGCGTAAGCGGGCCTGTCAGGCGCTGCGGCGAATGAGTGACGAGCAGTTAAGGGATATCGGGTTGGAAAGGAAGGATGTGGAATAGTGGATCTATTCAAGGGCAATAGTAGTTAAAGGATTTTATGATATATTACTATGCCCTTATGTTATGCGTGCTCACTATTTTATATCATTAATATTAATATCATTAATCTTTTTCTCAATATATTTTTCTGGTTTTACCTTAGTTTTTTGCTCAATTGCATGATATTTTTCCTTATCAATGGTTATAGTCATTTTTTCTTTTTTGTTAAATATGCATGGAATGATAATGGCGGCTGCAATTATCAGTAACATTATTATGGCTGCATGAATTTTGCTTTTAGGAAATCCTTTTAATTGAGTACACAGGATTGTTATACATTTATGTATAAGATAAGGGAAGGATAGAAATAAAACAAATGGGTAAGCAAAATTCATGGCATGTTTTCCATAGTAATTATTATTTATTATCAGCGAACCAATACAGAATGCCATCATACAAAATAGAGATATTCCGAAAGATAAGAAGGATATAACGAAAGAACCTTGCATAATTCTTTTATGTAACTCTTTCAAAATATTATTTGTAAGCTTCTCTAGTTTAGTGTTATTACAAACAACTACCAGCATCGCAAAAAAAATCTCACATAAGGCAAGCGAAAATAACGTATTGAAGACCATGTAATTCATCAGCGTTTCGAAAAATATACTTTGCTGAAGATAGTATGGTAATAGTGCATTGACCTCCATAAATAAAGTACATAGAAATCCCAGGATGATATAAAAAATTAATCCTTCATTTCTCCAAAGCGTAATGTTTTCTTTTACTTTTAGCTGCATGGTTTCCCTTCAATCATTGATATTAATTATAATTAAAGCTGGCAAGGGTTCTTTGCCAGCTTATTTTATGTATTTACTTAGATCCTGCCATCACGCTGATAAACGCCTGCACCTGCTTTTGCTTACGCGCCGATAGCTTGCACACCTGGCGCAGCGACTGCATCAAATCGCTTTCTTCTGGTTGCGGCTGCTGTGCGCTGAGCACAATACAGCCGTTCATCACCTTTACATCGACCTGCGTACCGGTGGTAAACCCGGCGTCTTCCAGCCACTGACCTTTCAGGGTAATAGCGGGAATACGGTTGTAATCCGGGTAGCGGCTCGCATAACTCACGGTCAAGTGACGGTTATTTGTCGGGGAGACTTCAGGATCGGTGAATTCTGCAATAGAATGCGGGGTAGTCATGGTCTCTATTCCTGTTTAATAGGGATTGTGATTAGCGGTGCGGGCGTGTTGGCGCACGCTCGCACCGCGCTAAATACCTGGATATATCATCAGTAAATAAAAGAAAAGTCCAGCTGAAAATCAATGAAAATAAGCCGCTGGATGAGAGGTGATATTATATTTGGTGATGAGAATAAAGCGGCTATTTAGCCACTTTATTGGTGTCCGAGAGTGGGTTAATTTATGGCGGCGTCGGCATTATAAGAAGGAAAGGGTTCGAATGATGCAGACCCTATTCATCTGCCCCTCATTGATTTAACTTGTAATGAACTGCCACACAATCCAGCAGCCAAAGGCGATCAGAATGCCGCCGGCGGCGCGTTCAATTTTCCAGACAAGATTACCCAGACGACCTTGAATTTGCGGCAGGGCGATAAGCGTTATCAGCAGCAGATCCCAGAGTAACACTACGCTGGTCATCCAGATTCCACATATGGCCTGCTGTGTAACGGTCACGTTTGGGCCCAGCAGGGCGGTCATTAGCGCCAGATAAAACAGAGCATTTTTCGGATTCAACAGCGATGAACCTAGCCCCAGTAATAGTTGTTTTGCCAGTGACGGACATGCCGATGCGGCGTACCGCCACTCCAGCGGCCCGGCGCGGCTTTTCAACAGTTGACGGCCCACCCATAGCAGGTAGGCGGCACCCAATAGTTCGATGATGGTAAAGAGCAGCGGCGTCTGACGTAGTAGCCCTGACCCAATCACCACCAGCAGAATATAGAGCCCATTTCCCGCCGCAATGCCGAGGCACAGCCCGACGCTACCGCGCAGCCGATAGCGTACGGCGTAACCGACCAGCAAAAAGAAGTCCGGACCCGGGCTGAGCAGCGCCATAAAATGCGCCAGCGCCAGTGCGGGAAACGCCGGAGGAAATAACGTTGTAACCTGTTCCATAGTAACCTCAGTGATGATACTGAGGTCAGCCTATACCTGCGGATGCGCTATTTATTGTCGGATATTGATCTGTTCTGCGCGTACTGACGCGGCGTTGCCGCCGTGTAGCTGACGAAGGTTTTGTGGAAATGACTTTGATCGGCGAAACCGGTCTGATAGGCAACATCGGCAATATCGTCCCCGGCGCGCAATCGGTGCCGGGCATATTCAATGCGGGCCATATTGGTAAAGCTGACAGGAGTCAGGCCTGTATCCTGCTTAAAAGTGCGAATCAGAGTCTCCTTACGGAGCGCAAACTCCTGCGCCAGTGTGTCCAGCGTCGGCGGTTCCTGAAGGTTGCTGACTAAGCGGGCAACCAACTGGCGGCTGATGGCGCATGGCGGTTCGGCGTCGGCGCTTTGTAGCGGCAGGGCGCGCAACAGGTGGATAATAAGCGCCGGAAGTCCGGCGGTTTGCTGCTGAGTAATAGACGTCACAATTTGCTGATAAAGCTGGAAAAGCTGCGGGTTCTGCAACTGTGGCTGCGTGGTATGCAGGCGGCTATTCGCCGGCAAATGGGGGAGCTGCGTCAGGCACCAGTCCGCATCGAGATACAGCATATGATAGCTGCGTGGTCGCTCGTGGAGCGGGTTACAACTGTGTGGAGATTGCGGGGGGATCAGGATCAGCTCGCCGGGGCGTAACAGATACTCTTGTCCGTTACTGATGCAGCGGGTTTCTCCGGCGATAATTGCGCCCAGCGACAGTTGCGGGTGGCTGTGGCGCTTATAGGCCTGACGGCTTTCACTGGTGGTACGTAGCTCCAGCCACGGCAGTTGTGGCAGACGCCAGAAGCGTTGGTGAATATCTCGGATAAGGGGCATACAATCTCCTGTGCGGCCCGGCTTTTCTGCGCCCGTTTACTTCCTTAACCCCGCAAATGCCGCTCTGATCTCGTCTTCCGGCAACTGGATCCCGATAAATACCAGCGTGCTGTGCGGCGTTTCGTCGCCCCACGGTCTGTCCCAGTCGGCGCTGTAGAGACGCTGCACGCCCTGGAACAGCAGACGGTTGGGTTCGCCGTCGATCCACAGCATCCCTTTGTAACGCAGCAGTTTATCCGCTGATTCCAGCAGCAGGTTTTCCATCACCCGCGAAACCTCGCTGATATCCACCGGGTAATCCAGCTCCACCACAATTGACGACACATCGTTCTGTTTATCGGCAATAAAGTGGAAACGCGGTTGGCTTGCCAGCACGTTCTCTTCCAGCATAAAGCCGCTGGTATTAAACAACTGACTCAGGTCAATATCGCCGTGTACCACGGTATAAACCGGGGCGCGGGCGTTGATACGCGCCAGCCGCTCGCGCAGTTTCTCGCTGTCGCCTGCCACGTCGGTTTTGGTCAGCAGGATACGGTCGGCGTAGCCTATCTGCGACTGGGCGATGGTGAACTGGTTCATCTGCTCGTTAGCGTGCACCGCGTCGACCAGCGCAATCACGCCGTCTAACAGGTAGCGTTCGCATAATACGTCATGGGAGAAAAAGGTCTGAATAATCGGGCCGGGGTCAGCCATGCCGGTGCATTCAATTACCAGGCGGTCGAAAGCAATATCGCCGCGGTCGCGGCTGTCGAGCAGGTCTAATAGCGCATCTTCCAACTCGTTGGAGCGGGTACAGCAGATGCAGCCGTTAGTCAGGGTTTTGATCTGTGTGGCGCGATCGCCAATCAGTTGATCGTCAACGGAGACTTCGCCAAATTCGTTTTCGATAACGGCGATTTTAAAACCATGTTGTTCGTTGAGGATATGGCGTAGTAGGGTGGTTTTGCCGGCACCAAGAAAACCGGTAAGTAGGGTAACTGCAATCGGGGTCATAGTCTCTCCATTAACAACAGCGCATACCGCCTTTGCCATCGCCGCCGTAACGTGCTTGCTGACGTTCGCGGAAGAACTCTTCATAGGTCATGTACGGCTTGTCGGGATGGTTGGTTTTCATGTGCTCGACATAGTTGTCGTAGTCCGGAATACCAATCAACATTTTTGCCGCCTGGCCGAGATATTTTTTTGCCTGACCTAAAGTATCAAACATTCTGCCGTCCTGTTAATGAATAAAGCCGGATGGCGGCTTGCGCCTTATCCGGCCTACACTAGCCGGGATCGCTGTGCGCTACCCGGCATCAGTTTTAGTGGTGTGAAGAGATCTTCACGCCGCCTTCCGGCACGGGCACATACGGGGTTTCTTTGTCGGTACGTTTATCGCTGTTGCGTACCTTCATCCAGGTGGTGAAACCGTAGAAGATAATACTGTACACCACCACCAGGAACAGAATACTCAAACCAGCGTTAGTGTAGTTGTTCACCACGATATGGTT
Organism: Salmonella sp. 32082101201600294FB01SM01; assembly: GCF_017572865.1. Taxonomy (NCBI): domain Bacteria; kingdom Pseudomonadati; phylum Pseudomonadota; class Gammaproteobacteria; order Enterobacterales; family Enterobacteriaceae; genus Salmonella; species Salmonella sp. 32082101201600294FB01SM01. The sequence continues at coordinate 361,655 of NZ_JAGESB010000003.1, read as the reverse complement.
CATGTTGGCAATCTGTTGCTCGGTCAGGTTGGTGCCGTTGGCAATCTTCTCTTTATACAGGTTTGCCATGTAGAAGAAACCTTCCATCTGTGGGTTGGCGCTGAACAGTTTCAGGCCCAGCGCCCAGGTGGTGCAGATCAGCAGCCATACCGCCGGGATCACCGTTACCCAGATGTACTTGGTGCGCTGCATTTTGATCAGTACCACGGTGCTCAACACTAGCGCCACGGCGGCCAGCATCTGGTTTGAGATACCGAACAGCGGCCACAGGCTCTTCACGCCGCCCAGCGGGTCGACCACGCCCTGATACAGCAGATAGCCCCACAAACCGACGCAGCCTGCGGTACCGATGATACCCGCGACCAGAGAATCGGTTTTTTTCAGGAACGGGACGAAGTTACCCAGCAAATCCTGCAACATAAAGCGGCCGGAACGGGTACCCGCATCCAGTGCGGTCAGGATGAACAGCGCTTCGAACAGAATACCGAAGTGATACCAGAAGCCCATATCCGCCATCGGCAGGACTTTGTGGAACACATGCGCGATACCTACTGCCAGCGTTGGCGCGCCGCCTGCGCGGTTCAATACTGACGGTTCACCGATATCTTTCGCAGTTTGCAGGATTTGTTCCGGGGAAATCACAAAGCCCCAGGAGCTGACGGTCGCCGCCGCGTGTGCGGTAACGTCTTTCAACTGCGCCATAATCAGCGGCGCGTTCTCGCCGCCCATCTCGTGCAGGTTTGGCATGGTAATGCCCAGACCTGCCGGCGGGGTGTTCATCGCGAAGTAGAGACCCGGTTCAATGATCGAGGCCGCCACCAGCGCCATCACCGCAACAAAGGACTCCATCAGCATCGCGCCGTAGCCGATAAAACGCGCATCGGTCTCACAGGCCAGCAGTTTCGGCGTGGTACCGGAAGAGATGAGCGCGTGGAAGCCAGAGACGGCGCCACAGGCGATGGTGATGAACAGGAACGGGAACAGAGCGCCTTTCCACAGCGGGCCGGTACCGTCGACGTACTGCGTCAACGCCGGCATTTTCAGTTCCGGGTTGAGGATCACAATCCCCAGCGCCAGACCGACGATCACGCCGATTTTCAGGAAGGTAGCGAGATAGTCGCGCGGGGCGAGGATCAGCCATACCGGCAGCAGCGCGGAAACAAAGGCGTAGCCGATCAGCGCGAAGGTAATGGTGGTGTCTTTAAAGGTCAGCGCCGGGCCCCAGTACGGGTCGTGGGCAATCACGCCGCCGAAGTAAATAGACGCCACCAGCAGCACGATACCAATAACGGAGACTTCGCCTACGCGTCCCGGACGCAGGAAGCGCATGTAGATGCCCATAAACAGCGCAATCGGCACCGTTGAGCAGACGGTGAAGACGCCCCACGGGCTTTCGGCCAGCGCTTTAACCACGATTAATGCCAGCACCGCGAGGATGATGATCATGATTAAGAAGCAGCCGAACAGCGCGATGGTGCCTGGAACGGTACCCATCTCTTCTTTGATCATCTCGCCAAGAGAGGCGCCGTTACGGCGGGAAGAGATGAACAGCACCATAAAGTCCTGCACTGCGCCCGCGAGCACCACGCCCGCCAGCAACCACAGCGTCCCCGGCAGATAGCCCATCTGCGCGGCCAATACCGGCCCGACCAGCGGACCTGCGCCGGCGATGGCGGCGAAGTGGTGACCAAACAGCACGTAGCGGTTAGTCGGCACGTAGTTCAGGCCGTCGTTATTGATAACCGCCGGCGTCGCGCGCGTCGGGTCGAGTTTCATGACCTTCTGGGCGATATACAGGCTGTAGTAGCGGTAAGCCACCAGATAGACGGAAACGGAAGCGACCACGATCCACAGGGCGCTCACGTGTTCACCCCGACGTAGGGCAACGACCGAGAGGCAGAAAGCACCGATGATTCCGAGAATCACCCAGGGTATGTGCTTGAATATCTTTTTCGTATCCATAGTAAAACCTGGTTGTAAGTTTAATTATCAGCCGAAGCTGGGTGGACATTGAGTTCGTGTTTGAGGAGGTAGATTGACTGCTATGCTGAGAGGATCTTGCCAGATCATCGCGCGCGTAAAGTTAGGTAAATCAGTGAGTGGTTGTATGGCGGTTTAAGCGGTCGGACGTACCGGTAAGCGGTTTCGCGGAGGAGGGCGTGGACTATTTTATGTGATTGAGATCACGATATAAAATGGGACGATCCTTGTTGCGCGGGGCGTCATAACGACTTAACTGAGCTAATCGTGATATTAATGGCGCGCATCCCATAAAGTTTTCCCTTTCCAGGCCGAAAATTCTGTATCTGTCTAGCGGAAAGAGAAAACATGTTAAAACGAATTAAAATTGTTACCAGCTTACTGCTGGTATTGGCGCTATTTGGCCTTTTACAACTGACATCCGGCGGGCTGTTCTTCAACTCGCTGAAGAATGACAAAGAAAACTTCACCGTATTGCAAACCATTCGTCAGCAGCAGTCTGCCCTGAATTCAACCTGGGTGGAGCTGTTGCAAACGCGTAATACCCTGAATCGCGCGGGTATCCGCTGGATGATGGACCAGAGCAATATTGGCAGCGGCGCAACTGTCGCTGAACTGATGCAGGGGGCGACCAATGCGCTGAAGCTCACCGAAAAAAACTGGGCGCAGTATGAGTCGTTACCGCGCGATCCACGTCAGAGTGAGGCGGCTTTCCTTGAGATCAAACGAACCTATGATATCTACCACGGCGCGTTGGCGGAGCTTATTCAGCTTCTTGGCGCGGGTAAGATTAACGAGTTTTTTGATCAACCGACTCAAAGCTATCAGGACGCTTTTGAGAAGCAGTACATGGCCTATATGCAGCAAAACGATCGTCTGTACGATATTGCTGTTGAGGATAACAACAGTTCCTACAACCAGGCGATGTGGGTACTGGTCAGTGTGCTGATTGCCGTTCTGGTGGTCATTATCGCCGTCTGGTTCGGCATCAAACTGTCGCTTATCGCCCCGATGAATCGTCTGATTGAAAGTATTCGCCATATCGCCAGCGGCGATCTGGTGAAACGTATTGATGTGGAAGGCTCTAACGAAATGGGGCAACTGGCGGACAACTTACGTCATATGCAGAGCGAACTGGTGCGTACCGTGGGCGATGTGCGCAACGGCGCCAACGCCATTTACAGCGGCGCCAGCGAGATTGCGATGGGCAACAACGATCTCTCTTCCCGTACTGAGCAGCAGGCAGCGTCTCTGGAAGAGACCGCCGCCAGTATGGAACAACTGACCGCGACCGTGAAACAGAACGCCGAAAACGCCCGTCAGGCCAGTCACCTGGCATTGAGCGCCTCTGAAACAGCGCAAAAAGGCGGCAAAGTGGTGGATAACGTCGTACAAACAATGCGCGATATCGCCTCCAGTTCGCAGAAAATCGCCGATATTATCAGCGTAATCGACGGTATTGCTTTCCAGACCAATATCCTGGCGCTGAATGCGGCGGTAGAAGCGGCGCGCGCAGGCGAGCAGGGACGCGGGTTCGCGGTGGTGGCCGGTGAAGTCCGTAATCTGGCCCAGCGTAGCGCGCAGGCGGCACGGGAGATCAAGAGTCTGATTGAGGATTCCGTGAGCCGTGTTGATGTGGGTTCGACGCTGGTCGAAAGCGCCGGTGAAACCATGGATGAGATCGTCAATGCAGTGACCCGCGTGACCGATATCATGGGCGAGATTGCCTCGGCGTCCGACGAGCAAAGCCGTGGTATCGACCAGGTGGGCCTGGCGGTAGCGGAGATGGATCGCGTAACGCAGCAGAACGCCTCGCTGGTGGAAGAATCCGCCGCCGCGGCTGCGGCGCTGGAAGAGCAAGCCAGCCGTCTGACCCAGGCCGTCGCGGTGTTCCGTATTCAACAGCAACAGCAGCGTGCGCGTGAAGTGGCAGCGGTAAAAACCCCGGCAGCCGTGTCGTCACCAAAGGCCGCTGTGGCCGATGGCAGCGATAATTGGGAAACGTTTTAAGGGCGTATGGTGAACAGTCGGCCTACAGATGACCGTAGGCCGAATGAGATGCTCACACTTTTGCCTGATGGCGCTTCGCTTATCAGGCCTGGCAGTCCGCGCAGGCCGATTTTAAACCAGCATCAGGCGCATGGCGCAGCGTGATTTATACGCCAGGCCGTGCGCCGCTTCCTCCTCTCTTTTCTGATATCGCGCGCTAATCCAACGTTGAGTGAAGGTGTGCGGTGATCCACAAAAAATGAATAAAGCAAGAGATTGCACGACAGGAGAGCCTTGTTTCGCGGCATCATAATTGCTGATGTGATAATCGTGAGAGGATACGATGCGCAAAGATGCCCTGCTTGCTTTCCTGATGAACCAAACGGATTTTTTTGATCCGGAAAATGTCAGTGAGGTGTTTACCGCGCGCTATCTGGCGCAGCGTTTTAATATGCAGCGCAATACCGCCAGCCATTATCTGAACCAACTGGTGGCGCAGGGCGTGCTCTGCAAAATCAATACCCGTCCCGTCTATTTCCTGCATAAGCAGGCATTTAGCCAACAGTTTTTTACCCTTTCGCGTAATGAATACGCCAGCGTCGCGGAGCTGTTAGCGCACGGGGAACAGGAGTGCGCGCCGGACGATCACTTTTCCCTGTTGATTGGCCATAACGAAAGCCTGAAGCGCCCGATTGAGCAACTGAAAACCGCGCTGTTTTATCCCGACGGCGGACTGCCGCTACTGATGACCGGCGAAAGCGGCACCGGGAAAAGTTATCTGGCGCAGCTCATGCACGAATATGCCATCGCCCAGGCGCTTCTGTCGCCGGATGCGCCATTTATCAGTTTTAATTGCGCCCAGTATGCGAGCAATCCCGAACTGCTGGCGGCGAATCTTTTTGGCTATGTGAAGGGCGCGTTTACCGGCGCGCAGAGCGACAGACCGGGCGCGTTCGAGGCGGCTGACGGCGGCATGTTATTTCTGGATGAAGTCCACCGGCTGAGCGCCGAAGGGCAGGAGAAGCTCTTTACCTGGCTCGATCGTGGTGAAATTTATCGGGTAGGCGACACCGCGCAGGGGCATCCGGTTTCGGTACGTTTGGTATTTGCGACGACCGAAGAGATACACAGTACCTTTCTGACGACATTTTTGCGGCGCATCCCGATTCAGGTCAACCTGCCGGATCTCCAGCACCGCAGCCGCCAGGAAAAAGAGGCGCTGATCTTACTGTTTTTCTGGACGGAGGCGAAAAAACTCTCGGCCACGCTTATCCTCAAACCGCGTTTGTTGCAGATCCTCAATCAGTATGTTTATCGCGGCAACGTCGGCGAACTGAAAAATGTGGTGAAGTATGCGGTGGCTACGGCATGGGCGAAAAAGCCTGGGCAGGAAACCGTTACCGTGTCGCTGCACGATCTGCCGGATGCCATGCTGTCGGCATTGCCGTCACTAAATGAATCGCTGGCGGACGACACGCCGGTGAGCATCTCGCCCGACACGAACCTGACCTGGCTGCTGCGCGCCCGCGACGAGATGCAGGGCATGATCCATGATACGCAGTGTCATGTGCTGGCGCTGTACGAGCTGGTACGTAGCGGGAAAGAGGGGTGGGAGACGGTACAAAAAAGAATGGGCGATGAAATTGAAGCTCTCTTCGATCGTCTGATTTTTACCGGCGACGATAATGTGCACTCCCAGCGGTTGCTGTTAATTACAAGCCAGGTGCGGGAAGAGTTTTATCGTCTGGAGAAGCGTTTCAATATGCAGCTTAACGGCAACTGTATTTACGCGCTTAGCCACTATTTAATCCATCGTACCGCACTGGCGCCTTCTCGTCTCAACAGCGAGCAGATCCGCCAACTGGACGCCTTCCTCGCCCAGAAATATCCGCTGCTGTACAGCTTCTGTTTACAAATTCTGGAGACGCTGGGCCAGAAGCTGGATCTGGAGCCGAGACGCATTGATATGCTGCTGCTGGCGCTTTGGCTGCATAAACAGGGGGCTAACAACCAAAAACAGGTGACGCATGCGGTGATTCTGGCGCACGGCTATGCCACCGCCAGCAGTATCGCCAACGTCGCCAACCGGTTACTGAAAAATACGATTTTTGAATCGTTCGATATGCCGTTGGACGTCACGCCGGAGGCGATAGCGCAGCAGGTGATGCGCTATCTGGAAGGGCACCCGCTCGCCTCTGGCCTGATGATTCTGGTGGATATGGGATCGCTCAAGGCCATTCATCGTCATTTTGATCGCGCGCTTTCCACGCCGGTGACGATTATCAACAACGTATCGACCAGCATGGCCCTGTATGTCGGGGAGCGTATTTTACAGGGGCATTTTATTGAAGAGATCGCCCGCGATATCGCCCGGGATGTGCCGGTCGAGTATCAGCTCTACTGGCCGAAAAGCAACAAACCGCGCGCCATACTGACTACCTGCGCGACCGGTATCGGTGTGGCGACTAATCTTTGCGCATTACTGAGCGCCAGTATTCCGCAGGCGCTGGAGATTGACGTCGTCGCCTGCGATTATGCGATGCTGGCGAGCAATAAAACCCAGGAGCCGGTATTTATGCGCTACGACGTACTGGCGATAGTCGGCACTCTGGACCCGCACATCGCCAGCGTGCCGTGGATTTCGCTCGACTCGCTGATCTCCGGCGAGGGGAACCACTATCTGATGCGGCTGTTTGGTTCGCTGACCACGCCGGAGCAGGTGGCGGAGATCAATAACCTGCTGCTGAAAAACTTCTCGCTCCGAAGAGTGATCGAATCCGTCACCATCCTCGACACCAGCAAAGTCATCAACCACGTTGAGCAGTTTCTGCTGCGCTATGAGCATCTGGCGGGCGTTACCGTCTCGAATGAAAGAAAGGTGGCGCTCTATGTGCATATTAGTTGCCTGATTGAGCGTCTGATCCGCCATGCGGGCATTACTGCTTATAGTGGACAACAGTGTCCGGAACAGGAACTGAATCGGCTACGGGAAGCGTTTAGTGTCATTGAGAGTAACTACAGTGTCAAAATCCCCACCGCCGAGCTTGGCTATATCCATAATATTCTGACCTTCGAAACAGAACTTATCGAGCAAGATCAACAGTTTTAACGATTCCTCTCTGTTAACCCGCATCTTTTTTCGGCGCGCCACTTTTTCTGGCACGCCGCTTGCTCTCTTTTATCACAGTGGAATGTGTTTTAGAGGTCAGGATGAAGAGACATTATATTTTCGCCAGCCACGGCACGCTGGCCAGCGGGGTTTTAAACTCCGTGGAGCTGATTTTAGGCAAACGGTCAAATGTCTGGACGCTGTGCGCTTACGTTGAAGAGAGCGTGGATTTAAGCCAGCAGGTAGATACGCTAATTGCCCGGATCCCGCCGGAAGATGAAATTATTGCGCTGACCGATATTTTTGCCGGCAGCGTGAATAATGAATTTGTCCGTTATTTATCACGGGAAAATTTTCATCTGCTGGCAGGGATTAACCTGCCGCTGGTTATCGATCTCTTTATGTCGGAAAACGATGGCAATACCACGCATACCATAATGACGGCGTTAGCGGATTCAAAAGAAAATATTCAGTACTGCAATCAAACTATCACCAGCGCCATGCAAAGCGATAAAGATTTTTAAGGGGAGGAAGCGTCATGATTGTTTTTTTACGGGTGGATCATCGTTTATTACATGGACAGGTCGCCTTTTCCTGGACGCAGTACGTTGGCGCCGACTGTATTTTAATTGCCAACGACAGCGTACCTAATGATGACCTGCGTAAAACCACCATTAAAATGGCGAAGCCGCCCGCGGTGAAGCTGGTTATTAAAAATATTGCCGATTCAATTGAAGCGATAAAAAGCGGCGTTACCGATAAATATAAACTTTTTATTGTTGTTGAATCCGTGGCGGATGCGTACCGGCTGGCGCGCGAATTACCCGACATTAAAAGTATTAATTTAGGCGGCACGAAGGTGCGTGAAGGGAGTCAGAATATTGCTAAAGCCATCAATCTGTTAGCGGATGAAATGACTCAACTTCGGGAGCTGGCGGCTGGCGGAGTAGAGATAGAAATTCGGCTGGTGCCTAACGATCGTAAACAACTTTTTGCCTGAGCGGATACCCTCCTGAGGACATATTATGGTAGAGGCGCTTTTACTTGGACTGGTGGCGTTTATCGCCCAGTCTGAATATGCATTAGGGACGTCGCTGATTTCCAGACCTATCGTGACCGGACTGTTAACCGGACTGGTGCTGGGCGACATGGAAACCGGAATTGTGATGGGCGCGACGCTGGAGTTGGCGTTTATCGGTTCCTTTTCGGTGGGTGCGTCGCTGCCGCCGGATGTGGTCACTGGCGGTATTTTAGGTGTGGCCTTTGCGATTAATTCCGGCGCCGGGGCGGAAACCGCGCTGTTATTAGGTTTGCCTATCGCGACACTGGCGTTAATTGTGAAAAATATCTATAACGGAATGTTTATTCCGTTGCTCTGTCATAAAGCCGATGCTTACGCTGAGGTAGGGGATACCCGGGGCATTGAGCGTATGCATTTAATCTCCGGCATTGGGCTGTCGCTGACGTTGGGGATTATCGTCACGGTCTCTTATTTAGCGGGCGTGAATATGGTTAAAGGTTTTCTGGATGCCATTCCAGAGTTTATTAAACATGGATTAAGCGTTGCCACCGGTATTATTCCCGCGCTGGGTTTTGCCATGCTGGCGCGCTTATTAATTAATAAAAAGGTCGCCCCCTATTTTTTCCTCGGTTTTGTTTTAATGGCGTATTTAAAAATTCCGGTGACGGGTATTGCGATTCTTGGCGCGATCGTCGCCGTCGTGATGGTCAATATGCCGAAATTTGCGGCCTCGCAACCGGCACCTGCGCAAGGAGCGTCTCATGACGATGAAGATGATTTCTGATAAAGACCGCCAGCAGGCGGAAACCACAGGACTGGTCACCGCGCGTGATTTACGCCGCGTTTTCTGGCGGTCATTCCAGATGGAGTTTTCCTGGAACTATGAACGACAAATGAACCTGGCGTTCGTCTATACGCTCATTCCGGTATTAAAGAAACTGTATAGCCGAAAAGAAGATCTTGCCGAAGCGCTAAAACGCCATCTGGCTTTCTTTAATACCACGCCGCACATTGTGACGTTGATCCTCGGTATTACCGTGGCGATGGAGGAGAAAAATAGCCAGCAGAAAGAGATGGACGCCAGTTCTATCGATAACGTCAAAGCGTCGTTAATGGGGCCGCTGGCGGGTATTGGCGACTCTTTTTTCTGGGGAACATTGCGTCTTATCGCCACTGGCATCGGTACCAGTCTGGCGCTGAAAGGCAATATTCTGGGGCCGATTTTATTTCTGCTGGTGTTTAACGTACCGCATATTCTGGCCCGATGGTTCTTTACCCGCTGGGGCTATGTGCTGGGAACCGGCGTACTGCAACGTATTCAGCAAAGCGGAATGATGGAAAGCCTAACCTATGGCGCCTCGATTATCGGTCTGATGGTGGTTGGCGCGATGACGGCCTCCATGATTGATATCACCATTCCCATTACGTTTGGTACGGGAGAGGCGAAAACCCATGTTCAGGACATTATTAACGACATCATGCCTTGTCTGCTGCCGTTAATTAGCTTCGCCATTGTGTACTGGCTGTTAGGGAAAAAAGTGAAACCGTTAACCATCATTGGCGGTATTGCGCTGGTGGGAATTTTCGGTTCCTGGATAGGGTTATTTTAAGAGGGATACACAATGTCACCAACCATGCTGACCTATATTAACGAAGAGTCTGACGTCCTGGCGAATATTATTCTCCGCCATCGCCAGTCGCTGGAAGAAGTATCGCGGTTCGCCAGCCAAAAAACGTTACGGCGAATCCTGATATTAGCCACCGGATCGTCATTGAATGCCGCCTTTTGCGCCCGTTATTTCTTTGAGCGCTGCGGTATCTCTATCGATATTAAAGAGCCGTACACCTTTAGTCATTATGAGAATAGCGATCCGCAAGCCGATATGGTTATTGCTATTTCCCAGAGCGGGAAAAGCGCTTCCACCCTGGAGGCGATGCGTAAAGTTCAGGCGCAGGGACGTCCGGTATTCGCTCTGACCGCCGATCCGCAAAGCCCTTTTGGCAAGGCCAGCGATTATCCACTGGATATTCTGACCGGGATTGAGTCCGTCGGCTTTGTTACCCGTGGATTTAGCGCGACGGTACTGAATCTGTTGCTTATCGCGTTGTTAATTGCCCGTCAGCAGCAGCGACTGACGGAATCGCAGGTCGAGGAGTATGTGGCGCAGCTTCAACGCATCGCGGCAACCCTGCCGTTGGTTATCGTGCGTACGGAAGCGTTTATTCACCAGCACCAGTCCGTTTTACGAAACGGGACGCGTTTTGTGGCGATAGGCTACGGCGCGCTGGTTGGGGTGGCAAAAGAGTTGGAAACTAAATTTACCGAGACGGTGCGTGTTCCCTCAAGCGGGTTTGAGCTGGAAGCCTATATGCACGGCCCGTATCTGGAAGCCAATGCGGAACATGTGATGTTCTTCTTTGAGGACCGGCCCGACGCGCGCTCCAGGGCGCTACGGGAGTATATGACGCCTGCGGTCGCCAAAACCTTTACTCTCACGCTGGCGAAGGCGGCACAGGATGACCAGACGCTTGCGCTGGATGTGGCGGTTGATCACCATTTCTCGCCATTGCTGTTGATTGTGCCGGTACAACTCATGGCGTTTCATATCGCCTCACTGAAAGGCATCGACCTTTCGGTACGCATTTTTGACGATTTCGATCGCGTTTTAAAAAGTAAAATCTGAACAATCAGGAGAAAAATATGTTGGGTTTTAATCAGGACGAGTACCTGACGAGTGCTCGTGAGATCATCGCTGCGCGCCAGAAGGCAGAACAGGTTGCTGACGAGATTTATCAGGACGGGTTCAGTTCTTTATTTTTCGCCTCTGTTGGCGGTTCACTGGCGCCAATGATGGCAATTAATGAATTTGCCAAAGAATTAACAACGTTGCCGGTTTATGTTGAGCAGGCGGCAGAATTAATTCATAAAGGAAATAAGCGGCTGAATAAAGACTCTGTGGTTATTACGCTGTCTAAATCCGGTGATACCAAAGAATCGGTGGCGATCGCCGAGTGGTGTAAAGCGCAGGGAATACGCGTAGTCGCTATTACCAAAAATGCGGACTCTCCGCTGGCGCAGGCGGCGACATGGCATATTCCGATGCGTCACAAAAATGGCGTGGAATATGAATATATGCTGCTGTACTGGCTGTTTTTCCGCGTGCTGTCGCGCAATAACGAATTCGCCAGTTACGATCGCTTCGCCAGCCAACTGGAAATTCTGCCGGCGAATCTGCTGAAAGCGAAACAAAAATTTGATCCGCAGGCCGATGCTATCGCCAGCCGTTATCATAACAGCGATTATATGATGTGGGTCGGCGGCGCGGAGATGTGGGGCGAGGTCTATCTGTTCTCCATGTGTATCCTGGAAGAGATGCAGTGGAAGCGCACGCGCCCCGTCAGCTCTGCGGAATTTTTCCACGGCGCTCTGGAGCTGCTGGAAAAAGAGGTGCCGCTCATTCTGGTGAAAGGGGAAGGGAAATGCCGCGTGCTGGATGAACGCGTTGAGCGCTTCGCCAGTCAGATTACCGATAACCTGGTGGTGATTGATCCGAAAGCGTATGCGCTGGACGGTATTGATGATGAGTTCCGCTGGATCATGGCGCCGTGTGTTGTTTCGACATTGTTAGTTGACCGACTGGCGGCGCACTTTGAGAAATATACCGGCCACAGTCTGGATATTCGTCGTTACTACCGTCAGTTCGATTATTAACAGAAAGGGGCGTGTAGCATATACAGTGCCTGATGGCGCTTCGCTTATCAGGCCTACGCGCCAGTTTATTGATAAAGATGATGTGTAGGCCGGGTAAGGCGCAGCCGCCACCCGGCATATACGACATTCTCTTTTAACCCTCAACATTCACCACTTTGATCTCCACCATGCCAATCCCCAATTTGCGCGGCGAATGGCCCAAAATATTACCTTCGTTGGTGGAGACGGGAGCGGGCGGCGCAATGACTAGGGTATTCGCATCCGTCGGGTTGTTGAAATGCAGCGTGATAGTGGACACATCGTGACCCAGCACCAGCGTCTGTTCTTCGTTGCCTACGCGTACCGGAATCGGCCGATTCGCGTTGTCGCCGAAGGCTTTGGCGGTGATCACCAGATCAAACTTTTTCGGCAGCGGCGCTTTATATTCGATTTTAACCTCATCGCCCAACTGCGCATTTGACCAGCGCCCCCAGGACTCCGGCCGGGAAATGCCGCTAAACTGCTTCACCTCCTCCGGCGCGCCCGCGACATTAAAGATAAAGCTATCAGCTTTATAACGAATATCGTTATCGACAATCTTTAAGGTATCGACGTTGCCTTTGTAGCGTTCCATATCGATCATCGTGTCTTTAAACGCAGTCTTACCCTGCCACTGCGCTTTATCGACATGCTGTACGGTTTGCTGCCCGCCAAGCTGCCCCTGCGAGACGCACCAGTCGGTGGAGAGCGCCAGCGCCGGCGCCCATAGCTGCGCCATTTTGTAGCAGCGATCGATCCAAACGAAATTATCGCGCGGGGCGAAGTCGGCCAACTGGAACCGTAGCGGAGCGGAGTATTCACTTTCCGGTAACGGCTCGACGCGCTTATCCGATACGCGCAGTAGTAACGGCAGGCGGAAGTGGCTCCCGGAAAACGCGATCATGTTTTTGTCCCGATCGACGGTAAAATCTTTTATCTCTTTCGGGAAATTCCACAGGCGAATGATATCCGGCTTCATCGCCAGCACTTTCTCTTTTACATTCAGGAACACTTCCGACAGCGACTGCCCGGAAAGGCTGCTACGTCCCAGACCGATAAAATTATCGCCGCCGAGAATATCCAGCACCGTTGCGCCGTTGTCCATCGTGTTGCGTTTGACCGCCAGCGTCTCCTGCTGTGGTTTATCGCCGCGCAGAATGAAAAACAGATTGTTGCGATCTTGCTTATTCAGGTATTTCCAGGCGGTATTGTTCATCGCCAGATGGTCGGAAGAGACGACGATAACGGTATCTTTAAACCACGGTGACGCTTTGATTTTGTTGATAAACTCGGCGATGTTTTCCTGGCTGCAACTTACGGCGCTAAAGGACTGGTTGGGCTTGCCGTCGTAATCGTAGCGTTTGCGGTTGCAGGTGCGTGAGATAAACCCGTCCGGGTGGTGAGTATCTACGGTCAGCGTAAACAGCGAAAAACGCTGGCCTGAGCGGGAAAGCGCTTCAAATTTCTTCCATGCCTCATCAAGCACCGTATCGTCGTAGAAGCCCCAGTCGTTACGATAAGACGGGTCTGCCACCACCGTTTTCAGCTCTTCAGCGCCGTACAGATGATCAAATCCGTGTGATTTCAGGAACACGTCTTTCCCGGCAAAACGCAGGTTAGCGCCCTGCACGAAATAGTTCTGGTAGCCGGAGTTTTTCAGAATATCGCCGAGGCAGATATTCTGCGGGAAGAAGCTGGAAACCGACGCTGAGGCATTGCCCTCAAACGGCGCAAACAGCGGAATACCGCACTGGGAAGCCACCATCCCGGCGATGGTGTAATCCGTTCCCGGCAGTTGCATGGTATGGCTGAAATCCAGCCCTTCATTTTTAAGCGCGCCCAACTCTGGCGTGAGATTGGGGAAAGCGTCATTATCAAAATAGGTCCGTTCCAGGCTCTCGCCGTAGATATAGACCAGATTGAGCTTCGGATGAGGAATGGTTTTTGCTGGTTCTTTATAATAAACGGCAAAATCCGGATCGCCATCGCGCATTTGTGATTTTACCAGTTCGGTAATCTGGCGAAACGCCGGACTGGCGTCGACCGAACCCAACGCCAGCAGTAACGCCAGCAGGCTGTAACCGACATGATGAGGATGGTGACGGCGGCGGCGTAGTACCCATCCCAGCGCGCCAAATACCGCCACTAACGCCAGGGCAATGCCGATTCCCGGCAGAATATATTTGCCGACTCCCGCTCCCGTCAGACTATTCGTGAGCGTATAAAGCACTGCGTCGTTGATCCCGTCGCCGGTAAAATAGTCGCTGGCATACAGGGTAATATTCAGAATGACAAAAAGTCCCAGCACCGTGAGAGTGGCGGCAAACCACCAGGTGTTACGGCCCGCCTTCCAGGCATATATCAGCACAGAGGCGAGAAACAGAGCGACAGAGAGCAACTCGGACAACTGACGATCCTCAATAAACCAGGCTTATCGCTGGCAGGAAAAAATTTCTAACAATGTAATAGCGATGTCACATTGCTGCAATTCTAATGACTTTACACGGCGCTACTATTTAGAATGAGTTTAGAAAGTTGTTTTTTTGATCGGCATCACTTCCTGACATAGCGGTTAATAACAGGAAAAGACGAAAGGAAAAGTCGGGTTAATGCCGTGCTGGCGGGTAAAGGGCCAAAACACGGCTTTTATCAGGACGTCCCGGCGTGGCGCACGGTCAGAAAAACGCAGTCAGGAAAGGAAATTCAGCCCTTGCTGCAACACCAGATCGCAAGCTTTGGTTTTCACCTTTTCCGCCAGCGGCGTACTGCCGATATTATTGAGGTTCAACTGCTGGCCGTCCTTCGTCTTGAGCAACCCTTGCAGGCCGTTCAGGTAGTTAGTGTCCTGCTCCTGCTGTGTAGTATCCAACCCCAACTTGTTCAGAATCTGATTTTTAACGTTTTCCACGTTGGTAGCGGACGCCAGCTTCTGTTTGGCGCAGTACTGCAAAATTCCGGCGGCATTATTCATATTATCAGCGCTGAGCGACTGGGCGCCGTTGCTGAGCAGACCGGTTAGCGCCGAAAGCGACATCCCGCCCTGCTGTGCGTTCGCGCCCTGAGCGCTTAACTGACTGGCGGCGCTGGAAAGCGAATCCTGCCAGGAGGCGGCGATACCGCTGGTGGAAATCAGTACGCAGGCGACCGCCGCGCAGCACAGAACATGTTTCGCTGTATTCATGGTAATCACCTGTGTTATGCCAGCCAGGCGTTGTATCGCCCTGGCGCACGTTGCAATTTAATACTCTTTACCCGTCACCCGGCTGCGGTAACTGTCCCAGGTAAAATTAACCCATAAACTGTTGCCGAGACGCATACGGTCCATGACGCGTTCGCCAAGCATTTTCGTCATCTCTTCCATATTGCTGTTCGTCAACATGCCGGTGGGACGTTTTGACGAGGAACGACGATCGACAATTTGATTGATGATCACTTTTTCATAACGGGATTCGGTCTGCACGCCGATCTCGTCGATCACCAGCAGATCAACGTTACTCAGATCGTTAAGCAACTGCTCTTCGCTGGTTTCCCGATTGCTGAACGTGTCTTTCATCGCTGACATAATATCCGCTACGGTGATAATCAGTACCGACTTTCCGCGCAGCAGCAGCTCATTACAAATAGCCGCGGCGAGATGATTTTTACCGGTTCCCGGCTTGCCGGAAAAGACAAAGCTGGCGATATTGCCGTCAAATTCATCAACGTACTGTCGGGCTTTACTTAACGCGTTCATTTGTCCGTCGCACTCAACCCGATAGTTATCAAACGAGCAGTTCTGATGCAGCGGTCGAATGCCGGAACGGTTAAAGGTGCGCTGCATTTTCATTGCCCGGTTTTCCCGCGCCAGCGCCGCCGCCCGGATCTCGCCTTGCTCTTTCTGCCACGCCAGCAGTTCTTCGCCCGTTTTAAACGCCGGCGTAATATGCGCAGGCATCATTTTTTGTAGACGCTGCATCAGGTCGCCAACATTTTTCATCGTTACCCCCTAAAACCTGGTGGAATATGATTGTCAGGTTCGCTGACGCTATTGATGTCGCGCTGCGGCATTCCGCCATTGCTGGAACGGCTGATTTGCACGCTGCGCGCCAGCTTTTGCTGCCACTGGATATGGTGAAAAACCTTACCTTCCGCCTGCCAGTAGGCGATAAACGCCGCCAGCTCTTCTGCGGTGACCGGCTCCCGAAGCGCCACGCCCCAAAGGGCAGCCTGACGCTGAAAATCCGCATCCGGTTGCCAGGCTGGATACATGGCGAATTTTCCGCAGGGAATCGCAACGGGGGCGGCTTCGGGTTCTTCGTAAAATTGCGCGTCTAACGCCACATCGCTTCCCGGACGTGATAACTTTTCTTCAAGCGCCAGCAGTTCAGCCATGCGTGCAGGCGTCACGGCATAAAAGGCAGGCGCATTATTAGCGAATACCGCCACTGCGCCGCCCGTTGACTTCGCCAGCACAGCATGATGATCGTGTAAAAGGACGTCAATACCGATGACGTCCGACGTTAAAATTCTGGAAGACATAATGTTTCTCAATATGGAACAACAACCGAGAAGGGCGACTGTTTTTATAGTACCACACAGACCTGTAAGAACAGCAGGAGGCGTTCCACCGATCACACGCGGGGGCGTTTGCGGTACAGCCATAATCCCGGTACAGAGAGGCCAATTGAGAGCGCGCCAACAATGGAAGAGGCTTTCAGAAAATTGGTTAGCAGCGTAATCATCATTGGTTCGCTATAGCCCAGATGGCTAATTTTTACTGCGGAAATCATCGCGGTATAGGCGGAAATCCCCGGAAACATCGGGATCACGGCCGCGACGGTAAACACTTTAGGGTGAGCGAGATACCAGCGTGACCACTGAATACCAATACTGCCGACCAGCAGCGAAGCCATAAACGTCGACCATTCGATATTAAAGCCAGCGCTCATCATCAGCATACGCGAGCCATGACCCAGCGCCCCCAGTAGCGCG
Organism: Salmonella sp. 32082101201600294FB01SM01; assembly: GCF_017572865.1. Lineage (NCBI taxonomy): Bacteria > Pseudomonadati > Pseudomonadota > Gammaproteobacteria > Enterobacterales > Enterobacteriaceae > Salmonella > Salmonella sp. 32082101201600294FB01SM01. Next base: position 344,855 of record NZ_JAGESB010000003.1, on the reverse strand, counting down.
CACCACGGAAGTGCCCGGTGGGGAACATTAAAGACCATCGCAAACCCGACGGCGGGGATCGCAGACAAGATCATGTCCTGCATTAGCGCCAGTAAAAAGTCGATTATACCCATCCTCGTAGCCCCCATACTGTCATTGACATCACTACGCCCACACAGGTGGCCAGTGTCAACAGGCTGGCGATAGCCCAGCGCGCCAGCCCGGTATTAATATGTCCTTTAAACATATCTGCGACGGAATTAATCAGCGGAAAGCCCGGCACCAGTAGCAGTACGCTCGCCGCCATGGCGATAGTGGGCGTCTGGCTAAAGGCGGGGAGGGTGAGCATCAGCCCGGAAATCGTGGTAGCGACAAAGGCGGTAATGCAAAAATTGATCTGCGGATGTAAATGCCGCTGCGCCAGCATCTGGCGAATATACATGGCTATCATACTGGCGAAAAAGGTGATAACCGCGCCATCCCAGCCGCCATTATTCAGCTTACAAAAGCAGGAGCAGGAAAGACCGACCATAAACGCCACCAGCCAGCGCGGATAACGCAGCGGGCGGAGCTGGCTAAAACGTTTTTCCACGCCTTTGTAATCCAGCAGACGATGTTCCGCAAGGATAACGATATGCTGAACCTCCGTGACGACGTGCATATTAATGCCGCGATCCTGGTTTTTACGTGTCGATGTCAGACATTGTCCGTCTTTAATGGTCGTCAGTACAATGGCGTTAGAGGAGATCGCGCTTTCGACGCTATCCATACCGAGCGCCAAACCGAGGCGGGTGGAAAGCTCATCAACCAGTGCGCTTTCCGCCCCGTGCTGCAATAAAAACAGCCCGCATTGAATACATAACCGTGTTACTGCTCGTTGAATTGATTGCTCTTCTTGCATGACTCGTCCTGTCCGAAAAGACATTTTATGCGCCGCCACTATGACAGAGGCTTCCTTTTTAACACGAAGCGCAGGCATGATGGCGTTGGTTAAGATCAATTTCTTGTTGATAAAAACGTCAACCGCCAGACGCAACGCATAAGCTTTCTGAGACGTGCGCTTCGTCACAGGCAGGATATCCTTATGGGCGACGGTTCTCGTATGTCCGTTTCCAGAATAGAGACATTATGCCAGCCTGGCCGTTCATTTTTGAATCAATGATGTGGTGAATTTTATCAACGACATGCATTAATTGTTTTACAACAATGGCGTGAGCAGCAGGTGTAAAAATAGGCGTGACTTAGTGTAATTTGCAGATATTACATGGATTTTATGGGTGACAGTCAGTATTGTTGGGCTTTTATTTCAGGATTCAGCAATATGAATGAAGGACGAACTCATATTTTAAATTTATTAATATGATGAGTTTCGTTAGAATTACTAATGTGCAAATTTAGTTAATTTAATTGTCTTGCTTCTGGTTTTATGAGTAACTATGCGATAGTGATTTCATGTTTTTGTGCTATGTGGATTGTAGCGCAATCAATGTTATATTTTTAAAAATAAAACAAGGATAATTAATCCACTCGGCTTATATTTCTTTGCGCTCATTGTTAATAGTATTTTTATTAATGGGACAATGAAAAGGGGCGGCGTGGGTGCGGAGGAATTATGCTGCCAGGATGCTGCAAAAATGGACTTATTATCAGTAAAACCCCCCTTATACAGGAAGGCCTTAAAGGGGCTATAACAGGTAATTTCCCCGATTATAAACTGGCGTATTGCCGTACGATAGAAGAGCTAACGCTGCTACAACTACGTCGAAGTAATTTAGTTATTGCTGATTTAGCAGTTAACAATGCCTCTCCCCGTGCTATCTGCGAATATTTTTATAGCTTACTCTCGCAATATCGCGACATACATTGGGTATTTCTGGTTCCTAAATCCAGCTATCCACATGCGGTTGATCTCCTGATGGGCCCCGTCAGCACCTTGCTTTCAGACGAAGAGCCAATCGAGAATCTTATTAGCGTTATCCATGCGGGAAACGCTCGTTCGGAAAGAATAAGCAAAACGTTATTATCGCCTCAGGTACCGTCTGAAATTCAGCAGTCCCACGACAGGCCGATTGTCCTTACGCTGTCTGAACGAAAAGTATTACGCCTTTTAGGAAAAGGGTGGGGCATTAACCAAATTGCGGCATTACTTAAAAAAAGTAATAAAACAATTAGCGCCCAAAAAAATAGCGCCATGCGACGCTTATCAATACACAGTAATGCAGAGATGTATGCATGGATAAACAGTTCTCAGGGAGCCAGAGAATTGAACCTACCTTCGGTATATGGAGAAACCATGGAATGGAAAACAGAATCAGCAAGAGAAATGTTGCGCTCGTAGAAAAATGCGTGATGAGCACCATTGGTATTAAAGGGCTATTTGATGCAATGCCGGATTGCCGACATACGCTTCATATTTTTTCAAAACCATCCGCGTTTTATAAGGCTGCGCTAAAGACGCCGTTTTCTGCCGTTATTTTTTCTCTTTCTGCGTTAAGAACTGAACGCCGGACAGGATTATCCAGCCTGACGGAACTGGCGATAAATTATCCCCATATGCGGCGTCTGGTGATTGCAGATGATGATGCTGAAGCCCGCTTAATCAGCGCGCTATCCCCGCTGCCGCTGGATGGGGTCATCAGCAAAGCGTCGCCGTTGGATGTTTTACAGGATGCCTTATTTACATCGCTTAATAGCGCCCGGCGGACAACGGAGCGTACAGATAATCTTTGGGAACTTCACCAGAATTGTATGCTTAGTCCAACCGAGCGGGAGATTCTGCGTTTTATGTCGAACGGCTACTCAATGCCGCAAATTGCCGTCCAGTTAGAACGTAACATTAAGACTATCCGGGCGCATAAGTTTAATGTGATGTCCAAGCTGGGCGTGAGTTCTGATGCCGGGTTACTCGATGCGGCGGATATTCTGTTATATCTGCGCGCCGGAGATGCTACCGCGCTCCAGCATCGGGTATAGCCCGCGCCGGATGCGCCGTGCTTGTTCGGGGAATCCGGGGGTCAGGCACGTTATTGGCACACGTCTACCCAGGTCGCCGATGTCAGTTCAGCCATTCTTTCCGGCGCGATGCGTACTGCGCTGTGCGTGGCGCCTGCGGCAGGCAATACTTCGTTATACCCCTTCAGAGAGATGTCGCAATAAACGGGCAGCGGGTGCTCCAGCCCAAAGGGACATACGCCGCCGACAGGATGTCCGGTTGCATTGACCACTTCATCGCTGCTCAACATACGGGCTTTTGCGCCGAAAGTGCTTTTAAGCTTCTTATTATCCAGGCGGGCATCGCCTTTGGCGACCACCAGGATAATAGTGTCTTTTACTTTAAGCGAGAGCGTTTTAGCTATCTGCCCTGGCTCTACATTGTGCGCTTTGGCTGCCAGTTCGACTGTCGCTGTACTTTGATTTAATTCGATAATTTCAATATCGGGAGCATGATCGGCCAGAAATTGCCGTACAGATTGCAGACTCATTCTTCTCTCCTGAGACCTTACCAATAGCCACGGTAGACCCAAAAATGGCAAAACGTAATTTGGCATACGGAGAGCGCAGCTGTAAATATAATAATGTGACAGGCCAGCAGCAGTAAGCCGTGACGATAACTGAAGGCAACGTAACGCAGTTTACTTTAGCGTGCAGTCGCCGCACTGCTGTACGTCAGGTAAGCGGTAACGTTGGCAGCAGGTTCTGCGTACCAGAAGACCGTCGCGCATTACGACGGTCCGCCACAGCGGGTTATCCTGACCGTCGGATAGCTGCTTTTCAAAAAAACAGCGCTGGCGTAGCGTTGCCAGCAGGGCTTCGCCAAGCAGCGGTTTCATCTCAGTCAGATACCAGTTGATTAAATAACCGGTATTGTTCCAGATAAGTTTCGCGTTGATGTCGCCAGTCGCCTCCAGCGCCTGAATGACCGGCTGTAGTGCGGAGACTACCAGCGTTTCCATTCGTTCTTCCGGGGAACGCCCCGTTGTCAGGTTATCCTGATGCACATCAAGCCAGAAACATGCGGCGCGCCCGGTTTCATGAAATTCAACGTGAATATGTTCTGCCGAGACATTGATAGCGCGCGCTTGCGTCAGTAATGCCAGCATCAGCGGCGGCGTCATCAGCCCGATATACCATTGCGCCCACAGGGAGAGTAACGGCTTATTTTCACGTGGCAGGCCTGGCGTGTGGCGATAGATGTGATCGGAATAGGCGGCCAGCAATGAACGAAACGTCGCGGGGCGCGTCCACTGGGCAAGAGTCATCGCCGTTGGCGGCGGCGTTTCATCCAGCCGAATGAAGTCCAACAGGTGCTCACGGGTAGAGGCGATCGTCTCGCGTACTGCGTCCGCCAGCGAGGCGTCTTCCGGCTGGGGAGCAGCTCGCCAGATAATATCGTCAGCAATCGGTGCGGAACGGTAGGCCATAGCGCAGTTTAATGATGTTAATCTAAATGATAATGATTGCTAATCCTATCGATAGCGATAAACGATGGCAAGCGGTTTATGGTTAACGCTGTTGGCGTAGCACGATTACGCCAGCAGGATTCATAGGGCGCGCATGTCGTCGCTGACCAGAATGTGGTTACGTCCAAGATGCTTGGCTTCGTAGAGCGCTTTATCCGCTTTTTCGATAGCGTCTCCGATATTGCGATCCGTCAGGGGCGCAATGCCGATACTGACAGTGACATTGGTGGCGACGCTTTCGTTAAACATATGCGGGATTTTAAGATCGTATACTTCCTGTCGGATACGTTCTGCGGTAGCGCGGGCTTGCTGTGGTTCTGCGGTGGTCAGCAACACCAGAAATTCTTCCCCGCCAAAACGGCAGACGACATCGCGCGATCGCACGGCGTCCCGAATTGCCGCTGAGACGCGAATTAACGCCTGATCGCCCATCATATGACCGTAGTGATCGTTATACGCTTTGAAATGATCGATATCCAATAGCAGGACGTAGTGTTCATGGCTGCCCGGCGCCTGTAACGTATCCAGCCGATTTTGCAGGCCACGGCGGTTATATAAGCCGGTTAATGGATCAAGCATACTCAGGCCATTGAGGGTTTCCCGCTCGGCCAGCAGCTTAAACATGAGCTGCTGGGCAAAGTTATCGTAGCGTTTCTGGATAACATGTTGAATAGCGATTCCCACCATTGGCAGGGCCAGCAAATAGAGAATTCGCAAACCTTGTTCATTACCATTCAGCCACAGGCAGACCGCGACTGGCGGTAGCGAATAGAGCGTAAACGCGACGATATTCGCGGCAAAGGCTATCGAGCCGATAAACAGAACGCTAAGCAGGGAAATCAGTAAAAAAGAGAAATCATAATGGCCTAATGCCGGATACTTTAGCGCAATATGCGCCGCCCATATTCCCCCAAAGAGTAGGGAGATAAAGGGGAGATTAATTCTTTTTTGTCCATATTTCCCATGCCATATCAACAGTAATACGCTCAGGACCATTATCCCAATCATTGGCGTGCAAAATACATTGATTTGATAAAGGGGGAAAACGAGAGTAAATAGCGCCGACACGGCGTTGAGAAACAAGAAAAGACGTAAAGAAAACTGATACTTCTTAATACGAAGCGACCGCCAGGATGGTGTTGTCATGGGTAATTGTCGTTATTTATCGGTGATATACACGGAATCGGGCGCCAACATGAAAATAACGTATGAGAAAAGGTCGCCTAAAGCGAGGTGTTGTTGTTTTTACGTTAACAGTCGGACAATTTATCACCTTACTGAATACGTGTCATCAACCGTTAAGTAAAACTCATCTCTTTAGCTTCCTCCCTGGCTGACAAATGAGAAAATATATCATATGATATTAGTTATCATTATCAATTCCAGAGGTGAAACCATGTTGCAGCGAACGTTAGGCAGCGGATGGGGCGTATTATTGCCTGGAGTGATTATTGTTGGACTGGCGTTTATCGGCCTGTCAGCTTATGCGCTGAAGCTGTTGATTGTATCAGGATTGCTACTGTCTGCGCTGATGTTGTATCACAAACAATTACGGCATTTTGTACTGCTGCCATCGTGTATAGCGCTTATTGGCGGCATGATGTTGGCAATGATGAACTGGAATCAGGGATGAAAATGAAGAGACAAAGGAAGGATAAGATAATTGGTGCGAGGGGGGGGACTTGAACCCCCACGTCCGTAAGGACACTAACACCTGAAGCTAGCGCGTCTACCAATTCCGCCACCTTCGCACAGTTATCTTACTTTTTGATATCGCCTCGTTGGTGCGAGGGGGGGGACTTGAACCCCCACGTCCGTAAGAACACTAACACCTGAAGCTAGCGCGTCTACCAATTCCGCCACCTTCGCCCAGTGCGAGCAATATCAACGTGGTTTTGGTGCGAGGGGGGGGACTTGAACCCCCACGTCCGTAAGGACACTAACACCTGAAGCTAGCGCGTCTACCAATTCCGCCACCTTCGCATACCATCGATTCTTGAAAAGAATCACTACCACGGAGGCGCATTCTAGTGGTTTTCAGCTATTCGTCAATAGTTAATTGCATGGGATAGATTGATTGCTGCAAAAATGGGCGCGAGACGTAGGTTGGATAAGACGCCTGGCGTCGCCATCCGGCACATGCAACCAGATGGCGCTGCGCTTATCAGGCCAACTATTTCTTCGCCTGACGGGTCATCACGGTACGATAAACCTTAAAGCGCCCAGTTTGCGCGATGACTTCATGGAAGCCAAAAGTCTCATCCAGAATCTTAGGATAGGGCAGAAAGGCGTTCGCCACGATGCGTAACTCTCCGCCGCTGTTCAGATGGCGCACTGCGCCGCGAATGAGCGTTTGCGCCGCATCGAGGCTGGTTTGCATTCCGTCGTGGAACGGCGGGTTGGAGATGATCATGTCAAAACGTCCTTTGACTTCCGAAAAGACGTTGCTGGCGAATACCTCGCCTTCAAGACCATTAGCGGCAAGCGTGGCGCGGCTGGCTTCCACCGCCGGAGCGCTGACGTCACACAGCGTCAGGCGCACTTTCGGCGAATGGCTGGCCAGCGCGGCGGAAAGCACGCCAGCGCCGCAGCCGACATCCAGCACTTTACCTTTGGTGTGCGGCGTCAGCGTAGACAGCAGCAGTTGGCTACCGACATCCAGTCCGTCGCGGCTGAATACGCCCGGCAACGTTTTGATAGTCAGCCCGTCGATGTTGTACTCGGCCCACCAGGATTCAAGACTAAACTGCGGCTGCTTTTCCAGACGACCATGGTAAAGGCCGCAACGTCGCGCGCTATCTACTTTGTTCAGCGGCGCATAGTCCGCCAGCATCGGTTCGGCGCTACGCACGCCGCTGCGGTTTTCCCCCACGACGAAAACATCGCTGCCCACCGGCATCAGCGACAAAATATTCATCAACTGGAACTGCGCTTCGGGTTTATTTTTCGGCCAGTAGTAGATCAGCGTATCGCAGTCAGCGACATCGCTGGCTTGCGCGACCAGGCTAAAACGGACGTTATCGCCCATCTGGCGGCTTAACGCCTGCCAGTGGTGAAACTGTTGCGTATACGCGCGGCTGGCGGCGCATTCAAAGCGCGCGGGCAGGTCATCCTGCAAATCTCCGGCAAAAAGAATACGGCTTTGTTCGAAATCATCACTGTGGCGCAGCAAGACTTCACTTGCCGGGGTAAAAGCAGACATGGAATGCTCCTTAATTCAGACTGGCGGCGATTATAGTAGTTTGATGGCGGAGATTCGACAGATTTGCTATATTTGCGCCCCTGATTACAGGAGCGTTTCGCTATGACATCCCGACGAGACTGGCAGTTACAGCAACTGGGTATTACGCAGTGGGCGCTGCGACGTCCTGGCGCGCTACAAGGCGAGATTGCGATTTCCCTTCCCGCGCACGTTCGTCTGATCGTGGTTGCAGAGGAATTACCCGCGCTGAACGAGCCGCTAATGCGCGATATTTTACGCGCGTTGACCGTGAGTCCCGATCAGGTTTTATCCCTGGCGCCTGAGCGCGTCGCCATGCTGCCGCAGGGCAGCCGTTGTAATAGCTGGCGGTTAGGAACTGACGCGCCGCTCCAACTCGAAGGCGCTCAGGTCACGACGCCGGCGTTTAATGAACTCCGGGCAAACCCGGCGGCACGCGCCGCACTATGGCAACAAATCTGCGAACATGAACACGATTTCTATCCTCAGCACGACCGATCTCCCCGCAGCCTGGCAGATTGAGCAACGCGCTCATGCGTTTCCGTGGAGCGAAAAAACGTTTTTCGGCAACCAGGGCGAACGGTATCTCAATCTTAAGCTGACCGCTGCTGACAGAATGGCCGCGTTTGCCATTACACAGGTGGTGCTGGACGAAGCGACGCTGTTCAATATTGCCGTCGATCCGGATTTTCAGCGTCGGGGGCTGGGGCGTATGCTGCTTGAGCATCTGATTGATGAGCTGGAAAAGCGCGGTGTTGTAACGCTATGGCTGGAGGTACGCGCCTCTAACGCTGCCGCCATCGCGCTGTATGAAAGTCTGGGGTTTAACGAGGCGACGATTCGCCGCAATTACTATCCCACGGCACAAGGGCATGAGGACGCCATCATCATGGCGTTACCGATAAGCATGTAATAAAAGAGGCAAGGTGTAATGATGAAGTGGGACTGGATTTTCTTTGATGCCGATGAAACGCTGTTTACGTTTGATTCTTTCACCGGCTTACAGCGGATGTTCCTTGACTATAGCGTCACCTTTACCGCTGAGGATTTCCAGGATTACCAGGCCGTGAATAAGCCGCTATGGGTGGATTATCAGAACGGCGCGATTACCTCATTACAATTGCAGCACGCGCGTTTTCAAAGTTGGGCTGAACGGCTAAACGTTGCGCCGGGGCTGCTGAATGACGCTTTTATTAGTGCGATGGCGGAGATCTGTTCTCCTTTGCCGGGCGCCGTTTCGCTACTTAATGCGATTCGCGGGCAGGCTAAAATCGGTATTATTACTAACGGTTTTACCGCGCTACAACAAACTCGTCTGGAGCACACCGGGCTGCGCGAGTATTTCGATCTGCTGGTGATTTCCGAGCAGGTTGGCGTCGCGAAGCCCGATCCGAAAATCTTTAACTACGCCCTGGAGCAGGCGGGGAATCCTGACCGCTCGCGCGTATTAATGGTTGGCGATACCGCGGAATCCGATATTCTTGGCGGCATTAACGCCGGGCTGTCGACCTGCTGGCTTAACGCGCATCATCGCGAGCAGCCCGCGGGTATTCATCCAACCTGGACTGTGGCGTCATTAAGCGAACTGGAGCAGCTCCTGTGTAAACACTGATTGCCTCCCCCTGGTTGATGGGTAAAATAGCCGCATTTTTCGTATTCAACATGCGTGGTCAAACGCCGCGCTTACTCAAGAAGATTTGACTATGACGTTGTCTCCTTATTTGCAAGAGGTGGCCAAACGCCGCACTTTTGCCATTATTTCTCACCCGGACGCCGGTAAAACCACCATTACCGAAAAAGTGTTGCTGTTCGGACAGGCGATTCAGACTGCCGGTACGGTAAAAGGCCGTGGCTCCAGCCAACATGCAAAATCTGACTGGATGGAGATGGAAAAACAGCGTGGTATCTCTATCACCACCTCGGTGATGCAGTTCCCGTATCACGACTGTCTGGTGAACCTGCTGGACACCCCGGGGCACGAAGACTTCTCCGAAGATACCTACCGTACCCTGACGGCGGTGGACTGCTGTCTGATGGTGATCGACGCCGCAAAAGGCGTTGAGGACAGGACTCGTAAGCTGATGGAAGTTACCCGTCTGCGTGATACGCCAATCCTGACCTTTATGAACAAACTCGACCGTGATATCCGCGACCCGATGGAGCTGCTGGATGAAGTCGAGAACGAGCTGAAAATCGGCTGCGCGCCGATCACCTGGCCGATTGGCTGCGGCAAGCTGTTTAAGGGCGTTTATCACCTTTATAAAGATGAAACTTATCTGTATCAGACCGGTAAGGGCCACACCATTCAGGAAGTGCGCATCGTTAAAGGGCTGAATAACCCGGATCTGGACGCCGCCGTGGGTGAAGACCTGGCGCAGCAGCTGCGCGACGAGCTGGAACTGGTGCAGGGCGCGTCTAACGAGTTTGATGAAGAGCTGTTCCTGGCAGGGGAAATTACCCCGGTATTTTTCGGTACCGCGCTGGGTAACTTTGGCGTTGACCATATGCTGGATGGTTTGGTGGCGTGGGCGCCCGCGCCGATGCCGCGTCAAACCGATACCCGCACAGTGGAAGCCTCGGAAGAGAAATTCACCGGTTTTGTCTTTAAAATTCAGGCCAATATGGACCCGAAACACCGCGACCGCGTGGCGTTTATGCGCGTGGTTTCCGGTAAGTATGAGAAGGGCATGAAGCTACGCCAGGTCCGTACTGGCAAAGATGTGGTGATTTCCGACGCGTTAACTTTTATGGCGGGCGACCGTTCGCACGTTGAAGAAGCGTACCCGGGCGATATTTTGGGTCTGCATAACCACGGCACCATTCAGATCGGCGATACCTTCACTCAGGGCGAGATGATGAAGTTTACCGGTATCCCGAACTTTGCGCCGGAACTGTTCCGTCGTATTCGCCTGAAAGATCCGCTCAAGCAGAAGCAGCTACTGAAAGGGCTGGTGCAGCTTTCTGAAGAGGGGGCGGTTCAGGTATTCCGTCCCATCTCCAACAACGATCTGATTGTCGGCGCCGTGGGCGTTTTGCAGTTTGACGTTGTTGTCGCGCGTCTGAAAAGCGAATACAACGTTGAGGCGATTTATGAATCCGTCAACGTGGCGACGGCGCGCTGGGTGGAAAGCGCCGATGCGAAGAAATTCGAAGAGTTTAAGCGTAAGAATGAAACGCAGCTGGCGCTGGATGGCGGCGACAACCTCACCTATATCGCCCCCACGATGGTTAACCTGAACCTGACCCAGGAACGTTACCCTGACGTTCAGTTCCGTAAAACGCGCGAACACTGATCCCTTTCCGGGCGCGGCATCCGCCGCGCCTTCGTACTTTCCCTGCCTTTTTAACCGCTTACGGAATGTTCTTAAATCCCGCGTTTTTTCTCCGATCTGCCTGTTTTTTATACGCACCGACAAGCGATTTTAAAATTGTGATCTATATTTAACAAAGTGATGACATAAATGTCGGCTTTAATGCCTGTTCAATGCGTGAATATGAGAGCTTAAAGCTGAGATTTGTTTCAGTCACGATATTAATAACTGAAACGGAAGGGTGGCAGGCGACGCGTCGTTACAAATTCACGAATGTGATGCCAGTCATTGACTTCAGAAACCGGTGAGTTTCACCGCATTCAGCAATGCAACCTCGTGTTGCCTGAGCTCAAATTACGAGCAAACTATACAGGACAAAATCGATGACTATGACAAGACTGAAGATTTCTAAAACTCTGCTGGCCGTAATGTTGACCTCTGCCGTTGCGACAGGTTCTGCCTTTGCAGAAAACGCAACAACGGACAAGGCGCAAAGCGGAACCGAAACCGCAGGGCAAAAAGTCGATAGCTCTATGAATAAAGTCGGTAACTTCATGGATGACAGCGCTATCACTGCGAAAGTAAAAGCTGCGCTGGTAGACCATGACAATATTAAAAGCACCGATATTTCTGTCGAAACCAATCAGAAAGTCGTCACCCTGAGCGGCTTTGTAGAAAGTCAGGCGCAGGCTGAAGCCGCCGTGAAAGTGGCGAAAGGCGTAGAAGGCGTGACCTCCGTTAGCGACAAACTTCACGTTCGCGACAATAAAGAAGGTTCCGTGAAAGGTTATGCCGGTGATACGGCCACGACCAGTGAAGTCAAAGCCAAGTTGCTGGCGGACGATCTCGTCCCTTCCCGTAAAGTAAAAGTGGAAACGACCGATGGCGTCGTACAGCTCTCCGGTACCGTTGAAACTCAGGAACAAAGCGACCGCGCTGAAAGCATCGCGAAAGCCGTTGATGGCGTAAAAAGTGTTAAAAACGATCTGAAAGTTCAGTAATTCGTCGTAATTCGTCCTCCCGACGTTTGTCGGGAGGCGTAATGTGCACCACACTAAAAATATCGCGAATGAGTAGCCTGAGCGCTCATATTTAGCGGTCGACATTAACTATGGTAAAGGAGAGGCTTATGTTTCGTTGGGGCATTATATTTCTGGTTATCGCGTTAATTGCCGCCGCATTGGGTTTTGGTGGACTGGCTGGTACGGCTGCCGGCGCGGCGAAAATCGTCTTCGTCGTCGGGATCGTGCTCTTCCTGGTCAGCCTGTTCATGGGCCGTAAACGACCCTAGCAGGCATCTGTAAAGATATATTGCTATCAAGCCAGTCCAGCGGACTGGCTTTTACGGTTTTAGCCGTTAACGTTTTGCGTTACCTTGTCAGCCTGGAAAAAAATGAAAAACAGGAAGGCAGAGGTGGGCCAGCGAATACCGGTTACGCTCGGCAATATTGCGCCGTTATCATTAACACCGTTCCGGCCAGGCCGTATGGCGCTGGTCTGTGAGGGCGGGGGGCAGCGGGGCATCTTTACCGCAGGCGTGCTGGATGAGTTTATGCGTGCGCAGTTTAATCCTTTCCATCTCTACTTCGGCACATCAGCCGGTGCGCAAAATCTCTCGGCGTATCTCTGCAACCAGCCCGGCTACGGGCGTAAAGTCATTATGCGCTATACCACCAGGCGCGAATTTTTTGATCCGTTGCGATTTGTACGCGGAGGAAACCTTATCGACCTCGACTGGCTGGTAGAATCCACCGCCGCCCGGATGCCGCTGCAAATGGATACCGCAGCGCGCCTGTTCGACAGCGGAAAATCCTTTTATATGTGCGCCTGCCGGGGGGATGATTACACGCCGGGCTATTTCTCGCCGACAAAACAAAACTGGCTTGATATCATTCGCGCCTCCAGCGCCATACCGGGTTTCTACCGTACCGGCGTTACGTTAGAGGGCATCAACTATCTGGACGGTGGCATTAGCGACGCCATTCCGGTTCAGGAGGCGGCAAAGCGGGGAGCGAAAACCATTGTGGTGATCCGCACCGTACCCTCGCAAATGTATTACACGCCGCAGTGGTTTAAGCGTATGGAGCGCTGGCTGGGAGAGAGCAGTCTACAGCCGTTGGTCAACCTGGTGCAGCATCATGAAACGTCCTACAGCGCGATCCAACAATTTATTGAAAAGCCGCCGGGTAAGCTGCGGATCATTGAAATTTATCCGCCGAAACCGCTGCACAGCATGGCGCTGGGCAGCCGTATCCCGGCGCTGCGTGAGGATTACAAAACCGGGCAATTATGCGGGCGTTATTTCCTTGCCACCGTTGGTAAATTGCTCGCCGCAACGCCGCCTCTCTTGCGCCATACGTCACGGATTGCCGTGCCGGAAACGGTGGTCGTGCCTCCGGCGCCGGTGGCCAATGATACGCATGTGGCGGAGGTCATTAGCGCGCCGCAGGCAAACGACACCACATTTACCGACGAGGATCTGGCGTGAGCTGGCGCTTTATCGATACACACTGCCATTTTGATTTCCCGCCCTTTACGGGCGATGAGCGCGCCAGTATTCAGCGTGCCTGTGAGGCGGGCGTTGAAAAAATCATCGTGCCGGCGACCGGGGCGGCGCACTTTCCCCGCGTGCTGGCGCTGGCGGCGCGTTTCCCGTCGCTTTATGCTGCGCTGGGATTACACCCCATTGTGATTGAGCGTCATGCCGATGACGATCCTGATAAGCTACAACAGGCGCTGGCGCAACAACAGAACGTCGTGGCGGTAGGCGAGATCGGTCTCGATCTTTATCGTGACGATCCGCAGTTCGCCAGGCAAGAGCGATTGTTAGACGCGCAACTGCAACTGGCAAAACGCTACGATCTGCCGGTGATCCTGCACTCGCGGCGCACGCATGACAAACTGGCGATGCACTTAAAGCGCCAGGATCTGCCGCGAACCGGTGTGGTGCATGGTTTTGCCGGCAGTCTGCAACAGGCCGAACGCTTTGTGCGACTGGGCTATAAAATCGGCGTCGGCGGCACCATCACCTACCCGCGCGCCAGTAAAACCCGTGATGTTATGGCGCGGTTGCCGCTGGACGCGCTGTTGCTGGAGACCGATGCGCCGGATATGCCGCTAAAGGGGTTTCAGGGGCAGCCGAATCGCCCGGAGCAGGCGGCGCGAGTATTTGATGCGCTCTGCGAATTACGTCCGGAGCCCGCAGAGGTGATAGCCGATACGCTGTATCGCAATACCATTACCTTGTTTCGGCTCTGAGGGCATCGCAGCCGCTGTCCGGTAGGTGACGCTTACAAATATAGCGCCGGCAAAATCAGTTTCGCCACCCCACGCGCGCGCAATCCGTCAGCCAGCTGTTCCACCTCTTGCGGCGTCGCGCCTGGCCAGGCTTTCGCTTCGCCATAGACGCCATGCGCATGAAAGGCATTCAAACGCACCGGAACCTCGCCCAGCGAAGTAATAAACGCCGCCAGTGAATCGATATGCGCCGCATAGTCCACCTGACCCGGGATAACCAGCAACCGCAGCTCCGCCAGTTTTCCCCGCGCAGCAAGAAAGCGGATACTGCGCTTAATATGCGTGTTATCACGTCCGGTCAGACGGTGATGACACTCGCTCTTCCAGGCTTTCAGATCGAGCATTACGCCGTCGCAAACCGGCAGTAGTTTTTGCCAGCCGGTCTCGCTTAACTGACCATTACTGTCCACCAGACAGGTCAGCCGTTGTAACTGCGGATCGGCTTTGATCGCCGTAAATAGCGCCACAATAAACGGTAATTGCGTGGTCGCCTCTCCGCCGCTGACGGTAATACCTTCAATAAACAACGATGCTTTACGAATATGACGCAGCACATCGTCAACGCTCATGGTTTGCGCCATTGGCGTTGCCCGCTGTGGGCACATTTTCAGGCAGGTATCGCACTGCTCGCAGACGTCCGACCGCCATACCACTTTCCCGCCATCAACGCTGAGGGCGTGATGCGGACACTGCGATACGCATTCCCCGCAGTCGTTACAGCGACCCATCGTCCACGGGTTATGGCAATTCTTGCAGCGCAAATTGCAGCCCTGTAAGAATAATGCCAGGCGGCTGCCTGGCCCATCGACGCAGGAAAACGCAATGATCTTACTGACTAAAGCGCATCTGTTGTTCATGGCTGACTACGCGTGGCTGTCGTTCCAGGATGCGGGTATTACGTGCGGCTTCTTCTCCCAGCCAGGTGGTATTCGTGCGCGAGCCTTCGGCGCGAAATTTCGCCAGATCCGACAGGCGCACCATATAACCGGTGACGCGCACCAGATCGTTGCCGCTGACATTGGCGGTAAATTCCCGCATCCCGGCTTTGAACGCGCCAAGACAAAGCTGGACCAACGCCTGCGGATTACGCTTGATGGTTTCGTCCAGCGTCAGAATGTCGCTGATCCCGGCATGATAAAAGGCATGGTGCGGTGCGACGGTTTGCAAATGGGTGATAGGGTCCGGTTCATCGCCATACGGCAGACGCGCGCCCGGCGTAGTGCCGATATCGGAACTTATGCCAGACTGGGCATGGAGCAGCGCCCGTTGCTTCCAGCCATACTTCACTGGCGTATTTTCGACGAAATCCGCCAGTTGGGCGCTGATACGGTAGCCCAGCTCGTTCGCCGTTTCATTCTTGCCGTAACGGGCGTTCAGGCCCGCGTTTTCGCACAGCAGATTCACGGCTTCCGCCAGCCCGTACATACCGAACATCGGCGCAAAACGTTCGGGATCGATCAAACCTTCCTGTACAAGAAAGCTATTCTCAAAGAAATGTGACTTTTCATAGAGGAATTCACATCGTGAATTAATGATGGCGATCTGCTGTCGGCAGTAGTGCGGTAGCGTACGTGAAAAGAAGTCATCGACAGACGTACTGCGTTCTGCCACGGCTTTCAGGTTGAGACGTACCAGCGTACTGCCGCCGCCGCCAAGCGGTAGCGAGTTATAACAACTGACGATGCCATAATGGCCTTTTGTGAAAATTTTATCATTTACAGGGCCGTTGGAAATGTGTGGCTTACTGCATTCGCAAATGTTTTTGGCGACTTCCAGCAGCAGATCGTCCGGCGTAATTTCCGCATCGTAGATAAACGTCAGGTTAGGCGCCACCTGCTTTAGCTCGGCATCAGCGCGCAAAATCGCTCGTGTGACAGGCGTATCGGCAGGGCCAATATTGGCATGCATAAAGGCGTCTGGCAGCGTTCTGTCGAGATAACGCCAGAAACGTTTTATTCGAATATCGATCGCATCTTGTGTTAGAATTCTAACATACGGTTGCAGCAACGCATCAAGCTGGCCGAGATAAACCGGCATGGACGTCACGGAAGGTACGTGATGATACAGAATGGTGAGTAGGGATAACGCATCATCCAGATCTTTCGCGCCTTCCAGTTCCAGCCACTGTGAACCGTTAGCCAGAAATCGGGCGTAATCGGGCAACACGTAGCGCGGTTTGAAGGGGGCGTGCCCCTCAAACATATCGCAAATGACGCCTTCATCCAGCGCCTGGCGGGCATCTTCCGGCAGGGTGGGATAAGGCAGGGCGTTTTCAGCTTCCAGCGCCAGAAAATGGCGTTTTTGTTCAGGCGTGAGCACCGGGCTGGTCACAATTTGCTGGCAACGCTGCTGGAGCGCAGTTTCGCATGAGGCAGGCATCTTCGTTTCCTCTTTATGCCGGGACGATGCGCTATTGTAGAAAATGGCGGCAAACCGACTTTGATCCTGATGCGCTTATCGCTCGAAGAACAGACGGTGACGGCGGGATAATTTGATTCAGATCTCATTACAGTAATGCAAATTTGTACGTAGTTTTCATTAACTGTGATGTATATCGAAGTGTAATCGCGAGTGAATGTTAGAATATTAACAGACTCGCAAGGTGAAATTTTATACGGCAATGCCGTTGGAGAATGTCATGACTGATTTAAAAGCAAGCAGCCTGCGTGCGCTCAAACTGATGGATCTGACCACTCTGAACGATGACGACACCAATGAAAAAGTGATCGCGTTGTGTCATCAGGCAAAAACCCCGGTCGGGAATACGGCGGCGATTTGTATTTACCCGCGTTTTATCCCGATTGCGCGTAAGACTCTGAAAGAACAAGGTACGCCGGACATCCGCATTGCAACGGTGACTAACTTCCCGCATGGCAATGATGACATCGATATTGCGCTGGCGGAAACCCGTGCGGCGATCGCCTACGGCGCTGACGAAGTGGACGTGGTATTCCCGTACCGTGCGTTGATCGCCGGTAACGAGCAGGTGGGTTTTGACCTGGTAAAAGCCTGTAAAGACGCTTGTGCCGCAGCGAACGTATTGCTGAAAGTGATCATCGAAACCGGCGAGCTGAAAGAAGAGGCGCTGATTCGTAAAGCCTCTGAAATCTCCATTAAAGCCGGTGCGGATTTCATCAAAACCTCTACCGGTAAAGTGCCGGTAAACGCTACGCCGGAAAGCGCGCGCATCATGATGGAAGTGATCCGCGACATGGGCGTTTCCAAAACCGTTGGCTTCAAACCGGCGGGCGGCGTACGTACGGCGGAAGACGCGCAGAAATTCCTCGCGATTGCAGACGAACTGTTTGGCGCTGACTGGGCAGATTCTCGTCACTACCGCTTTGGCGCATCCAGCCTGCTGGCAAGCCTGCTGAAAGCGCTGGGTCACGGCGACGGTAAGAGCGCCAGCAGCTACTAAGCTCTGATTTGCCGGATGGCGCTGCGCTTATCCGGCCTACAAATCCAGGCCTGTAGGCCGGATAAGGCGTTAACCGCCATCCGGCGATGTAAGCCTTCTACTCTTTTCCCTCAGGAGGGTACCGTGTTTCTCGCACAAGAAATTATTCGTAAAAAGCGTGATGGTCATGCGTTGAGTGACGAAGAAATTCGTTTCTTTATCAATGGTATTCGTGACAATACTATCTCTGAAGGGCAGATTGCCGCCCTGGCGATGACCATCTTCTTCCACGATATGACCATGCCGGAGCGTGTTTCGCTGACCATGGCGATGCGGGATTCCGGTACTGTCCTTGACTGGAAAAGCCTGAATCTCAATGGCCCGATTGTCGATAAGCATTCGACCGGCGGCGTAGGGGACGTGACGTCTCTGATGTTGGGGCCAATGGTAGCGGCCTGCGGCGGTTATGTGCCGATGATCTCCGGTCGCGGCCTCGGTCATACCGGCGGTACGCTCGATAAACTGGAAGCGATCCCGGGCTTCGACATCTTCCCGGACGACAACCGTTTCCGTGAAATTATTCAAGACGTGGGTGTGGCGATTATTGGGCAAACCAGCTCGCTTGCACCGGCGGACAAACGTTTTTACGCCACCCGCGATATTACCGCGACGGTGGACTCTATTCCGCTGATCACCGGTTCCATCCTCGCCAAGAAACTGGCCGAAGGGCTGGATGCGCTGGTAATGGACGTCAAAGTCGGCAGCGGCGCGTTTATGCCAACCTATGAACTTTCTGAAGCCCTTGCTGAAGCGATTGTCGGCGTGGCAAACGGCG
Source organism: Salmonella sp. 32082101201600294FB01SM01 (assembly GCF_017572865.1). NCBI lineage: Bacteria > Pseudomonadati > Pseudomonadota > Gammaproteobacteria > Enterobacterales > Enterobacteriaceae > Salmonella > Salmonella sp. 32082101201600294FB01SM01. The sequence goes on along the minus strand of NZ_JAGESB010000003.1, from coordinate 326,356 downwards.
CGGGAGTTCGCACTACGGCGTTGTTAACCGATATGAACCAGGTGCTGGCTTCAAGCGCCGGTAACGCGGTGGAAGTGCGTGAAGCCGTGCAGTTCCTGACCGGTGAATACCGCAATCCGCGCTTGTTTGACGTTACCATGGCGCTATGCGTGGAGATGCTGATCTCCGGCCAGCTGGCGAAAGACGACGCCGAAGCGCGTGCCAAACTGCAGGCGGTGCTGGATAACGGTAAAGCGGCAGAAGTCTTTGGTCGTATGGTGGCCGCGCAGAAAGGGCCGAGCGATTTCGTTGAGAACTACGATAAATACCTGCCGACCGCCATGTTGAGCAAAGCGGTATATGCTGATACCGAAGGGTTTATCAGCGCAATGGATACGCGTGCGCTGGGGATGGCGGTCGTCTCGATGGGCGGTGGCCGTCGTCAGGCGTCTGACACCATTGATTACAGCGTTGGCTTTACCGACATGGCCCGTCTGGGCGACAGCATCGACGGGCAGCGCCCGCTGGCGGTGGTTCATGCCAAAGACGAAGCCAGTTGGCAGGAAGCGGCGAAGGCCGTCAAAGCGGCAATTATCCTTGACGATAAAGCGCCAGCAAGCACACCTTCGGTCTATCGTCGAATTACTGAATAGTTGTATACTGATCTGATCAATTATTTTTGAAGCACTAAGTACGGAGAAGATATGAAACGTGCATTTATTATGGTGCTGGACTCATTCGGCATCGGCGCTACTGAAGACGCGGATCGTTTTGGCGACGTAGGTTCCGACACTCTGGGCCACATCGCAGAAGCTTGCGCCAATGGCGAAGCTGACAATGGCCGTAAGGGCCCGTTGAATCTGCCTAACCTGACTCGTCTGGGTCTGGTGAAAGCGCATGAAGGCTCTACCGGTAAAATTGCCGCCGGCATGGACGGCAACGCGGACGTTATTGGCGCATACGCATGGGCGCACGAACTGTCCTCCGGCAAAGATACGCCGTCCGGCCACTGGGAAATCGCCGGCGTACCGGTGCTATTCGACTGGGGCTATTTCAGCGATCACGAAAACAGCTTCCCGCAGGAACTGCTGGATAAGCTGGTGAAACGCGCCAACCTGCCGGGCTATCTCGGTAACTGCCACTCTTCCGGTACGGTCATTCTGGACCAGCTCGGCGAAGAGCACATGAAAACCGGCAAGCCGATTTTCTACACCTCCGCTGACTCCGTGTTCCAGATTGCCTGCCACGAAGAGACCTTTGGCCTGGATAAACTCTACGAGCTGTGCGAAATCGCCCGTGAAGAGCTGACCGAAGGCGGCTATAACATTGGCCGCGTGATCGCGCGTCCGTTTATCGGCGACAAGGCCGGTAACTTCCAGCGTACCGGCAACCGTCACGACCTGGCCGTAGAACCGCCAGCGCCGACCGTGCTGCAGAAACTGGTCGATGAAAAACAGGGCCACGTGGTGTCCGTCGGTAAGATTGCCGACATCTACGCCAACTGCGGCATCACTAAGAAAGTGAAAGCGACCGGTCTGGACGCGCTGTTCGACGCGACCCTCAAAGAGATGAAAGAAGCGGGCGATAAAACCATCGTCTTCACCAACTTTGTTGACTTCGACTCTTCCTGGGGCCACCGTCGCGACATCGCGGGCTACGCCGCAGGTCTGGAGCTGTTTGACCGCCGTCTGCCGGAGCTGATGGAGCTGGTGGGTGAAGATGACATTCTGATCCTGACCGCTGACCACGGCTGTGACCCGAGCTGGACCGGTACTGACCATACCCGTGAGCACATTCCGGTGCTGATCTACGGTCCAAAAGTCAAACCGGGCTCTTTAGGTCACCGTGAAACCTTCGCGGATATCGGCCAGACGCTGGCGACCTACTTTGGTACATCGCCAATGGATTACGGTAAAAACATGCTGTGATACCCGTTGTCTTTCGCGCTGTAGATGCGTTGACTTCATTCGCTCACCCCGGTCACATAGTTTATCTATGCTCCCGGGGATTCACGAATTCGTCGCCTTCCTACAACGCGAAATCCTTAGGGTATTTCACTGTTTTTACAGACGTTTTGTAGGCCTGATAAGGCGTAGCCGCCATCAGGCAATAACAACAAATTTAAAGGGAACTGAAGATGGCAACTCCACATATTAATGCAGAAATGGGTGATTTCGCTGACGTCGTATTGATGCCGGGCGACCCGCTGCGCGCGAAGCACATTGCTGAGACTTTCCTCGAAGATGTTCGCGAAGTGAACAACGTTCGCGGCATGTTAGGTTTCACCGGGACTTACAAAGGCCGTAAGATCTCCGTGATGGGCCACGGTATGGGTATCCCGTCCTGCTCCATCTACACCAAAGAGCTGATCACCGATTTCGGTGTGAAGAAAATCATTCGCGTCGGCTCCTGCGGCGCTGTGCGCATGGACGTCAAACTGCGCGACGTGGTGATCGGTATGGGTGCCTGCACCGACTCCAAAGTGAACCGTATCCGTTTTAAAGATCATGACTTCGCGGCTATCGCTGACTTCGACATGGTACGTAACGCAGTTGATGCGGCAAAAGCGCTGGGCGTAGACGCGCGCGTGGGCAACCTGTTCTCCGCAGACCTGTTCTACTCTCCGGACGGCGAAATGTTCGACGTGATGGAAAAATACGGCGTACTGGGCGTAGAGATGGAAGCGGCGGGTATCTACGGCGTTGCGGCTGAGTTTGGCGCGAAAGCGCTGACCATCTGCACCGTGTCTGACCACATCCGTACCCACGAGCAGACCACAGCCGCTGAGCGTCAGACGACCTTCAACGACATGATCAAAATCGCGCTGGAATCCGTACTGCTGGGCGATAAAGAGTAAGATTGTGAAGGGGGCCAGAGCAGGCCCCCTTCATCGTTTATTTCGTCAGCACTTCCCACTGTAAATTGCTTTCTAGCATGACCGTATCGGTAGAATGTGTAAATTGATTATCGTTCAAGACAGGTGTTAATGTCAGCGTGACGTTCATCATTTTCCCACTGACCTGCTGGTTATTATCCATCGCGATAATACCGTTGTTATTATGTAGCAACAGACTATCCAGGGCACTGTCATTGGGAGCAAAGCTCACTCTATCAAGGGTGCTGGCAATAGGATAACTTTTACCATCTACTATCATCTGACTAACACGTACGACGAGACCACCGTTATTTCCAAAATAAAATCGTCCCTTTTCCCCCGCAGAGGCCTGCACAAAAAGAGCAATATTCTGGCTTTTTGGGCAACTCACACTAACGTGAATCTCCTGTGAAGACATTTGATTCCAGCCTTGCTGAGAATTGACGATATCATCTTGCTTAAGCCAGCCAAAGCTGACGTTTGGCGAAGAGAACGTTATTTGGCAGTCATCGTCGGCACGGGCTGATGGAGGGAGTAGTGCGGTGAAGATACAACATATAGCAATCCTCAACCATTTGCTGTTGGATTTCATTGACAGACTCCCTTTGCCGTTTCATAAAATGCCTCTTTATCCTGGATTTTCTGCAGCGTGTAGTGGATGCGACACAGACGATTCATATCATCATCAGCGGCATATAACGCAGGATTATCCGCAACATCGGTGATAAATACGCGTCCGCTGTCGACAGCGCTGACCAAATAGTTATTTTTTTCATCTACAATGCTGGTGCCTTTAGGTAGCCATGAGCCGTCCGGACGCTTTACTGCCAGCATCACACGGCGTGTATTCAGCACGTTGAAATCCAGTACCCGAAAAGCGCTGTGCGCGACGGTAATATTCTTAATACCGTTTGCCAGTTCCATACTCTTTGGTAGCGTATTCGCATTAACCTCTACGCGGGATTTCCGCCATTCAGTTAGCCCCGGAATGACGGCCTGCCCCCAGTGGTCAGTCCAGATTCGCCCCTGTGGCGTGGCGATTTCAATGCCGCTTTCTGGTTCACTCAGGCGTGCGATAGCAAAGGTATTTTTGATGGTGTAAGGCGAGAACGTTATGCCATGTTCGTGTGCAGCGATGCCCCCGCTGAAGGTTGCGTTATAGTTGCGGTAATTATCGCCATCAGTGCCGCCGCCCACGCTGAGTTGAGTGTAATGGAGATTGCTATTGAGATTACCGTTGAAGCTATTTTGCTGGTTTTTTGCATCACGATCCGCAGAAATATAGTAATGGGTATCTTTACTCAGCGAACCATTATTTTGTAGCCCGTAGGTTGTTTTATCACCTTGATTACGCATATAAGCGCCGACGCGCTGCTCACCTAGTGGAATGCTGATGTTGATGTAAAACATATCATCATCATTACTGCCGTTATGATTCTCATCATCCTGATTAACAGCGTGCTGCCAGTTAGCGGTAATTGAGGCATATTTAAATGTTTTGCCCCAGGAAGCCATTATACTGCGAGAGTCGTTGTCATTATCCGTAGCCTGATAAGTGTAATAACCCAGAGAGAAGGTACCTAACAGATTATGGTTCCAGGCGATATTAGCACTGGAGCTGCTTTGGTATTCGTAAGCATCTTTATTGAGCGCATCCGTTAACTCTCGATATCCGTCGCTGTAGCGGGCGGTACTGACGTCAAGGCTAATTTCCCCGGGCAGCGCCATGCTGGCGCGTAGTTCACTTTTCGCACCCTGCAGAGATTCGCCAAAGGACGCTTTACTGCCCAGCATTGAGCCGGAAAACGTCCATTTGTTGGTTGGAAGCCATTGCAGCATACCTCCTGCCGCTTGATAGTCTTGTGCCAGTACGCCAGACGCCTGCGCCAGCCAGTTTTCACTCAGTTTCCAACCATCGCTGATGTTATAGATCCAGGGGAGAGAATAGTCGCTGGTGGTATCACGTACGCGCCCTATGGACATTGTCAAGCCTGCGGGCGTGAGTTCGCGTAAATTAAAGGATACTGCCGGCACCGTGAAGGTTGTCGTTGAGCCATCGGTTTCAACGACGCTGACGTTAAGGTCGGTATTGCTGCGTATGATGGGGACATTTTCAAGGGTAAATGCCCCAGCGTTCACTGGTGCGGTATAAATAATCTGTCCGGACTGACGAACTTCAACGCGAGCCTGGTGGGTTCGGGCAATACCGTTAATGGTTACGCCTTGTGTATCCTGTGCCAGCCCTTGTTCAGGGATAAGCTGTACGCCGTTGATCGGCGCGCCACTGAATAGACTGGAGTTGACGTTGATCTGCCCAACTTGCGCGCGCATTTTTTGTGCCTGAAATACGTGCTCCGCATAGGTATATAGACTATCGGTACGGTATTCTCCATCATTATTCGTCAGCATGTAGCGGCTGCGCAGCGTCCATTCCGCGAAGTTTAAGCCAGCTTCAAGGTTTGCCTGGGCATAGTTTCGGCTATCGCTACCTGATGACTCGCTGCGACTGGCGTACAGGTTATAGTTAAATAACCCGGCGGTGCCGCCTTTAATCACGTTGTTTAGCGATAGTAAGTTATTATCCAGAGCCTGCGCCGGAACAAAAAGCTCCAGCGATTCACTGTTTGGCAGTGGGGTAATAATCGCTGAGGGATAATCTTCTTGTAGGCTATGGCATGTTTCTTTGGCGCTGATATTAAGCGGTACTAGCCCGCTGGCGCTGAGGAAATCGTCATCCACGCAAAGCTGGCCTTCTGAGTCGAAACGCGCGACCAACGACCCTCTATTTACGCCATTGATCTTTACCATGACGGTGTGGCTGCCTGGTAGAAAACGCGGCGCACGGGAAAAATATTGTGCCACGTTGGGGCTAATGCCTCTGGAGGTGAGAATACCCATGTCAAAATTCAGCTCCTCCGCCAGAGCCGAAAACGTCGTGGTCGCTAGTGAGCAATAAAGCGCAGTTTTGATGTATAGCGGCAGTTTTAAATACTTCACGTGCTAGCTCTCATCACGGCACCAGCGGTGAGGTAAAGCTGGGGACTTCAATACCGTAACGGCTGGCAGGGTAAAAACGTACGGATGCATCAGCAGCAAGGGGCGTTTTTATACTGACGTTCAATGTTTCGCCGGGCAGAATATAGGTTTTTTTAATCGTGCCTTCGCCCCCGGAAGGTAAGAAGGTAATATTTTGGGCTAAACGTACAACGTAGGGAGACGGATTTTTGACGTTGATTGTTTGTCCGTTTCTGGACCAGGTTAATAATTTCCAGGCATCAGTAACGACCGGTAGATTTTTAGGACGAATTAATACCGGCAAATCCTGGCGTAGATTAAAACCTATTTTCATTCCCTTATTGGTAGATTTCGGAGGAATACCTTCAAACGTGACGCGCTTATAGTGCTCGACGGTGAGCGGTTCCGTGCTTTCCATAATAAAGCGTAGTTGCTGCTGCTGGCCTGCTTCAACGCGAACAACCGGTTGAGTGACATCCAGCTTCACACCATTGTCGTCAGGTAAATCAACGACGGTGGTATATAACAAAGCCGGATTGCTGTCGGTGTTTTTAACATTCATTACGCCGCTGTGTGTGGATTCTTCAATCACCAGTAGCGTAGTTTCCGGTACCATGCCGGCAGCGTTAGCCTGTGAAAAGAGTGCTGAAAAAACAAAGGGGACGCTGAGTAATAATAATGGAAGTTTAGTCACTGCTGGCATCAGAATTAGTCCTTTAATTTTAATCTGTCTCCCCATAATAAGGGAGACAGATCAATAACCTTTTTATACGGTCTGGATCAGAGATATTTAAGCGTGATGGTTGCCTGACCATCCAGATCAGTATCATCAGTAATGGCCAGCGTTGCAGTATCCTGAATAGCCAGTGAGGTTTTCAGCGGGAAAATGGCAAGGGTATACGGAACAGGTTCGGTAGTACCTTTTGTAGCAACGGTAAACATTTCCATATTGCCGTTTTTGATAATCCCGGTGGTGGACTTCTGCCAGACTGGGCTATCAACGGTTCCTGAGATAGCGTCAGATTTTACACCGTCAGCGGTAACGTTCGCGGTATCGGTATAAATAGAGAACGCGCCGATTTTTACACCTTCGGTTGTTTTGCCAACGCCGTAGGACATTGTGGTATCAGACACCGTGCCATTAGTCATATCGCCATTGGCTATGGAGATAACGGATGCGCCTGGGTGGGTGTCCGCACGGTCATCGGTAATAGTCCAGGCTGCTTTGGTTGCAGACGGACAAGAGATACTCAGAGAGACATCTTTAGTGCCCAGTTGGTTTACATCGGTTGCGGAAAGTGTGGCGAGGCGGATAGTACCGTAATCAACCACGCCGCCGCCGCTGAGTTCTGGGGTGCAACCGCCAACAACCAGTTGACCGGTGACTTTTAATACGGCGGTGGTGTCAGCATTCACGCTGGTTGTAGCAAAGGCTGCTGCAATTGCAGTAATAAGCAAAATTTTTTTCATTATAGTTCCATTAAAGAGGTGTTGAATATTCCATGTGAATGCTGGAGTTACAGATATACGAGTGTAAAGGTCGCCTGACCATCAAGCGTGGTGTTATCGGTAATAGCCAGTGTGTCCGTTCCCTGTATAGCGGCAGCTACGCGTATAGGAAATGTTGCGGTGGTAAAAGAGACGGGGCCATTTTCATCGCCGACACTATATGTAGTGATAAATGGAAATGTATTTGTAAGCGCAACGAATTCGTTTCCTGAGATAGCCCAGGTATCTGGAATATTACTACTTGACGCCACCATCTTCGTCTGAGTTCCATCGGCGGTCGTATTATTCAAGTCCGTAGAGAGGCCGAATGAACCAATGTTGATACCACCTGCTGTTTTACCCAGACCTAGCTGATAGTTTGGTATTCTATTGTCCTGATGTTTAAATGTTGCGTCAACGATAGTCAATGATGTTACCGAATCGGGATGGTTATCGGTAACGGTCCAGCCAACTTTTGACGGTGCAAGACACTGAATGGTGAGTGTCACATCTTTGTATCCCAGTTGATTCGTCTCAGTTGGCAGCAGATCGCTAACGGCCTTAGTACCGAAATCTACAACTCCACCACCACTTAACTCTGGTATACATGCGCCGTTGGTCAAAACGCCAGTCAGTTTTAACACAGCAGTGGATTCAACCGCTTGCGCTGAAGCTGATAATCCTATTACGACAGAGGTCGCTATTAATAATTTTTTCATCAGTAATCCCTAACGATTAAGTATATTTCCAAAGAACATGTAATGCGCGCCGGGATTCTATGAAGAGAATGATAGGTTGTAAATTTAATAAAATTAAATCTTGCTTAAGAAAAACTTTAATCATCATTGGTGATGATAAAAGGTTTATAATTCGCTGGGTTTATGAAGTGCGGGGGAATAATATTAATTTTAAAGATTATAGTAGTTGGCGAGTGTGTTTTAACTATTTGTGCTATTCGCTCATTTTTCAGAATATGTTGTTATGTTTAAATAATATCAGAGACACATTCATCTCTCTGATATTATTCATTTAGCGCACTGCTCCGGCAATCCACGCCGATAATTCCCGCAGTTCTTTTTCCTGCTCCGGGAAATCAACCAGTAACGCTTCGCACGCCTGTTGCAGCATATCCGCGCGGTACAAACACCCTTGCAGTCGCCCCGCCAGCGCTTCCAGCGGTGCCGGGTTCAGGCTATCGGTAAACACCTGCGCACGGGTGATATGACCTTTCTCGACGTCAAAATGCAGCTCGACGCCGCCCCAGGTGAAGCGTTCGTCCAGCAGATGGCTGAACGCCGGTGCCTGGCCGAAATTCCACTCCCAACTGCTCTGGCGCGCAAAGGTTTCGGCAAAATTCGGCAGATCCGGCGTTTTATCCGGTGAAATCACTTCCGCGTCGACACGTTCGCCGTAATGAGCGAAAAAGGCTTCCGTGACCGCCTGGCAGACCTGTTGATGGGTGATACCCGGTAATAGCTCGGTAAGATTAGCCACGCGGGAGCGAACGGAGGTAATCCCTTTCGCCGCAAGTTTCTTTTTATCGGGATTCAGATAGTTCGCCAGACGGCTGAGGTCGGCGTTCAATAGCAGCGTACCGTGATGGAAACCGCGATCTTTGGTTTCGCGATAGGCTGAACCGGAGACTTTGCGATCGCCGTCCGGCGTTTTTACGACCAGATCGTTGCGTCCCGAAGCATCGGCCATGACCCCCAGTGAATTCAGCGCCGCGAGCACAATATGGGTGGAGATGGTTTTATCGTATTCCGGTTTACCGGCCATAAAGGTAAAACAGGTATTACCGAGGTCATGGAATACCGCGCCGCCGCCGCTGCTACGGCGGGCCAGACGGACGTTATCTTCTTCCATACGCCGCGTATTACACTCTTTCCACGGGTTTTGCGCGCGTCCAATGACCACCGTATCCGCGTTGCGCCACAGGAACAGCACGCGCTGGGTGGCGGGCATCTGGCGGAAAATGCACTCCTCGACCGCCAGGTTAAACCAGGGATCGTAAGAGTCAGAAATAAGCAGGCGTAATGTAGTCATGGTGGTTTTCCTTACCTTTATTAAGCCGTCATTTTACTCTTTTTCCTCACGCTCTTCCTCTTCCGGAACAGGCTTGCTGGCCGTTAACAGGAAGGGCGACTGCTGCCAGCGGGTGCGTTTACCTTGTAGCAAGGTGCGCGTCAGCACCACGCCTATCGCCAGCGAGAGTAGCAGCATCAGGCGTAGAATGTTGGTGGTGTTATCGACCTGCTTTGCTTCGGTGGCCAGCGTGTGGGTATCCAGAGTCAGACGCAGGTAGCCCAATGGGCCGTTTTTGCCCTGGATAGGCTCGACAATTTGTTGGTTAAAATAGCTGCCCGCTTTTTTGCCATCCAGCGCCAGCCTGTCGCGCACGTTGACGCTTTCGCCAGCGCGAGTAATAAGATCGCCCTGTTCATCATAGACGCCGGCATCCAGAATACGGCTCTCTTGCGTGAGCTGACGCAGCACGGCGTTGATGCGATTTTCATCCGGTGTTTCGCTGCGCATCAGCGGGGCGATGTTGAGCGTCACCTGGCGCGCCAGCGTGCGGGCCAGCTCTTCCAGCTGCGGATTGCGCTGTCGCTGGTGGTTTTGACTAAACCAGGACGCGCCCTGCATGAGCGCGACGAGCAGTGTGAGACAGAACAATACAATGACTGCACGATGCAGCCGAAATTTCAGTTTTGCGCGAGCCATATTCCACCTGCTGAAAATTTGAGGCTTAATGTTGCCAGAAGCGATGGTTACAAGGTAGCCTCATGCGTTATTTTCCGCGGGGCGGTTACCGGCCTGAACGATTTACAGGAGCTTTAATGCCTAACATTACCTGGTGCGATCTGCCTGAAGATGTCTCTTTATGGCCTGGTTTGCCTCTTTCTTTAAGCGGCGACGAGGTGATGCCTCTGGATTACCATGCAGGCCGCAGCGGTTGGCTGTTGTATGGGCGCGGGCTGGATAAGCAGCGTTTAACTCAATATCAGACCAAACTGGGCGCCGCAATGGTGATTGTCGCCGCCTGGTGCGTGGAGGATTATCAGGTCATTCGTCTGGCGGGGTCGCTAACGCCGCGTGCGACGCGGCTGGCGCATGAGGCGCAGCTGGATGTCGCGCCGCTGGGTAAAATTCCGCATCTGCGCACGCCGGGGCTGCTGGTCATGGATATGGATTCCACGGCGATCCAGATTGAGTGTATCGATGAAATCGCTAAGCTGGCTGGTACCGGTGAGAAGGTGGCTGAAGTGACGGAGCGCGCGATGCGCGGCGAGCTTGATTTTACCGCCAGCCTGCGTAGCCGCGTGGCGACGCTGAAAGGCGCGGATGCCGATATTTTGCGTCAGGTGCGCGGGAATCTGCCGCTAATGCCAGGATTAACGCAGTTGGTGCTAAAACTGGAAGCGCTTGGCTGGAAAATCGCTATCGCCTCCGGCGGCTTCACTTTCTTTGCCGACTATCTGCGTGACCAGCTACGTCTGACGGCGGCGGTCGCCAATGAGCTGGAGATCATGGACGGTAAATTTACCGGTCACGTTATCGGCGATATTGTGGATGCTGAGTATAAAGCCAATACCTTGCTTCGTCTGGCGCAAGAGCATGACATCCCGCTGGCGCAGACGGTGGCGATTGGCGACGGCGCTAACGATCTGCCAATGATCAAAGCGGCAGGGTTAGGTATTGCCTTCCATGCCAAGCCAAAAGTAAACGAAAAGACGGAGATTACGATCCGCCACGCTGACCTGATGGGCGTGTTTTGCATTCTCTCCGGCAGCATGAACCAGAAATGATTAACCTGCCCAATGGCAAGGCGACCGTAGGCCGGATAAGCGCCAGCGCCATCCGGCAACAGCGTTAACGAAAGAGGTAAAACGTGGCAAAAGCTCCCAAACGCGCCTTTGTTTGTAATGAATGCGGGGCCGATTACCCGCGCTGGCAGGGGCAATGCAGCGCCTGTCATGCCTGGAACACCATTACCGAGGTGCGCCTTGCCGCATCGCCGACGGTGGCGCGTAACGAACGTCTGAGCGGATACGCCGGCAGTGCGGGCGTATCAAAAGTGCAGAAACTGTCTGACATCAGTCTTGAGGAATTGCCGCGCTTTTCTACCGGTTTTAAAGAGTTTGACCGCGTGCTGGGCGGCGGGGTGGTACCCGGCAGCGCCATTTTGATTGGCGGTAACCCCGGCGCGGGCAAATCAACGTTGCTGCTGCAAACGCTGTGCAAGCTCGCCGAGCAGATGAAAACACTGTACGTCACCGGCGAAGAATCGCTACAGCAGGTGGCGATGCGCGCGCACCGTCTCGGCCTGCCGACCGCGAATCTGAATATGCTCTCCGAAACCAGCATCGAGCAGATCTGCCTGATTGCCGAAGAAGAACAGCCGAAGCTAATGGTGATCGACTCTATACAGGTGATGCATATGGCGGACATCCAGTCGTCGCCAGGCAGCGTCGCCCAGGTGCGCGAAACGGCAGCCTACCTGACGCGCTTCGCCAAAACGCGCGGCGTGGCGATCGTGATGGTCGGCCACGTCACCAAAGACGGGTCGCTGGCGGGGCCGAAAGTGCTGGAACACTGTATCGATTGCTCAGTATTGCTCGACGGCGACGCCGATTCTCGTTTCCGCACGCTGCGCAGCCACAAAAACCGCTTTGGCGCAGTCAATGAGCTGGGCGTCTTCGCCATGACCGAACAGGGGTTGCGCGAAGTGAGCAATCCGTCCGCCATCTTTTTAAGCCGCGGCGATGAGGTCACTTCCGGCAGTTCAGTGATGGTCGTCTGGGAAGGCACGCGGCCGTTGCTGGTGGAGATTCAGGCGCTGGTCGATCACTCGATGATGGCGAACCCCAGACGCGTGGCGGTCGGTCTGGAACAAAACCGTCTGGCAATCCTGCTGGCGGTGCTGCACCGACACGGCGGTCTGCAAATGTCGGATCAGGACGTCTTCGTCAACGTGGTCGGCGGCGTGAAAGTCACCGAAACCAGCGCGGATCTGGCTTTACTGCTGGCGATGGTCTCCAGCCTGCGTGACAGGCCGTTGCCGCAGGATCTGGTGGTGTTTGGCGAAGTGGGGCTGGCAGGCGAGATTCGTCCGGTGCCGAGCGGGCAGGAGCGTATTTCCGAGGCGGCGAAACACGGCTTTCGTCGGGCGATTGTGCCTGCCGCCAACGTACCGAAAAAGCCGCCGGAAGGAATGCAGGTGTTCGGTGTTAAAAAGCTCGCAGATGCGTTAAGCGTGTTTGACGACTTATAATTCTCTGTATGTAGTGATGTTGTATAATTTGCCGGATGGCGATGCAATGCGTCTTATCCGGCCTACGGATTGATACGGATTGATGTTGTAGGCCTGATAAGCGAAGCGCTATCAGGCAGTGTTATGCGATTTTTCCAGCAGGAGGCTCTTGTGTCATCGTTCGACTATCTCAAAACCGCGATTAAGCAGCAAGGTTGCACTCTGCAACAGGTGGCTGACGCCAGCGGTATGACCAAGGGGTATCTGAGTCAGTTACTTAACGCCAAAATCAAAAGCCCCAGCGCGCAAAAACTGGAGGCGCTACACCGTTTTCTCGGGCTGGAGTTTCCCCGCCGGCAGAAAAACATTGGCGTGGTGTTCGGTAAATTTTATCCATTGCATACCGGACACATCTACTTGATCCAGCGCGCCTGTAGCCAGGTGGATGAGTTGCACATCATTATGGGTTATGACGATACGCGCGACCGTGGGCTGTTTGAGGATAGCGCCATGTCGCAGCAGCCCACCGTGTCGGATCGCCTGCGCTGGTTATTGCAAACCTTCAAATACCAAAAAAATATTCGTATCCACGCCTTTAATGAAGAGGGGATGGAGCCTTATCCGCATGGCTGGGACGTCTGGAGCAACGGCATTAAAGCGTTTATGGCAGAGAAGGGAATACAGCCGAGCTGGATCTACACTTCCGAAGAGGCTGATGCGCCGCAGTACCTGGAGCATTTAGGGATTGAGACGGTACTGGTCGATCCTGAACGCACGTTTATGAATATCAGCGGGGCGCAAATCCGCGAAAATCCGTTTCGTTACTGGGAATATATTCCTACCGAAGTGAAGCCGTTTTTCGTGCGTACCGTCGCTATACTGGGCGGGGAATCAAGCGGCAAGTCTACGCTGGTCAATAAGCTCGCCAATATTTTTAATACCACCAGCGCCTGGGAATATGGCCGCGACTATGTCTTTTCGCATCTGGGCGGCGATGAGATGGCGTTACAGTATTCCGATTACGATAAAATCGCGCTGGGTCATGCACAATATATTGATTTTGCAGTGAAATATGCGAATAAAGTGGCGTTTATCGATACCGATTTCGTCACCACCCAGGCATTTTGCAAAAAATACGAAGGGCGCGAGCATCCCTTTGTCCAGGCGCTGATCGACGAGTATCGCTTCGACCTGGTGATTTTGCTGGAGAATAATACGCCGTGGGTAGCTGACGGACTGCGAAGTCTGGGCAGTTCAGTGGATCGCAAAGCGTTCCAGAACCTGCTGGTCGAGATGCTGAAAGAGAACAACATTGAGTTCGTTCACGTTAAAGAGGCTGATTACGATGGCCGCTTTTTGCGCTGTGTGGAACTGGTGAAAGAGATGATGGGCGAGCAGGGATAAGAACCAATGCCTGATGCGACGCTTACCGCGTCTTATCAGGCCTACAGTTTCACAACGTACTGGAATCGCTGGGTTTGTAGGCCGGGTAAGCGCAAGCGCCACCCGGCATTCAGACATTTATTTGGCAATACGCTTGTACTTGATACGCTTCGGCTCCAGCGCCTCGGCGCCCAGCGTGCGTTTCTTGTACTCTTCGTATTCGGTAAAGTTACCTTCGAAGAATTCCACCTTACCTTCATCCTGATAATCCAGAATGTGGGTGGCGATACGGTCAAGGAACCAACGGTCGTGCGAGATAACCATCGCGCAGCCAGGGAACTCCAGCAGGGCGTTTTCCAGCGCGCGCAGGGTTTCGATATCCAGGTCGTTCGTCGGTTCGTCGAGCAGCAGGACGTTGCCGCCCACCTGCAGCAGCTTCGCCAGATGCAAACGACCGCGCTCACCGCCGGACAGTTCGCCAACGCGTTTGCCCTGATCGACGCCTTTGAAGTTGAAGCGGCCTACATAGGCGCGGCTTGGCATTTCGGTATTGCCGATCTTCATGATATCCAGCCCGCCGGACACTTCTTCCCAGACGGTTTTGCTGTTGTCCATCGCGTCGCGGAACTGATCGACCGAGGCCAGCTTGACGGTTTCACCCAGCGTAATGGTGCCGCTATCAGGCTGCTCCTGACCGGACATCATGCGGAACAGGGTCGATTTACCCGCGCCGTTTGGCCCGATGATCCCGACGATAGCGCCTTTCGGTACCGAGAAGCTCAGGTCATCGATCAGTACGCGGTCGCCGTAGGATTTACGCAGGTTGCTGACTTCAATGACTTTGTCGCCCAGACGCGGTCCTGGTGGAATAAACAGTTCGTTGGTTTCGTTACGTTTCTGATACTCAACGCTGTTCAGTTCTTCAAAGCGAGCCAGACGCGCCTTACCTTTCGACTGACGGCCTTTCGCGCCCTGACGCACCCACTCCAGCTCTTTCTCAATGGATTTACGGCGAGCTGCTTCCTGAGACGCTTCCTGCGCCAGACGCTGATCTTTCTGCTCCAGCCAGGAGGAGTAGTTGCCTTCCCACGGAATACCTTCGCCGCGGTCAAGTTCCAGAATCCAACCGGCGACGTTATCGAGGAAGTAACGGTCGTGGGTAATCGCCACGACCGTGCCTTCGAAGTCGTGCAGGAAACGTTCCAGCCATGCAACAGATTCGGCATCCAGGTGGTTGGTGGGTTCGTCGAGCAGCAGCATATCCGGCTTTTCCAGCAACAGACGGCACAGCGCCACGCGACGGCGCTCGCCGCCGGACAGTTTTTCGACTTTGGCATCCCAGTCCGGCAGACGCAGAGCGTCAGCTGCGCGCTCAAGCTGCACGTTCAGGTTATGACCGTCGTGCGCCTGGATAATCTCTTCAAGCCGGCCCTGCTCTGCGGCCAGCTTGTCGAAGTCGGCATCCGGATCGGCATACAGCGCGTACACTTCATCCAGACGTTTGAGGGCGTTAACCACTTCCGAAACGGCCTCTTCAATCGACTCGCGTACCGTGTGTTCCGGGTTTAGCTGAGGTTCCTGCGGCAGGTAGCCAATCTTAATGCCGGGCTGCGGGCGCGCTTCGCCCTCGATATCTTTATCGAGACCCGCCATGATGCGCAGCAGGGTAGACTTACCGGCGCCGTTAAGGCCCAGCACGCCGATTTTGGCGCCAGGGAAGAAGCTCAGCGAGATGTTTTTCAGAATATGACGTTTCGGCGGAACCACTTTGCCGACACGATGCATGGTATAAACGAATTGAGCCACGTTGGACTTCGCCTCTATGTTTATCGTGATGGTGAATAGATGTCAAAGGCGAAGTGTAGCCTTTTTCCCTGCCTAAGCCCAGCCAGCAGATCGCACTCGCAATAAAAGTAAAAAAGTGTCCGTAACGTGGCGCAAATGGCTATGACTGGTTAGCATAAATTCATTACGCGGCATGATGCTGCATTGGATAACAATTGAGGAAGTGCTTGTGGATAGAGCCAAACCATTTGTCTGGCGTCTCGTCGCCGCCAGCGTATGCCTGCTGACCTTTTGTCACCTCGCGCGGGCCGACTCACTGGAAGAGCAGCGTAACCGCTATGCGCAGATTAAGCAGGCCTGGGACAACCGCCAGATGGATGTGGTAGAGCAGATGATGCCGGGTCTGAAAGATTATCCGCTCTACCCGTATCTGGAATACCGTAAGATCACCGACGATTTGATGAACCAACCGGCGATTGCTGTCACGCAGTTTGTGCGCGCCAATCCTACGCTTCCGCCTGCGCGTACGCTGCAATCACGCTTCGTCAATGAGCTGGCGCGTCGTGAAGACTGGCGCGGCTTGCTGGCGTTTAGCCCGGAGAAACCCGGCACCACGGAAGCGCAATGTAACTATTACTACGCGAAATGGAGTACCGGGCAAACGGAAGCGGCCTGGCAGGGCGCGAAAGACCTTTGGCTGACCGGCAAAAGTCAGCCGAATGCCTGCGATAAACTTTTCAGCGTTTGGCGGGCCTCCGGCAAGCAAGACCCGCTGGCGTATCTGGAACGTATTCGGCTGGCGATGAAAGCCGGGAATACGGGGTTGGTTACGGTGCTGGCCGGACAGATGCCGGCGGAATATCAAACGATCGCCTCAGCGATCATTACCCTGGCTAATGACCCTAATAACGTGTTGACCTTCGCACGCACCACCGGCGCCACCGATTTTACCCGCCAGATGGCGGAAGTCGCGTTTGCCAGCGTCGCCCGCCAGGACGCGGAAAATGCGCGTCTGATGATCCCCTCGCTGGTACAGGCGCAGAAACTTAATGAGGAACAAACGCAGGCGCTGCGCGATATCGTTGCCTGGCGACTGATGGGCAACGATGTGACCGATGCGCAGGCGAAATGGCGCGATGACGCGATTATGCGCTCGCAATCGACGTCGCTTATCGAGCGGCGCGTGCGTATGGCGCTGGGGATGGGCGATCGTCGCGGTCTCAATACCTGGCTTGCCCGACTGCCGATGGAGGCGAAAGAGAAAGACGAGTGGCGTTACTGGCAGGCGGATTTATTGCTGGAGCGCGGTCGTGACGCCGAAGCGAAAGAGATCCTTCATGCTTTAATGCAGAAGCGCGGTTTTTATCCGATGGTCGCGGCGCAGCGTTTAGGCGAAGAGTACACGCTTAAAATCGATAAAGCGCCCGCCAACGTAAACAGCGCGTTGACGCAGGGGCCGGAGATGGCGCGTGTACGGGAGCTGATGTACTGGAACCTGGATAACACGGCGCGCAGCGAATGGGCGAATCTGGTAAAAAGCCGTAGTAAATCTGAACAGGCGCAGCTGGCGCGCTATGCGTTTAACCAGCACTGGTGGGATCTGAGCGTACAGGCGACGATCGCCGGAAAACTGTGGGATCATCTGGAGGAGCGTTTTCCGCTGGCGTATAACGATCTTTTTACCCGCTATACCCGCGGAAAAGATATCTCACAAAGCTATGCCATGGCGATTGCCCGCCAGGAGAGCGCCTGGAACCCGAAAGTAAAATCGCCGGTAGGGGCCAGCGGCTTAATGCAGATTATGCCGGGCACGGCCACCCATACGGTGAAAATGTTTTCGATTCCGGACTACCGCGGCCCCGGCCAACTGCTGGAGCCGGAGACCAACATCAACATTGGCACCAGCTATTTGCAGTATGTTTATCAGCAGTTTGGCAATAACCGCATTTTCGCCTCGGCGGCGTATAACGCCGGGCCGGGGCGCGTGCGCACCTGGCTTGGCAATAGCGCCGGGCGTATCGATGCCGTAGCGTTTGTCGAAAGCATTCCCTTTTCGGAAACGCGCGGCTACGTGAAAAACGTTCTGGCCTATGACGCTTACTATCGCCACTTTATGGGGCAGAAAGAGGCCTTAATGAGCGACTCTGAGTGGCAGCGACGGTATTAATGCAGACGGGTTATGTTATCATTTGTACTCGTGTAACAGTACAAACGGCGGTATAACATGACCCAGCATTCCCCTTATTCATCGGCTATCGCCGAACAACGTAATCAGGAGTGGCTTCGTTTTGTGGAGTTACTCCGTCAGGCATATGCAGAGGATCTGCATCTGCCTTTATTACAACTGATGCTTACGCCGGACGAGCGTGAAGCGCTGGGAACGCGTGTGCGCATTATTGAGGAGTTGCTGCGTGGCGAAATGAGCCAGCGCGAGTTGAAAACCGAGCTGGGGGCGGGCATCGCCACCATCACGCGCGGGTCAAACAGCCTGAAATCCGCGCCGGTTGAACTGCGTCATTGGCTTGAGCAGATACTGCTGAAAAGCGCCTGATTTGCTCGTAGGCCGGATAAGGCGAAGCGGCCATCCGGCAACATCGCCGCGAAATGCCTGATGGCGCTGTGCTTATCAGGCCTACAACATAGCGCAAATAATTATCGATACACCGCGTTATGAAACGGGCTTAACGCCAGGATCACCGCCTGGTAGTAAACGCTGGAGCGCGTTAATTTTCCGGCGGTAAATACGCCAATGGCGCCCTCTTTGCGACCAATCTCGTCAATACCGGTATAGTGGGACATCACCGGGCCAAGCGCTTCTCCCTGGCGGACTCTGTCGAGAATGACGGCGGGCAGCGGCAGCGTGGCCGATCGCGCTTCACCGCGCTGAACGCCGTTATCAATCACCACCCAACTGAAGGTGGCGTCATCGTCAATTCCGGCTTCAATGGCTACCCAGAAATCAGCTTGTGGATGCAGGCGTCGCGCATTATCCACGCGATTTCGTGCGCCAGCACGCGTTTCCTCGCTTCCGAAGGGCTGCTCCGGTACGCCGCTCTCGACGGCGACGGGCGTAATATGGCACGATCCTTCGCCGAAAATCTCTTCAAATGCCTGTAGAATTGCCTGAATTTTGGCAGGATTGGTGGTCGCAGAGATAACCTGGTGCATAATTAAGCTCAGTTTTAAAAATTTATCGCAGTATAACGGAAAAAAAACATGTTACAGGTATACCTTGTTCGCCACGGTGAAACGCAGTGGAACGCCGAGCGACGTATTCAGGGCCAATCGGACAGTCCCCTGACAGCAAAAGGCGAGCAGCAGGCCATGCAGGTAGGAGAACGCGCCCGCAGCCTCGGCATCACCCATATCATCAGCAGCGATTTAGGCCGCACAAAACGCACGGCGGAGATTATCGCCCAGGCGTGCGGGTGTGATATCGCCTTTGACTCCCGCCTGCGCGAGCTGGATATGGGCGTGCTGGAAAAGCGCCAGATCGATTCGCTGACGGAAGAAGAAGAGGGCTGGCGTCGTCAGCTGGTCAACGGCACGCAGGATGGCCGCATTCCCGGCGGGGAATCGATGCAGGAGTTGAGCGATCGCGTTCATGCCGCGCTGGCGTCCTGTCTGGAGCTACCGCAGGGCAGCCGACCTTTATTGGTCAGTCACGGTATCGCGTTGGGCTGTCTGGTCAGTACTATACTGGGACTACCCGCCTGGGCGGAACGCCGGTTACGTTTGCGCAACTGCTCTATTTCTCGCATCGATTACCAGGAAAGTCAGTGGCTGGCGTCTGGGTGGGTGGTAGAAACCGCAGGGGACGTTTCGCATCTGGACGCCCCTGCATTGGATGAGCTACAGCGTTAACGACGAATCGGGATCAGAAATTCGCAGCGCAGGTTGATAGGGCGATCGCCGGTTTTGGTATCTTCTGACGGGTAGTATCGCTCTATATCCTGTCCTTTACGACGGGTCAGATTCAGCATTGGCATACAGGTGCCGTAAACGGTCAGGATAAAATCCTGCACGCCGGTTCCTAACCCTTCATAGGTGAACATGACGTATTCACCGCCCTGCAACAGCACAGGATGCGCCGACTGAACATAGCCATCGGCCTGCTTTTGCGGCAGTGCGGTGGTATAGAATACTTCCTGCTCATCGTCTTTCTCCATGCTGGGGCGCGTTTCATTAAGCCCATAAAGCACTGGCGGAATAGTTGGCGAATGACCGAGGAAATCATGCCAGAATTGCACGCGCATTTCGTGGCGGAAGTCGGAAATCTGTTCCAGCGAGCAGGAATAGCTCTGCGTGACGCCAAGGAGCGGCGTATCTTCCAGCGTAACGAACTGATGTTCCGGCACGGTAAACTCGCCCAGCCGTAATGGCGGACGAATGCCAAAGGCGCTCCATTCCGAGGAGCGACGATACAGCGCTGGCGTCTGGGAAAACTGTTTCTTAAAGGCGCGCGTAAAGGTTTGCTGAGAATCGAAGCGGTACTGAAGAGCAATATCCAGAATTGGACGCGCGGTCAAACGCAGCGCCACTGCTGATTTCGATAAACGACGGGCGCGGATGTAAGCGCCAATGGCGTGGCCCGTCACGTCCTTAAACATTCTCTGCAGGTGCCACTTGGAATAGCCTGCTTTTGCCGCCACATTGTCAAGTGACAGCGGCTGATCCAGATGACCTTCCAGCCAGATTAACAGGTCGCGAATTATGCCAGCCTGATCCATAAAATATCCCCATCCTTTCAACAACGAGCACCCGATATCAGGTAAGAGGATAATAGCATTTTTTGTTCTTTTAGCATTCAGTGTTTTTTTTGAGCTTAAATGCTTTTTTTAGGCAACGTGACAGGTAATTATTCTAATCCTGTGATCTATAACCATTTTATTTTAGAATGTCTAATAATTACGCAATGTAACTTTTATGAATGGTAACAATATGAAATACAAGAGCTTAGTACTTTTCTCAATTTTGTTGCTGCTGGGGCAGAGCGCCCGCGCGGAACAAATTGGTTCAGTCGATACGGTATTTAAAATGTTCGGTCCTGACCATAAAATCGTGGTGGAAGCTTTTGACGATCCTGATGTCAAAAACGTGACGTGCTATGTTAGCCGGGCGAAAACGGGCGGCATAAAAGGCGGATTGGGGCTGGCGGAAGATACGTCTGACGCCGCTATCTCTTGTCAGCAGGTCGGGCCTATTGAACTGAGCGACAGAATTAAGAACGGCAAGGCGCAGGGAGAGGTGGTTTTCAAAAAACGCACCTCATTGATATTTAAGTCATTGCAGGTCGTGCGTTTCTATGATGAGAAACGTAACACGCTGGCGTATCTGGCCTACTCCGACAAAGTAGTCGACGGGTCGCCGAAGAACGCCATCAGCGCGGTGCCGGTCATGCCGTGGCGACAATAACAGGGAAAGCGTATGCAGCAACCGCAGGTCTGGTTAGTCGAGGATGAACAGGGAATCGCCGATACGCTCATCTACACCCTGCAACTGGAAGGGTTTACCGTTGAGCTATTCGCTCGCGGGCTGCCCGCGCTGGAAAAAGCGCGTCAGCAACGGCCGGATGCGGTGATTCTCGATGTGGGACTACCGGATATCAGCGGCTTTGAGCTGTGTCGGCAGTTGCTGGAACGCCATCCTGCGCTGCCGATTCTTTTCCTGACTGCCCGTAGCGATGAAGTGGATCGATTGCTTGGTCTGGAGATCGGCGCAGATGATTATGTCGCCAAGCCGTTCTCGCCGCGCGAAGTGAGCGCCCGCGTGCGCACGCTGCTGCGCCGGGTGAAAAAGTTTGCTGCGCCGTCGCCGGTGGTGCGTACCGGACATTTTGAACTCAATGAACCGGCGGCGCAGATCGCCTGGTTTGGTACGCCGCTCTCGCTGACGCGTTATGAGTTTCTGCTCCTTAAAACCCTGCTGCTGTCGCCGGAGCGCGTGTACTCGCGCCAGCAATTGATGGATATTGTTTGGTCTGATGCCCAGGAGACCTTCGATCGGACGGTCGATACACACATCAAAACCCTGCGCGCTAAGCTACGCGCGATCAACCCGGATCTCTCGCCAATTAACACGCATCGTGGAATGGGATACAGCCTGAGGAGCGTCTGATGCGCATCGGAATGCGTTTGCTGCTGGGCTACTTTCTTATTGTCGCCGTCGCCGCCGTGTTTGTGCTGTCTATCTTCGTTCAGGAGATAAAGCCGGGCGTCCGCCGCGCGACGGAAGGGACGCTGATTGACACCGCGACGCTGCTGGCGGCGCTGGCCCGCGACGATCTCCTTTCCGGCAACCCGACTGACGGCCAGTTGGCGAAGGCATTCGCCCAGCTGCAACATCGCCCGTTTCGCGCCAATATCAGCGGGATCGTCAAAGTGCGCAATGAATACCATGTCTACATGACGGATGCGCAGGGGAAGGTGTTGTTTGATTCGGAAAACAAAGCGGTGGGGCAGGATTATTCTCGCTGGAATGACGTCTGGCTTACGCTGCGCGGACAGTATGGCGCCCGCAGCACGGCAAAAGATTCTGCCGATCCCAATAGCACGGTGATGTACGTAGCCGCGCCGATAATCAGCGATGGACGGATTATCGGCGTCCTGACTGTCGGCAAACCGAATGCGGCAATGGCGCCGGTGATTAAGCGCAGCGAACGGCGCATTCTGTGGGCCAGCGCCGTTTTACTGGGGATTGCGCTGGCGATTGGCGCGGGGATGGTCTGGTGGATTAACCGCTCCATCGCCCGGTTGACGCGCTATGCGGATTCTGTCACCGAAAACCGCCCGCTTGCGTTACCTGCATTAGGCAGCAGCGAGCTGCGTAAACTGGCGCAGGCGCTGGAGAGTATGCGCATTAAGCTGGAAGGCAAGAATGACATTGAGCAGTACGTGTATGCGTTGACTCATGAGCTGAAAAGTCCGCTGGCGGCGATACGCGGCGCGGCGGAGATTCTGCGTGAAGGACCGCCCGCGGATGTGGTTACCCGCTTTACAGAGAATATACTGGCGCAAAATACGCGAATGCAGGCGCTGGTAGAAACCCTGCTGCGCCAGGCGCGGCTGGAAAACCGACAGGATATCCCTCTCGCGCCGGTTGCTGTTGATGAGCTATTTACGCAGCTTAGCGAGGCGCGCAGTATTCAGTTGGCGGCAAAAAAGATCACCCTTACTCTACGGCCTTCCTCGCTGGTTGTCGTCGCCGACGCGGAGCTTCTGGCGCAGGCGCTGGGCAATGTGTTGGACAATGCCATCGACTTTACGCCTGAAAATGGCGTTATCACATTAAGCGCTCAGCCGATGGGGGAGAAAGCGATCCTGCAGGTGACGGATTCCGGCTGTGGTATTCCTGATTTTGCGCTGCCGCGCATTTTCGACCGGTTCTATTCGTTGCCCCGCGAAAACGGGCGTAAAAGCAGCGGGCTTGGGCTGGCGTTTGTCAGCGAGGCGGCGCGGCTCCTCAACGGTGAGGTGACGTTGTGCAATCGTCCCGAAGGCGGCGTGCTGGCCTCGTTGACACCTCACCGTCACTTCACATAACTTCAAATTCTCCCCACATCGCGTTCTTACACTGCTGGCATTGCAAAGGAGAACGCTATGTTGAAATCCCCCCTGTTGTGGAAAATGATTACGTTAGGCGGCGCCATGATCCTGCTGTTAATTCCCCTGATGATGGTACGGCACACCATCGTGGAACGTGCTGATTATCGAAGCCATGTAGAAGCCGCTATTCGTCAGAGTACCAGCGGCCCGCAAAAGGTTGTCGGCCCGCTGGTGGCGGTTCCGGTGACAGAGCTCTATACCGTGCTGGAAGAGGAGAAAGAGGTCCAGTATAAGCGCAGCTATCTCTATTTTTGGCTGCCGGAGTCGCTATTGGTTGAAGGCAATCAAAACGTTGAAGCGCGAAAAATAGGTATTTATCAGGGGCAGGTGTGGCATACCGATATGGCGATAAAGGCGGAGTTTGATGTGGCCCGTCTGCATGAGCTGAACAGACCGAACATTACCCTTGGAAAGCCCTTTATCGTCGTGGGCGTCGGCGATGCGCGCGGTATCAGCGCAGTAAAAGCGCCGCAGGTGAATGGTGAAACGCTCACTGTAGAACCGGGGACCGGCTTACCGGAAAGTAGAGAGGGCATTCATATCCCGCTGCCGGACAGTCAGTGGGCGACGCGCAACCTGACGTTGGCGATGTCGCTAAATTTAAGCGGAACCGGCAGCTTTTCACTGGTTCCCGTCGGGCGTAGCAGTGAAATGACCCTGACCAGCAACTGGCCGCACCCAAATTTTGTGGGGGATTTTCTTCCCGGTAAACGCGAAATCAGCGGTTCAGGATTTCAGGCCCAGTGGCAAACCAGCCGGTTTGCCACGAATCTCGGCGAACGGTTTGCTGATGTGCAAAAGGTGGATTGGGACAACTTACCGGCGTTTAGCGTCGCTGTATCGACGCCAGCCGATCAGTATCAACTGACGGACAGAGCGACGAAATATGCCATTTTGTTGATTGCGCTAACGTTTATGGCTTTCTTTGTCTTCGAAACCCTGACGGGACAGCGGTTACACCCGATGCAGTATCTGCTGGTGGGGTTATCGCTGGTGATGTTCTACCTGCTGTTGCTGGCACTGTCGGAACATATCGGTTTCACGCCAGCCTGGATCGCCGCAAGCCTGGTGGGCGCGTTGATGAATAGCGTTTATTTGCAGGCGGTGCTGAAAGGATGGCGCAATAGCGTACTGTTTACGCTAGCGTTATTGGCGCTGGATGGCGTGATGTGGGGATTGCTGCGTTCGGAAGATAGCTCGTTGCTTCTGGGTACCGGCGTTCTGCTACTGGCGCTTGGCGGCGTGATGTTCCTGACGCGCCATCTGGACTGGTATTCGCTCTCTTGTCAGCAACGTAAGTCATTACCGCCAGTAAAAGATGACGAATTACGTTTGTGGAAATAAATCTAACGGGCGCGCGCGTTAACGTTTTCCCGCGCAGCGCCAGAAACTGTGATGCCGTTAGTTATAGGTCAGGTTTAATGTTGCCGTGGCATTCGCTTGCCCGGCCGTTACCGTGGCGGCGGTTTTATAGTAGTGCGCGCTAATTTTCAGGGTGGTGGACATATTCATGGTTCCGCCGTTAACCGTCTGGCCGCCATCGGCATTGGTAGTAATCGTGTGAGTAAAGAGATCAATTTTTTGATTGATTGGCAAACTGTCGGTAAAGAAACCGGCGTCCGGCGCCTGAATACCCAACTGTACGCCAACGCCGGTTGCGCTGGTTGGCGCGCTTGCATTGCTCAACTGGATGACTGAATTATCAGGATTGTTTCCGCTGGCCGGTTGGGCGCTTAACGATGCGGAAATGGCGGTGCCTTGTTCGCAGGTCAATAAGATATCCTGCTCGCCTGTGCCCGCGGTTTGACTGTTAGCGAAACTGCCTAAATTGACGCTGCCTAAATCCACGGTGATGGCAGGTGTTTCTACCCGACATCCCATCGCTTTCATAATCAATTGCGTATTCCCCAAATACAGATGGGTCAGGATATCGCCGCCGGAGTCTTCTGTTGCGCTATCGCGAAAAGATACGCGCGCCAGTGGACTTTGGAATGTCGCGGTACCGGAGGTGATCGGACCGCCTAAGGCGACCAGTTCAACATTGTAGGCGGGAGCCATCGCATGGTGTGTTTTATTGCCATCGCCATTATGGTAGGTATTATCGATTGGCATGACATTATCGTAAGGGCCAGCATTCGTTTGGGTTTTAATCGCAATGCCCACGCCGGAAATCCCGGTGCTAAATACCGGCGTGTTGTTCCCGTCATTCGCATTGATTGTCGCCGATGTATTTGACTGCGCGCTACCGGGTTCATATAAAAAACCGACCTTATAATCGCGACTACAGCCATCCATTGTGACTTCGGAGGTGGAAACCCAGCCCGATTGCCACAACACTTCGCCTGCGGTATAGGCGTGGCTATCCACCACAAGCTGCGACGGCGGGGTGATAGTGATCGCGCCTTCATTACCGGAACGTTTACAGGAGGCGTAACCATGACTGGAATACGCGAACAGCAGAATAAGCGCCAGATATAACCTTCTCATGAAAAATTCCTGCTTTTATACCAGGTGAAATAGAAAGATGTTATTGCCATGCGATAGTGATCGTCACAACGGACGTGAAATCCCCTGCCGTGACTTTTCCATACGGGGTATACATCCTTGCGGCGACAGGCAAATTGGCTTCATGGGTATTACTGTTGATATCCACCGTGTAAGTGACGTTGTTGGCCAGATTGACCAGACTTTTGCCGTCCAGGTTAAAAAGCTGTAATCCTAAATCCTGCGCCGGATTGGCCGCGCTGTTTGCATAAATTGCAGAAGCATAATTTGGATCGGGATAAGGTACGCCGTTAAATGAAATCGCGGCTTTTGTGGTCGTTGCCGGGCAATTCGTCATTTTTATGGTGAAAGGAATGGTGGCGGTATTGCCACCGGCCACAGCGATATCCGCCCGGGCATATTGCCCAAGAGAGATCGTGTCAGGTACCGTCACGGTACACGGATCGGCATAAATTAATCCCGTAACGTTAATGTCTACGGCATCTGCGGTATTGTATGCCGCGCTGATCGAGGGCGACCATAATGCCAGACCCGTGAACGTTAACAGGGCGGTTAATGCAGCAAATCTGTTCATATTCATCTTTTATCCCACCAGAATCACTGGCATTGCTCGTGTAAGATTTCTACGCCAGAAGCGGAGGGGGAGCTCGGTATACGATAAGAGACCTGACACTGGTCTGCTGCTGTTGGCCCCCACTTCACTAATAACCGCCCTTGTTTTTCCAGTCCGGTTAACCAGGCTTGCCCCGCATCACCAACAAAACTGCTGTGATTGTCTGGTTTTGTTAAAGACGAGACGGTCGCGCCAAAAGGAACAGGCAGATTGTTTATGCGGGTTAATACCATCAATGCCTTGTAACCAATATTGGTTTTATATTCGGCCCTGACCACCGCGCCACGGGTAGGCACCAGCGTTTTACTGGTATCAATGAGCTCAATATTTTTTCTAATGCCCGTCGTATCTAAAGACACTTCATTACGATGGTAAGGCGAAGCATAAGGTACGACGGCATAACCCCGAAAATCGGTGTCCACGCCCGTTTCGTTATTCACGGGGACACCCGCTGCGCCAGGGGCTTTAACCAATATGATGGTGTCGTCCATTGGCTGGGATAGTGTCAGGCCATTTCGATGTAGTAGTACGCCGCCCTGAACGCCATAATTCAGGCGACGCATATGATTATCGTAGCTATACCCGCCGTTAATATCCGCATACGTCCCGTTATAGGTTGCGCTCACATTACCGCTGGTGGCTTTCTCTTGAGAGGAATAACCTTCCTGAACGCTCCATGAGAGATTTTTCTGTGCCAGCGCTGTTCCGTTTAAACCGACAGTATGCGTGGTATCGCCGTCTTTCGCGGAGTTCATATTGTAGGTGGCATACGTTGACGGCATAAAGGCATCTAACGGAATACTAATATTGATTGAAATTTGCTGGTCATTACTGTCTTCCGTATCGTCGTCTTCATCCTGAGAATTATCGGCGTTCAGCGTATAAGAATAGTTAATGCCATAGCTTACGTTATGCCATGTGTTGTTATAGCCAATACCTAATGATGTGGTATGAGTGTCATTCCAGTAATCTTCATTATATAAAGTGAGTGAAATGGAACCGTAGATAATGTCTTGCGATAACGACAGGTCGGTGCGATTACGTACATGATCATAGTGACTATTATCGCTATAGGTATCCAGCACATCCTCAAGAGCGTAGTAATCTTTGGTCGAATAACGGTAGCCGGCGACAGTGAAATTGGTGCCTGTTGACTGAATATCTTTGCTGTAACGAATACGCCAGGACTGTCCGGTAAGCGTATCGCTAACCACATCGCCTGCTTTAATTTTTGACCATGAATTGGTGACGTCTAAAGACAATGCGCCCAGATCGCCAAGGTTTAAACCTGTCCCGATGAGCGCCGCATGATAAACATCATTGCTCAGCGTACTCTCTATTCCGCCATAGGCGGTTATGCCGCCTGCTAATCCGTATAAGGCCGTCAGTTCTGCAAAATTCTGTTGCGCGGAATGCGTATCTGATGAACGCGTGCGGCCTACCGTCAGGTCGTATTTCAGGTGGCCTTCACGCTGTAATACCGGAACGCTGGCGTAGGGCACAATGAAATGCTGTTCAGAACCATCGGATTCTTTGATGGTGACGTACAGGTCGCCCGAACCGCCGGTTGGATAAAGATCATTGATGGCGAATGGACCCGCCGGAACGTTAGTTTTGTAGATGGTATAACCGTTTTGTTCAACGGTTACCTGCGCGCTGCTTTTGGCCACCCCGCGAATGACCGGGGCGAACCCTTTCATACTGTCCGGCAACATATCGTCATCAGAAGAGATCTGTACGCCCTTAAATGAAATACTGTCAAAGACGTCCGCGGGCGTGTTATTTTCCCCGGCGATCAGCTGTCCTTTTAAAAATTCGATATCGCGAGAAACATAGGTGTAGGCAGAATCCCAGCTATTTTGCCCATCGCTATCATGATTCCAGGTTGAGTAGTTACGAAAACGCCATGCGCCAATGTTAATACCTGGGCGCAGGTTAGCGTATTCGCTATTTTCCGTCCGGTTTTCATCAATATCGTGATCCTGCGATCCGGTAAAACTGTAGTTCAGCAAAAAAGCATTAATGCCTTCATCCCATTCGCTGGTAGGGACGAATTCTCGCGGGTCGGCGATCAACGCGATTTGAGGGATCGCTAAATCCAGCCGGTTACCGATGACATTAAACTTTGCTACAGCGCCAGCCAGCAGACTAAGATCGGTACACCCGTTTGGGGCATTTTTAAGCTCGGGGAAGTTTTCTGTTTTTACGCCCCACTGCTTGAGTTGTTCAACGCTAAGACACGGCTGTAGGGAGAGCTTATTATCTGCTGATTTTTTATTTTTAAAGGCAATATTTTTTGTTTCAATACTGGTGTTATTAATATAAATATCAACATTATAGGTGCCTTCTGCCTGCCCCCCCTTTTCGAAAACAGATAGATCGACATTCTCCACGCCCGGTTCATCATTTTCCAACGATAATGGATTAAAATGATCATGCGCTAACGCTGGTTTTATGGAACAGCATATAAAGAGAAACGATAACGCTAATTGAGAACGGGGCTCTACTCTGGAGAATTGCACAGTAAAAGTCCTGAAAGGGTAAAAGTAAAGTGAAGTCGTTAATGGCTAGAATGAACCGGAATGCGGCTCTAAACTCATCCCATAATCGCTGATTAATCGCCACGTTACCGTGCCATGAGGGGCGGCAGTAGAACTCAATTTAAATGACGCTGATGATTTTGGTGGAACGAAGGTCGCTGATTTCACTTCATGGCTGTTAAGCGTCACACTGGCAAAGTTCATATAATAGGGCGTGGGGTTATTTACGGTAATAACATCACCTGCCGTCTGCCATTTTAATTGTTGGCTCTGGCTATCAGGCGTCGATTTTGTTAATGCTGGCGGCCGATATATAAGCTTTATTTGGGTATTAATGGAGATTTCCACGCGGTTCGCGGAGGCATTATCATCAATAGAAGGAATACCCTTAATATTGAGCCAGTACATAGATTCTCGATCTGTAGGTAGAGGGGCGCCAGAGCGAATAACTCGAATGCTGTTCTTTTGCCCGGCATCAAGGCGAAAAAGAGGCGGGGTGATAATAAACGCCTGCTTATTTGTGACCTGGGGATCGGCAACCGATAACCATGACTGAACAAGATTCGCTTTGCTGTCTTTATTCTCTACATTGATTGACGACTCATCATTATTGCCGTCGAAAACCAGTCGGGTTCCGCCAACAACAATGCTGGCATGGGCAACATGGCTTGTCAGTAATACGACCAACACGGATTTCTTTATGTGTTTCATTTTTTACTCTGTAAAGATGTTTTACGCTATGGACTGGCATCCTGCCTGTCCACATCAGGATGAGAATGCCTTACTGATACGAAACGGTATACGTAACCTGAGTGCTAACATCTCCACCGGTTACGGTTGCGGAACCATCGTTTGCCATGGCGGCGTAATAGGTAAAGTCTGCTGTCGAGCCGTCGGTTGGCAGGTTTACTGCGGCATCATCCGTGTTATCTGTCACATCGCTATGTGAAGCGTTCTGAATAGAAATACCGACACCCGCGGCGCCCGTTTCCGATCCTTCGTCCGCGTTTTTGAAGTACGTTGGGTTAGAATCATCTGTTGCGCCGTGGAAGCGGAACATGGCCTGGGTTGGTACGCCAGTCCCTGCTTCCGGGCAGCTAACCAGGCTTACGGTAAACGGCACGTAATAGGTTGTGGCGCCTTTTTCCGCGATGCGTTCTTTGCTGTAATTACCTAAATCAATGGTGGTATCCGTGGAGCCATTAACCTGAACCGTACACGCCTGATCGTAAATTTTGCCATTGAACGTAATCGTGTTCTGGGCAAATACCGGTGTGGATGCTACGGCAGTTAACATTGCCAGGATGATAATTTTCTTATTAAACATATTAATTGTTGCCTGATTCTATTCGCTGAAAAATAAAGATAGCTATATAAAATAAAATATTATATTTTACTCTGTATGCGCTTCTTTCTGTTCTGTAGATAAGCAGGCGGCTATTCTACGTATATCAACTATGAACTCAATAAAAATTCTGATGCAATATTGAACGGCAGTCCAGTTTCGGACCCGGTAACAAAGTTTAATAAAATACCACTAAAGAAGTACGGTTGATGACTGGATTTATAGAGCAAGATCTCTTTTTTGATAATAGTTATTATTTCCTGGAGGGTTTATTTAACTCTATATTGCTTTATTTTTAAGAATATACGACGCTTGTCCGTTTAAAATGAAACCGGCAGGTTTCGAAGCTCTAACAGTCTTCCATGCAGTATTTTTATATAGTCCCCCGCTTTTAGTTCTGAAAGTACCTGCATGATACGGCTGCGTGAAAGCCCGGTTCTCTGCTGTATGAAGTTCTGTGCGTTGATCTCAAATCGTGAGCTTTCAGGATACGACCACAGTTCAAGTAACAGCGCTTTTATCTGGCTATAGGCGTCCTGCCCGATAAGGTTTCTGTCACGGTTAGTCATGAAAGCAATGCGGTACATCAGGATGTTCGAAATGTCACGCCAGAGATGCTTTTCATCGGCTATTTCCACAAAATCTTTTACTGGGACAGGATAATATTCACAGGTGGTTTCGGCGATAAAAAAGACGTCTGAATTCTCTTCTAACTGGTATAAGTCAGCATAGGCATCTACAAGGCCTAAAATCATTGGTGAGACACCGCAGCCCATTACAATGCTGTCGATACGCCGACATACTTTAATAGCGCCTTTAGTGATTAACAGGATGTGGGATTGATTATCAATCTTGATATCCAGTGTTTTACCGGCCGTAATAGTGACAGGAGAGATGTTTTGAATAACGTGCCGATGAATATTTAAAATGGCTTGCAGGTTTTTTTCTTTCCCTGTGGGACGATACACATTCCCGCCGTTTAACTGCTTCATATCTTCCCCATTATTATGGCTGATAAAGTGGTTGACTATTAAAAGGTAAACATAAATTTAATATTCACTTAAAATTATAATTAAGTAAATTAAAATAGCCAACAAGAATATTTAAGTCAATGTATTCACCTTATCAATGCATGAGCGACAACGCTGTTTGTAAGGTTAACCATAGTAAATGTGATGATTTTATTTGCAATCATTTTATGACAGCTATCATAGGTACCGTGCTTAACGAGCGCGTAGAGCGTACAGGATAGCGAAGCGATGTTCATCGCTGTTGTAGGATACGAATGAGAGAAAAGTACAAAATGCAGGCGGGCGGCGTTTTACTGAGCGAAATCGCCGCCTGCCGGAACTCCTCCCGGCGGGAGCCATAAGCGGTTAGCGGTACTGGACGATCAAACTTTGAATCTCCGGATGATCTTTTAACGACACGTGCCGTACCGTGGCGATTCCATTCATCAACGAAATAGCGTTTCCAGACGGTGTGGCGACTGTCTGCAAATGGGGGATATTATTCCGCGAACATGATACCTCGATATTGCGATCGTGAGGCGCAAGGTTACAACCATATTCGACAATCTGGCCTTTGAAATGAATAACGCCTGCGGAGACCGGCGCGGTAGCAGCCAGCGCGGCTGATGAAGCTGACATCGCTGCACAAAACAGGTAGCAGCATAATGGTGATTTTTTCATCCTTTGAAACCTCACGTCCTGTGAGCATCCCCTTATTTTTTGGGGACTAACAAATCCCGTGTATTACTCTTTAATGTAAATACACAAACTACCTTAACTTTCGCAAGCTGAGATAAACAGCGCTATATGACAATTTTTATGTAAAAGAGTACGTCATAACGGCAGGTCAGGAGGGAAAGCGGGGCCGCTTAGCGGAAGGGGAGCATAAGAAACAGCCAGTAAGAATAACTTACCGGCTGTTTTTACAGTTTGGCGCCTGGGCCGAATTAATCCTGCAGGTCGCCGCAGAAGCGATAACCTTCGCCGTGAATGGTGGCGATGATTTCCGGCGTATCCGGCGTGGATTCGAAATGCTTACGAATACGACGAATGGTAACGTCAACAGTACGGTCATGCGGCTTCAGCTCGCGCCCGGTCATTTTCTTCAACAGCTCTGCGCGCGACTGAATTTTGCCAGGGTTTTCGCAGAAGTGAAGCATCGCGCGGAACTCGCTGCGCGGTAGTTTATACTGCTCGCCGTCCGGGCCGATCAGTGAACGACTGTTGATATCCAGTTCCCAACCGTTGAACTTGTAGCTTTCAACGCTACGACGCTCTTCGCTGACGGTACCCAGGTTCATGGTACGGGACAGCAGGTTGCGGGCACGGATGGTCAATTCGCGTGGGTTAAACGGTTTGGTGATGTAATCATCCGCGCCGATTTCGAGGCCGAGAATTTTGTCGACTTCGTTATCGCGGCCCGTCAGGAACATCAGCGCAACGTTAGCCTGTTCACGCAGTTCACGCGCTAACAGGAGACCGTTTTTCCCTGGCAGATTGATATCCATGATCACCAGGTTGATGTCATATTCAGAGAGGATCTGATGCATTTCCGCGCCATCTGTCGCTTCGAATACATCATAGCCTTCCGCTTCGAAAATACTTTTCAACGTGTTGCGTGTTACCAACTCGTCTTCAACGATAAGAATGTGCGGGGTCTGCATGTTTGCTACCTAAATTGCCAACTAAATCGAAACAGGAAGTACAAAAGTCCCTGACCTGCCTGATGCATGTCGCAAATTAACATGATCGGCGTAACATGACTAAAGTACGTAATTGCGTTCTTGATGCACTTTCCATCAACGTCAACAACATCATTAGCTTGGTCGTGGGTACTTTCCCTCTGGACCCGACAGTGTCAAAAACGGCTGTCATCCTAACCATTTTAACAGCAACATAACAGGCTAAGACGTACCGGACACCTAATAAAACTACGCTTCGTTGACATATATCAAGTTCAATTGTAGCACGTTAACAGTTTGATGAAATCATCGTAGCTAAATGCTAGCTTTCATCACAAATTTGCAATATTCCAACTAGTTACGTAAGCCAACTAATAAATGTGATGAATCCAAAGAACAGGATCTATTTTAAATTAAATTATCCTAAATAAACAGCAGGATAACGATGTTCTGTTAACATAAACAGCAATAGTACAGATACGCAATAGTGTAGCGTCTTTTACGAAATCAAAAATGCTTTTTCAGTGATATCCGTTAAAATTTTGTAAATTTGCGAAGCGTAATATGCTTACAAACGCCAGCTAATTTCCTGTAAATTAGTCAAAAAGAGTAATGAAATGCGTGTAACAATCGTTCTTGTCGCTCCCGCCAGAGCGGAAAATATCGGCGCAGCCGCCCGGGCTATGAAGACCATGGGATTTACTGACCTGCGTATTGTCGACAGCCAGGCGCACCTGGAGCCCGCTACCCGTTGGGTCGCACATGGATCTGGAGATATTATTGATAATATTGAGATTTTCCACACCCTTGCCGACGCGCTCCACGATGTGGATTTTACCGTCGCGACGACAGCCCGCAGCCGGGCAAAATTTCATTACTACGCTTCGCCCGCTGAACTGGTTCCCTTATTACAGGAAAAATCACGCTGGATGCGTCATGCCGCGCTGGTTTTTGGCCGTGAGGATTCCGGTTTGACCAATGACGAGCTGGCGCTGGCGGATGTATTGACAGGCGTGCCGATGGCGGCGGATTACCCTTCGCTCAATCTGGGTCAGGCAGTCATGGTGTATTGCTATCAATTAGCAGGTTTAATGCAACAGACCACTGAATCCGTTGATATTGCTGATGAATCGCAGTTACAGGCGTTACGCGCGCGCCTTTTACGTCTGTTAACGACTCTGGAGGCGGCCGATGACCACAAATTAACCGACTGGCTACAACAGCGAATCGGCCTGCTGGGACAGCGAGATACGGTAATGTTGCACCGTTTGGTTCATGATATTGAAAAAAAACTAACAAAATAACGTGCTGTAATTTTTAAAATAATAAGAGATTACGTCTGGTTGCAAGAGATCATAACAGGTGGAATTGGTTGAAAATAAATATATCGCCAGCAGCACATGAACAAGTTTCGGAATGTGATCAATTTAAAAATTTATTGACTTAGGCGGGCAGATACTTTAACCAATATAGGAATACAAGACAGACAAATAAAAATGACAGAGTACACAACATCCATGAACCGCATCAGCACCACCACCATTACCACCATCACCATTACCACAGGTAACGGTGCGGGCTGACGCGTACAGGAAACACAGAAAAAAGCCCGCACCTGAACAGTGCGGGCTTTTTTTTCGACCAGAGATCACGAGGTAACAACCATGCGAGTGTTGAAGTTCGGCGGTACATCAGTGGCAAATGCAGAACGTTTTCTGCGTGTTGCCGATATTCTGGAAAGCAATGCCAGGCAAGGGCAGGTAGCGACCGTACTTTCCGCCCCCGCGAAAATTACCAACCATCTGGTGGCGATGATTGAAAAAACTATCGGCGGCCAGGATGCTTTGCCGAATATCAGCGATGCCGAACGTATTTTTTCTGACCTGCTCGCAGGACTTGCCAGCGCGCAGCCGGGATTCCCGCTTGCACGGTTGAAAATGGTTGTCGAACAAGAATTCGCTCAGATCAAACATGTTCTGCATGGTATCAGCCTGCTGGGTCAGTGCCCGGATAGCATCAACGCCGCGCTGATTTGCCGTGGCGAAAAAATGTCGATCGCGATTATGGCGGGACTCCTGGAGGCGCGTGGACATCGCGTCACGGTGATTGATCCGGTAGAAAAATTGCTGGCGGTGGGCCATTACCTTGAATCTACCGTCGATATCGCGGAATCGACTCGCCGTATCGCCGCCAGCCAGATCCCAGCCGATCACATGATCCTGATGGCGGGCTTTACCGCCGGTAATGAAAAGGGTGAACTGGTGGTGCTGGGCCGTAATGGTTCCGACTATTCCGCCGCCGTGCTGGCCGCCTGTTTACGCGCTGACTGCTGTGAAATCTGGACTGACGTCGATGGCGTGTATACCTGTGACCCACGTCAGGTGCCGGACGCCAGGCTGCTGAAATCGATGTCCTACCAGGAAGCGATGGAACTCTCTTACTTCGGCGCCAAAGTCCTTCACCCTCGCACCATTACGCCTATCGCCCAGTTCCAGATCCCCTGTCTGATTAAAAATACCGGCAATCCGCAGGCGCCAGGAACGCTGATCGGCGCATCCAGCGACGATGATAATCTGCCGGTTAAAGGGATCTCTAACCTTAACAACATGGCGATGTTTAGCGTCTCCGGCCCGGGAATGAAAGGGATGATTGGGATGGCGGCGCGTGTTTTCGCCGCCATGTCTCGCGCCGGGATCTCGGTGGTGCTCATTACCCAGTCCTCCTCTGAGTACAGCATCAGCTTCTGTGTGCCGCAGAGTGACTGCGCGCGTGCCCGACGTGCGATGCAGGATGAGTTCTATCTGGAGCTGAAAGAGGGGCTGCTGGAGCCGCTGGCGGTTACTGAGCGGTTGGCGATTATCTCTGTTGTCGGCGACGGTATGCGCACGCTACGCGGCATTTCAGCGAAATTCTTCGCCGCGCTGGCGCGGGCTAATATCAATATCGTGGCGATCGCTCAGGGATCTTCTGAGCGTTCCATTTCTGTGGTGGTGAATAACGACGATGCCACCACCGGCGTGCGGGTAACGCACCAGATGCTGTTCAATACCGATCAGGTGATTGAAGTGTTTGTCATTGGCGTCGGCGGCGTCGGCGGCGCGCTACTGGAACAGCTTAAACGTCAGCAAACCTGGCTGAAGAACAAGCACATCGATTTACGCGTGTGCGGCGTGGCGAACTCAAAGGCGTTGCTAACCAATGTGCATGGCCTGAATCTGGACAACTGGCAGGCGGAACTGGCGCAAGCGAACGCGCCGTTCAATCTGGGACGCTTAATTCGCCTGGTGAAAGAATATCATCTACTCAATCCGGTGATTGTTGATTGTACCTCCAGTCAGGCGGTGGCCGACCAGTATGCCGACTTCCTGCGTGAAGGGTTCCATGTGGTGACGCCGAACAAGAAAGCGAACACCTCGTCGATGGACTACTACCATCAGCTACGTTTCGCCGCCGCGCAATCACGGCGCAAATTCTTGTATGACACCAACGTCGGTGCCGGTTTGCCGGTAATCGAAAACCTGCAAAACCTGCTGAATGCGGGTGATGAACTGCAAAAATTTTCCGGCATTCTTTCCGGGTCGCTCTCTTTTATTTTCGGTAAACTGGAAGAGGGGATGAGTCTCTCACAGGCGACCGCGCTGGCGCGCGAGATGGGCTATACCGAACCCGATCCGCGCGACGATCTTTCCGGTATGGATGTGGCGCGTAAACTGTTGATCCTTGCCCGCGAGACGGGTCGCGAGCTGGAGCTTTCCGATATCGTGATTGAACCGGTGTTGCCGGACGAGTTTGACGCCTCCGGCGATGTGACCACCTTTATGGCGCATCTGCCGCAGCTTGACGATGCGTTTGCCGCCCGTGTGGCAAAAGCTCGTGATGAAGGTAAGGTATTGCGCTATGTGGGCAATATCGAAGAGGATGGCGTGTGCCGCGTGAAGATTGCCGAAGTTGATGGTAACGATCCGCTCTTCAAAGTGAAAAACGGTGAAAACGCACTGGCGTTCTACAGCCACTATTATCAGCCCTTGCCGTTGGTGCTGCGCGGCTACGGCGCAGGCAATGATGTGACGGCGGCGGGCGTGTTTGCCGATCTGTTACGGACCCTCTCATGGAAGTTAGGAGTTTAACATGGTGAAAGTGTATGCCCCGGCTTCCAGCGCGAACATGAGCGTCGGTTTCGACGTGTTGGGCGCGGCCGTCACACCCGTTGACGGCACGTTGCTGGGCGATGTGGTATCCGTTGAAGCAGCGGACCATTTCCGTCTGCATAACCTGGGGCGATTTGCCGATAAACTGCCGCCGGAGCCGCGTGAAAATATTGTTTATCAGTGCTGGGAACGTTTTTGCCAGGCATTGGGGAAAACCATCCCGGTGGCGATGACGCTGGAAAAAAATATGCCGATTGGTTCCGGGTTAGGGTCCAGCGCCTGTTCCGTCGTTGCTGCGCTGGTCGCGATGAATGAGCACTGCGGCAAACCGTTAAACGACACGCGTCTGTTGGCGCTGATGGGCGAGCTGGAAGGCCGTATCTCCGGCAGCATCCATTACGATAACGTCGCGCCGTGCTTTCTTGGCGGTATGCAGCTGATGATTGAAGAAAACGGCATTATTAGTCAGCAGGTGCCGGGCTTTGATGAGTGGCTATGGGTACTGGCTTATCCGGGCATTAAAGTTTCCACCGCAGAAGCACGGGCCATTTTGCCTGCGCAGTATCGCCGTCAGGATTGCATTGCGCATGGACGGCATCTGGCCGGTTTTATTCACGCCTGTTACTCGCGGCAGCCGCAGCTTGCCGCCGCGCTGATGAAAGATGTTATTGCCGAACCATACCGCGCGCGTTTACTGCCGGGCTTTAGCCAGGCGCGGCAGGCGGTATCGGAGATCGGCGCGCTGGCGAGCGGGATTTCCGGGTCGGGGCCGACGCTGTTTGCGCTATGCGATAAACCGGAGACGGCGCAGCGCGTCGCGGACTGGCTGAGCAAACATTATCTGCAAAATCAGGAAGGCTTCGTTCATATTTGCCGGCTGGATACGGCGGGCGCACGAGTAGTGGGATAATCAATGAAACTCTATAATCTGAAAGACCATAATGAGCAGGTCAGCTTTGCGCAGGCCGTCACGCAAGGACTGGGCAAACAGCAGGGACTTTTTTTTCCGCACGATCTGCCGGAGTTTAGCCTGACGGAAATTGATGAGATGTTCAACCAGGAC
The DNA here is from genome assembly GCF_017572865.1 of Salmonella sp. 32082101201600294FB01SM01. Classification (NCBI taxonomy): domain Bacteria; kingdom Pseudomonadati; phylum Pseudomonadota; class Gammaproteobacteria; order Enterobacterales; family Enterobacteriaceae; genus Salmonella; species Salmonella sp. 32082101201600294FB01SM01. Next base: position 288,067 of record NZ_JAGESB010000003.1, on the reverse strand, counting down.
TTTGTCAGCCGTAGCGCAAAGATCCTCTCGGCATTTATTGGCGATGAAATACCGCAGCAAATTCTGGAAGAGCGCGTCCGCGCGGCGTTTGCGTTCCCGGCGCCGGTAGCGCAGGTAGAAAGCGATGTCGGTTGCCTGGAGCTATTCCATGGTCCGACGCTGGCCTTTAAAGACTTCGGCGGGCGTTTTATGGCGCAAATGCTGACGCATATCAGCGGCGACAAACCGGTGACGATTCTGACCGCAACGTCAGGCGATACCGGCGCGGCGGTGGCTCACGCGTTCTATGGCCTGGAAAATGTGCGGGTCGTCATTCTCTACCCGCGCGGTAAGATCAGTCCGTTGCAGGAAAAACTGTTCTGTACGCTGGGCGGCAACATTGAAACCGTGGCGATCGACGGCGATTTCGACGCTTGCCAGGCGCTGGTGAAACAGGCATTTGATGACGAAGAACTGAAAACGGCGCTGGGGCTGAATTCGGCTAATTCGATTAATATCAGCCGCCTGTTGGCGCAAATTTGCTACTACTTTGAAGCCGTGGCGCAACTGCCGCAGGGGGCGCGTAACCAACTGGTGATCTCCGTCCCCAGCGGCAACTTTGGCGATTTGACGGCAGGGCTGCTGGCGAAGTCGTTAGGCCTACCGGTGAAACGTTTTATCGCCGCCACCAACGTCAACGACACGGTGCCGCGTTTTCTGCATGACGGAAAGTGGGCGCCGAAAGCGACGCAGGCGACCCTGTCGAATGCGATGGATGTCAGCCAGCCGAATAACTGGCCGCGCGTGGAGGAGCTATTCCGCCGTAAAATCTGGCGCCTGACTGAGCTGGGCTATGCGGCGGTGGATGACACTACGACACAACAGACGATGCGCGAGCTGAAAGCGAAAGGTTATATCTCGGAACCTCATGCGGCGGTAGCGTATCGGGCATTACGCGACCAGTTAAACCCTGGCGAGTATGGCTTGTTTCTCGGAACGGCGCATCCGGCGAAGTTTAAAGAAAGCGTGGAGTCCATTCTGGGAGAAACGCTGGCCTTGCCTGAAGCGCTCGCCGAACGCGCCGATCTGCCGCTACTTTCACATCATCTGCCTGCGGATTTTGCCGCCCTGCGTAAGCTAATGATGACCCGCCAGTAACCATTGCGCCCGGTGGCGATGTCGCTTACCGGGCCTATGGGGTGGTGTCGATTTGTAAGCCGGATAAGGCGTAACCGCCATCCGGCGATGCCGTTACTGCTCGTAGCGTTTAAAGACCAGCTCGTCTTGTGTGGAGGTTTCTTCATCAAAGAAATACCCTTCACGGTCAAACGCGGTAAGCTGTTCCGGCTTCGTTAAGCGGTTTTCAATAATAAAACGGCTCATCAGTCCGCGCGCTTTTTTGGCGTAGAAGCTTACCACCTTAAACTTGCCGTTTTTCTCATCAAGGAACACGGGCTTAATCAGTTCGGCATTCAGTTTCTTCGGCTTCACCGATTTAAAATATTCCTCGGAGGCCAGATTCACCACCACCCGATCGCCCTGCGCCTCAAGCGCTTCGTTGAGCTTATCGGTAATGATATCGCCCCAGAATTGATAAAGATCTTTGCCGCGCGGATTCTCCAGGCGAATCCCCATCTCCAGACGATAAGGCTGCATTAAATCCAGCGGGCGCAATACGCCATACAAGCCAGAGAGCATACGCAGATGTTGTTGAGCAAAATCAAAATCCGCGTCGTTGAACGTTTCCGCCTGTAGGCCAGTATAAACATCGCCTTTGAACGCCAGAATCGCCTGGCGTGCATTATCCGGCGTAAAATGAGGCTGCCAGTCATGAAAACGCGTGGCGTTGAGATCCGCCAGTTTGTCGCTAATTCCCATCAGCCTGGAAATTTGCGGCGCCGAAAGCTGGCGGGCCTGTTGAATAAGCTGCTGGCTGTGATCCAACAGCTCCGGCTGGGTATAGCGGGTCGTGGCCAGCGGGCTTTGATAATCAAGCGTTTTTGCAGGTGAAATCAGAATCAGCATATCCAGTCCTTGCAGGGAATTTTCTGCGACTTTAGCAAAAAAACGCCGCAGAGTTGACCGATGGTTGCGATTGTCGGCTTAATCGCGCGATGCCGCATCCCAGGTATCTGGCGCCAGTTGTGGTTCGATATCCGGGAAGCGCCGCGGATCGAACTGCGGTCTTACGCCCAGTTTCCGTTGTCGCAGATAATCGCTGGCGAGGGTATACACCACCGGTGAGAGCAACAAAATCGCCGTCAGATTGGTAATGGCCATACAGGCCATGATCATGTCAGCGAGCTGCCATATCAGCGGAAAACTGATAAGCGTACCGGCGATAACCATGCCAAGCGTCGCAAGGCGTAATAGCCAGATGGCCTTTGCGTTATGTAACCGCAGAAAAAACAGATTGTTTTCAGCGTAAATATAGTTGGCGACGATAGAACTGAACGCGAACAGAATGACGATAAGCGCGACAAAACTGGCGCCCCATTCACCGGTCAACGAAACCATTGCATGTTGGAGAAGCTGAATGCCTTCTGTTGACGAGTGGGACGCGTGATTCCCCGCCAGCAGGATAATCATCGCGCTGGCGGTACAGATGATAATGGTGTCACTGAATACGCCAATCATTTGCACAATCCCCTGCGCGACTGGGTGAGGGGGATACGACGTTGCCGCCGCGGCCGCATTAGGCGTTGACCCCATACCCGCTTCATTAGAGAACATCCCACGCTGAAAACCGCTGGTAATAGCCTGAGTGAGCGTATATCCGGCTGCGCCTGCCGCGGCTTCCTGCCAGCCAAATGCGCTTTTGACTATCGAGGCGATAACGCCAGGCATTTGCTCAATATGCCAGAAGCAAATGAATACGCTGCCGGCGACCCACAATAACGCGATGAGGGGAATCAGCCATTGCATCAGGCGGGCGACGCCTTTTATGCCGCGAATGATAATTAACAGGGCACAGAACGCCAGAGCAATGCCGGAGATAAGTGGCGGAATGTTGAAGGCGAAATGGAGCGCGCGTGAGACGGCATTCGCCTGCACGCTATTAAAAATCAACCCGTAGGCGACGAGCAGAAAGAGGGCGAAAACCACGCCCATCCAGCGCATTCCCAGCCCGCGCGCCATATACCACGCCGGGCCGCCGCGGAACTGGCCTGTCGGGTCACGTTCTTTATAAAGCTGGGCAAGCGAACACTCGGCGAAGGAGGTCGCCATGCCAATGATGGCCGAGACCCACATCCAGAATACCGCGCCGGGACCGCCTGCGGCGATAGCCAGCGCCACGCCGGCCAGATTACCGCTGCCAATCCGCGCCGCGAGGCTGGTACACAGCGCCTGAAATGACGTCAGGCCGCCTGGCTGCGGGCTAAGGCTGCCTTTCAGACTGCGGCCAAATTGGCGAATATAACGAAACTGAATGAATCCGGTACGCCAGGTAAACCAACATCCTGCGCCGAGCAGCAGGTAAATCATTACCGAGCCCCAGAGTATTTCGTTAATAAAACTGAAAAACTCAGGCATTAACGTCCCTCTTGTTGATGCCGGCACGCTTTGATAATCCTGTATAAGCGTGACCCATGATGTAGATGACCTTGTCAGACTAATATTAACGGCAGTTTACCATAAATACGGCGGTATCCTTTAATTGCGCATCAACCGTCGGCAGATACGCAAACAGTGCACAAGGGCAGCCAGGTGCATGTAGGCGGTTGCGCTGTGAGTGCGTCGTGTTATCATCAGGGTAGACCGGTTACATCCCCTAACAAGCTGTTTAAAGAGAAACTCTATCATGACGGACAAATTGACCTCCCTTCGTCAGTTCACCACCGTAGTGGCTGATACCGGAGATATTGCGGCAATGAAGCTGTACCAGCCGCAGGATGCTACAACTAACCCTTCTCTCATTCTTAACGCAGCGCAAATCCCGGAATATCGTAAGCTGATTGACGATGCTGTCGCCTGGGCGAAACAGCAGAGCAGCAACCGCGCGCAGCAGGTTGTTGACGCGACCGATAAGCTGGCGGTGAATATTGGCCTGGAAATCCTGAAGCTGGTGCCGGGGCGTATTTCTACCGAAGTTGACGCGCGTCTGTCTTATGACACTGAAGCGTCTATCGCCAAAGCAAAACGTATCATTAAACTCTACAATGATGCGGGTATCAGCAACGATCGTATCCTGATCAAGCTGGCGTCCACCTGGCAGGGCATTCGCGCAGCCGAACAGCTGGAAAAAGAAGGCATCAACTGTAACCTGACGCTGCTGTTCTCCTTCGCGCAGGCGCGTGCGTGCGCCGAAGCGGGCGTCTACCTGATCTCGCCGTTCGTAGGTCGTATTCTTGACTGGTATAAAGCCAATACCGACAAGAAAGACTATGCGCCAGCTGAAGATCCGGGCGTGGTTTCCGTAACGGAAATCTACGAGTACTACAAACAGCATGGTTACGAAACCGTCGTTATGGGCGCAAGCTTCCGTAACGTAGGCGAAATTCTGGAGCTGGCGGGCTGCGACCGTCTGACTATCGCGCCGGCATTGCTGAAAGAACTGGCGGAAAGCGAAGGGGCGATTGAGCGCAAGCTCTCATTCTCCGGCGAAGTCAAAGCGCGTCCGGAACGCATTACCGAAGCCGAGTTCCTGTGGCAGCATCACCAGGATCCGATGGCGGTTGATAAACTGGCGGATGGTATCCGTAAGTTTGCGGTAGACCAGGAAAAACTGGAAAAAATGATCGGCGATCTGCTGTAATCATTAACGCGTGGCCCTGATATGGGTCACGCTACCTCTTCTGAAACCTGTCTGTCCTTCCCTTCGCAGTGTATCATTCTGTTTAACGAGACTGTTTTAACGGAATAATTATGGATACCTTACGTATTGGCTTAGTTTCTATCTCCGACCGCGCTTCAAGCGGCGTTTACCAGGATAAAGGCATTCCTGCGCTTGAGGAGTGGCTCGCTTCTGCACTGACCACGCCTTTCGAGGTCCAACGGCGCTTAATTCCTGATGAACAGGAAATTATCGAGCAAACGTTGTGTGAACTGGTCGATGAGATGAGCTGTCATCTGGTGCTGACCACTGGCGGTACCGGTCCGGCGCGTCGCGACGTCACGCCGGACGCGACCCTTGCCATCGCCGACCGTGAAATGCCAGGTTTTGGCGAGCAGATGCGCCAGATCAGCCTGCGCTTTGTGCCGACCGCCATTCTTTCCCGCCAGGTGGGCGTTATCCGTAAACAGGCGTTAATTCTTAATCTGCCTGGACAGCCAAAATCGATCAAAGAAACGCTGGAAGGCGTAAAAGCGGACGATGGCAGCGTTAGCGTGCCGGGCATTTTTGCGAGCGTGCCGTATTGCATACAGCTGCTTGACGGGCCGTATGTCGAAACCGCGCCGGAAGTGGTTGCCGCTTTCCGTCCGAAGAGCGCCAGACGTGAGAATATGTCATCCTGACCGGAAGATACTGATAGTAGGGTTATTCCTCCCGGTGCGGGAGGAATAAAAGAGATTTAGTGCGCCTCGCCGATTGGCAGAATAGTGCGGCCAAATTGCTCGTTTAGTACTTCACCCATCGCCAGATAAATAGCGCTGGCGCCACAAACCAGACCAACCCAGCCTGCGATATGGATAATGGCTTCGTTGCCGGTGATATTGCCGACCGCCAGCAGAGCGAACAGTACGGTCAGGCTCAGGAAAACAAATTGCAGCGCGCGGGCGGCTTTCAGCGTACCGAAGAACATAAACAGCGTGAACACGCCCCACAGACCTAAATAAGCGCCGAGTAGCTGAGCGTCAGGCGCATCCGTCAGGCCCATTTTCGGCATCAGCAGGATAGCGACCAGCGTCAGCCAGAACGAACCGTAAGAGGTAAAGGCCGTTAAACCAAAGGTATTGCCTTTTTTATACTCCAGCAGACCGGCAAAAATTTGCGCGATACCGCCGTAGAAAATCCCCATCGCCAGAATAATACCGTCCAGGGCGAAAAAACCGGCATTGTGCAGGTTAAGCAGAATGGTGGTCATGCCGAAGCCCATCAGGCCCAGCGGTGCCGGATTAGCCAACTTAGTGTTGCCCATAATTCCTCAAAATCATCATAATTGAATGGTGAAATAGTTTCCCAGAATAACGAGTTCCGTATTCGGGGCGCGGCATAATAATCAGGGGGAAGAGGACTGTCTATGATCTAATAAGGGGGAAAAGAAAATATTTCCCCCTGTGAGGGCATTCACGCCTGAACGGCTGCCATCATTCGTCGCAGGCAGGCTATTTGCAACACCGCCGGAATAGTCACGCGATACGCGCTGCCGCTCATCGCTTTGACGCCGTTTAACGCCGCGCCGACCGGGCCGCCAAGACCTGCGCCGCGCAGTAATCCGTGACCCAGGATGCTCATTGCGGCATGGGTACGCAAAATGCGGGTAAGCTGGGTGGAAAGCAGGTGGGAGACCCCTTTTGCCAGACGGCGATCTTTCATGAGCAGCGGCAGCAGTTCTTCCAGTTCAGAAACTTTGGCGTCTACGGCTTGCAGAAATTCCTGCTTATGCGCCGCGTCCATCTTCTGCCAGGTATGACGTAAAAAATGCTCCAGTAGTTGCTGTTCTATTTCAAACGTCGACATGCTTTTATCTGCTTTGAGTTTTAGCCGTTTTGCGACATCCAGCAGAATCGCGCGGTACTGTTTTCCGTGTCCGCGCAATTTGTTGGCGATACTGTCGCCGCCGTAATGCTGAAACTCGCCGGCAATGAGCTGCCAGTTACGGCGGTGTTGCTCCGGGTGACCTTCCATCGCTTTGAACAGCTCGTTATGACTAAGGACGCTCGACAAGCGAGCTTTGCCCTTTTCGTTATGCGTCAGCAAACGGGCGAAATCGGCGAGTTGTTCTTCGCTACAATGCTGAAGAAAGTCTAAATCCTCGTCGTGTAAATAGGTGACGTTCATTTTCAGTCTGGCTTTTGGAATAGAAATAACAGCGATTAATCGTCGCCAATGACTTTAAGTCTCGCCATATCGGAAGAATTTACCGTATGACCTGAGAAGGTAATCTTTGATACGCAGCGTTTGTTGTCGTTATCGCTATTAATATTGATCCAGCCTGTCGTCTGGCCCTCTTTGATTGAGGAAGGGACGTTCAGGTTTTGGCTGGCGCTACGCGCAGTTTTAAAATAGACGGATGCGCCGCTAAGTTCGATGTCGCCGTGATCCGCCGTGAGTTGAATGCGCTTCACGATGCGGCAGACGGGAATTTTCAGCGCGAGATCGTTCGTTTCATTTCTGGGCATGGCAATAACACCCAGTATTTTATGGTCGTTCGCGTGCGCGACGCTACTTAACGCCAGGCCGAAAAGCAGGCCGGCGGAAATCGTTAACACAGATCGCATGGAATTTCTCTTTGACGGGTTCAATAAGCAATTACCGTCTATCATACTCTGCTCATGGCAACGATTCAGTTTTGTAATCTTTTCTTTTTATTACAATTTTTCCGTGAATGGTATTCGTTGTTTAATTTATTTCATGAATATTTATCTGTCTGGTTTTCCATCGCGCCCTCTCGTCACTAAAAAATTTTTTCATCTCCCCCTTGATGACGTGGGTTACGACCCCATCTTGTAGTCAACCGCAGTGGTGAGTCTGAAAAAAAACGATTCAGGGTAGTTGAAACCGCACGTTTCGCCCTTATTACAGATTCACAACCACATGATGACCGAATTTTTAGTGGAGACGTTTAGATGGGTAAAATTATTGGTATCGACCTGGGTACTACCAACTCTTGTGTAGCGATTATGGATGGAACGCAGGCACGCGTGCTGGAGAACGCCGAGGGCGATCGCACTACGCCTTCTATCATTGCTTATACCCAGGATGGTGAAACTCTGGTTGGTCAGCCGGCTAAACGTCAGGCAGTGACAAACCCGCAAAACACCCTGTTTGCGATTAAACGCCTGATTGGCCGCCGCTTCCAGGACGAAGAAGTTCAACGTGACGTTTCTATCATGCCGTACAAAATCATCGGCGCCGACAACGGCGACGCATGGCTTGATGTGAAAGGTCAGAAAATGGCGCCGCCGCAGATTTCTGCCGAAGTGCTGAAGAAAATGAAGAAAACGGCTGAAGATTATCTGGGCGAACCGGTAACTGAAGCGGTTATCACCGTACCGGCTTACTTTAACGATGCTCAGCGTCAGGCTACCAAAGACGCCGGCCGTATCGCAGGTCTGGAAGTCAAACGTATCATCAACGAACCGACTGCCGCAGCGCTGGCTTACGGTCTGGATAAAGAAGTCGGCAACCGTACTATCGCGGTTTACGACCTCGGTGGTGGTACTTTCGATATCTCTATTATCGAAATCGACGAAGTTGATGGCGAAAAAACCTTTGAAGTTCTGGCAACCAACGGTGATACCCACCTGGGTGGTGAAGACTTCGATACCCGCCTGATCAACTACCTCGTTGACGAGTTTAAGAAAGATCAGGGCATTGACCTGCGTAACGATCCGCTGGCAATGCAGCGCCTGAAAGAAGCCGCAGAAAAAGCCAAAATCGAGCTGTCTTCTGCGCAGCAGACCGACGTGAACCTGCCGTACATTACCGCAGATGCCACCGGTCCGAAACACATGAACATCAAAGTGACTCGTGCGAAACTGGAAAGCCTGGTTGAAGATCTGGTGAACCGTTCTATCGAGCCGCTGAAAGTCGCACTGCAGGACGCTGGCCTGTCCGTGTCTGATATCAACGACGTGATCCTCGTTGGCGGTCAGACCCGTATGCCAATGGTGCAGAAAAAAGTGGCTGAATTCTTTGGTAAAGAGCCGCGTAAAGACGTTAACCCGGACGAAGCTGTGGCTATCGGCGCAGCGGTTCAGGGCGGCGTTCTGACCGGCGACGTGAAAGATGTGCTGCTGCTGGACGTTACCCCGCTGTCTCTGGGTATCGAAACGATGGGTGGCGTGATGACTCCGCTTATCACCAAAAACACCACCATCCCGACCAAGCACAGCCAGGTGTTCTCTACTGCGGAAGACAACCAGTCTGCGGTAACCATCCATGTGCTGCAGGGTGAGCGTAAACGTGCGTCTGATAACAAATCTCTGGGTCAGTTCAACCTGGATGGTATCAACCCGGCGCCGCGCGGTATGCCGCAGATCGAAGTTACCTTCGATATCGATGCTGACGGTATCCTGCACGTTTCCGCGAAAGACAAAAATAGCGGTAAAGAGCAGAAGATCACCATCAAGGCATCTTCTGGTCTGAACGAGGAAGAAATTCAGAAAATGGTTCGCGATGCAGAAGCGAACGCTGAATCCGACCGCAAGTTCGAAGAGCTGGTTCAGACCCGTAACCAGGGCGACCATCTGCTGCACAGCACCCGTAAGCAGGTTGAAGAAGCAGGCGATAAACTGCCGGCTGATGACAAAACCGCTATCGAGTCTGCCCTGAGCGCGCTGGAAACTGCCCTGAAAGGCGAAGATAAAGCCGCTATCGAAGCGAAAATGCAGGAACTGGCGCAGGTTTCCCAGAAACTGATGGAAATCGCTCAGCAGCAACATGCGCAGCAGCAGGCTGGCTCCGCTGACGCTTCTGCAAACAACGCGAAAGATGACGACGTTGTCGACGCTGAGTTTGAAGAAGTAAAAGATAAAAAATAATCGCCCTTTGAACGGGTAATTACTGGCACGGGCGAAGAGGTTTCCTCTCCGCCCGTGTATGCATGTTAAGGGCAGATAAAAAGAGATGGCGAAAAGAGATTACTACGAGATTTTAGGCGTTTCCAAAACAGCGGAAGAGCGTGAAATCAAAAAGGCGTATAAGCGCCTGGCCATGAAATATCATCCGGACCGCAATCAGGGTGATAAAGAGGCCGAAGCTAAATTTAAAGAGATTAAAGAAGCCTATGAAGTGCTGACCGATGCGCAAAAACGCGCAGCCTACGATCAGTATGGTCACGCCGCGTTTGAACAAGGCGGTATGGGCGGCGGATTTGGCGGCGGCTTTAATGGCGGCGCTGATTTCAGTGATATTTTTGGTGACGTTTTTGGCGATATCTTTGGCGGCGGGCGTGGTCGCCAACGTGCGGCGCGTGGGGCTGATTTGCGTTATAACATGGATCTCACCCTGGAAGAAGCGGTGCGTGGCGTGACCAAAGAGATCCGTATTCCGACGCTGGAGGAGTGCGACGTTTGCCACGGCAGCGGCGCGAAAGCTGGTACGCAACCGCAAACCTGTCCGACCTGTCATGGTTCTGGTCAGGTACAGATGCGCCAGGGATTCTTTGCTGTACAGCAGACCTGCCCACACTGTCAGGGACGCGGTACGCTGATCAAAGATCCGTGCCATAAATGCCACGGTCATGGGCGTGTTGAAAAGAGTAAAACTCTGTCCGTTAAAATCCCGGCGGGCGTGGATACCGGCGATCGTATTCGTCTGGCAGGCGAGGGCGAAGCGGGCGAGCATGGCGCACCGGCAGGCGACTTGTACGTTCAGGTCCAGGTGAAACAACACCCTATTTTCGAGCGTGAAGGCAATAATCTTTATTGCGAAGTGCCGATCAACTTTGCGATGGCGGCGCTGGGCGGTGAAATTGAAGTGCCGACGTTAGATGGTCGCGTGATGCTGAAAGTACCGAGCGAAACACAAACGGGCAAGTTGTTCCGTATGCGCGGCAAAGGCGTGAAGTCCGTACGCGGTGGCGCGCAGGGCGATTTGCTGTGCCGTGTGGTGGTTGAAACGCCGGTCGGTCTGAGCGAAAAACAGAAGCAATTGCTAAAAGATCTTCAGGAAAGTTTTGGCGGCCCGACGGGAGAGAAAAACAGCCCGCGTTCAAAAAGCTTCTTTGACGGCGTGAAAAAATTCTTTGACGATTTGACTCGCTAATCTTTTTCCCGTTGTATTTTTCTTCAGCCCGGGTGTTTATCCGGGCTTTTTTCTGCCTGTACGCGCCCAGGCTTCTGTTAAACGCATCGTATCCTCTCATTTGTTGATATTTTGTTTTTACTGATAAACAAATTGATGTTAATCAGCAGTTTTGTATACGCTTATTCTTTAAAAAAACGTGATGTGATGACATTAACGATTGCTTTTTTAGATGCTGTGAATTGATTTATCTTGAGTATTATCTATATTGCTTTTTTTAGTTTCCGGAGGCAGACAGCGAATGGGATCGAAAGGTGCCAACAAGAGCTTTGATTATAATTTAATCAAAATTCTTGACGCTGTTATTTTGTCAGGAAATGCGGCTATGGCGGCAAAAAAGCTAGGCATTACACCGGCTGCCGTCTCTATGGCGTTAAAGCGCCTGCAGAGTTATTACCCGGAAGAACTGTTTAGCAGAGGGAAAGGCGGGCTCATCCCCACAGCTAAGGCTGTCGACATTCACCAAAATTTCAGTCAGGTGATGAAACTGGTGGATGACACATTTCTCTGTAATAGCAAAAAAGATGAAGCGTTCCAGATAACGTTATTAGGCAGTGATATTGTTGAAAGCTATTATCTTTCTCAGCTCTATAACAGCGATATTTTTGACCGTATTTTGATAAATCATTTCTCTGTCAGAAATATGAATCGGGAGCATACCAGCGAACTTCTGTTTACTGCGCAAGGCGATCTGTTGATTGGTGCCGAACCTTTGCTGGAGTCCGGCATAGAGAATCAAATTATTGATAGTTTTAAATCATTTGTTTGTATCTGTAGCAGTAAACACATGCTGAGTACCCTCTCACAGCTATCGCTACATCATTTTTATTCTTCGCGTCATGCGTTATATCAGCCGGGGATGGGGGCTTCAGTGATATATCATGATAGCGAGTTATTTAAGGATGAGCTTTACTATACTGGCAGGCGTATTGTCGGCTATCGCAGTGATTCGCTTAACGGTTTGATGAGCATGATCGAACGAACCTCATTGATTGCATTGATGCCTTTGAAATTAGCGCTTTTTTATAAAAACCATCGTAAATATGACATTAAATTTATTCAGCCTCCGCCCGAACTGGCTTTGAAGTCAGTTCAGGTCTATGCATCCTGGAATAAAAATAGTAGAAATATATCGACGATTAATGAGATGGTAAGTATGTTACAAACGCTTTCCTCCTTCCGTCGCTAATACACCTCATTTTTACGCTTTGATTTAATATGGTTTTAAATGATGTGCTTTGATTTTCACCCGCCTGACAGGGCGCTTACACTCCTTGTGTTAATTATTCATTTATAATGATTTCGGAGTGTTAAAATGTCTATTCCCAACCATGTGTCGACAACGGAAGTTGTGCTATTGGAGCTAGAGATCTTACTCACTATTATTTCGATTGGCGCGTGGGGAGGCTTTGTCAGCTATCTTTTACGCAAAGATAAGACAGAATATAATAGTTCTCATGAAAGTATAAAATATTGCTTAACGCAGATCGTGATTTCCTGCTTCACCAGTTTCTTGTTAAGCGCGATTGCAATCGAAAAAGAATGCAGTTTCAACATTGTTCTGTTGGCGGCAGGCTTAGGCGGTGTTTTCGCGAGTCCGATCTTAAAAATTCTTGGGCGGCGGATTAAAAAAATTATCGAAGGAAATAATTCAGATTAATTATCATTCGCAGTATCAGGCTCATCCGTGAGCCTTTTACGCGTCTTTTTTCAGCCGGGTCTAGGTCACTCTATTCTTGATCCAGCCATAAATAAATTGTTCGTTATTGTGGTTTTTTTCAGCAACGTTTAAGTAGTACGTGCCCTGACTGCAATTGAGGGCTTTCACCAAAACGGCTTCCCCTTCCTGGCCTCGCCAGGCCAAATAATGTTCGAGAGCGGCAAGCGTCCGCGGGCCAATATTGCCATCCACATGAATATCCGGGTAGCGTTTACCTTCGTGATTAAAGACGTTCAACCAGCGTTGCAGCCACGCGCTGGGGTGGTAAGCGCCTATGTTGACTGCCGCATCGCACAGCTCGAAGGAGACTGGCCACGATAGCGTCGAGATGACATCAAAGCCTGGTTTTATCCAGTAATCCTCTTCGAGAATCGCGTAGGCTTCAGCGCGGGTCAGATCCCGCATATCGCCAGCGTAGCCATGCGCTCGCGCCGTGGCTTCGGTAATGCCCCAATGGGTGGCGCCGCCTTTATCTTTAGGGTTAAATACGTAACCGCCTTCAAGCGCAATAATTCCATCTATAATTGGATTCATCTTCCCTTTCCTTCGCTTAGTGAATATGCAGATACATGAGAGAACCTAACGTTACTGAAAATACGGTCGTCAGGGCAGCGATGGTTTGCCGTACAATCTGTTTTTTTCTTCCCTTTGTTTCGCTATCCGTCGCGATAATGGCGATATCACTATTAACTTTGAGGCCTTGTCTTGGAATGGTAATAAAAAGATCGTTAATACCAAGCGCTTTAAGGTCACGTCTGATTAAATAGAGAATCTGCGTTAGATTTGCATCATTAACATAGTGGCTTCGACTTCCCCATAACGCGGTGGTTATTTTTTGTCGCTCGATAATCTCCAGATGAGCATTCTCGATGATGAAACTGAGACATTTGGCTCTCATCGCAGTCATTTTAATAACCTGTGAATTTGAGACCGTCCTCAGTTCATATTTACCTTCATTGTAAATGCAGTTGCTATTAATGATATAAGTTTTCATAACGTCTTCCTTTAGAAATGTACATCCTGGTTGTCTGTGGTGACTATATTGTATGAGAAATGTCTTAATCCAATAAATGTCACTGGTTTTATTGTATTGTCATTGTCTATAGCGAGTGTAATCACATTATTTCATTGTAATTAAATGATATTTAATTACATGATAAATGATATTTACTATGTTCTCACCAGAACGGACTAAGCGGGCGCTGAGAGGTGTTGTTTTCTCTTCGGTAGACGGTGTTGTTAACCTCATTTTTATGATTTTTATATCATCTAAAAAGATGATGTTTTGTGATTAGCTATTTTTTATGCCTGTAACGATTATGGACCCCGCAGAACGAGCTGTGACAATTTTGAAACGTAAAAGGAAATTTGAAAATGGCTACAAGCAAACTGATTCAAGGCGATACAATTACTGAAACTACCCATGCAGCGAATGGTTTTGACCCTGCAACAAGCGATGATAAAATAAGCTATACTTCCGCTCGTGTTGCGAAACCGGTATATAATAAATATAAAAATTCCACGACTAAACCGAAGGTATTCGGTTATTACACCGACTGGTCACAGTATGACAGCCGTCTGCAAGGCAATATGTCCCAACCGGGCCGTGGTTATGATTTAACCAACGTTTCACCGACGGCTTATGACAAACTGATTTTCGGCTTTGTTGGCATCACCGGTTTCAGAAAAATTGATAAAGAAAACCGCGATGTCGTAGCAGAAGCGGCAGCACAGTGCGGCAAAGTGAAATATGAGCCGACCTTCCTCGATCCGTGGGGCGATTTCCAGTCTTATATCAACCTGGGTTTTGAAACCAGCGGCTGGGATGTTGATCCGAAAACCGTGACCCAGGCTAACGCCAAAGGTATGCTGGGTGCGCTGCGTGATATGCAGGCAAAAGCGAAAGCCGCAGGTCACACGCTGGCGCTCTCCATGAGTATCGGCGGCTGGAGCATGAGTAACGGGTTCCACGAAACCGCCGCTTCTGACTCTTCTCGTAAAATCTTCGCCAAAGGCGTGGTGAAACTGTTCAAACAGTTCCCGATGTTCAGCGAAGTGGATATTGACTGGGAATACCCGAACGATGAAGGGGCGGGCAACCCGTTTGGTCCGGAAGATGGCGCTAACTACGCGCTGCTGATTGCCGAACTGCGTAAACAGCTGGATTCCGCTGGTCTGAGCAATGTGAAGATCTCTATCGCTGCTTCCGCAGTGACCACGATTTTTGATCACGCTAAAGTAAAAGATCTGCTGGCTGCCGGCCTGTATGGCATCAACCTGATGACCTATGATTTCTTCGGTACGCCGTGGGCGGAAACGCTGGGCCACCACACCAACCGCAAAGCGCTGGAAGAGGGTGGCTGGGCTGTCGAAACCATCGTTGATCACCTACTGGCGGAAGGTTTCTCCGCTGACCGTATCAACATCGGTTATGCCGGCTATACCCGTAACGCTCGTCAGGTAGAAATTGAATCCCTGTCGCCGCTGAAAGGTTCTTATAACCCGGGAACAGGTGACACTACAGGTTCTTTCGAATCCGGCACCAGCGAATGGTATGACGTCATTTATAGCTACCTGGATCTGGAAAACCAGAAAGGTCGTAACGGTTTCAACGTTTACACCGACCAGGTCGCTGACGCTGACTACCTGTATAGCCCGGAATCCAAACTGTTTTTATCCCTGGATACGCCGCGTACTGTCAAAGCAAAAGGCGAATATGCAGCGAAACTGGGCCTGGGCGGCGTGTTTACCTGGACTATCGATCAGGACAACGGCGTGCTGGTTAACGCCGTGCGTGAAGGTCTGGGTTATGAAATCGAATCTGAAGTTATCGATATGGAACCGTTCTACTTCGAAGGTATCAATGTAGAAAATGGTGAAGAACAGGGCGATAGCGACGACGCGCAGAAAGTCAACCACGCGCCGAAAGCGGCGATTGAACTGCTGGTCGTAGGCGGATCTACGGTACAGCTGTCTGGCGCAGGTTCTTCTGATGAAGATAGTGATGAGTTGTCCTTTAGCTGGGGCGTGCCTTCTCAAATCGCTGTGGCAGACAAAACGGCAGAAATCATTGAGGTTGTGGTACCGGAAGTTAGCGAAAAAACAGCCTTTCAGTTCACCCTGTTTGTACGCGACTGCTACAACGAACCGTCCTCTCAACAGCGCTTTGTTCTGACGGCTGTGCCTGCGCTATCTCAGGTTCAACCGGAACCGGAAGAGGAAGAAGAGATTATCGTTCCTGTACCGGACGAGGAAGAAGATACCACGCCAGCTGAGGATGATACGCCAGCAGATGACAAAACGTCACCTTACGCACAGTGGGATGCTTTGACCGTTTATGGCGCAAACTGGGGTTCTTTCGAAATCGTTAGCTGGAAAGGCCATAACTATCAGGTGAAATGGTGGTCTATGGGCAACCAGCCTGACCTGAACTGCGGTGTCGGCGGTGCATGGACCGATCTTGGCGCTTACTAATACACGGCATTAAGCACGATGTATTGGGCTTCATGATTCAAGCCCCGGTTTACCGGGGCTTTTCTCCACCAGGGACAGAGGAAGAGTAGACCATGACCATTTCCATCCATGCCAGCGAATTTGACGTCAACAGCTGGTATCAAAAAATCACCTTAACCTTTATTAATGAGAGCGGTAATGCGGTCGATATGAACCATGCCGCAATATCGTTCACGGCCTCCGGGCACATCGATCCATGGGGAAATAGCGGCGGTACGCTCAAAGGGAACCTGCCGCTTACGTTGAACGATAGTTCGTATGGCACGCTGGAAACTAACAACATCATCATTAATAACAGCGATGCATTACTTCTTCAGCCGGGCGAACGCGGGACGCTCTCTTTCAGCCTCGCGGCGACACAGGTGCCGGTAAAAATGTCCACCATCACCTTGATGCTGGCGTCATCGTCATCCGAAGACACAGAGTCTGAAACCTTATCCGATGAGGAGACGCCAGCGATACCCGCCGCAGATGAACACCCCGCCGAACCCGATGCGCCGGAAAAGGATAACGACCTTCAGGAACGCGGCCTTACGCTTAACGTTAGCGAGTTGAATACCGCGAGTTGGTATCAACGCGTCACCTTTACGCTGACCAACCTCTACGCCCAGGCGGTAGATCTCAATCAGCTTCAACTGAATTTTACGGCCAGCGCGCACCCCGACCCCTACAGTCCGTTTCAGGGAACAATGCTGGGGAATCAGGCCGTGACGCTGGCCAGCGATGGGGGATGGCCCATCGAGAAGAATACCATCACCATTAATCATGACGGCGCGCTGATGCTGGCGGCGGGGGATACCGCCGAATTACAGTGCTATCTGGCCGCCACGCAGACGCCAGTTGCCATCAGCGATTTGAGCGTGACGTTGGCCCATGACCCTGCCCGTCAGGGAAAAATTTGCGTTCATTTTCCTGCCATGACGCAGACCGTGGCGCTTAAACCGGCGATTGAGCTGCTGTTTCCTGCCGGCGAAACCCGGCGCTTTGTCGGTGAGTGGGGAGAGGTGCTGACAATAGGCGATCTTAGCGCAGGAACGTATCGGCTTACCGTACCGGTACTGGCGAATGATGAGATGCAAATCGCGCCAGTCGAGTCCTCTTTTACCGTTACGCTGCAAACCGGCGATGCCGCCGCGCAGGTCCAGGTATCCTGTCTGCCGATTGTCCGTTATGCCAGCGCGCGTCTGATGATTGACGCCCCTGCGCTTGGTAATGCGAAATTGACCGTTGAGATCGCCGATGCTACGCAAGCGGATGAGCGTACCGTCACGCTTATCGCCAACCAACCGCAGTTAATCACCCGGCTACTGGCGGGGCATCATTATACGGTCAATCTGCAGCCTGCGATGATTAATAACCGCTTTATATCGGCACCCATACAGCTTACGGGTTTTATCCCTGCCGCGGCGCAGGTTGCCGAGGTTGCTGTCGCTTACCTGCAGGCAGCGATCGACACGGCGAGTTTCGTGACGGTGGATGCCACTCTACTGGGCCTGCCCGATGGCGTCGCGCCGCAGCGTTATCTGTTCAGCAGCGGTAAATATCAATACTCATTAATACTGGAGAGCGGTAGCGATCGGCAGACGTTGGCATTACGCTTTGCGCCCGGGCTGTATGATGTTCAGACGGACGATATTTTCATCGACAGCGTGCCGTGGCGTTGTGAACAGGCCGGGCCGCTACGGTTGTTGCAAAAGGTCAACCATGTGGCGCTGGAGTTTCTGCCCGGCGTGACGCTACAGGTAAAAGGTTGGCCTGATTACCTTGCTCATGGCGGCGTGACGGTTAACGCGCCAGAGACGGTTTCTCTTTATCGTGATATACCGTTTAGCGCGTTGTTTAAATACGATGGTTTTGACGGCGGCGGCGATCCGGTTCCGGCCGCGGAGGTTGACGTGAACGGGGATGGTTTTCTGGATTACGCGACGTTACCGATCCATAAAACCGTTGCGCTGGTGCGCCAGATAGAAAAAGAAGCCGGGCGTAGCGTCATGCCGGTAATGGTTATTTATACCGCGAATGCCAGCGGCGGTAGCGCCCTGGCGGATTTACAGGATGCGCAAAAGCTACGTAACCATTTTGGTAACTTTATTACCCAGTGTCTGGCGGCGCAGTCATACAAAGATGAGACGCATCCTGTCCCGGCCACCTTTGTGCTTAACCCGGATTTTCTGGGGGCGCTACAGCAAGGACCGTATGGCTATACCGTAGTACGGCAAAAAAACAGCGTGCCGGTGAATACCCAACTGGCGGCGGCGATACAAGCATTACCGGCGATGGCTGGCTTTATCGCGCCTTCGTTGCCGACGTTTAGCGACGATCTCTACGGCTATATTCAGGCGGTGAACTATCTTGTTCGTCAGTTTGCCCCGGATGTGGCTTTTGGCTGGCAGACGAATGTCTGGGCGACAGGAACGGCGGACTGGGTGCTGCGCGATACCGCTGATCCGGTAGCTGAAGGGCAGGCGATCGCCGAATTTATTCATGAACTGGGCGTTTATAGCGGAGAATATGCGCCGGACTTTATTGCGTTTGATAAATTTGAGCGTGACTGTTTCAGTCCTGATGCGCTTGCCCACTATGGCTGGAATGCGACATGCTGGCTTAATTACCTGGCGATGGTCAAACAGGTGACTAAAGCGCTGCTGACGCCCGCCATGCTGTGGCAAATCCCTGGCGGCCATATGCCTACAGTAGAAGAGGGCGTCAGTAAAATCAGCGCTGCGCACTTTGCATCCGGCGGAACCTTTTTTATGGGGGACGCCCGCATTGGCAGCGATCCTGACACGCTCTCTTTGCAGCTACTCAATACGGCCTTAAATAGCGCGACTTACGGCGTCCCGACCGTCGGCGACTTTTTACGTAAAGATAAAGGGTATGACTGGGGCCAGATGCAGGCGCTGAACCTACCGGACTTTAACGTCTTTTCGATCTTATGGGGCGGTGGTTCTACTATCAGTATTACGACAATCCATTCTAACGGTGAAGACGGCGGCTGGCTGGCGGATAAAATGGTAGAGTATTATGCTGCTCCACGCTATTTCAGATAATATCACTGCTTATTTGCATTAATCTGGACTATTAGTTTGAGATTCGAAGGCGCGTTCTTTCGAATCTCTTTTCTTGCGCCCCCTGACCTCTCATTCTTTATGCGTAATTCGTTATTAATTTTCTGTAATCATTTTGTATTAAGAATTGTCTTAATCTTAAAAATATTGCGTATTAGTGCCTTGTGAATACAGAAATACTGCATAGCGATGTTATTTATTATTAATTTAAGTACTTTTTGAGAGGTTATACTGTGGCGCTACATTGAGTAGATAACCGTTAATGAAAAAATGATGAACGACGCTTTTGCTAAAGATAATAATGAGAATTCATTACACTCTTTTCTTTTTTCTCAGCAGGCTAAACCTCACGCGGCGATTGATGCCTTATTTTCGGCATTGTTGCCATTTGGTCAACCGTTTACGCTGGGTATCGGCGATGAGTTTTATTTACAGGCAAATGATGAACACTACATTGTATTACTGGAGTCTGGCGTTGTTTCTTTCTGTCATAATGACAAACGACTCCATATATCTTCATCGTTTGCGCCATCGGTCGTGGGTATGGTTGACAGCTATGGCGCTACCTATAATGTCCCCGCGCGACCGGAACACTTTTTGCTCGCAGAAACGGTTTGTACCGGTAGATTTGTTCGCCTGCCGGATTTTATAAAAATCGCCGATGAATGCGATTTATGGCACGACGTGGCCCGTTGTCTGGCTTACCGTCTGATGGTGATGAGCGCGCGCGATCGTGAATTAGTCGGCGTCGATTCTTATCTGAAAGTTCGGGCGCTGCTGACTGAAATCTGGGCTTATCCACAGGCCTACCGGGAAAGCATTATCGTGTTGAATTTTATTCAACGACGTACCGGGATATCGCGCAGTCGGACCATGAAGATTCTGTCTGAACTAAAAAAAGGCGGGTATATCCATATTGATAATGGGCGGCTGACGGCGCTCGGAAAACTGCCAGTGGCGTATTAATGTACTATATGCAACGATATATTTACATATCTCGACTGAATTTGCCTGTTATCGTTAATAGAATGTTTTATTGAAGGTTGTTATGAAGGCTATTTTTAAAAAGTCAATACTGCTAAAGGAGATAGGCCGAACGACTGGTGTAAAGTTAATATAAAACAATAAGTTATGCTTAGTCCTATAAAACCAAATGTCGATGATTGCAACTTGCCGTTGGCTTGCTAATAATTAATAACATCGTTATCTCATTATAACGTAAAGATTAACTCACGACGTTGAGTGGCTGTTTTATTGCTTCTGACATTTATATCAGAACAAGAAGACACTTTTTTTCGCATAAGAAAAAGTCGTGATATTGCTGTGAAAAAATATCAGCAGCCGTTTCGTTAAAAAAATCTGATTACCCTCATTTTTATATTTAAAAGGAGCTTGAATGAAAAAGCCTGTACTAGCATTAATGGTCTCTGCAATTGCCTTTGGCGGAATGTTGTCCACCGCGCAAGCGGATACTACAACCGTCACTGGCGGTACGGTAAATTTTGTCGGACAGGTCGTTGACGCCGCCTGTTCTGTTTCCGCTGACTCTGTCGATCAGACCGTGACATTAGGCCAGGTTCGCGCCAGTAAATTAACCGAGGCCGGTATGGTGGCGAATCAAAAAGAAGATTTCACCATTAAACTGGAAGACTGCGATACTCAGACCAGCCAGAATGCGGCGGTGATTTTTAATGGCCAGCAGGACGCAAACCAGCCGGGTTCACTGGCGAATACCGCTGGGGCAGGTTCGGCGACGAATGTGGCATTACAACTTTATGGACCAGATGGCCAGGCGCTGAATATCGGTGAATCGTCCAGTACTGTTACCTTGAACGATGGCGAAAACGTTATTCCGCTTAGCGTGGATTATATCGCTACCGGTACGGCGACTGCCGGTAATGTTACCGCGACGGCGACATTTAGCATGGTTTATTCCTGATTCCTTATCGGGATTTTTTTCTCGTCTGTTGGGAGGCGAGAAAGGGGCGTTACGCGCGTCACTGCGCGTAACAAACCGACGGCATCAGGATATTACGCAGATGAAAAAAAACGTACCGATTTTCCTTCGATTATTGCTACTGCTGTCGGCGGCCGGCCTGTCGTTTGCCGCGCAGGCGGGAGGCATTGCGCTGGGCGCGACCAGGGTGATTTATCCGCAGGGAAGTAAGCAAACCTCCTTGCCGATTATTAATTCTTCTGCCAGCAATGTTTTTTTAATTCAGTCATGGGTCGCCAATGCCGATGGTTCACGCTCGACGGATTTTATCATTACGCCGCCTCTCTTTGTGATCCAGCCTAAAAAAGAAAATATATTACGTATTATGTATGTCGGGCCGTCATTACCGACCGATCGCGAAAGCGTATTTTATTTAAACAGTAAAGCGATACCCTCTGTCGATAAAAATAAATTGACCGGCAACTCCCTGCAAATTGCGACGCAAAGCGTGATTAAGCTATTTATCCGCCCGAAAAATCTGGCGGAGGCGCCAGCTCATGCCCCGTCGACGCTTCGCTGCCGTAACGAGCGCGGCCAGCTAACGATTACTAACCCTTCGCCGTACTACGTTTCGATGGTTGAACTGTACAGCGCGGGGAAAAAACTGCCGAATACTATGGTACCGCCGAAAGGCGCGATCACTCTCCCGGCGACGCCCGGCCAGGTATCTTTGCGCACGGTAAACGATTTTGGCGCAACGACGCCAGCACGCGTTTGTCCAGCTTCATGATGTTATGCGTAATCAGCTTTTCATGACGCGATATTACTCCAGCGTAGCTAAACCCGTATTAACCCCGCTGGCGTTGGCTATCGCATTGGCGCCTGCGCCGGGGTGGGCGGAAAACTATTTCAACCCGGCATTTCTGTCTGACGACCCGTCTGCGGTGGCCGACTTATCGACCTTTTCCCGTAATGCCCAGGCGGCGGGGATGTATCGCGTTGACGTTTACCTGAACAATACGTTTCTCGCGACCAGAGACATTGCCTTCCAGGCGGTGAAAACGACGGCAAAAAGCGCGCCCACCGATGACAGCGGATTACGCGCCTGCCTGACGCCTGAAATGCTTAAAAATATGGGGGTAAACACCGGGGCGTTTCCACTGTTGGCGAAGGCGGCGGCGGGAAGTTGCCCGGATCTCGCCAGTGCGATACCGGCCGCCCGGACCCGCTTTGATTTTGCGCAGCAACGTCTCGACATTAGCATCCCGCAGGCGGCGATGGTTGCCAGCGCCAGAGGCTATATCCCACCGCAATACTGGGATGAAGGTATTAACGCGTTGTTATTGAATTACACCTTTACCGGCGCGAATAGTCAGGATCGGAGCCCAGGCGGCAGTGCGGAGAACAGCTATTTTCTTGGGTTGAATAGCGGCCTTAATCTGGGGGCCTGGCGGTTACGCGACTACTCCACATGGAACGCGAATAGCGGCGATCAGAATAGCGACAGCGACTGGCAGCACATCAGTACTTATCTGGAACGTGATGTGGTCTTTTTGCAGGGAGAACTGACGGCAGGCGATAGTTATACCCCCTCCGCATTATTCGATAGCCTTCCTTTTCGCGGGCTACAACTGGCGTCTGACGACAATATGTTGCCAGACAGCATGAAGGGCTTCGCGCCGACCATTCACGGGATTGCCAGAAGCAACGCGCAAGTGACCATTCGGCAAAACGGCTACATCATCAATCAGCGCTATGTGCCGCCCGGGGCATTTACTATTAATGATCTCTATCCCACCGCCGCCAGCGGCGATTTGACTGTGGAAGTCAAAGAGTCTGACGGTTCTATTAATCGCTATAACGTGCCCTATTCCGCCGTGCCGATTCTACAACGAGAAGGGCGGCTGAAGTATGCGGCGACGGTGGCGGAGTATCGCAGCGATAGTAGTCAAAAAGAGAAGGTGAAATTCAGTCAGGCGACCTTGATATGGGGGTTACCGCATGGTTTTACGCTGTATGGCGGAACACAACTTTCCAGTCATTATCACGCGCTGGCGATCGGCAGCGGCGCAAATCTGGGCGACTGGGGCGCGGTGTCGCTGGATGTCACCCAGGCTACCAGTACGCTGGCGGATAATAACACCTACCAGGGGCAATCGCTGCGTTTCCTGTATGCCAAATCGCTTGCACAGTCAGGAACCAATTTACAGCTTATGGGCTATCGCTATTCAACCTCGGGCTTTTATACGCTGGATGATACCACGTGGAAACGGATGAGCGGCTATGACGATGACAGTCGGACTGACAGCGATAAAAGCAGGCCGGAATGGGCGGATTATTACAATCTTTATTATACCAGAAGGGGGAAAGTACAACTCGATATCAATCAACAGCTAGGCGGGTTGGGATCGCTTTTTATTACCGGCAGTCAACAAAGTTACTGGCACACTGATGAAAAGGATTCTTTGTTGCAGGTGGGATACAGCGATACGCTGGCGGGTATTGCATGGAGTGTTTCTTATAACAATAACAAATCCGCAGGCGATGCGGAGCGCGATCAAATTTTCGCGCTGAATATCTCGGTGCCGCTAAGTCAATGGCTGCAACACGATGATGAGGTTACGCGCCATCACAATGTTTACGCTACCTTTAGCACCAGTACGGATAAACAGCATAACGTTACGCAGAATGCGGGCCTTAGCGGCACACTGCTGGACGAAAACAATCTTAGTTACAACATACAGCAAGGTTATCAGAATCACGGTATTGGCGAAAGCGGCTCCGCCAGCCTGGAATACGATGGGGCGAAAGGCAACGCCAACATTGGCTATAACGTTAGCGATAACGGCGATTACCAGCAGGTGAATTATGGCCTGAGCGGCGGCCTGGTGGCGCACGCGCATGGAGTGACGCTAAGCCAGCCGCTGGGCAATACCAATATTTTGATTGCCGCGCCGGGCGCAGCCAACGTCGGCGTTGTCGACCAGCCGGGTATTCATACGGACGCGCGTGGCTATGCGGTGGTGCCGTATGCGACAACATATCGCCAAAACCGTATGGCGCTGGACGTTAACGCGATGGCTGATGATGTCGATATTGATGACGCGGTGACTCGCGTTGTGCCGACCGAAGGCGCGCTGGTTCTGGCCCGCTTTAAAGCGCGAGTCGGCGCGCGTGCCCTGGTAACGCTGAATCATAACGGTAAGCCTGTACCCTTTGGCGCAACGGTGACGGTGAATGATCGTCATGCGGAGGCGATTGTTGACGAGGCCGGGGAAGTCTATCTTTCCGGGTTGTCAGCGCAAGGCATTCTGCACGTTCGCTGGGGGAACCTGCCGGATCAACAGTGTGTCGCGTCCTATCATCTCTCTTCCTCCCGTCAGATTCTGAGTCGACAACATGCGGAGTGTCATTAAATGAAAATACCTCTTTTATTTGCTCTGCTGGTGGGAAGTGTCGTATCGCAGTACGCATTCGCAGACGTGTGTAAAAACGTTAACGGTGTACCTTCCAGTATTAATTACGATTTAACGACCACTCTGACGGCAGAACAAAACCAGGTGGGAAAGACGGTTCAACTGGAAAAAAGCCAGGAAGTTAATGTACAGGCGGTGTGTCCCGCCGGCGCGGCGACCAATAGCCAGACTTATCGCTCCTATGTGTCGCCATATCCGATCGTAGAAACGAGCGGTAACTGGAAATATTTAAAGCTGGACCCGGACTATCTTGAAGGCGGAATGCGAATTGAGGATTCTTCGGCGGGCGATATCTATCCGCCAATGAACAATGTCCTGATGGGATATGATGAAAATGTGAAAGCGGGTCAACCGTTTTACGTTCGTGACTCAAATCTGGAGTTTCAGCTCAAAATTGTTAAACCGTTCGTCGGCACGGTGAATATTAGTCCTAAGACTATGTTCAATGTTTATGTCATGACCGCCGCAGGCGATCCGCTGACAGATGTCGTGTACAGCATTCTTTATAGTGGAACGGTGACCGTACCGCAAAGCTGCGAAATCAACGCCGGACAAACGATTCTGGTGAATTTCGGCGCATTGTACAGTGGCAATTTCAACCATGCAGGCCAAAAGCCGGAGGGGGTACGAGCGAAAAAATTTAGCGTACCGGTAAAGTGCAGCGGCCTGGATTCGCAGGTCAATTTAACAATGCGCCTTATCGCTACGCCGGATAGCCACGTTCCCCAGGCTATCGCTTCGGATAATGCGGATGTCGGCGTAGTGGTCGAAACCGATGAAGGAAACGCGCTTATCCCCAATGATGCACAGAGCGTCGCGCCTTTTATCACCGATAGCGCCGGACGCGCTAACATCACATTGCAGGCCTACCCGGTAAGTACAACAGGCGAAACGCCAGCGGAAGGGGCGTTTACCGCGCTGGCCAGCCTGCGAGTGGACTTTGACTAAATGAACAGATCACACTGCGCTCTTTTTGCCATGGGACTGATGCTGTGTCCACAAATCAATGCCAGCGCTGACGACCTCGCTTACAACCTCGAATTTACCGGCACTATTGTGGCGCAAACCTGCGACATAGATATTTCCAGTCTCAGTCAAAGTATTGATTTAGGGCAGTTTGCAGTTGGCGATTTTCCTTCGACAGGAACAACGACAAAATTTAAGCCCTTTAATATCAACCTCAAGAATTGTTCCCGAGGAATTGCCGGGGCGAAGATCTGGTTTACCGGCGAACCCGATCCGGACAATCCCGCGCTACTGGCGATAACCGATACCGGAATGGGAAGCGGAAACATGTTAGCAAGCGGGGTTGGGGTGGAAATTCTGAATGATGATCAGGATACCATCAGTATCAATAATGCCGACTCGGTGGTCTATCCGTTGAAAGCCGGACGCAACACGCTGTCTTTTTATATTCGCTATAAATCGACCCGGCCGACGGTCACGTCCGGGAACGCGACGGCGGTCATGTATTTCGATATGCAGTATGAATGAGGAGCCATCGTAATTATGCGTAACGATATCCTGTACGGCATCGGGATGCTGCTGGCGGCATCCGGCGTCCAGGCGCACGATGGCCGGGTCTATGTCTCCGGAACCATCACGGACAATACGTGTTCGCTCTCTCCAGGCTCGGAAAATATTAACGTGGCGATGGGAGCGGTTTCTCAACGGCAGTTTTATCGCGCAGGCGACGGTTCTGCATGGCAACCTTTTGCTATCGATTTACAAAACTGCGGCAGCACTGCCAGCGGCGTAACGGTCAGTTTTAGCGGTGCGGCGGACAGCCGTAATACGGATTTATTGGCGCTTACCGCAGGGGAAAGCGACGCTTCAGGCATTGGGATTGCGCTTTATGATCAAAATAAAACCTTAATCCCACTGGGGCAGGAGAGTGATGTGGTGACGCTCAGTCCGGGCCAGGCGTCGGCGCATCTGCAATTTTATGCGCGTTATCTTGCTGATGGCGGCGCGGTAACGCCCGGGGACGCCAATGCCTCCGCAACCTTCATTCTTGCCTATGAATAAGTTCTTTTTACGCTGCGCGATATATTGGTGCTTGCTTCCCATATCATGGGCGCAGGCTGGCGTGGTGATTGGCGGTACTCGCTTTATCTATCA
Organism: Salmonella sp. 32082101201600294FB01SM01; assembly: GCF_017572865.1. NCBI lineage: Bacteria > Pseudomonadati > Pseudomonadota > Gammaproteobacteria > Enterobacterales > Enterobacteriaceae > Salmonella > Salmonella sp. 32082101201600294FB01SM01. The sequence goes on along the minus strand of NZ_JAGESB010000003.1, from coordinate 261,342 downwards.
TGCGGGCGCCCCGGCATTAAGCGTACCGGTAAGTAACCATTCAGAAGCGTCCTGGTTAATTGATACGCATATTTTACCTGGTGGCCGCTGGCCAGGAACCAAAAACGAAGGGAATATCACGCCCTTCGTGGTCACGCCGCCATTATTTATGCTTTCAGCGCGCCAGGAAAACTCAATGCGGGTGGTTTATACCGGCGGACCGCTACCCGCCGACAGGGAAAGTCTGTTTACCTTGAGTATCGCCGCCATTCCCTCCGGTAAACCGGAGGCGAACCGTGTACAAATGGCGTTTCGTTCGGCTTTAAAATTGCTCTATCGCCCTGAGGGACTCGCCGGCAATCCGCAGCAGGCCTACCGGCATCTGATCTGGTTGCTTACCCCTGATGGCGCGACGGTACGCAATCCGACACCCTATTACGTTACGCTCTTTTTATTACGCGCTAACGAGCGCGCCCAGGACAACGCCGGGGTCGTGGCTCCCTTTGCAACGCGTCAAACGGACTGGTGCCGGCACACGGTTCGCTGCACTGTGCGCTGGCAAAGTATTAATGACTATGGGCGGGTAATGCCAGCGCAAACCGTGGATCTGACGCGTATTCATTAACCTATTTTTCAGGCGTCTCCCGATAGCGGGAGGCTTTCCGATCTTATCGAACGAGACTTTTATTATGTATTATCACGCGTTAAAACTTTCCCGACTGGCGATGTTGACGTTGGCAGGCGTTGCCGTATCCGCCTCGGCAATCGCCGCCGATTCTGCCCCGACGTCGCAAATTGGTCCGACGGCGGAAGCCTACATCGTCAGTCATCCGGATAAAGTGGGAGAGGTGGTGGCAACGTATTTGGCCGAACATCCGGAATTTTTGGTCGCCGCCAGCGAGACATTGCATCAGCGTCAGCAGATTGCGCAACAACAGGCATATGTTCAACTGGCATTACAGTATCGTGCTGAGTTGCTCAGTAGCAGCAGTCCTTCCGTTGGGCCCAACGAGGCAAAAGCGGTGGTGGTGATGTTCTTTGATTACCAGTGCTCGTGGTGTAGCAAAATGGCGCCTGTGGTCGAAAACCTGATTAAGGCGAACCCGGATACCCGGTTTATTTTCAAAGAGTTTCCTATTTTTTCCTCCCGCTGGCCGGTATCCGGACTGGCGGCCAGAGTCGGCGAACAGGTATGGCTTACCCAGGGCGGGGCGAAATATCTCGACTGGCATAATGCGCTTTATGCCACAGGGAAGGTGGAAGGCGCGTTAACGGAACACGATGTCTATACCCTGGCGCAACATTATCTAACGCCGACGCAGTTGGCCGCCGTAAAAGAAGCGCAAAGCAGCGGTGCAGTACATGATGCGCTCCTCACTAACCAGGCACTGGCGCAGCATATGGATTTTAGCGGCACGCCTGCTTTTGTCGTCATGCCTCAGACGCAAAACGGTGATGTAAAACGGGTGACCGTGATCCCGGGAAGCACGACTCAGGATATGTTGCAAATGGCAATTCAGAAAGCGAAGGGGTGATATTCGCTCAGAGGAGAACGCACAGGAGTGAAAGTAAAATGAAGTCTATGCGTTGCGTCATACCGGTGATTTTACTTTCCTTTATCGTTCATGAAGGGACAGCGAAACCGACCGCTCAGATTCATTTTATGGGATCGGTTGTTGAGGCAGGTTGCTGGAATGACGTGGGAACCTTAGAAATTCAATGCCATAATAAACAGGGAGTTGAACGTTATATTATTGTCGAGAATATTATCACGCCGATATCGTCTCCTCATGCAACGGTAAAACGAGATTATTTGGATGAAGATAAGCAATTAACAGTGCTACGCATTGTCTATGACTGAACCGCGTAGCAGACCGCAGATGGTGTCCCGTCAGTGTCGTGTGAGGATATTATGAAAAATGTTCTCACCTTCCCGGGACACGGTCTACAGACTTTATCTTCAGATAAACGGCGCTAAAAAGAAAAGTACGATCAATAAAAAAAGAGTGGGAATACCAATAGATATAATTTTATTACATCGGTGAGTATGATGTTGAATAGCTTGTGGCGGTATGTCAGCAGCGTCAATGATAAATCTTTCATCGATTTTTATTCCCTGCCTGGGGAGCGTAACGAACAGTTCGAAAAGCCCGATTTGTTGTAAATCTCGTCGCAGCAGATAAAGAAGTTGCGTCAAATTAGCATCGCTAACAAATTGACTTCGCTCTCCCCAAACTGCGTGTGAAATCATTTCTCGCGTAATCAACTTCCTGTAGGCGTTTTCAATAAGATAGCTTAAGCAGCGCGCACGCATTAACGTCATCTTTAGCACTTTTTTATCATGTAATGATATTATTTCTCTTAACGACTCATTATAAATAAATTCGTTATTAATAGAGTATTGTCTCATGAATTCACTCCATTTTGATATTCATAAGGTAAGTTTCACACTGTCAGTGTGTTCACTGGCGGTAAAGTACTTCTTGCATCAGCACGGATAAGCGTAGAGAATCTCAAAGAAATAAGAGAATCATTTGTGATTAAACAGGATAACATTATGCTTTTTTACTTTTTTATAAAGTGTGCCAGATGTTTTTGATGTTTTTTATAAAATAGTATCATGTGTTTTTATTTCATGCAGGCTGAAATGATATCAATAAAACTATAATTTAATAACAAACAGGTAGAGGAAATGATTTACTTATTGAAATAAGTGTGGTGCAAGGTTAATCTGCGCTTTAAATGATGGTGCCAGATTATACCAGCCAGGATAACCTATATGCGGCCAATAAAAAATGCTAAAAAAATTGACTACAATCTGATCAAAGTATTCGATACGGTTATTACTGAAGGAAATGCAACCAGGGCGGCGAGGAAACTGGATGTCACGCCTGCGGCGATCTCTCAGGCTCTTCTTCGCTTACAAAATCTTTATGGCGAAGAGTTATTTATCAGAACCCGCAAAGGATTAGTCCCGTCCAGCAAAGGTAAATCGCTCCACCAGGTATTTCGCCAGGCAATTGAATCTATAGAAAACACACTTTGCGATAAAACAGATGCTCAGGAGAGTAATGAACTCATTGTTCTGGGGAGTGATATCACTGAAAATTACTATTTTCCGGCGTTGCTGGATATGATGTTGGTGAATCGATATATTATTAAACACTATGCGATTAAAAAAACAGGGGAATACTCGCCAGCCTCCATGCTGACGCATGGTTATGCGGATGTCATCATGGGAATTCTGGATATTAAGAGTGAGATGATCGAAAGTTATCTTATTGATAATTTATCTGATTTTGTTTGTGTTTGTGGTGAAAAAAGTCCATTGGTTGGGCTTGAAAAAATTTCTTTATATAATTTTTATGCTGCCAGACATGCTGTCTATCATTCAGATATGTTCTCTTCTTTCACCGCTGATAGCATTGATTTATTCAAGAGCAGTACGCCTTATGCGGGGCGCAGGGAAATAGGTTATTATAGTGATTCACTATTTGGAGTTATCGGTGTTGTTGAGAAAAGCGATATGGTTGCGATTTTGCCAGGAAAGATTGCTACTTATTTTAGAGATGTACGGCGTTATAATATAAAAATACTACGTATGCCTGATGAAATAATTTTTCGTACGTTACCCGTTTATGCTTATCTGGCTACAAACAGCATCCATTATAAAAATGCCAAAAAACTGATATCAACATTTCAGTCGACCTTTCTTTTTAGCCAGGAAAAGCAGCCTGACGCTTTGGTTGAAGGAAGCACATCCTTATGCGATTTGTCGGTTTAATATCAAATTATTGTATTAAATAAATAACCGTTATGACCATGGTCAGTAAAGCGAAAAGTAATGCCATATATTTATACCCTTCTTTTTTTAAAGAAGAGGGATGGTTTTTATTTTCATTGCTGATAATAATGTTAGCATCAACTTTAATACCAGTTCGGGGCACCGTGGAAAAAAACTGGCTCAGGCCAAAGCCTTTAAGGTCGCGCCGCAGTAGATATAAAATCTGGGTCAGATTGGCGTCGCTGATAAATTGACTTCTTTCCCCCCAAAGTTCATTAGTGAGCTGTTTTTTATAAATAATCTCTTGTTGTGCGTGATTCAGCATATATTCCAGACACTTTATACGCATTGCGGCAATTTTTATCATCTTTCCCGTTTTTATGTTTTTTAGCTCATTGGTCTTATCATTGTAAGTGTGCGTGCTGTTAATTAAATAAATAGTCATGATGTTATTTTATGGGTTTAATGGGGGTGGCGATAATAATATGCATATTAAATTTAGGGATCAACTGGCGTGACTGTAATAGCGCCTTTTTTCCAGAGAAAATCGTATCATGTCACAAAAATGATGGTTTTTTAGAAAAGCTAAAGTTTTATTTTTAGTTACTCTAAAAATAAAATGATAGTAGTGTTAATTTTTATCAGTAGATTGATGTGCTTTGATTGATTTATTGTTGGTATAAAATAATTTGAATTACGGCGTAAGGCCTATGCCAACCATTAAAAAGGTATAGGCTATTGGTCGCAAAGCATTAATGCTACATAATTGTTATGCTTTTATAGTAGCGCCAGGGAAATAAAATCTCCGGATGATAAAGAATAGTGTTAGTCTGGGTGTTATTTTATGGATGTTTTATTTTAAATTATTAAACCGATTTCTCTTGTTGACGTAGGGTTATTTGCTAAGCAACGGGCTGGCATGTTGTGGCCGCTCGTTGTCTATATCTGAATTAATAAGGAGAAACGTATGAATAAGAAAAGTTCGTCAATGGTTAACTTGCCCGCACCGCGTGAGCCGATTAACCAGAAAATCGATACCAATAACGCATTGGTGTTAAACCATAACGCCATATATGAACAACGATTAGCGGAGATCACGCAATCTAATACCTGTGACAAGGCCATTGTCACCGTAAATCCCTACGGGACCGCCCCGTTGAGTCTCTATCTGGGGATTTGGATTGATGAAGCTGCCGCGCTTGAGATCAATGTTGTTGATAGCGAAGCGACGACAGAGGCAGTGCGTTATCAATATGATGTACATCCGGGCGCTAACCTTATTCCTGTGTGTGGGATGGTATCCGCGGTGAATAATCAGATTACCCTACGCCTTGCCTCGCAAATTGTCGGGCAATATACAGTAATGACAGACGCATTACCGCCCACGGATTCGGCTAACGTGAGCCTCGGTTTCCCTATTATTAGCGTCTCCTGTCCTGCGCAGCAGGCCTCGCTGATGGAGGAAGGGCTTTATTTCTCCACTTATTTTGATCGGTATAATCTGGCTTTTGATCATAACGGGATTGTCCGGTGGTATGTAAGTCAGGAAATCCCTTCTTATAATTTTGTCAGAATGGATAACGGCCATTTCCTGGCGACGTCACAGGGAATAAACCATTGTCTGAATATGTATGAATTTGACATTATGGGACGGGTTTATACGGTTTATCTTCTCGACAATGAGTTCCATCACTCCATTCTTCCCATTGAGAACAATCTGGCGATTGCGCCTTCAGAATATAGCAATGGACGGCCAGATGGTTACTCAACCGGGAAAGATGGCGTTTCTATTATTAACTTATCTACCGGACTTGAAGTCGCCTATTACGATATGCTGTATGTGATGGATTATTCCAGATCGCCGCGTCCTTCCGGAAGCGCGCCAGGTCAGGACGTATCAATGGATGACTGGCTGCATATCAACCAAAGCTATATTAATGAACCCAACAATTTGCTGATCTGTTCCGGTCGACATCAGAGCGCGATTTTTGGCGTAAATGTGGATTCCGGCGAACTGCGCTTTATTATGGCGAACCATGAGGATTGGTCTGACGAATTCAGGCAATACTTATTAACCCCTGTCGATGATGATGGCGTCCCGCTGTATGATCTTACCTCGCCGGGAGGGATTGATGCGGCAGATAAGAATTTCTGGACCTGGGGGCAGCATAACATTGTTGAAATTCCAAATGATGAGCCTGGTATCCTGGAGTTTATGGTCTTTGATAATGGTAACTATCGTTCACGCGAAGATGCGAAAAGTCTGTTGCCTCTCGATAACTTCAGCCGGGTGGTGCAGTTTAAAATAAACCTAAACACGATGACCGTAACGCGTCCGTATGAATATGGTAAAACGGAAGTCGGGAACCGGGGCTATAGCAGTTTTGTGAGCGCTAAGCATTTATTGACTAATGGTCACCTGGTTATTCACTTCGGCGCGACGACGGTTGATGAGTTTGAACATACCATTACCGCGCAACCAGGTTCCAGCGATCTTGTCGATCCGGATGAAGGGCAACAGGCGTTAGGCCGACTGGTATTACAAGAAATCAATAAAGAGACGAAAGAGGTTTTATTCGAAGCGATGGTGACGTCGGGCTATTTCAAGAACGAAGAGACGAATGGCACGAATTATCGTTATGATATTTCTGCATTTCGGGTATACAAAATGCCGCTGTTTGCATAACTAAGTATGTTATGCGGCCGGTTATCGACCGCATAACATTATGGCTTATTTGCTAATATCATCCACGCGCATGGTGTGGTCAGGTTGAATATTGTTAACCTGCTTCATATAGTTAACCAACGCTGGTGCGGTTTGTATCCCTATATATTTGATATTTTTACCTTTAGTGAAGGTAAATCCGCCACCACCTTTACCGATAAAGGAATCCAGCGCGACGGTATAGAGTTTATTGTCTTCTACCGGTTTGCCTTTGATATCAAATTCAACAATACGCTGGCCCAGCGGTTTGGTGCTGTCATATTTAAACTGGACGGTTTTCGATACGTGCAGCATACCGTTTTTCAGATCGGCAGCGTGTGACATGATGGATTTCAGGTCCTTACCGCTGATTTCCATGCTCATGACATCGTTGGTGAACGGATACATACTCAGCACATCACCATAGGTGATATTACCTTTAGGCAATTCGGTACGGATGCCGCCAGCATTATAGAAGGATGCGTCGGCGCCAGGAACGGTAGCCATCAGGGCATCGGTGATTAAGTTGCCGGTTGGCGCGGATTCACCGTAAGAACGGGTCAGCACTTCCGGAGAGTGCGCGACCACCTCATCGGTAATTTTCTTAACCTTGTTATCCCATTCGTCAATTTTGGCCTGCGTGACCGGATCTGGCTTATAAGTATCCGCATACATGGTGATCAACTTACCATTGTAGCTGTCCACTTTTTTGGTTTCCGGGTTCCAGTCAAGCACCAGTTTACCTAATTCGATGGTGTACGCATCCGTGGAAACGACAAGGGTATCGCCCACTTTAATCGGTTCTGGCGTACCTTTATGCGCATGGCCGGTAATCAGGACGTTAAGTCCATAGCCTTCCAGCGATTTCGCCATATCAACGTCGGTTTTCAGCGCGCGTGCGACATCAGCCTCGCCCGCGCTGGACTGCATACCCGGCACGCCTTCGTGGGCCAGCAGCACGGTCAGGTCAACTTTCCCTTTTAACTCTTCCAGCTGTTTTTTCACATAAGGAATCGGATCGCGGCAGTCAACGCCTTCACGCACGCCTGCGGCAATCGCTTCATAGAATGCGGAAACGCCGTGCATACCGATGACGCCGATCTTGAATCCATCTTTTTCCACGATGGTATACGGTTCTTTAATTAATGGCGTATCTGTGCCGCTGTAAAAAACATTATCCAACAATACCGGGAATTGCAATTTGCTGAGTTGTTTAACCAGATTCTCATGGCCATGGTCAAATTCATGGTTACCGACAGAGACGGCGTCGTAAGGCATGGTATTTAAAATATCAATAATAGCCTCGCCTTTGGTCAGCGTACTGATAAAAGGTCCGGTGAAATAGTCGCCAGCATCAAAGAAAAAGACATCTTTCTCTTTCGCTTTTGCATCTTTGACAATTTTCGAGATGGGAGCAAAGCCTCCTACCGGACGTGTCTTGGATACATAGGGGATAATTTCCGGGGTCACATGGGCATGTAAATCGTTTGTATAATAAATTGTGATGTCACGCGCATCGGCTGAAAAGGAAATGGCTGAAGACAAACCAATGCACAGCGACAGTAGGGATATCGAAAACTTTTTGTTCATATAAACCATCCATTTACGCTACATTAAAGAAAAACAATGTCTGTAGTCGTATCATTCACGACTACAAACCGGGGAAATTAAGTAATATTCATCAAGTTTATTAATTATTAAAACTCGAAGCCGATCAGGTAATTCATACGGTCGCCGTAGCCGTCATACCCCAATTTATTATTGAAGTAACGGTAAGAGACGGAGGCGGTCCATCGCGGCATAAATTTCCATGTAAACGTTACCGCGCCGTTCAGGCCGGTCGTCCCACCCTGTTGTTCGGCGTAGGCGTCATTACGATCCATTTCAACTTCGTTCCAGTTTGAAATGACGAACTTTTCATTAAACATATCGAAGTTATAAGCCGCGACCCAACCGAGAACATAACCGTTAAAGCCTGTCGCCTGTCCATACTTTTTAGAGGTATAATCGTTCGATAAGTTATGAACAGCGAAATAGGGCTTAATAAAGCCTGATGGGCTGGTTAAACCCAGATAACCTACCCCGTACATCATGTTTAATTCATCACCGAATTTATTCTCCATCGACATATAGAGTTTCATCATTGCGGTAAAGTTAGAGCCTTCTACCACCCTATAATGTCCCAGAAATTGGGTAACATGGTTACGGCCTTCTACCGGATGGTTGAGCACGTTCATTTCATAAAATGATGCAAATTCGCCCCTGTCAAACACGGCGCCGAAATCGGCTACCGCTTTCCACACTTCGCCGCGATCGACATTGACAAAGCCTTTATTCCAGTCGCCATATCCGAAGCTAAGTTTACCGTATACGCGTTTCAATTCCGCTGCCTGGCCATTAAAGCAAGAGAAAAGAACACATGCGGCGAGTAGACTATTAATATATTTCTTATTTTTCATGCTCAACTCCATGAGGTAAAAACACAGTGAAATGTTGTGTAAAGAAGCGAATTCTAAGGAGTGTCTTTTTATACGTAGGTGATAGATGTCTCAAAAATATCAGCGACATATAATCGTCAAATATTCGTGTCAGATAATGTTGTTTATTACGCAATAACTATTTGATTTATAGTTTATGTCTCTGTTGTAAAAGTCACACCGGATAGCATGAAATTAATGAAACTTCGAATGGGAATAATCTCTCGTAAAGACAACTTACTGCCAGTAAATGAGGGTGTTACCGTTGAAACAGCAACATATATTGACATCACAATAGCGGTTCTGACATATGGGCCATATTTGAGATCTGCATCACTCGTTCGCGATTTCTTTTTTTATAGACTGCTTCAGGCGTGTTTTCTTTAGCACGAAATATATTTATGGTATTAATATTATAATGAGTGTGAATAATTTTCTACGATAAAATGATGTTAATGGAAGAAATATAAGACAAATCGAATATATATAGTGCAATTAATTCAGGCTGTATTCCGCAGCCGGGTCTATCGGCAAATATATCGTAATCAGACCGTGCGATAACTCAAAGGAGTTGAAATGAAAAGAACAGTCGTTGCCAGTATGATAGGGTTGGCGCTATGCGCTGGAAGCGTATTATCAACCGCGCAAGCGGCAACCGCAAAGCGTCCTAACTTAGTCATTATTCTGGCGGATGATTTAGGGTATGGCGATCTCGCCACCTACGGGCACCGCATCGTTAAAACACCTAACATAGACAAATTGGCGCAGGAGGGGGTGAAGTTTACCGACTATTATGCGCCAGCGCCTCTGTGTTCTCCTTCCCGCGCGGGCCTGTTAACCGGCCGTATGCCGTTCCGTACCGGAATCCGTTCCTGGATACCGGAAGGCAAAGATGTTGCGCTGGGGCGTAATGAACTGACTATCGCCAACCTGCTAAAACAGCAGGGCTACGATACGGCGATGATGGGGAAATTACACCTGAATGCGGGCGGCGATCGCACCGATCAGCCGCAGGCGAAAGACATGGGCTTTGACTATACGTTGGTTAATCCGGCGGGATTTGTCACCGATGCTACGCTGGACAACGCCAAGGAGCGCCCGCGCTATGGCGTGGTGCATCCTACGGGGTGGATTCGTAATGGCCAACATATTGGCCGCGCAGATAAGATGAGCGGCGAGTTTGTGAGCTCTGAAGTGGTGAACTGGCTGGATAATAAGAAAGACGATAATCCGTTCTTCTTATATGTCGCCTTTACCGAAGTCCATAGCCCGCTGGCGTCGCCGAAAAAATACCTTGATATGTATTCGCAGTACATGACCGACTACCAGAAGCAGCATCCGGATCTGTTCTACGGCGACTGGGCAGACAAACCGTGGCGCGGCACCGGCGAATATTACGCCAATATCAGCTACATGGATGAGCAGGTCGGTAAAGTGCTGGATAAAATTAAGGCGATGGGCGAGGAAGATAACACCATCGTCATCTTTACCAGCGACAACGGCCCTGTCACGCGTGAAGCGCGTAAGGTATACGAGCTGAACCTGGCCGGGGAAACCGACGGTCTGCGCGGGCGTAAAGACAACCTGTGGGAAGGCGGAATTCGCGTACCGGCAATCATCAAATACGGCAAGCACATTCCACAGGGGATGGTAACGGACACGCCGGTATATGGTCTTGACTGGCTGCCGACGCTGGCCAACATGATGGACTTTAAACTTCCGACCGATCGTACCTACGACGGTCAGTCTTTAGTTCCGCTCCTGAAGGACAAGACTTTAAAACGCCAGAAACCGCTGATCTTCGGTATCGATATGCCGTTCCAGGACGATCCGACGGATGAGTGGGCGATCCGCGACGGCGACTGGAAGATGATCATCGATCGCCAGAATAAACCTAAATATCTCTATAACCTGAAAACCGATCGTTTCGAGACGCTCAATCAAATTGGTAAACAGCCGCAGATTGAGAAACAGCTTTACGGTAAGTTCCTGAAGTATAAAAAGGATATTGATAACGATTCGCTGATGAAAGCCCGTGGCGATAAGCCGACGCCTGTCACCTGGGGCTAATGGAATAATTATAAAAAATTAAGTATGCCACTTAGGGCGATGCCCACCTGATCCGGTCACTCTGTGCCGGATCAGGTTCTTTTATTTCAGGGAAGGTAATGATGTTTGGGAAAAGTTGTCAGGTCATGGTTAAACCAACCGGATCGGTGTGTAACCTTGACTGCAAATACTGTTTTTATCTGGAGAAAGAAAAGCTCTATCCGGATCGAAAAAACCATTACAAAATGTCGGAAGAGACCCTCGACCTCTTCATCAGGCAGCAGATTGCCGCACAGGATATTGATGAGGTCATTTTTGCGTGGCAGGGCGGGGAACCCACATTAATGGGCATCCCGTTTTATCGTAAAGCCGTTGAATTTCAGCAGCGCTATTGTGGCGGCAAAACCATCGTCAATACCTTCCAGACTAACGGCATCCTGATCAACGACGACTGGGCGACCTTCTTCCGGGAGCATGATTTTCTGGTTGGCGTCTCTATTGATGGCGATGCCGCGTTACACGATGAATGGCGAGTGACGCGCTCCGGAAAGCCGACGCATGAAAAAGTAGAAAATGCGGTGCGTTGTCTGGCGCAGCACGACGTGGAATTTAATACCCTCACGGTGGTTAACCGTACCAATATGCACCATCCTGTTCAGGTCTATCGCTACCTGAAAAGCATTGGTAGTCGCTATATGCAATTTATCCCTTTAGTTGAACGCTGTGGGGAAAATGGGCTGGCGCAGCCGCAGGATAAACACATCGCGATGACGCCGTGGTCGGTCGATAGCCTGCAATTTGGTCAGTTTCTGAATGCGGTATTTGATATCTGGATCCGTGAGGATATCGGCGATATCGGCATCCAGCTATTTGAACAGACGCTGGCGGCCTGGTGCGGCCTGCCGCCGCAGGTTTGCGTTTTTGCTCCCACCTGCGGCAGCGCGTTTGCGATGGAAATGAACGGCGATGTTTATAACTGCGATCACTTCGTATATCCGCAATTTAAACTGGGGAATATCCACCAGAAGACGCTGCGTCAAATGAATCAGGGCGAACAAAATCGCCAGTTCGGCAGCGATAAACAGCGTTCAATGGCGCAGGAGTGCCATCGCTGTCAATGGAAGTTCGCCTGCTATGGCGGCTGTCCGAAACATCGTTTTTTACTCTCTGCGTCAGGCGCAACCAATCATAACTATCTGTGTGCAGGTTATCAGGCTTTTTTCTCGCATACCGCGACGGCGATGAGTGCCATGCGAACCCTGTATGAAAAAGGCATCTCACCTGCAGAAATAAAGTCAATATTTGTTTGAAGGTAGTATTCGCAGGGAGTGAATATGTTTTCTCACATTAATGTCGATGCTTGCAAAACGCCCGGCTGCAAAAATCTGGGGATTCTGGAGAGTCCAGACTATCTACCGCAAGGGAAAAATGTTCTCTGTCGAGCGTGCGGTTTTTTGTTCCCCATTATCTCAGCCAGATCGCTTAATCTTTTTCGCCAGGCGGCGAATCAATCCTGGAAAGGTCTGGTGAAGTCCTGTCCGCATTGTGGCGGGACGTCGCTGAAAAAATATGGTTTTTCCACTAAAGGTGAGCGGCGTATGTATTGCCGCCAGTGTAATAAAACGTTCATCTCCTATACCGCTATCAGGGGCGACGCCAGACAAGAGAACCTTGCCACGTTGATTGGCGAAGGAGCGTCGCTAGTTGAAATACGGGCGGCGCTGGCGATAGACAGCACGGGTTTTAGCCGCGAATTACAAAAACTGTCCCGTCGCGCTAATCAAGCGGAACGCGATTTTGTGTTTCCCGCGTTTGACATCGCTATGAGCACGCGGGCGTTTCGCGTGAAATTTAACGGCGGCGACAGCAGCTTATACGTGTTGGTGACGGCGGAAGAAGAGAGCGGTAAGGTCGTCGCGATCTCAACGAATTACTCCGCACAACCGGTGGAAGCGGATTATCAATATCATTCTGATTACGAAGAACGACTCCCGTCCGGCACGCTGGCGCATCTGGTGCAGCGAAAAGAGGCGCTGACCATGCGCCGCAATGTATTATTTGATGTGGATTACGGCCCCGCCATTTTATATAAAAACGATCCGGGGATGTTAGTAAAACCCGTATTACCTGCTTATCGCCATTTTGAGTTGGTTCAGGCGTTGACGGATGAGCGCTCCCTGAATGTCCAGCATTATCTCGATCACGAATGCTTCATTCTCGGCGGCTGTATGATGGCGAATTTTAGCTATCTTCGTCAGGGTCGCTGCCATATTTCGTTTGTGCGTGAAAGAGGCGTTACGCCGCCCAAGCGCGATCTCCCTCCGCGGTTGTTTTTGAGCGGCGGAATTCGCAACAACGTCTGGCGTACATTTTCCACACGGGATTATGCGATGGCGGTATGCAATCTCACAGGAAATAAAAAGGTGGGTTTGTTACGCCATGCGACGTTAAATAGCGCGACGGCGTTTATTCGCTATGTTCACAACCATCCCTTCCTGCCGCATCTTAACCGGATGTCTCCTGGCAATGTTGTTGCCGTACTGGATTACCTAAAATTTGAATATAACGCTTCACGTAACTAAATTGCTAAAATAAAAAGTGTGATGAGGTGTTGTTGCGGTATTTTATTCGGACGGCTTAAAAATCCAGAGTATTAATTTTCGTGGTCCCCATGAGGGGTGATGAGATTAATACACTGGAGATTTATCATGAATACGTTAACTGCAACGTCTGTTGTCCTTCCTGCGCCGCGTCCGGCGATTAATCAGGGTATCGATATCAATAATGAAATGGTGCTTAACCATACTGCTATTTATGAAAATTGCCTTGCGCAGGTCACGCAAGAGAATACGGTAGAAAATGCGCTGATGTTGTTAGACCCTTACGGCACGGCGCCTTTAAGCGCTTATGCCGGCGTCTGGAGTCTGGAACCGGCTGAGATCATAGTCACGGTCCAGGATGCGGCAAAAACGGCGATGCCGGTAGAACATCTTTATACCCTTACGCCAGGCGCAAATCTGTTGCCGGTTCTGGGGCTGGTAGCGGATACTGAAAACCGTATTGTCTTTTCTCAGGCAGATACGCCGCTTGCCGTCTATACGCTCATCACACAGCCATTACCGCCGGTAGATTCCGCGGAGGTCGTATTAGGTTTTCCGATTATCAACGTGACGCAACCTGCTACCGATGCGGACAAGATGGCGCCAGGGTTTTATTTTATTACGCATTTCGATCGCTATAATTACGCATTAGATCAGAATGGTCTGGTGCGCTGGTACGTTACTCAGGATTATCCGTCTTATAATTTTGTTCGAATTGATAATGGCCATTTCCTCACCACTTCAGAAGCGAAAAATACCTATCTGGATATGTATGAGTTCGACATGATGGGGCGTCTTCACACATTCTATAATCTCGATAATCAATTTCACCATTCTATCTGGCCGTGGGATAGCAATACCATTGTTGCGCCCTCTGAATATACCTCGGGTCGGCCCGACGATTTGAAAACCAATGAAGACGGCGTATCGGTTGTCGATCTGACTACCGGGCTGGAGACCGCTTACTACGATATGGCGAAAGTGCTGGATACGACGCGGGTTTCCCGTCCTTCAGGTACGGCGCCGGGAGAAGACCCGACGGTTAAAGACTGGCTGCACATAAACCAGAGCTACGTGAATGAGACGAATCAGTTGTTAATTGCGTCCGGGCGTCATCAGAGCGCGGTGTTTGGCGTCGATCTACAAACGCAAGCGCTACGCTTTATTTTGTCAACGCATGAAGACTGGGACGACGCTTATCAGCCTTATCTTTTAACCCCGGTCGACAGTGAAGGTGTGGCGCTTTACGACTTTAGCAAACAGGAGGATATCGACGCGGCTGACCGTGACTTTTGGACGTGGGGCCAGCATAACGTCGTTGAAATCGCCAATAATACGCCGGGCATGGTGGAGTTTATGGTGTTTGATAACGGTAACTACCGTTCGCGTGATGACAGCAAAAGTCTGTTACCGCCGGATAACTACAGCCGCATTGTCCATTTCGTGGTGAATATGAATGAGATGACCGTTATGCGGCCATTTGAATACGGCAAGGAGCTGGGCGCGCGTGGCTATAGTAGCTGCGTTAGCGCGAAAGCGATTCAACAGAATGGCAATATTGTGGTGCATTTTGCCGACTGCACGTTTGATGAAAATGGCCGCGCCATCTCTTGCCAGCCTGGCGAGAGCGATATTATCGATCCGCAGGCGGGCAGTGAGGCGATGGGGCTGCTAATTTTACAGGAGATTGCGCCTACGGAGAAAACCGTGCTTTTTGAAGCGACCATGACGTCAGGTTACTACAAAAACGCGGAAACGAACGGGGAAGGCTATCGCTACGATATTACCAGTTTCCGGGTGTATAAAATGGATCTGTACGCGTAGCGGTCTATCATCAATAACTGACTGCACTAAAAAGGTCCGGCGTAAGTCGGACTTCATTTCGTAAAAAACGAGCTATTCATCATATATAATCTAATTTTAACGATGAGTCAGGCGAGGTAAGATAGTAGATTCGAAGAATTCACCTGATTGAGAGAATAAAAAGTGAAACATCTGCACCGATTTTTTAGCAGCGATGCCTCTGGGGGCATCATTCTCATCATCGCCGCTGCGCTGGCTATGCTGATGGCCAATATGGGCGCGACCAGTGGATGGTATCATGATTTTCTGGAGACGCCGGTTCAGCTACGGGTTGGGGCGCTTGAAATCAACAAAAACATGCTGCTGTGGATCAACGATGCGCTGATGGCCGTGTTTTTCCTGTTGATTGGTCTGGAAGTTAAGCGTGAACTGATGCAAGGCTCGTTAGCCAGTCTGCGCCAGGCCGCTTTTCCGGTGATTGCCGCCATCGGCGGGATGATTGTACCGGCATTGCTCTATCTGGCCTTTAACTACTCCGATCCGGTCACTCGCGAGGGCTGGGCTATTCCTGCCGCGACGGATATCGCCTTTGCGCTGGGCGTGTTGGCGCTGTTGGGCAGCCGGGTTCCGCTGGCGCTGAAAATATTCCTGATGGCGCTGGCAATCATCGATGATCTCGGCGCCATCGTTATTATCGCACTGTTTTATACCAGCGATCTTTCTATCGTCTCGCTGGGCGTGGCGGCGTTCGCGATTGCCGTGCTGGCGCTGCTGAACCTGTGCGGCGTCAGACGGACTGGGGTATATATTCTGGTCGGGGCAGTGCTGTGGACGGCGGTACTGAAGTCCGGCGTTCACGCGACGCTGGCAGGCGTCATTGTCGGCTTCTTTATTCCGCTGAAAGAAAAACACGGTCGCTCGCCGGCGAAGCGTCTGGAGCATGTTCTGCACCCGTGGGTTGCGTACCTGATCCTGCCGCTCTTCGCTTTTGCGAATGCCGGCGTTTCTCTTCAGGGCGTCACGATTGACGGTCTGACCTCCATGCTGCCGCTGGGAATTATTGCCGGTCTGCTGATTGGTAAGCCGCTGGGGATTAGCCTGTTTTGCTGGCTGGCGCTGCGTTTCAAGCTGGCGCATCTGCCGCAGGGGACCACTTATCAGCAAATCATGGCGGTCGGCATTTTGTGTGGCATTGGCTTTACGATGTCCATCTTTATCGCCAGCCTGGCATTTGGCAATGTCGATCCGGAACTTATTAACTGGGCGAAATTGGGCATTTTGATTGGTTCATTGCTCTCCGCAGTGGTGGGGTATAGCTGGTTGCGCGCGCGTTTGAACGCGCCGGCATAACCAGTACGAAGGAAAGGGGGAGCGATGTATCGCTCCCTTGCGACATTGAACAGGGAGAGGAATGAGCATGTCTCATATTAACTACAACCATCTTTATTACTTCTGGCATGTCTATAAAGAAGGTTCTGTCGTGGGTGCCGCAGAGGCGCTTTTTCTGACGCCGCAAACCATTACTGGTCAAATTAAAGCCCTGGAAGAGCGTTTACAGGGGAAGCTATTTAAACGTAAGGGACGCGGTCTTGAACCCAGCGAACTGGGCGAGCTGGTTTTTCGCTATGCGGACAAAATGTTTACGCTAAGCCAGGAGATGCTGGATATCGTCAATTACCGCAAAGAATCAAACCTGTTGTTTGATGTCGGCGTCGCCGATGCTTTATCCAAGCGTCTGGTCAGCAGCGTTCTGGATGCGGCGGTGGTGGTGGACGAACCCATACATCTGCGTTGCTTTGAGTCGACGCACGAAATGTTGCTCGAACAGCTCAGCCAGCACAAGCTGGATATGATTATCTCCGACTGCCCGATAGATTCGACGCAGCAGGAGGGGCTATTCTCAGTCAAAATCGGCGAATGTAGCGTCAGTTTCTGGTGTACGAATCCGCTTCCTGAAAAAGCGTTCCCTGCCTGCCTGGAAGAGAGACGGTTGCTGGTGCCGGGACGGCGCTCAATGCTGGGGCGTAAGTTGTTGAACTGGTTTAATTCGCAGGGGTTGCAGGTTGAGATCCTCGGCGAATTTGATGACGCGGCCTTAATGAAGGCGTTTGGCGCGACACACGATGCGATTTTTGTGGCGCCGAGCCTTTATTCGCTGGATTTTTATGCCGATGAGTCGGTAATAGAGATTGGACGCGTGGAGAATGTCATGGAAGAATATCATGCGATTTTTGCCGAGAGAATGATCCAGCATCCGGCGGTGCAGCGTATTTGCAATGCGGACTACTCGGCATTGTTTAAGCTTCAGTAGACATACCTACCGTAATACTTCCGGCTGCGGTACTAGCCCGCAGCCGGAGTCATTCTACAAATTCAGTAGGCTGCGGTACTGCCCACCTTCGCGGATAAACACCGGAATTCTGTTCAGTGGCGTAGCGTACTGCAGCGTTTGCCCTCCTGAATAGCTTTCACCGGTCGCAAGATCCGTCCATGTTTCCCCTTCCGGTAGCCAGATATCACGTTCGCGCATACCTTCATGCATGACGGGGGCGATCAGCAGGTCAGGACCAAAACAATACTGGTCGGTGATTGCCCAACTTGTTTCCTGTTCGGGGAATTCAAAGAACAGGGGGCGCATCACTGGCGAATTGTGCTTATGGGTTTCCTCCATCAGCGCTTTGATATAGGGCTTGAGTTTTTCTCGCAACGCCAGGCAACCTGTCAGTACGTCGCATACTTCCTCACCGTAGCTCCAGACCTCGTTCGGCGCACCTGTAGGGCACTGGGCGATACCATCCCGGTACGGTTGCGCGGGTAAAATTTGCGGATCGCGGTTGCCGTGCAGACGCATCACCGGACTAAAGACGCCCCACTGGAACCAGCGAATTAGCAATTCATGGAATTTCGGGTCGTGAATATTACCGCCATGAAAACCGCCGATATCCGTCGTCCACCACGGTATCCCCGCGATTCCCATATTGAGTCCGGCGGCAAACTGGTTGCGCAGCGATCTAAACGAGGAGTGAATATCCCCTGACCAGACCAGCGCGCCGTACTTCTGACTGCCGGCCCAGGCGCAGCGTAGCAGGTTGATAACCTGGTCTTCGCCATCAGCTTTCATGCCGTCAAAAAAGGTTTTAGCGTACATACGTGGGTAGATATTGCCCACTTCCAGTACCGGCCCGGCATGGTAGCGATAGTTGTCGTAGTCGTAAACGCTGAACTCAGGTTCGGCTTCATCTAACCAGAATAGCTTCACGCCTTTATCGTAATAGTTGCGTTTGGCTTTGCCCCAGACGTAGTCGCGCGCGCCCGGATGAGTCGCATCAAAGAAAGTGGTGTTGCCGAGGAAATCCATATTGATCGGCAAGCCACGTTCCGTTTGTACCAGCCAGCCGTTTTCACGCATCTCCCGATAGCTTTCGGTACGGTTATCTACCGTCGGCCAGACGGAGACCATCAGCTCAATTCCCAGCGATTTCAGCTCGGCAATCATGGCATCAGGATCGGGCCAGTCGCGCGCATCGAACATCCAGTCACCCTGATTCGGCCAGTGAAAGAAGTCGATAACGATCACTGAGATAGGCAGATTGCGGCGCTTATATTCGCGGGCGACCTCCAGCAGCTCTTCCTGCGTACGATAACGGAGTTTGCACTGCCAGAAGCCCATGGCGTAGTCCGGCATCATCGGCGGCGTGCCGGTAGCCAGCGCGTAAGCCCGGCTAATTTCTGCCGGGGTATCGCCAGCCGTGATCCAGTAGTCTAACTGTTCGCTGACCTGCGCTTCCCATTCGGTAACGTTTTGGGCAAAGGTTACGCGTCCGACTGCCGGATTGTTCCATAAAAATCCGTAGCCCAGACTGGAGAGCATAAACGGTACTGAGGCCTGGGAGTTACGTTGCGCCAGCTCAAGCACGCATCCTTTGAGATCCAGGTTGGCCTGTTGATACTGCCCCATACCATAAATTTTTTCCCCTTCGGTGGCTTCGAAGCGGGCTTTCAGTGAATATTTCCCACCCTGAATAGGGCGGAACTCGCGTCCCTCAAGGTTGAGTGCGCTGACGTACTGGCCGTGAGATGATTCATCCTCGCCAATTTCGCCCCGCAGGCGCCAGAACTCCTGCAACAGGGGTTTGTGTGGATGGCGGTAAAAGGTAACTTGTCCTTTTTGATTGACGATAGCGATAATTTTGCCGTTGGTCAGCGTTGCCTGGTGGTGCTCATAATCAATGTGGCACTGACTTTCTGCGACTGGCTCAGTCAATGCCCAGTCTTCATTTCTCATTACCGGCAGATGACGGCCGCTGCGTACGCGCAGGCTGTTCTCGCCCCAGGGTTCAATCCATAAATAGCGATCGTTTTGCTGCCAGACCAGACGACGCGGGTCTTGTTGCATAAATGGCATGGTGGTGCCTCCCATATTCGAGGGTGAAGGTAAAGAACGTTATGAGTTGATGGTTTCCAGATCGTGGCGAATCTTCTCTTCCATCGCTTCGTATTTGCGAAAGAAAAGTAGTGGGATCGCTGCGAGCGCGAAGAGTAGGGCGGGTGCCCAGATAAAGGCCCAGATAATTCCCTCCAGACCCGCAGCACTCTGGGCATGGTTGGGGACATAGCCAAAACTGTTCATGATCCAGGCGGCGAAAGCGGTGCCGAGGCCACTACCCATCTTGATGCAGAAGGTGCTGCCGAAGGCGATAAGAATGCCGGTAGCCTTAATACCGGTTTTCCAGGCGCCGAAATCGACGGCGAACCCCAGCATGGCAAACGGCATTGAGCAGGCGATACCGCTGCCGATATTGCCGAGTATCCAGGCGGCGATGAGGAAAGTAATGTTGTCCGCTGCCAGCCACATCATGACGCCGCCAAACGTGGCGACCAGCAGACCGCCTACCCATATCCAGGTTTTAGCCAGGTATTTGCTAAAGAAGGGGATAGCGATGATAAACAGGATCTGAATCGTCGCCAGGCTGTTAATCAGCGGTACCAGATCTTTACGGTCGAGGTTGTAGGTCAGATAATAGACAATGGTCGTGTTGCGCTGCTGTAGGGCAATCCAGAAGATCAGATTAGCCAGCACCATCAGGATCCACGGCCAGTTACCTTTCATCGCCGCGAAACTTTTTTTCATCGGCAACTTAGGTTCATGCTGTATTTTATCCGTATCCATTTCACGAATGTTTTTAAACGCAAAGAGCGTTAGCGCGCAGGATATAATGGCAAATGTAATTGCCGTATAAATAAAACCAGCGTGATCATCACCGTTACCTAAAAAAGCGACTAACGGCAAGGCGGTCGCGTTCATTAATAAAACCCCAATTTGCCCACCGGTCATTCGCCAGGAATTTAAAACCAGTCTTTCCTTGGGAGATAAGGTCATCAGGGGTAATATTGCACTGAGTGGTGTATTAAGTCCGGTAAATAGAATGCTGGCAATCATATAAGATATTGCTGCATAGATGGCTTTTCCTGTCATACTGATATCAGGAGACCAAAATGATAGCGCGCTGAATACCGCAAAAGGCAGCGGTAACCATAAAAACCAGGGACGACATTTACCGTAGCGTGAACGCGTTTTATCGATGATGATCCCCCATATGGGGGCGTCTATGCCATCGATAATACGCGCCAGCAGCAGGATAACGCCTGCTACGGCAAGGCTAATGCCCGCAACGTCTGTGTAGAAATATAAAATGTACGTTGAACCGAAGCAGTACAGCAGATTACCCGCCACATCCAAAGAGCCGTAGCTAATACGCTGTAGTAAAGACAATGATGCTGACCCGGAAGGCTGGGTATCCTCAATGACAGAACTCATAATGATAACTCCGATATTGGTACGATACGCCCAGAAAAACAACCTCTACTTTCTAAGCAAGTTTTAAATATTATTTTTATGTCGTTTCTGAATTTAACCTCAGATTAAAATGAGTGAGTAAGGTGTACATGAAAAGTAGTTAACCCGACGGCATCAATCAATTATCAAATCTTACATCAGGATTGCGTTTATTAGTTTTTGAATGAGCGATGTTTCTATTTGCTAAGGTGGTCACAGTTTTTTTAATAATGAAATAAAAAAAGGAAAACAGTGAAAGAAAATAACTTTCACGTATTACGTGACGTGGCTAAGGGAGGAGTAGCTGAAAAAAGAGGCTGGTTAGTAAGAGCGTTAACGAGTGAGATCGGCGCCAGCGGTTGACGAGAAAAACGCCAGATAGCAGGCATAAAAAAACCCGCTTTACGCGGGTTTTTTTACAAAGCTGATAACAAGCAGGCGATTAAGCCAGTTTGTTGATCTGTGCAGTCAGGTTAGCTTTATGACGTGCAGCTTTGTTTTTGTGGATCAGACCTTTAGCAGCCTGACGGTCCACGATCGGTTGCATTTCGTTAAATGCTTTCAGTGCAGCAGCTTTGTCGCCAGCTTCGATAGCTGCGTATACTTTCTTGATGAAAGTACGCATCATAGAGCGACGGCTTGCGTTGTGCTTACGAGCCTTTTCAGACTGAACGGCGCGCTTCTTAGCTGATTTGATATTAGCCAAGGTCCAACTCCCAAATGTGTTCTATATGGACAATTCAAAGGCCGAGGAATATGCCCTTTTAGCCTTCTTTTGTCAATGGATTTGTGCAAATAAGCGCCGTTTAAATTGCAGCACTCGTTGCGTAGTGATGGCGCAGGATTCTACCAGCTTGCGTGCTGTGAATACAGCCTTTCCATGAGAAAAATTGCATTAAGCGGCGGGTTTTGGGGCGGAGTTTGCCGCATGGCGATGAAAAGCATCTTCTTTATGTTTCCTCAGGGCAATAGTCGGTTAACCTTGACCGCTGTACAAGGTATACTCTTGCGATTTTCACTGTTTTGAGTCAGACATGAAGCTGATACGCGGCATACATAATCTCAGTCAGGCCCCGCATGGGTGTGTGCTGACCATTGGTAATTTCGACGGCGTACATCGGGGGCATCGCGCTCTACTGCAGGGTTTGCAGGAAGAAGGACGCAGACGCGGTCTGCCGGTGGTGGTCATGATTTTCGAACCGCAGCCGCTGGAGCTGTTCGCGACGGATAAAGCGCCCGCTCGCCTGACGCGCCTGCGTGAAAAACTGCATTACCTTGCGCAGTGCGGCGTGGACTATGTGCTGTGCGTGAAATTCGATCGCCGCTTTGCCGCTTTGACGGCGCAAACGTTTATCAGCGAACTGCTGGTGGAGCGACTTGGCGTGCAATTTCTTGCCGTCGGCGATGATTTCCGCTTTGGTGCTAGCCGCGCGGGCGATTTCTTGTTATTACAGAAGGCGGGGGCGGAGTATGGTTTTGCGGTTTCCAGCACCCAAACCTTTTGTGAAGGCGGCGTGCGTATCAGTAGTACCGCAGTGAGACAGGCGCTGGCGGAAGATAACCTGGCGCTTGCCGAAAGCCTGCTGGGACATCCCTTTACTATTTCCGGGCGTGTCGTTCATGGCGACGAGCTGGGACGTACCATTGGCTTCCCGACGGCGAACTTACCGCTGCGCCGTCAGGTCTCCCCGGTAAAAGGGGTCTATGCGGTGGAAGTCACCGGGCTTGGCGATAAGCCGTTACCCGGCGTAGCGAACATTGGCACTCGTCCAACGGTGGCTGGCGTGCGTCAACAACTGGAAGTGCATCTGCTGGACGTTGTAATGGACCTCTACGGTCGCCATATAGATGTAATACTGCGTAAAAAGATACGTAATGAGCAGCGATTTGCGTCGCTTGATGAGCTAAAAGCGCAAATCGCACGCGATGAGTTAACGGCCCGCAAGTTTTTTGGGCTAGCCGGGCAGGTGTAATCCTGACGGTGTTTATCAAACCGAAATACGGAACCGAGAATCTGATGAGTGACTATAAATCGACCCTGAATTTGCCGGAAACAGGGTTCCCGATGCGCGGCGACCTCGCCAAGCGTGAACCGGGAATGCTGGCGCGTTGGACCGATGATGATCTGTACGGCATCATTCGTGCGGCCAAAAAAGGCAAAAAAACCTTCATTCTGCATGATGGCCCTCCATATGCGAATGGCAGCATTCATATTGGTCACTCAGTTAACAAGATTCTGAAAGACATTATCGTGAAGTCCAAAGGACTGTCGGGATTTGACTCGCCTTACGTGCCGGGCTGGGACTGTCACGGTCTGCCTATCGAGCTGAAAGTCGAGCAGGAGTTCGGTAAGCCGGGCGAGAAATTTACTGCCGCTGAATTCCGCGCCAAGTGCCGCGAATATGCCGCCACTCAGGTTGACGGCCAGCGTAAGGACTTCATTCGTCTGGGCGTGTTGGGCGACTGGTCGCATCCGTACCTGACCATGGACTTCAAAACCGAAGCCAACATCATCCGCGCGCTGGGCAGAATTATCAAAAACGGTCATCTGCACAAAGGCGCTAAGCCGGTGCACTGGTGCGTTGACTGCCGTTCCGCGCTGGCGGAAGCGGAAGTTGAATATTACGACAAAACGTCGCCGTCTATCGACGTGGCGTTCCGCGCCGTCGATCAGGATGCGGTGAAAGCGAAGTTTGGTTTGCCGGGCGTGAGCGGCCCGATCTCGTTGGTTATCTGGACCACCACGCCGTGGACACTACCGGCTAACCGCGCCATCTCCCTGGCGCCGGACTTTGATTATGCGCTGGTGCAGATTGACGGCCAGGCGGTGATTCTGGCGAAAGATCTGGTTGAAAGCGTCATGCAGCGTATTGGCGCGGCTGAATACACCATTCTCGGCACAGTTAAAGGCGCGGAGCTGGAACTGCTGCGCTTTACCCATCCGTTTATGGGCTTTGACGTGCCGGCGATCCTCGGCGATCACGTCACCCTGGACGCCGGTACCGGCGCGGTACATACCGCCCCTGGTCACGGCCCGGATGACTACGTGATCGGTCAAAAGTATGGCCTGGAAACGGCTAACCCGGTTGGGCCGGACGGCGCTTACCTGCCAGGCACATATCCAACGCTTGACGGTGTTAACGTCTTCAAAGCGAACGATATCGTTATTGAACTGCTGAAAGAAAAAGGCGCGCTACTGCATGTCGAAAAAATGCAGCACAGCTATCCGTGCTGTTGGCGTCACAAAACGCCGATCATTTTCCGCGCGACCCCGCAGTGGTTCGTCAGCATGGATAAAGAAGGGCTTCGTCAACAGTCCCTGAAAGAGATCAAAGGCGTTCAGTGGATCCCGGACTGGGGTCAGGCGCGTATTGAATCAATGGTCGCTAACCGTCCTGACTGGTGTATCTCACGTCAGCGTACCTGGGGCGTACCGATGTCGCTGTTCGTGCATAAAGAAACGCAGGAGCTGCTGCCGATTGAGCGTACTCTGGCGGCGATGGAAGAGGTGGCGAAACGCGTCGAAGTTGACGGTATCCAGGCATGGTGGGATCTCGACCCGAAAGAGATCCTCGGCGAAGATGCTGATCAATACGAGAAAGTTCCGGATACGTTGGACGTTTGGTTTGATTCCGGTTCCACCAGTTACTCCGTGGTTGACGCACGTCCGGAATTCGCCGGTCACGCTGCCGATATGTATCTGGAAGGCTCTGACCAGCATCGCGGCTGGTTTATGTCCTCCCTGATGATTAGCGTGGCGATGAAAGGCAAAGCGCCATACCGCCAGGTACTGACTCACGGCTTCACCGTCGATGGTCAGGGGCGCAAAATGTCCAAGTCCATCGGTAACACCGTGTCGCCGCAGGATGTGATGAATAAACTGGGCGCGGATATCCTGCGTCTGTGGGTGGCGTCTACTGACTATACCGGCGAAATGGCGGTCTCTGACGAGATCCTCAAACGCGCCGCCGACAGCTATCGTCGTATCCGTAATACCGCGCGCTTCCTGCTGGCGAACCTCAATGGCTTCAATCCGGCCACCGATATGGTCAAACCGGAAGAGATGGTGGTGCTGGACAGGTGGGCGGTGGGCTGCGCGAAAACGGCGCAGCAAGAGATTCTGAAGGCATACGAAGCTTACGACTTCCATGAAGTGGTACAGCGCCTGATGCGCTTCTGCTCCGTTGAAATGGGCTCGTTCTACCTCGACATCATCAAAGACCGCCAGTACACCGCGAAGGCCGATAGCGTCGCGCGTCGTAGCTGCCAGACTGCGCTGTATCATATCGCAGAAGCTCTGGTTCGCTGGATGGCGCCGATCATGTCCTTCACGGCTGATGAAATCTGGGGCTACCTGCCGGGCGAGCGTGAAAAATATGTCTTCACCGGCGAATGGTACGACGGGTTGTTTGGCCTGGAAGAGAATGAAGAATTTAATGACGCATTCTGGGACGATGTCCGCTATATCAAGGACCAGGTCAACAAAGAGCTGGAAAATCAGAAAGCCAATGGCATCAAATCGAACCTGGAAGCAAAAGTGACGCTGAAATATGCTGACGATGCTAACGGTACGATCAAGAAGCTGAAACTGTTGGGTGAAGAGGTCAGATTTATCTTCATTACTTCCCAGTTCGTGATTTCTGAGCAAGCGGGGGGTATTGATGATGAAAATATTCAGTACAATGCTGGTAATACGACAGTTCAGGCAGTGGTAACGCGTGCCGAGGGTGATAAGTGTCCGCGCTGCTGGCACTACACTACTGATGTCGGCAAGGTGGCGGAACATGCAGATATCTGCGGACGCTGTGTCAGCAACATCGCCGGTAATGGCGAACAACGTAAATTTGCCTGATGAGTAAACCACTCTGTTCAACAGGACTACGCTGGCTATGGCTGGTAGTAGTCGTGCTGATTATCGATTTGGGCAGCAAATACCTGATCCTCCAGAATTTCGCTCTGGGGGATACGGTAGGGCTGTTCCCGTCGCTTAATCTGCATTATGCGCGTAACTACGGCGCGGCTTTTAGCTTCCTGGCGGATAGCGGCGGCTGGCAGCGCTGGTTCTTTGCCGGGATTGCGATAGGGATCTGCGTAATTCTTTTGGTGATGATGTATCGCTCGAAAGCGACGCAGAAGCTGAATAACATCGCTTATGCGTTAATCATCGGCGGCGCGCTGGGGAATTTGTTCGATCGTCTGTGGCACGGCTTTGTTGTCGATATGATCGATTTTTACGTCGGCGACTGGCATTTCGCGACGTTCAACCTTGCCGATAGCGCGATCTGTATCGGTGCTGCGCTGATAGTACTGGAAGGCTTTTTGCCGAAGCCGACAGCGAAAGAACAGGCATAAGCGTAAATACCGGGTGGCGCTTATCCGGTTTTGTAGGCCTGATAAGCGCAGCGCCATCAGGCAAACGTGGTGCCGGATGGCGGTGAAAACGCCTTATCCGGCCTACGGTTTTATCGTTCTTTGTGCCTCCGGGCAAAACACGTGAGCAATTTGCATGTCTAAATCCGTACAGAGCAACAGCGCGATCCTCGTTCACTTCACCCTGAAACTGGATGATGGCTCAACGGCGGAATCTACCCGCAATAACGGCAAGCCAGCCCTGTTCCGTCTTGGCGATACCTCGCTTTCCGAAGGTCTGGAGCAGCAGCTTCTGGGGTTGAAAGAAGGGGAAAAGAAAGCGTTTTCGCTGGAGCCTGACGCCGCGTTTGGCGTCCCCAGTCCGGACTTGATCCAGTATTTCTCGCGCCGTGAGTTTATGGCGGCGGGCGAACCGGAAGTCGGGGCGATTATGCTTTTTACCGCAATGGATGGCAGCGAAATGCCTGGCGTGATTCGCGAAATCAACGGCGACTCGATTACCGTTGATTTTAACCATCCGCTGGCCGGGCATACCGTTCACTTTGATATTGAAGTGCTGGAAATCGATCCGGCGCTGGAGGCATAAACATGCAGATCCTGTTGGCCAACCCACGCGGTTTTTGCGCCGGGGTAGACCGCGCTATCAGCATTGTTGAAAATGCGCTCGCCATTTACGGCGCGCCAATTTACGTTCGGCACGAAGTCGTGCATAACCGCTATGTAGTGGACAGCCTGCGCAAGCGCGGGGCGATCTTTATAGAACAAATTAGCGAAGTGCCGGATGGCGCCATTCTGATCTTCTCCGCTCATGGGGTTTCCCAGGCGGTGCGTAACGAGGCGAAAAGCCGCGATCTTACCGTTTTTGACGCCACCTGCCCGCTGGTGACGAAAGTCCATATGGAAGTGGCGCGCGCCAGCCGTCGCGGTGAAGAGTCTATTCTCATCGGCCACGCCGGGCACCCGGAAGTGGAAGGCACCATGGGCCAGTACAGCAACCCGGAAGGGGGGATGTACCTGGTTGAGTCGCCAGAGGACGTCTGGACGCTGAATGTCAAAAATGAAGGCAAGCTCTCCTTCATGACGCAAACCACGCTTTCCGTGGACGATACGTCCGATGTGATTGATGCGCTGCGTAAACGCTTTCCGAAAATCGTCGGCCCGCGCAAAGACGATATTTGCTATGCCACTACTAATCGTCAGGAAGCGGTGCGGGCGCTGGCGGAGCAGGCTGACGTGGTGCTGGTGGTCGGCTCGAAAAACTCTTCTAACTCTAACCGGCTGGCGGAACTGGCCCAACGGATGGGAAGAACCGCGTTTCTTATCGACGATGCGACGGATATCCAGGAGGCGTGGGTGAAAGACGCCGCCTGCGTCGGCGTCACCGCTGGCGCTTCCGCGCCGGATATTCTGGTGCAGAATGTTATTGCGCGTCTGCGCGAGTTTGGCGGCGGCGAAGCTGTCACGCTTGAGGGGCGCGAAGAAAATATTGTTTTCGAAGTGCCGAAAGAGCTGCGTGTGGATGTTCGTGAGGTCGAATAAGATTTCACAATTCAGAAATCTGCCTGATGACGCTACGTTGACCAGATCTTAAGAATTTCTTTTGATATTCAATGTGCGACAGGAAGAATAAGGCGTAGTCGTCATCCTTTGCTAATGCCCCACCTTTTTGCTATTCATCTGAAAAACCAGCACAATCGTTGCTGGTTTTTGGGTTGTAATGCCTACAGGGATAAGGGAAATGGGCAAAATAAAATATGGATTGGCAACGTTACTCGCCATCGGATTTTGGATGGGCGCGACAAGCGCCACGGTGCTGGAGCTACCCGCCTGGGAGCGAAACTATACCGGAACTATCGCGGGGAAACCGGTAAACGTTAATATCACGCGATTTGGTAACACGCTTTATGGGTATTACTGCTATGAACCCTGCAATCAGCACAAGGCAGCGATTGTTCTACGCGGCTCACTCCAGGATAAAGAGGTGCATCTTGAAGAACGCGTAAAGGCGCTTTCAGGTTACTGGAATGCGGAAATCTCCAGCAGTGAGATTAAAGGCGAATGGACGTCCGCAGATAAAAAACGACATTTTCCTGTTGCCCTTATCTACCTCAAACCTAAAAACTCCCCTGATATTGTGCTGGTCACGAACACGAATGATGCAGGGGGTTACGACCCTTCCAAAGAGATTGATTGCGGCAATACGCCGGCCATTTCGGCGATAAAATTATACCGTGATGGTAAACTCATACAGACCTTAGATACCGCCTCGGTGGGCACTTGTAGCCCGTTTATGCCTCAATGGGGGGATGTCAATTTTGATGGCTACCCGGATCTGTCGATTGTAACAGAGCTACTTGCAGGGCCGAATGCTCCAGAACAAACATGGCTCTATGACCCCGCCAAACAGCGTTATGTTGATGCGCCAGCGTCTTATCAGGAAATCACTTCACCAGAGATCGATGCTGAACATAAACAGATTGTTAGCTATTGGCGCGGTGGTTGCTGCAGTCATGGCGTCAATGTGTATCGCTGGAAAGGAAAAACGATTGAACTGATCGATCGCGGTGAAAGCTATTTTCAGCCTGTGATCAGTAAAGGCAAAATGTATAACTGCTACATGATACCTTCCTACGCTGATGGGCGTATTATTTATCCGCTAGTACGTAAAAATGGTCATTTGACGCCGCCTTTTAGCCTTGATGAGACGTGTCAACCTTTTTGGCTAACCGGTAATGTTCGTACCGTGATTCAGGCAGAAAAACCCGGCGCTGAGCCCGAATCGCTTGAGATTCAGTGGCAGGAAAACAAAGCATCGCCAGGGCGTTTTTGCCCATTAGTTCCGTTTGTCGAAGGTAATAAGCTAAGTCCGCGTCTGGTGACGGATGACGATGTGCCTGATACCTGTATCAGTCGCGCTGAGTACGAAGATATAAAACAATAGGTCAGGAGAGCGTTAATGGCAGCATCCCTACACATTATTCTTGATACCGATCCAGGCATTGATGACGCCGCCGCGATTGCCGCTGCGCTGTTTGCCCCCGAGCTGGATCTGCAACTGATGACCACCGTTGCCGGCAACGTTTCGGTCGAAAAAACCACCCGTAACGGCTTACAGCTCCTGCATTTCTGGGACGCCGATGTGCCACTTGCCCAGGGGGCCGCGACGCCGCTGCTGCGTCCGTTACGCGATGCGGCATACGTCCACGGCGAATCCGGCATGGAAGGCTATGATTTTGTCGACCATCAGCGCCAACCGTTGGCGAAGCCAGCGTTTATCGCTATCCGGGATGTGCTGATGAACGCCCCGGAGCCCATGACATTGGTGGCGATAGGGCCATTGACCAATATTGCGTTGCTACTGATGCACTATCCGGAGTGCCGCTTCAACATTCACCGGCTGGTGATTATGGGCGGTTCCGCAGGGCGCGGCAATTTTACGCCTAATGCTGAATTTAACATTGCTGTCGATCCGGAAGCCGCCGCCCACGTATTTCGTAGCGGCATTGAGATTGTGATGTGTGGGCTGGACGTCACCAATCAGGCCGTGTTGACGCCGGAGTATCTGGCTACGCTTCCTGCGCTTAATAAAACCGGCGGCATGCTGCATGCATTGTTCAGCCATTACCGCAGCGGCAGTATGCAAAGCGGTCTGCGGATGCACGATCTCTGCGCTATCGCCTGGCTGGTGCGTTCGGAGCTTTTTACCCTGCAATCCTGTTTTGTGGCCGTAGAAACGCAGGGGCAATATACCGCAGGTACCACGGTGGTGGATATTGAAGGGCGTCTGGGGCAGCCCGCCAACGCGCAGGTGGCGCTGGCGCTGGATGTGGACGGTTTTCGTCAGTGGGTGGCTGAGGTGTTTGCCTGTGCGCCGTAATTACATGTTGGCGCCATAATCTCATACTTTGCCGCGATAGAGTCTCTCCGGCCTGCCCACTTTCCCGTAGCTGATCTCCGCTTCGAGAAAGTTATTTTTCACGCCTTGTTCCAGATAGCGTCGGGCAGTGGTTTTACTGCTGCCCAGAATTTGCGCCAGAGTGTCTGCTGTATGTACTGCCTGCGGGTCGGCGAATATTTGTCGTACCCGGTTGAAGGTGTTTTCATCAATTCCCCGCAGTCCGCTATTCGGTTCTGCGGTTTGTTCTTTGGCCTGGATATTAAATAAGGCATCAACGTGCGTCTGGTTTGCCTGCTCACTGGAACGTAACGAACTGCGGTAACGGGTGAACCGCTCCAGGGTATGCTGCAGGCGCTGATAATGTACCGGCTTAATCAGATAATCGAATACGCCCATGCGTAAGGCATCGCTGATGGTATCCATATGATTGTCGGCGGTAATGAAAATAATTCGCCCCGTGTAGTTGGTGCTGATGGTATGACGAATTAAATCGATCCCTTTGCCATCGGGTAAAAAATTATCTAATAGAATTAACTGTGGTTGATAGAGGCGTATTTGCTTCTTTGCACTTTCCAGTTTGTCTGCGATGCCGACGATTGAAAACTGGGGAAAAAGCTTGATGGTGTCCACCAGGATTTCCGCTAGCATCGGTTCGTCTTCAACGATGAGTGTCGTAATGCTATCCATGTTATTCTTCTCTGGTAAAAGGGATATAGAGGGTAAAAATGGTGCCAAAAGGATTATTGTTATCGACGATAATGTCACCATTGGCCTGCTTGACGTAGCTGTGCACCAACCATAATCCAATTCCGTGATCGCCGTTGTTGTGGGTGGTCACTCCACGCTCGAAAATATGCTGGCGGATATTTTCGTCAATACCACATCCCTGATCGGCAACTTCAATAATGACTTCATTACCTTCGCTGTTGATCAGGCACTCAATCTGTCGCGAGCCTTCGCGATTGAGCAGGGTGGCGTTATAGGCGTTGTCCAATAAATTGCCAACAATCGAAATCCATTCATTATGCGAGAGCGATGACGGCAGGTGTTCAACAAAGCTTGAAGGATCGAAAATCAGCTCCAGCCCCAGCTCTTTTGCCCGATAATATTTACCGATTAATAGCCCCGCAAGGTGGTGGTCGCGGAAATTATGGGAAATAAAATCGAGTACTTTCTGGTGGCTTTCCGATTGCTGCTGAATCAGCGCCAGCGCATTATCGTAGCGCTTCAGGAACAGCAGTCCGGCAATGGTGGAAATAAGGTTGCGATGCTCATGCTGCACGGCGCGCAGGTTATCGGCGTATTGCCGCACCTGACTTAACTGCAGGCTGAGTGTATTGATATCGTCTTTGTTGCGAAAGCTAATAACCCAGCCCTGAGGCTGGTTGTCAATAATGACCGCCATGCGACTGGCGATGACTTTCATTTGGTTAAAGGTGACGATCTCATCTTTTTTGTTTTTTTGCGGCGCATCGTAAAAAAAAGCCTCCGGCAACACGATATGGTGGATTGCATAGCCAATGAGTTCAGACTCCGGTTGGCTCAGATTCAGTAAGCGGCGAGCCGTTTGGTTAATGGCGGTAATACGGTGATGGGAGTCAATGGCGATCAACCCTTCAAATACCGACTCAAACAACACGCTTTGCTGAATTAATAGTTGTGAAAGCTGCTGCGGCTCCATGTTAAGCATCTGCTTTTTAATATGCAGCGAGAAGCGGCGGGCGCAGTACAACAGTACCAGCAGCAGTAACGCCATCGGGAACAGCAACGAGCTGATTTGTAAGTTAAGCCAGCTCTCCAACTGTTCCAGAGTATAGCCGACGGAAACAATACCGATGACTTTACCGGTACTGTCCTGAATCGGGGATTTACCACGTAAGGAAGAGCCTAATGAACCTTTGCGCACCGATACGTAGCTTTTAGCGTTATACAGTGCGTCGTCGCTATCGCCGCCCTCCATATATTTGCCGATCTCATTCGGGTTGACGTGATACAGTCGCTGACCTTTTTCGTTGCCAACGGTAATGTAAGTCGCGTCCGAAAACGAGCGCATTGGGTCAATCAGCGCTTTGATGCGTGGCAAATCATGCGCCTCTACGGCTTCAACTAATTCTGGCATAGCGGATATTTGCATTGCCTGAATAAGCGCACGTTGGCCCACCTGATAATGCAGGCGCTCTTTCGTGATATCGGTCAGATACCAGGTGATTGCCAGCATCACGATGGTGGATGTAAACAGGATCAGTAGAAATATCCGGTTTTGAAACGAGCGTCTGGCAAACCAGTGTGTAATTTCCCGTATAAACATATTGGTATTTAGATATTTAATTACGGTATTTTCTTGCATTCGGCATCACCGGAACCTGAACCAGTTCATACTTACTTTTCTTTCAGAAAAAATTTGGATGAAAATGGGATACGACATGCGTATCCCATCCACTATTACATCGCCAGCACGTATTTCAGCATCACCCCGGCAGCTATCGCCGAGCCAATCACCCCCGCCACGTTCGGGCCCATCGCGTGCATCAGCAGGAAGTTCTGCGGGTCCGATTCCAGCCCCACCTTGTTCGATACGCGTGCCGCCATCGGCACCGCCGACACCCCCGCCGAACCGATAAGCGGGTTGATTTTGTTCTTACTGCACAGGTTCAGCAGCTTCGCCATCAGCACCCCGGCCGCCGTCCCAATCCCGAACGCAATCACACCCAGCAGCAGAATGCCCAGCGTCTGCGGCTGCAGGAACTTGTCCGCCACCAGCTTCGCGCCCACCGACAGCCCGAGGAAGATGGTCACGATATTAATCAGCCCGTTCTGTACCGTGTCGCTCAGACGCTCCACCACGCCGCTTTCGCGCATCAGGTTGCCAAAGCAGAACATCCCCAGCAGCGGCGCGGCGTCCGGCAGCAGCAGGGCCACCAGCATGAGCAGCACCACCGGGAAGAGGATTTTTTCCCGCTTGCTGACGGTGCGCAGCTGCACCATGCGGATTTTGCGCTCAGTCTCCGTGGTCAGCGCCTTCATAATCGGCGGCTGGATTAACGGCACCAGCGCCATATACGAATACGCCGCCACCGCGATGGCCCCCAGCAGCTCCGGCGCCAGCTTGCCCGACAGATAAATCGCCGTCGGGCCGTCCGCGCCGCCGATAATGCCGATGGCCGCAGCCTGCGGCAGGGTGAAGGAAATCAGGCCGAAGTAGTTCAGCGTCAGCGCCCCCAGCACCGTAGCGAAGATACCGAACTGCGCCGCCGCGCCGAGCAGCAGGGTGCGCGGGTTGGCCAGCAGCGGGCCGAAGTCGGTCATCGCCCCCACGCCCATAAAGATGACCAGCGGCGCGACGCCGGAGCCAATCGCCACTTTATAGAACAGCGCCAGTACCCCCGGCGTGTAGCCCATGTCCACCGCCAGATTTTCCATCTGACTCTGCACTGACGGCAGCGCCAGCGCTAATGCCTCTTTAATGGCGTGCACGTCCGGCGCGCAGTTAAGCTTCGCGGCAATCACCGCCAGCTGCCCGGCGTCGTGATGCGCCAGCAGGCTCTCCAGCGCGGTCAGCGCCATGCCCGCTTCCGGGATGTTGGAGAGCAGGCCGCCGAAGCCAATCGGCAGCAGCAGTAACGGTTCGAACTTTTTCGCTATCGCCAGCCACAGCAACAGCAGGCTGACCAGCAGCATGATGGCCTGGCCCGCGCCAAGGTGCATCAGCCCCATGCCCTGAAGCAGGGCGTTCAGACTTTCCATTTCAGTTCTCCGTTACGCCAGCGTCATCAGGGTGTCGCCCACGGAAACCGCGTCCCCGGACTTCACCGCAATACCGCGTACCGTCCCGGCCTGCGCGGCGCGGATTTCGGTTTCCATCTTCATGGCCTCCAGAATCAGCAGCACATCGCCTTCGGCCACCGTCTGGCCCTCGGTGGCAATCACCTTCCAGATGTTGCCCGCCAGCGGGGCGGTGACCGGGGTGCCTGCGCCTGCCGGGGCGGCTGCCTGAACCGGTGCGGAAGACGGGGTGGCAGCAGTGAGCTGGCTGATATCGCCGCCGTCGCTGACCTTCACCACAAAGGCTTTGCCTTCCACTTCCACGGTGTAGATACCGGAGGCGGCAGGCTTCTCTGCTTTTGCCACCGGCTGCGCGGCTTCCGCCTGCGGCAGTGGCTCAAACGCCGCCGGGTTGTGGCGGTTCTCAAGGAATTTGAGGCCGATTTGCGGGAACAGCGCCACGGTGAGCACGTCGTCGATGGCGTTTCCCGCAAGCTGGATGCCCTTCTCCTGCGCCTGGCGCCTGACGTCCGCTTCCAGTTCAGCCAGTTCCGGTTTGAGTAAATCCGCCGGACGGCAGGTCACCGGGGCTGCCCCTTCCAGCACGCGGGCCTGTAACGCGGCGTTAACCGGCACCGGGGTGTGGCCGTATTCGCCTTTCAGAATGCCCGCCGTTTCTTTGGCAATGGTTTTGTAGCGTTCGCCGGTCAGGACGTTGAGCACCGCCTGGGTGCCGACAATCTGCGAGGTGGGGGTCACCAGCGGGATAAAACCGAGGTCCTCGCGCACGCGGGGGATTTCCGCCAGCACCTGGTCGAGTTTGTCCGCCGCGTTCTGCTGCTTCAGCTGGCTTTCGAGGTTGGTCAGCATTCCGCCCGGCACCTGCGCCACCAGAATGCGGCTGTCGTAGCCCTTCAGCTGGCCTTCAAAGGCGTGGTATTTCTTGCGCACCTCGCGGAAGTACGCGGCGATGTTTTCCAGTTTCAGGATATCCAGCCCGGTGTCGTGCTCAGTACCTGCCAACGTCGCCACCAGCGCCTCGGTGGCCGGGTGGCCGTAGGTGGCGCTCATGGAGGAAATCGCCGTGTCGACGCCGTCAACGCCCGCCTCGATGGCCTTCAGCAGCGCCATCTCCGCCATCCCGGTGGTGGCGTGACAGTGCAGGTGCAGGCGCACCTCAAAACGTTTTTTGATTTCACTGACCAGCTCAAAGGCGACCATCGGCGTCAGGATGCCGGACATATCCTTGATGGCAATCGAGTCAACGCCGGTTTCCAGCAGTTGCTCCGTTAAATCCAGCCAGGTCTGCAGGGTGTGCGCCGGGCTGGTGGTGTAAGAGAGCGTGCCCTGGGCGTGTGCGCCGTGGCTGCGCACCGCCTGCAGGGCGGCTTTCATATTGCGCGGGTCGTTCATGGCATCAAACACGCGGAACACGTCCATGCCGTTTTTCACCGCGCGTTCGACAAAACGCTCCACCACGTCATCGGCGTAGTGGCGGTAGCCGAGCAGGTTCTGGCCACGCAGCAGCATCTGCAGCGGGGTTTTGGGCATGGCTTTTTTGAGTTCGCGCAGGCGCAGCCACGGGTCTTCGCCGAGAAAGCGAATGCAGGCGTCAAAGGTGGCGCCGCCCCAGCATTCGAGGGAGCCGTAGCCCACGTCATCGAGCGCGGCGGCAATGGGCAGCATATCATCAAGACGCAGACGGGTGGCGAACAGGGACTGGTGGGCGTCGCGCAGGACGACATCGGTAATGGCAATAGTCATGGATCCCTCCGGGAATTAAGCGTTAAGGCGGTGATGGTGAATGGCGGCGGCAATCACCGGCTTTAAGCGGGTGAAGTCGTCCACGACGGGAACGGCGCGCGGTGCGGGCGCGGCGACGGGTTCCGGGAAGAAGCGAGTAATCACGGCAGACATGCCGCGAATAGCAAAGATGAGCAGGAACAGAAAGCTCAGTACGAACCCCATCCCTAAAAACATCAGGGTGAAACCTTCACCCAGTAGTACAGCTTCATTCATGAATCATTTTCCATAATGAGAGGCACGACGGTGGCCTTGACGACAACCTTCCTGGTGAATCCGGCTAAGGAGTAGAGTGGATTTCCCTTGGCCACCTCTGGCTTTGGCCTCTACTTTTCTCCAGGTCGTTTGCGGCAAAGACACCGCCGTGCGTTTTTTTACACCATCATGCTG
The DNA here is from genome assembly GCF_017572865.1 of Salmonella sp. 32082101201600294FB01SM01. Classification (NCBI taxonomy): domain Bacteria; kingdom Pseudomonadati; phylum Pseudomonadota; class Gammaproteobacteria; order Enterobacterales; family Enterobacteriaceae; genus Salmonella; species Salmonella sp. 32082101201600294FB01SM01. The sequence continues at coordinate 224,887 of NZ_JAGESB010000003.1, read as the reverse complement.
AACACGATGCTAGCGATAACCAGCACAATACCGCCGCCCAGACGAGAGGAAATTTGTGCATATGAAATGAGGTTCATACGGTTACAGGCGGAGAGCACTTCCAGATCGCCGGAGCCGCCGCGGTTGGCCATACAAAGACCCGCAGTAATGGATGATTCAATCGGGTAGAAGCCAATCAACCAGCCCCCGATAGCTGCGCCAACGACAGCGCCGACCACAATGATCGCGGCGATAACGACGTTGGTGAACGTCAGGGCGTCGATGATCTCTTGCAGATCGGTGTAGCAAACACCCACACCGACCATCAACACCCACAGCAGTTGTTTGGAGAAGAAGTCAGAAAGACGTTTTGCCCCGGCTTTAATCTCCGGTGAGCAAAGACCTGATGCGTTCAGCGCAGCAACAATCAGAACCATCCAGGCGAAGTAGTGAATAGAGACGCCGCCGATGCTTGGCAGAATTTTCTTGGCAACAACATAGGCCAGCAGGAAGCAGGTGGTGGATAACACCATGCCAACCGCCGTTTCACGATGGGTAATCTGACCGGCCTTTTCATCATCTTCGGTTTTGAAGGAAGCCTTACGAACCAACTCACCTTCACCGCTAAGCCAGGTGTATTTTTTACCGACCATATCGAGGAGTGCAGCGAAAATAATGGCGAAGATGTTTGCGATGGTCAGAATGGCGATAGCCGTTGAGTAGTACTCTTCGCGAGAACGTCCGGTAACCGAGTGATAAATTTCAGACAGAGGCACGGCGCCCGCGCCGTTACCACCGCCCATAATCGGCAGAACGTACAGCATCATGATACGGTCGACCGGGATACCGAAGCACAGACCAATGACGATACCGAAAAGGGACGCGCCGACGATCCCGGCGAGGATGGTTGGGATATAGCCCAGCAGTGATTTTAATAGCAGCTTACGGTTTACCGACAGGATAGCGCCTGTGATCAACACCGCGATAAACAGGTTAAGGAAGTTGCTTTTATCCATTACGTTGCTGATCGCATCAATTTCTTTCTGCGTAAATATGCCAGCATAGACAAAATAAGCTGCAACCAGAAATATCATAACCGGTGCGCCGCCAATATATTTATTGAAGATCGGTAAACGTTTGCCGATTTCACCAAAAATGGCCCCCATCACAAACATAAGGGCAAAACCACCGACTAAGTCAGTAGGTATAGCATTATAAAAATGAGAAAGTAATAAAGTAATTAATGCAAAAGCATAAAGCGGTAGCGGCATACCAAAGATTTTGAATCTGAGTAAATCGCTGGCCCCCTTTCTCTCCGTAGCCGAAGCCTGGGTCATGTTGGTCATAAACATTTTCCTGTGTATTGATGGGTAACAAGACCTGCGCATACTAATAAATTCAATGAACCGTGAGATGTGACTATCTTCACTGAATGGTTGTGTTTTTAATTAATTTAATTGTTTTTATTAACTCTGATTAATTAAGGAAATAAAAACTATAAAGGTCATAAAGGCAGCGGGGAAAGTGTGATGTCTATTCCAGACGAATAATATAAACACTGGCGAAATATGCGGCGTTATTTGCTGACGGATGCTGAATAGAGTGAATCTGATATTTAAACGCATTTATTTGCAAAAGGATGTATTGCGTCGCGAGTCGGTCGCCATGTTTCTGGAGGGCGAGGGACTCGCTCTGGAAGACGATTGTGAAATCGCGGTATGCGCATATTGGCAGGGTGAGATAGTTGGATGCGGCTCGCTGGCCGGGAACGTACTGAAATGCATCGCTGTTTCCCCAGTTTTACAAGGGGAAGGGCTCAGCCTCAAACTGCTGACTGAGTTGCTTACATTGGCCTACGAGTTAAACCGCAGCGAGCTTTTCCTGTTCACTAAGCCGCAAAATCGGTTGCTGTTTTCTGGCGCGGGGTTTTGGCCCATTGCGCAGGCAGGTCAGCTGGCGGTGTTAATGGAGAACAGCAGTGAACGGTTAGCGCGCTTTTGTCGCCAACTGGCGCTTTATCGTCAACCGGGAAAAACGATCGGCGCCATCGTCATGAACGCCAATCCGTTTACATTGGGCCACCGTTATCTGGTGGAGCAAGCGGCTGCGGCCTGTGACTGGCTGCATCTGTTTGTGGTCAAAGAAGATGCTTCATTTTTTTCCTATACCGACCGTTGGGCGCTGATCGAACAAGGAATCGCGGGCATTGACAACGTCACGTTGCATTCCGGCTCCGCTTATATGATCTCGCGTGCGACGTTTCCCGGCTATTTCCTCAAAGAAAAAGGGGTTGTGGACGACTGCCATTGCCAGATCGATCTGCAACTCTTCCGTGAACATTTGGCTCCAGCGCTGGGGATTACCCATCGTTTTGTCGGCAGTGAACCGTTTTGTCCTCTGACCTGTGCCTATAACCAGCGAATGCACGACATTTTACACGATCCGAAGCGTAGCGGCCCGGTTATTGAGGTCGTCGAGCTGGCGCGGGTGGAGAAAAACGGCACGGCTATTTCCGCCTCTCGCGTCAGAAAACTGTATAGCGAACGTAATTGGCCGGCGATAAGCGCGCTGGTGCCTGCTGGTACCCTGGCATATCTGCAGCGGCATGCCGCCAGACACACTGAAACCATATGACGTAACACCGTTAACAAGGAACATAACTAATGAAAATCATTAAAGATGCCCTGGCAGGCACGCTGGAATCCAGCGATGTGATGATCAGGATTGGTCCATCCAGCGAGCCAGGAATTCGGCTGGAGCTAGAGAGTCTGGTGAAGCAGCAGTTCGGCGCGGCGATTGAGCAAGTCGTGCGCGAAACGCTGGCGAAGCTGGGCGTCGAACGCGCGCTGGTTAGCGTCGATGACAAAGGCGCGCTGGAGTGTATTTTACGCGCCCGAGTGCAGGCGGCGGCGCTGCGCGCTGCAGAACAAACGGAAATTCAATGGAGTGCGTTATGAGACCACGTCGCAGTATGTTGTTTATCCCCGGCGCAAATGCGGCCATGTTGAGCACCTCGTTTGTCTACGGTGCGGACGCGGTGATGTTCGACTTAGAAGACGCCGTAGCGTTACGTGAAAAAGACACTGCCCGTCTTTTGGTTCATCACGCGCTTCAACATCCGTTCTATCAGGATGTTGAAAAAGTGGTGCGCATTAATCCACTGAACACGCCGTTTGGTCTGGCCGATCTTGAGGCCGTCGTGCGTGGTGGCGCGGATATTGTGCGTCTGCCGAAAACCGACAGCAAAAACGATGTGCTGGAGCTGGAAGCGCAGGTCGAACGGATCGAACGTGAATGCGGACGCGAGGTCGGCAGTACCAGGCTGATGGCGGCGATCGAATCAGCGAAAGGCGTGGTCAATGCCGTCGACATCGCCACCTCCAGCCCGCGCATGGTGGCAATTGCGCTGGCGGCATTTGATTACGTGATGGATATGGGCACCAGCCGGGGCGATGGCACCGAGCTGTTCTACGCCCGCTGCGCAGTGCTGCACGCGGCGCGTGTTGCGGGTATTGCCGCCTATGATGTTGTTTGGTCGGATATCAATAATGAAGAAGGCTTCCTGAAGGAAGTGCAGTTGGCGAAAGGACTTGGTTTTAACGGTAAGTCCTTAGTGAATCCACGTCAGATTGAGCTGTTACATCAGGCTTATTCTCCGACACGTAAAGAAGTTGAGCATGCGTATGAGGTGATTGCCGCCGCTGAAGAGGCTGAGTCTCGCGGTCTGGGCGTCGTTTCACTCAACGGCAAAATGATTGACGGCCCGATTATCGACCACGCGCGCAAAGTGGTGGCGCTGTCGGCTTCCGGTATTCGTGATTAAGGAAGGAACCATGAAAGAGACTGTAACCATGCTCAACCAGCAATATGTCGTACCGGAAGGATTACAGCCCTACCAGGGGGTAACAGCGAACAGCCCGTGGCTTGCCAGTGAAACGGAAAAGCGTCGGCGTAAAATTTGTGACTCGCTTGAAGAGGCTATTCGTCGTTCCGGGCTTAAAAATGGCATGACGATATCCTTCCACCATGCGTTTCGTGGTGGCGACAAAGTCGTCAATATGGTGATGGCGAAGCTGGCGGAAATGGGATTCCGCGATCTGACGCTTGCCTCCAGCTCATTAATTGATGCCCACTGGCCGCTTATCGAACACATTAAAAATGGCGTGGTGCGGCAGATTTACACCTCCGGGCTGCGCGGCAAGTTAGGGGAAGAGATCTCCGCTGGCCTGATGGAAAACCCGGTACAGATCCACTCTCACGGTGGCCGCGTAAAACTGATTCAGAGCGGTGAGCTGAATATTGATGTCGCTTTCCTCGGCGTGCCGTGCTGCGACGAATTTGGTAATGCGAACGGCTTTAGCGGCAAGTCACGCTGCGGCTCTTTGGGGTATGCGCAGGTTGATGCGCAGTACGCTAAATGTGTGGTGCTCCTGACTGAAGAGTGGGTCGAATTCCCCAATTATCCGGCCAGTATCGCGCAGGATCAGGTTGATTTGATCGTACAGGTGGACGAAGTAGGGGATCCGGAAAAAATCACTGCGGGCGCGATTCGTCTGTCCAGCAACCCGCGTGAACTGTTGATCGCCCGGCAGGCGGCCAATGTGATCGAACACTCAGGTTATTTTTGTGATGGTTTCTCGCTGCAAACCGGCACCGGTGGCGCTTCTCTGGCGGTCACCCGTTTCCTGGAAGACAAAATGCGTCGCCACAACATTACGGCGAGTTTTGGCCTGGGCGGGATCACCGGCACCATGGTGGATCTGCATGAGAAAGGGTTGATCAAAGCGCTGCTGGATACGCAATCATTCGATGGCGATGCAGCCCGTTCGCTGGCGCAGAATCCACATCATATTGAAATCTCAACCAATCAATACGCGAACCCCGCCTCTAAAGGCGCGGCATGCGAACGCCTGAATGTGGTGATGCTGAGCGCACTGGAAATTGACGTGAATTTCAACGTTAACGTGATGACCGGTTCAAACGGCGTACTGCGTGGCGCATCGGGCGGCCATAGCGATACGGCAGCAGGGGCCGATCTCACCATTATTACCGCACCGCTGGTCCGTGGCCGAATCCCATGCGTGGTGGAAAAAGTGCTGACTACCGTCACGCCTGGGGCAAGTGTTGATGTGCTGGTTACCGACCATGGTATTGCAGTGAACCCTGCGCGTCAGGATCTGCTTGATAACCTGCGTGCTGCGGGCGTGGCGCTGATGACCATCGAACAACTGCAACAGCGCGCTGAGCAACTGACCGGTAAACCGCATCCGATTGAGTTTACCGATCGGGTGGTGGCGGTGGTGCGTTATCGCGACGGTTCAGTGATTGACGTGATTCGCCAGGTTAAAGGCTGATGAAGGGCACAGACCTGCTGTACCAGGGCCAGGCAGTTACGCTGGAGGAGATGCTACAAGCGCGCGATAAACGTGCCGCCAGGCAGCGTCAGGCGTTGAACTGCTATCGGCTACCGTTGATTTCCCTCACGCTGGTTGCACCGGGCGCCGTTAAAAACTCAGCGGTCTGGCGGCGTGTCGCCGATTACGCAATTGCCGAAATACTGGCGCTTTGCGAACAGAAGGAGTGGGTCAACGTCTGGGAAATGCAGGTAAATGAACGCAGCGGCCCGGAATGGATGGCAGCGGTCTGTGCGCCGGCAATGGCGTTGAAACAGCACATGTCGACACTAGAGATGAGCCATCCGTTAGGGCGGCTTTGGGACATCGACATTATTGATAGCGACGGTAAGTCGCTATCACGCCGTGAACTCGGGCATCCTGCCCGGCCATGTTTGATATGCCAGCAGGATGCTCATCTCTGTGCCCGGGGCAAGCATCACACCCTTGACCTTTTGTTGGATGAAATTGCACGAAGGATTGAATGCTATGAACGTGAGCGTTGTGACTGAACGGCGTACGCCAGCGTACTCATCGCTGGCGGCTGGCGAACTTAATGGGTTGGTTGCAAGAGCGCTGCTGACGGAAGCCAGGCTGACACCAAAACCCGGTCTGGTCGATATTCGTAATTCGGGAGCGCATAGGGATATGGATCTGGCGGCATTTGAACGTAGCACTACCGCCATTGCTCCGTGGATGGAAAAGTTTTTTATCATGGGCAACAACACGGCGGCGCTGGCGGCAGAAAATGTCCTGGTGATGCTGCGTCCGCTGGGGATGGCCTGTGAGAACGATATGCTACAGGCGACCAATGGTGTGAATACCCATCGCGGGGCGATTTTCGCTTTTGGCCTGCTGAGCGCAGCGATTGGCCGACTTCTCGCGCGGGGAGAACCGTTGGAGCAAAATCGTATCTGCGACCAGGTTGCCCGCCTGAGTCGGAATATTGTTGCCCACGAGCTCTCAGCAAAAAAAGCGGGAAAACTGACAAAGAGTGAAACCCATTTCCAGTGCTATGGCCTGTCGGGCGCGCGGGGAGAAGCGGAAAGCGGTTTTCGAACCGTCAGAACGCAGGCTTTGCCGGTGTTTAACCGGGTCGTGCAGGAGCATGACGATACCCATCTTGCCCTGCTGCAAACATTGTTGCATCTGATGGCGTGGAATGATGATACCAATCTGGTGTCACGGGGAGGCCTGGAAGGGCTTTACTACGTGCAGCAGCAGGCACAAAAATTGTTGTGGCAAGGGGGCGTATTGGTTGAGGGGGGCATTGAAGCGATGCAGTCCCTCGATGATGAACTCATCCTGCGTAACTTAAGCCCTGGCGGTAGCGCGGATTTACTGGCAGTGACCTGGTTTTTAAGTCATTTTCCTGCCGGTTCCCTCTATCCTGAGTAAGTTTCTCTTCTTTCATTCTCTCCAGCAATGATTCATCCTGCGGGATGAATCATGTCTTTTACTGATATCGCTCCCTGTTTATCATTAATTTCTAATTATCGGCGATTTTAGATGGCGGCCTCCGGGCGCGCTGGTTACTCTGAAAACGGTTTACGCAATTTTTACAAAAGAGAATAGCTATGCATGAAGCACAGATCCGCGTTGCGATTGTCGGCGCCGGTGGCCGCATGGGACGGCAGTTAATCCAGGCCGCCATGGCGATGGAAGATGTTCAGCTGGGTGCCGCGCTGGAGCGCGAAGGCTCTTCCTTGCTGGGCAGCGATGCTGGCGAACTGGCAGGCGTGGGGAAAACGGGCGTCATCATTCAAAGCGATCTGGCGTCGGTCAAAGATGATTTCGATGTTCTGGTCGATTTTACCCGTCCTGAAGGCACACTGGCGCATCTGGCGTTTTGCCGTAAACATGGTAAAGGGATGGTGATTGGTACTACCGGCTTTGACGACGCCGGTAAACAGGCCATTCGCGAGGCGTCGCAAGAGATTGCGATCGTTTTCGCCGCAAACTTTAGCGTCGGCGTTAACGTCATGCTCAAGTTGCTGGAGAAAGCCGCGAAGGTAATGGGCGACTATAGCGATATTGAAATTATTGAAGCGCACCACCGCCATAAAGTGGATGCACCGTCGGGTACGGCGCTGGCAATGGGCGAGGCAATCGCCGGGGCGCTGGATAAAGATCTGAAGGACTGCGCGGTCTACTCGCGTGAAGGTTATACCGGCGAGCGCGTACCGGGCACGATTGGCTTTGCGACCGTACGCGCGGGCGACATCGTCGGCGAACATACCGCGATGTTTGCCGATATTGGCGAGCGCGTAGAGATTACGCATAAAGCTTCCAGTCGCATGACGTTTGCAAATGGCGCGTTGCGATCGGCGTTATGGCTAAAAACGAAGAAAAATGGGCTATTTGACATGCGGGATGTGCTGGGACTGGATGTACTATAACGACTAAATACCTTCGTGATGTGGTTGTGGTAATCAAGATTAATTGATTACAAAGGGCAATATATTATTGCCCTTTTGTTTTTTGCCCCCCGGTTATTCGGCCAGATAAATAACGCCTTTCACTATTCATGTTTCGACAGTTTCTTCGCCCACGACATGTTCTGCCGCTGTTTGCGCGTTAAGAATAGTCAGTTTAAAGACATCCGGGCCAACGGCATCCATTTGCGTGACGTAATTGCCATTACGATAAATGCGGTTAATTAGCCCTTCAGGCGCATCGGTACGGGCCATTACGTTCAACGGGAAAAATACTGCCTGAACTGATGTTAGTCATATTCAGCCGCAGTGGCTTACCGTATGCAAAAGGCACCTCGACCAGACTGATAAGACTGATATCCATTGGGGGGGAGTGCTGTTCCTCGGGGGGGGGCGTTTTATCTCTTTTGTTTCAATAGGTTAGCTTTTTTATGCTGTAGTGAGGCTGGTTGTGGTTCAATCGTATGCGTTAGTCTTAAAGAAAAAGAAGTTAGACCTTTATATCGCGATTGTGATTCTCATTACATTATCTTAATTTGCTGTTTTTGTCGATTTTTTGATGTGTTTGGTTTGTTTTTTATTTTAACAAGTGCTTGATTTTTAAATTATTTTTATAGTTAATTTTCTTTATTTTGAATTTTTATTCATTTAATTGTATTAATGGTTATTAATTTAATTTTTATCGTTGTTTTTCGCTGTTTTAATGTGAAATTTGACCATTTGGTCCACTTTTTATCGTTCCAGTCAGCTTTTTTCGAACTCAAGGAAGCGCAAGCGTTTTCTATCGTCACTTAGTTGATCTTTTTGCCTGTTAAACAGAATAACTTCCTTATAATGTGCAAAATAACATAAAAAATACCCTCTTTAAGTTGACTTTTATCCGGCTTAACTTCAGAATGCCGCCGTTTGCCAGAAATCCACGGGTAAGCAAATTTGCATTGCTTCATACTGACTGAATGAATTAATATGCAAATAAAGTGAGTGAATATTCTCTGGAGGGTGTTTTGATTAAGTCAGCGCTATTGGTTCTGGAAGACGGAACCCAGTTTCACGGTCGGGCCATTGGGGCAACGGGTTCGGCGGTTGGGGAAGTCGTTTTCAATACTTCAATGACCGGTTATCAAGAAATCCTCACTGATCCTTCCTATTCCCGCCAAATCGTCACTCTTACTTATCCCCATATTGGTAATGTCGGCACCAATGAAGCCGATGAAGAATCTTCTCAGGTACATGCACAAGGTCTGGTAATTCGCGACCTGCCGCTGATTGCCAGCAACTTCCGTAACACCGAAGACCTCTCTTCTTACCTCAAACGGCATAACATTGTGGCGATTGCTGATATCGATACCCGCAAGCTGACGCGTCTGCTGCGTGAGAAAGGTGCACTGAACGGCTGCATCATTGCAGGCGATAGCCCGGATGCGAAGCTGGCGCTGGAAAAAGCGAAAGCATTTCCTGGACTGAACGGTATGGATCTGGCGAAAGAAGTGACCACGGCGGAAACTTACCGCTGGACGCAGGGTAGCTGGACGCTGAAAGACGGTTTACCGGAAGCGAAATCTGAGGATGACCTGCCGTTCCACGTGGTGGCCTACGATTTTGGCGCCAAGCGCAACATCCTGCGCATGCTGGCGGATCGCGGCTGCCGCCTGACGGTGGTACCAGCGCAGACCTCTGCTGAAGAGGTGCTGAAAATGAATCCGGACGGCATCTTCCTGTCAAACGGCCCTGGCGATCCGGCCCCGTGCGACTACGCGATTACTGCTATCCAGAAATTCCTCGAAACCGACATTCCGGTATTTGGCATCTGCCTCGGCCATCAACTGCTGGCGCTGGCGAGCGGTGCGAAGACCGTTAAGATGAAGTTCGGCCATCACGGCGGCAACCATCCGGTAAAAGATATGGACAGAAACGTGGTGATGATCACCGCGCAGAACCACGGCTTTGCGGTGGATGAAGACTCGCTGCCAGCCAACCTGCGCGTGACCCACAAGTCGCTGTTCGACGGCACCCTGCAGGGCATTCACCGTACCGATAAACCGGCGTTCAGCTTCCAGGGCCACCCGGAAGCCAGCCCCGGCCCGCACGATGCTGCACCGCTGTTCGACCACTTTATCGAGCTTATTGAGCAATACCGTCAGTCCGCGAAATAATCAGGAGTAATAAGAGCCATGCCAAAACGTACAGATATAAAAAGCATCCTGATTCTGGGCGCGGGCCCGATTGTTATCGGTCAGGCGTGTGAGTTTGACTACTCCGGCGCTCAGGCGTGTAAAGCGCTGCGCGAAGAGGGTTACCGCGTCATTCTGGTGAACTCCAACCCGGCCACCATCATGACCGACCCGGAAATGGCCGATGCCACCTACATCGAGCCGATTCACTGGGAAGTGGTACGCAAAATCATCGAAAAAGAGCGTCCGGATGCGGTGCTGCCGACCATGGGCGGCCAGACGGCGCTGAACTGCGCGCTGGAGCTGGAGCGGCAGGGCGTGCTCGAAGAGTTCGGCGTCACCATGATTGGCGCCACCGCCGACGCCATTGATAAAGCCGAAGACCGTCGTCGCTTCGATATCGCGATGAAGAAAATTGGTCTCGACACCGCGCGTTCCGGTATCGCGCACACTATGGAAGAAGCGCTGGCGGTTGCCGCTGATGTGGGCTTCCCGTGCATCATCCGTCCGTCCTTTACCATGGGCGGCACCGGTGGCGGTATCGCTTACAACCGTGAAGAGTTCGAAGAAATCTGCGAACGCGGTCTGGACCTCTCGCCAACCAACGAGCTGCTGATTGATGAATCGCTGATCGGCTGGAAAGAGTACGAGATGGAAGTGGTGCGTGATAAAAACGACAACTGCATCATCGTCTGCTCTATCGAAAACTTCGACGCAATGGGTATCCATACTGGGGACTCGATCACCGTGGCCCCGGCACAGACGCTGACCGACAAAGAATACCAAATCATGCGTAACGCCTCGATGGCGGTACTGCGTGAAATCGGCGTCGAAACCGGCGGTTCTAACGTCCAGTTCGCAGTGAACCCGAAAAACGGTCGTCTGATCGTTATCGAAATGAACCCGCGCGTCTCCCGCTCCTCGGCGCTGGCGTCGAAAGCCACCGGCTTCCCGATTGCCAAAGTGGCCGCCAAACTGGCGGTGGGTTATACCCTCGACGAGCTGATGAACGACATCACCGGTGGCCGTACACCGGCCTCCTTCGAGCCGTCTATCGACTACGTTGTCACCAAAATTCCGCGCTTTAACTTCGAGAAATTCGCCGGTGCCAACGACCGTCTGACCACCCAGATGAAATCGGTCGGGGAAGTGATGGCGATTGGCCGCACGCAGCAGGAATCCCTGCAAAAAGCGCTGCGCGGCCTGGAAGTGGGCGCTACCGGCTTCGACCCGAAAGTCAGCCTTGACGACCCGGAAGCTCTGACCAAAATCCGCCGCGAGCTGAAAGATGCGGGCGCAGATCGTATCTGGTACATCGCCGATGCTTTCCGCGCAGGCTTGTCTGTGGATGGCGTGTTCAACCTGACCAACATTGACCGCTGGTTCCTGGTGCAGATTGAAGAGCTGGTGCGTCTGGAAGAGAAAGTGGCTGAAGTCGGGATTACCGGCCTCAACGCCGACTTCCTGCGTCAGCTGAAGCGTAAAGGGTTTGCCGATGCGCGTCTGGCGAAACTGGCGGGCGTGCGCGAGGCGGAAATCCGCAAGCTACGCGACCAGTATGACCTGCACCCGGTCTACAAGCGTGTGGATACCTGCGCGGCGGAATTCGCCACCGATACCGCCTATATGTACTCCACTTATGAAGATGAGTGCGAAGCGAACCCGTCCGTTGATCGCGATAAAATCATGGTCCTCGGCGGCGGCCCGAACCGTATCGGCCAGGGCATCGAATTCGACTACTGCTGCGTACACGCCTCGCTGGCGCTGCGCGAAGACGGTTACGAGACCATTATGGTCAACTGTAACCCGGAAACTGTCTCTACCGACTACGACACTTCCGACCGCCTGTACTTCGAGCCGGTGACGCTGGAAGACGTGCTGGAAATCGTGCGTATCGAGAAGCCGAAAGGCGTTATCGTGCAGTACGGCGGCCAGACGCCGCTGAAGCTGGCGCGCGCGCTGGAAGCGGCAGGCGTGCCGGTTATCGGCACCAGCCCGGACGCCATCGACCGCGCGGAAGACCGTGAACGCTTCCAGCATGCGGTTGACCGTCTGAAGCTGAAGCAACCGGCCAACGCCACCGTCACCGCCATTGAACAAGCGGTTGAGAAGGCGAAAGAAATTGGCTACCCGCTGGTGGTACGTCCGTCTTACGTGCTGGGCGGTCGGGCGATGGAAATTGTCTACGACGAAGCCGACCTGCGTCGCTACTTCCAGACAGCGGTCAGCGTCTCTAACGATGCGCCGGTACTGCTGGACCGCTTCCTTGATGACGCGGTTGAAGTGGACGTGGACGCTATCTGCGACGGCGAAATGGTGCTGATTGGCGGCATTATGGAGCACATTGAGCAGGCTGGCGTACACTCCGGCGACTCCGCCTGTTCCCTGCCAGCCTACACGCTGAGCCAGGAAATTCAGGACGTGATGCGCCAGCAGGTGCAGAAGCTGGCTTTCGAGTTGCAGGTGCGCGGCCTGATGAACGTGCAGTTTGCGGTGAAAGACAACGAAGTCTATCTGATTGAAGTCAACCCGCGCGCGGCGCGTACCGTACCGTTCGTCTCCAAAGCCACCGGCGTGCCGCTGGCGAAAGTGGCGGCGCGCGTGATGGCCGGCAAATCGCTGACCGAGCAGGGCGTGACCCAAGAAATTATCCCGCCGTACTACTCGGTGAAAGAAGTGGTGCTGCCGTTCAACAAATTCCCCGGCGTTGACCCTCTGTTAGGGCCAGAAATGCGCTCCACCGGGGAAGTGATGGGCGTGGGCCGTACCTTCGCGGAAGCGTTCGCTAAGGCACAGTTGGGCAGTAACTCCACGATGAAGAAACAGGGCCGTGCGCTGCTCTCCGTTCGCGAAGGCGACAAAGAGCGCGTGGTGGATCTCGCGGCCAAGCTGCTGAAACAGGGCTTTGAGCTGGATGCCACTCACGGTACGGCGATTGTGCTGGGCGAAGCCGGTATCAACCCGCGTCTGGTGAATAAGGTGCATGAAGGTCGTCCGCACATTCAGGACCGCATCAAGAATGGCGAATATACCTATATCATCAATACCACCGCAGGCCGCCGCGCGATTGAAGACTCCAGGGTGATTCGTCGTAGCGCGCTGCAGTATAAAGTGCATTATGACACCACGCTGAACGGCGGTTTTGCCACGACGATGGCGCTCAATGCCGATGCCACCGAGAAGGTAACCTCGGTGCAGGAAATGCACGCGCAGATCAAAAAGTCGTAAATAAAGGGGCCGGTGGATATTGCTCTAACCGGACCTGTAATATAATTCTGAAAGGGTTTCTGTAAAGAAACCCTTTTTTTATCTTGCGTAAGGTCATTCCTGGAGAAGTCCGTTTCCGTAACCACATTTTCTATGTAATAAGCACGATATTGCTCACACTAATCAATATTTAAGTCGCATACTATCTTGCATATCCACAATTTTAATATGGCTTAGTTTTTATTAGTTTGGACAGGCCGTAGCCAGATTTTTAATTTGTGAAATGGTGTGCTTATGTGTGAAAAATATGTTGAAAGACCGCTTTATTTGTTAATTGCTGACTGGATGATGGCTGAGAACCGATGGATCACGGCCAGGGAGATTTCCCGTCAATTTGATATTGAACACTGCAAAGCAATTAATACGCTCTCCTATATTCTGTCAGAAGTGGGGGAAATTGTTTGTGAAGTGAAGATGATCCCTAACCAGATTGCAGGACGAGGCTGCCAGTGCCAGCGTCTGGTGAAAGTCGTGAGTATCGACTCTCAACTCTATCGCCGATTGAATCATAATTTGCAGGAAAGAAAAGTGAGCGTGGCGAAAGCGCCGCGACTGTCTGCCGTTCCCCCCACAGAGCTAAACCGTGAGCAGAAATGGCAGATGATGCTCTCCAAGAGTATGCGTCGATAATTGTCTGTTTACCTGCTGGCGGGGTAAACGGTAATTGACGCGTAGGCCGGATAAGCGTGAGCGCATCCGGCATCAATTACTGTGCTGATTTTGGCTTCACGTCCGTCGTGCCTTTCAGGCGCGGCCGGTTTTCTTCGACCTGCGTTAACGGCTTCGTTTCAGATAACCCCGTTCGACAACGGATCGCAAGATCCTGATATTCTTTAGTGTTGAGGCGTTTCCAGTGCAGCTCCTGATCCGTAACCTGGCGTAGTACGCGCGCCGGTGAACCCACCAGCAGTTGCCTTGCCTCACCCTGAAATCCGGCTTTGACAAAACTCATGGCGGCGACAATGCTCTCTTCGCCAATCACTGCGCCGTCCATAATGACGCTATTCATGCCGACCAGGGCGTCCCGTCCCACCACGCAGCCATGTAGAATAGCGCCGTGGCCGATATGGCCGTTTTCATGCACGATGGTATCGGTATCGCAGTAGCCATGCATAATGCAGCCATCCTGCAGATTAGATCCTGCCTCCAGGATCAGGCGACCATAATCCCCACGCAATGACGCGAGTGGGCCAATATAAACACCGGCGCCCACGATGACATCGCCAATCAGCACGGCGCTGGGATGGACAAACGCGTCCGGATGCACCACCGGGATCAGTCCTTCAAAGGCGTAATAGCTCATGGTTGTACCTCGGTTTTTTTGCCGGATGGCGGCGTAAACACCTTATCCGGCCTACGGTTGCGCATGTGCTGTAGGCCGGATAAGCGAAGCGCCATCCGGCATAGTCACATTAACGACCCTTCCACACCGGATCGCGTTTTTCGGCAAATGCCTGCGGTCCTTCGAGCGCATCTTCTGAATGCAGTACCGACGGATAATGTTTCAGCACGCCGCTGCGGATGTAGCGGTAGCCTTCTTCTACCGGCATTTCGCTGGTCGCGCGATAAATCTCTTTCAGCGCCGCGATAGCCAGCGGGGCGCTATTGACCAGTTGTTGCGCCAGTTCGCGCGCGCTCTCCATCAGTTCGCTCTGGCTGACAACGCGGTTCACGATCCCCCAACGCAGCGCTTCTTCGGCGCTCATTCGTCTGCCGGTCATCACCATTTCGTTGACGATAGCCGGTGGCAGCAGCTTAGGCAGACGCAATACGCCGCCGCTGTCAGGCACGATGCCGAGCTTTGCTTCCGGCAGCGCGAAGCTGGCGTTTTCGGCGCAGACAATAAAGTCCGCCGCCAGCGCCAGCTCAAAACCGCCGCCAAACGCGTAGCCGTTCACCGCGGCGATAACCGGCTTATCGAGGTCAAATATTTCGGTTAAACCGGCAAAGCCGCCGGGACCAAAATCGGCATCCGGCGCTTCACCTTCCGCTGCCGCTTTTAAGTCCCAGCCAGCAGAAAAGAATTTCTCCCCGCCGCCGGTAATGATTGCTACGCGTAATTCCGGATCGTCACGGAAATTAAGAAAAGCTTCACCCATTGCAAAGCTGGTTTTGGCGTCAATGGCATTCGCTTTAGGTCGGTCGAGGGTAATTTCCAGGATCGGGCCGTTACGGGTCAGATGTAATGACTCACTCATAGTTCATCTCCAGATAAATAGTTTTCCGGCGGGAGGGATTCCTGCCGGAAGGTTTATTTCAGATTTTTTTTGATTATTTTTCCTGAACAGTTGCGCGGCAGGTCGGTTCTGATCTCCATAAAAGAGGGAACCTTGAATTTCGCCATATTGTTTTCGCAGAAGCTGAAAAACTCGGCCTCGCTTAATGTTTCACCTTCATTAAGGACGATAAACGCTTTAATGGCTTCATCACGGATCGCATCTTTAATACCGACCACCACAATGTCCTGAATTTTCGGATGTGCAGAAATAATATTTTCCAGCTCGACGCAGGAGACATTTTCTCCGCCACGTTTAATCATGTTGCAGCGTCTGTCGACAAAATAGAAATAGCCATCCTCATCCTGGTAACCCGAATCACCGGTATGTAACCAGCCCTCTGGTTCCAGCGCCCTGGCGGTTGCCTCCGGCTGCATGTAATACTCTTTGAAGATAGTCTTGCCGGGGATGCCTTTAATACAGATTTCGCCAATTTCTCCGGCGGGCAGCGGGCGATTTTGATCGTCGCGAATTTCAGCTTCATAGCTAAAACCCACGCGACCAATGGAAGGCCAGCGCCGTTTGTCTCCGGGACGGTCGCCAATAATTCCGACAATGGTTTCAGTCATACCATAAGAGGTCAGCAGCCTGACGCCAAAGCGTTCGGTAAAGGCGTCTTTTTCCTGCGCGGATAGATTGAGATAGAACATCACTTCGCGCAGATGATGCTGCCTGTCCGTTGGTGCGGCGGGCTGGACCATCAGCGTGCGGATCATCATCGGAATGCACTCGGTCACCGTCGCCTGATATTTACGTACCTGATCCCAGAAGGCCCTGGCGCTGTACTTCTCCAGGAGCACAAAGGTGCTGCCGGCGGAAAAGGCTGGCATTGCGGCGGTACACTGGCAGTCGATATGAAAAGCGGGCATCACCGTCATGTACACGTCATCATCGCGCAGGGCGATTTGCCAGGCAGAGTAGTAGCCTGCAAAACGCAGGTTATAGTGGGTAATCACCACCCCTTTTGGACGCGAGGTGGTACCGGAGGTAAACAGAATTTCCGCCGTATCGTCAGTGGATAACGCGGGCGTATAGCACAGCGTGGCCGACTGGCGTGCTTGTAGTTGGGTAAAGTGACTCACGCCATCGTCAGCCGGAAGCTGCTCGCCAATCAGACAGATATGATTAAGCGGAGTGCTATTGTCCTGGCGTATTTCACGGTACATAGGATAAAACTGGACGCTGGTAACCAGCAGACTCACCTGGCTGTTTTGCAGGATCCAGGCGCTTTCTTCGCCCAGTAAGCGGGCATTAATCGGCACCATAATGGCGCCGATTTTTGCCAGTCCAAACCAGCAAAAGATGAATTCCGGACAGTTATCCAGATGCAGCGCGACCCTATCACCCTTGCGGATCCCTAAGGAGTAAAAAAGGTTCGCCGTGCGGTTAATCTCTTCATTGAGCGAGGCATAGCTAAACTGCCGAACGATTCCCTCACAGGATTCGAAAATTAACGCCGTTTTATCTCCGTACACCCCGGCCAGGTCGTCCCACATCTGACGTAAGTTTTGTCCGCCAACGATATCCATATTGCTTTATCCACTGAAATCAGGCGTGAGCGCTAACCGGAAAACCGATTAGCGCATCGCGTTTAATCCTCAACTTTGGCCAGGCCTTTGCCGACCAGTTCCTTAATATCTGCTTCGCTATAACCAATGTTTTTCAGAATGGCGGCGGTATCCATGCCGTGTGATGGCATGCCACGCCAGATTTTCCCCGGGTTGTTTTTAAATTTCGGCATGATGTTCGGCCCTTTACAGGTGCGACCGTCCATTGTTTGCCACTGAGTAATCGATTCGCGGGCAACGTACTGCGGATTACCTTCCAGTTCCGGAATGGTGAGCACCTTCGCACAGGCGATATTCAGCTCAGCAAAACGCGCCTGAACGTCGGCGATGGTGTGTGTTGCCAGCCAGGCGTCCAGTTTCTCTTCGACGAGCGGGCCGTAAGGGCATTCCACGCGATGGATGAGCTGCGTGCCTTCCGGAACTTCCGGCGTACCGAGAATGTGGGCCAGGCCAATATCTTTAAAGCACTCGTTGATTTGCGTGATGCCGACCAACTCCATGACGATGTAACCATCGGCGCATTTATACAGGCCGCAACCGGCGTAGTAGGGGTCTTTCCCTTTCGTCATACGTGGACAGATTTCGCCGCCGTTGAAGTAGTCCATCATGAAATACTGACCCATGCGCAGCATCACTTCGTACATGGCGATATCGATGCTTTCACCTTTACCCGTTTCGCGTACTTTGTGCAGGGCTGCCAGCGCGGCTGTCGTCGCGGTCATCCCGGAGAAGTAATCGGCGGTATACGGGAAGGCTGGCATCGGCTGATCAACGTCGCCGTTTTGGATCAGATAACCACTGAATGCCTGCGCGATGGTGTTATACGCCGGAAGATTGGTGTACTCCTCGGTACCATACTGGCCGAAGCCGGAAAGGTGGGCAATGACCAGTTTCGGGTTATGTTCCCACAGCACTTCATCAGTAATACCGCGGCGGGCAAAGGCCGGGCCTTTACTGGCTTCAATGAAAATATCGGTGGTTTCCATCAGTTTCAGAAACGCTTCCCGACCTTCATCTTTGAAAATATTCAGCGACAGGGCGTGCAGGTTGCGGCGTGAGAGCTGCGGGTAGTTAGGCTGTACGCGGATGGTATCGGCCCATGCGACGTTTTCAATCCAGATAACCTCGGCGCCCCATTCGGCGAACATCTGTCCGGCGAATGGACCGGCGATTTCGATTCCTGAAAAAACAACGCGTACCCCAGCAAGCGGGCCAAAGGTTGGCATTGGTAAATGATTCATCATTTTTCTCCTGGCATTTTTTGCGGTATGTAGGCCGGATAAG
Source organism: Salmonella sp. 32082101201600294FB01SM01 (assembly GCF_017572865.1). Lineage (NCBI taxonomy): Bacteria > Pseudomonadati > Pseudomonadota > Gammaproteobacteria > Enterobacterales > Enterobacteriaceae > Salmonella > Salmonella sp. 32082101201600294FB01SM01. Next base: position 206,514 of record NZ_JAGESB010000003.1, on the reverse strand, counting down.
CACAGCGCCATCCGGCATGATTGCCTGATGGCGACGCCCCGCGTCTTATCAGGCCTACAAGGGATCGATTAGCGGTATTGCTTAAGTACCGCACGACCCAACGTCAGGATCTGCATTTCATCAGAACCACCAGAAACACGGTCAACGCGCAGGTCACGCCAGAAACGCGTGATGCGGTGGTTGCCCGCGATACCAACACCTCCCAGTACCTGCATGGCGGTGTCTACCACTTCAAACGCGGCGTTGGCGCAGAAGTATTTGCACATTGCCGCGTCGCCGGAGGTAATAGTCCCGTTATCTGCTTTCCACGCGGCTTCCAGCAGCATATTTTTCATGGAGTTCAGTTTGATCGCCATATGCGCAAACTTCTCCTGAATCAGCTGGAAACGGCCAATAGCTTCACCAAACTGCACGCGCTGATTCGCGTAACGCGCAGCGTCTTCAAAAGCGCACATTGCGGTACCGTAGTTGGTCAGCGCGACGAGGAAGCGCTCATGGTCAAACTCTTCTTTCACGCGGTTGAAGCCGTTACCTTCCCGACCGAACATGTCTTTCTCGTCCAGTTCAACGTCGTCAAAGGTGATTTCACAGCAGCTGTCCATGCGCAGACCGAGTTTCTCCAGTTTGTTGACCTTGATACCTGCTTTGCTCATGTCCACAAACCACTCGGTGTAAACCGGTTTATCCGGCGATGCACCGTCTCTCGCCATGACCACGATGTACGGGGTATAGGCGCTACTGGTGATAAAGCACTTACTGCCATTGAGATAAACCTTACCATTTTTGCGTGTATAAGTGGTTTTCAGACTACCAACATCCGATCCCGCTCCCGGTTCGGTGATAGCAGAGTTCCACATCTGCTTACCGGTGCCCCGGAAGGCCATGATTTTATCAATTTGCTCCTGAGTTCCTTCACGCAGGAAAGTGTTAAAACCTCCCGGCAATTGGTACAACACGTAAGTTGGCGCGCCAAGACGTCCCAGCTCCATCCAGACGGCAGCGACGGTAACAAAACCCGCTTCCAGACCGCCGTGTTCTTCCGGGATCAGCAGGCTATCAATACCCATATCCGCCAGTGCTTTTACAAAACGCTCAGGGTAGACGCTGTCACGATCGCACTCGGCAAAATAAGCTTCCCAGTTCTCACTGGCCATCAGTTCGCGAATACCGGCGACAAACAGCTCCTGTTCGTCATTTAAGTTGAAATCCATCTTTCAGCCTCTTGATCAATTGGGTTAATAAGAATTACTTGTCTTTCCAGTGCACTTTGGCGTCTTTAATAAAGGACAGCGTCACCATAATGTTGACGAAGAACAGCGGGCATCCTCCGGCGATAATCGCGGTCTGAATCGGCTTCAACCCACCCAGCGCCAGCAGAACGATACCGATGATGCCGACCAGCACCGACCAGCCGATACGCACTAACAGAGGCGGCTCTTCACCATCGCGAACTTCACGACAGGTCGACATCGCCAGGGTGTAAGAGCAGGCGTTAATCAGCGTGACGGTGGCAATAAAGCAGAGGATGAAGAAGCCCCACATGGTGGCGGTGCTGAGCGGCAAGGCGGCCCAGGTTTCGATAATGGCGCGCGCCACGCCGTGTTGTTCAATCAACTGCGGAATGTTGAGGATGTTTTTATCCATCAGCAGCAGCGTGTTGCTGCCCAGCACTGTCCACAGGATCCAGGTAGACGCGGTCAGACCCATCACCATCCCGAAGCACAGTTCACGTACGGTACGACCACGGGAAATACGGGCCAGGAAGATACTCATCTGGATGGCGTAAATAACCCACCACGCCCAGTAGAAAACAGTCCAGCCCTGTGGGAAGCCGCCTTTACCGATGGCGTCGGTATAGAACAGCATCCGTGGCAGGTGCATTAACAGCATCCCGACGGAGTCGGTGAAGTAGTTCATGATGAAGCTGGCGCCGCTGACGATAAACACCCAGCCGAGCATCAGGAAGCTCAGGTAGCTACGCACATCGCTGGCGATTCTGACCCCTTTTTGCAGGCCGCAGGCCACGCAAATCGCGTTCAGAATGATCCAGCAGGTAATGATGATGGCATCCAATTGCAGCGTATGCGGAATACCGAACAGCCATTGCATACACTCGGTGACCAGCGGGGTAGCCAGACCGAGACTGGTGCCCATCGCGAAGATCAGCGCCACCAGGTAGAAGTTATCGACGATGGTACCGAACAACCCTTTCGCATGCTTTTCACCGACGAGCGGTACCAGCGTGGAGCTGGGACGGATGACATCCATCTTGCGTACAAAGAAGAAGTAGGCGAAGGCCACGGAAAGGAAGCTATAGGTTGCCCACGGTAGCGGCCCCCAGTGGAACAGGCTGTACGCCAGACCTATCTCTTTCGCGCCGGTGGAATTGGGTTCCAGGCCGAACGGCGGGGTGGAGATATAGTAGTAGATCTCAATAGAGCCCCAGAACAGAACCGCAGCGGATGTACAGGAGGCGAACATCATGAAAATCCAGCTGGCGGTGCTAAACTCCGGTTTTTCGTCACCTAATCTCTTTTTGGCATAGGGGCCAAAAACCAGCCAGAACCAGCCGAAGAGCATGACGACCATATACCATTCAAATGCCCAACCCCAGACGTTGGTGACATAACTGAATACCGCATTAATAACGACGTTAGCGGCATCAAGATCTCTGACTGTTAGCCAGCAAAGTATCCCGACAATTATTAATGGCGGAAAAAAAACCTTCGGTTCAATTCCCGATTTTTTCTTTTCATTTTTCATAAGTGAATTCCAGTGTGAAAACGAAATTTATTTAGCGTGCCAGTCCATGAACGTTTGTTTATTTATTATTAATGATTTGTTGATAAGTTTTTAACCTCTGGGACGCCTCAATGAGTAACTCATGATGGGTATTCACTTCGGGTGATTCTGTTATCTTCGTCACACTTTTTTGCGTTGATTATTTTGTGTCTAAATTTTGATTTTTGCTTTATTTATCAATTTGTTGGTTGTGGTTTTTTAACTTTTTTAAGTATCTGACGTTCAATATTGTTGAGCCAGCAAACAATATTGAAAATTTTCATATTTGGCATATTTCTTTCAATATTGGTGAGGTGCGTAACACTATTGAAAGTTACGAATATCAATGTGTGACATTTTCAATATTGGTGATTAAGGTTTTATTTCCGAATTAAAGAGCGTGATATCTGTATTTAACACCGCCGATATAAATACGTTTCCTTCATGATTTCTGGAGATGCAATGAAGATAATTACTTGCTACAAATGCGTACCTGATGAGCAGGATATTGCGATTAATAATGCTGACGGAACACTCGATTTCAGCAAAGCGGATAGCAAAATCAGCCAATATGATCTGAATGCAATTGAAGCTGCTTGCCAGTTAAAACAGCAGTTGGGAGACGCTCAGGTTGTCGCCATGAGCGTTGGCGGCAAAGCGCTGACTAATGCAAAAGGGCGCAAAGATGTCCTCTCTCGTGGCCCTGATGAACTGATTGTGGTCATTGACGATCAATTTGAGCAGGCGCTGCCGCAACACACCGCTACCGCGCTGGCCGCTGCCGCGCAAAAATCAGGTTTCGATCTGCTTATCTGCGGCGACGGTTCTTCCGATCTTTATGCTCAGCAGGTTGGTTTGCTGGTGGGCGAAGCGTTGAACATTCCGGCGATTAACGGCGTGAGTAAGATCCTCTCTCTTACCGACAGCACATTGACGGTAGAACGCGAACTGGAAGATGAAGTTGAAACGCTGAGCATCCCGCTCCCGGCGGTGATCGCGGTTTCCACCGACATTAACACCCCACAAATCCCTTCGATGAAAGCCATTCTTGGCGCGGCGAAAAAAACGGTTCAGGTCTGGTCGCCTGCGGATATCGGGCTGAACAGCGTACCCGCGTATTCCGCACAACAGGTTGCCGCACCGAAGCAGCGCGAGCGTCAGCGTGTGGTGATTGAAGGTGACGGTGAAGAACAAATCGCCGCGTTTGTCGAGAATCTGCGCAAAATCATTTAATTATCAGGGGATGTTATGAACAAATTTTCCAGTGTCTGGGTATTCAGCGATACCCCTTCTCGTCTGCCCGAACTGATGAGTGGCGCGCAGGCTGTAGGTGAAAAAGTTAACGCGTTCGTACTGAACGAAGCGGATAGCGCGACAGCATGTCACTTAGGCGCGGATCATGTCTGGCTGCTCAGCGGCAAACCAGAAGACCGCATGATCGAAGACTACGCTGCTGCGATGGCTGAGACTATTCGTCAGCATAGCGAGGGCGGCGCGGTGCTGCTGCCGAATACGCGTCGGGGCAAGCTGTTGGCGGCAAAGCTGGGCTATCGCTTGTCGGCTGCGGTTTCCAACGACGCCAGCGACGTCGCCCTGCAGGATGGAAAAGCGGCGGTTAAACATATGGTCTACGGCGGTCTGGCGATAGGGGCAGAGACCATCGCTTCGCCGTTTGCCGTGATCACACTCAGCAGCGGAACGTTTGACGCACAACAACCGGATGCTTCCCGCAGCGGCGAGATGCACACCGTGCAGTGGCAGGCTCCGGCCACTGCCGTGACCCGCACCGCAACCCAGGCGCGTCAGAGCAACAGCGTTGACCTCGACAAAGCGCGTCTGGTGGTCAGCGTGGGACGCGGCATCGGCAGCAAAGAGAATATCTCGCTGGCCGAAGCGCTGTGCCAGACGATTGGCGCCGAGCTGGCCTGTTCTCGCCCGGTGGCGGAAAACGAGAAGTGGATGGAGCACGAGCGCTACGTCGGTATCTCCAACCTGATGCTCAAGCCTGAACTGTATCTGGCGGTGGGGATCTCCGGGCAGATCCAACACATGGTCGGCGCCAACGGCGCGCAGACGATTTTCGCCATCAACAAAGATAAAAACGCGCCAATCTTCCAGTATGCGGATTTTGGCATCGTTGGCGATGCGCTGAAGATCCTGCCTGCGCTGACGGCTGCCTTAGCGCGATAAACCATTTCGGGCAGGATGCGAAGGTATCCTGCCGCTGACAGGAGTACGTATGTCCGAAGATATCTTTGATGCCATCATCGTGGGTGCAGGTCTGGCCGGTTCGGTTGCGGCGCTGGTGCTTGCTCGCGAAGGTGCACAGGTGCTGGTTATCGAGCGCGGCAATTCTGCTGGCGCGAAGAATGTCACCGGTGGGCGTTTGTATGCACATAGCCTGGAACGCATCATTCCCGGCTTTGCGGATCAGGCCCCCATTGAACGCATGATCACCCACGAAAAACTCGCCTTTATGACCGACAAAGGGGCGATGACGATGGATTATTGCAACGGCGAGGACGCCGCATCGTCGCAAGTTTCTTATTCCGTTTTGCGCAGTAAATTTGACGCCTGGCTGATGGAGCAGGCCGAAGAGGCGGGGGCGCAACTGATCACCGGTATTCGCGTCGATAACGTCGTTCAGCGTGATGGCAACGTCGTGGGCGTGGAAGCCGATGGCGATATTCTGGAAGCCAAAGTCGTAATCCTCGCTGACGGGGTGAATTCTCTGCTGGCTGAAAAGCTGGGCATGGCCAAACGCGTTGAGGCATCACATGTTGCCGTCGGCGTGAAGGAACTGATCGAATTGCCGAAGTCGGTCATTGAAGATCGTTTCCAGCTACAGGGCAACGAAGGTGCCGCCTGTCTGTTTGCCGGAGCGCCAACCGATGGTCTGATGGGCGGTGGCTTCCTGTATACGAATGAAACAACCCTTTCCCTGGGGCTGGTCTGCGGTCTTCATCATTTGAAAGACGCGAAAAAATCGGTCCCGCAAATGCTGGAAGATTTCAAACAGCATCCGGCAGTTGCGCCGCTGATCGCCGGTGGCAAGCTGGTGGAATATGCCGCGCACGTTGTACCCGAGGCGGGAATGAATATGCAGCCTGAACTGGTGGGCGATGGCGTACTGATTGCCGGGGATGCTGCCGGCATGTGTATGAACCTCGGCTTTACCATCCGTGGTATGGATCTCGCCATATCCGCAGGCGAAGCGGCGGCGAAGACGGTGCTTTCGGCGATGAAGCGCGACGATTTTAGCAAGCAGTCGTTGGGGGAATACCGTCAGCATCTGGACGAAGGTCCGATGCGCGATATGCGCATGTATCAGAAACTACCGGCTTTTCTTGATAATCCCCGCATGTTTACCGCCTATCCCGAAATGGCGGTCAATATCGCGCGCGACCTGTTCACCGTGGATGGCTCCGCTCCGGTGCCGATGCGTAAAAAAATCCTGCGCCATGCGAAGAAAGTGGGCTTCATCAATCTGATGAAAGATGGCCTGAAAGGAGTGACCGTATTATGACATCTCCCGTTAATGTGGACGTCAAACTGGGCGTCAATAAGTTCAATGTGGATGAAGATAGCCCGCACATCATTCTCAAAACCGATCCTGATAAACAGGCGCTGGAGGTGCTGATTAAGGCCTGTCCGGCGGGATTGTATAAAAAGCAGGACGACGGCAGCGTTCGTTTTGATTACGCCGGGTGCCTGGAGTGCGGAACGTGCCGGATCCTCGGCCTTGATACGGCGCTGGAAAAATGGGAATACCCGCGCGGGACGTTTGGCGTGGAGTTCCGCTACGGCTAATAAGTACGAAGTTGTGCCCCCGTAGGCCGGATAAGATGCGGTAGCGTCGCCATCCGGCAATCATGTGGCGCCAATGCCGGATGGCGGCGGAAACGCCTTATCCGGCCTACAGATGCGCTTTGCCCGTGTTGAAACAGGACATCACCATGCAGCAGCCCAGGAACTTTGATGACCTTAAATTCTCCTCCATTCATCGCAGAATTATGCTGTGGGGAAGCGGCGGCCCGTTCCTTGATGGCTACGTGCTGGTGATCATTGGCGTGGCGCTGGAACAACTGACGCCGCTATTGCACCTTGATGCTGAATGGATTGGCGCGCTCGGCGCGGCTACGCTTGCCGGACTGTTTATCGGCACCTCGTTGTTTGGCTATATTTGCGATAAAGTCGGGCGGCGTAAAATGTTCCTGCTTGATATTATCGCTATCGGCGTTATCTCCGTGGCGACCATGTTTGTTTCCACGCCGCTTGAATTGCTGGTGATGCGCGTTTTAATTGGCATTGTTATCGGCGCGGATTACCCTATCGCCACTTCCATGATTACGGAGTTTTCCAACACCCGCCAGCGCGCGTTCTCCATCGGTTTTATCGCCGCGATGTGGTACGTCGGCGCGACCTGCGCCAACCTGGTGGGTTACTGGCTGTATGACATGGAAGGCGGCTGGCGCTGGATGCTTGGCAGCGCCTTTATCCCGTGCTTAATCATTTTGATTGGCCGATTTGACCTGCCGGAATCACCACGCTGGCTATTGCGAAAAGGACGGGTAAAAGAGTGCGAACAAATGATGATCAAACTGTTCGGCGAACCGGTCTGCTTTGACGATGAGCCGCCGCAGGAGACCCGCTTCCTGCAACTGTTTAATCGCCGTCATTTCCCGTTTGTACTGTTCGTTGCGGCTATCTGGACCTGTCAGGTAATCCCGATGTTCGCTATCTATACCTTTGGGCCGCAGATCGTCGGGTTACTCGGCTGGGAGCAGGGGCGCAACGCGGCGCTCGGCAATGTGGTGATTAGCCTCTTTTTTATGCTGGGCTGTATACCGGCGATGTTCTGGCTAAACAGTATTGGCCGTCGCCCTCTGCTTATTGGCAGCTTCGCCATGATGACTATCGCGCTGGCGCTGCTGGGGCTGGTGTCAAATCTGGGCATCATACTGGTCGTGGTGGCGTTTGCGGTATACGCCTTCTTTTCCGGCGGGCCGGGCATACTGCAATGGCTTTATCCTAATGAACTCTTCCCGACGGATATTCGCGCTTCGGCCGTGGGGGTCATCATGTCATTAAGCCGCATCGGAACCATTGTCTCCACCTGGGCATTACCGATTTTTATTACTCGTTACGGCATTAATAACGTCATGCTGATTGGCGCGTTGATTTCGTTAGTCGGGCTTGGCGTATCGGTGATGTTTGCCCCGGAAACTCGCGGCTTGACGCTAACACAGACCGGAAACATGACTTTGCGCGGAACGCCATCGGATAACCCTCGTTAAGAGTGTTCTGCATTTCTCCCTACTTTTCGCCAATAACGCTACAGTTAACAGTCACATGCTAAAACAACTGAAAAGCAGGGAGAACACCATGCAAAAACGTCTTATGACCGCACTGTTTACCGCAGCAACACTATTCACCGTCGCAGGATGCTCTTCTAACCAGGCGGTTGAAACCACGGATGGCAAAACTATTGTCACCGACGGGAAACCCGAGGTCGATAACGATACCGGTATGGTGTCTTACAAAAACGCCGCCACCGGGAAAACCGAACAGATTAACCGCGATCAGCTGAAAAATATGAGCGAGCTGGATAATTAATTCAATTTTTTCTGATTAGCCGCTCAATAATATTCTCTCTTTATGCGCATCCATTTATTCCCATGCGAATAAACGGATGCCTGAACAGGCAGGGACGCCGGAAAACGTCGAAATACGTTAGACCATTCGCCCGTGTTCCCGCTTTCCCCACCGCGCTGTCCGCTTACATGAGGTTACACTCATCAACATTTCTCTGAACAGCGGCTCAACATTTCCCGGAAAAAAACATATCGCAGGGCATTTATCCTTATGATGAGGTATAAATGATGAGGTATAAGGAACAGGAGTCTGTAATGAAACTGAAACTAATACCTTTTTATTTGCTCGCGCTATTTTCTGCCGCCTCCGGGGCTACGGAGATAAACGCCTGCAAAGACCTGATCGGAACATGGAAAACCACGGCAGATAACCCGACTTATACCATGACAATATTGCCGCCAGTAGAAGGCTGCGGGGAAAAATGTGTGAAACTGAACGTGCAGTATGAACTTGACGTGACTCACCGCAACGCGCTTTATTGCCATGAAGGACAAGAGGGGGTAAAAGGGCAGGGACCCATGGTGATAGCATTTGAAGGGGCGTATGGTGGACACGCTATTGGAACCTATAACCGACAGCTGCAATTACTTTGGGCTGGCGTAATACCGAAAAATAAAAAGGGGAAATGGATAACGAAAATGGAAAATTATTGGTTCAGGCAGGTAAAAGCGCACTAAACATCATCTTAAAACAGCCCGCAAAACCGTCTTATTCACGAAGGGCTTACTGCCTGCGCGCATACATTCTACCGACTTGCCTGCCCCGGATGAACTGTTGATAAAAAAGAGGGCCAGCATCTGTTTCCAGACGGCCCTGAGTGGATTGTGACGGAACATGGCACCTTGCTGGCGCTCTCTTATTATTTCATGCCTGTGCCCTCGTTATGGCGCAATCAGAGCTTTATTTCGCCGCATCGTTATAAACTTCGGCAACGGCTTCAAAATTCGGACCATGCTCACGTGCAGCGATAATATGATAATATTTTCCGCCTTTCGCATCGGCTAATTCTGACAGTTTTTCGCGTAGATCAGAGGGTGAGGAAATCTGTCCGCCACTCTGGGACACATTTATGGTGCCGACCTTAACCAGTTTGAAGTGGCTGATTTCTTGCTTAGAGACCTGCTCTGCCGCAAGCGTGCTGAATGAAGCAACCGTCGCCAGTAATGCGGCGGCAATAATGCGTTTTTTCATGGTTCTGTTCCTGTTGCATTGATGATAAGGTTTGCGCAATATCAGTAATCCGTAACGAAATTATTTATACCCTTCATACTTCAGGTTGCTTATGGGTTGGCTACGGATTACTCGGCCCACCTATGGGACTCGCCCTGACGGGCCGTCGCACGCGACGTTCAAATCTGCTCCCGGCAGATTTGTCGCTCACCTCAGTCACATAATTATCTATGCTCCTGGGGACTCACTCCCTTGCCGCCTTTAAGCAACTCGAATTATTTTGGGTAATAACCTCGGTTGATTATCTGAAAATAGCCTTATTTGGTGTGACCGTCTTATATCTTGTTATAGTCACCTCTTTATGTTGTTGTCAATGTAAAATAATGCGCTGCCAGCTAAAAAGAAACTTAACCCCCTGTAAATAATAGTTTTTATATTATTTCTTTTAATGGCGTAATTTTTATTGAATGACGCGGCAATACGCTAGTTTTATTCATAAGCAACATAACAGAATTGAGTTATGTTTTAATTTCCCAGAGTGATATTACCGGTTGTATGTCTATGGTTACGCGGCCTGTTACTGATAGTGTTTCTTTTGGGGAGATTTTCTTGTAGCGGCATAGGGTAATCACCGTAGCTGAAGGGAAAAGGCACGAACACAGCGCTATAGAGTATGTTTAATAATGTATTTTTTTATGAAGTAATGTCTGCAGTTGTATCTCTAAAATAAAAATAATGAGCTTTTCATCTAAATAATTTTTCAGTGAATTATGGTTGTTTATTAATATATTTCTAATTTGAAATACAAATCAATTTATAACACATATTCTTACCCGGAAGGCATTGATACATATCCACGTTTCCTCGTACAGTAATAAATGAATATGTGATAAAGTTACTGACTACAGGTATAATAATATGAGTAATAAAAAAAATCTGTCCGCAGAAGAGACGGATCTTACGCGTAGGAAACTGTTAACCAGTGCCGGTATTCTTGCCGCAGGCGGTATGTTATCCGGCGCGGTAAAGGCTGATGAAAAATGCGCCGTCAAGGCGAAACCGGCGTGGGATAAACCGTTTACTGGCGAAATCCCGGAAAAATTGCCAGAAGGATATAATATTCTGTTAGTCGTGACCGACCAGGAGCGTTTTTTTCCTACGTTTCCTTTCCCGGTACCCGGCAGAGAGCGGCTTATGAAAACGGGGGTGACATTCTGTAATCATCAGAATACCAGTAATGTCTGCACGCCTTCCCGCTCCGTATTGTATACCGGCTTACATATGCCCCAGACAAAGATGTTTGATAATCTGGGATTGCCCTGGATGCCTTATGACCTTGACCCCGCTCTTGGAACCACAGGCCATATGATGCGGGAACTGGGATACTATACGGCCTATAAAGGTAAGTGGCATCTTACAGAAAAACTGGAGAAGCCTTTGCCTGACGAAAAAGATGAGGATATTGATGTCGGGGATATTCCTGAACCAGAATTACATAAAATTATGGAAAAATATGGTTTTGCTGACTATCACGGCATCGGCGATATTATAGGCCATAGTAAAGGCGGCTATTTTTATGATTCAACCACCACGGCTCAGACTATAAATTGGTTAAGATGCAAGGGGCAGCCCTTGAATGACCAACACAAGCCCTGGTTCCTGGCCGTTAACCTCGTTAATCCTCATGACGTCATGTTTATTGATACCGATAAAGAGGGAGAAAAGGTACAGTGGCGTGGCGAGTTGGATCAGGATGATAATACCCTGGCGCCCACGCAGCCACCGGAAAACGAACTTTATCAGGCAAGCTGGCCGAACTATCCGCTGCCGGCAAACAGGCATCAATCATTCAATGAGCAGGGAAGACCGCCGGCGCATCTTGAATACCAGACGGCGCGCGCTGCGCTGGAAGGGCAGTTTCCTGATGAAGATCGTCGTTGGCGTAAACTGCTTGACTACTATTTCAACTGTATCCGCGATTGTGATACTCACCTTGACCGGATATTAAATGAACTTGATGCCCTCAAGTTAACTGATAAAACGATTGTTGTATTTACTGCCGATCATGGCGAATTAGGCGGAAGCCATCAGATGCACGGTAAAGGCGCTTCCGTTTATAAAGAACAGATCCATGTACCGATGATTATTTCCCACCCGGCGTACCCGGGTAATAAGAAATGTCAGGCGTTGACCTGTCATCTTGATATCGCGCCGACATTAGTTGGGCTGACCGGTTTGCCGGAAGAAAAACAGCACCAGGCGTTAGGCAACCGCAAAGGCGTTAATTTTAGCGGATTGCTAAAAAACCCGGAGGGCGTTGCGGTTAATGCGGTGAGAAATGCCAGCTTATATTGCTATGGCATGATCTTGTATACCGATGCCCATTATCTCCACCGCGTTATCGCGCTACAAAGAGATAAACAAAAAACGGTGGCGCAAATCAAGCAGGAAATATCCCATTTGCATCCTGATTTCAGCCATCGTTCAGGGACGCGGATGATTAACGATGGTCGTTATAAGTTTGCGCGTTATTTCTCGCTAAGGGAGCATAATACGCCGGAAACCTGGGAGGATCTTATTAAGTACAACGATCTTGAACTTTACGATCTTAAAAATGATCCCGATGAGAACCATAACCTTGCTGCTGATAAACAGAAATATCAGGCTCTCATACTTACGATGAATGAAAAACTGAATAAAATTATCAAAGACGAAATTGGCGTGGATGACGGCAGTTTTATGCCGGATGCGGCCCGTGAGCCGTGGGATCTTACTATTGAGCAGTTTAACCGCATGGCGAAAGATTAAGAGCCTGGCCATTAGGCTATTTTATTCGCCATTTTGGGACCGGGCAGTGCTCAAAATCCTCACGTACTACGTGTACGCTCCGGTTTCTGCGCGCTGGTCGGCCCCAAACTGGCTTCAACAATTACGCCTGGTGGGCCAGGCTCTAAGTACCTGACCCATTAGGTTAACTTATGCGTCGGCGATCTGGCATCCAGCGTGTCTGGAGGTTCAGATGCTGTTGGCGCTGCGCTTATTGGGCCTGTGTCATCATGTAATGGATTTATATTACAGTCATTACAGGCAAATTTAGCGCAGCGCCGCCCGACAAGAAGGCCTTAAACCGATTTGTCAGCGATTTAAGGCCGCCATCATCACCGACCTTTCCACACCGGATCGCGCTTTTCCGCAAACGCCTGCGGCCCTTCGAGAGCGTCTTCCGGGGGCAGGATGGCGTCAACCCTTGCTGGCGTTAATTCAATTTTTTCTGGTTAGCCGCTCAATAATATTCACTATTAGCCTGGCGAATTTGTCACTACACTTTGTAATAAAAAACAGATCATCACAGGCTAATCATGATCCTCATTATTTATGCGCATCCGTATCCGCATCATTCTCATGCGAATAAACGGATGCTTGAACAGGCAGGGACGCTGGAAAACGTCGAAATACGTTCGCTTTATCACCTCTATCCCGATTTCAATATTGACGTTGCCGCCGAGCAGGAGGCGCTGTCGCGCGCGAGTCTTATCGTCTGGCAGCATCCGATGCAGTGGTACAGCGTCCCTCCTTTACTCAAATTATGGATGGATAAAGTCCTCACCCACGGCTGGGCTTACGGTCATGGCGGTACGGCATTGCACGGTAAACATCTGCTGTGGGCGGTAACGACCGGCGGCGGTGAAAACCATTTTACTATCGGTTCACATCCGGGATTTGACGTCCTTTCTCAGCCGCTACAGGCGACGGCGCTCTATTGCGGCCTCAAATGGCTGCCGCCGTTTACCATGCACTGCACGTTCATTTGCGATGACGACACCTTACAGGCGCAGGCGCGTCAGTATAAACAGCGTTTACTGGCATGGCAGGAGGTGAATCATGGATAGCCATACTCTTCTGCAGGCGCTGATCTATCTTGGTTCGGCGGCGTTGATTGTGCCGATTGCGGTACGTTTGGGCTTAGGATCGGTGCTGGGGTATCTGATTGCGGGTTGCATTATCGGCCCCTGGGGGCTACGGCTGGTAACGGACGCCGAATCTATTCTGCATTTTGCGGAAATCGGCGTTGTGCTGATGTTGTTTGTTATTGGGCTTGAGCTGGATCCACAACGGTTATGGAAGCTGCGCGCCTCGGTATTTGGCGGCGGCGCGTTACAAATGGTGGTCTGCGGCGGACTGATTGGTCTGTTCTGCATGTTTCTTGGCCTGCGTTGGCAGGTGGCGGAACTGATTGGCATGACGCTGGCGCTTTCGTCCACGGCTATCGCCATGCAGGCAATGAATGAGCGTAACCTGACCGTTTCACAAGTAGGACGTAGCGCATTCGCAGTGCTCTTGTTCCAGGATATCGCGGCGATCCCGCTGGTGGCGATGATCCCGCTGCTGGCCGCCAGCGGCGCATCCACCACGCTTGGCGCGTTTGCGCTATCGGCGTTGAAAGTCGCAGGCGCGTTGGCGCTGGTGGTGCTGCTGGGACGCTACGTCACGCGCCCGGCGCTGCGCTTTGTCGCGCGTTCTGGTTTGCGGGAAGTGTTCAGCGCCGTGGCGCTATTTCTGGTGTTTGGTTTCGGCCTGTTGCTGGAAGAGGTTGGGCTGTCAATGGCGATGGGCGCGTTCCTGGCGGGCGTTCTGCTGGCGAGTTCAGAATATCGTCATGCGCTGGAAAGCGATATTGAACCCTTTAAGGGGTTGCTGCTGGGGCTGTTCTTTATTGGCGTCGGCATGTCGATTGATTTCGGCACGCTGGTGGAGAATCCACTGCGCATTCTGCTGTTGTTGGCCGGTTTTCTGGCAATCAAAATCGTCATGCTGTGGCTGGTCGCGAGGCCGCTGGGCGTACCGGCAAAACAGCGTCGCTGGTTTGCCGTCTTATTAGGCCAGGGAAGTGAGTTTGCGTTTGTGGTTTTTGGCGCGGCGCAAATGGCGGGTGTACTTGAGCCGGAATGGGCAAAAGCGCTGACGCTGGCGGTCGCGCTGTCGATGGCGGCAACGCCGATTTTTCTGGTGCTGCTGACGCGCATGGAGAAGACCGCGACGGGTGAAGCGCGCGAGGCGGATGAAATCGACGAAGAGCAGCCGCGGGTTATTGTGGCCGGGTTTGGACGATTTGGGCAGATAGCCGGGCGTTTGCTGCTGTCGAGCGGGGTGAAGATGGTGGTGCTCGATCACGACCCCGATCATATCGAAACGCTGCGTAAATTCGGCATGAAGGTTTTTTATGGCGACGCGACGCGTATGGATTTGCTGGAATCTGCCGGAGCGGCGAAGGCGGAGGTATTGATTAACGCTATTGACGATCCGCAAACCAATTTGCAACTGAGTGAACTGGTGAAGTCGCATTTCCCGCATCTGCAGATTATCGCCCGCGCCCGTGATGTCGATCATTACATTCGCCTGCGCCAGGCTGGTGTGGCGATGCCCGAACGTGAAACCTTCGAAGGCGCGCTCAAAAGCGGACGACAGGCGCTGGAAGCGCTGGGGCTAGGGCGTTATGAAGCCCGCGAGCGCGCGGATCTGTTCCGCCATTTTAATACCCGGATGGTGGAAGAGATGGCGAAAGGGGAAAACGATCCGTTATCTCGTGCCGCCGCCTATAAACGTACCAGCGCGATGTTGAGCGAAATTATTACCGAGGACCGGGAGCATCTGTCGTTGATTCAGCGCCACGGCTGGCAGGGAACGGCTGAGGGCAAACATTCCGGGGAGGCCGCTGATGAACCCGAGGTCAAACCGTCAATCTAAAGTAAAAAATGTGATGTTCTGCAAACTTTACTGCTAATTGGCTGTTTTTGAACTACTGTAATGCTGGCGCTCCACATCAAATGAGTGGCGTCGCCAGCAGAACGAAAAATTTTCGTGCTCATCCTCTTTTCGTCAGTCGACGAAAGATTGCGCTTTACGTATAGTGGCGGCAATTTTTTTTGTATCAGGAAATAATTAATGATCAGTCTGATTGCGGCGTTAGCGGTGGATCGCGTCATCGGTATGGAAAACGCCATGCCGTGGAACCTGCCTGCCGATCTCGCCTGGTTTAAACGTAACACGTTAAATAAACCTGTCGTCATGGGACGTCACACCTGGGAGTCCATCGGACGCCCCTTACCGGGACGTAAAAATATTGTTATCAGCAGCCAGCCAGGCACCGACGATCGCGTGCAGTGGGTGAAGTCTGTCGATGAGGCGATTGCCGCTTGCGGCGACGCGCCGGAAATTATGGTCATTGGCGGCGGGCGCGTGTACGAGCAGTTCCTGCCAAAGGCACAGAAGCTTTATCTGACGCATATTGATGCGGAAGTCGAAGGCGATACCCATTTTCCGGATTATGAACCGGATGACTGGGAATCGGTATTCAGTGAGTTTCACGATGCCGACGCGCAGAATTCTCACAGCTATTGTTTCGAGATTCTGGAACGTCGTTAACGCTGTAGTGCCGGATGGCGGCGAAACGCCTTATCCGGCCTACTCTTGAGCCAGATGTAGCCAGATGTAGGCCTGAAAAGCGTAGCGCCATCAGGCATAAACCAATCCTTGAGCCAGATGTGGGCCTGATAAGCGTAGCGCCATCAGGCATAAACCTATCAGGCGTTGACCGCTTCGCCTTCGCCCATATCCATCTGGCGGTTTGACGGCTGCACAAAATACTGTTTATCTTCCCAGCGTAAACAGGTCAACTCCCCGCCCCAGCAGCAGCCGGTATCCAGCGCGTAAATACCTTCCGGCGTCCCTTTCCCTTCCAGCGACGCCCAGTGCCCGAACGCAATACTGTAAGCCTCGCTCACCGGCCCCGGAATGGCGAACCACGGCTTCAGCGGCGCAGGGGCATTTTCCGGCGACGCTTTGCTGTACATATCCAGTTGACCGTTAGGAAAGCAGTAACGCATACGGGTAAAGGCATTAGTAATAAAGCGTAGCCGCGCCAGACCGCTTAACTCCGGCGACCAGTTATTCGGCATATCGCCATACATCGCGTCGAGGAAAAAGGGGTACGAGTCGCTCGACAGCACCGCTTCAACATCGCGGGCGCACTCTTTTGCCGTCTGCAAATCCCACTGCGGGGTAATACCCGCATGCGCCATGACCAGCTTTTTCTCTTCATCTACCTGCAACAGCGGCTGACGGCGTAACCAATTCAACAGCTCATCGGCGTCCGGCGCTTCAAGAAGCGGGGTCAGCCGGTCTTTAGGTTTGTTGCGGCTAATCCCGGCGAATACGGCCAACAGGTGTAAATCGTGATTCCCCAGCACCAAACGCACGCTATTGCCAAGCGATTTGACGTAGCGTAACACGTCCAGCGAACCGGGACCGCGGGCGACCAAATCGCCAGTCAGCCACAGAGTGTCTGTGTCTGGCGTAAATTCCACTTGCTGTAATAAGGCGATCAGTTCGTCGTAGCAACCGTGAACGTCGCCGATGAGATAAGTTGCCATTGTTATAATTTTAGTGAATGAGTGTAGGGACGGCGAGTCGAAACACGGGAATGTCGATGGTAAAGGCGTCGCCATTTTCATCGATCATTTCGTAATGACCCTGCATGGTGCCCAGCGGCGTTTCAATTACCGCGCCGCTGGTGTACTGATACTCTTCGCCAGGCGCAATGCGCGGCTGGACGCCAACCACACCTTCGCCCTGGACTTCGGTTTCACGGCCATGACCATTGGTAATCAGCCAGTAGCGGCCCAATAGCTGCACTGGCGCCCGGCCCAGATTGCGGATGGTTACGGTATAGGCAAAAACGTAACGTTCATCGTCAGGTGAGGATTGCGCCTCAATGTAGACGCTTTGCACCTGAATACACACTCTGGGCGAATTGATCATGTTTAACTCTCCTTCAAAGGCGCGTTTTCCGACAGATAATTGGCCATCTGGCAGTACTGCGCGACAGAGATATTTTCCGCGCGCATTGCCGGGTCAATACCCATTTCCGTCAACGTCTCAACGCTAAAAAGATTGCCGAGACTATTACGGATCGTTTTACGGCGCTGGTTAAAGGCCTCGGTGGTAATACGGCTCAACACGCGAATATCTTTAACCGGGTAAGGCATTGTTGCGTGTGGAACCAGACGCACCACGGCGGAGTCCACTTTGGGCGGCGGCGTGAAGGCGGATGGCGGCACTTCAAGCACCGGGATCACCTGACAGTAATATTGCGCCATCACGCTTAAACGACCATACGCTTTGCTGTTCGGCCCTGCAACCAGACGATTTACCACTTCTTTTTGCAACATAAAGTGCATGTCGGCAATGGCATCAGTATAGCTAAAGAGATGGAACATCAGCGGGGTGGAGATATTATAGGGCAGATTGCCGAACACACGCAGCGGTTGGTCCAACTGCGCAGACAGTTCACCAAAGTTCATGGTCATGGCGTCCTGCTGATAAATAGTCAGCTTCGGCCCTAAGAACGGATGGGTTTGCAAACGCGCCGCCAGATCGCGGTCAAGTTCAATGACCGTGAGCTTATCCAGTCGTTCGCCGACCGGCTCCGTCAGCGCCGCCAGACCGGGGCCGATTTCAACCATCGCCTGGCCTTTTTGCGGATTAATAGCAGAAACAATACTGTCGATCACAAACCGATCGTTGAGAAAGTTTTGCCCGAAGCGTTTACGGGCTAAATGGCCCTGATGGACTCGATTATTCATTGGGTATTAACAATCATTTTGATGGCGAGATTAAGCGCCGTAATAAAACTGCCGACATCCGCTTTTCCACGACCTGCCAGTTCAAGCGCGGTGCCGTGGTCAACGGAGGTTCGAATAAAAGGTAGGCCGAGCGTTATATTCACTCCCCGACCGAATCCCTGGTATTTTAGCACGGGCAGGCCCTGATCGTGGTACATCGCCAGCACCGCGTCGGCATTATCGAGATATTTGGGCTGAAACAGCGTATCAGCAGGTAGCGGCCCGTTGAGTTTCATTCCCTGCGCCCGCAGCTCGTCGAGCACCGGAATGATGGTGTCTATCTCTTCCGTGCCCATATGACCGCCTTCGCCCGCGTGCGGATTCAGGCCACAGACAAGAATGCGCGGTTCGGCAATACCAAATTTGGTCCGCAAATCGTGATGCAAAATAGCAATCACTTCGTGCAAAAGCGCAGGGGTGATGGCGTCTGCAATCGCCCGTAGCGGCAGATGCGTGGTCGCCAGCGCCACGCGAAGTTCTTCGGTTGCCAGCATCATCACGACTTTTTTCGCCTGCGAACGCTCTTCGAAAAACTCGGTATGACCGGTAAACGGAATGCCTGCGTCGTTAATAACGCCTTTGTGCACGGGGCCTGTGATCAGCGCGGCAAATTCACCGTTCAGACAGCCATCACACGCTCGCGCCAGCGTCTCTACCACATAGGGGCCATTTTCTACCGTCAACTGACCGGGGATGGCAGGCGCGCGCAGCGAGACCGGCAATAGGGTCAGCGTTCCCGCGGGCTGCGGCGCAGCGGGGACATCAGGCGAGTAAGGGAGAAGCGAGAGGGGCAGGCCGAGCATGGCGGCCCGCTCCGTCAGGAGCGCGCCGTCCGCACAGACGACCAGTTCAATCGGCCACGCGCGTTGCGCCAGTTGGACAACAAGATCGGGGCCAATCCCGGCGGGTTCGCCGGGAGTGATAACAACGCGTTGCGCACTGCTCATTAGTTACTCAAAATCTTAACGTAAGCGCTGGCGCGCTGTTCTTGCATCCAGGTCGCCGCTTCTTCTGAGAATTTACGGTTCATCAGCATACGATAAGCGCGATCTTTCTGCGCCGCATCGGTTTTGTCTACCTTACGCGTATCCAGCAATTCGATCAGATGCCAGCCGAAAGAGGAGTGTACCGGCGCGCTTATTTGGTCTTTATGCAGCTTCGTCAGCGCGTCGCGGAACGCCGGATCGAAAATATCTGGCGTAGCCCAACCCAAATCACCGCCCTGGTTAGCGGAGCCCGGGTCCTGAGAGTACTCTTTCGCCGCAGCGGCAAATGTGGTTTTACCACTCTTAATGTCAGCCGCGATTTCTTCCAGCTTCAGGCGCGCCTGCTGATCGTTCATGATCGGCGACGGCTTAAGCAGAATGTGACGAGCGTGAACTTCGGTCACGGAGATACTCTGGCTCTGACCGCGCAGATCGTTTACTTTCAGAATGTGGAAGCCGACGCCGGAGCGAATCGGGCCGACAATGTCGCCTTTCTTCGCGGTGCTCAGCGCCTGGGCGAAAATCCCCGGCAGCTCCTGGATACGGCCCCAGCCCATCTGACCGCCTTTTAGCGCCTGCTGGTCGGCAGAGTAGGTAATCGCCAGTTTGCCGAAATCTGCGCCGTTACGCGCTTCTTCAACAATGCTTTCCGCCTGGCGCTGCGCGTCGTTAACCTGCTCGGAGGTTGGGTTTTCCGGCAGAGCAATCAGGATATGGCTCAGGTTCAGCTCGGTGCTGGCGTCGTTTTGGGTGCCAATCTGTTTTGCCAGCGCGTCAACTTCTTGCGGCAAAACGGTGATACGGCGACGAACCTCGTTGTTGCGCACTTCAGAGATAATCATCTCTTTACGAATCTGGTTACGGTAGGTTGAATAGTTCAGCCCATCGTAAGCCAGACGGCTGCGCATCTGATCCATCGTCATATTGTTTTGTTTGGCGATGTTGGCGATGGCCTGATCCAACTGCTCATCCGTAATCTTCACCCCCATCTTCTGACCCATCTGCAGGATAATTTGATCCATAATCAAACGCTCCAGGATCTGGTGACGCAGCGTGGCGTCGTCCGGAAGCTGCTGACCTGCCTGACCCGCGTTGAGTTTGACTGATTGCATTAAGCCATCAACGTCGCTTTCCAGCACGACGCCATTATTGACGACGGCTGCGACTTTATCGACTACCTGGGGGGCAGCGAAACTGGTATTCGCGATCATGGCGATACCGAGAAGCAGCGTTTTCCAGTTCTTCATACTTTTTCCATTTCAATTAACCGCAATGCGGATTACGTTGTAAATCAATCAGATTACATAGAGCTTTGGTACGGCAGAATGTTCGAACGCAACATTTCTTGCGTGCCGAGGCCGTAGTTAGAGCTCAAACCGCGCAGCTCAATGTTGAAGCCAATCGCGTTATCATAAATCGCGTGTTGTTTATCGTTATCCCAACCGTTCAGCTTACGTTCGTATCCGACGCGGATCGCATAGCAGCAAGAGTTGTACTGCAAGCCGAGCATCTGGTCTGCAGGTTTGCTCGAATTGGTATCGAAGTAGTACGCGCCGACAATCGACCAGCGATCGGCAATCGGCCAACTTGCCACCGCGCCCACCTGGTTGATGCCGTTTTTATACTGCTCTGCCGTGGAATAATACGAAGGCAACGTAGCCTGAATATATTCCGGGCTGGCATAGCGGTAGTTCAACTGTACCAGACGATCCTGATCCCGACGGTATTCGAGGCTGCTGCTGCTGGTAGCGACGCTATCCAGACGGGTATCGTACTGCACTCCGCTACGCAGCCCCCAGCGTTCTGAAATACGCCAGTAAGTGTCGCCTGCCCAAACCAGCGAACCGGTTTTGTCGTCATTCTCCCATTTAATGTTGTCATCGCCGGTGCGAGACTCCGTGAAATAGTAGATTTGACCAACAGAAACGTTAAAACGTTCAACGGCGGCATCATCATAAACGCGTGTTGTGACGCCGGTCGTGACCTGGTTGGCGGAAGCAATACGGTCGAGACCACCATAAGTGCGGTCGCGGAACAGGCCGTTATAGTCGGATTGCAGCAAAGAAGAATCGTAGTTATAGATGCCGCTCTGGTCGCGGTACGGCACATACAGGTACTGCACGCGTGGTTCCAGCGTCTGGGTATACCCCGGCGCCAGCATCGCCATATCGCGTTCGAAGACGAGCTTACCGTCGACTTTAAACTGTGGCATGACGCGGTTAACCGAATCTTCCAGTTTTTTGCTGTTATTGGCGTTGTACCAGTCCAGATTCGTTTGCTGATAGTGCGTCGCCATCAGCTTCGCTTCGGTGTTCAGGCTGCCCCAGCGGTTGGAGAGCGGCAAATTGATGGTTGGCTCCAGGTGGACGCGGGTCGCTTCCGGCATATTGTCTTTGGTGTTGACGAAATGTACCGCCTGGCCGTAAATCCGGGTATCAAACGGCCCGAGATCGTTATAGTAGTAGTTAACGTCTAACTGCGGCTCCGCAGAGTAGCTGCTGGTGTTCTGATCGTTAAACACCTGGAATTGCTTGGTCGACACCGTAGCGTCAAAGTTTTGTACGGCGTAGCCGACGCTGAATTTCTGCGTTGCGTAGCCGTCGGTACTGGAACCGTACTTACTGTCGAAATCATTAAAATAGCTGGAGTCGCTGACTTTGGTGTAATCGACGTTAAAACGCCACACCTGATCCATCACGCCTGAGTGCTGCCAGTAGAATAACCAGCGGTGCTTATCGCCCTCTTTGGGATGTTCGTCCTCGTAGACTTTATCAGAAGGCAGATAATCTAATTCCATCAACCCGGCGCCTGCCTGCGTGAGATAACGGAATTCGTTCTCCCACATAATATTGCCGCGGCGGTGCATATAGTGCGGGGTGATGGTGGCGTCCATATTGGGCGCGATGTTCCAGTAATACGGTAAGTAGAACTCGAAATAGTTCTTGGTCGTGTATTTCGCGTTCGGGATCAGGAAACCTGAGCGACGTTTGTCACCGACGGGGAGCTGTAAATAGGGGCTATAAAAGATCGGAACCGGACCTACTTTAAACCGGGCGTTCCAGATCTCCGCAACCTGTTCTTCACGGTCATGGATGACTTCACTCCCCACCACGCTCCAGGTATCGGAGCCAGGCAGACAGGAGGTAAAGCTGCCGTTTTCCAGAATGGTATAGCGGTTTTCGCCGCGCTGCTTCATGAGATCGGCTTTACCGCGTCCCTGACGGCCCACCATCTGGTAATCGCCTTCCCAGACGTTCGTGTCTTTGGTGTTCAGGTTCGCCCAGCCCTTCGGCCCTTTAAGGATGACTTGATTGTCATCATAATGCACATTACCCTGCGCATCGACGGTGCGTACAGGTTCCGGCTGACCTTCCGCCTGCTTCTGATGAAGCTGCACTTCATCCGCTTGCAGGCGGCTATTCCCCTGCATAATGTCCACGTTGCCGGTAAAAACGGCATCGTCCGGGTAGTTACCTTTAGCGTTATCGGCATTGATAGTAACCGGCAGATCGTTGGTATCGCCTTTTACCAGAGGACGATCGTAGCTCGGCACGCCCAACATACACTGTGAGGCGAGATCGGCTGCCAGCCCCTGATGACTATAAAGGGCGCTGGCGATCATGGTGGCCAGAAGAGTGGGAATACGTTTTTTCATACGTTGTATTTATTGTTCCATCATCGGTAGCGTTGCGCGTGACAAACGGTCACAGCCTAACTTACTCATCTTCGCTGCGCCAGTGTTAATCCTGCCGTTTAGCGTCTGTGGTGTTAGGCACGGCATTGAATGACAGGTATGATAATGCAAATTATAGGCGATGTCCCACAATTGACCGTAGCCTTCATTCGCAGAAAAGCACCTTATTTTGTGGGAGATAGCCTCACCGATAGCGTAACGTTTTGGGGAGTCTATGCAGTACTGGGGAAAGATAATTGGCGTCGCCGTAGCCCTGATGATGGGCGGCGGCTTTTGGGGCGTGGTCCTGGGTCTGCTGGTGGGCCATATGTTCGACAAAGCCCGCAGCCGAAAAATGGCGTGGTTTGCCAACCAGCGGGAACGGCAGGCGCTGTTTTTTGCCACCACCTTTGAGGTGATGGGCCACTTAACCAAATCAAAAGGACGGGTGACGGAAGCGGATATTCATATCGCCAGTCAGTTGATGGATCGCATGAATTTACACGGCGATTCACGTACTGCCGCGCAGAACGCCTTTCGGGTCGGAAAAGCGGATAATTACCCATTACGTGAAAAGATGCGGCAGTTTCGTAGCGTCTGCTTCGGGCGTTTTGATCTGATCCGGATGTTTCTGGAAATTCAGATCCAGGCGGCGTTTGCCGATGGCTCGCTGCACCCTAATGAGCGGGAAGTGCTGTATGTGATTGCGGAAGAGTTAGGTATTTCCCGCGTACAGTTCGATCAGTTTCTGCGCATGATGCAGGGCGGCGCGCAGTTTGGCGGTGGTTATCATCAACAGTCCGGCGGCGGCTGGCAGCAGGCGCAGCGCGGCCCGACGCTGGAAGATGCCTGTAATGTGCTGGGGGTTAAAACCACCGACGATGCAACCACCATTAAACGCGCTTATCGCAAACTGATGAGCGAGCATCATCCGGACAAACTGGTCGCGAAAGGTTTGCCGCCGGAAATGATGGAAATGGCGAAGCAAAAAGCGCAGGAAATTCAGAAAGCGTATGAGCTAATCAAAGAACAGAAAGGCTTCAAGTGATTGAATTGCCGGATGCGGCTAGCGCCTTATCCGGCCTACGTTAATGAATGTAGGCCGGGCAAGCGAAGCGCCCCGGCATAAATTGGCTCAGAATTTAAAAATCTGCCGGGACTTTAAACGTCATGCTGTTACCGTAAGCGGGATGGGTAATGGTCAGCATTTCGGCGTGTAACTGCAAACGCGGCGCCAGCGACAACGCTTCCGGCGAGGCGTAAAACCGATCGCCTAAAATCGGGTGGCCTAACGCCAGCATATGCACACGAAGCTGATGCGAACGTCCGGTGATCGGTTTTAGCACCACGCGGGCAGTATTATCCGCCGCAAACTCCACCACGTTATATTCCGTTTGCGCCGGTTTGCCGGTTTCATAACACACTTTCTGCTTTGGCCGGTTCGGCCAGTCGCAGATGAGCGGTAAGTCGACCAGTCCTTCCGCCGGGGAGGGATGCCCCCATACGCGCGCCACATACTGCTTTTTCGGCTCACGTTCGCGGAACTGGCGTTTTAGCTCCCGCTCCGCGGCTTTGGTCAGCGCCACTACAATTACGCCGCTGGTGGCCATATCCAGACGATGCACCGATTCTGCCTGCGGGTAGTCGCGCTGGATACGCGTCATAATGCTGTCTTTGTGCGCTTCCAGACGCCCCGGCACGGACAACAGGCCGCTGGGCTTATTGACCACCATAATGTGCTCATCCTGATACAGGATAACCAGCCAGGGTTCCTGCGGCGGATTGTAGTTTTCCATCCCCATGTACGGCTCCGTTATTGGTGCGTGACGACGATAAGACGCAGCGCGTCCAGACGCCAGCCTGCCTGATTCAGGCTTTCCAGTACCTGCTGACGGTTGCTGTCGATAGCGGCAAGTTCGTCGTCGCGGATGTTCGGGTTGACGGCGCGCAGCGCTTCCAGACGCGACAGTTCCCCGGACAGTTTTTCATCCGCCTCGCGACGCGCGTTATCAATCAGCGCTCTGGCGGACTTTTCAATCTGCGTCTCACCCAGTTGCAAAATGGCGTGGACGTCCTGTTGCACGGCGTTCACCAGTTTGCTGCCGGTGTGGCGATTCACGGCGCTGAGCTGGCGGTTGAAGGTTTCAAACTCGACCTGGGCGGCCAGATTGTTGCCGTTTTTATCTAACAGCATACGTACCGGCGTCGGCGGCAGGAAGCGGTTCAGTTGTAGCTGTTTCGGCGCCTGCGCTTCCACGACGTAAACCAGTTCGACCAGCAGCGTGCCGACGGGCAGCGCTTTATTTTTCAACAGCGAAATGGTGCTGCTGCCGGTATCGCCGGAGAGGATCAGATCCAGTCCGTTACGGATGAGCGGATGTTCCCAGGTAATAAACTGCGCATCTTCGCGAGACAGGGCTACGTCACGTTCAAACGTGATAGTACAGCCGTCTTCCGGCAGGCCGGGGAAATCCGGCACCAACATGTGGTCAGACGGCGTCAGCACGATCAGATTGTCGCCGCGATCGTCCTGGTTAATGCCGACGATATCGAACAGGTTCATGGCGAACGCGATCAGGTTGGTGTCGTCGTCCTGTTCTTCAATGCTTTGTGCGAGCTGTTGGGCTTTTTCTCCGCCGTTGGAGTGGATCTCCAGCAGGCGGTCGCGGCCCTGTTCTAACTGGGCTTTTAGCGCTTCATGCTGTTCGCGGCAGGATTTGATCAGATCGTCAAACCCGTCGGTTTCTTCAGGCGCGGCCAGATAGTTAATCAGACTGGCGTAGGCTGAATCATAAATCGCGCGACCGGTCGGGCAGGTGTGCTCAAAGGCGTCCAGCCCTTCGTGATACCAGCGAACCAGCACCGACTGGGCGGTTTTTTCCAGGTACGGGACGTGGATCTGGATATCATGCGCCTGGCCGATACGATCCAGACGACCAATACGCTGTTCCAGCAGATCCGGGTTAAACGGCAAGTCGAACATCACCAGATTGCTGGCAAACTGGAAGTTACGTCCTTCGGAGCCGATTTCAGAACATAACAGCACCTGCGCGCCGGTATCTTCTTCGGCGAACCAGGCGGCGGCGCGGTCGCGTTCGATAATCGACATGCCCTCATGGAACACGGCGGCGCGGATGCCTTCGCGTTCGCGCAGCACCTGCTCCAGCTGTAACGCGGTGGTCGCCTTAGCGCAGATCACCAGCACTTTTTGCGAACGATGGCTGGTCAGATAGCCCATTAGCCACTCAACGCGTGGGTCGAAGTTCCACCAGGTGCCGGTATCGCCTTCGAACTCCTGATAAATTTGTTCCGGATAGAGCATATCGCGGGCGCGATCTTCCGCGCTCTTACGCGCGCCCATAATGCCGGAGACCTTAATGGCGGTCTGATACTGGGTCGGCAGCGGCAGTTTTACCGTATGCAGTTCACGTTTCGGGAACCCCTTGACGCCGTTACGGGTGTTGCGGAACAAAACGCGGCTGGTGCCGTGGCGATCCATCAGCATCGACACCAGCTCATCACGGGCGGCCTGCGCGTCGTCGCGATCGCTATTAGCGGCCTGCAACAGCGGTTCAATATCCTGTTCGCCGATCAGATCGCCCAGCCTGTTCAGTTCGTCGTTGCTGAGTTTATTGCCCGCCAGCAGCATGGCCACCGCATCGGCGACAGGGCGGTAGTTTTTCTGTTCTTCGACAAACTGTTCGAAATCGTGGAAACGGTTCGGATCCAGCAGGCGCAGACGGGCGAAATGGCTTTCCATCCCCAGCTGTTCTGGCGTGGCGGTCAGCAGCAGCACGCCCGGTACGCGTTCAGCTAATTGTTCGATGGCCATATATTCACGGCTCGGCGCATCGGTGCTCCACACCAGATGATGCGCTTCGTCGACCACCAGCAAATCCCACTCGGCGTCGCACAAATGTTCCAGACGCTGCTTATTACGGCGGGCGAAATCCAGCGAGCAGATCACCAGTTGCTCGGTTTCAAACGGGTTATACGCGTCGTGCTGCGCTTCGGTATAGCGTTCGTCATCGAACAGCGCGAAGCGCAGGTTGAAACGGCGCAGCATTTCTACCAGCCACTGGTGTTGCAGGGTTTCCGGAACAATGATCAATACGCGTTCCGCCGCGCCGGATAATAACTGTTGATGCAGAATCATCCCGGCTTCAATGGTTTTACCTAAGCCCACTTCATCCGCCAGCAGTACGCGCGGCGCATGGCGACGACCCACATCATGAGCGATATTAAGCTGATGCGGGATCAGGTTGGTCCGCTGACCGCGCAGGCCGCTGTATGGCATCCGGTACTGCTCGCTCTGAAATTTACGGGCGCGATAGCGCAGCGCGAACCGATCCATTCGATCGATTTGACCGGCGAACAGACGATCCTGGGGCTTACTGAAAACCAACTTGCTGTCGAGCAGAACTTCGCGCAGCGTCACATTGGTCTCTTCGGTATCCAGGCGGGTGCCGACATAAACAAGCAGGCCATTTTCTTCTTTTACTTCATCGATATGTAGCTGCCAGCCTTCATGGCTTGTAATCGTATCGCCAGGGTTGAACATGACGCGGGTCACGGGAGAATCACTACGCGCATACAGGCGGTTTTCCCCCGTGGACGGGAAAAGTAAGGTGACGGTTCGCGCATCCATCGCAACAACGGTTCCAAGTCCCAGCTCGCTTTCTGTATCGCTGATCCAGCGTTGACCAAGTGTAAAAGGCATATGTGTTCGGCTCTATATCTTTAATTGCAGGCATTACTCGCCATTCCCAGGCGACAGCACTGGATAATTGCGAGTATACGACCCCGCTACCAGGCTAATGTGGTAGTGGCGTTAATTAGGTCCAGGAATGGAAAGGGCGCTATGGTACTGGAAGGCGGCGCTTTCGTCACGCGTCAAAATAACCCCAGTTGCCCGGTCAGTAGTGTAGCAAAATTATCTTCAACGAAGGGAAGAATTCCTTCCGCCACGGGTTGTAGCTGGCGGGTAAGATAGTGTTCGTAATCCAGCGGCGACTGCTGGTAATCCACGGGCTCGGGGCCGTTAACAGTCCAGACATATTTTATGGCGCCGCGATTCTGATACTGCACCGGACGACCCCGCTTCAGGTTTTGTTCATCCGCCAACCGGGCGGCGCGAACGTGCGGCGGGATGTTACGTTGGTACTCATGTAAAGGGCGACGCAGACGCTTACGATAAACCAGCTGCGCGTCCAGCTCGCCCGCCATCAGTTTATCAATAGTCTCGCGCACATAGTCTTGATAAGGTTCATTGCGAAAAACGCGCAGATACAGCTCCTGTTGAAAGCGCTGCGCCAGCGGCGTCCAGTCGGTCCGCACCGTTTCCAGACCTTTAAATACCATGCGCTGGCTGCCGCCTTCCTGAATCAGGCCCGCGTAGCGTTTTTTACTGCCAGTATCCGCGCCGCGGATGGTCGGCATCAGAAAACGGCAAAAGTGGGTTTCAAACTCCAGCTCCAGCGCGCTGGTCAAATTTTGCTGTTGTAACGTCTGCGCCCACCATTCGTTCACGTGACGCACCAGCCTGTGCCCGATTTCCGCCGCGTCGGCTTCTGAATGCGCGCGCCGGAGCCAGACGAAAGTGGAATCGGTATCGCCATAAATTACGTTATAACCCTGCGCCTCAATCAGCGCTTTGGTCTGGCGCATAATCGCATGGCCGCGCATGGTGATTGACGACGCCAGACGGGGATCGAAAAAGCGACAGGCCGTGGTGCCGAGTACGCCATAAAAGGCGTTCATAATGATTTTAAGCGCCTGCGAGAGCGGTTTATTGCCCTGACGTTTGGCTTCATCGCGCCCGTGCCAGATTTGGCTAACAATTTCCGGC
This sequence comes from Salmonella sp. 32082101201600294FB01SM01, assembly GCF_017572865.1. Lineage (NCBI taxonomy): Bacteria > Pseudomonadati > Pseudomonadota > Gammaproteobacteria > Enterobacterales > Enterobacteriaceae > Salmonella > Salmonella sp. 32082101201600294FB01SM01. Next base: position 177,720 of record NZ_JAGESB010000003.1, on the reverse strand, counting down.
AGGCAGTGCTTTTCTCGTGAAAACCAGGCGTCAAGGAAACCTTCGGTACTGTGTTCCGGATCCGGCTGCGCCATGCCTTCGACCAGCCCGACGGGATCAATCAAAAACGTGCGGATAATCGACGGGTACAGGCTTTTATAATCCAGCACCAGTACTGAATCGTATAATCCGGGTTGTGAATCCATTACGTAGCCGCCGGGACTTGCCAGCGGCGGCACTTCGCCGAGATTGGGCGCGACATAGCCGGCGCGGTGCATTCGCGGAAAGTAAAGATGCCCAAATGCGGCGACCGAACCGCCGTGGCGATCGACCGGCAGACCGTTGATCGTCGCGCGTTCCAGCAAAAACGGCATGATCTCGGTTTTATGGAAAATGCGCGTGACCAGCTCGCAGTCTTTCAGGTTGTAGGTGGCGAGGGCGGGTTTATCCTGGGAAAAGCGGCGATCGATCTCATCCATACGATCCCAGGGATTATCAATGGATTTTCCTTCGCCGAGCAGTTCCTGCGAGACGGCTTCCAGCGAAAAAGACGAAAAATTCCAGAACGCGGATTTAAGCGCGTCGATACCATCGATAATGACTCGCCCTCTGGCCTGGGCGAAAAAAACGCCGTTTTTGAAGCCATGTTCGCGCCACTCCAGTTCGCTATTGTCTCGCCCCAGCCGTAAAGGGATACGGTAGCGTTCGGCATGTTTTTGCAGCATACGCAGGTCGAACTGCACCACGTTCCAGCCGATGATGACGTCAGGATCATGTTCGGCAAACCAGGCGTTGAGTTTTTCCAGCAGCTGCGGGCGGCTGGCGACATACACAAGCTCGAAGTCCAGTTGGCGGTCATCGCCATTCGCCGGGCCCAGCATATAAACGGTACGCTGGCCGCAGCCTTCCAGACCAATGCAATACAGTTCGCCGTGTCGCGTGGTTTCGATATCCAGCGAGACCCATTTTAGCGGCGGTCGATAGTCGGGGTGGGGTTTAAGACGCGCATTGCGGATAACGCCGTTGCGCATCTCGCCGTCTACCCAAACGGGCGACGTAATAAAACGCTCCATCAGGTAACGTTCCGGCGGGCGTACATCCGCTTCATAAACGGTGACGCCGTTTTCGCGCAGCAGTTTCTCCATCCGCATAAGCTGGCGGTGAGTACGGCAATACAGACCGGAGACCGGCTGACGATGAAAGTCTCGCAGCTGGAGCGGCGTCAGGCGATAGTCTTTTTCCGCCTGTAGCAGCGAGGCGGCGCGGGAGGTCTGGCTGGTCGGAATAAACGCCACGGACTCTTGCGGCGCCAGCGTCGCCTGCACAGGGCCGTTGTCTGTCGCCAGCCAGAAAGAGACCTCCGTTCCTTGCGGCGTATCCCGCCAGTGCCGGGTTAAAATGAAACCTGCCTGCGCCACGATGATTACCTGTCTAAAAAATTCACGCTAATTATAACCTGTTTTAGGGGGTAATACTGTTATTTTGTACAGGCATATAACGTAAAAGCCGATATCCGCTGTAATAAAAAGTTTCTCGCAGTAAGAAGCGGGTTTGCGCCCACCAGGATTTATAGCGGGTGGATCGCGTGGGTGATGAGCGGCTATCGATACCATTATCCTGAGCGATAGTTTTCAGACGCAGCATATGCAGCGGATCGCTGACCAGTAACGCTGTGCGCCATTGTTGTTGTCGCAGTATCTGTTTTGCGTAACGAATATTTTCGCGCGTCACGGTAGAGCGCTCTTCAATAAAAATCGCCTTAGCCGGAATGCCTTTTTCCAGAACGTATTGACGGGCTATCGCCGCGTCGGAAACCGTTGCGCCAGCGCCGTAGCCGCCGGTTAATACCAACGCGCGGACAATGTGTTGTTGGTAAAGCCAGATGGCATGATCCAGTCTGGCCTGAAAAACGGGAGAAGGCGTTTTTCCGCTAACGCCTGCTCCTGCGACAATCGCGCAGTCAGCTACGCGCGTCTGGTCTTGCTGACTGAACTGATAAATAGCGATAGCGTTATTGATAAACACCGTGGCCATAATGAGAATTATGCCTGCCGCGATTCTGAGGATGTAGCGATATTTCATGGATGAGTTCGTTCCCCGTGACGGGTGTAATGAATATTTTAACGATAAAAGAACTTTTAGCGTCAGATATTTTTGCTGACGTGTATTTATCAATATAATGATGTCGGTGTAGACAGCTGATATAATTATCCTATAACTGCTAATTTTGAATCATGTTTATTTACAATTTTTATCCATAGGTTGGCTGTTTTGTGTCAAGTCTGTTTCCATACATTAAGTATTTTTCAGAATAGTGCTTGCTCGAATTTGTTACTTATTTCTCGGATTAACAAAAAAGCGATATTTTTTGTTTGTTTTAATTAATGAAAAGTGTAAGAATTTCATTTGAAACATCCGCATCGTCAGGTAGAAATATAATATTCCAATTGGCCGCTATGGTTAAATAAAAATGGATTACAGTGCGAATTCGTCGGGAACTCTCTGCATAATTTAATTTTTATTTTAGAATATAATTTTATTTTGACTTTCAGGTGCGGGTGTTTTTATCAAAATGTGTGGTATTCGGGAATTATCTTTTATGAATGTGAATATGCAGGCGTGTCCGGTAGGGAACGAACGTTATCTTTTCGTCAATACTCAACGCGCTAACCCTTCCATAAAAACCGTGAGTCGATTTTTTGAGTATAAAACATGGACAGATCAGATTTGGCGTACCGAAATTATTGAAAACGGCAATGCTTTTTTTCACTGGCAAGGACACGACAGAAAAAACGGGCATCGGGATACCATTATTAATTATCTGTTAAATGGGCAACGCTGGCAGTCAACAATTGAAGATTATATTTTCTTCCATGCGCTGGAAGGAAAAGTGTTGCAGGGACATTATGATAATATTATTGAATATGTGAGTTCTGATAATTACGTCTATCAAAGCGCATTTGCTGAATATATCACCGACCAGATTCATCAACGCGCCCCCAATGGGACGCGTTTTTAGAGGCATTACTGCCCGTAATAGGCTTTTGCGCCGTGTTTGCGTAGATAGTGTTTATCCAGCAGGGATTGCTGCATGTCGGGCAACTGCGGCGCAAGCTGGCGGCAGAAGATCCCCATATAGGCCACTTCTTCCAGCACGATGGCGTTATGCACTGCATCCTCGGCATTTTTACCCCAGGCAAACGGGCCGTGCGAATGGACAAGCACGCCGGGCATTTGAGCGGCGTCAATACCTTGTTTTTCAAAGGTTTCAACAATGACATTGCCCGTTTCCCATTCATACTCGCCATTAATTTCCGCTTCGGTCATTTTGCGAGTGCAGGGAATCGTACCGTAGAAATAGTCGGCATGGGTGGTTCCCGTCGCCGGAATCGGCTGACCCGCCTGCGCCCAGATAGTCGCGTGGCGCGAATGGGTGTGTACGATGCCGCCGATAGTCGGAAATGCCTGATATAACAAACGGTGGGTTGGCGTATCGGACGACGGTTTCTTATGACCTTCAACGACTTCACCGGTCTCCAGACTAACCACCACCATATCGTCAGCGGTCATGACGCTATAATCGACGCCGGACGGCTTAATCACCAGTACGCCGCGTTCGCGATCGACGGCGCTAACGTTACCCCAGGTGAGGGTGACCAGGTTGTGTTTTGGCAGCGCCAGATTGGCTTCCAGTACCTGGCGTTTGAGATCTTCTAACATTGTTTTCTCCCTGCCGGATGGCGCTTCGCTTATCCGGCCTACGAGCGACGGTGTGCCGGATGGCGACACTAATGCCTTATTCGGCCTACAGGACCGTAGGCCCGGTAAATGCAGTGCCGCCGGGCAATCCGTTTCACCAATTAACGTTTGAACCCGTAATACACTTCATTCCAGCGCAGCGCGTCCTTAAAGGCTGGCAGACGGGTATCGTTATCAATTACCGCGATTTCGATATCGTGTATTTCTGCGAACTGGCGCATATCGTTCAGATCCAGCGCGTGGCTGAAGACGGTATGGTGCGCGCCGCCAGCCAGAATCCACGCTTCGGAGGCGGTCGGCAGATCCGGCTGCGCCTTCCACAGCGCGTTAGCCACCGGCAGTTTCGGCAGGGAGTGCGGCGTTTTTACGGTGTCAATGCAGTTGACCAGCAGGCGATAACGATCGCCGAGGTCGATCAGGCTGGCGACGATCGCCGGGCCGGTTTGGGTATTGAAAATCAAACGCGCCGGATCTTCCTTACCGCCAATGCCGAGGTGCTGGACGTCGAGGATCGGTTTCTCTTCCACCGCGATGGACGGACACACCTCCAGCATGTGCGAGCCGAGCACCAGATCGTTGCCTTTCTCGAAGTGGTAGGTGTAATCCTCCATAAATGAGGTGCCGCCCTGCAGACCGGTTGACATCACTTTCATAATGCGAAGCAGAGCGGCGGTTTTCCAGTCGCCTTCGCCCGCAAAGCCGTAGCCCTGTTGCATCAGACGCTGTACGGCCAGACCCGGGAGTTGTTTCAGACCGTGTAAATCTTCAAAGGTAGTAGTGAATGCGTGGAAGCCGCCCTGTTCCAGGAAACGCTTCATACCGAGTTCAATACGCGCCGCTTCCCGCACGTTCTGGCGTTTATCGCCGTGGATCCGGGTGGCGGGCGTCAGGGTATAGCTGCTTTCATACTCGTCAATCAGAGCGTTGATATCGCCGTCGCCGATGGAATTCACCACCTGCACCAGATCGCCGACCGCCCAGGTATTGACCGAAAAGCCAAATTTGATTTGCGCGGCCACTTTATCACCGTCAGTCACTGCGACTTCACGCATATTGTCGCCGAAGCGGCAGACTTTTAGCTGGCGAGTATCCTGTTTAGAGACCGCCTGGCGCATCCAGGCGCCGATACGCGTATGGGCCTCTTTATCCTGCCAGTGGCCAGTGACGACCGCGTGCTGCTGGCGCATCCGCGCACCGATGAAGCCGAACTCGCGGCCGCCGTGCGCAGTCTGGTTCAGGTTCATAAAGTCCATATCGATGCTGTCCCACGGCAGGGCGGCGTTAAATTGGGTATGGAATTGCAGTAGTGGTTTGTTAAGGATACTCAGCCCGTTGATCCACATTTTGGCCGGGGAGAAGGTGTGCAGCCAGACCACCAGCCCCGCGCAGCGATCGTCATAATTGGCGTCACGACAAATGGCGGTAATCTCATCCGGCGAGGTGCCCAGCGGTTTTAATACCAGTTTACATGGCAGTTTGGCTTCGGTATTCAGCGCGTTGACCACATGCTCGGCATGTTGAGTGACCTGACGCAGGGTTTCTGCGCCATACAAATGCTGGCTGCCAATCACAAACCATACTTCATAATTATCAAAAATCGTCATTGTCGTGTCCTTAATGAGTCAGGATTGCCTGATTGGCCGGGGTCGTTGGCGCCGGCGCGGCAGTCGGAAGATAATGTTGTTCTGCACTTAGCGCCCACTGCTGGTAGCGGCGGTAAAGCTGTTCGAAGCGTTGAGCCTGTTCAGGGCGGGGGCGCAGAGTGCGTTCTACCGCGCTCGCCATGCTTTGCTGGGCGGCAGGAATATCGGCATGGACTTTCGCAGCGACGGCGGCAAAGATAGCGGCGCCTAATGCGCAGCACTGGTCGGAAGCGACGATCTGCAACGGACGATTCAGTACGTCGCAGCAGACCTGCATAATGACCTGATTTTTACGGGCGATGCCGCCAAGCGCCATCACGTTATTGACCGCGATACCCTGATCGGTAAAACACTCCTGAATGGCGCGCGCGCCGAAGGCGGTCGAGGCGACCAGACCACCAAACAGCGCTGGCGCGTCGGTGGCGAGATTGAGATCGGTAATGACGCCTTTCAGACGCTGATTAGCGTTTGGCGTGCGGCGACCGTTAAACCAGTCGAGCACCACCGGCAGGTGATCCAGGGACGGATTTTTCGCCCAGGCGTCGGTGAGCGCTGGCAGTAGCTGCTTCTGGCTGGCGTTAATCTGGGTTTTCAGTTCCGGGTGCTGCGCGGCAAGTTGCTCCAGCGGCCAGCTCAACACGCGGCTAAACCAGGCGTAGATGTCGCCGAAAGCGGACTGGCCCGCTTCCAGACCGATAAAGTTCGGCACCACGCTGCCATCAACCTGACCGCAAATGCCTTTCACGGCGCGATCCCCGACGCTCTGTTTATCCGCAATCAGAATGTCGCAGGTAGACGTGCCGATGACTTTTACCAGCGTATTGGGCTGCGCGCCCGCGCCGACCGCGCCCATGTGACAGTCGAACGCGCCGCCGGAAATCACTACGCTTTCCGGCAAGCCGAGGCGCTGCGCCCATTCGGTGCACAGGGTGCCCACGGGCAGATCGGCGGTGAAGGTTTCGCTAAATAACGGGTAGCGCAGATGACGGTTAATGCACGGATCGAGTTCATCAAAGAAGCTCGCGGGTGGCAGGCCGCCCCAGCTTTCATGCCACAGCGTTTTGTGCCCGGCGCTGCAGCGGCCACGGCGGATATCCTGCGGGCGAGTGGTGCCGGAAAGCAGCGCCGGCACCCAGTCACACAGCTCAATCCACGAGACGGCGGCCTGCGCGACGGCGCTATCCTGACGGGTGACGTGCAGAATCTTCGCCCAGAACCATTCGCTGGAGTAAATGCCGCCAATATAGCGGGAGTAGTCGACCTTGCCTGGCTTATGGCACAGACGGGTGATTTCGTCGGCCTCTTCCACGGCGGTGTGATCTTTCCACAGTACAAACATCGCATTCGGGTTCTCGGCGAACTCCGGACGCAGCGCCAGGACGTTACCGTCGGCGTCAATCGGCGCTGGCGTAGAACCGGTGCTGTCAACGCCAATGCCAACGACATTTGCGCGTTGCGCGGAGCTTAATTGTGCCAGAACGGCTTTCAGCGCGGCCTCCATTGACTCCATGTAGTCGCGCGGATGATGACGGAACTGGTTGTTCGGGCCGTCGCAATAACGGCCTTCTTGCCAGCGCGGATACCACTCTACGCTGGTGGCGATCTCGTCGCCGGTGGCGCAGTCCACTGCCAGAGCGCGCACTGAATCACTGCCAAAATCGAGGCCAATTGCAATTGCCATCGTCTTACTCCATCCAGAAAAACAGGTATGGAGAAACAGTAGAGAGTCGCGGCAAAAACCGTCAGGCAGGATTCGCTAATCTTATGGACAAAAATGCTAATGCTTTGCAAAGTGTGACGCTGTGCAAATATTCAATGTGGACATTCCAGCCATAGTTATAGACACTTCTGTTACTTAATTTTATCGCCTGAACTGTACGCTTTTGTTACAAAGCGCTTTTCACAAGCGGGGTTGATACGTGCTTTCATCAAGCGCAAAGTCTTGCGGAGACGTAAGCACTGTCGTCCTGGTCAATATGGACAATTTGTTTCTTCTCTGAACATCGGGGGGTAGATAAATCATGGCTGAAACGCAAAATGATCCGCTATTGCCGGGATATTCATTTAATGCCCATCTGGTCGCCGGGCTGACGCCGATTGAAGCGAATGGATATCTGGATTTTTTTATCGATCGTCCGTTGGGCATGAAGGGATATATTCTTAACCTGACCATCCGCGGAGAAGGCGTCATTAATAATAATGGCGAGCAGTTTGTCTGTCGGCCTGGCGATATATTATTGTTTCCGCCGGGCGAGATTCATCACTATGGACGGCATCCGGACGCCAGCGAGTGGTATCACCAGTGGGTTTATTTCCGGCCTCGCGCCTACTGGCAGGAGTGGCTGACCTGGCCGACAATCTTTGCCCAGACAGGATTTTTCCGCCCGGACGAGGCGCGCCAGCCGCATTTCAGCGAACTGTTCGGGCAGATCATCAGCGCCGGGCAAGGGGAAGGTCGCTATTCTGAGCTACTGGCGATCAATCTGCTGGAGCAGTTGTTGCTCAGACGTATGGCGGTAATTAATGAGTCGTTGCATCCGCCGATGGATAGCCGTGTGCGCGATGCCTGCCAGTATATCAGCGACCATCTGGCGGACAGCCATTTTGATATCGCCAGCGTCGCCCAGCATGTCTGCCTGTCGCCCTCCCGGTTATCGCATCTGTTCCGCCAGCAGTTAGGCATTAGCGTATTGAGTTGGCGCGAAGATCAGCGTATCAGCCAGGCGAAACTCCTGCTTAGCACCACGCGAATGCCGATAGCGACCGTTGGGCGCAATGTTGGATTTGACGATCAGCTCTATTTTTCGCGGGTATTTAAAAAATGCACCGGGGCAAGTCCTAGCGAGTTCAGGGCCGGATGTGAATAAAAAGTGAATGATGTGTCCACAAAGATGTCATAAGCCGTAACTATTCGGATAATTGACGGCTTGACGAAGGGGGGCGGGGTAAGCAGAATCCCTGCTTCATCACGCTGACGGACACACTATGCAAGCACTGCTGGAACACTTTATCACCCAATCCACTCTGTATTCGCTTATCGCCGTGTTGCTGGTAGCCTTCCTGGAATCGCTGGCGCTGGTGGGGTTGATTTTACCCGGTACGGTACTGATGGCGGGGCTGGGCGCGCTTATCGGCAGCGGCGAGCTCAATTTTTGGCATGCCTGGCTGGTGGGTATTATCGGCTGTCTGATGGGCGACTGGATTTCGTTCTGGCTGGGGTGGCGCTTTAAAAAGCCGCTACACCGCTGGTCTTTTATGAAAAAGAACAAGTCGCTGCTGGATAAAACCGAACACGCGCTGCATCAGCACAGTATGTTCACGATCCTGGTCGGACGTTTTGTCGGCCCGACGAGGCCGCTGGTGCCGATGGTGGCAGGGATGCTGGATCTTCCCGTGGCGAAATTTATTGGGCCGAACTTGATTGGCTGTTTGCTGTGGCCGCCGTTTTATTTCCTGCCGGGCATTCTGGCGGGAGCGGCAATCGATATTCCTTCCGATATGCAGAGCGGAGATTTCAAATGGCTGCTGCTGGCGACGGCGTTGCTGCTGTGGGTCGGAGGCTGGCTATGCTGGCGGCTGTGGCGCAGCGGCAAAGCGGCAGTCGATCGTTTAACCGCGTATTTCCCCCGCAGCCGTTTGCTGTATCTGGCGCCGTTGACGCTCGGGATCGGCGTGGTCGCGCTGGTGGTGCTGGTTCGCCACCCGCTGATGCCGGTATATATCGATATTCTGCGCAAAGTTGTGGGTTACTAACGATTCCTTTGCCGGATGGCAGCTTCGCCTTATCCGGCCTACAAAATATGGGATTTGATGCCCAATAGCGCTGAGGCGCTGGCTTGACCGCTTAGTAGCTCGTCTGTTTTGCCTTGCCACGCGATACGCCCGTCGGCCACGACGATTGACCGGGGCGCAATTCGCGCCGCATCTTCCACGCTGTGCGAGACCATCAACAGCGTGAGCTGTCGCTCGCGGCAGATATCGCTGACCAACGTCAGCATCTCCTGGCGCAGCGCGGGATCGAGCGCGGAGAACGGTTCATCCAGCAGCAGTACCGGCTGTTCACGTACCAGGCAGCGCGCCAGCGCTACCCGCTGACGCTGGCCGCCGGACAGTTCGCCCGGTAAACGCGTCATCAGACTCTCAATGCCCATCTGATGTGCGATAGCGTCCCGTTTTTCCCGCTGGCTGGCGTTGAGCGTTAACCCGGGGTTTAGCCCCAGACCGATATTTTGCTGCACATTCAGGTGGCTGAATAAATTATTCTCCTGAAACAGCATTGAGACCGGACGGCGTGAGGGCGGCGTAAGCGTATGATCTTCACCGGCAATCAGTAACGTACCGCTGGCAGGTGCAAGAAAACCGGCAATTAAATTCAACAACGTGCTTTTCCCCGCGCCGCTGGGGCCAAGAATCGCCACCTGCTCGCCGCGTTCTACCGCCAGCGTAAAACGCATCGGCAAATGATGGTAAAGCCAGGTGATATCAATCAGTTTTAGCATGTCGGCCCGGTAGTTTCTCTATGAGGGTAAATAACGTAAAGCAGAGCAGCAATAGTATCAGCGCGGTCACCGCGCCGTCCTGGCTGCGGTAGGAGCCGATCTGCTGATACAGATAAAACGGCAGCGTGCGGAAATTGTCATTGCCGAAAAGCGCGACGACGCCAAAATCACCGATAGAAAGTACGCAGGCAAACGCCAGCGCCTGCGCCAGCGGACGTTTCAGCGCCCGCAGTTCCACGACCTTTAACCGCGACCAGCCTTCAATTCCTAATGACTGGCACAGCATTCCATAACGGGCGGTAATATCGCGCATTGGGTTTTCCAGGACTTTTAGCGCGTAGGGGATTGCCATCAGCGCATTGGTGAAAATCACGATGCCGTCGGCGGATTCCGGTAAGCCAACGCTGCTATTGAGCAGTAAAAAGAAGCCTGTCGCCAGCACGATCCCCGGCATCGCGAGGATCAACATCCCGCTGAGTTCCAGCGTTTGTCCGGCGAATAGTTGCTGGCGTTGGCGTAGCTCGCGGCTACTCCACAGCAGCATCATGGTCAGCACCACACACAGAACGCCCGCCGCCAGCGCAATGCGTAGCGATGTCCAGACAGCCTGCCACAGAATGGGTTGCGCCAGCACCTCCGGCAGGCTGCGGTTGACGCCATCGACCACCACGGCGACCAGCGGCGGAAGCAGCAGCAGCAGCGCCAGCACGATTAATAAGGCGTCCGTCAGACGGCTGTGGAGACGATCGTCAGGATCGCGCCAACCCTGCGTCAGCGTCATCCCCGGCGCAATCGCTTTGCTCAACCGTTGGCTTAGCAGTACCAGCGCCAGGCAGCAGACCATCTGGATTAATGCCAGCATCGCCGCGCGGGCAGGATCGTAGTCATAACTGAGCGCCTGAAAGATAGCCAGTTCGATAGTGGTGGCCTGCGGGCCGCCGCCGAGCGACAGTACCGTTGCGAAACTGGCGAAGCAGAGCATAAAAATCAGCGCCGCGACGGGCGGAATTTGGCGGCGCAGCCACGGCCATTCGACAAAACGGAAAAAATGCCAGCCGCGCATACCGAGCTGGGCGGCGAGCTGGCGCTGCTCGCCGGGAATGCTTTCCAACGATTGCAGCAACAAACGGCTCGCCATTGGCAGGTTAAAAAAGACGTGCGCCAGTAAAATGCCCTGCAAGCCGTAGGGGGAGAATGTCCACTGAAGCCCCAGCATTTGCCACAGCGAGGCCAGCCAGCCCTGACGGCCATACACGCTAAGAATGCCGAACACGGCAACCAGTACCGGCAGAATCAGCGTCATGGCGCACAGACGCAGCAGCGCCAGACGCCCAGGAAAACGGCGTCGATAAAGCGCGCGGGCGAGAAAAACCGCCGGGACCACAGACAGCACTGCGGACAGAAACGCCTGCCAGAATGAGAAGCGCACCACATGCCACAGATAGCTATCCCGCCAGATTGTCGACCACGCGCCCGCCGGCGCGTTCAGCCAAAGCGCCAGAAAGGCCGCCAGCGCGACGGTTATCATCAGCGCGGCGGCGCACAGCCCCGGAATCAGCCAGCCGGGAATTAACGGCTGACGGCGCGTTGCCATTCGCTAATCCATGCCTGGCGTTGTGCTGCCACTTGTTGCGGCGTGAATTCCAGCGTTGTGGCGGGTTTGGCCAATGATTCAAACCCTGCGGGTAAGGCGACGTCCGCTACCGGGTACATCCAGTTGCCGGTGGGTATGGCGTTCTGAAACGCCGGAGAAACCATAAATTTGAGAAATTTCTCCGCCAGTTCCGGCTGCTTACTGGCGACGGTACGCGCCGCGACTTCTACCTGTAAGTAATGGCCTTCGCTGAAGTTCGCGGCGGCGTAATTGTCCTTCTTCTCTTCAATAATGTGATACGCCGGAGAGGTGGTGTAACTGAGCACTAAATCGCTTTCACCTTTCAGAAATAAACCGTAGGCCTCGCTCCAGCCTTTCGTCACCGTCTCCGTTTTGGCCGTCAGTTTTTGCCAGGCCTGCGGCGCGTTATCGCCATAGACTTTGCGCATCCACAGTAATAGCCCCAGCCCTGGCGTACTGGTACGCGGATCCTGATAAATCACCCGCCATTTTTGATCGCTCTCGACCAGTTCTTTCAGGCTTTTCGGCGGATTTTTCAGCTTACTTTTATCGTAGACAAAGGCGAAATAGCCGTAATCGAACGGCACAAATGTGTCGTTTTTCCAGCCGCCGGGCACCTTGACCGCCTCATTCGCCACGCCGCTTTTGGCAAAGAGCTTAGTTTGCGTGGCCGCTTCCAGCAGATTGTTGTCCAGCCCCAACACCACATCGGCTTTGCTGTTCTTCCCCTCCATCCGCAGGCGGTTGAGCAGCGAAACGCCATCCTCCAGCGCCACCAGTTTCAGCTCGCAGTTGCAATCGGCTTCAAACGCTTTTTTCACCGCCGGGCCTGGCCCCCAGTCGGCGGCGAACGAGTCGTAGGTATAGACGGTGAGAACGGGTTTGGCGAAAGCAGGCGCCGCGCACAGGAGTAAAAGCGGAAGATATTTTTTTAACACTTTGCACCTCAGTTAAAGAGTGGCAAAGGACTTGAGAGGTAGCCTCAAATCCCTTCGCCGGCATTATCCGGATCAGGTTCGACGGGTATTTTCTCAGCGCGCGCATGAGCGCGGCACCCCGTTGAGTTCGGCGTTAGTGTAGTGATTTTGTTGCCGGGCAGCAATTAAGAGCTGGCTTTTAAGGGTCCGGCGGCGCAAACCACGCCGATTTAAAATCAAACCAGCCGAGGGTATTCATGCGCAGCCCGCGCATACTGCGCTGTCCCTGGATAATCAGCCAGTGGTGGATCAGCGGCACAATCGCTTTGTTGGCCAGCAGTTGCTGGCACCAGTTCGCCAGGTTCATCTCGCCAGCGCGCCACTGCGCGGCGTCGTCCTGCCAGTCGCGCGGAATGCAGTTCTGCAAGAGCGGTACTTCGCACAGGTGCGCGAACAGCGAGAAATCCAGCGGCAGCGTAAAGTTAGCGCTATTGAGCCAGATATCGCTTTCGATCTCGCCGGCGTGCCATTGATCGTAGTCGATCTCCTGAATATGCAGATGCACCTGATGTTCAGCCAGAAGCGCGCTCATGATACGGGCGATAACCCGGTGCTCAATGTGTTCGCGATAGAAGGTCAGCGTGAGGGTTTCCAGCCCGGCGGGTTTTTCGCCCGGGCCTGGACGGGCGTGATGCCAGCGCGGTAAAAGCCCATAGGCCGGGAACCAGAGCTGCTGTAGCGGTTCATCGGCATGATAGAGTAAATTGGTGGGGGAGAGGACGTGGCTTACCCATTCTCGGACCTGCGGATGCGCGCCGCGCGGCGTTCTGGCGTCGAATAGCAGGTAATAGCACCCCTCTTCCAGTCGGCTTTCTATCGCTTTTTCACCGCCTTGTATCGGCCCTTCCAGCATCAATCCGCAGGCCGGTTCTTCACTGATATCCGGCAGTACCCAGACGTTCACTTCGTCTATCAACGCCCGATAGCCGAAGTAGTCATCAAAGGCGAGTATCTTGAGCTGGTTCGGCGTATTACGCCGCACGGCATAAGGCCCGGTGCCGATTGGGTGGCTGGCGAAATTAGCCAGCGTTTCCCACTCCCGCGGCAAAATCATCGCCGGGACCTGGCCCAGCAGCCACGGCAACCAGCGATCCGGCTGGGAAAGATGAATATCCAGCGTCCACGCGGTAGGGGAATCTATTTTTGTGATGTGCGAGTAAAGCGGAAGCGTATTGATACGCGTCAGCGAGGCGATGACATCTTCCATCTCCAGCTCGCGGCCATGATGAAAATGAATGCCGGGGCGCAGGTAGAAGCGCCACAGTAAAGGGGAAATTTGCTGCCAGTGGTGCGCAATGTCCGCTTCCAGTTCCCCGTTTTCCTCATTTACCCGCGTGAGCGAACTGAAAATTTGCCGGGCAATATGAGTTTCCGAGCGACGTAATGCGGTTCCCGGCAGGAGATTGTGCATCGGACGATAGTAAAGAACCCGCAGAATATGCCGCCCCTGGCGGAAGCTGCGTCCCAGATGGGAAATCAGCATTTGCCTGACAGCGCTTTTATCGCCGACCAGTTGTACCAGTTGATCGATTCGATCTTGTTCCAGCAGGTCTTCCGCCCGCTGCTGTTGCAGCGCCAGTCCGGTATACAGGAACGTCAGACGCGAACGCTTTCCGCGTCCAACTTCGGCTTCCCATGTTAGCCAACCGCGCGCCTGCATCGTATTTAGCAGCGTACGCATATGGCGACGCGAACAGTTCAGCAGATCCGCCAGCTCATTAAGCGTGGTGTCTTGCGTTTTACCGTCACAACATTGCCAGAGACGGATAAATTGTTGTTGCAGGCGACCTGAGGGCATAAAAGGGGAACTCCGATGAAAAACTCAGCAATTTTATTATCCCTATATTAGGCCAATAATATCTTTCGATGAAGCAAGAGGAAGAGGTCACTATGCACCAGTTCTGGTTGAGATATTTTGCCGCGACGGAAAAAACGTCCTGGCTGGCTTGCCTGAGCGCGCCGCAGCGCTTAAAAATGCTCGCGGAACTGATGCAGTGGGAGGCGACCGATTGAAGCCAATTGCAGACATCATGTGTGACTGAGTATTGGTGTAGGCGATAGCCTAAAATCACCCGCCAGCAGATAATACCTGCTGGCTTTTTTTATTTCGGCTGTTTCTGTGGTCACGCAGGTGGTGACCGGGCGAGTAAAAATCGTATAAAAAATGCCGGAATATCCCCGGCATGAGCGACTGATGAGTAACCCGGAGCTTGATGGCGCTACGCTTATCAGGCCTACAGAATATAATGGCAACCGGGTGATATTGCATAACCTGTAGGCCCGGTAAGGCGTGAAGGGTTACCGCATAAATGCCGGTTGTTTATTTTCGTAGGCGGCAATCGCGTCTTCGTGCTGCAGCGTCAGCCCAATGCTGTCCAGACCGTTCAACATGCAGTGGCGGCGGAAGTCGTCGATTTTAAAGCTGTAGGTCTTATCGCCTGCTTTCACCACCTGTGCTTCCAGATCCACTTCAAATTTAATGCCCGGATTGGCTTTCACCAGGGCAAACAGCTCATCGACCTGTGCGTCGCTCAGGGTTACCGGCAGCAGTTGATTATTGAAACTGTTGCCGTAGAAGATGTCGGCGAAGCTTGGCGCGATCACCACTTTAAAGCCGTAATCGGTCAACGCCCACGGCGCGTGCTCGCGTGACGAGCCGCAGCCAAAGTTTTCCCGCGCCAGCAGTATCGACGCGCCTTGATATTCCGGAAAGTTCAACACGAATTCCGGATTTGGCTGTTGGCCCTTTTCGTCCAGGAAACGCCAGTCGTTAAACAGATGGGCGCCAAAACCGGTGCGCGTAACCTTTTGCAAAAACTGTTTAGGGATAATTGCATCGGTATCGACGTTGGCGGCATCCAGTGGGACAACCAGGCCGGTATGCTGGGTAAATTTCTCTGCCATGGTAGTTTCCTTATTTGATGCTGCGAATGTCGGCGAAGTGGCCGGTAACGGCGGCAGCGGCGGCCATCGCCGGGCTGACTAAATGCGTGCGACCCCCGCGGCCCTGACGGCCTTCAAAGTTACGGTTGCTGGTGGATGCGCAGCGCTCGCCCGGGTTCAGGCGGTCATTATTCATGGCCAGGCACATGGAACAGCCCGGTAAGCGCCATTCAAATCCTGCTTCGATAAAGATCTTGTCCAGACCTTCCGCTTCCGCCTGCGCTTTCACCGGACCTGAACCCGGCACTACCAGCGCCTGCACGCCAGGCGCGACTTTGCGCCCTTTGGCGACTTCCGCCGCCGCGCGCAAATCTTCAATACGCGAATTGGTACAAGAGCCGATAAAGACTTTATCAATAGCAACGTCCGTTAACGGTACGCCCGGCTGTAAGCCCATATAAGCCAGCGCTTTTTCGGCGCTGGCGCGCTCAACCGGATCGCTAAAAGAGGCGGGATCGGGGATGATGTCGGTGACGGAAATCACCTGGCCCGGATTCGTGCCCCAGGTCACCTGCGGCGCGATCTCTTCTGCTCGCAGGGTGACGACAGTATCAAAGGTCGCGCCGTCATCGGTTTTCAGCGTTTTCCAGTACTCGACGGCTTCGTCAAAATCGCGGCCCTTCGGCGCGTGCAAACGCCCTTTTACGTAGTTAAAAGTGGTTTCATCCGGGGCGACCAGACCGGCTTTGGCGCCCATCTCAATCGCCATATTGCACAGCGTCATGCGGCCTTCCATACTCAGCGCGCGGATAGCGTCGCCGCAAAATTCAACCACGTGCCCGGTGCCGCCGGCGCTGCCGGTTTTACCGATGATCGCCAGCACGATGTCTTTGGCGGTAATGCCCGGTGCGGCGTTGCCCGTGACTTCAATCTTCATGGTTTTAGCGCGCCCCTGTTTCAGAGTTTGCGTCGCCAGTACATGTTCTACCTCAGAAGTGCCGATGCCGAAGGCCAGCGCGCCAAACGCGCCGTGGGTGGCGGTGTGGGAGTCGCCGCAGACGATGGTCATGCCCGGCAGGGTGACGCCCTGTTCCGGCCCCATCACATGGACGATGCCCTGATATGGGTGATTCAGGTCATACAGCTCGACGCCGAACTCGTTACAGTTCTTAATCAGCTCCTGCATCTGGATACGCGCCATTTCACCGGAGGCATTAATGTCTTTAGTCTGCGTCGAGACGTTGTGATCCATCGTGGCGAAGGTTTTCCCTGGCTGACGTACCGGACGATGGTGCGCGCGCAGACCGTCAAACGCCTGCGGAGAGGTGACTTCATGCACCAGGTGGCGGTCGATGTACAGCAGCGGCGTTTCGTTTGGCGCCTCAAAGACCACGTGGGCATCAAATAATTTTTCGTATAACGTTTTGGCCATGATTACACCCCTTCTGCGACATAGCGGGCGATAATATCGCCCATCTCATCGGTACTGACTGCGGCAGCGCCCCTGGCTAAATCGCCGGTGCGAACGCCCTCTTCTAATGCGCGATTGATCGCCTGTTCAATGGCCGTTGCCGCATCGTTGGCATCCAGGCTGTAGCGCAGCAGCAGCGCCAGCGACAGGATCTGCGCAATTGGATTGGCGATATTTTTCCCGGCGATATCCGGCGCGGAGCCGCCAGCCGGTTCATACAGGCCAAACCCTTGCTCGTTCAGGCTGGCGGAGGGCAACATCCCCATTGAGCCGGTGATCATGGCGCATTCGTCGGACAGAATGTCGCCGAACAGGTTAGAACACAGCAGTACGTCAAACTGCGACGGGTCTTTAATCAACTGCATGGTGGCGTTATCGATATACATGTGCGCGAGTTCCACATCGGGATACGTTTTCGCGACATCATTGACGATCTCACGCCACAGGATAGAGCTTTGCAGTACGTTGGCTTTATCAATAGAGGTGACTTTACGGCGGCGTTTACGCGCCGATTCAAAGGCGATACGGGCAATGCGCTCGATCTCAAAGCGGTGATAAACTTCGGTATCAAAGGCTTTTTCGTACTGACCGCTGCCTTCACGGCCTTTTGGCTGTCCGAAATAGATCCCGCCGGTCAGCTCGCGCACGCACAGGATATCGAAACCGTTAGCGGCGATATCGGCGCGCAACGGGCAAAATGCTTCCAGTCCCTGATACAGTTTCGCCGGACGCAGATTACTGAATAATTTGAAATGTTTGCGCAGCGGCAGCAGGGCGCCGCGCTCCGGCTGGCTTTCCGGGGGCAAATTTTCCCATTTCGGGCCGCCGACGGAGCCAAACAGAATGGCATCCGCCTGCTCGCACCCTTCAACGGTGGCTTTCGGCAGTGGATGACCATGATTGTCGATAGCAATACCGCCGACGTCATAGTGGCTGGTGGTGATACGCATATCAAAACGGCTGCGTACCGCATCCATAACTTTCAGGGCTTGCGCCATGACTTCCGGGCCGATACCGTCGCCCGGCAGTACGGCAATATGATAGTTCTTCGACATTACACGGTTTCCTTGTTGTTCTCTTTATTTTGAGCTTTGCGTTGCAATTCTTTTTCAACTTCGGCTGCGCGCCAGATATTGTTCAGTACGTGCACCATCGCTTTGGCGGAGGATTCGACGATATCCGTCGCCAGCCCGACGCCGTGGAAGCGGCGACCATGATGGTTCACGACGATATCGACCTGACCCAGCGCGTCTTTGCCCTGGCCTTTGGCGTTCAGGTCGTATTTAACCAACTCAACGTCGTAGCCAGTGATGCGGTTAATCGCCTGATAGATGGCGTCGACCGGGCCGTTGCCGTTCGCCGCCTCGGCCTTGATCTCTTCACCACAGGCCAGCTTCACGGAAGCAGTGGCGATATCGCTGGAGCCGGACTGCACGCTGAAGTAATCCAGACGGAAATGCTCTGGTTCTTCTTGCTGTTTATTAATAAACGCCAGCGCTTCCAGGTCATAGTCGAACACCTGGCCTTTTTTGTCCGCCAGCTTCAGGAACGCGTCGTACAGGTGGTCCATGTTGTAGTCTGTGTCCTTGTAACCCATCTCTTCCATGCGATGTTTCACGGCGGCACGGCCAGAGCGGGAGGTCAGGTTCAGCTGTATCTGGTTCAGACCGATGGACTCTGGCGTCATGATTTCATAGTTTTCGCGGTTCTTGAGGACGCCATCCTGGTGGATGCCGGAAGAGTGGGCGAAAGCGCCGCTGCCGACAATTGCTTTGTTGGCCGGGATCGGCATGTTACAGATCTGGCTGACGGTCTGGCTGGTGCGCCAGATTTCGTGGTGATTGATGTTGGTGTGTACGTTCATGATGTCTTTGCGCACTTTAATCGCCATGATCACTTCTTCCAGTGCGCAGTTACCGGCACGTTCTCCGATACCGTTCATCGCGCCTTCAACCTGACGCGCGCCCGCATGTACTGCCGCCAGCGAGTTGCCTACTGCTATCCCTAAATCGTCGTGGGTATGAACGGAGATGATAGCTTTGTCGATATTGGGGACACGTTCATACAGGCCGGAAATGATTCCCGCGAACTCAAACGGCATGGTATAGCCCACGGTATCGGGAATATTAATGGTTCTCGCGCCGGCGTTTATAGCGGCTTCCACCACGCGCGCCAGATCGTCAACAGGCGTCCGGCCAGCATCTTCGCAGGAGAACTCCACGTCATCAGTGTAATTACGCGCCCGCTTAACCATGTATACCGCGCGTTCGATGACCTCATCCAGCGTGCTGCGCAGCTTGGTGGCGATGTGCATTGGCGAGGTGGCGATAAAAGTATGGATGCGAAACGCGTCGGCGACCTTCAGCGCCTGTGCCGCGACGTCGATGTCTTTTTCTACACAACGCGCCAGGGCGCAAACGCGGCTGTTTTTAATGGTGCGGGCGATGGTTTGGACAGATTCAAAATCACCCGGAGAAGAGACCGGGAAGCCTACTTCCATGACATCAACACCCATGCGCTCAAGGGCCAGGGCAATCTGCAGCTTCTCTTTCGCGCTCAGGCTGGCCTGTAACGCTTGTTCGCCGTCGCGTAAGGTCGTATCAAAAATAATGACTTGCTGGCTCATGATGTGGTCCTTGTCTCCAGGGGCGCCTTGCGTCAGGCATAAAAAAACCCGCGCAACGGCGCGGGTTTTTGTTTGACTTCGAGCTGACTTAATGTTGAATGCCGCCCACCGGTCTACCGCGCACAATAAATGCGTTGAGTAGTAGTAGCCCAGTGAAACGAACGATATGTGACATTAATTCAGCTCCAGCGAATACGTTATGCTTTTAGTGGTACTGGATATGCCGTTTAATGTCAACTCTATTTTCTGTCGCCATTGCATTTTGTTGACCATATCCGGATACGTACTTTAGCTAATTGTGCTGGGCTGCGCGTCCAATAAAGGATAAAAGAACGAGTGGACATTCATACTTTTCATTGTTTGAAATATTTAGGCATTTTTGTTTGCAAATTGGTTAGGGGAATGGCCTGTTAAAGGTATGCTAAAGGTTTGGTTTATCTTTTTGATTTGTTTTGTATTTTAACAAATAACCTTGTTTACTTAATGGATAAGGATAAAGTTATTGATAAATTAATGTTAACTTTTTAGCTATTAATAATATAAACATTTAATTGAAACTTAAATGATCATTCACTTGGTGTATGATTGTGTATTCGCCATAGTTATGGTTATATTGCTTGCGTAATTTAAACATTATGAATCGCAATGGTGTGACTCAGGACACATTACGCTTGCGCTGGCATTCTATTTGTCTCTGTCAGCGTCTTTATGTTTTCCGAATTTTAACGCTTTCCCTTTTTCTTATTTTATATGCATGGTAAATCATATTTTCAGGAATTATTTCTGCCTTCAGCCAGAAAAAGGGAGTTAAGCGTGACAGTGGAGTTAAATATGCCAGAGGTCAAAACCGAAAAGCCGCATCTTTTAGATATGGGCAAACCACAGCTTCGCATGGTTGATTTGAACCTATTGACCGTGTTCGATGCGGTAATGCAAGAGCAGAATATTACGCGCGCCGCCCACACGCTGGGAATGTCGCAGCCTGCGGTTAGTAACGCCGTAGCGCGTCTGAAGGTTATGTTTAATGACGAACTTTTTGTTCGATATGGACGAGGAATTCAGCCGACTGCCCGTGCATTTCAGTTATTTGGTTCAGTCCGTCAGGCGTTGCAATTGGTGCAAAATGAATTGCCGGGATCGGGGTTTGAGCCGACCAGCAGCGAACGTGTATTCAATCTTTGCGTGTGCAGTCCGCTGGATAATATCCTGACGTCACAGATTTATAATCGTGTAGAAAAAATTGCGCCAAATATTCATGTCGTTTTTAAAGCGTCGTTGAATCAGAATACTGAGCATCAGTTACGCTATCAGGAAACCGAGTTCGTTATTAGTTATGAAGAATTCCGTCGCCCTGAGTTTACCAGCGTACCGCTATTTAAAGATGAAATGGTTTTAGTCGCCAGCCGTAAACACCCGCGTATTAGCGGCCCGCTACTGGAAGGCGATGTTTATAATGAACAACATGCGGTTGTTTCTCTCGATCGTTATGCGTCATTTAGTCAGCCGTGGTATGACACGCCGGATAAACAGTCGAGCGTGGCTTATCAGGGCATGGCGCTTATCAGCGTTCTGAATGTGGTCTCGCAGACGCATTTGGTCGCTATTGCCCCGCGCTGGCTGGTGGAAGAGTTTGCGGAGTCGCTGGAGCTGCAAATATTGCCGTTGCCTTTAAAACTGAATAGCCGGACATGCTACCTTTCCTGGCATGAAGCGGCTGGGCGTGATAAAGGGCACCAATGGATGGAAGATTTATTAGTTTCTGTTTGTAAGCGATAAAACCGGGCAGAATAAATCAGAAACAAATTCTGGTTTATTCTGCTTTTTAGCGTATATCAAAAATTTTATGCTGAATTAACGGTGAGCGATTCTTTTCGTCGCTGTGAAAAATAGATGAATTGCTGTAAGTCTGCATTTATAAGCGATTATTTATTACCTGGTGTGATTCAGACGGAGTATTTCTCCATTTCTTCTCTTCTTGCCTCCTGATTATTCTAACCTTCCCCATCTTTAGGTCATTCCACCCAATTGCCAGGCGTGATAGCGAGCGGTTAAGGTGTCCGTCAAACCGTGATGACAGGTATAAAGTGGAGGCAAGCCGTGGAGATGTTGTCTGGAGCCGAGATGGTCGTCCGATCGCTTATCGATCAAGGCGTAAAGCAGGTGTTCGGCTATCCTGGAGGCGCAGTGCTTGATATTTATGATGCGCTACATACCGTTGGAGGGATCGATCATGTGCTGGTGCGTCATGAGCAGGCCGCGGTGCATATGGCGGATGGCCTGGCGCGAGCTACTGGCGAGGTTGGCGTGGTGCTGGTGACTTCCGGACCGGGAGCGACCAATGCGATTACCGGGATTGCTACGGCCTATATGGATTCTATTCCGCTGGTGATTCTTTCCGGCCAGGTCGCCACCTCATTGATTGGCTATGATGCCTTTCAGGAGTGCGACATGGTGGGGATTTCCCGACCGGTGGTCAAACATAGCTTCCTGGTCAAACAGACGGAAGATATTCCCCAGGTGCTTAAAAAGGCCTTCTGGCTGGCGGCAAGCGGACGTCCTGGGCCGGTGGTCGTGGATTTGCCAAAAGATATTTTGAATCCGGCGAAAAAAATGCCGTATGCCTGGCCGGAAACGGTCAGTATGCGCTCTTACAATCCCACAACATCAGGTCATAAAGGACAAATTAAGCGTGCCTTGCAAACGCTGGCGTCGGCAAAAAAGCCGGTGGTCTATGTTGGGGGAGGGGCGATAAGCGCGGCCTGCTATACGCCGCTGCGCCACATCATTGAAACCTTTAACCTGCCGGTGGTCTCTTCATTAATGGGACTGGGCGCGTTTCCTGCTACTCATCGCCAGTCGTTAGGAATGCTGGGAATGCATGGCACTTATGAAGCCAATATGACCATGCATAACGCCGACGTGATTTTCGCTGTTGGCGTACGATTTGACGACCGCACGACGAATAATCTCGCTAAATATTGTCCGAACGCGACGGTATTACACATCGACATTGACCCGACGTCCATATCCAAAACGGTTAACGCTGATATCCCGGTGGTGGGCGATGCCCGCCTGGTACTGGAACAAATGCTGGAGCTACTGGCGCAGGATGCGCCGTCTCAGCCGCAGGATGATATTCGCGACTGGTGGCAGCAGATAGAGAGCTGGCGCGCCCGTCAGTGCCTGAAATATGACGCGGAAAGCGAAAGCATTAAACCCCAGGCGGTGATTGAAACCCTCTGGCGTCTGACGAAGGGCGACGCGTACGTGACGTCCGATGTAGGACAACACCAGATGTTTGCCGCTCTCTATTACCCGTTCGATAAACCACGTCGCTGGATTAATTCCGGCGGGCTCGGCACGATGGGTTTTGGCCTACCGGCTGCGCTGGGCGTTAAAATGGCCCTGCCGAAAGAAATGGTGGTCTGCGTGACCGGCGATGGCAGCATACAGATGAACATTCAGGAGCTGTCGACAGCCTTACAGTATGAACTGCCGGTACTGGTTCTGAACCTGAACAACCGTTATCTGGGGATGGTGAAACAGTGGCAGGATATGATCTATTCTGGTCGCCATTCTCAGTCTTATATGCAGTCGTTACCGGATTTTGTGCGCCTGGCGGAAGCATATGGCCATGTCGGGCTGCAGATTAACCGTCCGGATGAGCTGGAAAGTAAACTCAGCGAAGCCCTTGAGCATGTGCGTAATAACCGACTGGTGTTCGTCGATGTCACCGTTGATGGCAGCGAGCATGTCTATCCAATGCAGATTCGCGGGGGCGGGATGGACGAAATGTGGTTAAGCAAAACGGAGAGGACCTGATGATGCGCCGGATTTTATCGGTATTACTGGAAAACGAATCTGGGGCGTTATCGCGGGTTATCGGCCTCTTTTCGCAACGCGGATATAATATTGAAAGCCTGACCGTCGCGCCGACGGACGATCCGACGTTGTCGCGCATGACTATCCAGACGGTAGGCGATGAAAAAGTGCTTGAGCAAATTGAAAAGCAACTGCACAAGCTGGTTGATGTGCTGCGCGTCAGCGAGCTGGGACAGGGAGCGCACGTTGAGCGGGAAATCATGCTGGTGAAAATCCAGGCCAGCGGCTACGGACGGGAAGAGGTGAAGCGTAATACGGAAATTTTCCGTGGTCAGATTATTGACGTTACGCCAACGCTGTATACCGTTCAACTGGCGGGTACCAGCGATAAACTGGATGCTTTTCTGGCCTCGCTGCGCGACGTGGCGAAAATTGTTGAAGTGGCGCGTTCAGGCGTCGTCGGGCTTTCGCGCGGCGATAAGATTATGCGCTGAGCAGATTCGCCGGATGACGACGTGGTTGCGTTTTATCCGGTCTACAGGCTGATATCTGGCCCAGGTCCGATAAGCGTAACGCCATCAGGCAGGTTTGCCGGATATCAGCCAACAGGAATTATCGCCCAACCCAATATCACCGGTTGGGCTTTTTTTTGCGAAATCCGTGGTAACCCGGAATAAAAGCGGTTGCCGGAGTGATCAAACTGCGCTTAGATGTTAACGATTTTAACCCATGCCGACATAAAGGTTATGGTTTGTACAATTTACACAAGGGGCAATTGTGAAACTGGATGAAATCGCTCGGCTGGCCGGTGTCTCGCGCACAACTGCAAGCTACGTTATAAACGGTAAAGCAAAGCAATACCGCGTGAGCGACAAAACCGTAGAAAAAGTCATGGCGGTAGTGCGTGAGCACAATTACCATCCTAACGCTGTGGCTGCCGGGCTGCGTGCTGGACGCACACGTTCCATTGGTCTGGTGATCCCGGACCTTGAAAACACGAGCTACACCCGTATCGCAAACTATCTTGAGCGCCAGGCACGCCAGCGTGGCTACCAACTGCTGATCGCCTGTTCTGAAGATCAGCCGGATAACGAAATGCGCTGCATTGAGCACCTTTTGCAACGCCAGGTGGATGCAATCATTGTTTCAACTTCGTTACCGCCGGAGCATCCCTTCTATCAGCGCTGGGCCAACGATCCGTTCCCCATCGTCGCGCTCGACCGCGCGCTGGATCGCGAACATTTCACCAGCGTGGTCGGCGCCGATCAGGATGATGCCGAGATGCTGGCGGAAGAGCTGCGTAAATTCCCGGCGGAAACGGTGCTTTATTTGGGCGCGCTGCCGGAGTTGTCCGTCAGTTTCCTGCGCGAGCAGGGGTTCCGCACCGCATGGAAAGACGATCCGCGGGAGGTGAGTTTCTTATATGCCAACAGCTATGAGCGCGAAGCCGCCGCGCAGTTGTTTGAGAAATGGCTAGAAACGCATCCTATGCCGCAGGCGCTCTTTACGACATCGTTCGCGCTATTACAGGGCGTGATGGACGTTACGCTGCGGCGCGATGGAAAACTGCCCTCGGATTTAGCGATTGCGACCTTCGGCGATCATGAGCTGCTGGATTTTCTGCAATGCCCGGTACTGGCGGTGGCGCAGCGTCATCGTGATGTCGCGGAACGCGTGCTGGAGATTGTGCTGGCAAGTCTTGATGAACCGCGTAAACCGAAACCCGGCTTAACGCGTATTCGGCGAAACCTGTATCGTCGCGGCATTCTGAGCCGTAGCTAAAGGACCGGCGGTAAAAAGACTCTCTCTTCTGCCGCCGTCAAACAAATGCGTATCAGTAAAAATATCCCTCAAATAATTAAGATTATTCCTTAAAATTATCCGAAAATTCTTTTTTATTACCTTTCTTTTGTCCGAAATCGTCCATATTCCACTAATTAAGACGTAACGAGTCTTTTCCTTTGTCTTGTTTTGTTACAAGCAGGCAAGAAATCGTCGAATTAACAGCCACTTTTTGTCTTTGGCGCGACAGTCGCTCGTAGGCGCTGGTATAGCAGGCGTTGCACACGTTAAACAGGCACTGTTAACACGGTGCAATATGTCCTAAAATGCCGCTCGCGTCGCAAACTGACACTTTATATTTTTCTCGGATTATATTGAGTCCGTTTTAAACGGCGGTGGGTCTTTGGTTTTTTTCTTACAAATATTCATAACGTTAATTTGGCTTGCGCGCTGGACGGAAATTAATCAACGCAGATATTCGCCGTAAACATTGGCTTTTTTACTTCGGTAAGCGTTGTGACTTGCTTGACAAGCTTTTCCTCCGCTCCGTAAACTCCTTCGAGTGGGAATTTGTGGGATAAAGTGGTAAGAAGGGGTGAGACTGGCATGTTCCGGGGGGCAACGTTAGTCAATCTCGACAGTAAAGGGCGCCTGACCGTGCCGACCCGTTATCGGGAGCAACTGATCGAGAGCGCTACCGGTCAAATGGTATGTACCATTGACATCCATCACCCATGCCTGCTGCTTTACCCCCTGCCTGAATGGGAAATTATTGAGCAAAAGTTATCTCGTCTGTCGAGCATGAACCCGGTAGAACGTCGCGTACAGCGTTTACTGTTGGGCCATGCCAGCGAATGTCAGATGGATGGTGCAGGTCGATTACTGATCGCGCCAGTTCTGCGGCAACATGCCGGACTGACGAAAGAAGTGATGCTGGTTGGACAGTTCAACAAATTTGAGCTGTGGGATGAAACGACCTGGTATCAACAGGTCAAGGAAGATATCGACGCTGAACAGTCAGCTACCGAAACGTTATCGGAGCGGCTGCAGGACTTGTCTCTATAAGATGATGGAAAATTTTAAACACACTACGGTACTGTTGGATGAAGCCGTTAATGGGCTGAATATTCGTCCGGATGGTATCTATATTGATGGCACATTTGGTCGCGGCGGCCACTCGCGCCTGATCCTCTCGCAACTGGGCGAAGAGGGGCGCTTGCTGGCGATCGATCGCGATCCGCAGGCGATCGCTGTTGCGCAGACCATTAATGATCCTCGCTTCTCCATCATTCATGGACCTTTTTCCGCGTTGGCTGATTATGTAGCCGAGCGCGAGCTTACCGGCAAGATTGACGGGATCCTTCTCGATCTTGGCGTCTCTTCTCCGCAGCTTGACGATGCGGAGCGCGGTTTTTCATTCATGCGCGACGGTCCGCTGGATATGCGAATGGACCCCACGCGCGGCCAGTCTGCCGCCGAGTGGTTACAAACGGCGGAGGAGGCGGATATCGCCTGGGTGCTGAAAACATTCGGCGAGGAGCGTTTTGCCAAACGTATTGCTCGCGCCATTGTTGAGCGCAATCGCGAACAGCCGATGACCCGCACCAAAGAGCTGGCGGAAGTGGTTGCGGCGGCGACCCCGGTAAAAGACAAATTCAAACATCCCGCGACCCGTACCTTCCAGGCGGTGCGCATCTGGGTAAACAGTGAACTGGAGGAGATAGAGCAGGCGCTAAAAAGCTCGCTCAGCGTACTGGCCCCAGGCGGGCGGCTTTCAATCATCAGTTTCCACTCGCTGGAAGACCGTATTGTGAAACGCTTTATGCGTGAGCAAAGCCGCGGTCCGCAGGTACCGGCGGGATTACCGATGACGGAAGCGCAGCTCAAAAAACTGGGCGGTCGTGAGTTACGAGCGTTAGGCAAGTTGATGCCGGGTGAAAAAGAGGTAGCTGAAAATCCTCGGGCCCGTAGTTCAGTTCTGCGTATCGCAGAGAGGACGAACGCATGATCAGCAGAGTGACAGAAGCCCTAAGCAAAGTTAAGGGATCGATAGGAAGCAACGAGCGCCATGCCTTGCCTGGCGTGATCGGTGACGATCTTTTGCGGTTCGGGAAGCTGCCACTCTGCTTGTTCATTTGCATCATTTTAACGGCGGTGACGGTGGTCACGACGGCGCACCATACTCGTTTACTCACCGCGCAGCGTGAACAACTGGTTCTGGAGCGCGATGCATTGGACATTGAATGGCGCAACCTGATCCTTGAAGAAAATGCGCTCGGCGATCACAGCCGGGTAGAGCGGATCGCAACGGAAAAGCTGCAAATGCAGCATGTTGATCCGTCCCAAGAAAATATCGTAGTGCAAAAATAAGGATAAACGCGACGCATGAAAGCAGCGGCAAAAACGCAAAAATCGAAACGCCAGGAAGAACAGACCAACTTCATCAGTTGGCGTTTTGCGTTGCTGTGCGGCTGTATTTTACTGGCGCTGGTTTTTTTACTTGGACGCGCGGCGTGGCTACAGATTATCGCCCCGGATATGCTGGTGCGTCAGGGCGATATGCGTTCGCTGCGTGTTCAGGAAGTCTCCACCTCACGCGGTATGATTACCGACCGTTCCGGGCGTCCACTGGCGGTCAGCGTACCGGTTAAGGCGATTTGGGCCGACCCGAAAGAAGTTCATGACGCTGGCGGCATCAGCGTCGGCGATCGCTGGAAAGCGCTTTCTACTGCGCTAAATATCCCGCTCGATCAGCTCTCCGCCCGTATCAACGCCAACCCGAAAGGGCGTTTTATTTATCTGGCGCGCCAGGTAAATCCTGACATGGCGGACTACATCAAAAAACTCAAACTGCCGGGGATTCATTTGCGTGAAGAGTCCCGCCGCTACTACCCGTCAGGAGAAGTAACCGCTCACCTCATCGGTTTTACCAACGTCGACAGCCAGGGGATTGAAGGCGTTGAAAAGAGTTTTGATAAGTGGCTTACCGGTCAGCCTGGCGAGCGAATCGTGCGTAAAGACCGCTATGGTCGCGTGATTGAGGATATCTCCTCCACTGACAGTCAGGCAGCGCACAACCTGGCGTTAAGCATTGATGAACGCTTACAGGCGCTGGTTTACCGCGAACTGAACAACGCGGTGGCGTTTAACAAGGCGGAATCCGGTAGCGCGGTGCTGGTCGATGTCAATACCGGTGAAGTACTGGCGATGGCGAATAGCCCTTCCTATAACCCCAACAACCTTGCCGGTACGCCGAAAGACGCGATGCGTAACCGTACCATCACCGACGTGTTTGAACCGGGTTCTACGGTTAAGCCGATGGTGGTGATGACTGCGCTTCAGCGCGGTATCGTCAACGAAAATACGGTGTTGAATACCGTTCCATACCGAATTAACGGCCACGAAATTAAAGACGTGGCGCGCTACAGCGAATTAACCCTGACCGGGGTTCTGCAGAAGTCGAGTAACGTCGGTGTATCCAAACTGGCGTTAGCGATGCCGTCCTCAGCGTTAGTAGATACTTACTCACGTTTTGGGCTAGGAAAGGCGACCAATTTGGGGTTGGTCGGAGAACGCAGTGGCTTATATCCTCAAAAACAACGGTGGTCCGACATAGAGAGGGCCACCTTCTCTTTCGGCTACGGGCTAATGGTAACGCCGTTACAGTTAGCGCGAGTCTATGCAACGATCGGCAGCTATGGCATTTATCGCCCGCTGTCGATTACCAAAGTTGATCCGCCTGTACCCGGCGAACGCATCTTCCCTGAATCCACCGTACGCACCGTGGTGCATATGATGGAAAGCGTGGCGCTGCCGGGCGGCGGCGGCGTGAAGGCGGCAATTAAAGGCTACCGTATCGCGATTAAAACCGGTACGGCGAAAAAAGTGGGGCCGGACGGTCGCTACATCAACAAATACATTGCTTACACCGCAGGCGTCGCGCCTGCGAGTCAGCCGCGCTTCGCGCTGGTGGTTGTCATCAACGATCCGCAGGCGGGTAAATACTACGGCGGCGCCGTTTCCGCGCCGGTATTTGGTGCCATCATGGGCGGCGTTCTGCGCACCATGAACATCGAACCGGACGCGCTGGCAACGGGCGAAAAAAATGAATTCGTAATTAATCAAGGCGAGGGAACAGGTGGCAGATCGTAATTTGCGCGACCTTCTTGCTCCGTGGGTGGCTGGACTACCCGCGCGAGAACTGCGAGAGATGACGCTCGACAGCCGTGTGGCTGCGGCGGGCGATCTCTTTGTGGCAGTGGTGGGTCATCAGGCGGACGGGCGTCGATATATCCCGCAGGCGATAGCGCAAGGCGTAGCTGCCATTATTGCAGAGGCGAAAGACGAGGCGAGCGACGGTGAGATTCGCGAAATGCACGGCGTACCGGTCGTCTATCTCAGCCAGCTCAATGAGCGTTTATCTGCGCTGGCGGGCCGCTTTTACCATGAGCCATCTGAAAACATGCGTCTGGTGGCGGTGACCGGCACCAATGGCAAGACCACCACCACCCAACTACTGGCGCAGTGGAGCCAGTTGCTCGGCGAAACCAGCGCAGTGATGGGGACGGTAGGTAACGGACTGTTGGGTAAAGTGATCCCGACGGAGAACACAACCGGTTCCGCAGTGGATGTTCAGCATGTGCTGGCCAGTCTGGTTGCGCAGGGCGCGACCTTCGGCGCGATGGAAGTCTCTTCTCACGGCCTGGTGCAGCATCGCGTGGCAGCGCTGAAATTTGCCGCCTCCGTGTTTACTAATTTGAGCCGCGACCATCTCGACTATCATGGCGATATGGCGCATTACGAGGCGGCAAAATGGATGCTTTATTCCACCCACCATCACGGTCAGGCAATCGTCAACGCCGATGATGAAGTTGGACGCCGCTGGCTGGCGTCGCTACCCGATGCGGTCGCGGTATCAATGGAAGGGCATATCAACCCTAACTGTCACGGTCGTTGGCTGAAAGCGGAGGCGGTGGAGTACCACGACCGCGGAGCGACGATTCGTTTTGCTTCAAGCTGGGGTGAAGGCGAAATCGAAAGCCGCCTGATGGGCGCGTTTAACGTCAGCAACTTACTGCTGGCATTGGCGACGCTACTGGCGCTGGGCTATCCGTTAACGGATTTGCTGAAAACCGCCGCGCGTTTGCAGCCGGTTTGCGGGCGTATGGAAGTGTTCACTGCGCCAGGCAAACCGACGGTGGTGGTGGATTACGCGCACACGCCGGATGCGCTGGAAAAAGCGTTGCAGGCGGCGCGCCTGCACTGCGCCGGAAAATTGTGGTGCGTCTTTGGCTGTGGCGGGGATCGTGACAAAGGTAAGCGCCCACTCATGGGGGCCATTGCCGAAGAATTCTCGGATATCGTCGTGGTGACTGACGATAACCCGCGTACCGAGGAGCCGCGCGCCATTATCAACGATATTCTGGCCGGAATGCTGGACGCCGGGCAGGTCAGGGTAATGGAAGGCCGCGCTGAGGCGGTAACCAATGCCATTATGCAGGCAAAAGACAATGACGTTGTGCTGATTGCAGGTAAAGGGCACGAGGATTACCAGATTGTCGGCACGCAGCGTCTTGATTATTCAGACCGCGTGACCGCAGCGCGTTTGCTGGGGGTGATCGCATGATTAGCGTAACGCTCAGCAAAATTGCCGATGTCCTTGGCGCCGAACACCGCGGGGCGGATCTCACGCTCAATACGGTCATTACCGACACACGGAAAGTGACGCCGGGATGCCTGTTCGTGGCGCTGAAAGGGGAACGCTTTGATGCGCATGATTTTGCTGATAAAGCAAAAGCGAACGGCGCTGGCGCCCTGCTGGTCAATCGTCCTCTGGATATCGATCTTCCGCAGGTGATTGTAAAAGACACGCGTCAGGCATTTGGCCAACTGGCCGCCTGGGTACGTATGCAGGTACCGGCGCGGGTGGTGGCGTTAACCGGTTCGTCCGGCAAAACCTCGGTCAAAGAGATGACCGCCGCGATTCTTAGCCAGTGCGGAAATACTTTGTATACCGCAGGCAATTTTAACAACGACATCGGCGTGCCGATAACGCTGCTGCGCTTAAACCATGATTATGACTATGCGGTAATCGAGTTAGGCGCTAATCACCAGGGAGAAATCGCCTGGACCGTTAGCCTGACGCGCCCGGAAGCGGCGCTGGTCAATAACCTGGCGGCGGCGCATCTGGAAGGTTTCGGCTCGTTGGCCGGCGTGGCGAAAGCGAAAGGCGAAATCTATACCGGTTTGCCTGAGAACGGTATCGCGATTATGAATGCCGATAATAATGACTGGCTGAACTGGCAAAGCATTATTGGCGATCGTCAGGTGTGGCGCTTTTCGCCGAATGCGGCAAACAGCGACTTTACCGCTGCGAATATCCACGTGACGTCACACGGTACCGAATTTACCCTGCAAACGCCGATGGGCAGCATTGATGTGCTGCTGCCGTTGCCGGGGCGGCACAATATTGCCAACGCGCTGGCGGCCGCTGCTTTATCAATGGCGGTGGGGGCGACGCTGACGGCGGTTAAAGCAGGGCTGGCGGCGTTAAAAGCTGTACCCGGGCGTCTGTTCCCGATTCAGCTAAGTGAAAACCAACTGGTACTGGATGACGCTTATAACGCCAACGTCGGTTCGATGACCGCCGCTGTGCAGGTCCTTTCTGAAATGCCCGGCTACCGCGTGCTGGTGGTAGGCGATATGGCCGAGCTGGGCGCAGAAAGCGAAGCGTGCCACCTCCAGGTTGGCGAGGCCGCAAAAGCGGCGGGTATTGATCGCGTGTTAAGCACCGGAAAACTCAGTCAGGCTATCAGCCACGCCAGCGGCGTCGGCGAACATTTTGCCGATAAAGCCGCGCTCATTGCGCGTTTACACGCTCTGCTTCAGGAGCAACCAATGATGACTATTTTAGTGAAAGGATCACGCAGCGCCGCGATGGAAGATGTGGTTCATGCGTTACAGGAGAAAGGTTCATGTTAGTTTGGCTGGCCGAGCATTTGGTCAAATATTATTCCGGCTTTAACGTCTTTTCTTATCTGACGTTTCGCGCCATCGTCAGCCTGTTGACCGCGCTGTTCATCTCTTTATGGATGGGCCCGCGTATGATCGCTCGTCTGCAAAAACTCTCTTTTGGCCAGGTGGTACGTAACGATGGCCCGGAATCGCACTTCAGTAAACGCGGTACGCCGACGATGGGCGGCATCATGATCCTTACGGCGATTGTGATTTCCGTTCTGTTATGGGCTTACCCGTCTAACCCGTACGTCTGGTGCGTGCTGGTGGTATTGATCGGCTACGGCATTATCGGTTTTGTCGATGACTATCGCAAAGTGGTGCGGAAAGATACCAAAGGGCTGATTGCGCGCTGGAAATATTTCTGGATGTCGGTTATCGCGCTCGGCGTGGCCTTTGCGCTTTATCTCGTCGGGAAAGACACGCCCGCGACCCAACTGGTGGTGCCGTTCTTTAAAGATGTTATGCCGCAATTGGGGCTGTTTTACATTTTGCTGTCCTACTTTGTCATCGTCGGTACGGGTAACGCCGTAAACCTGACCGACGGGCTTGATGGTCTGGCGATTATGCCGACTGTTTTCGTTGCCGCCGGCTTTGCGCTGGTGGCCTGGGCGACCGGGAACATGAACTTCGCCAATTACCTGCATATTCCGTATTTACGCCATGCGGGGGAGCTGGTGATTGTCTGTACGGCGATTGTCGGCGCGGGATTAGGATTCTTGTGGTTTAACACCTATCCGGCGCAGGTTTTTATGGGCGATGTCGGATCGCTGGCGTTGGGCGGCGCGTTGGGCATTATCGCCGTGCTGCTGCGTCAGGAATTTCTGCTGGTGATCATGGGCGGCGTCTTTGTGGTGGAAACTCTGTCGGTCATCCTGCAGGTGGGTTCCTTTAAACTACGCGGACAGCGTATTTTCCGTATGGCGCCTATCCATCACCACTATGAACTGAAAGGCTGGCCGGAACCGCGCGTGATTGTGCGCTTCTGGATTATTTCGCTGATGCTGGTCCTGATTGGCCTGGCAACGCTGAAGGTACGTTAATCATGGCTGATTACCAGGACAAAAACGTCGTCATTATTGGTCTGGGCTTAACCGGACTCTCTTGCGTGGACTTTTTCCTTGCCCGCGGCGTGACGCCGCGGGTGATGGATACTCGCGTGACGCCGCCGGGTCTGGATAAGCTGCCGCAAGAGGTTGAGCGTCACGTTGGCGGCCTGAACGACGAGTGGCTCTTAGCGGCGGATTTAATCGTCGCCAGCCCTGGTATTGCTCTGGCACATCCCTCTCTTAGCGCTGCCGCCAGCGCTGGAGTGGAAATTGTCGGCGATATCGAACTGTTTTGCCGCGAAGCGCAAGCGCCGATTGTGGCCATCACCGGCTCAAACGGCAAAAGCACCGTGACCACCTTAGTGGGCGAGATGGCGAAAGCGGCGGGCGTCAATGTCGGCGTTGGCGGCAATATCGGTCTTCCGGCGCTGATGCTGCTGGATGCCGATCGCGAATTGTACGTGCTGGAATTATCCAGTTTCCAACTGGAAACCACGTCAAGTTTGCAAGCGGCGGCGGCAACGGTGCTCAACGTCACTGAAGATCATATGGACCGGTATCCGTTTGGTTTGCAACAGTACCGGGCGGCGAAACTGCGCGTCTACGAGAAGGCGAAAGTGTGCGTGGTGAATGCCGATGACGCGTTGACGATGCCGGTACGCGGGGCCGATGAGCGCTGCGTCAGCTTTGGCGTCAATATGGGTGATTATCACCTTAATCGTCAGCAGGGCGAAACCTGGCTACGAGTCAAAGGCGAGAAGGTGCTGAACGTGAAAGAGATGAAGCTTTCCGGTCAGCATAACTATACCAATGCGTTAGCGGCGCTGGCGCTGGCGGATGCCGTAGGTTTGCCGCGCGCCAGCAGTTTGAAGGCGTTGACGACATTTACCGGTCTGGCGCATCGCTTCCAGCTGGCGTTGGAGCATAACGGCGTACGTTGGATCAATGACTCGAAAGCGACCAACGTCGGCAGTACCGAAGCGGCGCTAAACGGTTTGCATGTGGACGGTACGCTACATCTGCTGCTGGGAGGCGACGGTAAGTCGGCAGACTTTTCTCCGCTGGCGCGCTATCTGACCGGCGATCGTATCCGCCTGTATTGCTTTGGGCGCGATGGCGCGCAGCTTGCCGCACTGCGTCCGGAAATCGCCCAACAGACTGAGACGATGGAAGAGGCGATGCGTTTGCTGGCGCCGCACGTTCAGCCGGGTGATATGGTGCTGTTGTCGCCCGCCTGCGCCAGCCTCGATCAGTTTAAAAATTTTGAGCAACGGGGCGATGTCTTTACCCGTCTGGCGAAGGAGTTAGGTTGATGCGTTTATCTCTCCCCCGTCTGAGAATGCCGCGCGTACCAGGCTTTGGCCTCCTGGCCTGGCTGTTTGCGGCGCTTAAAGGCTGGGTGATGGCTTCGCGCGATAAAGACGCCGACAGTCTGATCATGTATGACCGCACGCTGCTATGGCTGACCTTCGGGCTGGCGGCGATTGGTTTTGTCATGGTGACGTCGGCCTCCATGCCAGTCGGGCAGCGCCTGGCGAACGATCCGTTTTTGTTTGCCAAACGTGATGCGCTCTATATCTTCCTGGCATTTTGTCTGGCGATGGTCACGCTACGTTTGCCCATGACCTTCTGGCAAAAATACAGCACGACGATGCTGATTGCGTCGATCATTATGCTGCTTATCGTGCTGGTCGTCGGGAGCTCGGTTAACGGGGCGTCGCGCTGGATTGCGCTGGGGCCGCTGCGTATTCAGCCTGCGGAGTTTACCAAGCTGTCGCTGTTCTGCTACCTCGCGAACTATCTGGTGCGTAAGGTTGATGAGGTGCGAAATAACCTGCGCGGCTTTTTAAAACCAATGGGCGTGATTCTGGTGCTGGCGGTGTTACTGCTGGCGCAACCTGACCTCGGGACGGTGGTCGTACTGTTTGTCACCACGCTGGCGATGCTGTTTCTCGCCGGGGCGAAATTATGGCAGTTCATCGCCATTATCGGGATGGGCATCTCGGCGGTGATTCTGTTAATCCTCGCCGAACCGTATCGTATTCGCCGCGTTACCTCGTTCTGGAACCCCTGGGAAGATCCGTTCGGCAGCGGTTATCAGCTGACGCAGTCGCTGATGGCTTTTGGTCGCGGTGAGATATGGGGGCAAGGGCTGGGGAATTCGGTGCAGAAACTGGAGTATTTGCCGGAGGCGCACACCGATTTCATCTTCGCCATTATTGGGGAAGAACTGGGTTATATCGGTGTGGTATTGGCGCTTTTAATGGTATTCTTCGTCGCTTTTCGCGCGATGTCGATTGGCCGTAAGGCATTGGAGATTGACCACCGTTTTTCCGGATTTTTAGCGTGTTCTATCGGTATTTGGTTTAGTTTCCAGGCGCTGGTAAACGTTGGCGCGGCCGCGGGGATGCTGCCGACCAAAGGTCTTACGCTGCCGCTGATCAGTTATGGCGGGTCGAGTCTGTTGATTATGTCGACGGCCATTATGTTTTTATTACGTATTGATTATGAAACGCGTCTGGAAAAAGCGCAGGCGTTTACACGAGGTTCTCGATGAGTGGTCAACCGAAGCGGTTAATGGTGATGGCGGGCGGTACCGGCGGGCACGTGTTCCCGGGACTGGCCGTTGCGCATCATTTAATGGCCCAGGGCTGGCAGGTTCGCTGGCTGGGTACCGCCGATCGTATGGAAGCGGATTTAGTGCCGAAGCATGGCATCGATATTGACTTTATTCGGATCTCCGGTCTGCGCGGCAAAGGCGTAAAAGCGCTTCTGGCGGCGCCGCTGCGGATTTTTAACGCCTGGCGGCAGGCGCGGGTGATCATGAAGCGGTTTAAGCCGGATGTCGTGCTGGGAATGGGCGGTTATGTTTCCGGCCCCGGCGGTCTTGCTGCCTGGTCATTGGGTATTCCGGTCGTTTTGCATGAGCAAAACGGTATCGCCGGGCTGACCAATCAGTGGCTGGCCAAAATCGCGACCACGGTGATGCAGGCGTTTCCCGGTGCGTTTCCGAACGCGGAAGTGGTGGGTAACCCGGTGCGTACCGACGTACTGGCGTTGCCGTTGCCGCAGGTGCGTCTGGCCGGTCGTGACGGCCCGATTCGCGTGTTGGTGGTCGGCGGTTCTCAGGGGGCGCGAGTCCTGAACCAGACGATGCCGCAGGTTGCCGCCAGACTGGGCGATACGGTTACAATCTGGCATCAAAGCGGAAAAGGCGCGCAGCTCACGGTAGAGCAGGCATATGCCGGGGCGGGACAACCGCAGCATAAGGTAACGGAATTTATCGATGACATGGCCGCCGCCTATGCGTGGGCGGATGTGGTGGTATGTCGTTCCGGCGCTTTAACGGTGAGCGAGATCGCCGCCGCCGGATTACCGGCGATATTTGTGCCGTTTCAGCATAAAGACAGGCAGCAGTACTGGAATGCGCTGCCGTTAGAAAACGCCGGCGCAGCTAAGATTTTTGAGCAGCCGCAGTTTACTGTAGAGGCTGTCGCCGACACCCTGGCGGGGTGGTCGCGCGAGGCGTTGTTAACCATGGCGGAGCGTGCCCGCGCGGTATCCATTCCGGATGCTACCGAGCGCGTCGCCAGTGAAGTCAGCCGGGTTGCCCGGACATAATTTGTGGCGGTGCCTTTTGCATCGCAGGGTTTTTCTACCCTCAATAATTTGGGTTGCAGGCAAGCCAACGCATCTGCAATTTGAAGTATGGCGGGTATTGGAGTTAATGGCGTAAAGAATGAATACACAACAACTGGCAAAACTGCGTTCCATCGTGCCCGAAATGCGTCGCGTTCGGCACATTCACTTTGTCGGCATCGGTGGTGCTGGTATGGGCGGTATTGCCGAAGTTCTGGCCAATGAAGGGTATCAGATCAGTGGTTCCGATTTAGCGCCGAATCCGGTGACCCAGCAGTTGACGAGCCTGGGGGCGACGATTTTCTTTAACCATCGTCCGGAAAATGTGCGTGATGCCAGCGTGGTCGTCGTTTCCAGCGCAATTTCCGCGGATAACCCGGAAATTGTCGCGGCGCATGAAGCGCGTATTCCGGTTATTCGCCGTGCGGAAATGCTGGCGGAACTGATGCGTTTTCGCCACGGCATCGCCATTGCCGGGACGCACGGAAAAACCACAACGACCGCGATGGTGTCCAGTATTTATGCCGAAGCGGGGCTGGACCCGACTTTCGTGAATGGCGGACTGGTGAAAGCCGCAGGCGTTCATGCGCGTCTGGGCCATAGTCGTTACCTGATTGCCGAGGCAGATGAGAGCGACGCGTCCTTCCTGCATTTGCAGCCGATGGTCGCGATCGTCACCAACATCGAAGCCGACCATATGGATACCTATCATGGCGACTTTGAAAATTTAAAGCAGACGTTTATTAACTTCCTGCATAACCTGCCGTTCTACGGTCGCGCGGTAATGTGCGTCGACGATCCGGTCATCCGCGAGTTGCTGCCGCGGGTGGGGCGTCAGACCACGACGTATGGCTTTAGCGAGGATGCTGACGTCCGCGTAGAAGATTATCAGCAGATAGGGCCGCAGGGGCACTTTACGCTGTTGCGCCAGGGAATGCCGGATCTGCATGTCACGTTGAATGCGCCGGGTCGCCACAATGCTCTGAATGCCGCCGCGGCAGTGGCGGTAGCGACCGAAGAAGGCATCGCCGATGACGCTATCCTGCGCGCGCTGGAAAGCTTCCAGGGGACCGGGCGTCGTTTTGACTTCCTCGGCGAGTTCCCGCTTGAGCCGGTGAATGGTAAAGCCGGGACGGCGATGCTGGTGGATGATTATGGCCATCATCCGACTGAAGTAGACGCCACCATTAAAGCTGCGCGAGCAGGGTGGCCGGATAAAAAACTGGTGATGCTGTTTCAGCCGCACCGTTACACGCGCACGCGCGATCTGTATGACGATTTCGCCAATGTGCTGACCCAGGTTGATGCGCTGCTGATGCTGGACGTTTACCCGGCGGGCGAAGCGCCGATTCCGGGAGCGGATAGCCGTTCTTTATGTCGTACGATTCGTAATCGGGGAAAAATTGACCCGATTCTGGTTTCCGATCCGGCTCAGGTTGCGACAATGTTAGCGCCGGTGCTGACGGGTAACGACTTGATATTAGTGCAAGGCGCAGGAAATGTTGGCAAAATTGCGCGTTACTTATCTGAAATCAAGCTGAAGCCGCAAATCCAGGAGGAAGAACAACATGGCTGATAAAATCGCGGTCCTGTTGGGCGGAACCTCTGCGGAGCGGGACGTTTCGTTAAATTCCGGCGCGGCAGTGTTGGCCGGGTTACGTGAAGGCGGCATTGATGCGCATCCCGTCGATCCGCAAGAGGTCGATGTCGCGCAGCTTAAAGCAATGGGCTTTCAGAAGGTCTTTATTGCGTTGCATGGCCGCGGCGGTGAAGATGGCACCTTACAGGGAATGCTTGAGCTGCTCGGCCTGCCTTATACCGGTAGCGGCGTGATGGCCTCGGCGCTTTCCATGGATAAACTGCGCAGTAAATTGCTGTGGCAGGGCGCAGGCTTACCGGTTGCGCCGTGGGTCGCGCTGACGCGCGCTGAGTTTGAAAAAGGCCTTAGCGAAGAACAAAAAGCGCGAATTTCGGCGCTGGGTTTACCGCTAATTGTCAAACCCAGCCGTGAAGGCTCCAGCGTCGGTATGACGAAAGTAGTAGAAGAAAATGCTTTACAGGGTGCGTTATCATTGGCTTTTCAGCATGATGACGAAATACTGATTGAGAAATGGCTGTGCGGTCCGGAATTTACGGTGGCGATAGTTGGCGAAGAAATTTTACCGTCAATTCGTATCCAACCGGCAGGAACCTTCTATGATTATGAGGCGAAGTATCTCTCTGATGAGACTCAGTATTTCTGCCCTGCTGGTTTAGAAGCGTCCCAGGAAGCCGCGCTACAGTCTCTCGTCCTGCAGGCATGGAAAGCTTTAGGCTGCACGGGATGGGGGCGTATTGACGTCATGCTGGACAGCGATGGTCAGTTTTATCTGCTGGAAGCCAATACATCTCCGGGGATGACCAGCCATAGTCTGGTGCCGATGGCGGCGCGTCAGGCGGGAATGAGCTTCTCGCAGTTAGTGGTACGAATTCTGGAGTTGGCGGACTGATATGTCGCAGGCTGCGCTGAACACGCGAAACAGTGATGAAGAGACGCCTTCTTCACGCCGCAATAATGGAACGCGTCTTGCAGGAATTTTATTCCTGCTGACGGTACTGTGCACCGTGTTTGTTAGCGGGTGGGTCGTGTTAGGGTGGATGGAAGATGCGCAGCGTTTACCGTTATCAAAGCTGGTATTAACCGGCGAGCGTCACTACACGCGTAACGATGATATCCGTCAGGCGATACTGGCTCTGGGCGCGCCGGGAACCTTCATGACGCAGGATGTGAACATTATCCAGAGCCAGATTGAGCGTTTGCCGTGGATTAAACAGGCCAGCGTCAGAAAACAGTGGCCTGATGAATTGAAGATTCATCTGGTTGAATATGTGCCGATTGCGCGTTGGAATGATCAACATATGGTCGATGCTGAAGGGAACACCTTCAGCGTGCCGTCAGACCGCATCGGCAAACAGGTTTTACCCATGTTGTATGGCCCGGAAGGCAGCGCGAGTGAAGTGTTGCAGGGATACCGCGAGATGGGGCAGGTGCTGGCTAAGGATAAATTCACTCTAAAGGAAGCGGCGATGACCGCACGTCGCTCCTGGCAATTGACGCTTAATAACGGCATTAAGCTCAATCTCGGCAGGGGCGATACGATGAAAAGGTTGGCTCGCTTTGTAGAACTCTATCCGGTTTTACAGCAGCAGGCGCAAACCGATGGCAAACGGATTAGCTACGTTGATTTGCGTTATGACTCAGGTGCGGCAGTTGGCTGGGCGCCGCTCCCCCCTGAGGAATCTAATCAGCAACAGAATCAGGCACAGGCAGAACAACAATGATCAAGGCGACGGACAGAAAACTGGTAGTAGGACTGGAGATTGGCACCGCGAAGGTTGCCGCTTTAGTAGGGGAAGTTCTGCCCGACGGTATGGTCAATATCATTGGCGTGGGCAGTTGCCCATCGCGGGGTATGGATAAAGGCGGGGTGAATGACCTTGAGTCAGTGGTGAAATGCGTTCAGCGCGCCATTGACCAGGCGGAATTGATGGCTGATTGCCAGATCTCCTCGGTATATCTGGCGCTTTCCGGCAAACATATTAGCTGTCAGAATGAAATTGGTATGGTGCCCATTTCCGAAGAGGAAGTGACGCAAGAAGATGTGGAAAACGTCGTGCATACTGCGAAGTCAGTGCGCGTGCGCGATGAACATCGCGTGCTGCATGTGATTCCTCAGGAGTACGCCATTGACTACCAGGAAGGCATTAAAAATCCGGTCGGTCTTTCCGGCGTGCGTATGCAGGCGAAAGTACATTTGATTACCTGCCACAACGATATGGCAAAAAACATTGTCAAAGCTGTTGAACGTTGTGGTCTGAAAGTTGACCAACTGATATTTGCCGGACTGGCGGCCAGTTATTCCGTGTTAACGGAAGATGAACGTGAACTGGGCGTCTGTGTCGTGGATATCGGCGGTGGTACAATGGATATCGCCGTTTATACTGGCGGCGCGCTGCGTCATACCAAAGTGATCCCTTACGCGGGGAACGTGGTGACCAGCGATATCGCTTATGCCTTTGGTACACCGCCGAGCGATGCTGAAGCCATTAAAGTCCGCCACGGTTGCGCGCTGGGTTCCATCGTCGGTAAAGACGAGAGCGTTGAAGTACCGAGCGTAGGCGGGCGTCCGCCGCGCAGCCTGCAACGTCAGACGCTGGCGGAAGTGATTGAGCCGCGTTACACCGAGCTGCTCAATCTGGTCAACGAAGAGATATTGCAATTACAGGAACAGCTTCGCCAACAAGGGGTAAAACATCACCTGGCGGCGGGGATTGTGTTAACCGGCGGCGCGGCGCAAATCGAAGGGCTTGCTGCTTGCGCTCAGCGCGTGTTTCATACGCAGGTGCGTATCGGCGCGCCGCTGAATATTACCGGTCTGACGGATTATGCCCAGGAGCCGTATTACTCAACGGCGGTGGGATTGCTTCACTACGGGAAAGAGTCCCACTTAAACGGTGAAGCAGAAGTGGAAAAACGTGTTACGGCATCAGTTGGCTCGTGGATCAAGCGACTTAATAGCTGGCTGCGAAAAGAGTTTTAATTTTTTATGAGGCCGCCAGATATTACGGCCTCAGGCGACAGGCACATGACGGAGAGAGATTATGTTTGAACCTATGGAACTAACCAACGACGCGGTGATTAAAGTCATCGGCGTCGGTGGTGGCGGCGGTAACGCTGTTGAACACATGGTGCGCGAGCGCATCGAAGGTGTTGAATTCTTCGCGGTGAATACCGACGCTCAGGCGTTGCGTAAAACGGCGGTTGGCCAGACCATTCAAATTGGTAGCGGTATTACCAAAGGTCTGGGCGCCGGCGCTAACCCGGAAGTCGGTCGTAACGCGGCGGACGAAGACCGTGAAGCGCTGCGTGCGGCGCTTGAAGGCGCAGACATGGTATTTATCGCGGCAGGCATGGGCGGCGGTACCGGAACCGGCGCGGCGCCAGTGGTTGCTGAAGTGGCAAAAGATTTAGGTATTCTGACCGTTGCCGTGGTGACTAAGCCTTTCAATTTTGAAGGCAAAAAGCGCATGGCATTTGCGGAGCAGGGTATCACCGAGCTGTCCAAGCATGTGGACTCGTTGATCACCATCCCGAACGACAAGCTGCTGAAAGTGCTGGGCCGTGGTATCTCCCTGCTCGACGCGTTCGGCGCGGCTAACGACGTGCTGAAAGGCGCGGTTCAGGGTATCGCAGAGCTGATCACCCGCCCGGGCCTGATGAACGTCGACTTTGCTGACGTGCGTACCGTGATGTCTGAAATGGGCTACGCAATGATGGGCTCCGGCGTGGCGAGCGGTGAAGACCGTGCGGAAGAAGCGGCTGAAATGGCTATTTCTTCTCCGCTGCTGGAAGATATCGACCTGTCCGGCGCGCGCGGCGTGTTGGTCAACATTACTGCGGGCTTCGACCTGCGTCTGGACGAGTTTGAAACCGTCGGTAACACCATTCGCGCGTTTGCGTCGGATAACGCCACCGTGGTTATCGGTACCTCTCTGGACCCGGATATGAATGATGAACTGCGCGTGACGGTAGTGGCGACCGGTATTGGTATGGACAAACGTCCGGAAATCACCCTGGTCACCAATAAACAGGTGCAGCAGCCGGTGTTGGATCGTTATCAGCAGCACGGTATGGCGCCGTTGACGCAGGAGCAAAAAACGGTCGCGAAAGTGGTTAACGACAATACACCACAGGCGGCGAAAGAGCCGGATTATCTGGATATCCCCGCATTCCTGCGTAAGCAAGCTGATTAAGAATTAGCTGGAATTTGGGATTCTGGGCTCTTTGTGCTAAACTGGCCCGCCGAATGTATAGTACACTTCGGTTGGATAGGTAATTTGGCGAGATTATACGATGATCAAACAAAGGACACTTAAACGTATCGTTCAGGCGACTGGCGTCGGTTTACACACCGGCAAAAAAGTCACCCTGACATTACGCCCTGCGCCGGCCAATACCGGGGTCATCTATCGTCGCACCGACTTGAATCCACCGGTAGATTTCCCGGCCGATGCCAAATCTGTGCGTGATACCATGCTCTGTACGTGTCTGGTGAATGAGCATGATGTACGGATTTCAACCGTTGAGCACCTGAACGCTGCTCTGGCGGGCTTAGGTATCGATAACATCGTTATTGAGGTTAATGCCCCGGAAATCCCGATCATGGATGGCAGTGCCGCTCCGTTTGTCTACCTGCTGCTTGATGCCGGTATTGATGAACTGAACTGCGCCAAAAAATTCGTACGCATCAAAGAGACTGTTCGGGTTGAAGATGGCGATAAATGGGCTGAATTCAGACCGTACAATGGTTTTACGTTGGATTTCACCATCGACTTTAACCATCCGGCGATCGATTCCAGCAGCCAGCGCTACGCGATGAACTTCTCTGCGGATGCGTTCATGCGCCAGATCAGCCGTGCGCGTACCTTCGGTTTTATGCGTGATATCGAATATCTGCAGTCCCGCGGCCTGTGCCTGGGCGGCAGCTTCGATTGTGCCATCGTTGTTGACGATTATCGCGTATTGAACGAAGACGGCCTGCGTTTTGAAGATGAATTCGTTCGTCACAAAATGCTTGACGCGATCGGTGACTTGTTCATGTGTGGTCACAATATTATTGGTGCGTTTACCGCGTATAAATCCGGTCACGCATTGAATAACAAATTGTTACAGGCAGTCCTGGCAAAACAGGAAGCCTGGGAATTTGTGACCTTCCAGGACGACGCAGAACTGCCGTTGGCTTTCAAAGCGCCTTCGACGGTACTGGCATAACGACATACGCTGTCGTATAAAATTCGACTGGTTAACCTGGCACTCTCTCCGGCCAGGCGAGCCAGTCGTTTTTTTTACTATTCTTTATCTGCGCTTTCCTTAATACAGCCATTTTGACAGGGTTAAATGGAAACACGGCGCGTTCGCTGTTTTCTTAGCCGATTTTCACCTTAGCTTCTCGTCATTACTGCTGTAGCGCGTACGCTTTAATGATAAGATTTGTGCGCAAATTGTTTTGATTCCGTAAGCCCATGAGGGGCATATCAGGTGGCAATGACGTGAGTGGAATACTGACGCGCTGGCGACAGTTAGGCAGACGATACTTCTGGCCGCATCTCTTATTAGGGATGGTCGCGGCGAGTTTTGGTTTGCCCGCGCTCAGTAACGCCGCCGAAACCAATACGCCTGCAAGGACGACCGCCAGCACCGCGTCTAAAGTTAACTTTAGCCATCTTGCGCTGTTAGAAGCCTCTAACCGTCGTCCCAATTTCACCGTAGATTACTGGCATCAGCACGCTATTCGCACGGTGATTCGCCACCTTTCTTTTGCAATGGCGCCGCAAACGCTGCCCGTTGCCGATGCGCCTTCGCCATTACAGGCGCATCATATCGCCTTACTGAATACGCTCAGCGCGATGCTCACGCAGGAGGGCACGCCGCCGGCGATTGTTCGCCGCCTCTCCCTGGCGTATTTTGCGCCACAAACCGCATTTAGCATCCCGGCCTGGATAAGTCAGGCGCAGGGTATCCGCGCCGGTCCGCAACGTCTCAGCTAACGAAAAAAGACCCTTTTACTTTATTTGTAGCTCCGCGGCGCGGGGCATTTGAGACTTTATTATGCTAATCAAATTATTAACCAAAGTATTCGGTAGCCGTAACGATCGTACGCTGCGTCGTATGCGTAAGGCCGTCAGCCTTATTAATGCGATGGAACCGGAGATGGAAAAACTCTCCGATGACGAACTGAAAGCGAAAACCAACGAATTTCGCGCCCGTATTGAAAAAGGCGAAAGCGTAGAGAGCCTGATTCCGGAAGCGTTCGCGGTGGTGCGTGAAGCCAGTAAACGCGTCTTTGGGATGCGTCACTTCGACGTTCAGCTATTGGGTGGTATGGTGCTCAACGATCGCTGTATCGCCGAAATGCGTACTGGTGAAGGTAAAACGCTGACCGCAACGCTGCCAGCCTACCTGAACGCGCTGTCCGGCAAAGGCGTTCATGTGGTAACCGTGAACGACTATCTGGCGCAGCGTGACGCCGAAAACAACCGTCCGCTATTCGAATTCCTCGGTATGTCCGTTGGTATCAACCTGCCAGGTATGCCTGCGCCAGCCAAACGTGAAGCTTACGCTGCCGACATCACTTACGGCACTAACAACGAATACGGTTTTG
This sequence comes from Salmonella sp. 32082101201600294FB01SM01, assembly GCF_017572865.1. Classification (NCBI taxonomy): domain Bacteria; kingdom Pseudomonadati; phylum Pseudomonadota; class Gammaproteobacteria; order Enterobacterales; family Enterobacteriaceae; genus Salmonella; species Salmonella sp. 32082101201600294FB01SM01. The sequence continues at coordinate 132,761 of NZ_JAGESB010000003.1, read as the reverse complement.
ACTACCTGCGCGATAACATGGCGTTCAGCCCGGAAGAGCGCGTGCAGCGTAAACTGCATTATGCGCTGGTGGATGAGGTCGACTCCATCCTGATCGATGAAGCGCGTACGCCGCTGATTATTTCCGGCCCGGCGGAAGATAGCTCGGAAATGTACAAAAAAGTGAACAAAATCATTCCGCACCTGATTCGTCAGGAGAAAGAAGATTCTGACACTTTCCAGGGCGAAGGCCACTTCTCCGTTGATGAGAAAGCGCGCCAGGTTAACCTGACCGAACGCGGTCTGGTGCTGATCGAAGAGCTACTGGTGCAAGAAGGCATTATGGATGAAGGCGAGTCGCTCTACTCGCCTGGCAATATTATGCTGATGCATCACGTCACCGCCGCGCTGCGCGCGCACGCGCTGTTTACCCGTGACGTGGATTACATTGTGAAAGACGGCGAAGTCATCATTGTTGATGAACATACCGGTCGTACCATGCAGGGGCGTCGCTGGTCTGACGGTCTGCACCAGGCGGTAGAAGCGAAAGAAGGCGTTGAAATTCAGAATGAAAACCAGACGCTGGCGTCTATCACCTTCCAGAACTACTTCCGTCTGTATGAAAAGCTGGCCGGTATGACCGGTACGGCGGATACTGAAGCCTTCGAATTTAGCTCTATCTATAAGCTGGACACCGTCGTTGTTCCGACCAACCGTCCGATGATCCGTAAAGATTTGCCGGATCTGGTCTACATGACCGAAGCAGAAAAAATCCAGGCCATTATCGAAGATATTAAAGAGCGTACCGCGAACGGTCAGCCAGTGCTGGTCGGGACGATTTCTATCGAGAAATCTGAAGTGGTCTCCAGAGAGCTGACCAAAGCGGGCATCAAACATAACGTACTGAACGCAAAATTCCACGCCAACGAAGCAGGCATCGTTGCGCAGGCTGGTTATCCAGCGGCGGTCACTATCGCTACCAACATGGCGGGTCGTGGTACCGATATTATGCTGGGCGGTAGCTGGCAGGCGGAAGTCGCCGCGCTGGAAGCGCCGACGGAAGAACAGATTGCGCAGATTAAAGCGGACTGGCAGGTACGCCATGACGCGGTTCTGGCTGCCGGCGGTCTGCATATCATTGGCACCGAGCGCCATGAATCCCGCCGTATCGACAACCAGCTGCGAGGCCGTTCCGGTCGCCAGGGCGATCCGGGTTCTTCCCGTTTCTACCTGTCGATGGAAGATGCGCTGATGCGTATTTTCGCCTCCGATCGTGTCTCCGGTATGATGCGTAAACTGGGGATGAAGCCGGGCGAAGCGATTGAGCACCCGTGGGTGACGAAAGCTATCGCTAACGCGCAGCGTAAAGTAGAAAGCCGTAACTTCGATATTCGTAAGCAACTGCTGGAATATGATGATGTGGCGAACGATCAGCGCCGTGCAATTTATACCCAGCGTAACGAACTGCTGGATGTGTCTGACGTGAGCGACACCATTAACAGCATTCGCGAAGATGTCTTTAAGGCGACTATCGACGCCTACATTCCGCCGCAGTCGCTGGAAGAGATGTGGGACATCCCGGGTTTGCAGGAACGCCTGAAAAACGACTTCGACCTGGAGCTGCCGATTGCCGAATGGCTGGATAAAGAGCCGGAGCTGCATGAGGAGACGCTGCGTGAGCGCATCCTGGCGCAGTCTATCGAAGTGTATCAGCGTAAAGAAGAGGTGGTTGGCGCTGAAATGATGCGTCATTTCGAAAAAGGCGTGATGCTGCAAACGCTCGATTCCCTGTGGAAAGAGCACCTGGCGGCGATGGATTACCTGCGTCAGGGTATTCATCTGCGCGGCTATGCGCAAAAAGATCCGAAGCAGGAATACAAGCGCGAATCCTTCGCTATGTTCGCCGCGATGCTGGAATCGCTGAAATATGAAGTGATCAGCACCCTGAGCAAAGTCCAGGTACGTATGCCGGAAGAGGTCGAAGCGATGGAAATGCAGCGTCGCGAAGAGGCGGAGCGCCTGGCGCAGATGCAGCAGCTAAGCCATCAGGATGACGATACCGCCGTGGCTGCCGATCTGGCCGCCCAAACAGGCGAACGTAAGATTGGACGTAACGATCCTTGCCCTTGCGGTTCCGGTAAGAAATACAAACAGTGTCACGGTCGCCTGAGCTAATGCGATAAACTTACCGGCCTGATAAGACATAATGTGTTGCCATCAGGTCGGTGCTGGCATTATTGCCGAAGGGCGCTACGCTTATTCGGCCTGGCGTTGAACACAGATAAAAAGGCGCAGGCGACTGCGCCTTTTTTATGGATGCAACAAGATGAAAAGACTGCAAATCGCGGTTGGGATTATCCGCAACCCGAACGATGAAATTTTTATTACCCGACGCGCCGCTGATGCGCATATGGCGAACAAGCTGGAATTTCCCGGCGGAAAAATTGAAGCCGACGAAACACCAGAGCAGGCGTTGATCCGGGAGCTACAGGAAGAGGTGGGGATTACGCCAACACAGGTGACATTATTCGACACTCTGGAATATCAATTCCCGGACCGACACATTACGCTGTGGTTTTGGCTGGTTGAACGCTGGGAGGGCGAACCGTGGGGGAAAGAAGGACAGCCGGGACGGTGGATCGCGCAAAACGCGTTGAATACGGACGATTTTCCGCCGGCCAATGAACCGATTATTCGTAAATTACGCCAATTTGCGCCTTAGTGGGGGATCGCAACACGATCCCCATCGATCTTATTAGCGATTTAATGTCGACATAATTTCTGGCCAGTAGCGGGGGCCGGCCGCGGCGTCGTGAGGAAAAACCGCCTCAATTGCCGTCAGCTCCTGCGGGCTTAGGGTCAGTGATAACGCGCCAGGGTTTTCTGGCGCAGTGGCGGCTACGTTTCTGTTATAGCCTAATCTCGCCGGTTTATTGGTATTATCCCGGCCGCGCGCATATGGCGCCAAAACTACGCGTATTTATTGATTATTTTTGTCATAAGGCGATATTGCCGTCTCAACAGAGCTATCACCGTTAGCGCTCTTCACTCCAGTCGTCGCTATCAGACTGGTCGCCGCTGCTGGCGATTCGTTTCTCTTCGGCGGCCCATTCGCCCAAATCAATTAACTGACAGCGTTTAGAACAAAATGGGCGGAAGGGGCTAATTTCTCCCCAGACGACCGGTTTACCGCAGGTCGGACAGTTTACGACGGTCACGTCAGACATTTTTACTCCTTAGCAACAGGCCAGTTCAAAATCAAGACGCTCCGGCACCAGACCATTTTCACTATCCAGCGGCATAAAGCGAATGGCAAAACGGCTCTTATGGCCGGAAATTTGCGGATAAAGTTGTGAATCGAGCGTCAGCATAAGACGCAGCAAATCGGCGTCGTCCCCGTTATCCTGATAAAAACCGTTCAGGCTGGTTTGCTTACGGAAAGGCGCTGAATTACGGATCAGATCAAGCACCAACGTCAGCGCCTGGGTGAGGGGATTCAGGCTGGCAAGCCAGCTTTCAATCTGGGCGTCGCGCTGCGCCTGTTGTAGGTGCAACCAGATATGCAGAGTGGGTAAATCGAAACTGCAACAGCCGCCAGGAATACTTAGGCGTTGACGCACAAGGGCAATCAAGCGATCTTCGCGTAGCTGCTGGCCAATCCTCGGGGCGGAGATCAGCACGCTGCCCGCGGATTTTAACTGCTGGCGCAGGGCTTCAATACGGTCTTGATCGACGCCGGGAACCTCAACCCAGGCCTGTAATTTACGCTGCTGGCGCTCCAGTTCTTTCAGCAGTTCGGTACGGACTTCGCCCCGTTCGAACACATCCAGTAGATCGCTGATGTTACGGAAAAAATGCAGTGCGCCAGCATGGTCTGCAATTGGCAGGTTGATGGAGAGCTGTTGGATCAAAAACTCTATGCGCAGCCACGTACGCATCTTCTCATTGAGAGGGTGTTCAAATAGGACCTGGGTGTGCATTACGGTTTTTCCTGTGAGACAAACTGCGACGCGAGCTTAAGATAACTGGCGTGCAGGCGGGCCACATCTGATGCGATAGCATCCGGTGCGCCGTTATTATCAATAACATCGTCCGCCACGGCAAGGCGCGCTTCACGCGTCGCCTGCGCAGCGAGAATGTGTTCAACATGCTCGCGCGTAACATCATCACGCTGCATTGTGCGCATAAGCTGCGTTTCGGGCGTAACGTCAACCACCAGTACGCGGTTGGCTTTTTGATACAGCCTGTTTTCAACCAGCAGAGGCACAACCCATAACACATAGGGCGACGTAGCCTGTTGAAACTGTCGTTGGGTTTCCTGCTGAATTAAGGGATGAAGCAGAGCGTTAAGCCAGGCTTTTTCTTCCGGATGCGAAAAAATACGCTCACGCAGCGCCCGGCGACGTAACGTGCCGTCGGCGGCGATAAGTTCAGAACCAAAATGTTCCGCTATTGCGTTCAGGGCGGGCTGCCCTGGCTCAACCATCTGGCGCGCGATAATATCCGCGTCGATGACGGTTATTCCGAGGTCAGCGAAGGCATCAGCGACGGTACTTTTACCGCTGCCAATACCGCCGGTTAAGGCTACGGTATACCTCATATCTCCAGCTTCCGGAATTTTAGTTTGATAATCAAAAGGTTAAATTTTAAACATACAAAGACGATGCGCTCTGAGCATTAACCTACTATTCGCCAGGTAAATTTATGGGATTGTAACGTAAAAAAAGAGAATTTCGCAGTCTTGTACGGCCATGATTAGTGCGTATGATAGCGTCACTGGAGTTGTGAGTTTCGATTTTTCGCCATTAACCCCAGGAATCCGCACATGCGTATTGAAGAAGATCTGAAGTTAGGTTTCAAAGACGTTCTTATCCGTCCTAAACGTTCTACCCTCAAAAGCCGTTCCGATGTCGAACTGGAACGTCAATTCACCTTTAAACACTCAGGTCAGACCTGGTCTGGCGTACCGATTATCGCGGCCAATATGGATACCGTCGGGACGTTTGAAATGGCGCAAGCATTGGCCGGGTTTGATATTCTGACTGCTGTACATAAACATTATACCGTTGAAGAGTGGGCAGCTTTTATCAACAAGGCTTCGGCTGATGTTCTCAAGCATGTGATGGTTTCTACCGGGACCTCTGATGCTGATTTCGAAAAAACCGTGCAGATTCTGGCGCTGAATCCTGCGCTGAACTTTGTCTGTATTGATGTGGCCAATGGCTATTCAGAACATTTTGTGCAGTTCGTCGCGAAAGCACGTGAAGCATGGCCGACAAAAACAATCTGCGCAGGCAATGTGGTAACTGGCGAGATGTGCGAAGAGCTTATCCTCTCCGGCGCCGATATCGTGAAAGTGGGAATTGGTCCCGGCTCCGTATGCACGACGCGTGTAAAAACCGGCGTTGGTTATCCGCAACTGTCGGCGGTTATCGAATGTGCTGACGCGGCGCATGGCCTGGGCGGCATGATCGTCAGCGATGGCGGCTGCACCATGCCAGGCGACGTAGCAAAAGCCTTCGGCGGCGGCGCGGATTTCGTTATGTTGGGCGGCATGCTGGCGGGTCACGAAGAGAGCGGCGGCAGCGTGGTAGAAGAGAACGGCGAGAAATTTATGCTGTTCTACGGCATGAGTTCGGAATCTGCGATGAACCGTCATGTCGGCGGCGTCGCGAAATACCGCGCGGCAGAAGGTAAAACGGTTAAATTGCCGCTGCGTGGGCCGGTGGGCAATACTGCCCGCGATATCCTGGGCGGTTTGCGCTCAGCCTGCACTTATGTCGGCGCGTCTCGCCTGAAAGAGTTGACCAAACGCACCACCTTTATTCGGGTGCAGGAACAAGAAAACCGCATTTTCAATAGCCTCTAATATTCTGGCTGGCGTAAATGTGCGCCAGCCTTATCCCATCCCGCTCATCGCGTCTCCCAGATGAAAAATCGGCAAATACATCGCCACCACCAGCGTACCGATAATTAAGCCGGTGATGATCAATAACGCCGGTTCCAACAGCGACGCCAGATTATCGGCCAGCGCCAGCGTAGTGTCACTGTGGTGACGGGCAAGATTATGCAGCATGATATCGAGTGAGCCGGACGCTTCGCCCGTTCTGACCAGTTGCAGGCATAGCGGACTAAATTCCTGGGTATTTTTTAGCGCCAACCAGACCGGATTGCCCGCGGCGATCTCCTGATGTACCTGCGTTAAACGCTGTGACCAGTAAGGGCAGCCGAGACTCTCGATAGCGCTTTCCAGTCCCTGAAGAAAAGGAATGCCTGCGCTTTGGGTCAATGCCAGTACGGTGAATATTTGCGCTAGTTTCTGGCCTCTTATCAGGCGACCCATCACGGGAAGCCGTAGCAGAAGACGCTGCCGCTGCGCTTGCCAGGACGGCTTTTGTTTTACCCTGCGGTGAGCGATAGCAACGAGCATCGCCAGGAACAAGATGAGCCAACCCCATGCCGACCCCCATTGCGCTATCGCGATAATACCGCGCGTCAGAAGAGGGAGCGGGGTATTGAAGCTACGGTAAATGGCGGCAAATTCCGGCAGAACAAAGTGCAGCATGGCGAAAACGACCAGAGCGGCCATTGTCAGAATAATGGCGGGATAGCGCAGCGCCTTTTTCACGCTAACCGTAATCTGCCGCTGCGCTTTTTGCTGACGGGCCAGTTCAAAGCAGCATTCGGCCAGTTTGCCGGTCAGTTCTCCGGTGCGGATCATCGTCTGGTAGAGCGGCGGAAATACCTGCGGCCAGGAGACTAATGCGCTGGAAAAAGGGACGCCCTGTTCAAGCTCGTGAGCCAGCGTGCGCAACAACGCTTGCCATTGTCGGTGGGGATGCTGTTGCGCAAGGAGTTCCAGCCCTTCAGAAAGCGTCAGTCCGGCATGAATGAGCGTGGCCAACTGATGAATAATTTCAGCGCTTTGCTCTTCTTTCCACAGTGCGGCGTTAACGCCCATGCGCTTGATGCGAAGCGGCATAATGCGCTGATGTTGCAGGGTGATGATCAGCGCCAGACGATTGTCCACCCATACAACGTCTTGTTCCAGTTGACCTTTATCGTTAACGCCTTGCCAGCGCCAGAGCTGTTTAACGCTCATGGGGCATTCCCAGAACGCGCAGTATCTCTTCAAAGGACGTCATGCCTTGCTCAACGGCGCGACAGCCATTTTCAAAAAGCGTCCCTGTACCGGTCTGTTGGAGGTGGGCTTCCAGTGCTTGCGCCGATGCGCCGCTCGCAATTAACTGACGTAATGCCGGGGTAACGGTTAACACTTCGAATAACGCGGTTCGGCCATAAAAGCCGTGGTAGCAATGCTGACAGCCGCTTGCCTGCCAGCGCGGTAGCGCGCTGGGCCAAAGATTGGGCGATAGCACCACGGGATCGCTCAGACGCTGTTTGCAGTGCGGGCAAAGCTTCCTTACCAGGCGTTGCGCTACCACCAGCGTAAGCGCCGATGAGATCATCCAGCGTGCTACGCCCATTTGCTGCAAACGTATCAGGGTTTCGCTGGTGGAGTTTGTATGGAGCGTTGAAAGTACCAGATGGCCCGTTTGTGCCGCCTTAATGGCGATTTCTGCGGTGTCGCCGTCACGAATTTCACCTACCATGATGATGTCAGGGTCCTGGCGTAAAAGCGCGCGCAGCACATTTTGAAAGGTGAGTCCGGCGCGGGGATGGATCTGCGTCTGGTTAATCCCATCCAGTGGAATTTCTATCGGATCCTCAACGCTACAGAGGTTGATACCCGGCGTATTCCGGGTTTGTAGCGCGCTGTATAGCGTGACTGTTTTTCCGCTACCGGTGGGGCCAGTCACCAGTACCAGCCCCTGAGGTTGCTGTAGGGCTTGTCTAAAAGCGGTAAGTTGTGCCCCGTACATGCCCAGCGTGTCCAGATCCAGCGTTTGTTCAACCTGATGCAACAACCGTAAGACGACTTTTTCGCCTTCTTTACAGGGAAGCGTGGCGATACGAAAAGAGATGCTGTCGCCCGCCAGGTCAACGGTAAATTGCCCGTCCTGCGGCAGTCGATGTTCAGCGATGTCCAAATTTCCCAGGACTTTCAATCTGGCCGTCAGCGCAAGCCCCGTCTCTTTGGCGATGTCCTGCAGAATATGAAGAACGCCGTCGATGCGGAGTCTTATTCGGTAGCGGCTGGCGCCTGGTTCGAGATGGATATCAGAGGCGCGTTTCGCCATCGCCGAGCGTAATGTCTGATTGAGAAGCTGGGCCGCGGTTTCTCCGCCTTTCGCGGCGTTTGCCGAGGGAGCCTGATCCGGCTTATGCCGATGATTTTCCATTTGCTGGCGAGTCCAGCACACAATATCAATCTGTTTTTGCGTGGCGAAATGCAGAGCGTCCAGTAACGCATGAGAGGGCGCGTCGACCACAGCAACAGTGATACTGTTGCTGGCGCTATTGATCAGTACAGCCTGATGACGTTGACACAAGGTGTTGAGCTGAGCGTCTTTCATTTTGTCTCCTTAGTTGGCGTCAAAACGGAAGACATCTTCACAAGCCTGTTGTAACGCGCTGTCGCTTTGAATATTGCAGTTACGCGTCCAGCCGGTAATGCCGTTAGCATTGTCCCAGGCGGGCGTCATGATGACGTTAAGCCCGCTCAGACTCTCCTGGCCGGTAAGCGTGATGACGCCTTTTTCCACGCTCATGCCCGAAACATAACGGGTGATGACGGGCGAGGGGATACCGTTGACGCCCGCATCGCATGTGCTCGTCCCACCATGTTCCAGAGCGCAGAGTTCGACGGCGGTACGGTAGGGGACAAACGTTTGCAACATATCCGTCAGCGCCGCTTTACGTAGATAGTTCTGGTAAGCCGGAATGCCAATGGCGCTTAAAATGGCGATGATGCCAATAACGACCATCAATTCGATAAGCGTGAAACCGCGTTGTTTTTCCATTGTTCGCTCCTTGAGTTAGCTGGCGCTACTGTGGCAAACGAGGAAAGAGCGGGCGAGCGGCAAAAAGTAAAACGGGAAGGCGGATTCTGAAGATTTTTGCTGCGTTACATGACACGGCAACGTTATTGCGAGGCGCTACGAATATTTTACCGAATCACGACGCGGATAGCCGGACAGGTGATTTATAGACCCGACAGCGCAGCGCCATCGGGCGGAGAGGATCAGCAAAAACGCATGGAGAGATCGAGCGCGCGTATGTGCTTGGTCAGCGCGCCAACGGAGATGAAATCCACCCCGGTTTCAGCAAATTCGCGTAAGGTTTCCGCGGTGACGTTGCCGGATACTTCCAGCCGCGCCTGGCCGTTGACGCGTTTCACCGCCTCGCGCATCTGGTCGGTGTTGAAATTATCCAGCATGATAATATCCGCGCCTGCTTTCAGCGCATCGTCCAGTTCATCCAGATTTTCGACCTCGACTTCTACCGGCACGTCCGGATGTAGCCAGAACGCTTTTTCCACCGCCTGACGAACCGAACCGGAGGCGATGATATGGTTTTCTTTAATCAGGAACGCGTCAGTGAGGCCCAGACGATGATTGGCGCCGCCGCCGCATAAAACCGCATATTTGAGCGCGGTGCGCAGACCCGGCAGCGTTTTACGCGTGTCGAGCAATTGGGTTTGGGTGCCAGCCAGCAGTCCAACGTAGCGGCGTACTTCACTGGCGACGCCGGAAAGGGTCTGGACAAAGTTTAGCGCCGTGCGCTCGCCGGTCAGCAATACGCGAGCGGGGCCGTTCAGTTCAAACACTGTTTGGTTGGCATAAATGGCGTCGCCGTCATCGACATGCCAGGTGAGGCGCACATCATCGCCCGCCAGTTGGATGAAGACCTCTTCAACCCAGCGCTTGCCGCAGAAAACGCCGTCTTCACGAGTGATCACCGTGGCATGGGCTTGCGTATCTGCCGGCAAAAGTTGCGCGGTGATATCGTTGCCAGCATCGACTTCTCCACCTAAATCTTCACGCAGCGCCTGAGCAACGGCGGCAGGGATATCGAGATTAATGCGTTCCAGTAGCGCGTCACGTCGGTCGTCTGGGTTATAACGGCGAGGCGGCATGATAAAACTCCAAATTGCTAACGAATCATAAGGTAGAAACATGCTACTCTGAAGCAGCTATAAGCACCACTCAAAAGGAGACTCTGCATGTTGCCAGATAAGGGTTGGTTGGTAGAGGCGCGACGCGTCCCTTCTCCGCATTATGATTGCCGTCCGGATGACGAAAAACCGTCCTTGCTGGTGGTGCATAATATTAGCCTGCCCCCCGGCGAGTTTGGCGGTCCGTGGATCGATGCATTATTCACCGGAACGATAGATCCAGACGCCCATCCTTTTTTTGCAGAAATCGCTCATCTTCGTGTTTCGGCCCATTGTCTGATTCGTCGCGACGGTGAAATCGTCCAGTATGTGCCTTTTGATAAGCGTGCGTGGCATGCGGGCGTGTCAAACTATCAGGGGCGGGAACGTTGTAATGATTTCTCCATTGGTATTGAGCTGGAGGGGACGGATACGCTGGCTTATACCGATGCGCAGTATCAGCAGCTAGCCGCCGTGACGCGCACGCTTATCGCTTGCTATCCGGCGATCGCCGACAATATGACCGGACACTGCAACATTGCGCCTGACCGTAAAACGGACCCTGGCCCTGCCTTTGACTGGCCGCGCTTTCGCGCTTTGGTAGCCCTTTCGTCGCACAAGGAGATGACATGACGCTGTTTACGACATTACTGGTGCTGATTGTCGAGCGCCTGTTTAAGCTGGGCGAGCACTGGCAGCTCGATCATCGGCTGGAGGCGCTATTCCGTCGGATTACGCATTTTTCGATGTTGCGCACGATGGGAATGACGGCGATCGCGATGGTGGTGACTTTTCTACTGCTCCAGGCGTTAAAAGGGCTGCTATTTAACGTGCCAACGCTGGTGGTGTGGATTCTCCTGGGCGTGCTGTGTATCGGCGCGGGCAAAGTGCGAGTACATTATCACGCCTGGCTGAAAGCGGCGTCCCGTAACGATCCGCATCCTTGCGAGGCGATGGCCAGCGAGCTTACGCTGATTCACGGCGTGCCGCCGGATTGTAATGAGCGTGAATTTTTGCGTGAGCTGCAAAATGCGTTGTTATGGATAAATTTCCGTTTTTACCTCGCACCGCTATTTTGGTTTATCGTTGGCGGTCCGTGGGGGCCGGTAACGCTGGTGGGCTATGCGTTTTTACGGGCCTGGCAGAGCTGGCTGGCGCGCTATCAGACGCCACACCAACGTTTGCAATCCGGCATTGACGCTATTCTTCATGTGCTGGACTGGATTCCGGTACGTCTGGCGGGCGTAGTGTATGCATTACTGGGGCATGGCGAGAAAGCGTTGCCGGCCTGGTTTGCCTCGCTGGCGGATCTGCATACTTCGCAATATCAGGTGCTCACACGTCTGGCGCAGTTCTCACTGGCGCGCGAACCACATACTGACAAAGTAGAAACCCCCAAAGCGGCGGTGTCGATGGCGAAGAAGGCCTCGTTTGTGGTGGTGGTGATTATTGCGTTGCTCACCATTTATGGGGCATTAGTATAGCGTTGTGCCGATGGCGCTAACGCTTATGCTGCCTACAATGGAAAAATCTGTAGGCCCGGTAAGCGTTAGCGCCACCGGGCAGTGCAACGGCTTAGATCGTATCGGCTGGCGGTACGCCAAAATCAGGCATCCCGTTTTCGTCCCAGCGCACCCGTTTCAGACGCGTATGGCGGTTGGGATCGTACAACGGATCGCCTTCAATTTCGGTGTAATTTCTCGCGTGGTACACCAGTACATCTTCACCTTCCGGCGTTTGCGTAAAGCTGTTGTGTCCCGGCCCATACTGGCGATTTTCATAGCTGGTGGTAAAGACCGGGCGCGGTGATTTATGCCAGTTGGCCGGATCGCGCGGATCGTTGTTTACGTTAATCCACAGTAACCCCATACAGTAGTTTTCATCGGTGGCGCTGGCCGAATAGCTGATAAACAGCTTGTCGCCATGCACCACGACGGCCGGACCTTCGTTAACCCAAAAACCCCGACACTCCCAGTCGTACTCTGGCTTACTGAGTCTTACCGGCTCGCCTTTAATCGTCCACGGGTTTTCCAGTTCAGCCAGATAAATATTTGAGTTACCGGCAATATCCGGCGCTTTTTGCGCCCACAGATACCACTGTTTTCCCTGATGATAAAAAGTGGTGGCATCGAGGGCGAAGGTATCAAACGGTGTTTTAATTTGACCTTTCTCCGTCCACTTGCCGGTGAGTGGGTCGGCATCGGCGCACTCCAGGGCAAACATGCGGTGCTGGAACATTCCCAGCTTATCAAGCGCTTGAGTATGGGTAGCGGCAAAATAGATGTACCACTTACCGTTGATGCGGTGCATTTCCGGTGCCCAGATGAGCTGGCTCATCGGGCCGCTTTCCGGTTTGCGCCAGACGACAACGGGGTCGGCGGCGCGCAACCCTTCCAGCGAATCAGCCCGGCGGATTTCCAGCCTGTCATATTCCGGTACGGAGGCAATAAAGTAGTAATCGCTGCCGTCGCGTAAAATAAACGGATCGGCACGTTGTTCAATAAACGGGTTTGGCCAGTTTGCCATCAGGCTTTCCTTACGCTTTCAGCGGCTTTGAGCTCCTGCAACTCACTCAATTCGCGGTAATTAGTGCGACGTTTTTCCAAATCGTCCTGGATTTTTTTCATCAGTTCACGGTCAACTTTCAGCAGACGTACCACGCCTGCGGTAATCAGATAGCCAACGCCAGGGATAACGGTAAACAACAGCATAATACCGTTCATCGCCGAAGCGCTTTGCGCTTTGGCGCTGGCGTCATAACCGTACCAGGAGAGCAAAAAGCCGACCATCGCCCCGGCAATCGCCAGGCCCAGTTTCAGGAAGAACAGATTACCGGAGAAGCTAATACCGGTAATGCGTTTGCCGGTTTTCCATTCGCCGTAATCATCGACGTCCGCCATCAGCGACCAGTGCAACGGGGAAGGGATCTGATGCAGAATATTGAGCAGGAAGTAGAGCGCCACTATCATCACGGTAGCTTTCGGATCAAAGAAATAGAACGCGCAGGAGAAAATCGCCAGCGCGATATTGGTCCAGAAAAATACCTTCAATTTACACCAGCGATCGGTTAAGACTTTTGCCAGCATACTGCCGATCATCATACCGACCACGCCAAGGCTAATAAAAAGCGTAGCGAAATGGGTGCTTTGTCCCATCACCCAGGTGACGTAATACATGGTCGCCGCCATACGGATAAACCCCGGGCAGACGTTACATAAGGTCAATAGCAGAATGCGTACCCATTGATCGTTTTTCCACACGTCTTTGAAATCATTCTTCATATCATCGTGCGTCGGAACGGCAGGGCGAACGCGTTCGCGGACGCTGGCAAAGCAGAACAGAAACATACCCATGCCGATAATCGCCAGCACGGTCATCGCCAACTGATAGCCTTTGGCTTTGTCGCCGCCGCCAAACCAGTCCACCATCGGCAATAGCGTTAACGATAACAACAGCGTCGCGATGCCGACTAACACGAAGCGATAAGCCTGACAGGCCACGCGCTCTTTTGGATCGTTGGTGATCACGCCGCCCAGTGAGCAATAGGGAATATTGATGGCGGTGTAGGTCACGGAAAGCAGAAAATAGGTGACGAAAGCATAGACAACTTTGCTGTTATAGCCCCAGTCCGGCGTCGTGAACATCAGCACGCTGAACAGCGCGTAGGGAAATGCAATCCACAGTAGCCAGGGGCGGAAACGACCATATTTACTTTGGGTACGATCGGCAAGCGCGCCCATCACCGGATCGGTAACGGCATCGATAACGCGTACTGAAAGGAGTAAAACACCGACTAACGCCGGGGCAAGACCAAAAATATCCGTATAAAAATAATTAACAAACAGCATGATAGCGCCAAAAATAATGTTACATCCGGCGTCACCCATGCCATACCCGATTTTCTCTCTTACCGAAAGTCTGCCCTTATCCATTGAGACTTCTCCCCATCAGATGATGGCGGTAATTATTCGCCTGCGAGCTTTTATTTGCGTAGCAGGATCACGCCGCTGATATGGATAAAATGGTTATACGTGGGAAACTGTGAGACAGATAACACCCTCCCCGGACGGGGAGGGCGGAAAAGTAACGCCACGATCAGTGGGCTTTCACCGTTTTTGCCGTTTTTTCTTTACACAGGTAGCCGACGCCCAGGATGAGCAGCCATACCGGAATCAGCCACACGGAGATCGCCATACCTGGCGTCATCAGCATAATGATCAATACCGCCGCCATAAACAGCAGACAGAGAACGTTGCCGAACGGATAAAACAGGGCCGGGAAGCGGGTTTTCACGCCCTGCTGCTGTTTTGCGCGACGGAACATCATATGGGCAAGGCTAATCATCGCCCAGTTAATGACCAGCGCGGAGACCACCAGCGCCATCAGCAGTCCGAATGCGGACTCTGGGGCCAGGTAGTTGAGCAGCACGCACAACGCCGTCACGACGGCGGAAACCAAAATGGAGCTCACCGGCACGCCGCGTTTGTCGACGTTCAGCAGCGCTTTCGGCGCATTTCCCTGCTGGGCCAGACCGAACAGCATACGGCTGTTGCAGTAAACGCAGCTGTTATAAACCGATAGCGCGGCGGTGAGAACCACGATATTCAGCGCATTGGCGACAAACGTATCGCCCAGTTCATGGAAGATAAGGACAAACGGGCTGGTATCGGCGGTGACGCGAGTCCATGGCAGCAGCGAAAGCAGGACCGCCAGCGAGCCGATATAAAAAATCAGGATGCGATAGATAACCTGATTGGTAGCTTTGGGGATGCTCTGTTCCGGGTTATCGGCTTCAGCGGCGGTGATCCCTACCAGCTCCAGTCCGCCAAACGAAAACATAATAATGGCCATCATCATCACCAGCCCGGTCCAGCCATGCGGCAGAAAGCCGCCCTGTTCCCACAGGTTGCGCACGGTTGCCTGCGGACCAGCGGTATCGCTGAAGAGTAACCACGCGCCGAACAGAATCATAGCGATGACGGCGATCACTTTAATAATGGCGAACCAAAACTCCATCTCACCGAACACTTTAACGTTGGTCAGGTTGATGGCGTTGATAATCACAAAGAAGGCTGCCGCAGAAGCCCAGGTGGGGATCTCCGGATACCAGAACTGGATATATTTACCCACTGCGGTCAGTTCCGCCATGGCAACTAATACGTACAGCACCCAGTAGTTCCAGCCGGAAGCGAATCCGGCAAAGCCGCCCCAGTATTTATAGGCGAAGTGGCTAAAAGAGCCGGCGACCGGTTCTTCAACCACCATCTCCCCCAGCTGGCGCATAATCAGAAAGGCAATAAAGCCTGCAATCGCATAGCCCAGGATAATTCCTGGCCCCGCCGACTGAATAACGGAGGCGCTTCCCAGGAACAAGCCTGTCCCTATCGCGCCGCCCAATGCGATAAGCTGAATATGGCGGTTTTTCAGGCCGCGCTTGAGCTGCTCGCCGTGCTGCTGACTGTCCATTATAAAACCTCGTGTATCGGGCGCGGTTTATTCATAACGCGCTTATTTTGAACGATGCAGTAGTGCGTGTGTAAGTTTGCAATTCCGCTTTTTGTATTGATTTATTTACAAGATCGTTTTTTAAAATGTCACTTCAACTCTTTCGTCTTGATCAGAATAATGGTATGTGGCCGCGAATGCACCTGCTTTGTGCAGGGGTGATGACGAGTTGCGTAAAAAGAAAGCACTTGTAAATACCTCCTTTTATTTTCCCTTACAGATGTTAATTTGTTTTTATTCATTATTTATGCATAAAAATGCATTTAATCTACTGTTGAATCGGTTCAGATGAGATTTTTTATCGTTTCAAATACGTTAAATCTACCTCCTGGTGGGTAAATTTAACATTTGTGCACAGTTACAGTTTTGAAACATGATTTCTGTAAAATTGTTAAAATGTGCCTCCTTTACTGATTTCAATCAAAACCTGTATGGACAGAAGGTGAATACTTTGTTACTTTAGCGTCACAGACATGAAATTGGTAAGACCAATTGACTCCAGGCAAATGGCTTAAGACAGGAAATCATGGCCTACAGCAAAATCCGCCAACCAAAACTCTCCGATGTGATCGAGCAGCAGCTGGAGTTTTTAATCCTTGAGGGAACATTGCGTCCCGGAGAAAAACTCCCACCGGAACGTGAACTGGCAAAACAGTTCGACGTCTCCCGTCCCTCCTTGCGCGAGGCGATTCAACGTCTCGAAGCGAAGGGATTGTTGCTTCGTCGTCAGGGCGGCGGAACCTTCGTGCAGAGCAGCCTGTGGCAGAGCTTTAGCGACCCGCTGGTGGAACTGCTCTCCGATCACCCTGAATCCCAGTTTGACCTGCTCGAAACGCGCCATGCTCTGGAAGGCATTGCGGCTTATTACGCGGCGCTGCGCAGCACCGATGAAGATAAAGACCGTATTCGCGAGCTGCACCATGCTATTGAGCTGGCGCAAGAGTCCGGCGATCTGGATGCCGAGTCCGAAGCCGTGCTCCAGTATCAAATCGCCGTCACCGAAGCGGCGCACAACGTGGTATTGCTTCATCTGCTAAGGTGTATGGAGCCGATGCTGGCGCAAAACGTGCGGCAGAACTTCGAATTGCTGTATGCGCGTCGGGAGATGCTGCCGCTGGTGAGTACGCATCGCACCCGTATATTTGAAGCCATTATGGCCGGAAAACCAGAAGAAGCGCGTGAAGCGTCACACCGACATCTGGCGTTTATCGAAGAGATTATGCTGGACAGAAGCCGTGAGGAGAGCCGTCGTGAACGCGCTTTACGCCGCCTGGAACAGCGCAAGAATTAGTTTTTTCTGGCAGAACGTTAACCAGAAGATGTTGTGAATAACGCGCAAAAATGTGCGCGGCAACTAAACGCAGAACCTGTCTTATTAAGCTTTCTGACGAAAGTTTAATGGGACAGGTTCCAGATAACTCAACGTATTAGATAGATAAGGAATACCCCCATGTCAGAACGTTTCCCAAATGACGTGGATCCGATCGAAACTCGCGACTGGCTACAGGCGATCGAATCGGTCATCCGTGAAGAAGGTGTTGAGCGCGCTCAGTATCTGATTGACCAACTGCTTTCTGAAGCTCGCAAAGGCGGCGTGAAAGTCGCGGCAGGCGCAGGGGCCAGTAATTACATCAACACTATTGCCGTTGAAGACGAACCGGAATACCCGGGCAATCTGGAGCTGGAACGTCGCATTCGTTCTGCTATCCGCTGGAACGCCATCATGACCGTGCTGCGCGCGTCTAAAAAAGACCTTGAGTTGGGCGGCCACATGGCGTCCTTCCAGTCTTCCGCCACGATCTATGATGTCTGTTTCAACCATTTCTTCCGTGCGCGCAACGAACAGGATGGCGGCGACCTGGTTTACTTCCAGGGCCACATCTCTCCGGGCATCTACGCTCGCGCGTTCCTGGAAGGTCGTCTGACCCAGGAACAGATGGATAACTTCCGTCAGGAAGTTCACGGCAATGGCCTCTCTTCCTATCCGCACCCGAAACTGATGCCGGAATTCTGGCAGTTCCCGACCGTCTCTATGGGGCTGGGCCCAATCGGTGCTATCTACCAGGCGAAATTCCTGAAATATCTGGAACACCGTGGCCTGAAAGATACCTCTAAACAGACCGTTTACGCCTTCCTCGGCGACGGCGAGATGGATGAGCCGGAATCCAAAGGCGCGATCACCATCGCCACCCGTGAAAAACTGGACAACCTGGTCTTTGTTATCAACTGTAACCTGCAGCGTCTTGACGGCCCGGTCACCGGTAACGGCAAGATTGTTAACGAACTGGAAGGCATCTTTGCAGGTGCTGGCTGGAACGTTATTAAAGTCATGTGGGGCGGTCGTTGGGATGAGCTGCTGCGTAAAGACACCAGCGGTAAACTGATCCAACTGATGAACGAAACCGTTGACGGCGACTACCAGACCTTCAAATCCAAAGACGGCGCTTACGTACGTGAGCACTTCTTCGGTAAATACCCGGAAACCGCAGCGCTGGTGGCCGACTGGACCGATGAGCAGATTTGGGCGCTGAACCGTGGTGGTCACGATCCGAAGAAAGTTTACGCGGCACTGAAAAAAGCGCAGGAAACCAAAGGCAAAGCGACCGTAATCCTGGCCCATACCATTAAAGGTTACGGCATGGGTGACACCGCGGAAGGTAAAAACATCGCTCACCAGGTTAAGAAAATGAACATGGACGGCGTGCGTTACGTCCGCGATCGTTTCAACGTGCCGGTTGCCGATGCTGATCTCGAAAAACTGCCGTACATTACCTTCCCGGAAGGTTCTGAAGAACACAAATACCTGCATGAACGTCGTCAGGCGCTGCATGGCTACCTGCCAAGCCGTCAGCCGAACTTCACCGAGAAGTTAGAGCTGCCGACCCTGGAAGATTTCGGCGCGCTGCTGGAAGAGCAAAGTAAAGAGATTTCCACTACGATCGCTTTCGTGCGTGCTCTGAACGTGATGTTGAAGAACAAGTCGATCAAAGATCGTCTGGTTCCGATCATCGCCGACGAAGCGCGTACTTTCGGTATGGAAGGTCTGTTCCGTCAGATTGGTATCTACAGCCCGAACGGCCAGCAGTACACCCCGCAGGACCGTGAGCAGGTTGCTTACTACAAAGAAGACGAGAAAGGCCAGATTCTGCAGGAAGGTATCAACGAGCTGGGCGCAGGCGCATCCTGGCTGGCTGCGGCGACCTCTTACAGCACCAACGATCTGCCGATGATCCCGTTCTATATTTACTACTCCATGTTCGGGTTCCAGCGTATCGGCGACCTGTGCTGGCAGGCTGGCGACCAGCAGGCTCGCGGCTTCCTGATCGGCGGGACTTCCGGTCGTACTACGCTGAACGGCGAAGGTCTGCAGCACGAAGATGGTCACAGCCACATTCAGTCGCTGACTATCCCGAACTGTATCTCTTACGACCCGGCTTACGCTTACGAAGTGGCTGTCATCATGCATGATGGTCTGGAGCGTATGTACGGTGAGAAACAAGAGAACGTTTACTACTACATCACCACCCTGAACGAAAACTACCACATGCCGGCTATGCCAGCAGGTGCCGAGGAAGGTATCCGTAAAGGTATCTACAAACTCGAAACCCTCGAAGGTAGCAAAGGTAAAGTTCAGCTGCTGGGCTCCGGTTCTATCCTGCGTCACGTGCGTGAAGCGGCACAGATTCTGGCGAACGACTACGGCGTAGGTTCTGACGTGTACAGCGTGACCTCCTTCACCGAACTGGCGCGTGATGGTCAGGATTGTGAGCGCTGGAACATGCTACACCCGCTGGAAACCCCGCGCGTTCCGTACATCGCTCAGGTGATGAACGACGCTCCGGCAGTGGCATCTACTGACTATATGAAACTGTTCGCCGAGCAGGTTCGTACTTACGTACCGGCTGACGACTATCGCGTACTGGGTACGGATGGCTTCGGTCGTTCCGACAGCCGTGAGAACCTGCGTCACCACTTCGAAGTTGATGCTTCTTATGTGGTTGTTGCAGCGCTGGGCGAACTGGCTAAACGTGGCGAAATCGACAAGAAAGTGGTAGCGGATGCGATTACCAAATTCAACATCGATGCAGATAAAGTTAACCCGCGTCTGGCGTAAGAGGTAAAAGAATAATGGCTATCGAAATCAAAGTACCGGACATCGGGACAGATGAAGTTGAAATCACCGAGATTCTGGTCAAAGTGGGCGACAAAGTGGAAGCTGAACAGTCGCTGATCACCGTAGAAGGCGACAAAGCCTCTATGGAAGTCCCGTCTCCGCAGGCTGGCGTCGTGAAAGAGATCAAAGTCTCTGTCGGCGACAAAACCGAGACCGGTGCACTTATCATGATTTTCGATTCCGCCGACGGTGCAGCTGACGCTGCACCTGCTAAGGCAGAAGAGAAGAAAGAAGCGGCTCCGGCAGCAGCACCTGCTGCGGCAGCGGCGAAAGACGTTCACGTTCCGGATATCGGCAGTGACGAAGTTGAAGTGACTGAAGTGATGGTGAAAGTGGGCGACACCGTTGAAGCTGAACAGTCGCTGATCACCGTCGAAGGTGACAAGGCCTCTATGGAAGTGCCGGCGCCGTTCGCGGGCACCGTGAAAGAGATCAAAGTGAACACCGGTGATAAAGTGTCTACCGGCTCACTGATTATGGTCTTCGAAGTGGCGGGCGCAGCGCCTGCCGCAGCACCAGCGAAAGCGGAGGCCGCTCCGGCAGCGGCTGCTCCAGCAGCGACGGGCGTGAAAGACGTTAACGTACCGGACATCGGCGGCGACGAAGTTGAAGTCACCGAAGTGATGGTCAAAGTCGGCGATAAAGTTGCCGCTGAACAGTCGCTGATCACCGTGGAAGGCGACAAAGCCTCCATGGAAGTGCCTGCGCCGTTCGCGGGCACCGTGAAAGAAATCAAAATCAGCACCGGCGACAAAGTGAAAACCGGTTCTCTGATTATGGTCTTCGAAGTAGAAGGCGCAGCGCCTGCGGCCGCTCCGGCTAAACAGGAAGCGGCGGCACCGGCTCCGGCGGCGAAAGCTGAGAAGCCTGCTGCCCCGGCTGCCAAAGCGGAAGGCAAGTCTGAGTTCGCTGAAAACGACGCTTACGTTCACGCTACTCCGCTGATTCGCCGCCTGGCGCGTGAGTTTGGCGTCAACCTGGCGAAAGTGAAAGGGACTGGTCGTAAAGGCCGTATTCTGCGCGAAGACGTTCAGGCTTACGTGAAAGATGCTATCAAACGCGCGGAAGCTGCGCCGGCTGCTGCGGGCGGCGGTATCCCGGGTATGCTGCCGTGGCCGAAAGTGGACTTCAGCAAGTTTGGTGAAGTTGAAGAAGTGGAACTAGGCCGTATCCAGAAAATCTCTGGCGCGAACCTGAGCCGTAACTGGGTGATGATCCCGCACGTTACGCACTTCGACAAAACCGATATCACCGATCTGGAAGCGTTCCGTAAACAGCAGAACGCCGAAGCTGAGAAGCGCAAACTGGATGTGAAATACACGCCAGTGGTCTTCATCATGAAAGCGGTTGCCGCTGCTCTGGAACAGATGCCGCGCTTCAACAGCTCTCTGTCCGAAGACGGTCAGCGTCTGACCCTGAAAAAATATATCAACATCGGCGTGGCGGTTGATACCCCGAATGGCCTGGTGGTTCCGGTCTTTAAAGACGTGAATAAGAAGAGCGTGACCGAGCTGTCTCGCGAACTGACCACCATCTCCAAAAAAGCGCGTGATGGTAAGCTGACCGCTGGCGAAATGCAGGGTGGTTGCTTCACTATCTCCAGCATCGGCGGCCTGGGAACTACCCACTTCGCGCCGATTGTTAACGCGCCGGAAGTGGCTATCCTCGGCGTTTCTAAGTCGGCGATGGAACCGGTGTGGAATGGGAAAGAGTTTGTGCCGCGTCTGATGATGCCTATCTCTCTTTCCTTCGACCACCGTGTGATCGATGGTGCTGATGGTGCGCGTTTCATTACCATTATCAACAATATGTTGTCTGACATTCGCCGTCTGGTGATGTAATGAAAAAGCCGGCCCGACGGCCGGCTTTTTTTTGATAATCTCATGTATTTTGTGAGGTTATTAGCGAAAGCGATAATTCGTGATCCGTTTGTTGTTTCAAAATTGTTAACAATTTTGTAAGATACGGGCGGATAGAACGACCCGGTGGATGATGGGCGATCAAGTACCCCGGACCGCCGGATACAAATAAAGAGGTCATGATGAGTACTGAAATCAAAACTCAGGTCGTGGTACTTGGGGCGGGCCCGGCAGGCTATTCTGCCGCTTTCCGTTGCGCTGATTTAGGTCTGGAAACCGTAATTGTAGAACGCTACAACACCCTTGGCGGTGTTTGTCTGAACGTCGGCTGTATCCCTTCTAAAGCGCTGCTGCACGTAGCAAAAGTTATCGAAGAAGCCAAAGCGCTGGCTGAACACGGTATCGTCTTCGGCGAGCCGAAAACCGATATCGACAAGATTCGTACCTGGAAAGAGAAAGTGATCACGCAGCTGACCGGCGGTCTGGCTGGTATGGCCAAAGGCCGTAAAGTGAAAGTGGTCAACGGTCTGGGTAAATTCACCGGGGCGAACACCCTGGAAGTTGAAGGCGAAAACGGCAAAACCGTGATCAACTTCGACAACGCGATCATCGCGGCAGGTTCTCGTCCGATCCAATTACCGTTTATTCCGCATGAAGACCCGCGCGTATGGGATTCTACCGACGCTCTGGAACTGAAAGAAGTGCCGAAGCGTATGCTGGTCATGGGCGGCGGTATCATCGGTCTGGAAATGGGTACCGTATACCACGCGCTGGGTTCAGAGATTGACGTGGTTGAAATGTTCGACCAGGTTATCCCGGCGGCTGATAAAGACATCGTTAAAGTCTTCACCAAGCGCATCAGCAAGAAATTCAACCTGATGCTGGAAACCAAAGTGACTGCCGTTGAAGCGAAAGAAGACGGTATCTACGTTTCGATGGAAGGCAAAAAAGCCCCGGCTGAAGCGCAGCGCTATGATGCGGTTCTGGTGGCGATCGGTCGTGTGCCGAACGGTAAAAACCTCGACGCGGGCAAAGCAGGCGTGGAAGTTGACGACCGTGGCTTTATCCGCGTCGACAAACAGCTGCGCACCAACGTGCCGCACATCTTCGCTATCGGCGATATCGTCGGTCAGCCGATGCTGGCTCACAAAGGTGTTCACGAAGGTCACGTTGCCGCTGAAGTTATCGCCGGGAAGAAACACTACTTCGATCCGAAGGTTATCCCGTCTATCGCGTACACCGAGCCAGAAGTGGCATGGGTTGGCCTGACCGAGAAAGAAGCGAAAGAAAAAGGCATCAGCTATGAAACCGCCACCTTCCCGTGGGCAGCTTCTGGCCGTGCTATCGCTTCTGACTGCGCAGACGGTATGACCAAACTGATTTTCGACAAAGAATCTCACCGCGTGATCGGCGGGGCGATTGTCGGCACCAACGGCGGCGAGCTGCTGGGTGAAATCGGTCTGGCGATCGAAATGGGCTGTGACGCGGAAGACATCGCGCTGACCATTCATGCGCACCCGACTCTGCATGAGTCCGTGGGCCTGGCGGCGGAAATCTTCGAAGGTAGCATTACTGACCTGCCGAACCCGAAAGCGAAGAAGAAATAATCTTCTGTAGGTGGCAATGCGCCATTCGACACAGAAAAGCGGCTTTACAGCCGCTTTTTTTATGCATGGCAAATCAGATGTGTCAAATGATGGCGAAGGATAACGAAACCGCAAAATTTATCTTTTCCGCAGCAGTGCGCTTTTCAAACCTTATGCCGTCGGTAGTGCCTTTGTCAGTCATTTTCGACCAACTAATTGTTTCATAAGAAATACCTCTCCTTACTTTGTCATCACCCTGAAATTAGTAACGCTATAAAATAATAGCGAGCTAATTATGAGGTTTGATATATGAAACTTTTTCTGACAACAGCAGCGCTAACCGCGACGTTGATCTCCGGCATGGCATTTGCCAGCGATCCCGTCATCCCCTGGGCGACTAACAGCGGCGGTACGGAAAGTACGCATATTGCGGCAATGGGCGAGGATTTGAATGCGCAGCATCAGCAGATCACCCACACGCATGAAGGCGTATGGGCGGCCAATTCCGGCAGCATTCAGGCTGATGAAGCCGCGCTGACCAGCAACAAGCCGCCGGTACAAGGCCACCCGGAATTAATGCCGCATCAGGGCTAATGATCATGGCCTGGCGATAACGCCAGGCGCTTACGGGTTATTCGGCGACCTGCCACTGCGCGTCTGGCGCAAAACGCGTGATAGCCTGAACTTTACTCTCCGTCTCTTTGCCTAAATCCGCCTGATAAATACGATCGTCCTGGTTGACCATAAAACTCATCACCCCGGTTTCGCCGTAATGCATCGGCCAGGCCAGAAGCGCCGCGCCGTGACCGTCGTTATCGCTGATAATACGGAAATGGTAGCCGTGGTAACCCTCATCTGGCGCTGCGGGGCTAAAGTTTGGGCCTAAGGGACTGGGGGCGTCGCCTGCTTTGGTTGGCCAGTACAGGCCATCTTTTTGGCCTTCGCTACTGATTATCCTGTGCGCCCAGCGATGGTTTTGTAAGTAATAGTCCTGCTGCGCATCAACGTAAGCATGCATAGCCTGTAAGGTAGAAAGTTCATTTCGCCCAATAGTACGGGTGAGGATCTCATTCCCGGCTGCCGCCATATCAAAGCGCCAGCCGCCAGCCTCTTTCACCATGGGCACCGGGAGCTGCCAGTCTTCTCGTCCGACATTCAGGTGCGCCGTATTGTCTTTTTGTACAATGCGATGGCCTTCGCGCCAGTCACGGTTGAAGCGGGCCACGGCCTCGGGATCGGCGCCTTCCGGCGGCAGAAATTGCCGCCAGTCATCGCCCAGTAGCGCGGTAAGCTGCGTTTCGTTTTTTCCGGCTACCGCCGCGGCGAAGGCGCTGGCGGCCGCTTCCGGGGAGGGGAACCGTTCCTGCGCGTAGCCCAGCAAGGGTAACGACAGTAACAGAGCGCTTAACATAACCTTTTTCATTATCTGCTCCGGTTAACGGCGATGAAATTCATGATGTTCAGAAAAATGTTCCCGCGCGGCGGCGTGTTGCTCGGTGTTTAAGTGGCTGCCGCGACGGCTTTCCAGGCCGCGTAGCTGTTGCGATTGCCATGACGGCGATCGACTGTCGTTCCCGCTAAACACATTGGCGTGCATATTCTGGCGAAATGCCTGACGCTGCTGCGGCGTAGAGGATGCGATCCGCTGATGCGCCGCGTTACGCTGTTGCTGCGATAAGGGATGCTGCTGCGTCTGGGATTTCAGCGTCGCGCTATGCTGCTGCGCCGTCTGTCGACGCGCGCTGTCATACTGATTGTCATAACCGCGATAATTATTACGCCGGGCTATCTGATTTAATTGTTGTGAGGCCGCTTTACGCTGGGCATCGCGGGTGCCTGGCGCTGGCAAAGAAGCGTTCGCTGTATGGCTGCGCTGTTGGAATTGCGTCATGGCCGTCTGGCGCTGACTGTCGCGAGACACTGGCGCTTGCTGCGTTGCGCTTAACCCGCCGCTAACATTGGTGGGATGGAACCGTTGCGCAACGGTATTATTCGGATAGGGGACGCCATTGCGCCAGGCGGGATTATGCTGCCAGCCCATCGTTTGGCCCGGCAGGTTTTGCCCGGATATCCGGTTGAAATTATTGACATTGATATTGATATTATCGCCATTGTGTTGATAACCGTTACCACCATGATGGTAATCATCATCATGATGGTCGTCGTCATGGTGGTGATGATCGTCGTCATCCCAGTCTATGCTGCTGAACAACGCATAGGTGGTGGCGACGCCCAGACTATAACCAAAACCTTTAACAAAACTATCGGCAAACTGCTGTCCCGGAGGGGGCGGTAAATACACCGGCGGATAAGCGGTATTGGGCCAGGCGCCATACACCGTCGCGGGGTTATAGTTCGGCATGTACACCACCTGCGGATTCGCGGGTTCAATTTTGATGACGGTCGACGGTGTCGCTGGCGTACTGGCGGATGTGGTGGTTGTCGTCGTGACGGCGCTAGAAGCGCTGGACTTCGGCACGCTGGTGACGGTTTGCTGCGGCGTTGATTTTAGCGAACCGGTTTGTTGAGCGAGCAGACGCAACCTTTGCACCGCATCCATCACATCCTGTGGCTGGGCTAAGAACGCATCGCCCAGGTTTTGCACCCATTGCGGATTCTCGCCCATAAGCGCCATCAACTGGGGAAAGGCGACCAGCGATTTGACGCTGGGATCCCACGGTTGGCTGGCCACCGCCTGAATAGCGGCATCGCCCTGCAGCGTGGGGTTATCTCGCGACCACTGGACGGCCTGAACCACGTTCGCCGGGTAGGTGGAGGCCATGAGCACCTGCGAAAGCAGGGCATCGGGATAAAGCGCGACAGGCGCGACCCATTGATCGATTTGCGCAGTGGTAAAGGTCGTTTTCGCGACAGGCGCGGGCACAGCGGTCTGCGTTGGCTCAGGGGCGGGAGCCGCCGCCTGCGCGGGCGCTTCGGGAGCGCGGCTTTTAACATACAGTACGCCCGAAGCGGCAAATAACCCGGCACTGCAGACAAGGGCAATGAGATGGGGTTTAAAGGGCAACGTCATTTTATCTCTCCCGATTCCAGAGAATCGCTATGGTCATTATGCCTGCCGCCGACGGGGTGCAGTTTCGCGTGAGTATAAAGGGACGATAGTTTAATTTTTAGCTAATGTTGGGATCGATAACGTTACGTGACGATCAAAGCACGAAATGAGGTAAGCATTTATGGCTGTAGCTCCCGTCTCAGTAGAGCATTAGACCATCCTTAACGATTCAGCCACTTTTTTATGTTGCTTTTTTGTAAACAGATTAACACTTAAAGAAAATCCTGTTATTGTGCCTTATGCGGTACCGGGCATTTACCCTACTAACTACTGTCTCACAGGAGCGTGAAGAGAATCGCCCATCAACAAAAGCGCCGCATTATGACAATGAGAGCGAGGAGATATCGTCGTGCTAGAAGAATACCGTAAGCACGTAGCTGAGCGTGCTGCCCAGGGGATTGTGCCAAAACCTTTAGACGCAACCCAAATGGCTGCGCTTGTCGAGCTGCTGAAGACCCCGCCTGTGGGCGAAGAAGAATTCCTGTTAGACCTGTTGATCAACCGCGTTCCTCCTGGCGTAGATGAAGCCGCTTATGTTAAAGCCGGTTTTCTCGCTGCTGTCGCGAAAGGCGACACCACCTCCCCGCTGGTCTCCCCAGAAAAAGCCATTGAACTGCTGGGCACCATGCAGGGTGGTTACAACATTCATCCGCTGATTGATGCGCTGGACGATGCGAAACTGGCGCCGATTGCGGCCAAAGCGCTGTCCCACACCCTGCTGATGTTCGATAACTTCTACGACGTAGAAGAGAAAGCCAAAGCGGGCAACGAATATGCCAAACAGGTGATGCAATCCTGGGCCGACGCCGAATGGTTCCTGAGCCGTCCGCCGCTGGCGGAAAAAATCACCGTCACTGTTTTCAAAGTGACCGGCGAAACGAATACCGACGATCTCTCTCCGGCGCCGGATGCGTGGTCGAGACCGGATATCCCGTTACATGCGCAGGCGATGCTGAAAAACGCCCGTGAAGGCATTGAGCCGGATCAGCCAGGCGTTGTTGGCCCCATCAAACAAATCGAAGCATTGCAGAAAAAAGGCTACCCGCTGGCCTACGTGGGTGACGTGGTGGGCACCGGTTCTTCCCGTAAATCCGCGACCAACTCCGTGCTGTGGTTCATGGGCGATGACATCCCGAACGTGCCGAACAAGCGCGGCGGCGGTCTGTGCCTCGGCGGCAAAATTGCGCCTATCTTCTTTAACACTATGGAAGATGCGGGCGCACTGCCGATTGAAGTTGACGTTTCTAACCTGAATATGGGCGATGTGATTGACGTCTACCCGTACAAAGGCGAAGTGCGCAACCACGAAACCGGCGAGCTACTGGCAACCTTCGAACTGAAAACCGACGTGCTGATCGACGAAGTGCGTGCCGGTGGCCGTATTCCGCTGATCATCGGCCGTGGCCTGACCACCAAAGCGCGTGAAGCGCTGGGTCTGCCGCACTCTGATGTATTCCGTCAGGCAAAAGACGTGGCGGAAAGCAGCCGTGGCTTCTCGCTGGCGCAGAAAATGGTCGGTCGCGCCTGCGGCGTGAAAGGTATCCGTCCGGGCGCATACTGCGAACCGAAAATGACCTCCGTCGGTTCTCAGGATACTACTGGCCCGATGACCCGCGATGAGCTGAAAGACCTGGCCTGTCTGGGATTCTCCGCCGATCTGGTCATGCAGTCGTTCTGTCACACCGCAGCCTATCCGAAGCCGGTTGACGTGACCACGCACCACACGCTGCCGGACTTCATTATGAACCGCGGCGGTGTCTCTCTGCGTCCGGGCGACGGCGTGATCCACTCCTGGCTGAACCGTATGCTGCTGCCGGATACCGTGGGGACCGGTGGTGACTCCCATACCCGTTTCCCGATTGGTATCTCTTTCCCGGCGGGTTCTGGTCTGGTGGCGTTTGCCGCCGCGACCGGCGTGATGCCGCTGGATATGCCGGAATCGGTGCTGGTGCGCTTCAAAGGCAAAATGCAGCCGGGCATCACCCTGCGCGATCTGGTCCATGCCATCCCGCTGTACGCCATCAAACAGGGCCTGCTGACCGTTGAGAAGAAAGGCAAGAAAAACATCTTCTCTGGCCGCATCCTGGAAATCGAAGGTCTGCCGGATCTGAAAGTGGAGCAGGCGTTTGAGCTGACCGATGCTTCTGCCGAGCGTTCCGCTGCGGGTTGTACCATCAAGCTGAACAAAGAGCCGATCGTTGAATACCTGACCTCCAACATCGTCCTGCTGAAGTGGATGATTGCGGAAGGCTACGGCGACCGTCGTACGCTGGAACGTCGTATCCAGGGTATGGAAAAATGGCTGGCGGATCCGCAGCTGCTGGAAGCCGATGCCGACGCGGAATACGCGGCAGTGATCGACATCGATCTGGCGGAGATCAAAGAGCCAATCCTGTGTGCGCCGAACGATCCGGACGACGCGCGTCTGCTGTCTGACGTGCAGGGCGAGAAGATCGACGAAGTGTTCATCGGTTCCTGCATGACCAACATCGGCCACTTCCGCGCGGCTGGTAAGCTGCTGGATAACCACAAAGGCCAGTTGCCAACCCGCCTGTGGGTAGCGCCGCCAACCCGTATGGACGCTGCGCAGCTGACCGAAGAAGGTTACTACAGCGTGTTCGGTAAGAGCGGCGCGCGTATCGAAATTCCGGGTTGTTCCCTGTGTATGGGTAACCAGGCGCGTGTGGCCGACGGCGCGACGGTGGTCTCTACCTCTACCCGTAACTTCCCGAACCGTTTAGGTACCGGTGCGAACGTCTTCCTGGCTTCTGCGGAGCTGGCGGCGGTGGCGGCGCTGATCGGCAAACTGCCGACGCCGGAAGAGTACCAGACCTTTGTGGCGCAGGTGGATAAGACGGCGGTGGATACTTACCGTTACCTGAACTTCGACCAGCTCTCTCAGTACACTGAGAAAGCGGACGGCGTGATTTTCCAGACTGCGGTTTAATTTGCCTGACGGCGTCAGGCTTACCATGCCTACGCCTCTTATTGCCCGGTGGCGGCTACGCTTACCGGGCCTACAACACCCATCGCAACTGCGGTGGGTTTTTATTTTCATTCCGCCTGCTGTTCCCGCTTTTTTTCTTCTCCGCTGCTGCGATAATGACTGTAAGGGCTTTGCAGAGGAAAACAATTATGGATTACGAATTTCTGCGCGACGTTACCGGAGGGGTAAAAGTACGAATGTCGATGGGCCACGAGGTGGTCGGTCACTGGTTTAATGAAGAGGTTAAAGACAACCTCTCGCTACTGGATGAAGTAGAACAAGCCGCGCGTACGGTCAAAGGCAGCGAACGCTCCTGGCAACGAGCAGGGCATGAATACACGATCTGGATGGACGGCGAAGAAGTGATGATTCGCGCCAATCAGCTGGATTTTTCCGGCGATGAGATGGAAGAGGGGATGAGTTATTACGATGAAGAGAGTTTATCCCTGTGCGGCATGGAGGATTTTCTGCGGGTCGTCGCCGCGTATCGGGAATTCGTCAGTAAAGCCTGACCCTCTCTTCGTTATTGTCCCGCAACGCCAGTCGACGGACAGTTGGGGGCGTAGTGGAAACGAAATCACCACACATTCCAGCCGGGAGTATCCCGGCTTTTTTATTGCAGAATGATTTTTTGATTTTTATTAATCATTTTAAAACTGTGATCTGACGCGTTTGTGATCTTAATTTGATTGAATATAATCGTTATGATTTTATTCAATCACAACAAGCAACAGGCGGTAAGACCATGAACATCAAAAAAGCAATAGAGCGCGTACCCGGCGGCATGATGGTCGTACCGCTCGTTATTGGCGCAGTCATTAACACCTTCGCTCCACAGGCGCTTGATATCGGCGGTTTTACCACCGCCTTATTTAAAAACGGCGCGGCGCCGCTGATTGGCGCTTTTCTGCTGTGTATGGGAGCCGGTATCAGTGTGAAAGCCGCACCCCAGGCGCTATTGCAGGGCGGGACGATTACGCTCACTAAGTTGCTTGTCGCCATCGGGATTGGCCTGGGCGTGGAGCATCTTTTCGGCGCGGAGGGTATTTTTGGCCTGAGCGGCGTGGCGATTATCGCGGCGATGAGCAATTCGAATGGCGGACTTTATGCTGCGCTGGTAGGTGAGTTCGGCAATGAGCGCGACGTCGGCGCTATCTCTATTTTGTCTCTTAATGATGGCCCTTTCTTTACGATGATTGCGCTGGGCGCGGCAGGGATGGCGAACATTCCCATTATGGCGCTGGTGGCGGTGCTGGTTCCGTTGGTTGTCGGCATGATCCTCGGCAATCTTGATCCTCATATGCGCGATTTTTTGACCAAAGGCGGCCCGCTGCTCATTCCTTTCTTTGCTTTTGCGCTGGGGGCGGGCATCAACCTGGAAATGTTACTGCAAGGCGGACTTGCCGGAATTCTGCTCGGCGTGCTGACAACGTTTGTTGGCGGTTTCTTTAATATCCGCGCAGATCGTCTGGTTGGCGGAACTGGCATTGCCGGGGCGGCGGCCTCCAGCACCGCGGGTAATGCCGTTGCGACGCCGCTGGCTATTGCGCAGGCCGACCCTTCGCTCGCCGAGGTGGCCGCTGCTGCCGCTCCGCTGATTGCCGCCTCGGTGATCACCACGGCAATCCTGACGCCAGTGTTGACCTCCTGGGTTGCGAAAAAACAGGCGCGTCAGGCTTCTTTGGAGAAAAACGCATGAAAATGATAGTCATCGCCGACGATTTTACCGGATCGAATGATACCGGCGTCCAGTTGGCGAAGAAGGGGGCGAGAACGGAAGTCATGTTGAGCGCGTCGCAAAAACCGTCCCGCCGCGCCGATGTGTTAGTCATTAACACCGAAAGCCGGGCGATGCCCGCAGATCAGGCGGCATCTGCCGTTTATGCCGCGCTTTCCCCGTGGTGTGAGACATCGCCAGCGCCGCTGGTGTACAAAAAAATCGACTCTACATTTCGCGGCAATATCGGCGCCGAAGTGACGGCGGCTATGCGCGCCAGTCAGCGAAAACTGGCCGTTATCGCCGCCGCGATCCCTGCGGCTGGACGCACGACGCTTGAAGGAAAATGTCTGGTTAATGGCGTCCCGCTACTGGAAACCGAATTTGCCAGCGATCCGAAAACGCCCATTGTCTCTTCCCGTATTGCCGAGATAGTGGCGTTGCAAAGTGAGATCCCTGTGTATGAAGTCTTTTTGCAGGATGTTCGACGCGGTGGGTTAAGCGCCTTACTTACGGCTTATGCGGCTGAGGGCGAAGGGATTATCGTCGTGGATGCGGTAGAAGAGCGGGATCTGACGTTGATTGCGCAAGCGGCGTGTGAACAACCGTCGATGCCGCTGCTTGTCGGCGCCGCTGGTCTGGCGAATGCGTTGCCGGTTGAACTTTTTATGCAAGACCGGCAGCGGCTGCCGGTGCTGGTGGTGGCCGGTTCGATGAGCGAAGCCACGCGACGTCAGGTGGATAATGCGCTGTGCCGGGGGCGTGCGGAGGTCGTGGATATCGATGCCGCGCGCATGGTGTCGGATCGCGCGGAACAGGAAATCGCGTCTGTCGTAGAGCAGGCCTGCGCGCTGTTAAGTCAGCATCGACATACGATTTTACGCACCAGCCGTCGCGCAGAAGATCGACAGTTAATCGACGCGTTGTGCGAAAAATCCGCGATGAGCCGTCAGCAATTGGGCGAGCGACTGAGCCAGCGGCTTGGCGTCGTCACGTTAAACATTATCGAGCAGGCGCGGATTGGCGGGTTGTTTCTGACCGGCGGCGATATCGCTACCGCCGTCGCCGGCGCACTTGGCGCTGAAGGTTATCGCATTCAGAGCGAGGTGGCGCCCTGTATTCCCTGTGGAACGTTTGTAAACAGCGAAATTGACGATCTGCCGGTCATTACCAAAGCGGGCGGATTCGGTTCAGACAGTACGTTGTGTGACGCGCTTTATTATATTGAGGAGATGTATTGTGGAGACTAAAACCGTTGCCATTACCATGGGCGATCCTGCGGGCATTGGGCCGGAAATTATTGTTAAAGCGCTAAGCGAAGACGGTCTCAACGGCGCGCCGCTGGTGGTTATTGGATGCCTCGCAACGTTGAAACGTTTACAGGCGAAGGGCATTACGCCGAACGTCGAGTTACGGGCCATTGAACGGGTTGCCGAAGCGCGTTTTGCGCCCGGCATCATTCATGTGATTGATGAGCCGCTGGCGCAGCCGGAGGCGCTGGAGGCCGGGAAAGTTCAGGCGCAGGCGGGGGATTTAGCGTATCGCTGCGTGAAGCGCGCCACCGAGTTAGCGTTACGGGGCGACGTACAGGCTATCGCTACCGCGCCGCTGAATAAAGAGGCGCTGCACCTGGCGGGGCACAACTATCCGGGCCATACCGAGCTGCTCGCGACCCTGACCCATAGCCGCGATTACGCGATGGTACTTTACACCGATAAACTAAAAGTGATTCACGTTTCAACGCATATCGCGCTGCGTAAATTCCTTGATACGTTAAGTACCGCGCGTGTCGAAACGGTGATTGGTATTGCTGATACTTTCCTCAAGCGTGTGGGTTACGTTAAACCGCGTATCGCCGTGGCAGGCGTGAATCCTCATGCGGGCGAGAATGGCCTGTTTGGCGATGAAGAGACGCGTATCCTGACGCCAGCCATTACCGATACCCGCGCAAAAGGCATGGACGTTTATGGGCCGTGCCCGCCGGATACTGTATTTCTCCAGGCTTATGAGGGGCAGTATGATATGGTGGTGGCGATGTATCATGACCAGGGGCATATCCCGTTGAAATTGCTTGGCTTTTATGATGGCGTGAATATCACCGCGGGGCTGCCGTTTATTCGGACCTCTGCCGATCATGGCACCGCATTTGATATCGCCTGGACGGGAAAAGCAAAATCTGAGAGCATGGCCGTATCGATCAAACTGGCAATGCAACTGGCATAATTCCCTGTTATGAAAGGACAACACCGTCTGGATCTCATTGTGGCGTATCTGAAAAACCATACGCTGGTTACGGTAGAACAGCTGGTTGAGGCGGTTGACGCATCACCAGCCACTATCCGTCGCGATTTGATCAAGCTGGATGAGCAGGGCGTGATCAGCCGTAGTCATGGCGGCGTGGCGCTGCGGCGTTTTGAACCCGCCCAGCCCACCACCAATGAAAAACAACTGCGATCGCCTGCTGAAAAACGGGCGATCGCACGCGTTGCCGCATCGCTGGTGAATGCTGGCGATGCCGTCGTGCTGGATGCAGGTACGACAATGATGGAGCTGGCGAAATGCTTAACCCATCTTCCGCTGCGGGTCATCACCGTCGATCTGCATATTGCGCTGTTTTTAGCTGAGTTCCGGCAAATTGAAGTGACGATTGTCGGCGGTCGTATCGATGACAGCAGTCAGTCCTGTATCGGTGAGCATGGGCGTAAGCTGTTGCGTAGCGTGTATCCGAACATCGCGTTTATGAGCTGTAATTCATGGGGGGTAAAAACGGGCGTGACGACCCCAACGGAAGATAAGGCCGGGCTTAAACAGGAGATTATTGCTAATGCGCAGCGCAAAGTGTTGCTGGCGGACAGCAGTAAGTATGGCGCGCATTCGCTCTTTAATGTGGTGCCGCTTGAGCGCTTTAATGATGTGATTACCGACGTCAATCTGCCGCCGTCAGCGCAGGTTGAACTGAAAGGGCGCGCTTTTGCGCTAACGCTGGTGCAGCCGGAGTGACAGCGCCGTCAGGCGCTGCCAGTGGTGAATCAGACCGCAGAAATATTGCGGCCGTAGTAAATCTCGCGCATCTCTTTCCACAGCGCGGCGGTGATCTCCTGGCGTTCGGTTTCAGTGAGATCTTCCGGTTTGGTGTGAAACATGTAGTGCTTAAGATCGAACTCTTTAAGCAGCATCTTGGTATGGAAAATATTTTCCTGATACACGTTTACATCCACCATGTCATACAGCGACTTCATATCTTCCGACATAAAATTCTGAATAGAATTAATCTCATGATCGATAAAGTGCTTCATACCGTTGACGTCGCGCGTAAAGCCGCGCACGCGGTAATCGATGGTGACAATATCGGACTCTAGCTGGTGGATCAGGTAATTGAGCGCTTTTAGCGGTGAAATCACCCCGCAGGTTGACACTTCGATGTCGGCGCGAAAGGTGCATAGCCCGCCTTCCGGATGGCTTTCCGGATAGGTATGCACACAGATATGGCTCTTATCGAGGTGCGCCACCACGGTTTCCGGCAGCGGGCCGGGATGTTCGGTTTGATCGATAAGTTTCGGGTCGATCGGCTCTTCGCTCACCAGAATCGTGACGCTGGCACCCTGCGGTTCATAATCTTGACGGGCGATGTTCAGGATGTTCGCGCCGATAATGGAGCAGGTCTCCGACAGGATCTCGGTCAGTCGGTTGGCGTTATAGAGTTCATCGATATAGGCGATATAGCCATCGCGCTCTTCTGCGGTTTTGGCGTAGCAGATATCGTAAATACAAAAACTCAGGCTTTTCGTCAGATTGTTAAAGCCATGCAGTTTCAGCTTTTTCAATTTTTATCACCTCCTTAACGTCACTGTGCGGACAGTGCGTCATGTAGATATTGCGGTAGCGCAAATGCAGCGGCATGAATAGCCGGGTTGTAATAGCGACATTTGAGGCCGGCGGCATGAAAACGCGCCTGAATAATTTCGCTCGACAGGTGACGAAGAGCGTCGTTGTTCGTCGCCCAGGCGAAGGTCATGATGCCGCCGTAATAGGTCGGAATCGCCGCCTGGTAGAAGCCGACATCGCTGAAGTAATGACTCAGCTTGCGGTGGCTGTCGAGCGCTTCATCCTGTTGCAGGAAGCACACGCCGTTCTGGGCGACAAAAATGCCGCCCGGATTCAGGCAACGCTTACAGCCTTCATAAAAGGCGGAGGTAAACAGGCTTTCGCCGGGGCCTATCGGATCGGTACAGTCGGAAATGATCACATCAAAGGTCTGATGGGTCTGATTGACGAAATTCACGCCGTCGTCGATTACCAGCGTAAAGCGCGGATCGTCGTAGCTGCCGGCATTGTGGTTGGGTAAATACTGGCGGCAAAACGAGACTACGCCAGCGTCGATCTCCACCATGGTGATGGTTTCGACGTTTTTATGCCGGGTGACTTCACGTAGCATTGCGCCGTCGCCGCCGCCGATAATCAGAATGTGTTTCGCATGACCGTGCGCCAGCAGCGGGACGTGGGTCATCATTTCATGATAAATAAACTCGTCGCGTTCGGTGGTCTGTACCACGCCGTCCAGCGCCATCACGCGGCCAAAAGCAGCGTTTTCAAAGATGATTAAATCCTGGTGATCGGTTTTTTCATGATACAGAACGTTGTCTACGGCAAAGTACTGACCAAACTGGTCGTGTAGCGTTTCATGCCACATCGTATTTTCGGCCATTGGCTGATACCTCCATTGTTAACACCCGTAAAAAAAGGGCGCAACATCATAGCTAACAATGACCGTGGATGCACGGTCATTATTTCAGCAATAGGATCGCGGAGGATTATTTAACGTAGGCTAACAGGCTCAGAGAATCACGGGCCAGAGCTTTGCATTTTTTAGCGACCGGAATACCGATGCCGCTAAGATCGCGGTAGCTGTCTTCGCCCAACGATTTCATATCGAAGGTGTCGTAGTTACTCAGGTCCCACTGATTTTGCTGGGCAAAAAAGACCAGCGCACGGCGAATCTGACTGTTGGGTAAATTTTGGTAACCACAGTCATTTTTCAGAAAAACGAAAACCGCCGTTAAATCGGCCATATCTTCGGCTTCGGATTCAGTAAGCGCATAGCTATTTGCGCATAAGGCCATCAGGCTGCCAAACAACACGGGTCTGAAAAACGTCTTCATTGCTTCTACCACGGCATCAGGGAAAGTCAACGTTAGCATACTGAGAACGTAGCGACGACTTTTATTATCAGGATTGGTCGCGGCGTTTTCATTCTTATTGTATTGCTGTCAGGAATGGTAAAGACGTGTTGCTGGCTTGACCTTCCCGTTAGGGCAGGGTCTAAGCTTAGACACCCGCCTGTTCATTATAAGGAAATGATTATGTTACGCCGTGATTTCTTAAAATATTCAGTGGCGCTGGGGGTTGCATCAGCGCTGCCGCTGTGGAGCCGCGCCGCTTTTGCCGCCGAACGTCCCGCGTTGCCTATTCCTGACCTGTTAACGGCAGATGCGAGCAACCGTATGCAGTTGATTGTTAAAGCCGGACAGTCGACATTCGCCGGTAAGAACGCGACAACCTGGGGCTACAACGGTAATTTGCTGGGGCCAGCGGTACAGCTCCACAAAGGAAAAAGTGTGACCGTTGATATCCATAACCAACTGGCCGAAGACACGACGCTTCACTGGCATGGTCTGGAGATTCCGGGCATCGTCGACGGCGGCCCGCAGGGGATTATTCCCGCAGGCGGAACCCGCACGGTGACGTTTACGCCGGAGCAACGCGCCGCGACCTGCTGGATTCATCCGCATAAACATGGCAAAACCGGGCGCCAGGTGGCGATGGGCCTTGCCGGACTGGTGCTGATTGAAGATGACGAGATTCGCAAATTGCGCCTGCCGAAACAGTGGGGCATCGATGATGTGCCGGTGATCATTCAGGACAAACGCTTCTCCGCCGATGGTCAGATTGATTATCAACTGGATATTATGACCGCCGCCGTCGGCTGGTTTGGCGATACGCTGCTGACCAATGGCGCTATCTATCCGCAGCATTCCGCGCCGAAAGGCTGGCTACGTCTGCGCTTGCTAAATGGCTGTAATGCGCGTTCGCTGAATATCGCCGCCAGCGATAATCGTCCGCTTTATGTGATCGCCAGCGACGGCGGCCTGCTGGCGGAGCCGGTGAAAGTCACCGAACTGCCGTTATTAATGGGCGAGCGTTTTGAAGTGCTGGTGGATATCAGCGACGGGAAAGCCTTTGATCTGGTGACCCTGCCGGTCAGCCAGATGGGAATGGCGATCGCTCCGTTTGATAAACCGCATCCGGTGATGCGTATCCAGCCGCTGCGGATTACCGCCTCCGGTACGCTGCCGGATACGTTGACGACGATGCCTGCGTTGCCGTCGCTGGAAGGGCTAACGGTGCGCAACCTGAAACTGTCGATGGACCCGCGTCTTGATATGATGGGGATGCAAATGCTGATGAAGAAATATGGCGCTCAGGCGATGAGCGGCATGGATCATGACAGCATGAACGCGCATATGCAGGGCGGCAATATGGGGCATGGCGAGATGGATCATGGCAACATGGATCACAGCGGGATGAATCATGGCGCGATGGGCAATATGAATCACGGCGGAAAATTCGACTTCCATAACGCTAACTTTATTAACGGCCAGGTCTTCGATATGAACAAACCGATGTTCGCGGCGCAAAAAGGCCGACATGAACGTTGGGTGATTTCCGGCGTGGGCGACATGATGCTGCATCCTTTCCATATTCACGGCACGCAGTTCCGTATTCTGTCAGAGAACGGCAAAGCGCCAGCAGCGCACAGAACGGGCTGGAAGGATACGGTACGCGTTGAGGGCGGTATCAGCGAAGTGTTGGTCAAGTTCGATCACGACGCGCCGAAGGAACATGCCTATATGGCGCACTGTCATCTGTTAGAACATGAAGATACGGGAATGATGTTAGGATTTACGGTCTAATCGCTGTCTCCGACGCAGGCCGGGTAAGGAGAAGCCGCCACCCGGCACAATGCCCGGCATACGCCGGGCATTAATGGTTATTTCGCGTCGTCAGGCAAAGCATAGGCCACGATATAGTCGCCCATCTTCGTACCAAACGAACCGTGGCCTCCGGCAGAAACGACCACGTACTGCTTACCGTTTACCTCATAGGTCATCGGCGTTGCCTGGCCTCCGGCGGGTAAACGTCCCTGCCACAGTTTTTCCCCGTTGCTCATGTTATAAGCGCGCAGGTAGTTGTCGGCGGTCGCGGCAATGAACAGTACGTTACCGGCGGTTGAGATTGGCCCGCCGAGCATGGGCATCCCCATGTTGAACGGCACCGGAACCGGCATCGGGAACGGCATACTGTCGCGCGGCGTCCCTATACGTTTCTTCCATACGATTTCATTGGTCTTCAGATCCAACGCGGAAATATAGCCCCAGGCCGGTTGTTTACACGGCAGGCCAAACGGCGAAAGGAACGGATTCAGCGTGACGCCGAATGGTACGCCGTACTGTGGCTGAATACCTGCTTCTGTACCGGTACCTTTCGCGTCTTTCGGCGGCTCCATCGGATTACCCGGGCCGCGTGGGATCAGCTTCGAGACAAACGGCAGCGCCATCGGGTTAGCGATAGCGACCTGACGGTCTGGATCGACGGAAATACCGCCCCATTCAAACATCCCCAGGTTGCCAGGGAATACCAATGTCCCCTGCTCGGACGGCGGGGTGAAGATACCTTCATAGCGCAACTGGTGGAACATAACGCGGCACACCAGTTGGTCGAACATGGTCGCGCCCCACATATCCGCGCCGGAGAGATCTTTTTTCGGGCGGAAGGTTAAATCAGAGAACGGCTGAGTTTTGGCGACGTAATCGCCTTTTGCCGCGCCCTGTGGGACCGGTTTTTCCGGAGCGGGCACGACCAGCTCGCCATTACGTCTGTCGAGCACAAAGATATTACCGGTTTTCGCTGGCGCATAGATAACCGGAACGGTGGTACCGTTAACGGTGATATCCGCCAGCGTCGGCTGTGCCGGCAGGTCCATATCCCACAGATCGTGATGGACGGTCTGATAACTCCAGGCCAGTTTCCCGGTGGTGGCATTCAGCGCCAGGATGGAGCTGGCATAACGTTCCTGCTCCGGCGTGCGGTTACCGCCCCAGATATCCGGCGTGGTCACGCCCATCGGCAGATAGACCAGATCCAGTTTCGCATCATAGGCGGCAGGCGCCCAGGAGTTCGGCGAGTTAAAGGTAAAAGCGTGCTCATCGGCTGGAATCGCGTTCGGATCTTTCGCCCCCGGATCGAAGGCCCACAGTAGCTTACCGGTATTAACGTCAAAACCACGGATAACGCCGGACGTTTCGCGGGTAGAGAAGTTATCCGTGACCGAACCGGCAATGACGATCGTTTTATCGGTGATAATCGGCGGCGACGTCGGTTCATACAGTCCCGGCGTGGTGTCCGGCATATTGGTTTGCAGATTCAGGACGCCTTTATTGGCGAAGGTTTCACACAGCTTGCCGGTTTCGGCATTCACCGCGAAAAGGCGACCGTCATTGACCGGGAGGATAATGCGGCGCGGACAGTCGGCGATGACCTCCGGCGAGGCGGTATCCGCTTTGGCCTCATGATAAGAGACGCCGCGGCAGGTCACATGCTGGAAAGACGAATCGGTCTTCAACTGAGGATCAAAATGCCACTTCTCTTTACCGCTGGCGGCGTCCAGTGCGAACAGACGCTGGTGAGCCGTACACAGGTAGAGCGTATCGCCGACTTTAATCGGGGTCACTTCGTTGGTGATTTCGCCCGGATCGTTGGGTTGTTTCAGATCGCCGGTGCGGAAGACCCACGCTTCTTTCAGTTGGTGAACGTTATCCGCAGTGATCTGTTTCAGCGGCGAATAGCGTTGGCCTTCCTGATTACGTCCATAGGCCGGCCAGTCTTCGTCGGCGATCGACGAGCTTGTTGCGGCGGGCGTGGCGTCGGCGCGAAGCGTACCGTTGATCTCCTGCGGGTCGTTGAAGCCAGCCCAGGTCAGAATGCCGCCGCTAATCAGCAGCGCCACGACCAGCGCCGCCACAGCGCCGCTGGAAGGAACCACCAGCCGATGCCAGACAAACGGCAATATTAGCCAGATGCCGAAAAACACCAGAATATCGCTACGCGGCGTGAGCGCCCAGAAGTCGAACCCGACTTCCCACACGCCCCAAATCATTGTCGCCAGCAGCAGGGCGGCATACAGCCACAGCGCGGCACGTTTACTGCGCCATAGCAATCCGGCCACAACCAGCATCACAAGGCCCGCGATGGGGTAGTACCAGGAACCGCCAATAGCAACCAGCCAGACACCTCCGATAAGAAGATACAGCCCGCAAAGTGCTGCAAAGAGGGCCGTCAGCGTCACGAGTAATCGTGGCGATCGTGCGTTATTTTCTGCCATAAAAAGACACCATCCCAAATTGTTAATTTTTTAGTAGCAATTAAGTATAGGAATTAACATGTGTGATCGTAATCACAAAATGAGCTTTCTTATCAAATGCCGCGAATGAATACGTTTGCTGTTATACTGCGTGCCTTGCGCGTCAATGCGGCGTTATTAGTCACCGGCATTGAGTGATTTGTTTTTAAATCATATGGTTATAAATATGAAACATACTGTTGAAGTCATGATCCCCGAAGCGGAGATCAAAGCACGTATTGCCGAGCTGGGTCGTCAGATTACCGAACGTTATAAAGACAGCGGCAGTGAAATGGTGCTGGTAGGTCTGTTGCGTGGCTCATTTATGTTTATGGCGGACCTGTGCCGTGAAGTCCAGGTTCCTCATGAAGTCGATTTTATGACCGCCTCCAGTTATGGTAGCGGCATGTCCACCACCCGCGACGTGAAAATCCTCAAAGATCTGGATGAGGATATTCGCGGTAAAGACGTGCTGATTGTCGAAGACATTATTGATTCCGGTAATACGCTGTCGAAGGTCCGTGAAATCCTGGGCCTGCGCGAGCCGAAATCGCTGGCGATTTGTACGCTGCTGGATAAACCGTCTCGTCGCGAAGTGGACGTGCCGGTTGAGTTCGTTGGCTTTTCGATTCCGGACGAATTTGTAGTCGGTTACGGTATCGACTACGCCCAGCGTTATCGCCATCTACCGTATGTTGGTAAAGTGGTGCTGCTGGACGAGTAAGAGCAGAAATGCCGGATGGCGTCGCTAAAGCGACTTATCCGGCCTATAGCTAATGGCTTATTGGTGGGGAATGTATTTCAGACTTAGGGCGGAGATACCCTTATGATAGCCGTTCTCCAGCGTTTTTTTGTTGGTGGCGGTGACGTCAAGATCGCGCAGCAGGCCATCATTGATACTGTACGCCCAGCCGTGAATGGTCACATTCTGCCCGCGTTTCCACGCTGACTGCATAATGGTGGAATGCCCCAGGTTATAGACCTGCTCCATGACGTTCAATTCATAGAGCGCGTCCAGACGTTGCTCTTCGGGCATTTTTCCCAACAGCGAGCTATGTTTAAGCCAGATGTCGCGGATATGCAGCAACCAGTTATTAATCAAGCCCAGCTCAGGGTTTTCTACCGCAGCCTTGATACCGCCGCAACCGGAGTGGCCGCAAATGATAATATGCTCAACTTCCAGAACATCTACCGCATATTGAACCACGGAGAGACAGTTCAGATCGGTGTGAATAACCAGGTTAGCCACATTACGGTGAACAAACAATTCGCCCGGTTCAAGCCCGGTTAAACGCTCTGCGGGAACGCGGCTGTCGGAACATCCAATCCATAGAAAGCGCGGTTTTTGCGCTTGCGCCAGTTTCTCAAAAAATCCGGGGTCCTCTTCCACCAGCATTTTTGACCATAGTGCATTGTTGCTGATGAGTGTATCTATGTCTTTCATGGAAGTTAACGACCTGTAACCAAATAAGTGCGTTGGGCTAATATAGGGCAACTCCGTAGTTATTTAAACCATATATAAAGTGTAAGAACGTAAAGTAAGTGAGAATTTATGACCATTGCGCTGGAACTTCAACAACTTAAAAAAACCTATCCCGGCGGCGTTCAGGCGCTGCGCGGCATAGATTTGCAGGTCGAAGCGGGGGATTTTTACGCGCTTCTGGGGCCAAATGGAGCAGGGAAATCGACCACCATCGGTATTATCAGCTCATTGGTTAATAAAACGTCCGGGCGCGTTAATGTTTTTGGTTACGACCTGGAAAAAGACGTGGTTAACGCTAAGCGACAGCTTGGACTGGTGCCACAGGAGTTTAACTTTAACCCGTTTGAAACGGTGCAACAGATCGTAGTGAATCAGGCCGGTTATTACGGCGTGGAACATAAAGAGGCGGTTTTACGTAGCGAAAAGTATTTAAAACAGCTCGATCTGTGGGAAAAACGTCATGAACGCGCGCGGATGCTCTCCGGTGGGATGAAACGCCGCCTGATGATCGCCCGCGCATTGATGCATGAGCCTAAGCTATTGATTCTCGACGAGCCGACGGCGGGCGTCGATATTGAATTGCGTCGCTCGATGTGGGGATTCCTGAAAGACTTAAACGCCAAAGGCACCACGATTATTCTCACCACCCACTATCTGGAAGAGGCGGAAATGCTGTGCCGCAATATCGGTATTATTCAGCACGGCGAGTTGGTGGAAAATACCTCCATGAAAAATCTGCTTTCAAAGCTGAAATCGGAGACGTTTATTCTGGATTTAGCGCCAAAAAGCCCGCTGCCTAAGCTTGCGGGTTATCAATATCGTCTGGTGGATACCTCGACTCTGGAGGTTGAAGTGTTGCGCGAGCAGGGGGTTAACAGCGTTTTTAGCCAACTGAGCGAGCAGGGGGTTCAGGTATTAAGTATGCGTAATAAAGCCAACCGTCTGGAAGAACTGTTTGTGTCGCTGGTGCATGAAAAACAAGGAGATCGCGTATGATGCAGCTTTACTGGGTTGCCCTTAAAAGCATCTGGGCGAAAGAGATCCACCGCTTTATGCGGATCTGGGTGCAAACGCTAGTGCCGCCTGTCATCACGATGACGCTCTATTTTATTATTTTCGGTAACCTGATCGGTTCGCGCATCGGCGAAATGCATGGTTTTAGCTATATGCAATTTATTGTGCCGGGCCTGATTATGATGGCGGTTATTACTAACTCCTACGCGAATGTCGCGTCGTCATTTTTTAGCGCCAAGTTTCAGCGCAATATTGAGGAACTGCTGGTCGCGCCGGTACCAACGCACGTGATTATCGCCGGATTTGTCGGCGGCGGCGTGGCGCGCGGGCTGTGCGTGGGGATTCTGGTGACGGCGATTTCGCTCTTTTTTGTGCCTTTCCAGGTGCATTCCTGGGTATTTGTCGCGCTAACGCTGATTCTGAC
Organism: Salmonella sp. 32082101201600294FB01SM01; assembly: GCF_017572865.1. Lineage (NCBI taxonomy): Bacteria > Pseudomonadati > Pseudomonadota > Gammaproteobacteria > Enterobacterales > Enterobacteriaceae > Salmonella > Salmonella sp. 32082101201600294FB01SM01. The sequence continues at coordinate 89,451 of NZ_JAGESB010000003.1, read as the reverse complement.
CGCGATTCTGTTCTCGCTGGCCGGACTGCTGAACGCCGTGTTTGCGAAAACCTTTGACGATATCAGCCTGATCCCGACCTTTGTGCTGACGCCGCTGACCTACCTCGGCGGGGTATTTTACTCGCTGACGCTGCTGCCGCCGTTCTGGCAAGGGTTGTCGCACCTGAACCCGATCGTCTACATGATCAGCGGCTTCCGTTATGGTTTCCTGGGTATCCATGATGTGCCGCTGGTGACGACGTTTGGTGTACTGGTGATCTTTATCGCCGCTTTCTACCTGCTGTGCTGGTCGCTGATCCAGCGTGGGCGTGGTTTGCGCAGTTAAGTGTTGACAGGGGAGATGGGGCGTTGGGTTGCACTTCGCTTCACCCCATCTACGGGGCCGTAATATCAATGGGTTACGGGTCTGTAGGGGGAGGCTTGCTGAAACCCAACGCTTCTCTCAGCGAATCTGAATCTCCAGCGTGGCGGTAGCCTGGTATTCTCCGGTGTGGGGAACATGTCCGGTGGTATTGACCGGCGCGGCGGTGAACTCGGTGCTGCCTCTACCGTCGGCGTAATCTTCAATCGGCAATTCGGCGCTGCCGCCGGGAACGATGGTCTTATCGTATTTATCGGAAATCCGTATCCCTAAATTCTCATTGTCGGTTTTCAGGTATTCCGGGTTGTGCGGATCGGTTTCTCCATTCAATGACATTGACAGGTTGGTGCCGTCCGCCACGTTGCTACAGGTAAAGTTTACCTGAGTGGTGACGTGCGAGTTCTGCGGACTGTCGCCGAGGTGACGAATATCTTTGCCCTCAATATCCGGCAGCCTGACCTCGATAACCTGCCCGGCGTTGATGGAACAGGACTGCGGCACGGTAATGGTCCCGGACATGGTGACGTGCGCGATAGGGGGAACGGAGGGGGGAATATTATCTCCACTGCTGCCCGGCGTTTTTGATAAATAGAGATTCATGATCGTTGTTTGCGGGATCGAGATTTCTCCGACCAAAGGATGAGTAATATAAATCCTTACCGTGCCTTTATTGCCCGCCGTCATTGATTTCATTTCTGCATCGCCACAGCCGCCTGCGGAGGCATCATTATTGCTGATTGAGGAAAACGGGACGGGAATATATTCGCCAAGCTTCCCGGCTATATACGCTTCGGTACCAATTTCCAGTTTGCCTGCCACGAGGACATAGTAATCCATATGTCCGTAGTATCGCGTCTCGCTGTGCGTGCCTTTCTGTGTCAGATCGCCGGTGGTCGCGGTGAAATAGTTGTACCCGCGATAATCACTGTTATCGCAGTCGCATTTAGCCGAATATTCTCCGCCTGCTGACCAGTGCTCTTCAACGATGGTTCCCGTCTGGTTCCCATCCGTATCGGTAATGGTTTGATTAAAACTAAAAGGAAAATCATGCGTGCCGCTGGTTGGTTGACACCAGCCGCTTCCGTTGCCCATCGTTCCGTCTGCCAGCGCATGGCCTGAAAATAGCGACAATGCCAGCAGCATCCATAAATTCTTCATTGTGTTCCTCACTGGCAGACGGCGTTCGCCATCACGATGCCGTTCATATTTTTGCTGATATCCAGACGGTAATCCGCGCGGCAAGAGGCGCTTCCCCAGTTCACCAGGAGCAGGCCCTCTTCCGGCAGGCCGCTGAGGAAGACCTGGCCTTTATCGCCGACGATACTGGCCAGGTTCGCATCCTGCCCATCGACGCTTGCCGTCGCGCCAAAGGGCACGGGCTCGCCATTGCTGCGCGTCAGCGTTAACAGCGCGCGATAGCCCTTATGCGTGTCATACGCCGCGCGCACCACCGCATTACGCGTCGGGTAGACGGTCTGGTTGTTGAGCGGAATATCCACGTTGTCGGCAAACGTGCTGCTGTCGAGCGAGATATCGTAGCGATAATACGGAGTGACGTTGGGGATCACCGTATAACCCCGGAAGTCGGTGGCGACGCCGGTCTGGTTTTCAACTGAAACGCCGCTGGCACCGGGCGCTTTAATTAAAATCGCCGCGCCGGTAATTGGCTGGCTCAGGGTAATACCGTTTTCGTGCGCCAGAATGCCGCCGCTGATGCCGTAGCTGACCTGTTGGCTATCTGGCGACTGATTGTAACCGGCGTTGAGGTTGGCATAAGTGCCTTTGTAGCTGGCGTTTACCCCGCCGGAATCACCGTCTTGTGTGCTGTGGCTCTGCTGTAACGACCAGTTCAGGTTTCTGTCACGCAGCGCGGTGCCGCTAAGGGTGGTGCTGTTCACCGTAGCATCGTGCTTACGCGTGTTCAGCATATAGCTGGCGTATAGCCTGGAATCGAACACCGTAAACGGAACATGCAGCGACAGCGTGAACAGCCGATCGTTCTGGTTATAACGATCGTCGTCGTTATCATCATCGTCATTATCCGATCGGTACTGGTAGGTGTTTTTGTTATAGCTGTAGCTTAACGTATAGCTCACCGGGCCCCAGCTATTGTTGTAGTTGGCGCTCAGAGATTCCATCTGCTGCGCGCTGTGCCAGTAATCTTCTTTTACCCAACTTAGCGTTAAGGAACCGAGCGTATCGCTAATTTGCTGGTTGACTGAAGCTTCGAAACGATTATGGCGCTTGCCGTAGTTATCATAAAAATCGTCGTCCGGGTTGATCACCTCGCTCAGCGAATTGTAGTTTTCGCTGGCGTAACGATAGCCGGCCAGCGAAAACGTGGTGCCCGTACTGACGACGCCCTTGCTGTAGCGGACGCGCCAGGATTGCCCGGCTTCTTTGCGGCCATCGTCAAATTTGGCGTGCGACCAGATACCGTCCAGGGAAATGGCCCCCAGCATCTGCATATTTTGCCCGACGCCGAAGGCGACGGACTGGTATTTATCGCCGGCAATCTGGCTGCCGCCGTACAGCGTGATACCCCACGGCAGGCCGTACAGCAGGGTCGCCTGGCCGAAGTCGTCCAGCGTGTGGTTGTCGTAATCACGATATTTACCCACGGTCACGCTGTATTTTGCCCGTCCGGTGCGCTGCAGAATCGGCAGCGAAGAGTAGGGCACGATAAAATGCTGTTCGCTACCGTCGGCTTCTTTTACCGTCACGTCGTAGTCGCCGTTGCTGCCGGTGGGAAACATATCGTTGATTTCAAATTCGCCCGGCGAAACGGCAGTTTGATAGGCGATATAACCGTTTTGCCGCACGATAACCTGCGCGTTTGAACGGGCGATGCCGCGAATCGTCGGGGCGTAACCACGCTGGCTGTTGGGCTGCATTTGATCGTCAGAGGTAAGCTGGAGGCCGCGAAAAGGTACGCTGTCGAACACGTCGGATGGCGTATTGCTGTCTCCGGCGGTGAACTGGCTTTTCAGCGCGATAATGTCGCGCTGTAAATAGTTATAAACGCTGTTCCAGCTACCGCTCTCGCCGTTATTTGCGCTCCAGTTACTGTAGTTGCGAAAACGCCACGGCCCGAGGTTAAAACCCGGCTGGAGAGCGAGATACTTCGATTCCGCATCGTCGGAATCCTCACTGGAACCGTACTCTTTATAGCCGCTGAAACTGTAGTTCAGCATTAGCGCGGTAATCCCCTCCTGCCACTTTTCCGGCGGCACGTAGCCGCGCGCGTTGTTGGCGATGTAGAGTTGAGGGATGCTTATCGATAATGCCTGTTGCTGAAAATCAAACTGCTGGCTGGCGCCGGGGATAGCGCTGAGATTGACGCAGCTTTTTTCACTCTCCAGCGTTGGAAAAAGGTCGGTTTTGACGCCGCTATCTTTTAGTTCCTGAAGCCGTAAACAGCCCTGTAATGCCTGTTGACCGTCACTGAGCGTCGTGAGTTGAAAATCAACGTTTCGCGCGCCGATTTCTGTTTTGTTGATAATGATAGTGACGTAATAGGTGCCAGGAAGTTGGCTTTTGTCGTTATCAAATGTCGACAGATCGACGCTTGTGCGATTCGCCTGCCCATGGTGTTCAATAAATGCCGGATTGAAATAGTCGCGCGCCCATGCAACATGTGCGAACGTGCTGCCCAGCGCGATACACACAGCGCAGCGCGATAAATAAAATCCCCTGTGTTGCCCTTTGCGCATCGGCACTCTCATCCCTGTCACTCTTCTCAAGGCGTTTGTTTATGTTCGGGGCCAGTACCGCCAAAATCGTTGATGATAGACCAGGCGATCGGGCCGCTGGCGGCGGCAGGCAGCGTGTACTGCGCGTTGCCGAAAGGCGCCACATAGCGCGGGGCTTTTACTTTTTGACTGCCAACGGAAAGGGTGGCGAAGTTCATATAATAGGGCGTGGGGTTCTTCACGGTGAGCGTGCGACCCTGACGCGACCACGTTAACCGATCGGCAACCTCTTCTGGCTTTTGGGTTAACGCTTTTGGCCGGTAAATCAGCTTAAATTCCGCTTTAACGGCCAGCATGAGCGTATTGTGCTTATTGTCCGGATTGCTGCTGGGAATCGATTTAATATCCAGCCAGTACAGCGACTCGCGATCTTCCGGCAAATTGCCGCCGGTACGGATAATTCGCAGTACGTTCTTTTGCCCGCCATTAAGGCGAAAAAGCGGCGGGGTGACCATAAACGGCGCATCGCCGATCGCCCCGGTTTCGCTGATCGATTGCGCCCAGGACTGAATTAAATAGGGAACGTTGTCGCTATTGCTTATCGATATGGATGCATCTTTGGCATCGCCGTGAAAAATAACCCGCGTTGCGCCGATGTTTATCCCTGCGGCATGCGCCAGCGAACTGCACAACAGGCAACAAAGCAACCCTGCTTTAGCCAATGAATTCATTGATGACCTCAATAAACAAATGGGCCAGCCGACGCTGGCCGCCAGGATCAGTTATATTGCAGATAGAATGTTGCGCTTGCATCGACATTTCCCGACCCAACGGGAACCGCGGTGGCGATATAGCGGGCGGTGAAAGGCATTGAGAGTGTCGTCACCCCCTCTTCTGTAGGGAGCGCGACTGCGGAAGACCATGCCTGAAGATCGTTAAAGGTCACTGGCGTACTGTCACCCGTTTTATCAAGAATTTGCACGCCAATATTCTGAGCATCAGCCTCATTTTTCAGGATGGTCGCATCGGTTCCGTCGAGCGTACCTTCAAAGCGCGCCTGTACATTGCTGTAGATGTTTGCGTCGCAGTTTTCGAGATCGATGGTGAAGCCTTTATCCCCTGCCGTTTGCCCTGCGGCAGTAAAAAGAGAGGCAAATTCGTTCTGTAATGTTACCTCTATTAATACTGAATCCGTTTTTACCGTACAGGCGTTTTGCTGAATGAGGCCGGTGATATGTACGGTGCCGTCTTTAGCGGTGTCTGCCAGCGCGGCGGGGGAGAGGGTGATGGCAGCCAGTGCCACAGCGAGTGTTTTTAAGGTGAGTTTCATTATCTTTGATCCTTTAAGATATTATAAATATTGACATAGTAGCAATATTTATTGTGTGGAAAGTTATTGTTCTTTTTATTCCCGAATGAGTAAATATGATGTTCGATGATTTTTGCGGCGCGAAGAAAAATTCAGAATACATAAATATAAAATATTTATAATATATATCTTATTGATTGTTTTGGTGGGTGTTTGTTTAATAATTGCCGTGATTATACTTTCAATGGGCCAGATTCTATGAAGGCTGCGAACATTTTTAAAAATAATGCAAATTTTTTTGAATAAAAAATGATCGTGGTCATAGAGTGTTGTCGGCCAAAAAAACATGCTGACATGCTGGATTGGAGCTCAATGGAGGAGAAGTTATGCTGGGATGGGTGATTACCTGCCATGACGATCGCGCACAGGATATGCTTGATCGCCTGGAGAGAAAAAATGGTCCGCTGGCGCAATGCCGGGCGGTCAATTTTTGGCGCGGCGTGAGCTCAAACATGTTGAGCCGTATGATGTGTGATGCCCTCCATGCCACCGACTCCGGTGAAGGCGTGATATTTTTAACCGACATTTCCGGCGCGGCGCCTTATCGTGTAGCGTCGCTGATGAGCCATAAACATTCTCAATGTGAAGTCATTTCAGGTGTCAGCTATTCATTGATAGAGGAAATGCTTCCTTTGCGAGAGTCGATGAGCAGTTCAGCATTTCGCGACCAGATTGTCGCGCTTGGCGCGCCGGATGTCACCAGTCTCTGGCATCAGCAGCAGAAAAACCCGCCTTTTGTATTGCTACATGATTTGTATGAGTTTTGATCAATACCATTGACGACGCTTTTGCTACAATAACGGCGTTTTTTCGCCTCGGTTATGATATATGGTTATGCGCGTTGTTCTTATCTTGCTGTTCTTTTTCTCCGGTAATGTGTTGGCTGCCTTGCCCGCTCGTTATATGCAAACGACGAAAGACGCCGCCATCTGGTCGCAGATTGGCGATAAAATGGTGACCGTAGGGAATATCCGCGCCGGACAAATTCTTTCCGTAACGCCTGTTGCGGCTGATTATTATGCCTTTAAATTCGGCTTCGGCGAGGGGTTTATCGATAAAGGCCATCTGGAACCTGTGCAGGGAAAACAAAAAGTGGAAGATGGCCTGGGCGATCTTAACAAGCCGCTCAGCAATCAGAATCTGGTGACCTGGAAGGACACGCCGGTGTATAACGCGCCGGACATCAGTAGCGCCCCGTTTGGCGTATTGGTGGATAACTTGCGTTACCCCATTATTAGTAAGCTGAAAGGCAGGCTACATCAAACCTGGTATCAGATCCGTATTGGCGACAGGCTGGCGTATGTCAGCGCCATGGATGCGCAGGAAGACAACGGCATTCCGATTTTGACCTATCATCACATCTTACGTGATGAAGAGAATACCCGTTTTCGCCATACGTCCACCACGACTTCGGTTCGGGCATTCAGCAACCAAATGACCTGGCTTCGCGATCGCGGCTATGCCACGTTGACGATGTACCAACTGGAGGATTACATCCATAACCGCGCGAATTTCCCGGCGCGCGCGGTGGCTATCACCTTTGATGATGGCCTTAAATCGGTGAGTCGCTATGCGTATCCGGTATTAAAGCAGTACGGTATGAAAGCGACGGCATTTATTATTTCATCGCGTATTAAGCGCCATCCGCAAAAATGGAATCCCAGGTCGCTGCAATTTATGAGCGTGTCCGAGTTGCGCAAGATAAGCGATGTTTTTGATTTTCAGTCGCATACCCACTTTTTACACCGGGTAGATGGGCATCGTCGTCCGATTTTATATAGCCGCAGCTACCATAATATTCTGTTTGATTTTGAACGTTCGCGGCGGGCGCTCGCACAGTTTACTCCGCACGTATTTTATCTTTCTTATCCCTTTGGCGGCTATAACGCGACCGCGATCAAAGCAGCAAAAGACGCCGGTTTCCATCTGGCGGTCACCACGGTGAGAGGGAAGGTGAAGCCGGGAGATAATCCGATGCTGCTCAAAAGGCTGTATATTTTACGCACGGATTCGCTGGAAACCATGTCGCGGCTGATCAGCAACCAGCCGCAGGGGTAAGGACTATCAGGCAACCTGGACCGGAATGGCTTTCGCGGTACGCTTCATTTCGTTGTCGCCTTCAAAGTAGGCCACTTTCGGCCGCCATGTCCGGGCTTCTTCATCAGACATGGTGACGAAGCTGGCGATAATCACAATGTCGCCAACCTCAGCGCAGTGCGCCGCCGCGCCGTTCACCGAGATGATTCTGGAGCCGCGTTCAGCCGCAATCGCATAGGTTGAGAAACGTTTCCCATTGGTCACGTTCCAGATATCAATCGCTTCGTTTTCCAGAATACCGGAGGCATCGAGAAAATCCTGGTCAATGGCACAGGAACCTTCGTAGTGCAGGTCCGCCTGCGTGACTTTTACGCGGTGGAGCTTGCCTTGCAGCATGGTGCGAATCATAACATCTATACCCTGTCGTTTATCTTGACTAAGCAGGCGCTTGTGGCCTGCTTTGGAAATTCTCAGGCAGTATTGCCCGATTTTTAACCCCTGTCTACTGGGCTAATGTAACGCTTTGATTATCGATCAGACGCGCCTGACCCAGCCAGGCGGCGGCCAGAATCACGGCGCGTTTGCTGGTTTCCGTCAGTTCCAGCAGCGTGTCGGCATCACGGATTTGAATGTCGTCGGCACGGAAGCCTTTTTCATTCAATTCCTGTTCGGCAATGGCAATAATCTCTTGCAGCTCACGATTACCCGCAATCAGTTTTTCAGCGATGCTATTCATCACGTTGTGTAGACCTGGCGCAATTTTGCGCTGCTCTGCGGTCAGATAACTGTTACGTGAGCTGAGCGCCAGGCCGTCTTTGGCGCGGATAATCGGCACGCCGACGATCTCAATGTCATAACTCATATCCGCCACCATTTTGCGAATCAGCGCCAGTTGCTGGAAATCTTTCTCGCCAAAGCAGGCGATATCCGGCTGGATCAGGTTGAACAGCTTGCTGACGATGGTCGAGACGCCGCGGAAGTGGCCCGGACGGCTGGCGCCTTCCAGCATGGTGGAGAGGCCGGGAACATCAACGTACGTCTGGCCTTCCAGCCCCTGCGGGTAAATTTCCTCAACGGCTGGCGCAAAGACATAATCGACTTTGCGCTTGTTCAGCTTTTCACAGTCTTCCTGCAGCGTGCGCGGATAACGCACCAGATCGTCCGGCCGGTCAAACTGCATCGGATTGACGAAAATGCTGACGAACACCACATCAGCCCGGGCTTTTGCCTCATCGACCAGCTTCATATGACCGTCGTGCAGATTGCCCATGGTGGGAACCAGTGCGACGCGTTTGCCTTCCTGACGCAGACGACGGATATGCTGGCGCAGCAGCGGCAGGGTTTCAATGATTAGCACAACAAGACTCCTTGAGTTGCCTGATGATCCTGCCCGATGGCGCTGCGCTTATCAGGCCTACATCCGTTGAGGATCTGTAGGCCGGATAAGACGCGTCGCGTCGCCATCCGGCACGGTTAGAAAAATTAGTGAAAGCTGTGTTCTTCGCCCGGATAAACGCCGGACTCCACTTCAGCTATATACTGCCGTACAGCCGCGCGCATGTCGCCCGTTTCAGCGAGGAAATTTTTCGCAAATTTAGGGATATGGCCGCCGGTGATGCCGAACGCGTCGTGCATTACCAGGATCTGCCCGTCGGTAACGTTGCCCGCGCCGATGCCGATCACCGGAATCGACAGCGCTTCGGTCACGCGCTTCGCCAGTTCAACCGGCACGCACTCCAGCACCAGCAACTGCGCGCCAGCGGCTTCTAAGGCCAGCGCATCATCCAGCAGCACTTGCCCTGCGTCGCCGCGCCCCTGAATTTTATAGCCGCCGAAGATATTCACCGACTGCGGCGTCAGCCCCAGATGGCCGCACACCGGCACGGCGCGTTCAGTGAGCATTTTCACCGTATCAACCAGCCATGCGCCGCCTTCGATCTTGACCATATTGGCCCCGGCGCGCATCACGATGGCCGCGTTTTCAAACGCCTGTTCCGGCGTGGCATAAGCCATAAACGGCAGGTCGGAGAGCAGCAGGCAGTTCGGCGCGCCACGGCGAACGGCGCGGGTATGGTAGGCGATATCTTCCACGGTGACCGGCAGGGTGGAGTCGTGCCCCTGAATTGTCATGCCCAGGGAGTCGCCCACCAGCATCACGTTGATGCCTTCATCGGCGAACAGTTTGGCAAAGCTATAGTCGTAGGCGGTGATTGTCGCGAAGCGCTTCTTTTCCTGTTTGCATTTTTGCAGCAGTGAGATAGTGGTGGGTTTGCTCATAACCTCTCCGGCCATAATATTGATGAATAGAATGGCCGCATTGTAGGGGAATGATCGAAGAAAGTGTTAGCGCTTTGTGGGAAAGGAAAAACCGGCAGAGGAGGTCTGCCGGAATAAACATCAGGGATAAGTAATGGTGAATTTACCCGTAGCTTTGAATTTTCCTGGGGTTATCGCTTTGTTACCATCCTGTTTCAGGGTCGCCTGGAAATTCATTACCTGCTCAGCATTCCCAATTTCGCTATTTTCGTAATCCGGGGAATTAGTAAAAGAATAAATAGAACTGCTGATGTTTGGCTTAAGTAAGGTCCAGTCAGCAGGACTGTTTGGATTTTTCTCCCCTTCGATCATGACACCGATACCACCAGCCGCCTCACTGCCGGTAAGTGTATTACCGAGCAAGGTGTTATCCTGCCCTCCTACCGTTGCAGAACTTAACGTAACATTCAATTCTTTAACGTAAGCGCAATTACTGAGCTTTATGGAAAATTTGCGGTTAATGGTATTCGCCGAAATGTCTTTGGCATTCTGTTCCCCAAATGGAACCGTTGAATTTGTTACCCCATCGCCTGTGACCGCATTGGCCTGGCAGGTAGGATAGTTAATCGTCAACTGATTTGGTGCTATATTGTAATATACATTATATGAGCCTGAGAAGGCTGGTGATGAAGCAAATTGATAATCATACGATTGTTCTTTTCGTAGCGAGACAGATAACGAAGTTGCTCCGGCAGGATTAAAAGAGTCATCAATATACAAATGATATTTAACCCACAGAACAATACCGCCTAATCCAAAATAGGTCCAGTTGGTTGGCCTCTGACAGAGTTCGAAACGACCATCCTTTGGCATGATATTTGTTAAATCAAATTTTTTTGCGCCGGACGTTTCTCCGTTGCTCCAGTTTACCCAGAATTTTTCATTCCAGTATTGGCCGCCAAAGTTGATGCTGGTGACTTCGATACCCATGTACATACCAGGAGTATTAGTTTCCCATAACATATTACCGTTGTAGGTTTTACCGGAGTTCTTGTAGCCATGATACAGTGTCAGGACATGGTTATCGCCATCTTTGTTACAACTTAGCCCAGTACCGGGGTCGAGTTCTGTCGCATCATTCGATACGGAGATTTCACGCAGCCCTGAGCCGTTATGAATAGCTATTGGATTAAGCATGTTTTTGGGCGCATAGGATTTTGTAAAATCCTGCATCGCTCCCCATACGTTTCCCCCTTCATTCTTTGTATATTGGCCTACATATAGTGACCAGCCATACGAAGGCGTCACAAAAGAAACGAAAGATAACAGTAATAATGATATGATTTTAACGACACTCTTTAGTCTCTGAGTGTTTAATAGCATCAGTCGGTGAACGCATTTTGTTATCATAATAGTTAACTGGTCCTCACGTTATTCGTATTCAACATTTACCAGCACGCGGCTGCTGAGTTTGCCGGGGACGACCACGTCGTTACTGAGGACTTTCTGCATCCGGGCATAAAACGTCCATGAGGTATCGCTGTATGTCGTCGCGGCAAAGGTTGCCCGCGAGGAGCCATCGGTGTTCAGAACGTTATGGCGGGGTGACTCGGTGGTAAAAATCACTACGCCGACGTTGGAGGCACCGTCTGTGCTGGTCGCTAAATCATTGGCAAACACCTGCTTATTACCGGTAACGAACTGCCCGCTCTGTGGTAAGAAGTTAAACGTGACGTTCGTGATTGCGCCGCCGCTAACCGGGCAGCTTATCAACTTAATCAGAAATTCCTTGCCGCCCCCGTAGTCCGTTTCCGCCGTGATGCCATCGGCAAAGTAACTCGGCCCGACGGTCGCTAAACTGACTGTACCATTACCGTCAATTTCAATCTGGCAGGTATCTTTCTGCACGGTGGCGGTAAAATCCACGTTGGTGTCGGCATACAGCGGCGCGATAAACAGGGCTGTTGCCAGCCCTGAAAATAACGTGGCGAGCATGAGTCTGCGCAAACGTCTCATTGGTATCACCATTACTGGTAAGTGATGGTGAAGGTGGTGGGGGAATAGAAGTCACCTGCTGTTAGCGCAGTGATTGCATAACCGGTAACCGGCACCATGCGAGCGCTTAACGGATAATCAACCGGTGTGGTTGAACTTGCACTGCTCAGATCAATCTCTTGCGCATTTTTGTTACGGCAGTGGAACTGGACGCTGTTAGAACCTTCCGGGGTATCTGTTGTCCAGAGTTCAACAGCGGTTCTCTGTGCTTTAGACGTCGCTGTGGAGGCGTTGGCAAATTCTGCGTTAGTCGAATCGCTGCCTGCGCAACCTGCATCTCTTGGCGCAATGACCAAAGAGGCTTTTTTATCTTTTAATCCCGCGCAGTCACTGAAGCGCAGTTTAAAGCTTTTGACTTTTGTTTTGGCAAAAACTTCCGAAATGTAGACGTTGCCAAATGCGATAGTATCGGTGGCGGTTTCACCGTCCAGCACCGATGCGGAGCAGGTTCCCGCCGTGATGTTGGCATTTACCGTTAAGTCCAGGCTGGCGGTGCCATCGGCCTGCGCCATTGTTGATACGCCCGCGGTCATGGTCGCCAGTGCGCCTAAGATTACGCCGCGCAATACTTGCTTTTTCATTATCATCGTCCCTGTTATTGATAAGTGAAGTTAAACGTAGCGGTAGAGCTGAAGGCACCCATGGTACCCGCGCCGTCGGTCAGTTCACGCAGCGCAACCGTCATCTCTACTTCGTTTGCTGTGCGCTCGTCGTCAGTCCAGGTAATTGAACCGGAGCCTGGCGTGAAATAGGTTTCATCGGTGGTGCTCTTACGCTTAAAGCCCATACCAATATTGCTGGCCGCATCGGACGCCGCAGACTGGTTTTTAATAAAGTTGCCGCTGGCATCCGCAGAGCTGCCGAGTGCGGTGGTAATTTTCGTCAGGGCGGCACTGCAATCTTTCGCCACAAACTTAAAGTTTTTCTGCGATTCCGCTGATTTTTTTATGATTTTATCCAACCCGACATCGCCGACATTCAGCGTATAGCCGCTGGTAGCATCACCCGATACGTTCGAGCCATCTAACGCCGCAATCGACATGCTGCACGTCGTGGCCAGCACGGTAGCGGTAAAGTCAACGTTGATATCTTCCGCCTGACTGGTCAGTGGAAATATCATCGCGAGCACAGAGGCTGCTAAAAGGTGCTTATTCCTTCTCATTGTCTATTCCATTTGATTTAAGGTTATTAACACGACAGGTTACGTGGTCTAACAGTAAGGTCTGGCTGGACCCTACCGTTTGTTGCGTTGCAGGCAACGCAAAGGTTGCTGAACAAGTTACTGGCTGGTTTTCTTCAAACCAACGTACTGAGAGTTCGCCCGCATCGCTGATACCGCGAACAAAAGCCTGTCCGCCCTGGCCCATGTTGCCGATCTGCACATCGTTCTCGTAGATTTCTGCGCCAAACGGCAGAGCTTTGCCGTCATTGCGGGACATGTTAAGAATGACCGAGCGTCCCTGGTCGGTTTCAAAACTGGCTAAGACCACCGCGCCATCGCGCGGCACCAGAGTTGCGCTGGTGCTCTTAAGCTCAACGTCGTTTTCCAGTGTGTCGATATCGACATTGACCAGGTTTTCTCTGTAGGCGGAAAGCGAGTTTGTCGCGCCGTAGCCCCAGCGATCGATGGTGCTGTTGCCACCATTGATGCGTGCGCCTTTCGCACCGGGGGCTTTTACCAGCACGATGGCATCGCTATTACCGAAGTTATCGTTAGTGAATGTCAGGCCGCCGCCATGCAGGACAAAGCCCCCGTTTGTCGCGAGCGAATATTGTCGGCTGCTATCGTTATTGGCAGAGGCTGAGGCCGAAATATCTCCCCACGGGGATTGATAGCTGGCATAGCCGCCGATATCAGAGATGCTCTTGCCCTCTTTCTGCATGGTATAACCCGTATTTACGCTATAGTTCAGCATATTGTCTTTGCTGCTACCGCTGCTGTTCATGCTCAGGTTATGGCCACCGTTAAAGTCCGTCCGCATCTGCGTGGAGAGGGTGTTAAAACCGGAACGGCGACTCTCCCCGCCAAGCAGGTTGGCGAGCGGAATACTCAGGTTGATATAGAGCGAATCATCTTTTTTACCGTCTTCATCCCAGGTGCGTTGCAGGTTGACGCTCATGCTGCCCCATGAGAAGCCTTTGCCGTAGCCCAGCGTATAATCGCTGCGGCTGTCGCCCGTCGCCCAGTAATCGGTCCAGGAGCCTGAGAGATAAAAGGAACCGTAATCCGTTTCGCCATACTGTAACGGCTGGCTGATGCTGAGGGTGATCTGGTTTTTCAGGCGCGCAAAGTTATTCATGGTGTTGCGCTGGTCGTCATCCCCATATTTCGCTTCGTCGATCAACTGAAGCGCATCGTTCAGCCCCAGATAATTCTGGGTTGAATAGCGGTAGGCCGCCACGTTAAACGAGGTATCAGTGGCTTCAATCAGCTTGTTCCACGTTAAGCGGTAGCTCTGCCCCTGATAGGTTTTATCGTCAGGGATCTCCGTGCGGGAGTGGGTGACGTCCAGCGCGATGGCGCCAAACGGCGTGTTGAGGCCCATGCCGAGCAACCCCGCCAGGTAGTGATTATCGGTAGCCTGAACGCCAGTATAGGCGGTCAGATAGTTGTTCAAACCGTAATAGTAGGTACCCTGCGCGACATACGGATTATCGTGAAGATCGTCGTCATTCACTTCCCCGGCGCTGACATCCCAGCGCCCGACGCCGGGTTTTTGCATCTGCATTACCGAGGAGAAGGGCTGGCTAAAGGTACGCTTGCTGCCGTCGGCCTCTTCGATAGTGACGATGAGGTCGCTCCCGTAGCCAGAAGGGCTGAGATCGTTAATCTCGAACGGACCTGGCGGCACCGTTGATTCATAAATTTTGTAGCCGCCCTGGGTAATGGTGACTTTGGCGTTGGTATTGGCGACGCCGCGGATCACAGGGGCGTAGTTGGCAAGCTGTGACGGTAGCATACGGGAGTCACTGTACAGACGCACCCCGCGAATGCTGACCGAGTCGAAAGTCTCGCCAGTGGTGTACGCCTCGCCTAACATCAGTTGCGAGCGCAGCGCAGTGAGATCGCGCTGGATGTAGCGGTTCTGAAAATCGAAGTTACTGCCGCTGTTATTGTTCCAGTTATAGTTACCGTTGGCGCGAAAACGCCATGCTCCGAGGTTAATACCGGTATTGAAAGCGGCGTACATATTGTCGTTATCGACACCGTGATTGGTATTGTGATAGCCGTTAATGTTGTAGGAGAGGAGCGCGGCCGGGATTCCGTTTTCCCATAGCGACGGTTCCACATAGCCGTCATAACTTTTGTTAATCCATGCCTGAGGCACGACGATATCCAGGCGCTGGTCGCCCATATCAAACGTCACGCTGGATTGTTCAATCAGCGCTGGCAGGTTTAAGCAATCGCTGCTCTCGTCGTCGCCTTTCTTCAAAATGGCTTTTTCGCCGACGTTTTGCGGCGACTTAATGTGTAGCTGCGCCAGATTTTTCATGGTCAGGCAGGCCTCGGCGCTTTTTTTGCCGATGTCGATAAACGGGATGGTCTGGCTGGCGACGGCCTTCTCATTGACAAACACTCTCACGGTGTACGTTCCCGCTGGCGTGGGGTTGCCATTAGAATAGCGGCTGACATCAATAGACGTAGCGCCATCGCCCATCAGAAATGTGCTGTCGTATTCAACGATGTCCGCAGCCAGGCCGGGCTGACTGTAAAACAACGCACAGCACATCGCGAGCAACGTCTTTTTTGGCATGGTCCTGGTTGTGGAAACGTTTTGCACCGTCTTTTTCATCCTGCTTTGTGATAACGTCATTACAGTGAAGCTGAGCCAGCGATGATGCCGCCGTAGTCATTAATGGACTGGAATTCCAGTTTGCCTGCGCTGGCGTTTTGCAGTCCTTTCACCGTGAAGGCGGCTTTGCCAAAGGGGGCAACCATGGTCGCGTCGACGTCATAGCGTTTTCCGCCGCTGGTGTAGGTGGCAGAGTTAAAGGAGACGTAATACGGAGTCGGGTTATCGGCGCGAAGAACGGCATGGCCCTGTTCGCTGGCGACCTGCCATTTCAGCTGTTTTGCCGCTTCTGCCGGGGCGCCCGGTAAACCCGTCGGGCGATAAAATAGTTTGATGCGGGTGCGAAACGCCAACTGGAGCAAATTCTTATTTTCTTCCTGGTTGGTATTTGCCTTCGGTGGAACTTCCAGCACGTTGAACCAGAAAACGCTTTCGCGATCTTTCGGTAGCGATTCTGTGGCGGTATACATAATTTTTATCGACTGCCCGCGCTTAGGTTCTATTCGTGATACCGGCGGCGTGGCGGCGAAGGGCGCTTTAATACTGCCCGGCTCGGCATTATCATTGCCGAGATCTATCCAGTTCTGAACTAATAATGGGCTTTTACCTTTATTTTCCAGACGCACGCTGACATCTTTTTTATTTGCATCATAAATAATACGCGTGCCAGAAATAATAATATCGGCCTGGCTGGCAGAGCTAAATAATGCCCCGGTCAGAGCGATAGCAGACAAAGTAAACTTTAAAGAGTGAGACATAAGCCGTCCTTGCTGTATTGAATATCCGAAACAGGGTAAGTAGCGCCGAAATTTGCTACTACCCTGCAATGTGCATCGTCTGTAATACTGTCTGTTAAAGACAGCGAGACTGATGACAAACACCGAAGCTGAATAAATGTTGGGTTTTATTTAACCCGTAAAAATTAACTCATTTATATTCATTGAGTTATTGGTTTTATGGGGCAAGACGCAGTCCAACATTAAACAGCACCAATAGCGTTGTCAGCAATCTGAGAGGCGACTATTACTCGTAAGTAAAGGTATAAATCGCATTGGTGGAGACCAGACCGGTTGTCACGCTGGCACCTGCATCAGACGATTTCACGTAAGACGCTTTAAAGTTGTAGGTTGCGATACCGTTGGTAAAGCTTTCTTCCATCGTGTTAGAAGGATCGTTGATTTTCACCAGCGAGAGAGCGTTGGCATCGTCAACATGGTGAACCGCGATATCAACCGCTTTCGCCGCCTCGATACCGCTGCGGGTCAGCGTTTCGTCGTTATCCAGGGTGCCCTTCGTATTGCTAAAAGAGGAGGACATCGTCAGATGTGATTTCACCAGGCCTGCGCCAGCATCGGAGCAGTCGATAATGATGGAGAAATCTTCTGCGTTTACGCCTGCGGTGCTGTTTTGAACTTCTGCGGTAACATCGCTAACGTGTGCGGTTTTCAGAGTAACCGTACCGTCGATATTGCTATTACCAACAGCGGAGCTGACGACTTTTTTACAGGTTTCAGCGCTGACCAGACCTTCAAAATTAATACGACCACCTTCGACAGCCATAACGGAAGAAGAGCCTAAAGCCATAAATACGGCTGTCGCCAGGAGAACTTTTTTCATACTTGCATCCTTACAAAATGAGATAAATGTACCACTTCAATAAGATTAAAGAGGGACGGCACATTTTATGCGTATATTTCATTATGTAAAATAACGAAATATTATATGTTTGTTTAAACGATATTTGTGGTGAATTTTTTTTTCAAAAGCAAAAATGCTGATTAGGCTTATATGTTTTTTAATGATGTTTAAAAACAAGATAGTACATTAAATCCGCAAAAAAAGCGGCTTTAGGGGGAGAGGGATGTTAATGAATTCACTGAATCAATTTAATAATTTTACATATAAATGACATTCATTTTTGCTAAACAATCTTTTAAGTGAAAATAACGATTGGATTTATTCCATTAATTAGTGAGCGAAGTAATAATACAGGTTTCTTAAAAATAATATTAATTAAAAATTACCAGTATGCTGGTGCGGGGGTATGTTGATGAACAAGCTGCGTCAGCGCGACGCCATCGTCGGGGAAGCGCAGTTTTGGAGCGATCTCAAACAGCGGCCACAGCATAAAACCGCGGTTTTTCATGTCGTAGTGCGGAACCGTCAGACGGTCGGTGTTAATCACTTCATCGCCAAACAGCATAATGTCGAGGTCCAGCGTGCGCGGCCCCCAGCGTTCCGCTTTGCGCACCCGGCCCTGTTGCAGCTCAATGCGCTGGGTATGGTTAAGCAATTCTTCGGGGGCGAGGGCGGTATCCAGCGCCACCGCGGCGTTCAGGTAATCGGGCTGATCCTGTGGGCCAAGCGGCGGCGTGCGGTAAAACGAAGAAACCGCGACGATACGGCTATCGGGAATGTTGGCGATAGCCTTCAGGGCGGCATTAACCTGCTCCAGAGGAGAGGCCAGATTACTGCCAAGCGCG
The DNA here is from genome assembly GCF_017572865.1 of Salmonella sp. 32082101201600294FB01SM01. Taxonomy (NCBI): domain Bacteria; kingdom Pseudomonadati; phylum Pseudomonadota; class Gammaproteobacteria; order Enterobacterales; family Enterobacteriaceae; genus Salmonella; species Salmonella sp. 32082101201600294FB01SM01. The sequence goes on along the minus strand of NZ_JAGESB010000003.1, from coordinate 71,404 downwards.
ATATACGCGATCGTCATACGGTGCCCTCGCGGCGCGGCGCGCGTTTGCGCGGACGTGAACGGCGGCGGCGTGGAGCAGGATCGTCGTCCAGCTCGTTGAGCATTCCTTTTTGTTCCGGCGGCGCGGAAGCCTGAAACTCGGCCCACCACTGCGCCAGACGTTGCAGCTCAGTATTATTTTCCACCTGAGCGCGCAGCTCCAGCAAATCAAACGCGGCGCGGAATTTGGGATGTTCCATCAGCTTCCAGGCGCGTTTGCCCTGACGACGGGACATCCGTAACTGAAGCTGCCAAATATCACGGGTAAGCGTGGTCAGACGTTTCGGGATCGCCAGCGAACGGCAGGCTTCATCCAGCACGTCATTCATGGCCAGCGCGAAAGCGTCGTAATAGGCCAGACCGCTCTCCTGAGCGATTTTTTGCGCCATTTCCAGCAGCGGATACCAGAACATGGCGGCAAACAAAAATGCCGGATTAACGCGCATTTCGTTACGGATGCGGTTATCCGTATTCTTCAACACCAGCGCAATGATGCGTTCCATTGCGCTGTCGCCGTTTTCGGTGAAATAACGCGTAATGGTAGGAAACAACGGCTGGAAGAGGTGGTATTCCCGCAGTTGTTGATAGGTTTCAAAACCGTTCCCCGCCTGCAACAGCTTCAGCGACTCTTCGAACAGGCGCGCGGGAGGAATGTCGTTTAGCAAGGTTGCCAGACGCGGGATTGGCTCAGCCGTTTCAGGGCTGATACGCATATTGAGCTTCGCAGCGAAACGCACGGCGCGCAGCATTCGAACCGGATCTTCGCGGTAGCGCGTTTCCGGATTGCCGATCAGGCGAATCACGCCTTCTTGCAGATCCTGCATCCCGCCGACGTAATCGCGCACGGTAAAATCCGCCACGCTGTAGTAAAGGCTGTTGATGGTGAAATCGCGGCGCTGGGCATCTTCTTCGATAGAGCCGAAGATATTATCGCGCAGCAGCATACCGTTTTGCCCACGCTGGGAGGTCGTACGGTCGCTTTCACTGCCTTCATGATGACCACGAAACGTTGCCACTTCGATAATTTCCGGGCCAAACATCACGTGAGCCAGGCGGAAACGACGCCCCACCAGACGGCAATTGCGGAATAATTTCCGTACCTGATCCGGTGTTGCGTTGGTGGTCACGTCGAAATCCTTCGGCTTTTTGCCGAGCAGAAGATCGCGGACGCCGCCGCCGACCAGGTAGGCTTCATAGCCCGCTTTGTTCAGCCTGTACAGTACCTTGAGGGCATTTTCACTGATATCTTTGCGGGAGATAGCGTGCTGTTCACGCGGGATAATCGTCATATGTGGACGGGCGACGGCTTGTTCTGCCTCGCTCTCCTCGCGGCTTAACACCTTACGGCAAAAATTAGCGACTCGGGTAAAAATAGCGCACCTCGGTAGTGTCATACATTAATAAGATCAACTTACTCTATGTCTTTCGCATTACGGCAGACGGGCGTAAGAGAACAACGCGACCTGGGCTGTAAGCATCATTAACGCCGCAGCAATGCGAAAGACGATGAGCAAAAATAGCGGCTAATCATAGCTCAGCGAGACGCATTTGAGAATGCCGGATTTACATTAGCCGATGTGGGTACGGCTGCAAGCCTCCAGTGCTCCACCGCAAAGCGCAGCAACTCCTCAACAGACATCTCCTGCCACGCTACGACGTCGCGTTGGCCTAAAAAGCGCAATGCCTGGACCAGTACTGGGCGCGGATCGCCTGTCGCAAGCGCAGGGGCATGATTTTGCTTGGAAAGTTTAGCGCCTTGTTCGTTGAGCGCCAGCGGAAGGTGCACGTAACCAGGCGCACGCCAGCCAAACTGTTTATACAGAGAAAGTTGTCGGACAGTGGGTTCGATTAAATCTGCGCCGCGGACGATCTCCGTCACCCCCTGAAAATGATCGTCGACCACCACGGCCAGATTATAAGCAAACAGTCCGTCGCGGCGGTGGATAATAAAATCTTCGCTCGCCAGCTGTGGGTCAGCCTGGATGTCGCCGCGCAAGGCATCATGGAAACGCATCACCGGATGCTGCTGTTTAATTCTGACGGCGGCATTCTCCGGCCCGTGGTATAACGTCCGGCAATGGCCGTCGTAAATACCGCCCAGACGTTGAATGCGCGAGCGGGGGCAAGTGCAGTAGTAGCTCAGTCCCTGCTCGTGAAGCCAGGCCAGCGCCTCGCGATAAGCCTCATGACGCTGTGATTGCCATAAGACCTCGCCATCCCAGTGCAGGCCGTAATGTTCCAGCTGGCGCAGAATGGTCGCTGCGGCACCGGGAACTTCACGTGGGGGGTCGATATCCTCTATACGAACGCGCCAAATTCCGCGTTGCGCACGGGCTTGTAGATAGCTGCCGAGGGCGGCGATTAACGAGCCGAAATGCAGTTCGCCGGATGGCGACGGCGCGAAACGGCCAATATAGTGTGAGTCAGTCATGCTGCGGGCAATAAAGAATAAGGCGGGAAAACTCCCGCCTGTCATAAATAGGGTAGAAACGAACGGGATTAACCCGCCATCTGTTTTTCGCGAATTTCAGCCAGCGTTTTGCAGTCGATGCACAGATCGGCTGTTGGACGCGCTTCCAGGCGGCGGATACCAATCTCCACCCCGCAGGACTCGCAATAACCGAAGTCTTCATCTTCCACTTTCTTCAGCGTCTTCTCGATCTTTTTGATCAGTTTGCGCTCACGGTCACGATTACGTAACTCCAGGCTAAACTCCTCTTCCTGCGCGGCGCGATCGACCGGATCGGGGAAGTTGGCGGCTTCGTCCTGCATGTGCGTCACAGTGCGATCGACTTCATCCCGGAGTTGATTACGCCATGCTTCAAGAATACGCTTGAAGTGCGATAGCTGGGCTTCGTTCATATACTCTTCGCCCGGTTTCTCCTGGTACGGCTCCACCCCAGCGATGGCGAGAATACTCAGGGACGATGTTTTACGGTTTTGCCCTTCTTGCATGTTGCTTCTCCTTAACACGCACTATCGATCCCCATGTTCGGGGGAAAATCAGGTCGCTATAAATAGCAGATGCTTTTCCGGATAGCAATTATCTAAACGTAACACTTGACAACCCTGTGAGGAAAAGCGTATTTACGCACGCGGCCAGAATACTTAATAATCAGGCTGTTATTCCACTACAACGTTATGGGTACTGGTTCGTTCAGTTCCATTTTTTGGGCTGAAAGTTCTGCTTTATAAGCTAAAACTTCCACGCCTTTATTCTGAGCCTCGCTCAATAGCTGCGCGTATTTTATATCGATATGACGTGCGGGTGAAAAACGTGTAATGGCGGAGTGCAGCACCGCGAACACCACCACCGCGCGATGACCTGCCGCCGCAACGCCCATCAACTCCCGAAGATGTTTTTGCCCTCGTTCGGTGATGGCGTCGGGAAAATAACCGTTTTCTTTTTCCGCTAACGTGACCGATTTCACTTCAATATAGCAGTCCGGGCGGAAATCTGCCTGTAACATAAAATCTATACGGCTGCGCTCGGCGCCATATTTGACTTCACTTTTCAGAATATTGTACCCCGCCAGCGCCGGCAGGCGATTCTCCTGAATCGCTTCTTTCGTTAGCTGGTTCGCCCGCAGCGTATTCACGCAAATGAATGCGCCGGATTGCGTTTCAGTCAATTCCCAGGTATGCGGATATTTGCGTTTAGTATTTTCTGATGTCGAATACCAGACGGTATCGCCTGGCGTGGCGCAGCCGGTCATCGCGCCGGTATTAGGACAGTGCAGCGTAAGCGTCGTACCGTCAGGGGTGATCACATCGGCTAAAAAACGTTTATAGCGCTGAATCAACGTAGCGCGTTGTAAAGGGGGGGAGAATAGCATCGACATTCCTTCATTATTATTCGCCCAGCGTCCAGCGCTGCAGCTCGGCATAGCGGGTACGGCCTTGCCCATACGAAGAGGCGTAAAGCGCAAATGACGTAACCGGAAATGACCAGCAAAAGCCCGGCGGCGGGATAGCCACCGTATGGCTGGCGTCGCGCAGCAGCGTAATATGCGGGTGAAAAGGCTGCGGGCTTTGGTAACAACCGCTGCGGGCGGCCTGCGCGCGCAGCATATTAGCCAACTGCAACAACCCGCGCGGCGGATGGCGCATCCCCAGCCACACCACGCGTGAACGCAGCCACTGACCGGCGTCATCCAGATGTAGCGTAAAGCCCGGCTGGCGAATTCGTCCGGCCAGTTGCGCAAGCGCGCGCTGCTTATCGTTACTGACGTCGCCTAAAAAGGCCAGCGTCAGGTGCAGGTTCGCCGCTGCCACGGGGCGTCCGTCTTCAGACGCAAAATGAGCGGCGCGCCAGGCGATAATTTGCGTGCGCGCGTCGTCGGGTAAGTCAATCGCAAAAAACAGCCGTTTTGGCTCAGACATAGGGATACTCGGTTATGGATTAACACGATGCTACAATGCGGCGCAAAGAAAGTTAACCCCGTGGAGCCGTTTGTGACGTCATTGCCCGTTGCCGCCGTATTGCCTGAATTGTTGACAGCCCTAAAAACCGCGCCGCAGGTTTTGTTGTCCGCGCCTACCGGGGCGGGGAAATCCACCTGGCTGCCGTTGCAACTCCTGCAACAAGGTCCGGTTGCTGGAAAAATCCTCCTGCTTGAACCGCGTCGTCTGGCGGCGCGTAATGTCGCGCAGCGTCTGGCGGAAGCGTTGAATGAAAAGCCTGGCGAAACGGTAGGCTACCGGATGCGCGCGCAAAGCTGCGTGGGGCCGCGTACCCGGCTGGAAGTAGTGACAGAAGGCGTATTGACCAGAATGATTCAGCGCGATCCCGAATTACGCGGCGTGGGGCTGGTGATACTGGATGAGTTTCATGAGCGCAGTTTACAGGCGGATTTAGCGTTGGCGCTGTTGCTGGATATCCAGCAAGGGCTTCGTGACGATCTCAGGCTGTTAATCATGTCAGCGACGCTGGATAACGACAGGCTCTGTCAGCGACTGCCTGATGCGCCGACGATCGTCTCGGAGGGGCGCGCGTTCTCGGTGGAGCGACGTTATCAACCGCTTGCGGCGCATTTGCGTTTTGATGAAGCCGTCGCGATGGCGACAGCGGAACTGCTGCGCCATGAAAACGGTTCGCTGCTGCTATTTTTACCCGGCGTAGGCGAAATACAGCGCGTTCATGAACATCTGGCGTCGCGGGTAGGGAGTGATGTCCTGCTTTGTCCGCTGTATGGCGCATTGTCTCTGGAAGCGCAACGCAAAGCGATTGTTCCCGCCCCCGCCGGGATGCGTAAAGTGGTGTTGGCGACTAACATTGCCGAAACCAGTTTGACGATTGAAGGGATTCGTCTGGTCGTCGATAGCGCTCAGGAGCGCGTGGCGCGATTCGATGCGCGAACGGGACTGACGCGGCTGGTTACGCAGCGTATCAGTCAGGCGTCAATGACGCAGCGCGCGGGGCGCGCCGGACGACTGGCGCCGGGTATCTGTTTACATCTGCTGGCAAAAGAACAGGCGGAGCGGGCGGCGGCGCAAAGCGATCCGGAAATCTTACACAGCGACCTCTCCGGTTTGTTGATGGAGGTGTTGCAGTGGGGATGTCACGATCCGGCATCGCTTTTCTGGCTGGACAGGCCGCCGGAGGTGAATCTTCAGGCCGCCCGCCGTTTATTATTGATGTTAGGCGCGCTGGAGGGCGAGCGATTAAGCGCGCGGGGGCGGAAAATGGCGGCAATGGGTAACGATCCGCGTCTGGCGGCGATGTTAGTCAACGCCGGCGAGGGCGATAGCGCCACCACCGCCGCCATGCTCGCGGCCATCCTTGAGGACCCGCCGCGCGGCGGCGGTACGGATTTAAGCGGGCTATTTTCGCGGCGACAGCCGGGCTGGCAGCAGCGTAGCCAGCAGCTTTTAAAACGGCTGCAGGTGCGTAATGGCGAGCCGGATAGCGCGCTTATTATGCCGCTGTTGGCCAGAGCATTTAGCGACCGCATCGCGCGGCGTCGTGGTCAGGAAGGGCGCTATCAGTTAGCCAATGGTATGGGCGCGATGCTAGATGCGGATGACGCGTTGGGACGTCATGAATGGCTGATCGCGCCGCTGTTGCTGCAAGGTAGCGCCTCGCCGGACGCCCGAATATTGTTGGCGCAGCCGCTGGATATTGCCTCGCTGATTCAGTCGTGTCCTGATTTACTACGCCAGTCTGACACGGTTGAATGGGACGAAGCGCAGGGAACGTTGAAAGCGTGGCGCAGAATGCGTATTGGACAGTTGACGGTTAGCGTTCAGCCACTGGCGAAGCCGTCTGAAGAGGAGCTTCATCAGGCGATGCTGAACGGCATCCGCGATAAAGGTCTGGCCGTCCTTAACTGGACGCCGGAAGCGGAGCAGTTCCGTCTGCGTCTACACTGTGCGGCGAAATGGCTGCCGGAATATGACTGGCCTGCCGTGGATGAGGCGTCGCTGCTGGCGACTCTGGAAAACTGGTTGCTGCCGCACATGACAGGCGTACAGTCGTTACGGAGTCTGAAATCTCTGAATGTGACTCAGGCGTTACGGGGACTGCTTGACTATGCCATGCTGCAACGTCTGGATAGTGAACTGCCTGGGCATTACACTGTGCCGACGGGAAGCCGAATAACGATTCGTTATCATGAAGATAACCCGCCCGCGCTGGCGGTCAGAATGCAGGAAATGTTTGGCGAAGCGAAGACCCCAACCATCGCTCAGGGCCGCGTGCCGCTGGTGCTGGAACTGCTTTCGCCAGCGCAGCGACCGCTACAGATTACGCGCGATTTAAGCGCTTTCTGGCAGGGGGCGTATCGCGAAGTGCAAAAAGAGATGAAGGGCCGTTACCCCAAACATGTCTGGCCGGACGATCCGGCGAATACGGCCCCAACGCGGCGCACGAAGAAGTATTCGTGACGTGTTATACGTTGCCTCCAGGCCGGATAAGGCGTTAATCGCCATCCGGCAAAAGGGCAAATTGAGAGATTTCTTCTTCTGTCGTCTGGCGGAAGAATAGAGAATCGGGCCTTTGCGCCTGTATGTTGCGGAGAAAAAGCATGGCGGGGAATGACCGCGAGCCGATTGGACGTAAGGGGAAACCGTCACGTCCTGTGAAACAAAAGGTGAGCCGTCGTCGGCAGCATGACGACGATTATGATGATGACTATGAGGATGAAGAACCGATGCCGCGTAAAGGTAAGGGCAAAGGGCGTAAGCCTCGTGGCAAGCGCGGCTGGCTGTGGCTATTGCTAAAACTGTTTATCGTTTTTGTGGTGCTGTTCGCCATTTACGGCGTCTATCTGGATCAAAAAATCCGCAGCCGTATTGATGGCAAGGTCTGGCAGCTTCCGGCGGCGGTATATGGCCGGATGGTGAACCTTGAGCCAGACATGCCTGTCAGCAAAAACGAGATGGTGAAATTGCTGGAAGCGACGCAGTATCGTCTGGTGACGAAGATGACCCGTCCCGGCGAATTTACCGTGCAGGCCAATAGCATTGAGATGATCCGTCGTCCGTTTGACTTCCCGGACAGCAAAGAAGGGCAGGTGCGCGCGCGGCTGACGTTCAGTGACGGGCGTCTGGAAACCATCGTCAATCTGGATAACAACCGCCAGTTTGGCTTCTTCCGTCTCGATCCGCGGCTTATCACCATGCTTTCTTCGCCAAATGGCGAGCAGCGTTTATTCGTCCCGCGCAGCGGTTTCCCGGATCTGCTGGTCGATACGCTGTTGGCGACGGAAGATCGTCATTTCTATGAGCATGATGGCATTAGTCTTTACTCTATCGGGCGTGCGGTGCTGGCCAACCTGACGGCGGGACGCACGGTGCAGGGGGCCAGTACGCTGACCCAGCAGCTGGTGAAGAACCTGTTCCTCTCCAGCGAAAGATCATACTGGCGTAAAGCGAATGAAGCCTACATGGCGCTGATCATGGATGCCCGTTACAGTAAAGATCGTATTCTTGAGCTGTACATGAACGAGGTCTACCTCGGTCAAAGCGGGGACAATGAAATTCGCGGTTTTCCGCTGGCGAGCCTGTATTACTTTGGTCGTCCGGTAGAGGAACTGAGCCTCGATCAGCAGGCGTTACTGGTGGGGATGGTAAAAGGGGCGTCGATTTATAACCCGTGGCGCAACCCGAAACTGGCGCTGGAGCGTCGTAACCTGGTGCTACGCCTGTTACAGCAGCAGAAAATCATCGATCAGGAACTCTATGACATGCTGAGCGCGCGTCCGCTTGGCGTACAGCCGCGCGGCGGCGTTATTTCACCGCAGCCAGCGTTTATGCAGATGGTTCGTCAGGAACTGCAGGCGAAGCTGGGGGATAAAATTAAAGATCTCTCCGGCGTGAAGATCTTCACCACCTTTGACTCCGTGGCGCAGGATGCCGCAGAAAAAGCCGTTGTCGAAGGCATTCCGGCGTTGAAGAAGCAGCGTAAATTGAGCGATCTGGAAACCGCGATGGTGGTGGTGGATCGCTTTAGCGGCGAGGTGCGCGCGATGGTTGGCGGGGCGGAGCCGCAGTATGCCGGCTATAACCGTGCCATGCAGGCGCGCCGTTCCATCGGGTCGCTGGCGAAACCGGCGACCTATCTGACCGCGTTAAGTCAGCCGAACTTATACCGTCTGAACACCTGGATTGCCGATGCGCCGATTTCGCTGCGCCAGCCGAATGGTCAGGTCTGGTCGCCGCAGAACGACGATCGTCGCTACAGCGAAAGCGGGAAAGTGATGCTGGTGGATGCGTTAACTCGCTCAATGAACGTACCGACGGTCAATCTGGGGATGGCGTTAGGTTTACCGGCGGTAACCGATACCTGGACGAAGCTCGGCGTGCCGAAAGATCAGCTCAATCCGGTTCCGGCGATGCTGTTAGGGGCGCTGAACCTGACGCCGATCGAAGTGGCGCAGGCGTTCCAGACTATCGCCAGCGGCGGAAATCGCGCGCCGTTATCAGCGCTGCGTTCGGTGATTGCGGAAGATGGTAAGGTGCTGTACCAAAGTTATCCGCAAGCTGAACGCGCTGTACCGGCACAGGCGGCTTACCTGACGCTATGGACAATGCAGCAGGTCGTCCAGCGTGGTACGGGGCGTCAGCTTGGCGCGAAATATCCGGGTCTGCATCTGGCGGGTAAAACCGGGACGACAAACAACAATGTCGATACCTGGTTTGCCGGTATCGACGGCAGCCAGGTGACTATCACCTGGGTAGGCCGTGATAACAACCAGCCGACGAAATTGTACGGTGCCAGCGGCGCGATGGCGATTTACCAGCGCTATCTGGCGAACCAGACGCCGACGCCTTTAGTTCTGACGCCGCCGGAAGATGTGGTGGATATGGGCGTTGATTACGACGGTAATTTTGTCTGTAGCGGCGGTATGCGCACTCTGCCGGTCTGGACGGACGATCCAAATACGCTGTGCCAGCAGGGCGAGATGATGCAGCAACAGCAGCCGTCAGGCAATCCGTTCGATCAGTCGTCTCAGCCGCAACAGCCTGCGCAGCAACAGCCGCCGAAAGAAGAGAAGAGCGACGGCGTTGCCGGCTGGATTAAGGAGATGTTCGGCGGCAATTAATCACGGTAATAGTGCCGGGTGGCGCTGTGCTTACCCGGTCTACACCGTTACGACTCCATTACGCGCGACGTAGGCCGAATAAGATGCTTACGTCGCCATCCGGCAAATCCCCTATAAATAACATTTCAGTCTAATTTATTAACCCTTCCTTTTCATCTGGTTGTTTCTTAACCCCTTAGTTTTCGTAGGGCCGCGTATCGCTTGCCATTGCGACGATATTTCGCCTATCATGCTGCGGTTATAATAATAATTATCGTTTACGTTATCATTCACTTTCATCAGAGATATACCAATGGCGCGTCTTAAAACTGCTCAGCCAAACTCCTCACTGCGTAAAATCGCAGTTGTAGTAGCCACAGCGGTTAGCGGCATGTCTGTCTATGCACAGGCGGCGGTTCAACCGAAAGAAGAAACCATTACCGTAACCGCAGCGCCTGCCGCGCAGGAAAGTGCCTGGGGGCCGGCTCCGACCATTGCCGCGAAGCGTTCCGCCACCACCACCAAAACTGATACACCTATCGAAAAAACGCCACAGTCGGTTTCGGTGGTCACTAACGAAGAGATGCAGATGCATCAATTCCAGTCAGTAAAAGAAGCGTTGGGTTACACGCCGGGCGTAACGGTAAGCAGCCGCGGCGCTTCCAATACCTATGACTTCGTGATTATCCGTGGCTTCTCTTCCGTCGGCCTGAGCCAGAATAACTATCTGGATGGCCTGAAATTGCAGGGTAACTTCTACAACGATGCGGTTATTGATCCCTACATGCTTGAGCGTGTTGAGTTGATGCGTGGCCCAACGTCCGTTCTCTACGGTAAGAGCAACCCGGGCGGTATCATTTCGATGGTTAGCAAGCGGCCGACTACTGAGCCGCTGAAAGAAATTCAATTCAAAATGGGGACGGACAATTTGTTCCAGACCGGTTTTGATTTTAGTGATTCCCTGGATGACAACGGTGAGTTCTCATATCGTCTGACGGGACTGGCGCGTTCGACAAACGAACAGCAAAAGAGCTCTGAGTCGCAGCGCTATGCGATTGCGCCCTCTTTTACCTGGCGTCCGGATGAGAAAACGAATTTTACGTTCCTTTCTTATTTCCAGAACGAACCAGAGACCGGCTACTACGGCTGGCTGCCGAAAGAGGGAACGGTTGAACCATTACCGAATGGTAAACGTCTGCCAACGGATTTCAACGAAGGGGCGTCAAACAACACCTATTCTCGTAACGAGAAAATGGTGGGATACAGTTTCGAGCATGGCTTCAACGACACTTTTACCGTGCGCCAGAATTTACGTTTTGTCGAAATGAAAACCGCGCAAAAAAGCGTCTATGGCACGGGGATTGCGGCGGACGGCCATACGCTTAACCGCGGTACTATCGTTGACAACGAGCGTTTACAGAATTTCAGCGTAGATACACAACTGGAAAGTAAATTCGCGACCGGCGATATTGATCATACGTTGCTGACGGGTGTCGATTTCATGCGTATGCGTAATGATATTAACGCGACGTTTGGTAGCGCGCCGTCAATCGATCTCTATAACAATTACCATCCTGAATACTTTGCTTTCGGCGGCGCTGAGCCGTACCAGATGAACGAAAGTAAACAAACAGGCCTCTATGTTCAGGATCAGGCGGAATGGAATAAGTGGGTATTTACTCTCGGCGGCCGCTATGACTGGTCTAAACAAGCGACAACGGTGCGTCAGAATTCCACTACGCCGACAGAAGGATATATTGAACGTAATGACCACCAGTTCACCTGGCGCGGTGGCGTAAACTACGTATTCGATAATGGAATTTCACCTTACTTCAGCTATAGCCAATCTTTCGAGCCAAGCGCCTTCGATTTGTGGAGCACCCCACGCGTTTCTTACAAGCCGTCAAAAGGCGAGCAATATGAAGCAGGGGTGAAATATGTACCGAAAGACATGCCGGTTGTTGTTACGGGGGCCGTTTATCAGCTGACCAAAACCAATAACCTGACCGCCGATCCAACCAACCCATTAGCGCAGGTGCCGGCAGGCGAAATTCGTGCGCGAGGTGTAGAGCTGGAAGCCAAAGCAGCATTGACGGCTAACATCAATATGACGGCGTCTTACACTTATACTGATGCTGAATACACGAAAGACACTAATCTGAAAGGGAATACGCCAGAGCAGGTGCCTGAACACATGGCGTCGTTGTGGGGCGATTACACCTTCAACGACGGTCCGTTGTCAGGTTTAACGCTGGGAACAGGCGGTCGTTTTATTGGTTCCAGTTACGGCGATCCGGCCAATAGCTTCAAGGTAGGCAGCGCAGCGGTGATGGATGCGGTCGTCAAGTACGATCTGGCGCGTTTTGGTATGGCGGGCTCCAGCATTGCGGTTAACGTTAATAATCTGCTCGACCGCGAATACGTCGCCAGCTGCTTCCAGACCTACGGCTGTTTCTGGGGCGCAGAACGTCAGGTCGTTGCAACGGCAACCTTCCGTTTCTAATTTCTTTTTGGGCACGGCTTGCCGTGCCCGTTTTACAAGTTGGCTGCGATGCAGGAAAACCACATTCATTCCGATACCACCTTTGCGCTGCGAAGCGTCGCCTTTCGTGTGCCGGGCCGCACGCTTTTACACCCTCTCTCGTTAACGTTTCCCGCAGGTCGCGTCACCGGACTTATCGGCCATAATGGTTCCGGTAAATCCACGCTGTTAAAAATGCTGGGCCGCCATCAGCCGCCTTCCGAAGGGGATATTCTGCTCGACAATCAGCCGCTGGCGAGCTGGAGCAGCAAGGCGTTTGCCCGCAAAGTTGCCTATCTGCCTCAACAATTGCCGCAGGCGGAAGGAATGACGGTGCGCGAACTGGTAGCGATTGGCCGCTATCCGTGGCACGGCGCGCTGGGGCGCTTTGGCGTCGCGGACCGGGAAAAAGTAGACGAGGCGATTACGCTGGTCGGCTTAAAACCGCTGGCGCATCGTCTGGTAGACAGTCTTTCCGGCGGCGAGCGCCAGCGCGCGTGGATTGCCATGCTGGTCGCGCAGGACAGCCGTTGTCTGCTGCTGGATGAGCCGACGTCAGCGCTGGATATCGCCCATCAGGTTGACGTGCTGGCGCTGGTGCATCGTTTAAGCCAGCAGCGCGGGCTGACGGTGGTTGCGGTGCTGCACGATATCAACATGGCGGCCCGCTACTGTGATTATTTAGTCGCGCTACGCGGCGGTGAAATGATTGCGCAAGGAACGCCTGCGGAACTGATGCGCAGTGACACGCTGGAGCAGATTTACGGTATCCCGATGGGTATCCTTCCGCATCCAGCGGGCGCGGCACCTGTGAGTTTTGTGTATTAATGCGTGATTTATATCCTCTTACTCGCCGCCGTTTATTAACGGCGATGGCGCTCTCGCCGCTGCTGTGGCAAATGAATACGGCGCAGGCTGCCGCTATCGATCCCCGCCGGATTGTGGCGCTGGAGTGGCTGCCGGTTGAGCTGCTGCTGGCGCTCGGTATTACGCCTTATGGCGTGGCGGACGTGCCAAATTATAAGCTGTGGGTTAGCGAACCGCCGTTGCCGGATTCGGTGATTGATGTGGGTCTTCGTACTGAACCCAATCTCGAACTGCTGACAGAGATGAAGCCGTCGTTTATGGTCTGGTCGGCAGGTTACGGATCCTCGCCGGAAAAATTGGCGCGGATCGCGCCGGGGCGCGGGTTCGATTTTAGCGACGGCAAAAAGCCGCTGGCGGTGGCCCGACGCTCGCTGGTTGAACTGGCGCAGACGCTGAATCTGGAAGCTGCGGCAGAAAAACATCTGGCGCAATACGATCGCTTCATCGCCAGCCAGAAGCCGCATTTTATCCGCCGCGGGGGGCGTCCGTTACTGATGACGACGCTTATCGATCCACGGCATATGCTGGTGCTCGGCCCGAATTGCCTGTTCCAGGAGGTGCTGGACGAGTATGGCATTGTCAATGCCTGGCAGGGTGAAACCAACTTTTGGGGCAGTACGGCGGTCAGCATCGATCGGCTGGCGATGTATAAAGAAGCGGATGTGATCTGCTTCGATCACGGGAATAGCACCGATATGAACGCGCTGATGGCAACGCCGCTGTGGCAGGCCATGCCGTTTGTCCGCGCCGGGCGCTTTCACCGGGTGCCCGCCGTTTGGTTCTATGGCGCGACCCTCTCCACGATGCATTTTGTCCGCATCCTGGATAACGTGTTGGGAGGCAAAGCGTGAGCAGAAAACGTGAAATGCCGGATGGCGGCGCGAAAAACGCCTTATCCGACCTACGGTTCGGGTGCTTTGTAGGCCGGATAAGGCGAAGCCGCCATCCGGCGTTGCTGTTATTGGCGCTGTTTGTTGCCGCCTGCTGGCTGACATGGGGTAACTTCTCCGTTGCGCTACCGCGCAGTCAGTGGCAACAGGCTATCTGGTCACCGGATATCGACATCATTGAGCAGATGATTTTTCATTACAGCCTGCTGCCAAGACTGGCGATTTCGCTGCTGGTGGGCGCGGGGCTTGGGCTGGTAGGCGTCCTGTTCCAGCAAGTATTGCGTAACCCGCTGGCGGAACCGACCACGCTGGGCGTGGCGACCGGCGCGCAATTGGGGATCACGGTGACTACGCTATGGGCGATTCCCGGCGCGCTGGCGACGCAGTTTGCCGCCCTGACGGGAGCCTGTATCGTCGGCGCGCTGGTGTTCGGCGTGGCGTGGGGCAAACGTCTGTCGCCAGTGACCCTGATCCTCGCCGGGCTGGTGGTTAGCCTCTATTGTGGCGCCATCAACCAGTTACTGGTGATTTTCCACCACGATCAGTTGCAAAGCATGTTTTTATGGAGCACCGGAACGCTGACGCAAACCGACTGGAGCGGCGTGCAGCGTCTGTGGCCGCAGTTGCTGGGCGGTGTGATACTCACATTATTGTTGCTACGTCCTATGACGCTGATGGGGCTGGATGACGGCGTTGCGCGTAATCTGGGTCTGGCGCTGTCGTTAGCGCGTCTGGCGGCGCTGTCGCTGGCGATTGTGTTGAGCGCGCTGCTAGTCAACGCGGTGGGCATTATCGGTTTTATCGGCCTGTTTGCGCCGCTGCTGGCGAAAATGCTTGGCGCAAGACGTCTGCTGGCGCGCCTGATGCTGGCGCCGCTCATTGGGGCGCTTATTTTGTGGCTATCCGATCAGATTATCCTTTGGCTCACCCGCGTATGGATGGAGGTCTCCACCGGTTCAGTGACGGCGTTAATCGGCGCGCCGCTGCTCCTGTGGCTGCTGCCGCGGCTTAAAAGCATGAGCGCGCCGGATATGAACGCCAGCGATCGTGTGGCGGCGGAACGTCGGCATGTCCTCGCTTTTGCCGTTGCCGGTGGCGTGCTCCTGCTGCTGGCAACATGGGGCGCGCTCTCTTTTGGTCGCGATGCGCACGGCTGGACGTGGGCGAGCGGAACGCTGCTTGAAGAACTGATGCCGTGGCGCTGGCCGCGGATACTGGCGGCGTTAATGGCGGGCGTTATGCTGGCGGTGGCGGGCTGCATTATTCAGCGTCTGACCGGTAATCCAATGGCCAGTCCGGAAGTGCTGGGGATCAGTTCCGGAGCCGCGTTTGGCGTGGTGTTGATGCTGTTTTTGGTGCCGGGGAATGCCTTCGGTTGGCTACTGCCCGCCGGAAGCCTGGGCGCGGCGGCGACACTGCTGATTATTATGTTAGCCGCCGGACGCGGCGGTTTCTCGCCACAACGGATGTTGCTGGCGGGGATGGCGCTCAGCACCGCGTTTACCATGCTGCTAATGATGCTCCAGGCGAGCGGCGACCCGCGGATGGCGGAAGTGTTGACCTGGATCGCAGGATCTACCTATAACGCCACTGGCGGGCAGGTTACGCGAACCGCGATCGTGATGGTGATTTTGCTGGCAATTGTGCCGTTGTGTCGCCGCTGGTTAACGATTTTGCCACTGGGCGGCGATGCCGCGCGCGCGGTGGGCATGGCGCTTACGCCGTCGCGTATCGCGCTGCTGGCGTTGGCGGCTTGTTTGACGGCAACTGCGACGATGACCATTGGGCCGCTGAGTTTCGTTGGACTGATGGCGCCGCATATTGCGCGGATGCTCGGTTTTCGCCGGACGATGCCGCATATGGTCATCTCGGCGCTGGCAGGGGGCGTTTTACTGGTCTTTGCCGACTGGTGCGGCAGGATGGCGCTATTTCCGTATCAGATCCCGGCGGGACTGCTTTCAAGCTTTATTGGCGCGCCGTACTTTATCTATTTGCTACGTAAACAGAGCCGCTGAGTTTGCCGGATGGCGGCATAAATGCCTTATCCGGCCTACGGCGTAGAATGTAGGCCGGGTAATCGTCACCCGGCAATTCATCCTTTACAATTTCGCAAACACCCGGCGCGCGGCGTCAATAGTACTATTAATGTCGTCCATGCTGTGTGCGACCGACATAAAACCCGCCTCAAACGCCGATGGCGCCAGATACACGCCTTCCTCCAGCATCAGGTGGAAGAAACGCTTAAAGCGTTCAACGTCGCACGCCATCACGTCCTGATAGCAGGTTACGCTCTCAGCGTCGGTGAAGAAAATCCCGAACATGCCGCCGACGTGGTTGACGACCAGCGGAATATTCGCTTCTTCGGCAGCTTCCAGCAAACCTTCCGCCAGACGGGTGGTGAGCTCATCCAGCGTTTCATGAATGCCGGGCTGGGCGACTTCATTCAGGCAGGCGAAACCGGCCGCCATCGCAATCGGGTTGCCGGAAAGGGTGCCCGCCTGGTAAACCGGGCCCGTCGGCGCCAGCGCATCCATTACATCGCGACGACCGCCAAACGCGCCTACCGGCATCCCGCCGCCGATGATTTTACCCAGACAGGTCAGGTCCGGCACGACGCCGTAGTAATCCTGGGCTCCGGCCAGCGCTACGCGAAAACCGGTCATCACTTCGTCGATAATCAGCAGCGCGCCGAACTCATCGCACAAGGCGCGCAGACCTGGCAGGAATTCCGGCAGCGGCGGGACGCAGTTCATATTGCCCGCCACGGGTTCGACGATGATACAGGCGATTTCCTGCGGATATTGTTCAAACGCCGCGCGCACTGACGCCAGATCGTTATAAGTGCAGGTCAGCGTATGTTTCGCGAAATCTGCCGGCACGCCCGGCGAGTTCGGCTGACCGAGCGTCAGCGCGCCAGAACCGGCTTTGACCAGCAGACAGTCTGCGTGGCCGTGGTAGCAGCCTTCGAATTTGATAATCTTATCGCGGCCAGTAAAACCACGCGCCAGGCGAATAGCGCTCATCGTCGCTTCGGTACCGGAGTTCACCATGCGCACCATGTCCATGGTCGGCACCAGGTTGGTGACCAGTTCCGCCATTTTCACTTCCATTTCGGTTGGCGCGCCGAAGCTTAAACCGCGCTCCGCAGCTTCGATCACCGCATTGCGGATAGCCGGGTGGTTATGCCCCAGTACCATTGGCCCCCAGGAACCGACATAGTCGATATACGCTTTGCCATCGACATCGTACAGATACGCGCCGTCCGCTTTTTCGATAAACAGCGGGGTGCCGCCCACGCCAGTGAAGGCGCGAACAGGGGAGTTCACACCGCCGGGGATCAGCTCGCGGGCCGCGCTATAGAGATTTTCAGACTTACTCATGGAAAGATTCCTGGTTCGTAGAAAAAGTGAATACCCGCTATTCTAAGTTATTCAGAGAAGGTTATGAAAGTTTTACGCATTTGAAACAATACGATTTGCAGGGGATTTTCACGGCGTTGGCGAGTAGAATGCCGACTTTAGATTTGTATTACCAATTAATGATCTTCTGATGAAAACAGACACTTCCACCTTTTTAGCTCAGCAAATTGTGCGCTTACGGCGCAGAGATCAGATTCGCCGGTTAATGCAGCGGGATAAAACGCCGCTGGCCATCCTGTTCATGGCGGCCGTTGTCGGCACGCTTACCGGACTGGTTGGCGTCGCCTTTGAAAAGGCGGTTTCCTGGGTACAAAACATGCGCATTGGCGCGCTGGTTCAGGTCGCGGACCATGCGTTTTTGCTTTGGCCGCTGGCCTTTATCCTTTCGGCGTTACTGGCGATGGTCGGCTACTTTTTGGTGCGAAAATTTGCGCCGGAAGCCGGCGGCTCGGGTATCCCGGAAATTGAAGGCGCGCTGGAGGAGTTACGTCCGGTGCGCTGGTGGCGCGTGTTGCCGGTGAAGTTTATCGGCGGGATGGGGACGTTGGGCGCAGGAATGGTATTAGGGCGCGAAGGGCCAACGGTACAAATCGGGGGCAACCTGGGGCGCATGGTGCTGGATGTTTTTCGTATGCGCAGCGCCGAAGCGCGGCATACGTTGCTGGCGACCGGCGCGGCGGCGGGGCTCTCTGCGGCGTTTAACGCGCCGCTGGCGGGTATCCTGTTTATTATTGAAGAGATGCGCCCGCAGTTTCGCTACAACCTGATTTCGATTAAAGCGGTGTTTACCGGCGTCATCATGTCGAGCATTGTGTTCCGCATATTTAACGGCGAAGCGCCGATTATTGAAGTCGGCAAACTGTCTGATGCGCCGGTTAACACGCTGTGGTTATACCTTATCCTCGGTATTATTTTTGGCTGCGTCGGGCCGGTATTTAATTCGTTGGTGCTGCGTACCCAGGATATGTTTCAGCGCTTTCATGGCGGCGAAATAAAAAAATGGGTGCTAATGGGCGGCGCGATCGGCGGCCTGTGCGGTATTCTGGGGTTGATTGAGCCGGAAGCGGCAGGCGGCGGATTTAACCTTATTCCTATCGCCGCGGCAGGTAATTTTAGCGTCGGGCTACTGCTGTTCATCTTTATTACCCGGGTGGTCACGACGCTGCTTTGCTTTTCTTCCGGCGCGCCGGGGGGCATTTTCGCCCCGATGCTGGCGCTGGGAACGCTGCTTGGTACGGCCTTCGGTATGGCGGCGGCAGTGCTTTTTCCGCAGTATCACCTGGAGGCCGGTACCTTTGCGATTGCCGGGATGGGGGCGCTGATGGCGGCGTCGGTGCGCGCCCCGCTGACGGGGATTGTGCTGGTGCTGGAGATGACCGATAACTACCAGCTCATTTTGCCAATGATTATCACCTGTCTTGGCGCGACACTATTAGCCCAGTTTTTGGGCGGGAAACCGTTATACTCAACCATCCTGGCGCGCACTCTGGCGAAGCAGGATGCGGAACAGGCGGCGAAAAACCAGAATGCGCCTGCGGGCGAGAATACTTGAACGAATTACCAGGGTATTAGATAATGACTGCCAATATTGGGTGAAAATTTATCCAATTACCGATGTCGTTTGGAGCAAAATATGAGTGATGACGTAGCGCTGCCGCTGCAGTTTACCGACGCAGCAGCGAATAAAGTAAAAAGTCTTATCGCTGACGAAGATAATCCGAATCTGAAACTGCGCGTGTATATCACCGGCGGTGGTTGCAGCGGCTTCCAGTATGGTTTTACCTTTGACGATCAGGTGAACGAAGGGGATATGACCATCGAAAAACAGGGCGTTGGCCTGGTGGTTGACCCGATGAGTTTGCAGTATCTGGTGGGTGGTTCGGTGGATTATACCGAAGGTCTGGAAGGTTCCCGCTTCATTGTAACCAACCCGAATGCGAAAAGTACCTGCGGGTGTGGCTCTTCCTTCAGCATTTGATTGCTGTTCGTTGTGCCGGATGGCGACGCGAGCGTCTTATCCGGCCTACAACATCTTTCCTGTAGGCCCGATAAGCGTAGCGCCATCGGGCAAAACAATATCAACGTCCGTTTTCATCCAGTGCAAACGTCGGCAATTTCAAATGCCAGCGAATGGCCGCCAGCCGAATGAACAGCGTGACGACCATACCCATCATGCTGGCGCTTTCCAGCGGTACTGAAAACGTATAAAACGCGGTGGCGTGAACAATCCCGCCGATAATACAGGCCGTGGCATAGATTTCGGTGCGTAGGATCATGGGAATCTCGCGTGCCAGAACATCGCGAATAATCCCGCCGCCGACGCCGGTAATCACGCCCATACAGACTGCCACTAATGGCCCCGTTTCAGCGAGGAAGGCTTTATTCACCCCAATGCCGACAAACACCGCCAGCCCGACCGCATCCAGTACCGGCAACATCCATTTCGGCAGACGTCTTGGCTGGCGAACCAGCAGGATGGTCAGCATACTGGTGACCATGGCGACGACCAAATCGGTAGGATCTTTAACCCAGAATACCGGGCCGTTATCCAGCGCCATATCGCGGATTGTCCCGCCGCCGACGGCAGTAACGACGCCGAGCACCAGGACGCCGAACGGGTCCATACGTAATTTCCCGGCCAGCAACACGCCAGAGATAGCAAATACAGCCGTGCCTACAATATCCAGCCAATAGACGAGCATTGTCGAATCCCCACTGGGAGCCTGGTAAGACAGGCTCTAATTCACCTGTGAAAGCGCATTACAGAGTTGTTTTGCGGCGAGGATAATACGCGGGCTTGCGCGTTCAAACCAGTCGCTGTTAAGCGGAATAACCGGAATTTTTAGCAGGTTTCCCCAGTATTGTTCAATTTTGAGAATTTCGCCCGCTTTTCCGGCCACGATAATAGCCTGGGGATGCCTTGCCAGCACCTGCTCACGGCTGACTTGCGGCCACGGCACGCGGCTGTCAGCAAAGACGTTTTCTCCGCCGCAGGTCGTCAAAACCTGATGTTGAATAGACCCTTTACCACTGGTAAACAGAGGATTCATGCCAAACTGAAGAAAGACGCGCTTTTTAGCTTTACCGGCATACTCGGCGTTGAGCGCGGCGTACTCGTTTAGCAATGTCTGCGCTGCCTGCTGAGCCTTTTCCGGCTGCGGGCTCCAGGCGGCCAGTTGACGGAGCGTGTCGGCGATCTGTTCGATGGTTACCGCGTCCACCCACATGACCTTAATACCTAATGACGTCAGTTGGTTTACCTGGCGTTCCGCATTACCGCCGCGCCAGGCGACGACCAGATCCGGCTTCAGCGCCACAATGCGTTCCAGATTCATTCCCTGCCAGGTAGAGACCTGTTCTATTTTTTGCGCTTCGGGCGGGTAGTCGGAATAGCTGCTGACGCCAACGGGCGTAATCCCGGCGGCAAAAGCGAGCTCCGTATTGGCGGGAGAGAGGGTAATGACGCGCGGCGCAGCGTAAAGCCACACCGGGAGCGTAAGCAGCAGGGCGACCAGCGCCCTGAACATTTGCTTAGCCATGCGCCAGTTTCTGTACCAGCGTCTCGACCATCAGAGTCGACTGTTTCGCCGCCACCGCGAGGAATTCGTCAAAGCTGAGGTGCGATTGCTGATCGGCCACGTCAGAAATAGCGCGTACCACCACGAACGGCACGTTGAAGTTATAGCAGACGTGTGCGATAGCGGTGGCTTCCATCTCTACGGCGACCGCGTCGGGGAAGTTATGCCGAATTTTTGCCAGCCCGACGGAGCCGTTAATAAACGCGTCGCCGCTAACAATAAGGCCGCGTACCGCGTTCAGATTCAGCTCCCTGATGCAGGATTCCGCGGCGGCGATCAGTTTGTCATCGGCCTTAAATCCGGCCGGACAGCCCGGTAATTGCCCGTATTCATAGCCGAAAGCGGTCACATCAGCGTCGTGGTAACGCGCTTCGTCAGAGACGACGATATCGCCGACCTTCAGCGTGGACGCCAGACCGCCTGCGGAACCGGTATTGATGATCACGTCCGGTTTGCAGTGCTCCAGAAGCAACGTTGCGCCCAGCGCCGCCGCGACTTTACCGATACCGGATTTCAGCAACGCCACTTCGGTGCCATTCAACTGGCCGGTGTAAATTTCGCAGCCGCCCAGCGTAATCGTCTGACGGTTGTCAATTTTGTCACGCAGCAGCGTAACTTCTTCTTCCATTGCGCCAATGATGCCGATTTTCATAGATTTACTCGCGATAAGTCAGTTTTGAGGGCATAGTTTATCATGCGCTTATGGGGAAGCGCATTTCTCAGGCGGGGAGAGAATATGGCATCGATCGATTTCCGAAATAAAATTAACTGGCATCGTCGTTATCGTTCACCGCAGGGCGTAAAGACGGAACATGAGATCCTGCGGATTTTTGAAAGCGATCGCGGGCGGATTATCAACTCTCCGGCTATACGCCGTTTGCAGCAAAAAACGCAGGTTTTCCCGCTGGAGCGCAATGCCGCGGTGCGTACTCGCCTGACGCATTCGATGGAAGTGCAGCAGGTAGGGCGTTATATCGCGAAAGAGATTTTAAGCCGCCTGAAAGAGCAAAACCGACTGGAGGAGTACGGTCTGGATGCGCTGACCGGTCCCTTTGAAAGTATTGTGGAAATGGCCTGCCTGATGCACGACATCGGTAATCCGCCGTTCGGTCATTTTGGCGAGGCGGCGATCAATGACTGGTTTCGTCAGCGGCTGCATCCGGAAGATGCGGAAAGTCAGCCGCTCACGCATGATCGCTGTGTGGTTTCCTCGCTACGGTTACAGGAAGGCGAAGAAAATCTGAACGATATTCGCCGCAAGGTACGTCAGGATATCTGCCATTTTGAAGGCAATGCACAGGGAATTCGTCTGGTACATACGCTCATGCGGATGAATCTTACCTGGGCGCAGGTTGGCGGAATTTTAAAATATACCCGTCCGGCATGGTGGCGAGGGCCGGTGCCGGATTCCCATCGCTATTTAATGAAGAAACCGGGCTATTATCTTTCTGAAGAGAAGTATATTGCGAGGTTACGTAAAGAACTGCAGTTAGCGCCTTACAGTCGCTTTCCATTAACGTGGATTATGGAAGCCGCAGATGATATTTCTTATTGTGTTGCCGATCTTGAAGACGCGGTAGAGAAAAGAATCTTTAGCGTTGAGCAGCTTTACCACCATTTATATCACGCGTGGGGCCACCATGAGAAGGATTCGCTGTTTGAGCTGGTGGTAGGAAATGCGTGGGAAAAATCACGCGCCAATACATTAAGCCGCAGTACCGAAGATCAGTTTTTTATGTATTTACGGGTAAATACATTAAATAAACTGGTGCCCTATGCCGCTCAGCGTTTTATTGATAATTTGCCGCAGATTTTTGCCGGTACCTTCAATCAGGCGTTGCTGGAAGATGCCAGCGGTTTTAGCCGCCTGCTTGAACTCTATAAGAATGTGGCGGTTGAACATGTGTTTAGCCATCCGGATGTAGAACAGCTTGAACTACAGGGATACCGGGTGATCAGCGGGTTATTAGATATCTATCAGCCGCTATTAAGTTTGTCGCTTAACGACTTTCGCGAGCTGGTGGAAAAAGAACGGTTGAAACGCTTCCCCATAGAATCGCGCTTATTTCAGAAACTTTCTACGCGCCATCGTTTGGCCTACGTGGAAGTCGTCAGTAAATTACCTACGGATTCGGCGGAGTACCCGGTACTGGAATATTATTATCGCTGTCGGTTGATTCAGGATTATATCAGCGGGATGACTGACCTTTACGCATGGGATGAATATCGGCGTTTGATGGCGGTCGAACAGTAAATGGACTTTTGTAAAGATGGACAATAAATTTTTACTTTTTCCAGAAACTTTGTTCCGGAACTTCGCGTTATAAAATGAATCTGACGTACACAGCAATTTTGCGTTACCTGTTAATCGAGATTGAAACACATGAAAAAAACCACATTAGCAATGAGTGCACTGGCTCTGAGTTTAGGTTTGGCATTGTCGCCTCTGTCTGCCACGGCGGCTGAAACGTCCTCTTCAGCAATGACTGCCCAGCAGATGCCAAGCCTGGCACCGATGCTCGAAAAAGTGATGCCATCGGTGGTCAGTATTAATGTAGAAGGTAGCACCACGGTGAATACGCCGCGTATGCCGCGTAATTTCCAGCAGTTCTTTGGCGATGACTCCCCGTTCTGCCAGGACGGTTCTCCGTTCCAGAATTCTCCGTTCTGCCAGGGCGGCGGTAACGGCGGCAACGGCGGTCAACAACAGAAATTCATGGCGCTGGGCTCCGGCGTAATTATTGACGCCGCGAAGGGCTACGTCGTTACCAACAACCACGTGGTTGATAACGCCAGCGTGATTAAAGTACAGCTTAGCGATGGACGTAAATTCGATGCTAAAGTGGTGGGCAAAGATCCACGTTCTGATATCGCGCTGATTCAAATTCAGAATCCGAAGAACCTGACGGCGATTAAGCTGGCGGACTCCGACGCGCTGCGCGTAGGGGATTATACCGTCGCTATTGGTAACCCGTTTGGTCTGGGCGAAACGGTGACGTCAGGTATCGTTTCGGCGCTGGGGCGTAGCGGCCTGAACGTAGAAAATTACGAGAACTTTATTCAGACCGACGCCGCGATTAACCGCGGTAACTCCGGCGGCGCGCTGGTGAACCTGAACGGTGAGCTGATCGGTATTAACACCGCGATTCTGGCGCCGGACGGCGGCAACATCGGTATCGGCTTCGCTATCCCCAGTAACATGGTGAAAAACCTGACGTCGCAGATGGTGGAATACGGCCAGGTGAAACGCGGCGAACTGGGGATCATGGGGACTGAGCTGAATTCCGAATTGGCGAAAGCGATGAAAGTCGACGCCCAGCGTGGCGCGTTCGTCAGCCAGGTGATGCCGAATTCGTCCGCGGCGAAAGCGGGTATCAAAGCCGGGGATGTCATTACCTCGCTGAACGGTAAACCGATCAGCAGCTTTGCGGCGCTGCGCGCTCAGGTCGGCACTATGCCGGTCGGCAGCAAAATCAGCCTCGGTCTGCTGCGTGAAGGTAAAGCGATTACGGTTAATCTGGAACTGCAACAGAGCAGCCAGAGTCAGGTTGATTCCAGCACCATCTTCAGCGGGATTGAAGGCGCTGAAATGAGCAATAAAGGCCAGGATAAAGGCGTTGTGGTGAGCAGCGTGAAAGCGAACTCACCCGCCGCGCAAATTGGCCTCAAAAAAGGCGATGTCATTATCGGCGCTAACCAGCAGCCGGTGAAAAATATCGCCGAGCTGCGTAAGATTCTCGACAGCAAGCCGTCGGTGCTGGCACTGAATATTCAGCGTGGTGATAGTTCTATTTATTTGCTGATGCAGTAATCACCTTTGTCCCCCTTCCGCCATGGAAGGGGGCAACACTTTTCTGTGAAACCCCCCACAACTCCATACTTATTTGCACCGTTTTGTGCATTTGCACAATGTCGAGACTTGTCATCTTCCTTATGCTTGTGCTCTGCTCACAGGAGGGATTTATGGCTGGCTGGCATCTTGATACCAAAATGGCGCAGGATATCGTGGCGCGCACTATGCGCATCATCGATACCAATATCAACGTAATGGATGCCCGCGGGCGCATTATCGGCAGCGGCGATCGGGAACGTATTGGTGAATTGCACGAAGGCGCGCTGTTAGTGCTGTCACAGGGCCGGGTTGTGGATATCGACGACGCCGTGGCGCGACACCTGCACGGGGTACGTCAGGGGATTAATCTTCCCTTACGCCTTGAGGGCGAAATTGTCGGCGTGATCGGCCTCACCGGCGAACCAGAGCATCTGCGTAAATATGGCGAACTGGTGTGTATGACTGCCGAAATGATGCTGGAGCAGTCGCGGTTAATGCACCTTTTGGCGCAGGATAGCCGTTTGCGTGAAGAGCTGGTGATGAACCTGATTCAGGCCGAAGAAAATACGCCGGCGCTGGTGGAATGGGCGCAGCGTTTGGGGATCGATTTGAACCAGCCGCGTGTGGCGGCGGTGGTGGAAGTCGACAGCGGCCAGCTTGGCGTCGATAGCGCAATGGCGGAACTTCAGCAGTTGCAGAATGCGCTTACCACGCCGGAGCG
This sequence comes from Salmonella sp. 32082101201600294FB01SM01, assembly GCF_017572865.1. NCBI lineage: Bacteria > Pseudomonadati > Pseudomonadota > Gammaproteobacteria > Enterobacterales > Enterobacteriaceae > Salmonella > Salmonella sp. 32082101201600294FB01SM01. The sequence goes on along the minus strand of NZ_JAGESB010000003.1, from coordinate 46,014 downwards.
TAACAACCTGATAGCCATTGTGTCTCTCACCGAGATGGTGGTGCTCAAACCCGCCTTAAACTCGTTTGGTCGTTGGGATGCTGAAGATCATCGTAAGCGCGTAGAGCAGCTTATCTCGCGAATGAAAGAGAATGGTCAGCTACGTTTTCGCGTGGCGCTGGGCAATTACTTTACCGGGCCGGGCAGTATTGCACGCTCATACCGCACGGCGCGCACCACGATGATGGTCGGCAAACAGCGGATGCCAGAAAGCCGCAGCTATTTTTATCAGGATTTGATGCTGCCGGTTCTGTTAGATAGCCTGCGTGGCGGCTGGCAGGCCAATGAGCTGGCGCGCCCGCTGGTAAAACTCAAAGCGATGGATAACAACGGATTATTACGTCGGACGCTGACGGCGTGGTTTCGCCATAATGTCCAGCCGCTGGCGACCTCTAAGGCGCTGTTTATTCATCGTAACACGCTGGAATATCGGCTAAATCGTATTTCGGAACTGACCGGGCTGGATTTGGGAAATTTTGACGATCGGCTGTTGCTGTATGTGGCGCTACAACTGGATGAACAGCGTTAAGTCCGGCGGCGCTTCGCTGACCAGAGCAGGGAACTTGGGCGAAGTAGTAGGCCGGATTAGGCAAAACCGCCATTCGACAACGTAATCTCACAGCGCCCGAAGACGCTGTGATGGGGTGGGGTTAATTCGTGGTCAGGCGCTGCAATCCCCGCGCCGTGACCTGCCAGATCACGTGTTGCGGCTGCGGCCAGCTTTCGCCATTGAGCGGGTTGCGGATAACCGACTGGTCTGCGCCCTCGGCATGAAAGACCTCAATCGTATAATCCTCACCCAGCCCGCAGACGTCAGTATAGCCGCCAAGCTGCACCGAACCTTTTATCGACTGACGGTAAACCACCGTACCGCGCGTATTATAAATCGTCACTGCCGCATATTCCGTTGCGAAGTCGCTATGCGGCACAATTGGGTATGCGGTAAAGATGAATTGTTGCGCACGGATGTCTATTTCCATACTGGCAAAACCATTTTCTTCCTTGCCAATAAGCTGCCAGCTGAATTTATCGCCATATAATGCGGCAGCATCGGAGGTATTTTTCTCTTCCGTTTGTTCCGGTGAGTCGACCTCCAGCCCATCGCTCACCACGCGCCAGCGGTTGTGTTTTTTCAGCGTGACGTTTTGCCCGGTCGTTTCATTGATGGCGTTGCAACGGTAAGGTTCGTCATGGAAGAGCTCAATGTACATTCCCGCTTGCAAAACAACCGTATCGCTATCGGCTGAATAGTGGGTGATGCCATCATAATGACGGCTATAGATAACCTCGCCGGACTCCTCCTTCACCGTGAGCGTGCTGTATGTCGCGGTATAGTAGGGATGAGGCTGCCCGGCCAGTGTTTCTATTGTCATGCGCTGTTGCCGATTATCGTAAGCAAGCTGGCAAAACGTTCTGTCGCCTTGTCCGCGTAACTGCAACGTCACGCCTTTACCGATGCCTTCGCCCGGCTCGCTGTTATCCGTCGGCAGCACATCAACGCTGTCGCGCATTAACGCGCTACGGGTCGGCTCTTCAATGTGGGAGAGCATCAGCCAGAGATCGTTTTTGCAAGCGGCATAAGGTTGCGCCATCAATGAAGGGCAGGCGCGGATAGCATCTGCGCGATGGATAAACATAGCCTGGAGATCTGCGGCAGGATCGTTGTTGAGCGAAAAATGATAAAGCCCTTCGCTATCAAGACGCAGTAACTGATATTTCGTCGACGAGACCAATGTCAGATAGCCCGGCGAGGCTTTCAGGCGGCCAGGCTCGGCATGATAAAGATAAAGATGGTAGTGGTCGCTAAACGGCACCACAATTTTTCCGGTGGCGCAGTTTGTTCCGTTCATCTTACGTTCAAAAACCTTTTCGCCGCTGGCGGTTAACACCGTTATGCTGGCGTATAAGGTATTCGCGAAGTAGCTGTGCGGCGTGGCGTTCGTGATATCCAGAACTAATTGTCTGGCCTCATGATCCACGGCCAAACGGGCGAAGGGCATGTCACCGTAGCCGAGGAAAATCAACTGCTCGTTATGCGCGGCGCTGTCCTGCAAGACGGTGAAATTAACGGTAAGTGCGTTTTCCCCTTCGCGGATAACCACATAGTCCGTGTCCGGGCGGTATTTCTGCGATCGCCCTTTGGGCAGGGTGAGATGGTAAATGCCAATGGGCAGGGGCGTTAACGTGAGCGTACTGTCGTTGACGGTCAATGTATACGTGTTGCCGGCGTTGTCGTGTAGCGTTAAGGCGCGTCCATAAAGTTGCTCCGGCTGATCGATATTCAGCGTTAGCGTGAGCGTTCCCGTTTTGTTCAGCGCCGCCAGCTCGGCGTTTTCAACCAGCCAGACAAAAGAGTCCAGCCCCAACTGTTGGCGCGCGCTTTCCCATTCGCGCTCCGGCAGCAGATCGTAAAGCGGCCAGACGGGTTTTACCGCCTGTGCGGCGATCTGCTCGCGGGTGAACGCATCGACCGGTAAGCCGCACAGCTGAATAAACGGCGCGACGTCATAACCTGAGGCTGTGGCGATGGCGTCCGCCAGCAGATCGGTCAGGCGATGCTCGCAGGGCAAAAAGTTTTCGCCAGCACCCAGCGCGCGGTAGTTCTGGTTAAACACCCGGAAGGCTTCTGTTCCGCCTTTAAATAACATCAGCATCAGAAATTGCAGACGGGGTCGGACGCCCCAGGCGCTAATCGGCGTGCGATTCCGCAGATGGGTAATGAATTGCAACTCCTGCTCAGGCTGCCGCCCGTAATCATAGAGCCAGCCGTCGGTATAAAGATGGTTCCCCTGGTTCAGGTTAAGCTGCTGGAAAAACGCGGCGTAAATGTTGTTCCACACCTCACCGACTGGCAGGTCGACGTCATTCATAAAGACGCCCTGATAGCCGTGACCGATTTCATGCAGAATCGTCCACTGCGTGGCGACATTATCGATCCACCCCTGGCTTAATGTTGCTGCCGTTTGCGCGCACCACCAGGGGAGATAATAAGCCGCGCCGACGCCGTGTTTATCCGCTTTAATAAAATAGCGGTTAGCGACATTTTGATTAAGCGGCGAAGCAGGGCTATCGCTGAGACCAGTCCAGTCATTATAGGCGTCGATCACTCGCGTATAGTACGCATCCAGCGCGGTGATACCGGCGTTGATGACATTAGCGCGATCCGCCCAGGGCAGCAGAAAACGCACGCGGTCCAGTTCCAGTAGGGCAAAAGGCGACGCCTGTTCTTCCCAGGTCTGGAAAAAAGTGTCTTCGGATTGCCCCTTACGCCAGTGTGGCAAATTTTTATTGCTGGTTGGCTGTCGGTAGATCACCGAAAACTCACCGCCCTGCGCAAAAAAGAGGGTATCAATAAAGGGAACGGAATCGACCGTTGTGCTGATCGTTTGCCAGTTGCCGTTCAGCGTAAGCGATTTCTCACACGCTGAGTCATTGCACAGCAGACGGAGTCTGGCGTTACCGGCGTTGTTATTTGGCTGGCGGATTTGCAGCTGCGTATTCGCTGGCAGAATAAATCCCAGCGCCTGGCGGTCGTGCTCGCGCCCCTTTTCAAATTTGATGTTATCCAGTCCGGGGGCCGCAGGCAGCGAATAACATGTTAGCGTGATTTCCTGAGTCATATAACCTCCATAAATAGGGAGGATGAACATAGCTTTTTATTTTTATTAATAAATACAGCAGGATAACGAAATGATATGTATTGAGCCGCTGTGAGGCATAGTGATGAAAAATGGTGGTAGCCGTGAGGCGGATGAGAGGGAGCAGCAGAGTGAGGGGGGCCCGAAATGAAGCCCCGGCAGCTTTTTTATTTGCGGGTAAGCTTGTCCAGATCGGCTTCGATTTCACTGATCTTATTCGCGACGACGCTTTCCAGGTGGCGCAAGTCGTCGAGGATCTTACGTTTGAGATCGAGTTCTGAGCGGTCGCGCTGGCAGATTTGGTCCAGCTCGTCAATCACATAGCGTAGGTTAGGGCTAATCTCCTGTACTTCTTTATAACCCTGACCGATGCCATCGGCGACCACCGTTTTGCGCTGGCGTGGATACTTAAACTTCACGCTTTTAGCAAAGAATTCACCTCTATCCTTTTGAAAATAGATTTTCAGGATATCGTTATTGGCTTCTTGCCGCAGGCTGTAACGATCGATTTCCTCAGGATTGGTAATGCCCAGACTTTTTAGATTGTCATACATAGCGGTATCCTTCATCACACTATAACTTTTGAATAATTAACGAAAAGTTGGTTTTTCGCCACCAATGGATACAAAAAAAGCGCGGTTGATCGCAGAAGACGTCTCGGCAACGTCATGAGTAAAAGGGCGGTGGTTATTGATAGTTTAAGTAATTCAACGCGATATTCCGTTTATAGAGAAAGCGTTTGAGGTCAGTGTGGAAAATTGACCGGAGGTAGTGGTCGATAACCTTGAGAGGCGGAGTCTATGTCCGGAACGTATAATGCTACTATTCGCCGGGTGGTGATTTCCGCCTGGATAGGAAACTCCATTGAATATTATGATTTTCTATTATACGGCCTGGCAAGCGCGCTGGTATTTGGCCCGCTTTTTTTCCCTGGCGCCAGCCCATTGACTGCAACGTTATCTTCTTTTGCCAGTTTCGGCGTGGGATTTATTTCCCGGCCGCTGGGCGCGCTATTTTTTGGTAACAGGGGAGATACGCTTGGGCGTAAAAACACGTTATTAATCACGTTAGGTGGGATGGGCGCGGTCACGTTTCTCATCGGTTGCCTGCCTTCTTACGCCAGTATTGGCGCGCTGGCGCCTGCCTTACTGGTTATTCTGCGTTTTCTGCAGGGATTTATGGTTGGAGGCGAATGGGGAGGCGCCATGTTAATGGTCGTGGAATATGCTGCTGGAAAGCACCGGGGGCGGTTAAGCGCGCTATCGCAAACAGGAGGACTCACGGGACAATTATTGGCGACAGGCGCATTTATAGTCGTGACCCAATTACCGAAGGATGCGTTGTTATTGTGGGGATGGCGTATTCCTTTTCTGCTCAGTGCGCTTTTGGTGCTGCCTGGATTATATATGCGTCATCGTCTGGATGAGACGCCTGTCTTCCGTGCGTTTAAAAAGCAGCAGGCCATTAAGCATATGCAGCAAAAAGAAGAAAGGCCGGTGGTCAAAGTGGTACGAGAACAATGGCGCAGCATTTTGCTGATTATAATTCTACGTTTTGCGGAAAGCGTTCCCTTTTTTCTTGCCACCGTCTTCGCGGTTTCCTGGGCGACGACGCAGCTTGGGATTGCCAGCCTGACTATTCTGTACATTGTAATGTTCACCTGTCTGCTGGCGTATCCCATGCACGTGCTATTTGGCATCATGTCGGATCGGCGTGGCTGCCGTCAGGTGTATATTTTCGGCGCGCTTTTTGTCGCGGCAATGGCTTTTCCCTTTTTCTGGCTGCTGGAAAGCCGTTCGCTAATACTGATGACAATGGGCTACGTTCTGCTTATTAACATTGGTCATAATTCACTGAATGCCGTGCAACCTTCTTTTTTCGCCGGACTGTTTCATCCGCCTGTACGCTACAGCGGTTCATCAATTGGCGCTCAGTTGGGGGCGGTTGTGGCAGGGGGATTCACGCCGTTTATCGCTAAAGCGTTAAGCGCAGTCTATGATAACAGTTGGACTTTGGTTGCCGGTTATGTCGTTTTGACTGCGTTGGCTTCGGCATTTGCGGCAAAGATTGCGCCGGAAACCGTGTTACCGCATTCGCCGTAATGCAAAGGGGGGCTGTCGCCCCCGCTTTTCACTCGCTTAATCAATAGTGCGCAATAATTCGTTAATGCCCACTTTACCACGCGTTTTGGCGTCGACTTTTTTCACGATCACCGCGCAGTACAAACTGTACTTGCCGTCTTTTGACGGCAGGTTGCCGGAAACGACCACGGAGCCCGCCGGTACGCGGCCATAGTGAACTTCACCGGTTTCGCGATCGTAGATTTTGGTGCTCTGGCCGAGGTATACCCCCATGGAAATGACGGAACCTTCTTCGACAATGACGCCTTCCACGACTTCAGAACGCGCGCCAATAAAGCAGTTGTCTTCAATGATGGTCGGGTTAGCCTGCAGCGGCTCCAGTACGCCGCCGATACCCACGCCGCCGGAAAGGTGAACATTTTTACCAATCTGCGCGCAGGAGCCCACCGTCGCCCAGGTATCAACCATGGTGCCTTCGTCAACGTAGGCGCCGATGTTAACGTAAGACGGCATCAGCACGGTGTTGCGGGCGATAAATGCGCCCTGACGAACGGCTGCAGGCGGAACGACGCGGAAGCCTTCTTTCTGAAAACGCGCTTCGTCGTAATCAGCGAATTTCATCGGGACTTTATCGAAGTAGCGGCTTTCCGCACCGTCGATAACCTGGTTATCGTTAATACGGAAAGAGAGCAGAACCGCTTTCTTCAACCACTGGTGAGTGACCCACTGACCGTCGATTTTTTCTGCGACACGCAGCGCGCCGGAATCAAGTAGAGAAATGACCTGGTTTACCGCCTCTCGGGTCACGGTATCTACATTAACCGGCGTAATATCGGCGCGGCGCTCAAAAGCGGTCTCAATAACGTTCTGTAACTGCTGCATTGTTAAACTCTTTCATATAAATAAACACACTACCCTTTATCGTTTGGATTGAGGGCCGCTGTCAACCGTTGTTGCACCTCAAGTTGCAGCACATTATTAAGCGCGCGCCGATCCGCTGTGGCGATTATGAATAAATCTTCTACTCGTTCACCAATGGTTGTAATTCGGGCGCCATGAAGCGAAATTCCCAGATCGGCAAAAATTTGTCCGACCCTGGCCAGCAGACCAGGTTGATCGAGCGCGATCAATTCCATGAATGATTTTCTGTCAGTATGGGTGGGCAAAAAATTGACTTCCGTTTCGACCGTAAAGTGCCGTAACTTTGCCGGTTGCCGACGCGGCTGCGGCGGCTGCCAGCTACGCTGCGTAATGGTCTGTTCAAGACCGGTGCGAATAACGTCATGGCGATCCGCCGCCAGCGGGCTGCCGTCTGGTTCCAGAACGATAAACGTATCCATTGCCATGCCGTCGCGAGTGGTAAAGATCTGCGCGTCATGGACGCTTAAATTACGCCTGTCCAGCTCGGCGCAGACGGCGGCAAACAGATAGGGTCTGTCCGGACTCCAGATAAAAATTTCGGTTCCGCCGCGCGTGGCCTGCGGACTGAGCAACACTAACGGTTGGCTCAGATCGTGCTGCAATAAATGGCGTGCGTGCCAGGCGAGCTGATTTGGACTATGACGAACAAAATAGTTAGCGCGACAGCGGGTCCAGATTTTGTGCAGCGCGGCTTCATCAATATTGTCCATTCGCAGCAGCGCCAGCGCCTGAAGCTGATGGTGACGCACGCGCTCACGCATATCCGGCGTATTTTGCATTCCACGTCTGAGCTGTTTTTCAGTGGCGAAGTACAGCTCGCGCAGCAGGCTCTGTTTCCAGCTATTCCACAAGGTTTCGTTGGTCGCGCAGATGTCCGCGACGGTCAGGCAGACCAGAAAACGCAGCCGTGTTTCGGTTTGCACCTCTTCGGCAAACTGCTTGATGACTTCCGGATCCTGGATGTCGCGGCGCTGGGCGGTGACTGACATCAGCAGGTGTTGGCGCACCAGCCAGGCGACCAGTTGCGTTTCGCGTGAGTTCAAACCGTGCAGTTCGGCGAAGGTGAGTACATCCTGCGCGCCCAGTACCGAATGGTCGCCGCCGCGACCTTTCGCAATATCGTGGAACAGCGCGGCGATAAGGATCAGTTCCGGATGGGGAAGCCGCGGCCAGAGATCGACGCATAGCGGATGGCGCTGGCGCGTCTCTTCTTTCGCGAAGCTCTCCAGTTTGAGCATTACGCGGATGGTGTGTTCATCCACCGTGTATGCGTGGAACAGGTCAAACTGCATTTGTCCGACGATGTGCGACCACTGCGGCATATAAGCCCACAGTACGCTGTGACGATGCATGGGCAGCAGGCCGCGGCTGACTGCGCCGGGATGGCGTAGCATACTCAGAAACAGAGTGCGCGCCTCCGGGATGTAACACAGCGGTTGGCTCAGGTGGCGGCGGGCGTGGCGCAAATGGCGTAACGTCGTAGAGTAGATGCCGGTGATCGCGCTATTGCGCACCATCATATAAAACATGCGCAGGATCGCTTGCGGTTCGCGGATAAACAGCGTGTCGTCACGCAGATCAATGAGCGTGCCGCGCAGTTGAAACTCATCGTCAACAGGACGTGGTTTTTCATCCGCAGGCAGCGCCAGAATCGCCTCGTCAAATAGCTGAAGCAGCATCTGATTAAGTTCGCTCACCCGGCGCGTAACCCGGAAGTAGTCTTTCATCATCCGCTCAACCGGATCATTGCCCTCGCCGCTGTAGTTAAGGCGTTGAGCGACGCTTAACTGGCGGTCGAACAGCAGGCGGTTATCGTAGCGGCTGACCACCAGATGTAGCGCAAAGCGAATGCGCCACAGGATATGCAGGCATTCGTTGAGTTCCGCGCGCTCTGCGGGGGTTAAAAAGCCGAATCCCACCATCTCATCGAGCGAAGTAGCGCCGAAGTGACGTCGGGCGACCCACTGCAATGTATGGATATCGCGCAGGCCGCCGGGGCTGCTTTTAATATCCGGCTCCAGATTATAGCTGGTGCCGTGATAGCGCTGGTGGCGCTGGTTCTGCTCTTCTACTTTGGCGGCGTAAAATTTGTCGGACGGCCAAAAACCTTCGCTGAAAATATGTTTTTGCAGTGCCAGAAACAGAGCAACATCACCGATCAGCAGGCGCGTTTCGATGAGGTTTGTCGCAACGGTTAAATCAGACAGACCTTCCAGCAGACACTCTTCCAGCGTACGTACGCTATGCCCGACATCCAGCTTGACGTCCCATAATAAAGTCAGCAGCTCGCCGACCTTTTGTGCCTGTTCATCGGGCAGCTTTTTGCGGCTTAAAATGAGCAGATCAATATCGGAAAGCGGATGCAGTTCGCCGCGTCCATAGCCGCCGACGGCGACCAGCGCCAGATCGGCAATCTGACCGAAACCGGCCTCAATCCACAGGCGTTGCAACAACTGGTCAATAAATTCGGTACGAGCTTCAATAAGCTGTTCAGCACAAATGCCGCTGTCAAATGCCTCGCCCAGCCAGTGTTGAAAGATGTCGATACGGGCTTTGATACCGGCGACGGTCAGTTCAGCGCGCGGCCAGACGCCAGGGTTTTGCGGCTGGTCAGGGAGGGTGGGGAGTGCGGTATTCGCGTGCTGTTCAGGAAGAGTATTCATATGCGCCACCCATTAAAAAGCCGGATAATGGCGTGAACGCCTTATCCGGCCTACGTATTTACTCTTCATCCTTCAAGTTGCTTCTACGTTGGCTGCGCTCGTTCACTCCAGTCACGTACTTATGTACGCTCCTGAAGATTCACTCTCTTGCCGCCTTGAGGCAACTCGAATGATTTTGAGTAAAGGTGTAATTTGTAGGCCTGATAAGATGCGAAGGCATCGCCATCAGGCAAAACATTATTCGTCGTGTGTGATGATCGCCGGGATGGTGTCATCTTTACGCAGCGTCAGAATTTCACAGCCGTTTTCCGTTACCACAATAGTATGCTCGTACTGAGCAGACAAGCTGCGGTCTTTGGTTTTTACCGTCCAGCCATCTTTCATGGTGCGGATACGGTAATCCCCGGCGTTCAGCATCGGTTCAATGGTAAAGGTCATGCCAGGCTGCAACACGACGCCGCCATCGTCTGCATCATAATGCAGCACCTGCGGTTCTTCATGGAAGCCGCGACCAATACCGTGTCCGCAGTATTCACGTACCACGGAGAAACCTTCGCCTTCGGCATATTTCTGGATGGCGGCGCCAATGGTGCGCAGGCGGATGCCCGGTTTCACCATTTTGATGCCCAGATACAGGCTCTCTTGCGTGACGCGGCACAGACGCTCGCCCAGAATGGTCGGTTTGCCGACGATAAACATCTTCGAGGTATCGCCGTGGAATTCATCTTTAATCACGGTCACGTCGATGTTGACGATATCACCATCTTTCAGATGTTTAGCGTCATCCGGAATGCCGTGGCACACCACTTCATTAATAGAGATACAGACGGATTTCGGATAGCCGTGGTAGCCGAGGCAGGCGGAGATCGCGTGTTGTTCGTTAACGATGTAATCGTTACAGATACGGTCCAGTTCGCCGGTGGTGACGCCCGGTTTGATATACGGTTCGATCATTTCCAGCACTTCGGCTGCCAGACGGCCCGCGACGCGCATTTTTTCGATGTCTTCAGATGTCTTGATAGAGATAGCCATGAATTCTGTCCATCAGTGCCGATGATTTCGGCAATAATTGTGTAAGTGCTGACAATGGTATCAGTCAGGGGTGTACCCTGCCAAATTGAGAATCATTCTGAACTTCGCCTTTCGTGCCACAGGTGCGTTGGCGACATTTTTTCACCCCAGTCACTTATTAGCCGTAAGCTCCAGGGGATGCAAAAATTTGCCGCCTGCCTGTAACACGAAATTCATCGTTCAATTCAGCATTGAGTGCCAACAATTATTGGTGTCGGTGGCGTATTTGTGGTATAAAGCGCGCCGGACTTCCGATCCATTCGAAGACTACACACGATGGACGGGAGCGACAAATCTCACTTTGTGTAACAACACACACGTATCGGCACATATTCCGGGGTGCCCTTTGGGGTCGGTAATATGGGATACGTGGAGGCATAACCCCAACTTAATCTATAGAGGTTTTAAATCATGGCAACTGTTTCCATGCGCGACATGCTCAAGGCTGGTGTTCACTTTGGTCACCAGACCCGTTACTGGAACCCGAAAATGAAGCCTTTCATCTTCGGCGCGCGTAACAAAGTTCACATCATCAACCTTGAGAAAACTGTACCGATGTTCAACGAAGCTCTGGCTGAACTGAACAAGATCTCTGCTCGTAAAGGTAAAATCCTTTTCGTTGGTACTAAACGCGCTGCAAGCGAAGCGGTGAAAGAAGCTGCTAACAGCTGCGACCAGTTCTTTGTGAACCATCGCTGGCTGGGCGGTATGCTGACTAACTGGAAAACAGTTCGTCAGTCCATCAAACGTCTGAAAGACCTGGAAACTCAGTCTCAGGACGGTACTTTCGAAAAGCTGACCAAGAAAGAAGCGCTGATGCGTACTCGTGAGCTTGAGAAACTGGAAAACAGCCTGGGCGGTATCAAAGACATGGGCGGTCTGCCGGACGCTCTGTTCGTTATCGATGCTGACCACGAGCACATTGCTATCAAAGAAGCGAACAACCTGGGTATCCCGGTATTTGCTATCGTTGATACCAACTCTGATCCGGACGGCGTTGACTTCGTTATCCCGGGTAACGATGACGCAATCCGTGCTGTTAGCCTGTACCTGGGCGCTGTCGCTGCAACCGTTCGTGAAGGCCGTTCTCAGGATCTGGCTTCCCAGGCGGAAGAAAGCTTCGTAGAAGCCGAGTAATAAGGCTTGATAACTCCCTAAAATAGTTCGAGTTGCAGGAAGGCGGCAAGCTCGAGAATTCCCGGGAGCTTACATCAGTAAGTGACCGGGATGAGCGAGTGAAGGCAACGCACCTGCGGCTCGAAATATGAAGGGGAGAGCCCTTATAGACCAGGTAGTATCACGTTTGGTTAGGGGGCCTGTATATGGCCCCCTTTTTCACTTTTATATCTGTGCGGTTTGATGCCGGGCAGATCAAATCTTTCGAGGATTTTAGAATGGCTGAAATTACCGCATCCCTGGTAAAAGAGCTGCGTGAGCGTACTGGCGCAGGCATGATGGATTGCAAAAAAGCGCTGACTGAAGCGAATGGCGACATTGAGCTGGCAATCGAAAACATGCGTAAGTCCGGCGCTATCAAAGCGGCGAAAAAAGCAGGCAACGTGGCTGCTGACGGCGTAATCAAAACCAAAATCAACGGCAACGTCGCTTTCATTCTGGAAGTTAACTGCCAGACTGACTTCGTGGCTAAAGATGCTGGCTTCCAGGCATTTGCTGACAAAGTGCTGGACGCCGCTGTTGCTGGCAAAATCACTGACGTAGAAGTCCTGAAAGCGCAGTTCGAAGAAGAGCGCGTTGCTCTGGTAGCGAAAATTGGCGAGAACATCAACATTCGTCGCGTAGCTTCCCTGGAAGGCGACGTTCTGGGTTCTTACCAGCACGGTGCGCGCATCGGCGTTCTGGTTGCCGCTAAAGGCGCTGACGAAGAGCTGGTTAAACAGCTGGCGATGCACGTTGCGGCAAGCAAGCCGGAATTCGTTAAGCCGGAAGACGTGTCTGCTGACGTGGTAGAGAAAGAGTACCAGGTACAGCTGGACATCGCGATGCAGTCCGGTAAGCCGAAAGAAATCGCAGAGAAAATGGTTGAAGGCCGCATGAAGAAATTCACCGGCGAAGTTTCTCTGACTGGTCAGCCTTTCGTCATGGAACCGAGCAAATCTGTTGGCCAACTGCTGAAAGAGCACAACGCTGACGTGACTGGCTTCATCCGCTTTGAAGTGGGCGAAGGCATTGAGAAAGTCGAGACTGACTTTGCAGCAGAAGTTGCTGCGATGTCTAAGCAGTCCTGATTTTCCTGAGGAGCCGCCTGAGGGCGGCTTCTTTTTGCGCCTCTCTTGTAAAATCAGCCGACGCCTGGCGTCTGCGCTGAAATGCGACGTACAATGTCGCCGGAATTAACTCATATCAATCGTTGACAGTCTCAGGAAAGAAACATGGCTACCAATGCAAAACCCGTCTATAAACGCATTCTGCTTAAATTAAGCGGCGAAGCTCTGCAGGGTACGGAAGGCTTCGGTATTGATGCAAGCATACTGGATCGTATGGCTCAGGAGATCAAAGAACTGGTTGAACTGGGTATTCAGGTTGGTGTGGTGATTGGCGGTGGTAACCTGTTCCGTGGCGCAGGTCTGGCAAAAGCGGGGATGAACCGCGTTGTGGGCGACCACATGGGCATGTTGGCCACCGTCATGAACGGCCTGGCAATGCGTGATGCGCTTCACCGCGCCTATGTGAACGCCCGCCTGATGTCGGCAATTCCTTTAAACGGCGTATGCGACAACTACAGTTGGGCCGAGGCTATTAGCCTGCTGCGTAATAACCGTGTTGTGATTCTGTCTGCAGGTACGGGTAACCCGTTCTTCACTACCGACTCTGCGGCCTGTCTGCGCGGGATCGAAATTGAAGCGGATGTCGTACTGAAAGCGACCAAAGTGGATGGCGTATTCACTGCCGATCCGGCAAAAGATCCTTCCGCGACCATGTACGATCAGCTGACCTACAGCGAAGTGCTGGATAAAGAGCTGAAAGTGATGGATCTGGCGGCGTTCACGCTGGCTCGTGACCACAAACTGCCGATTCGTGTTTTCAACATGAACAAACCGGGCGCGCTGCGTCGTGTGGTGATGGGCGAAAAAGAAGGGACGTTAATCACGGAATAATTCCCGTGAGCGCCAAATACGGGTAAGATTCTGTTCTATTGACGGGTCTTATTACCTGGCAGAAATTAAACGAGACTATACTTAGCACATCTTTGTATTGTGTGACCGTCTGGTCTGACTGAGACTAGTTTTCAAGGATTCGTAACGTGATTAGCGATATCAGAAAAGATGCTGAAGTACGCATGGAAAAATGCGTTGAAGCGTTCAAAACCCAAATCAGCAAAGTGCGCACGGGTCGTGCTTCTCCCAGCCTGCTGGATGGTATTGTCGTAGAATACTATGGCACTCCGACCCCGCTGCGCCAGTTGGCAAGCGTAACGGTAGAAGACTCCCGTACCTTAAAAATTAACGTGTTTGACCGTTCTATGGGGCCAGCCGTTGAAAAAGCGATCATGGCGTCAGACCTCGGTTTGAATCCAAGCTCTGCGGGCACCGACATTCGCGTTCCGCTGCCGCCGCTGACCGAAGAACGTCGTAAAGATCTGACGAAAATTGTCCGTGGCGAAGCGGAGCAGGCGCGTGTCGCCGTTCGTAACGTCCGCCGTGATGCGAACGATAAAGTAAAAGCTCTGCTGAAAGATAAAGCGATCAGTGAAGATGACGATCGTCGCTCTCAGGAAGAAGTACAGAAAATGACCGACGCGGCAATTAAGAAAGTTGATGCGGCGTTGGCAGATAAAGAAGCAGAACTGATGCAGTTCTGATTGATCTGTACGCAGATATAAACTCATTCCACCGCTAAACCTGGCGGATGAGTGGTGTACAAAGCGCCGCGCAGAAGACATTATCAGGTCTCCTGTGCGGCGTTTTGCTTTTTATTCCGTTTCAACACTTCTGGACGTTTCATGAAGCAATTAACCATTCTGGGCTCGACCGGCTCTATTGGTTGCAGCACACTGGACGTGGTGCGCCATAATCCTGATAGCTTCCGCGTTATCGCGCTGGTGGCGGGTAAAAATGTCGCCCGCATGGCGGAGCAGTGCCTGGAGTTCTCGCCGCGTTATGCCGTGATGGACGATACGTCGAGCGCAGAACAGCTCAAAATAATGCTTCAGCAGCATGGCAGTCGCACCGAGGTTCTGAGCGGTCAGCAGGCTGCCTGTGAGATGGCGGCGCTTGATGAGGTCGGGCATGTGATGGCGGCCATTGTGGGCGCGGCTGGTTTACTGCCGACCCTGGCGGCGATCCGCGCAGGGAAGACGATTCTGCTGGCGAATAAAGAATCGCTGGTGACCTGCGGGCGGCTGTTTATGGACGAAGTAAAACGCAGCAACGCCCGGCTTTTACCCGTCGATAGCGAACATAACGCGATTTTTCAGAGTTTGCCGCAATCTATTCAGCATAATCTGGGATACGCTGACCTTGAGCAAAATGGCGTAACGTCGATTTTGCTTACCGGGTCTGGTGGCCCGTTTCGTGAAACGCCAATGTGCGATCTGGCAGCGATGACGCCGGATCAGGCATGTCGTCATCCGAACTGGTCGATGGGGCGGAAAATCTCCGTCGACTCCGCCACCATGATGAATAAAGGTCTGGAATACATTGAAGCGCGTTGGTTATTTAATGCCAGCGCACGTCAGATGGAAGTGTTGATCCATCCGCAATCGGTCATTCATTCGATGGTGCGTTATCAGGACGGCAGCGTCCTGGCGCAGCTTGGAGAACCTGACATGCGTACGCCTATTGCGCATACGATGGCATGGCCGAATCGCGTCGCGTCCGGCGCGCAGCCGCTCGATTTTTGCAAACTCAGCGCGCTGACGTTTAGCGCGCCAGATTATCAGCGTTATCCATGCCTGAAGCTGGCGATGGAGGCGTTTGAGCAAGGTCAGGCGGCAACGACGGCGCTCAATGCGGCAAACGAAATCACCGTTGCCGCGTTTCTGGCGCAACAGATTCGTTTTACCGATATCGCCGGGCTCAATTTAGCGGTGCTGGAGAGGATGGATTTACAGGAACCGGCAAGCGTTGAGGACGTATTGCAGGTTGACGCCATCGCGCGTGAAGTAGCCAGAAAACAAGTGATACGGCTCTCACGCTGACGATTATCCCGCGACAGAAGATCGTGCTATTTGTTAGCGTTGGGCTTCGGTGATATAGTCTGCGCCACCTGATCGCAGGTTTTTGGCTTTTTTCGGTCAGGTTAGCCGTGGTTTTACACGGCTTTTTTGTGGATACACAAAATCATTCAGGACGCATCGGGACGGCAGGCGAATACGTTCCCGGCGTGCGCAGACAGCGCACGACAGGGGCGATGACGCGCAGTCATCCGCGAAGCGGACCGAAGAGAATGTGTATAAAGGCTTCAGTATTCCTGAGTACCGCTAAATCCTTTCAGGGACAAAAAACGCGTTATGTTGTCTGCAACTCAACCAGTAAGCGAAAATTTGCCAGCGCATGGCTGCCGTCATGTTGCAATAATTATGGATGGCAATGGTCGCTGGGCGAAAAAGCAAGGGAAGATCCGGGCCTTTGGGCATAAAGCCGGGGCGAAGTC
Organism: Salmonella sp. 32082101201600294FB01SM01; assembly: GCF_017572865.1. Taxonomy (NCBI): domain Bacteria; kingdom Pseudomonadati; phylum Pseudomonadota; class Gammaproteobacteria; order Enterobacterales; family Enterobacteriaceae; genus Salmonella; species Salmonella sp. 32082101201600294FB01SM01. Next base: position 29,988 of record NZ_JAGESB010000003.1, on the reverse strand, counting down.
CGTCCGGCGAGCGGTCTCTTTTGCTGCCAATAACGGTATTGATGCGTTAACGCTGTATGCCTTTAGTAGTGAAAACTGGAACCGACCGGCGCAGGAAGTGAGCGCGTTAATGGAGCTGTTTGTGTGGGCGCTGGATAGCGAAGTCAAAAGCCTGCACCGCCATAACGTTCGCCTGCGTATTATCGGCGATATCAGCCGATTCAACTCACGTTTACAAGAACGTATTCGCAAATCAGAAGCGCTTACCGCCCATAATACGGGTCTAACGCTGAATATCGCTGCGAATTACGGCGGACGTTGGGATATTGTCCAGGGAGTCCGACAACTGGCGGAACAGGTGCAGGCTGGAGTGCTGCGCCCCGATCAGATTGATGAAGAGAGACTAGGCCAGCAAATCTGTATGCATGAGCTGGCGCCTGTGGATTTAGTAATTAGGACTGGGGGAGAGCATCGCATTAGTAACTTTTTGCTTTGGCAAATTGCCTATGCCGAACTTTACTTTACGGATGTTCTTTGGCCCGATTTCGATGAACAAGACTTTGAAGGTGCGCTGCATGCCTTTGCTAATCGAGAGCGTCGTTTCGGCGGTACCGAGCCTGGTGATGACAAAGCCTGATGGGGGTTGCTTTTGCTGAAGTATCGCCTGATTTCTGCTTTTGTGTTAATACCCGCGGTCATCGCTGCGCTTTTTTTATTGCCGCCGGTGGGGTTCGCCATTATTACGCTGGTTGTCTGTATGCTGGCCGCGTGGGAATGGGGACAGTTAAGCGGTTTCGCCGCGCGTTCACAGCGGGTTTGGCTGGCGGTGCTGTGTGGTCTGTTATTGGCGCTGATGCTATTTTTGTTGCCTGAGTATCATCACAACATTCGTCAACCGCTGGTTGAGATGTCGCTTTGGGCATCGTTAGGATGGTGGGTTGTCGCGCTACTGCTGGTGCTATTTTATCCCGGTTCGGCGGCAATCTGGCGCAACTCAAAAACATTGCGTCTCATTTTCGGTTTGTTAACTATCGTGCCATTTTTCTGGGGCATGCTGGCGCTGCGCGCCTGGCACTATGACGAGAATCATTACAGTGGCGCAATATGGCTACTCTATGTCATGATCCTGGTCTGGGGAGCGGACTCTGGCGCGTATATGTTTGGTAAATTATTTGGCAAACATAAGCTGGCGCCGAAGGTTTCCCCGGGTAAAACCTGGCAAGGGTTTATCGGCGGGCTTGCTACGGCTGCCGTGATCTCATGGGGTTACGGTATGTGGGCTAATCTGAATGTTGCGCCTGTTATCTTGCTGATTTGCTCTGTGGTGGCGGCTCTGGCTTCTGTACTGGGCGACCTCACCGAGAGTATGTTTAAGCGCGAAGCAGGAATTAAGGATAGCGGCCACTTGATTCCAGGCCATGGCGGCATTCTGGACCGAATTGACAGCCTGACGGCTGCCGTACCGGTCTTTGCTTGCCTGTTGTTACTGGTGTTCAGGACGCTCTAACGGAAGGTTTTATGCTGAGTATTCTCTGGAATCTGGCTGCATTCATCATCGCACTGGGCGTGCTGATCACTGTGCATGAATTTGGTCATTTCTGGGTTGCCCGGCGCTGCGGTGTGCGAGTTGAGCGCTTTTCCATCGGCTTTGGCAAAGCGCTCTGGCGTCGTACCGATCGGTACGGCACCGAGTATGTCATCGCCCTGATCCCGCTGGGCGGCTACGTCAAAATGCTGGATGAACGCGCCGAACCGGTAGCGCCGGAATTGCGTCGTCACGCCTTCAATAACAAAACGGTGGGCCAGCGCGCTGCAATTATTGCCGCAGGTCCGGTTGCGAACTTCATTTTTGCTATCTTTGCTTACTGGCTGGTCTTTATCATCGGCGTCCCTGGCGTTCGTCCGGTCATTGGCGAAATAACGCCCAACTCGATTGCTGCGCAGGCGCAAATTGCGCCTGGTACGGAACTTAAAGCCGTTGATGGTATCGAAACCCCTGATTGGGATGCCGTGCGTTTACAACTGGTGTCCAAAATTGGCGATCAGCAGACGACGGTGAGCGTCGCGCCGTTTGGTAGCGACCAGCGGCAGGACAAAACGCTTGATTTACGTCACTGGGCATTTGAGCCTGATAAGCAAGATCCTGTATCTTCTTTAGGGATTCGGCCCCGCGGGCCACAGATTGAACCGGTACTGTCAGAAGTGCAGGCGAATTCCGCAGCCAGTAAAGCGGGTTTGCAAGCGGGCGACAGGATCGTTAAAGTCGATGGTCAGCCGTTAACGCAGTGGATGAAATTCGTGACGTTTGTACGCGATAATCCCGGTAAGCCGTTAGCGTTAGAGATTGAAAGGCAGGGGAGCGCCTTGTCGTTGACGTTAACGCCGGATACGAAATCGGTTAACGGAAAGGCGGAAGGGTTTGCAGGCGTGGTGCCTAAAATTATTCCTCTGCCGGAAGAGTACAAGACTATACGCCAGTATGGGCCTTTTAGCGCCATCCTCGAAGCCACGGATAAGACGTGGCAGTTGATGAAGCTGACGGTCAGTATGCTGGGTAAATTGATAACCGGTGATGTGAAACTGAACAACCTCAGTGGGCCGATTTCTATCGCTCAGGGGGCTGGGATGTCAGCGGAGTTCGGGGTGATTTATTACCTGATGTTCCTTGCGCTAATCAGCGTGAACTTAGGGATAATCAACCTGTTTCCGCTGCCCGTTCTTGACGGGGGTCATCTGCTGTTCCTGGCGATTGAAAAGCTTAAGGGCGGGCCGGTATCCGAGCGGGTTCAAGACTTTAGTTATCGCATTGGCTCGATTTTGCTGGTGTTGTTAATGGGGCTTGCACTTTTCAATGATTTCTCTCGGTTGTAAGAGAGTTAGTTAGGAAGAACGCATAATAACGATGGCGATGAAAAAGTTGCTCATAGCGTCGCTGCTGTTCAGCAGCGCCACCGTATACGGTGCTGAAGGGTTCGTAGTGAAGGACATTCATTTCGAAGGCCTGCAGCGAGTCGCCGTTGGTGCGGCTCTCCTCAGTATGCCGGTGCGCACAGGCGACACGGTTAATGATGAAGATATCAGTAACACCATTCGCGCTCTGTTCGCCACCGGCAACTTTGAGGACGTCCGCGTCCTGCGCGATGGTAATACCCTTCTGGTTCAGGTAAAAGAACGTCCGACCATTGCCAGCATCACTTTCTCCGGGAACAAGTCGGTGAAAGATGACATGCTCAAGCAAAACCTCGAAGCGTCTGGCGTACGTGTTGGCGAGTCTCTGGATCGCACCACGCTGTCTGATATCGAAAAAGGTCTGGAAGACTTTTACTATAGCGTAGGTAAATACAGCGCCAGCGTTAAGGCGGTCGTCACGCCGCTGCCGCGCAACCGTGTTGATCTTAAACTGGTGTTCCAGGAGGGCGTATCGGCGAAGATCCAACAGATCAACATCGTCGGTAACCATGCCTTTAGCACCGAAGAACTCATTTCTCATTTCCAGTTGCGTGACGAAGTGCCGTGGTGGAACGTCGTCGGCGATCGTAAATACCAGAAACAGAAGCTGGCGGGCGACCTTGAAACCTTGCGCAGCTACTATCTGGATCGCGGCTACGCGCGTTTCAATATTGACTCCACGCAAGTGAGTCTGACGCCGGATAAGAAAGGGATCTACATCACCGTCAATATCACCGAAGGCGATCAGTACAAGCTTTCCGGGGTTCAGGTAAGCGGTAACCTGGCCGGACATTCCGCTGAAATTGAGAACCTGACGAAAATTGAACCGGGCGAGCTCTATAACGGCACCAAAGTGACCAAAATGGAAGATGACATCAAAAAGCTTCTGGGTCGCTATGGTTACGCCTATCCGCGCGTGCAGTCACAGCCTGAAATTAACGATGCTGACAAAACCGTAAAACTGCGCGTGAACGTCGATGCGGGCAACCGTTTCTACGTGCGTAAGATCCGCTTTGAAGGCAACGATACCTCAAAAGATTCCGTTCTGCGCCGTGAAATGCGCCAGATGGAAGGGGCGTGGCTGGGCAGCGACCTGGTTGACCAGGGGAAAGAGCGTCTGAACCGTCTCGGCTTCTTTGAAACCGTCGACACCGACACGCAGCGCGTTCCGGGTAGCCCGGATCAGGTTGATGTGGTGTACAAGGTGAAAGAGCGCAACACCGGTAGCTTCAACTTCGGTATCGGTTACGGTACAGAAAGCGGCGTGAGCTTCCAGGCCGGCGTTCAGCAGGACAACTGGTTAGGTACCGGTTATTCCGTGGGGATTAACGGCACCAAAAACGACTACCAGACCTACAGCGAACTGTCCGTTACTAACCCATACTTTACCGTTGATGGCGTGAGCCTCGGTGGTCGTATCTTCTATAACGACTTCCAGGCGGACGATGCGGATCTATCCGACTATACCAACAAGAGTTACGGTACGGACGTGACACTTGGCTTCCCCATCAACGAGTACAACACGTTGCGTGCTGGTCTGGGTTATGTCCATAACAAACTGTCCAACATGCAGCCGCAGATCGCGATGGATCGTTATCTTGAGTCGATGGGACAATCTGCTGATACCAGCAGTTTTGCCGCTGATGACTTCACCTTTAACTACGGCTGGACCTATAACAAGCTTGACCGTGGTTATTTCCCGACGGACGGCTCGCGAGTCAACCTGACGGGTAAGGTGACGATTCCAGGTTCCGACAACGAATACTACAAAGTGTCGCTGGATACCGCGACCTATGTGCCTATTGATAACGATCACAAGTGGGTGGTTCTGGGGCGTACTCGTTGGGGTTATGGCGATGGTTTAGGCGGCAAGGAAATGCCGTTCTATGAGAACTTCTATGCCGGTGGTTCCAGTACCGTGCGTGGTTTCCAGTCGAATACTATCGGCCCGAAAGCGGTCTATAAAAATGGCGCCCACACTAGTGGGGACGATAATGATGATTACGAAGACTGTACTCAGGAATCAGGCTGTAAATCAGATGATGCGGTAGGTGGTAATGCCATGGCTGTCGCCAGCCTGGAATTTATTACCCCGACGCCGTTCATCAGCGACAAGTATGCCAACTCGGTTCGTACCTCCTTCTTCTGGGATATGGGTACCGTTTGGGATACGAACTGGGATCCGTCATCTGCGCCGTCAGATGTACCGGATTACAGCGATCCAGGCAACATCCGTATGTCCGCGGGTATCGCATTACAATGGATGTCCCCATTGGGGCCGTTGGTCTTCTCCTACGCCCAGCCGTTTAAAAAGTACGATGGAGACAAAGCCGAGCAGTTCCAGTTTAACATTGGTAAAACCTGGTAATTGTTCACTGCAAAGGAATGCATTGGTAGTGTAGCGATGACTTTTGGCGATGCCCCCAGGGATCGCCAGGCCACGCAAAGAGCTGTACCTTCGGGTGCAAATGGGATGGTAAGGAGTTTATTGTGAAAAAGTGGTTATTAGCTGCAGGTCTTGGTTTGGCGATGGTAACGTCCGCACAGGCTGCTGACAAAATTGCAATCGTCAACATGGGTAATCTGTTCCAACAGGTTGCGCAGAAGACGGGTGTATCCAATACACTGGAAAACGAATTTAAAGGCCGTGCGGCTGAACTGCAAAAAATGGAAACCGATCTGCAATCTAAAATGCAGCGTCTGCAATCCATGAAAGCAGGTAGCGATCGTACTAAGCTGGAAAAAGACGTGATGTCTCAGCGCCAGACTTTCGCGCAAAAAGCGCAGGCTTTTGAGAAAGATCGCGCTCGTCGTTCCAACGAAGAACGCAACAAACTGGTGACTCGTATCCAGACTGCAGTGAAAAAAGTGGCTAACGACCAGAGTATCGATCTGGTGGTAGACGCAAACACCGTTGCTTACAACAGCAGCGATGTGAAAGACATCACCGCTGACGTACTGAAACAGGTTAAATAAGTAATGCCTTCAATTCGACTGGCTGACTTAGCAGAACAGTTGGATGCAGAATTACACGGTGATGGCGATATCGTCATCACCGGCGTTGCGTCCATGCAATCTGCAACAACAGGCCACATTACGTTTATGGTAAATCCTAAGTACCGTGAACACTTAGGTTTATGCCAGGCTTCTGCGGTTGTCATGACGCAGGACGATCTTCCTTTTGCTAAGAGCGCGGCGCTGGTAGTTAAAAATCCCTACCTGACCTACGCGCGCATGGCGCAAATTTTAGATACTACGCCGCAGCCCGCGCAGAATATCGCGCCAAGCGCCGTGATTGATGCGACGGCAACGCTGGGTAGCAATGTTTCAGTCGGCGCGAATGCGGTGATTGAATCTGGCGTACAACTGGGCGATAACGTGGTTATCGGCGCAGGCTGTTTCGTCGGAAAAAATAGCAAAATCGGGGCGGGTTCACGCTTGTGGGCGAACGTAACGATTTACCACGACATTCAGATCGGTGAGAATTGCCTGATCCAGTCCAGTACGGTGATCGGCGCGGACGGTTTTGGCTACGCTAACGATCGTGGCAACTGGGTGAAGATCCCACAACTGGGCCGGGTCATTATTGGCGATCGTGTCGAGATCGGCGCCTGTACCACCATTGACCGTGGCGCGTTGGATGATACTGTTATTGGCAATGGCGTGATTATTGATAATCAGTGCCAGATTGCACATAACGTCGTGATTGGCGACAATACGGCAGTTGCCGGTGGCGTCATTATGGCGGGTAGCCTGAAGATTGGCCGTTACTGCATGATTGGCGGCGCCAGCGTGATCAATGGGCATATGGAAATATGCGACAAAGTCACGGTAACTGGCATGGGTATGGTGATGCGTCCCATCACGGAACCGGGCGTCTACTCCTCAGGCATTCCGCTGCAACCCAACAAAGTATGGCGTAAAACTGCTGCACTGGTGATGAACATTGATGATATGAGCAAGCGTCTCAAAGCGATTGAGCGCAAGGTTAATCAACAAGACTAACGTTCCGCCTTGTAGTTGCCATTCTTTTCCGGCCTGTCACATTCATACGATTGCGGCAGGCCGTGTTATTATTGCCTTTTTGTATATTTGGACAGGAAGAGTATTTTGACTACTAACACTCATACTCTGCAGATTGAAGAGATTTTAGAGCTTCTGCCGCACCGTTTTCCGTTTTTACTGGTCGATCGCGTGCTGGACTTTGAAGAAGGTCGTTTTCTGCGTGCGGTGAAAAATGTCTCCGTCAACGAGCCGTTTTTCCAGGGGCATTTCCCGGGCAAACCGATTTTGCCAGGCGTGCTGATTCTGGAAGCGATGGCGCAGGCAACCGGTATTCTGGCGTTTAAAAGCGTTGGTAAACTGGAACCTGGCGAACTGTATTATTTCGCGGGTATTGATGAAGCGCGCTTTAAGCGTCCGGTTGTGCCAGGCGATCAGATGATCATGGAAGTCACTTTCGAGAAAACGCGCCGTGGCCTGACCCGCTTTAAAGGGGTTGCGCTGGTCGACGGTAAAGTCGTGTGCGAAGCAACCATGATGTGTGCTCGTAGCCGGGAGGCCTGATTCGTGATTGATAAATCCGCCTTTATTCATCCTACCGCCATTGTGGAGGACGGCGCTGTAATTGGCGCTAATGCCCACATTGGTCCCTTTTGTATTGTTGGGCCGCAGGTCGAAATTGGTGAGGGAACCGTACTGAAGTCTCATGTGGTCGTGAATGGTCAAACCAAAATCGGCCGCGACAACGAGATTTATCAGTTTGCCTCCATCGGTGAAGTGAACCAGGATCTGAAATATGCGGGTGAGCCGACCCGTGTGGAAATTGGCGATCGTAACCGCATCCGCGAAAGCGTCACCATTCATCGTGGTACAGTGCAGGGCGGTGGGTTGACGAAGGTGGGTAGCGATAACCTGCTGATGATCAATGCGCATGTCGCACATGATTGTACGGTAGGTAATCGCTGTATCCTCGCCAACAACGCCACGCTGGCGGGGCACGTATCAGTCGATGATTTTGCGATCATCGGCGGTATGACGGCAGTTCATCAATTCTGCATTATCGGTGCGCATGTGATGGTCGGCGGCTGCTCCGGCGTGGCGCAGGATGTCCCTCCGTATGTGATTGCGCAGGGTAACCATGCGACGCCGTTCGGGGTAAATATCGAAGGGCTGAAGCGTCGCGGCTTTAGCCGTGAAGGGCTGGTGGCGATTCGTAATGCCTACAAACTGTTGTACCGCAGTGGTAAAACGCTCGACGAAGCGAAGCTGGAAATCGCTGAACTTGCTGAAAAGCATCCGGAAGTGAAGGCGTTTACCGAGTTCTTTGAGCGTTCAACGCGCGGTCCGATTCGTTAATGGCGGCACAGCGTCCTTTAACGATTGCCCTGGTCGCCGGTGAAACGTCCGGCGATATTCTTGGCGCAGGCTTAATTCGTGCGCTGAAAGCGCGCGTACCCAACGCCCGCTTTGTGGGCGTTGCGGGGCCGCGTATGCAGGCCGAAGGGTGTGAAGCCTGGTACGAAATGGAAGAGCTGGCGGTCATGGGCATTGTTGAAGTGCTCGGTCGTTTACGCCGTTTGTTGCATATCCGCGCCGATCTGACCCGTCGTTTTACCGAACTCAAGCCCGATGTCTTTGTCGGGATTGATGCCCCTGATTTCAACATTACCCTCGAAGGTAATCTGAAAAAACAAGGGATTAAGACCATTCATTATGTCAGCCCGTCTGTTTGGGCCTGGCGACAGAAACGCGTTTTCAAAATAGGCAGATCCACCCATATGGTGCTGGCTTTTCTGCCTTTCGAAAAAGCGTTTTACGATAAATTTAACGTCCCGTGCCGCTTTATCGGTCACACCATGGCGGATGCCATGCCGCTGGACCCGGATAAAAATGCGGCGCGCGACGTGCTGGGTATCCCGCATGACGCCCATTGTCTGGCGCTACTGCCAGGCAGCCGTGGCGCGGAAGTGGAAATGCTCAGCGCCGACTTCCTGAAAACCGCACAATTGCTGCGACAGCGCTATCCCGATCTGGAAGTGGTAGTGCCGCTGGTGAGCGCGAAACGCCGCGAGCAGTTTGAAAAAATTAAAGCGGAGGTTGCGCCGGATCTCGCCGTTCATTTGCTGGACGGCATGGCGCGCGAGGCGATGATCGCCAGCGACGCGGCTCTGCTGGCCTCGGGTACGGCGGCACTGGAGTGTATGCTGGCAAAATGCCCGATGGTAGTGGGGTATCGTATGAAGCCCTTCACTTTCTGGCTGGCGAAACGTCTGGTAAAAACGGAGTATGTGTCTTTGCCTAACCTGCTGGCGGGAAGAGAATTAGTCAAAGAGCTGTTGCAGGAAGAGTGCGAACCGCAAAAACTCGCCGAAGCGCTGTTGCCGCTACTGGCGAACGGTAAAACCAGCCATGCGATGCACGATACCTTCCGTGAATTGCATCAGCAGATCCGCTGTAATGCCGATGAGCAGGCGGCAGATGCCGTCCTGGAGTTAGCACAATGATCGAATTTGTTTATCCACACACCCATTTAGTGGCGGGTGTGGATGAAGTGGGCCGTGGCCCGCTGGTGGGCGCCGTAGTGACCGCCGCCGTGATCCTCGATCCGGCTCGTCCGATCGTCGGTCTGAATGATTCCAAAAAATTGTCTGAAAAGCGTCGTCTGTCATTGTATGACGAGATTAAAGAAAAGGCGTTAAGCTGGAGTCTGGGACGCGCGGAAGCGCATGAAATTGATGAGCTGAATATTTTGCACGCCACCATGCTCGCCATGCAGCGCGCTGTCGCTGGTCTGCATATTGCGCCAGAATATGTGCTGATCGACGGCAATCGCTGTCCGGCGCTGCCTGTGCCGTCAATGGCCGTGGTGAAAGGCGACAGCCGCGTGGCGGAGATTAGCGCGGCGTCTATTCTGGCGAAAGTCACCCGCGACGCAGAAATGGCGGCGCTGGATATCGTTTTTCCTCAGTATGGCTTTGCGCAGCACAAAGGCTATCCAACCGCTTTTCATCTGGAAAAGTTGGCACAGTATGGCGCGACGGCGCACCACCGACGCAGTTTTGCGCCTGTTAAACGCGCTCTGGGACTTGTGTCCTGATTCTTGTATCGAGAAATCTGAAGATGTCTGAACCACGTTTCGTTCACCTGCGGGTGCACAGCGACTACTCTATGATCGATGGGCTGGCGAAGACCGGGCCGCTGGTGAAAAAGGCGGCCTCATTAGGTATGCCTGCGCTGGCGATCACCGATTTTACCAACCTCTGCGGTCTGGTGAAGTTCTACGGAGCGGGTCATGGCGCGGGCATTAAACCCATCGTCGGGGCGGACTTTAACGTTCACAACGAACTGCTGGGAGATGAGCTGACTCATCTGACGGTACTGGCGGCGAATAATACGGGATACCAGAACTTGACGTTGCTGATCTCGAAAGCGTATCAGCGCGGCTACGGCGCGGCAGGCCCGATTATTGAGCGCGACTGGCTGGTAGAGCTTAAAGAAGGTTTGATCCTGCTTTCCGGCGGGCGCATGGGCGACGTAGGCCGCTGTCTGCTACGCGGCAACCAGGCGCTGGTGGAGGAGTGCGTTGTTTTCTATGAAGCGCATTTTCCCGATCGCTACTTTCTGGAACTGATCCGCACCGGCAGACAGGATGAAGAGACCTATCTCCATGCTGCGGTTGAACTGGCTGAGGCACGTGGTTTGCCGGTTGTCGCGACAAACGATGTCCGTTTTCTTGAAAGCGATGATTTTGACGCCCATGAAATTCGTGTCGCGATCCACGACGGTTTCACGCTTGACGATCCTAAGCGTCCGCGCAATTACTCGCCGCAGCAATATATGCGCAGCATCGATGAGATGTGCGAACTGTTCGCCGATATTCCGGAGGCGCTGGAAAATACGGTGGAGATTGCCAAACGCTGCAACGTAACGGTGCGTCTGGGTGAATATTTCCTGCCGCAGTTCCCGACCGGCGATATGACCACCGAAGATTATCTGGTCAAAAAATCGAAAGAGGGGCTCGAAGAACGTCTGGCTTTCCTGTTTCCGGACGAAGAAGAGCGCAAAAAGCGTCGCCCGGAATATGACGAGCGTCTGGATATTGAACTACAAGTTATCAACCAGATGGGGTTCCCTGGCTACTTCCTCATCGTGATGGAGTTTATCCAGTGGTCAAAAGATAACGGCGTGCCGGTAGGGCCGGGACGTGGCTCCGGGGCCGGTTCGCTGGTGGCCTACGCGCTGAAAATTACCGACCTTGATCCGCTGGAATTTGACCTGCTGTTCGAACGTTTCCTGAACCCGGAACGTGTCTCGATGCCTGACTTCGACGTTGACTTCTGTATGGAGAAACGCGACCAGGTGATTGAGCACGTCGCAGACATGTACGGGCGTGATGCGGTATCGCAAATTATCACCTTCGGTACGATGGCGGCGAAAGCCGTTATCCGCGATGTGGGACGCGTGCTGGGGCATCCGTACGGTTTTGTCGATCGTATCTCGAAGCTGGTGCCGCCCGATCCGGGCATGACGCTGGCAAAAGCCTTTGAAGCGGAACCGCAACTGCCGGAAATTTACGAGGCGGATGAAGAGGTCAGAGCGCTGATCGATATGGCGCGTAAGCTTGAAGGCGTCACGCGTAACGCCGGTAAACACGCTGGCGGCGTGGTCATCGCGCCGACCAAAATTACCGACTTTGCGCCGCTGTACTGCGATGAAGAGGGCAAGCATCCGGTTACCCAGTTTGATAAAAGCGACGTGGAATATGCCGGGCTGGTGAAGTTCGACTTCCTCGGTTTGCGTACGCTGACCATCATCAACTGGGCGCTGGAGATGATCAACAAGCGGCGGGCGAAGAATGGCGAGCCGCCGCTGGATATCGCCGCCATTCCGCTGGACGATAAAAAAAGCTTCGACATGCTGCAGCGCTCGGAAACCACGGCGGTCTTCCAGCTTGAATCGCGCGGCATGAAAGATCTGATCAAACGTCTGCAGCCGGACTGCTTTGAAGATATGATCGCGCTGGTGGCTCTGTTCCGTCCCGGTCCGTTGCAGTCCGGGATGGTAGATAACTTTATCGACCGTAAGCACGGTCGTGAAGAACTCTCTTACCCGGACGTTCAGTGGCAGCATGAAAGCCTGAAGCCGGTACTGGAGCCGACTTACGGCATCATTCTGTATCAGGAACAGGTGATGCAGATTGCCCAGGTACTTTCCGGGTATACTCTCGGCGGCGCGGATATGCTGCGTCGTGCGATGGGTAAGAAAAAGCCGGAAGAGATGGCCAAACAGCGTTCCGTTTTTGAAGAGGGCGCGAAAAAGAACGGTATCGACGGCGAACTGGCGATGAAAATCTTTGACCTGGTGGAGAAATTCGCCGGTTACGGGTTTAACAAATCGCACTCCGCCGCTTATGCGCTGGTTTCTTACCAGACGCTATGGCTAAAGGCGCACTATCCGGCTGAATTTATGGCGGCGGTGATGACTGCCGATATGGACAACACCGAGAAGGTCGTCGGCCTGGTGGACGAGTGCTGGCGGATGGGACTGAAAATTCTGCCGCCGGATATTAACTCCGGATTGTACCATTTCCACGTTAACGATGAGGGCGAGATCGTCTACGGCATCGGCGCGATCAAAGGCGTCGGCGAAGGGCCGATCGAAGCGATCATCGACGCGCGTAATCAGGGCGGCTATTTCCGCGAGCTGTTTGATCTGTGCGCGCGGACCGACACCAAAAAGCTCAACCGCCGGGTGCTGGAAAAGCTGATCATGTCCGGGGCGTTCGACCGCCTGGGGCCGCACCGCGCCGCGCTGATGAACTCATTGGGCGATGCGCTGAAAGCCGCCGACCAGCACGCCAAAGCGGAAGCTATCGGTCAGGCGGATATGTTCGGCGTACTGGCGGAAGAGCCGGAGCAAATCGAGCAATCCTATGCCAGCTGCCAGCCGTGGCCGGAGCAGGTGGTGTTAGATGGGGAACGTGAAACGTTGGGGCTGTACCTGACGGGCCACCCTATCAATCAGTATTTAAAAGAAATTGAGCGCTATGTCGGCGGGGTAAGGCTCAAAGACATGCATCCGACAGAACGTGGTAAAGTCACCACGGCTGCGGGGCTCGTGATTGCCGCAAGGGTTATGGTCACCAAGCGCGGCAATCGTATCGGCATCTGTACGCTGGATGACCGTTCCGGGCGTCTGGAAGTGATGTTATTTACCGACGCGCTGGATAAATACCAGCAGTTGCTGGAAAAAGACCGCATACTTATCGTCAGCGGACAGGTCAGCTTTGATGACTTCAGCGGGGGGCTTAAAATGACCGCCCGCGAAGTGATGGATATTGACGAAGCTCGCGAAAAATACGCTCGCGGGCTTGCTATCTCGCTGACGGACAGGCAAATTGATGACCAGCTTTTAAACCGACTCCGTCAGTCTCTGGAACCCCACCGCTCGGGGACCATTCCAGTACATCTCTACTATCAGAGGGCGGATGCGCGTGCGCGGCTGCGTTTTGGCGCAACGTGGCGTGTCTCTCCGAGCGATCGTTTACTTAACGATCTGCGTGGCCTCATTGGTTCGGAGCAGGTGGAACTGGAGTTTGACTAATACAGGAATACTATGAGTCTGAATTTCCTTGATTTTGAACAGCCGATAGCAGAGCTGGAAGCGAAAATCGATTCTCTGACTGCGGTAAGCCGCCAGGATGAGAAACTGGATATTAATATCGATGAAGAAGTCCATCGCCTGCGCGAAAAAAGCGTAGAACTGACGCGCAAAATCTTCGCCGATCTCGGCGCATGGCAGGTAGCCCAACTGGCGCGCCATCCGCAGCGTCCGTACACCCTGGATTATGTTCGTCTGGCGTTTGATGAGTTTGATGAGCTGGCGGGCGATCGCGCCTATGCTGATGACAAAGCCATCGTCGGCGGTATCGCGCGTCTGGAAGGGCGGCCGGTGATGATCATTGGTCATCAGAAAGGTCGTGAAACCAAAGAAAAAATTCGTCGTAACTTTGGCATGCCAGCGCCGGAAGGCTACCGCAAAGCGCTGCGCCTGATGGAAATGGCTGAACGCTTCAACATGCCGATTATCACCTTTATCGACACCCCGGGCGCTTACCCTGGCGTGGGCGCGGAAGAGCGTGGTCAGTCTGAAGCTATCGCCCGCAACCTGCGTGAGATGTCTCGTCTGAACGTACCGGTCATCTGCACCGTGATTGGCGAAGGCGGCTCCGGCGGCGCATTGGCGATTGGCGTGGGTGATAAAGTGAATATGCTGCAATACAGCACCTATTCCGTTATCTCCCCGGAAGGTTGCGCCTCTATTTTGTGGAAGAGCGCCGACAAAGCGCCATTGGCTGCTGAAGCGATGGGCATCATCGCGCCGCGTCTGAAAGAGCTGAAGCTAATCGATTCCATCATTCCGGAGCCGCTGGGCGGCGCGCACCGTAATCCGGAAGCGATGGCGGCGTCGCTAAAAGCGCAGCTGCTGGAAGATTTAGCCGATCTCGATGTGTTAAGCACCGATGATTTAAAAAACCGTCGTTACCAGCGTTTGATGAGCTACGGTTACGCTTAATCATTTACCTCATTTTTCCCAGGAGGCCGGATAATCCGGCCTCTTTTTTTTGGACGAGGAAAAATGAGATGCCGATGAGTTGATGTGATTAAACGCAACGGCATGTTCTCCCTGACACTGTAGCAACTGCCAGGCGTGTGGCCAGGGCAGGCAGTGAACTACCCTTCAAGGAGAAAATTATGGGATTGCAAAAAACACTGGCGCTCAGCGCCGTGGCGGCAGGAATCATGTTGAGCTTATCCGGTGCGCAGGCCGCGCCGCTGCTTAGCAGTAGTGAACCAATGACCATTAACGCCAGCGATCTGGCGGCGAAAGAGAAAGCGCTGACGGATTTTCCGTTAATGGAGGCAGTGAAATCCTCTATCCAGACGTTGGATAACAGCGCGGTCGAACAAATCGAACCGGGGCGCGCCGCTAACCCGGCAAACGTAAAACGCGTTGAAAGTATTCTGAAAGAGGCCGACTGGGATTATCTGTTCCCGATGCGCGCGCCGGAATATACTTACTCTAACTTCCTGAAAGCGATAGGTAAATTCCCGGCGGTTTGTGGTACCTACACCGATGGACGCGATAGCGACGCTATCTGCCGTAAAACCCTGGCTACTATGTTTGCGCATTTTGCCCAGGAGACGGGCGGTCACGAAAGCTGGCGTGACATTCCGGAATGGCGTCAGGCGCTGGTCTATCTGCGCGAAGTCGGCTGGACAGAAGGGCAGAAAGGCGGCTACAACGGCGAATGTAACCCGGATGTATGGCAGGGCCAGACCTGGCCGTGCGGTAAAGATAAGGACGGCGATTTCCTCAGCTATTTTGGTCGCGGGGCAAAACAGCTTTCTTATAACTACAACTATGGGCCTTTCTCTGACGCGATGTATGGTGACGTTCGCCCTCTGCTGGATAAACCCGAGCTGGTGGCGGATACCTGGATGAACCTGGCGAGCGCCGTCTTCTTCTTTGTGTATCCGCAGCCGCCGAAGCCGTCTATGCTACATGTGATTGACGGTACCTGGCAGCCAAACGATCGCGATAAAGCAAACGGCCTGGTATCAGGTTTCGGCGTCACCATTCAGATCATCAATGGCGGCGTGGAGTGCGGCGGCGCAGATGAGAATGCGCAGTCGCTTAACCGTATTGCCTACTACAAAGAGTTTGCCAACTACCTGAAAGTGCCGGTGCCGGCTGACGAAGTGTTGGGCTGTAAAAAGATGAAGCAATTCGATGAAGGCGGCGCTGGCGCGTTACCGATCTATTGGGAACAAGACTGGGGCTGGAGCGCCGATACTGCGGACGGTAAAACCTATTCCTGCCAGTTAGTGGGATATCAGACGCCGTATACCGCCTTTAAAGAGGGCGACTACACGAAATGTGTACAGCATTATTTCAACGTTAATGTCGTCGATGATAACGGAACCACTGAACCGGATGTCACGCCAACTCCAGCGCCAGTGACGGATGAAAACGTGGCGCCCGTCGCGCGCATTGCCGGGCCGGTCGGGGCGGTGGAAGCTGGTAGCCCGGTTTCACTCAGCGCGGAAGGATCGACCGACGCGAATGGCGACAAGCTCACCTATACCTGGATGTCGCAGGATGGCAAAACGCTGAGCGGCCAGGATAAAGCCGTTGTGATTTTCAACGCGCCGGATGTCACTCAGAACACCCAGTATGTGGTGAATCTGACCGTTAGCGACGGTACGCTCTCCAGCACTGCGGTTTATACGCTGAATGTGAAAGCGAAGGCCGCCGCTGCGGATGACGAAGATAAGACCACCAGCTACCCTGCCTGGAGCAGCAGCCAGAAATGGAATCCGGGCGACATCGTCAACAATAATGGCGCATTGTACCAGTGCAAACCGTTCCCGGAAGGCTCATGGTGTAATGTTGCGCCTGCCTACTATGAGCCCGGCGTAGGGATTGCCTGGGCCGATGCATGGAACGCATTGTAATAAGATAAATCCTGTCGGTGCTTTGCATCGGCAGGATTGTTACTATGCTTATCTCAGGTTTTTTCAGGAGAAAGCATGAACATCATCGCCATTATGGGGCCGCACGGGGTTTATTATAAAGATGAACCCATCAAGGAGCTTGAGCGTGCATTACAATCCCTGGGATTTCAAATTATCTGGCCGCAAAATAGCGTTGACTTGTTGAAGTTTATTGAACATAACCCGCGCATCTGCGGCGTTATTTTTGACTGGGATGAATACAGTCTCGACCTTTGTAGCGAAATCAACCAGCTAAATGAATACCTTCCTCTCTACGCCTTTATCAATACCAACTCCACGCTGGACGTTAGCGTTCACGATATGCGCATGGCGCTGTGGTTTTTTGAGTATGCATTGGGGCTGGCTGAAGATATCGCGACGCGCATTCATCAATATACAAACGAATATCTCGATAATATTACGCCGCCGTTTACCAAAGCGCTGTTTACCTACGCCAAAGAAGGAAAATATACCTTTTGTACGCCGGGTCATATGGCAGGAACGGCGTATCAGAAAAGCCCGCCAGGCTGTTTGTTTTATGACTTTTTTGGCGGCAATACCTTAAAAGCTGATGTGTCGATTTCGGTGACTGAACTGGGATCGCTGCTGGATCACACCGGACCGCATCTGGAAGCGGAAGAGTATATCGCCCGTACTTTTGGCGCCGAGCAGAGTTATATGGTGACGAACGGTACGTCGACCTCGAATAAAATTGTCGGTATGTATGCCGCGCCTGCGGGAAGTACGCTACTTATTGATCGTAATTGCCATAAATCGCTGGCGCATTTGCTGATGATGAGCGATGTGGTGCCTCTCTGGTTGAAGCCGACGCGCAATGCGCTCGGTATTCTCGGCGGTATTCCTAAGCGTGAATTTACCTGCGACAGCATTGCGCGTAAGGTGGCGGAAACCTCGCAGGCGCAATGGCCGGTTCATGCGGTTATCACCAATTCTACTTACGATGGTCTGCTGTATAACACTAACTGGATCAAGCAGATGCTGGACGTTCCCTCGATCCATTTTGATTCCGCCTGGGTACCCTATACCCATTTCCATCCGATCTACCAGGGGAAAAGCGGGATGAGCGGCGATCGGGTGCCCGGAAAAGTGATTTTCGAAACGCAATCCACCCATAAAATGCTGGCGGCTTTTTCGCAGGCGTCGCTTATTCATATCAAAGGGGAATATGACGAAGAGACGTTTAACGAAGCGTTTATGATGCACACTTCCACATCGCCGAGCTATCCCATTGTCGCCTCTATCGAGACCGCGGCGGCGATGCTGCGCGGCAATCCAGGGAAAAGATTGATTAATCGTTCGGTGGAGCGGGCGCTCCATTTTCGTAAAGAGGTACAGCGGTTACGTGAAGAGTCCGATAGCTGGTTCTTTGATATCTGGCAGCCGGAAGAGGTTGATGAGGCCGAATGCTGGCCGGTAACGCCGGGAGAAACCTGGCATGGCTTCACCGATGCCGATGACGATCATATGTTCCTCGATCCGGTTAAGGTGACAATCCTGACGCCGGGGATGGATGAACAGGGCAACATGAGCGAAGAGGGGATACCCGCCGCGCTGGTGGCGAAGTTCCTCGATGAGCGAGGCGTGGTGGTGGAAAAAACCGGGCCGTATAATTTGCTGTTTTTGTTCAGCATAGGGATTGATAAGACCCGTGCGATGGGGCTGCTGCGCGGGCTGACGGAATTTAAACGGGCCTACGATCTTAACCTGCGCGTCAAAAATATGTTGCCGGATCTGTATGCGGAAGATCCGGATTTTTATCGCAATATGCGCATTCAGGATCTGGCGCAGGGGATCCATAAACTGATCCGCCAGCACGATCTTCCGGGGCTGATGTTGCGGGCGTTCGAGGTTTTACCGGAGATGATCATGACCCCGCACCAGGCCTGGCAGCGTCAGATCAAAGGCGAGGTGGAAACCGTGGCGCTCGATCAACTGCCAGGGCGCGTTTCCGCGAATATGATCCTGCCTTATCCGCCAGGCGTTCCGCTGTTGATGCCCGGCGAGAGGATCACGCAACAGAGTCGGGCCGTGCTCGATTTTCTGCTAATGCTCTGCTCGATTGGCCAGCATTATCCCGGTTTTGAAACGGATATTCACGGCGCGAAACGGAATGAAGACGGGGTGTACCAGGTACGAGTCTTAAAACACGCCTGTTAGCTTGCCTGACGGGAATGTGACGAGTAACGTACTGATAATCAATAAAGGAGACGCTATGCTGGGATTAAAACAGGTTCATCACATCGCGATCATTGCGACAGACTATGCGGTGAGCAAGGCGTTTTACTGCGATATTCTGGGGTTCGATCTGCTAAGCGAAGTCTGGCGGGAAGAGCGTGACTCGTGGAAGGGCGATTTGGCGCTAAACGGGCAGTATGTAATTGAGCTTTTCTCTTTTCCCTTCCCTCCGGCGCGTCCAAGCCGACCTGAAGCCTGCGGCCTGCGCCATCTGGCTTTCAGCGTGGAAAATGTGGAAAACGCCGTTGCGCATCTGGAAAAGCATCAGGTTAAGTGCGAACCGATACGCATCGATCCGTATACCGGGAAGCGCTTTACTTTTTTCAACGATCCGGACGGTTTACCGCTTGAGCTGTATGAGCAGTAAGGCTTGTCATTAAGACGCTCGCCAGGTAACGTTGCCGGGCTAAGTCACTATAAGCATGGATCATGACCACTCTCACGTTGAATACCTCGTTACTCTCTTCTCGCCGTATTCTGGCTGCCTTTAGCGGCGGCCTGGATTCTACGGTGCTTCTGCATCAACTGGTGTTGTGGCGAGAACGCCATCCTGACGTTACGCTGCGTGCTATCCATATTCATCACGGTTTAAGCCCTCATGCTGATAGCTGGGTGCGGCATTGCGAAACCGTATGCGAACGCTGGCTGGTTCCGCTGGTAGTGGAGCGGGTGACGCTGGCGGATAATGGCCTGGGTATCGAGGCCCATGCGCGTGAAGCGCGCTACCGGGCGTTCGCACAGACGCTATTGCCTGGCGAAGTGCTGGCAACCGCGCAGCACCTTGACGATCAGTGTGAAACATTCCTGCTGGCGTTAAAGCGCGGCAGTGGTCCGGCCGGACTTTCCGCGATGGGAGAACGCTCGCCTTTTGCCGGAACTCTGCTTCTTCGCCCGCTGTTGAGAGAAACGCGGAAGACGCTGGAACAGTGGGCTGTGCATCATGGCTTATGCTGGATTGAAGATGAAAGCAATCAGGATGACGCCTACGATCGCAATTTTTTACGCCTGCGCGCGCTTCCGCTCTTGCAGCAGCGCTGGCCGCATTTTCCTGCGGCGGTAGCCCGTAGCGCGACGCTCTGCGCCGAGCAAGAAAGGCTGCTGGACGAGCTTCTGGCCAGCGATCTTACGGACTGTATCACGACGGAGGGAACATTGCGGCTCTCTCCATTAATGTCGATGAGCGATGTACGGCGGGCGGCGATTTTGCGTCGCTGGCTGGCGATGCGTAATGCGCCGATGCCCTCTCGCGACGCGCTGGAACGTATCTGGCAGGAGGTGGCGCTGGCGCGCGACGATGCCTCTCCCTGTTTACGCTTTGGCGATCACGAGATTCGCCGTTATCAGTCGCAACTGTGGTGGATTAAATCCGTGGCCGGACAACACGAAACGACGGTCGCCTGGCCCGTCTGGCAAACACCGCTGGCGCTGCCTGCCGGCTTAGGGACGGTACAGCTCGTTCCTGGGGGCGAACTGCGCCGACCGCGAGAGGAAGAATCCGTCAGCATTCGGTTTAAGGCGCCAGGGTTGCTACACATTGTGGGACGTCACGGTGGACGTAAATTAAAGAAAATCTGGCAGGAGCAGGGGATCCCGCCCTGGCGACGAGACACCACGCCGCTGTTGTTTTACGGCGAAACGCTGATTGCGGCTGCGGGTGTTTTTGTGACGCGTGAGGGAGCAGCAGAAGATAAAGAAGGGGTGAGTCTGGTTTGGCATGCCTGATGGCGCTGCGCTTATCAGGCCTACGTATCGCATGGAACGTAGGCCGGATAAGGTGCTTGCACCGCCATCCGGCAACAAAATACTCAGGATTCGCTAACTACCACGGTACCAATTTCCGGGTGGCTGAAACTGGCGATTTTATCGAGACGAAGTTCACAAGACTCGCCGGAAATCTCGGCAAGCAGATACTCTACGTTTTTACGTAAGATCAAATCGTTCGCTTTTGCCTGCAAAACCTCGCCATCTTTTAACGTTAGCGTCAGTATTAAATGATGCATGCAGGCAAGCTCAAGACTATCGTAGTCATCGCAATTAATGGGTTGATACGTTTCATTCATTGACATAATCGCTCACCAGTAAGTTCGCGGCAGCATAAGCTGCCTTTTCCCTGACCGACTCTGAAAGGGCGCTATCTGCCGCCACTTCATTAAGCACTTTCAATACACAACCCAGCGCATCCGGGACATACCCTAAGTCTCCGCTGGCGATTTCCGCATACCGCTTGCGTACTAACTCACAATATTTTTCCACATGCCCTCCTGTCAGCATTCTGACTTAACCGTGGATGCAAGTCTAAGCCTACGAAGTTAAATCTTGTTTAGCAAGGTGACTATACCATACTCATTTGCGCAATATCAGCGCCTGACGCGAGTGGGTAAAAGATTCGTTAACAGCCTTTTAGCGCGGTTTTCGCTACAATGGGCACCTGATTCGAAAGGAGTTTTCTCATGGCGCTTAAAGCGACAATTTATAAAGCCGTCGTCAATGTGGCTGACCTTGATCGCAACCGGTTTCTGGATGCGGCATTGACGCTGGCGCGTCACCCTTCTGAAACGCAGGAGCGCATGATGCTGCGCCTGTTGGCATGGATAAAATATGCTGATGAACGGTTGCAGTTTACACGCGGGCTCAGCGCGGAAGATGAGCCGGAGGCCTGGCTGCGCAACGATCATCTGGGCATCGATCTCTGGATAGAGCTGGGGCTGCCGGATGAGCGCCGTATTAAGAAAGCCTGTACTCAGGCGAGCGACGTCGCGCTCTTTGCTTATAACTCCCGGGCGGCGCAAATCTGGTGGCAGCAGCATCAAAGCAAGTGCGCGCAGTTCGCTAACCTGTCCGTCTGGTATCTGGATGACGGGCAACTGGCGCAGCTCAGTGAATTTGCCGATCGTACCATGACGCTACAGGCGACGATTCAGGACGGCGCAATCTGGCTTTCTGATGCTCGGAATAATCTGGAAATACAGCTAACCGCCTGGCAACAGCCCTCATGATTGCCATCTCCCGGACGGTCTCCATAGCCGATAATGAGCTGGAAATTACGGCCATTCGCGCGCAGGGCGCGGGTGGTCAGCACGTAAATAAGACCTCTAGCGCGATTCATTTGCGCTTTGACATTCGGGCCTCTGGCCTGCCAGAGTATTATAAACAGCGTTTGCTGACGGCCAGCCACCATCTGATAAGTGATGATGGCGTCATTATCATTAAGGCGCAGGAGTTCCGGAGCCAGGAGCTCAACCGGGAAGCGGCTATCGCCAGGCTGGTTGCCGTCATAAAAGAATTAACCGCGGAGCAGAAAAGCCGTCGCGCAACCCGTCCGACGCGTGCCTCGAAAGAGCGCCGCTTGTCCTCAAAGGCGCAAAAATCTTCTGTAAAGGCGCTTCGCGGCAAAGTTCGTCGTCCACTGGATTGACGGGCAGGAATAGCAATTTCATAAGGATTTTATGGTGAGAACAGCAATATTGTCAGTAGCGGCAGCCTGTACGCTATTTGCATTGATAGGGTGTAATAACCGTGCGGAAGTTGACGCCCTGCAACCTGCGCAGGCGGCGGAATTAAAACCCATGCAGCAAAGCTGGCGCGGCGTGCTGCCCTGTGCGGATTGTGAAGGTATTGAAACGTCACTGTTTCTGGAAAAAGACGGCACATGGGTGATGAACGAGCGCTATCAGGGCGTGCGCGAGGAACCTTCCTCTTTTGCGTCATACGGTACCTGGGCGCGGACGGCGGATAAACTGGTGTTAACCGACAGCAATGGCGAGAAATCGTATTATCGCGCGAAAGGCAATGCGCTGGAGATGCTCGACAGAGAAGGCAATCCGGTGGCTTCGCAGCTTAATTATACGCTTGTGCCTGTTACCGCCAGCCTGCCGGTAACGCCAATGCCGTTGCGTGGTATGTATGTATACAGGGCCGATGCGGCGACCTTTACCGATTGTGCGACCGGAAAACGGCTGCCGGTCGCCAGTAACGCCCAGCTTGAGCGCGGCTATCTGACGGCGAAAGGTGAAGCGGAAAAACCGGTGCTGCTGACGGTAGAAGGGCATTTTGTGTTTGCCGCGAACCCGGACACGGGCGAGCCGGTAAAAATGCTAATAGCCGATAAAAACGCGAAGTTTGCGCCGGGTAAAGATTGCACTCACTAATAAAAGGCCTCGCAGGATGCGAGGCCTTTACATATCTGCCGGGTGGCGCCGGGCAATCCCAACAAAATGTCGTTTAGCCTTTAATCGCCTTGACCAGATAATCAACGATATCGCCGGTTTTAATCAGCGATTTTTCACCGCTACGACGGTATTTATACTCAATATCGTCGTTATCCAGGTTGCGATCGCCAATCACGATAGTATGTGGAATACCAATCAGCTCCATATCGGCAAACATCACGCCCGGGCGCTCTTTACGGTCGTCCATCAGCACTTCAATGCCCTGCGCGCGCAATTCGCTGTACAGCTTTTCCGCCAGCTCCTGCACACGGAAGGATTTGTGCATATTCATCGGCAGAATAGCGACCTGGAAAGGCGCAATGGCGTCAGGCCATACAATGCCGCGCTCGTCAAAGTTCTGCTCGATAGCCGCGGCAACGACACGTGTTACGCCGATACCATAGCAGCCCATTGTCAGGATCTGGTTACGGCCATCTTCACCCTGAACGGAGGCTTTCAGCGCTTCTGAGTACTTGGTACCTAACTGGAAGATGTGACCCACTTCGATACCGCGTTTGATAAGCAACGTTCCCTGACCATCCGGACTCGGATCGCCGGCGACTACGTTACGGATGTCGGCAACAACAGGCGTCGCCACATCGCGATCCCAGTTAATACCAAAGTAGTGTTTACCGTCGATGTTGGCGCCAGCGGCAAAATCGCTCATGGCGGCAACGGTACGATCGATGATGACCGGAATCGACATATTGACCGGGCCGAGGGAGCCAGGGCCGGCATTAATTACGGCGCGAATCTCTTCTTCGGTAGCGAAGGTCAGCGGGCTGGCAACGTGCGGCAGTTTTTCCGCTTTAACTTCATTCAGTTCATGATCGCCGCGAACCAGCAGAGCCACCAGCGGAGACTTGCTGTCTTTCGCCGCTTTCACCAGCAGCGTTTTTACCGTTTTTTCAATTGGCAGGTTGAACTGTTCCACCAGCTCCGCGATGGTTTTGGCATTTGGCGTATCGACCAGAGTCATTTCCTGCGTCGCCGCTGCGCGCGGCGTTTGCGGCGCGATAGCTTCTGCCAGTTCAATGTTAGCCGCGTAATCAGAAACATCAGAGAAAACGATATCGTCTTCGCCGCTTTGCGCCAGCACCTGGAATTCATGCGAGGCGTTGCCGCCGATAGAACCGGTATCGGCCTGTACCGCGCGGAAATCCAGCCCCATACGGCTGAAGATACGGCTATACGCGGCGTACATGGCGTCATAGGTTTCCTGCAACGACTCCTGAGAGGTGTGGAAAGAGTAAGCATCTTTCATCAGGAATTCGCGCGAACGCATCACGCCAAAGCGCGGACGCACTTCATCACGGAATTTGGTCTGGATTTGGAAGAAGTTCAGCGGCAACTGCTTATAAGAGCTGAGTTCATTACGCACCAGATCGGTGATAACTTCTTCGTGGGTCGGGCCGAGTACGAACGGACGCTCGCCACGGTCGACAAAACGCAGCAGTTCCGGACCGTACTGTTCCCAACGACCACTCTCTTGCCACAGGTCGGCTGGCTGAACGACTGGCATCGACACCTCGATAGCACCGGCGTTGTTCATCTCTTCACGCACGATGTTTTCGACTTTTTTCAGGACGCGCAGGCCGGTCGGCAGCCAGGTATATAACCCGGAGGCGAGCTTGCGGATCATCCCGGCGCGCAGCATCAGCTGGTGGCTGATAACCTCGGCGTCGGCAGGTGTCTCCTTCAGAGTGGAGAGCAGGTATTGGCTAGTACGCATGTTGTTACGGTTCCAGTTGAACGATCGAACAGGCTCAATGTGAGCCTGATACAAAAAAAGTGATTTAGTTTACCAGCGTGCAAGAGATGTCAAAAGAGAAGGGAGTGAAATTACCGTGGTTCCAGCGCAAACACTTCAAATCCAGTGCTAACCACACGCCAGCGCACGTTAAAATCATGCAGCCAGACGGCATAGGTTTTGCCCGTCTCTTCACCCTTACGATAAGCCGGGCGAGGATCTTGCGCCAGCACATCGCAAATAAATGTCCGTAGCTGCGGATAACGCCTTTCCAGCGTCGTAAGCTGTTGAGCCACCTCAGCGGTAAAACTCACGGGCATTTCAGCTATCGGCGCCTGTTGCGCATAGCTGGCGGCGGCGTCCGGTAAGGCCTCGGCAAACGGTAAATACGGTTTGATATCCACCACCGGCGTGCCATCCACCAGATCCAGACTGCCTAATTTCAGAATTACGCTCTCTTTCCGGCACTCGATACCTTTTAGCGCAACGAGCGACATGCCAATCGGATTGGGGCGGAACGTGGAGCGCGTGGCAAAAACGCCCATTCTGGCGTTACCGCCAAGACGGGGCGGACGAACTGTTGGCCGCCAGCCGCCGTCTATCGTCTGATGAAAAACGAAAAGCACCCACAAATGGCTGAACGCCTCCAGGCCGCGAACGGCATCGGCCTGGTTGTAAGGCGCTATCAGATGCAGTTCGCCGCAGGCGCTTTTGACCAGACCGGGCTGGCGCGGAACGGCGAATTTTTCTTTATAGGGGGAGCGAATAACGCCGATTTGTTCAAACTGAAAGCTGCTCATTTCGCCGAAATATTCAGGGCGGACCCGATACAAACCGCCTGACGATAGCAGCCTGGCGTGCCGCTGGTAATTTCACAGCTGTGCAGCAGGACGGCGTTGGCTTTCATTTTAGATGCATTAATCTGCATACGCTTGCGCGCAGTTGGAATGTTAGGCGGAGAGTCTTGATTTGTCGCCTGGCAGGATTCGCCGCTAACCTCGCCAAGATCGCGGAAAGGTTTGCCGACTAAGTCTTCAGCATTGGTGTAAATCCTGACGGGAGCGGCACGCGGCGCTTTAGGTTTCTCCGGCTCCGCTTTTGGCGGGGTTGCGGTGCTTTGAACGGGTTCAACAGGGGATCTGCTTAGCATGGAACAACCGCCCAGCATGAGTGCCAATAAACAGATCGGTAAAGCACGCATAATATTTCCTCAATGAATGTTCTAATTGCCAGATATTGAATCAGGAGCTTGCATAAATGACAAGACGGGCAATAGCCCGTCCTGAATAATATTACAGATTGTGGAATCAGCCTAAAACTTACCAGCCTTTCACCGCGCCGCCATTAAAAACTTTATTTGCGGCTTCGTACACTTCATCAGACTGGTAAGCCTGAACGAATTTTTTCACATTCTCGGCGTCTTTGTTATCTTCACGCGTCACGATCAGGTTAACGTACGGAGAATCTTTATCTTCAACGAAGATACCGTCTTTCGCTGGCGTCAGGCCAATCTGGCTGGCGTAAGTCGTATTGATGACCGCTAACGCGATCTGCGCGTCATCCAGCGAACGCGGCAACTGCGGCGCTTCCAGCTCAACAATTTTCAGATTTTTCGGGTTTTCGACGATATCCAGCGAGGTAGGAAGCAGACCGACGCCGTCTTTCAGTTTAATCAGCCCTACTTTTTGCAGCAGCAGCAGGGAACGACCAAGGTTGGTCGGGTCGTTAGGCACAGCGACCTGGGAACCGTCCTTGAGCTCATCCAGTGATTTGATTTTTTTGGAATATCCTGCAATGGGATAGACAAAAGTCTTACCTACAGAAACCAGTTTGTAGCCGCGATCTTTGATTTGCTGATCCAGATACGGTTTGTGCTGGAAGGCATTGGCATCGATATCGCCTTTGCTCAGCGCTTCATTAGGCAGAACATAATCATTAAAGGTCACCAATTCCACGTCCAGGCCGTATTTTTCTTTCGCGACTTTCTGCGCGACTTCGGCAACTTGCTGCTCTGCGCCAACGATTACGCCGACTTTAATATGGTTCGGATCTTTTTCATCCTGACCGCAACCCGCAAGTGCCAGAGAACCAATCAGAGCACCCACTGCCGCAAAGGTTTTGAATTTGAACGCCATGCTTATTTCCTTAATGAGTATTTGTGTTGTGTTTAACGTTACTTATGCGTGACAGCCCTGACGATGCGATCGCCGGATAACTGAATTAAATAAACCAGAACGACAAGTAATACCAGCACCGTATTCATCACGGTAGCATTGTATCCAATATAACCGTACTGATAGCCGATTTGACCGAGGCCGCCTGCGCCGACGGCGCCGCCCATTGCGGAGTAACCGACCAGGGTGATCAGTGTAATGGTTGCCGCATTTACCAGACCAGGCAGCGCTTCCGGTAAAAGGATTTTACGTACAATTTGCAGCGGCGTGGCGCCCATCGCTCGCGAGGCTTCAATCAGCCCGGCAGGGATCTCTAACAACGCATTTTCCACCATACGGGCGATAAAAGGCGCGGCGCCGACGGTCAGCGGTACAATCGCAGCCTGCAAACCAATGGAGGTGCCGACAATTATTCGGGTAAAAGGAATCATCCACACCAGCAGAATGATAAAGGGAATCGAGCGGAAAATATTGACCACCGCAGAGAGGGAGCGATACAGCCTGGCGTTCTCCATAATCTGCCCCGGGCGCGTAACATACAGCAATACGCCAACCGGCAGGCCAATCACGAAACCGAAGAAACCGGAGACAAAGGTCATCGCCAACGTTTCCCAAACGCCACGAACCAGTAACCACATCATTGCCTCAGACATAACCCAGTACCTCTACTTTCACATGGTGATCCTGCAGCCAGGCAATTGCGGCTTGCGTCTCTTCTTGTGTGCCGTGCATTTCCGTTAGCATAATGCCGAACTTCACACCGCCCGCGTAATCCATCTGCGCGCTGATAATATTATTGTTCACGTTGAAACGACGCGCGGTTTCAGAAAGCAGCGGGGCATCCACAGACTGCCCGGTGAATTCCATGCGCAGCATCGGCACGCTGTCAGTTTCCGGCGACGCTTTCAAACGCGCCTGGTAATCTTCCGGAATGTCCAGATGCAGAGTGGACTGAATAAACTTCTGCGCCAGCGGCGTTTTAGGATGCGAGAAGACTTCGCTGACCGTATCCTGCTCAATAAGCTCGCCATTACTGATAACGGCAACGCAGTCGCAGATACGTTTCACGACATCCATTTCATGAGTGATAAGCAGAATCGTCAACCCCAGACGACGGTTGATATCTTTCAGCAATTCCAGAATCGAACGGGTCGTCGCAGGATCAAGCGCGCTGGTGGCTTCATCGCACAGCAATACTTTTGGATTACTGGCTAACGCGCGGGCAATCGCGACACGCTGTTTCTGACCGCCGGAAAGATTTGCCGGATAGCTGTCGTGCTTGTCGCCAAGACCGACTAAATCCAGCAGCTCTGTGACACGGCGTTTGACCTCTTCCTTTGGTGTGTTATCCAGTTCCAGCGGCAACGCGACGTTGCCAAACACGGTACGGGAAGAGAGCAGGTTAAAATGTTGGAAAATCATGCCGATTTGACGGCGAGCTTTGGTCAACTCAGACTCTGAAAGCGTTGTCAGCTCCTGACCGCCGACCTGAACGCTACCTTCGGTTGGGCGTTCAAGTAAATTAACGCAGCGGATAAGCGTACTTTTACCGGCGCCGGAGGCGCCAATGACGCCATAAATCTGCCCGGCAGGGACGTGCAGGCTGACATTATTTAGCGCCTGAATGGTGCGCGTCCCCTGCTGGAACACTTTGGTAATATTCGAAAGTTTAATCATTGATTCTTTATTATCGTAATGAAATGAGCGGAGGCATTTTCGTCTGCCTAATACGGTCAACGCCGTCAACAGAATGGATGTTAAGGCATCCAGACGTCTAAATCAATCAGGCTTTATACGATGAGCACTTTCTTGCCTGCTGAAACATGCGATACTAGCGCCACTTGCTTTACTCAGGAGCTATAAAAGGTGGCAAAGTCTGTACCCGCAATTTTTCTCGACCGTGACGGCACCATTAATGTGGATCACGGCTACGTACATGAAATCGATGCATTTGAGTTTATAGACGGCGTTATTGACGCGATGCGCGAGCTAAAAAAAATGGGCTATGCGTTGGTGGTGGTGACGAACCAGTCCGGAATCGCGCGCGGCAAATTCACTGAGGCGCAGTTTGAAACGTTAACCGAATGGATGGACTGGTCGTTGGCGGATCGCGATGTTGATTTGGACGGCATCTATTATTGTCCTCACCATCCGCAGGGCAGCATAGAAGAGTTCCGTCAGGTATGTGATTGCCGCAAGCCGCATCCAGGAATGCTTATCTCGGCGCGTGATTTCCTGCATATCGATATGGCGGCTTCTTATATGGTGGGAGACAAGCTGGAAGATATGCAGGCGGCAGCGGCGGCAAATGTCGGGACAAAAGTGCTGGTGCGTACGGGCAAACCGGTCACGGCAGAAGCAGAAAACGCGGCGGACTGGGTGTTAAACAGCCTTGCTGACCTGCCATCAGCGATAAAAAAGCAGCAAAAATAAGCGTTATGGATAAAAGATGAGCGGTTAAAACAAAAATGCATTTTTCCGCTTGTCTTCCTGAACCGACTCCCTATAATGCGCCTCCATCGACACGGCGGATGTGAATCACTTCACACAAACAGCCGGTCGGTTGAAGAGAAAAATCCTGAAATTCAGGGTTGACTCTGAAAGAGGAAAGCGTAATATACGCCACCTCGCGACGGTGAGCTGAAAGCCGCGTCGCGCCTGCTCTTTAACAATTTATCAGACAATCTGTGTGGGCACTCGAAGATACGGATTCTTGACGTCGCAAGACGAAAAATGAATACCAAGTCTCAAGAGTGAACACGTAATTCATTACGAAGTTTAATTCATTGAGCATCAAACTTTTAAATTGAAGAGTTTGATCATGGCTCAGATTGAACGCTGGCGGCAGGCCTAACACATGCAAGTCGAACGGTAACAGGAAGCAGCTTGCTGCTTTGCTGACGAGTGGCGGACGGGTGAGTAATGTCTGGGAAACTGCCTGATGGAGGGGGATAACTACTGGAAACGGTGGCTAATACCGCATAATGTCGCAAGACCAAAGAGGGGGACCTTCGGGCCTCTTGCCATCAGATGTGCCCAGATGGGATTAGCTTGTTGGTGAGGTAACGGCTCACCAAGGCGACGATCCCTAGCTGGTCTGAGAGGATGACCAG
>NZ_JAGESB010000022.1:0-518 GCF_017572865.1 Salmonella sp. 32082101201600294FB01SM01 | reverse complement strand
CCCCATCAATTAACCTTCCGGCACCGGGCAGGCGTCACACCGTATACGTCCACTTTCGTGTTTGCACAGTGCTGTGTTTTTAATAAACAGTTGCAGCCAGCTGGTATCTTCGACTGACTTCAGCTCCGTGAGTAAATCACTTCACCTACATGTCAGCGTGCCTTCTCCCGAAGTTACGGCACCATTTTGCCTAGTTCCTTCACCCGAGTTCTCTCAAGCGCCTTGGTATTCTCTACCTGACCACCTGTGTCGGTTTGGGGTACGATTTGATGTTACCTGATGCTTAGAGGCTTTTCCTGGAAGCAGGGCATTTGTTGCTTCAGCACCGTAGTGCCTCGTCGTCACGCCTCAGTGTTAAAGTGAACCGGATTTACCTGGAACACACACCTACACGCTTAAACCGGGACAACCGTCGCCCGGCCAACATAGCCTTCTCCGTCCCCCCTTCGCAGTAACACCAAGTACGGGAATATTAACCCGTTTCCCATCGACTACGCCTTTCGGCCTCGCCTTAGGGG
>NZ_JAGESB010000021.1:0-560 GCF_017572865.1 Salmonella sp. 32082101201600294FB01SM01 | reverse complement strand
CATCCTCCAAGGCTAAATACTCCTGACTGACCGATAGTGAACCAGTACCGTGAGGGAAAGGCGAAAAGAACCCCGGCGAGGGGAGTGAAAAAGAACCTGAAACCGTGTACGTACAAGCAGTGGGAGCACCCTTTGGGGTGTGACTGCGTACCTTTTGTATAATGGGTCAGCGACTTATATTCTGTAGCAAGGTTAACCGTATAGGGGAGCCGGAGGGAAACCGAGTCTTAACCGGGCGTTAAGTTGCAGGGTATAGACCCGAAACCCGGTGATCTAGCCATGGGCAGGTTGAAGGTTGGGTAACACTAACTGGAGGACCGAACCGACTAATGTTGAAAAATTAGCGGATGACCTGTGGCTGGGGGTGAAAGGCCAATCAAACCGGGAGATAGCTGGTTCTCCCCGAAAGCTATTTAGGTAGCGCCTCGTGAACTCATCTCCGGGGGTAGAGCACTGTTTCGGCTAGGGGGCCATCCCGGCTTACCAACCCGATGCAAACTGCGAATACCGGAGAATGTTATCACGGGAGACACACGGCGGGTGCTAACGTCCGTCGTGAA
>NZ_JAGESB010000020.1:0-570 GCF_017572865.1 Salmonella sp. 32082101201600294FB01SM01 | reverse complement strand
ATAACGGTTCATATCACCTTACCGGCGCTTATCGCAGATTAGCACGTCCTTCATCGCCTCTGACTGCCAGGGCATCCACCGTGTACGCTTAGTCGCTTAACCTCACAACCCGAAGATGTTTCACTTCTGATTGCGAAAATTTGAGAGACTCACGAACAACTTTCGTTGTTCTGTGTTTCAATTTTCAGCTTGATCCAGATTTTTAAAGAGCAAATATCTCAAACATGACTCGTAAGTCAGTTTTGAGATATTAAGGCAGGTGACTTTCACTCACAAACCAGCAAGTGGCGTCCCCTAGGGGATTCGAACCCCTGTTACCGCCGTGAAAGGGCGGTGTCCTGGGCCTCTAGACGAAGGGGACGTATCAGTCTGCTTCGCAAGACGCCTTGCTATTTACTTTTCATCAGACAATCTGTGTGAGCACTGCAAAGTACGCTTCTTTAAGGTAAGGAGGTGATCCAACCGCAGGTTCCCCTACGGTTACCTTGTTACGACTTCACCCCAGTCATGAATCACAAAGTGGTAAGCGCCCTCCCGAAGGTTAAGCTACCTACTTCTTTTGCAACCCAC
>NZ_JAGESB010000019.1:0-628 GCF_017572865.1 Salmonella sp. 32082101201600294FB01SM01 | reverse complement strand
ACGCTTAAACCGGGACAACCGTCGCCCGGCCAACATAGCCTTCTCCGTCCCCCCTTCGCAGTAACACCAAGTACGGGAATATTAACCCGTTTCCCATCGACTACGCCTTTCGGCCTCGCCTTAGGGGTCGACTCACCCTGCCCCGATTAACGTTGGACAGGAACCCTTGGTCTTCCGGCGAGCGGGCTTTTCACCCGCTTTATCGTTACTTATGTCAGCATTCGCACTTCTGATACCTCCAGCAACCCTCACAGGCCACCTTCACAGGCTTACAGAACGCTCCCCTACCCAACAACGCATCAGCGTCGCTGCCGCAGCTTCGGTGCATGGTTTAGCCCCGTTACATCTTCCGCGCAGGCCGACTCGACCAGTGAGCTATTACGCTTTCTTTAAATGATGGCTGCTTCTAAGCCAACATCCTGGCTGTCTGGGCCTTCCCACATCGTTTCCCACTTAACCATGACTTTGGGACCTTAGCTGGCGGTCTGGGTTGTTTCCCTCTTCACGACGGACGTTAGCACCCGCCGTGTGTCTCCCGTGATAACATTCTCCGGTATTCGCAGTTTGCATCGGGTTGGTAAGCCGGGATGGCCCCCTAGCCGAAACAGTGCTCTACCCCCGGAGATGA
>NZ_JAGESB010000002.1:0-741090 GCF_017572865.1 Salmonella sp. 32082101201600294FB01SM01 | reverse complement strand
TCTCCTGAAGGAACGTTGAAGACGACGACGTTGATAGGCCGGGTGTGTAAGCGCAGCGATGCGTTGAGCTAACCGGTACTAATGAACCGTGAGGCTTAACCTTACAACGCCGAAGATGTTTTGGCGGATTGAGAGAAGATTTTCAGCTCAGATTCAGAGTCCGAAGGATTTTACGCTGAGACAAGGCGGCAAACGCAGCGACGGAAGGAGCATACAGAAGTATGTGACTGACGTTCGCAAGAGCAGCCAACGCCGTATCAGTGTAAAAGACACAGGACAGAGCACAAAGAATTTGCCTGGCGGCACTAGCGCGGTGGTCCCACCTGACCCCATGCCGAACTCAGAAGTGAAACGCCGTAGCGCCGATGGTAGTGTGGGGTCTCCCCATGCGAGAGTAGGGAACTGCCAGGCATCAAATTTAGTGTGCTGATATGGCTCAGTTGGTAGAGCGCACCCTTGGTAAGGGTGAGGTCCCCAGTTCGACTCTGGGTATCAGCACCACTTAATACGGTTAAAGTTTGGCATTTGAAAAAGAATTTGTCTGGCGGCAGTAGCGCGGTGGTCCCACCTGACCCCATGCCGAACTCAGAAGTGAAACGCCGTAGCGCCGATGGTAGTGTGGGGTCTCCCCATGCGAGAGTAGGGAACTGCCAGACATCAAATAAAACAAAAGGCTCAGTCGAAAGACTGGGCCTTTTGTTTTATCTGTAGTCTGTCGGTGAGCACTCTCCTGAGGAGGACAAATCCGCCGGGAGCGGATTTGAACGTTGCGCAGCAACGGCCCGGAGGGTGGCGGGCAGGACGCCCGCCATAAACTGCCAGACATCAAATAAAGCAAAAGGCCCAATCGAAAGATTGGGCCTTTTTGCATTTATCTCTCTATGGAAAAAGTTATCGGATAATGACGCCGACGCGTTTTATATTTGGTTTATACCCTTCATACTTCAAGTCGCTTATGTGTTGGCTACGGATTACTCGGCCCATTCATGGGCCTCGCCCTGACGGGCCGTCGCACGCGACGTTCAAATCTGCTCCCGGCAGATTTGTCGCTCACCCCAGTCACATAGTTATCTATGCTCCTGGGGACTCACTCCCTTGCCGCCTTTAAGCAACTCGAATTATTTTGGGTATATAACATCTTCGTAGAGTGGATAAAAACCGTTTTAGTAAACGTGATTTCCCGCCATATATCCGCCTGAACCATCGAATGTGAACCGTGCTGAAGTAGATGTACAAACGGCTTTTACTTACGCCACTAATAAGCAATAGAGATATTCGCTGAGGACTGAGAATCTGGCCTATTTGGCTATTTTATTTGCCAGTTTGGCCCTGGGACAGTGCTCAAAATCCTCATGTATTACGTGTATGCTCCGGTTTATATCCAGACTGTCTGTAATAATTACGCCTAATGGACCACGCTCTAAGTCTTACTGTATAAAGCCTGTTTGTAATGCGGCTTACGATGCTATCAAGCTACAATTTTGTCTGCATCGGACAAGGAACAGAATAAATACTATCGGGATGGGCGAGTAAGAAAAGAGAGCGTTTTACCGTGTTAACTTTCGGGGGACAGGCTGAATAGATTACGTCGCTGAGTATCCTTACGACCTTTATATTATTACTGAAAGCGCGGCATTGCCGCGCCTGCATGTATCATTTAGAAAGCGCAATGATACCCATCGTCAACCCTGCTACCGCCGCAGCGCCGCCAGCAATAGCGCCTGCTGTCTCCCAGTTATCCTGCGTAGTACCTTTCATACATGTATTGGTATGAACCAGCCGCCCTTGATCGTCATAAACCGGTACGCAGGGAGAATCATGTGCACAACCTGCCAATATGGTGGTAAGCAATGCAACTGGGATTAGTCTTTTCATGGTGTTACCTCATTAATCAGCGTTTCGCGAAGTACAGCAACGTAAATGCTGGCTCTAACCGCTGCGAAAACGAGAGTTATTTTACCACCACAGAAAAAATGGCCGACATGAGGAATCATCTCAATTCATGTGAATTGTAAAAACTATGGAGAATGCAGAGGTAAGCGGAGAGGGGAATAGCGGAGATAAAGACGTACCGTTTAAAAAGGCGTCCGAAGACGCCTCTGTTTACCGGTTAATCATGATGGCGATTAAATCGGCGTTTTACAACAACGAAGAATACTGGTACGAAGAAGATAGCTAATAAGGTTGCGGTTAACATTCCCCCCA
This sequence comes from Salmonella sp. 32082101201600294FB01SM01, assembly GCF_017572865.1. NCBI lineage: Bacteria > Pseudomonadati > Pseudomonadota > Gammaproteobacteria > Enterobacterales > Enterobacteriaceae > Salmonella > Salmonella sp. 32082101201600294FB01SM01. The sequence goes on along the minus strand of NZ_JAGESB010000002.1, from coordinate 738,885 downwards.
TAACCCCTGTGCCTACTGCGTTCTGTGCCCCACTACCTGCGCCACGACTGATAACTAACGGCATTACCCCGAGAATAAAGGCCAGCGAGGTCATTAGAATAGGACGTAAACGCATACGGGATGCTTCCAGCGTCGCTTCAATCAATCCACGTCCTTCTTTCTCCATAAGATCTTTGGCGAACTCAACAATCAGGATGGCGTTTTTAGCAGAAAGGCCAATAGTGGTTAACAAGCCAACCTGGAAGTAAACGTCATTGTTCAGACCGCGCAATGACGCTGCAAGCAGAGCGCCAACCACGCCGAGCGGTACGACCAGCATTACCGAGAACGGAATTGACCAGCTTTCATACAGAGCGGCAAGGCAGAGGAAAACGACAATGAGTGAGATTGCGTACAGCGCCGGCGCCTGGTTACCTGACAACCGTTCCTGATACGACATACCTGTCCAGTCATAGCCAATACCGTTTGGCAGCTGTGAAGCCAGATTTTCCATTAACGACATGGCTTCACCGGTACTTCGTCCGGGCGCTGCTTCACCGAGCAGTTCCATTGACGGCATTCCGTTATAGCGTTCCAGGCGTGGCGAACCATAAATCCACCGTGCTGAGCTAAAGGTAGAGAAGGGCACCATCTCGCCATTGGCGCTGCGAACATAAAGATTGTTGATATCTCCCGGCAGCATACGGAACTGAGCGTCAGCCTGAACGTATACTTTTTTCACTCGTCCGCGATCGATAAAGTCGTTAACGTAATAGCCGCCCAACGCCGCGGAGATGGTTTCGTTGATATCAGACAGCGAAACACCGAGCGCCTGCGCTTTTTCTTGATCGACATCCAGCTTGAACTGTGGCGTGTCTTCCAGCCCATTCGGGCGTACGCGCACTAATAGATCAGGATGCTTCGCGACCATACCCAGCAGTTGATTACGCGCTTTTGTTAACGCATCGTGACCGAGTCCTCCCTGATCAATCAGTTCAAAGTCGAAACCTGTCGCGGTACCTAACTCGACAATTGCCGGCATGTTGAAGGGGAACACCAACCCGTCGCGAATCTGGCTAAAGGCGCGTGTCGCTCTGGCGATAACGGCTTCGACGCTATTTTCTTCACCGTTACGCTCTTCCCAGGGTTTAAGGCTGACAAATGCCATCCCTGAGTTTTGTCCCTGACCGCTAAAGCTAAAGCCGTTTACGGTAAACACGCTTTCGACGTTCGCTTTTTCATTATTCAGGTAGTAATGAGTGACTTGATCCAGCACTTTCTGCGTACGTTCTTGCGTAGCGCCAGAGGGGAGCTGAATCATGGTCAGGAATACCCCCTGATCTTCTTCCGGCAGGAAGGAGGTCGGGAGGCGTAAAAACAGAACCGCCATTCCGACTACAATAAGTAGATAGATAATGAGATAGCGACCCGTATTACGCACGATACCGCTTACGCTGTTAGTATAGTGGTTAACGCTGTGATCAAACTTGGTATTGAACCAGCCAAAGAAGCCACTTTTTTTCTCGTGATGTTCAGCAGATACGGGTTTAAGTAGCGTAGCGCACAGCGCTGGCGTCAGAATCAACGCAACCAGAACGGATAGCGCCATTGCTGAAACAATAGTAATAGAGAACTGGCGATAAATTGCCCCGGTCGAGCCGCCAAAAAAGGCCATCGGGATAAATACCGCAGACAGTACCATCGCGATACCTACCAGCGCTCCCTGAATCTGCGACATGGATTTTTCCGTCGCCTCTCGGGGAGAAAGGTTATCCTCCATCATTACACGTTCAACGTTTTCTACGACCACTATCGCATCGTCAACCAACAGTCCTATCGCCAGTACCATGCCGAACATCGTCAGGGTATTGATGGAATAGCCAAAGGCGGCGAGTACCGCAAAAGTGCCTAGCAATACGACAGGAACAGCGATGGTAGGAATCAGGGTTGCCCGGATATTCTGTAAGAACAGATACATTACCAGGAATACCAGAATAATCGCTTCAAACAGCGTTTTTACCACTTCGTGGATAGATATTTTTACGAAGGGCGTTGTGTCATAAGGATAAACCACCTTCATTCCCTGAGGGAAGAAAGGCTGCAGTTCTGCCAGTTTTGCTTTGATTGCGGTTGCGGTATCCAGCGCGTTAGCGCCGGTCGCCAGTTTAATACCGAGACCGGAGGCCGGTTTACCGTTAATGCGCGCTACAACGTTATAGTTTTCACCGCCAAGCTCAATACGCGCGACATCTTTGAGATGGACGACAGAACCGTCGGTATTGACACGCAACGTAACTTTGCCGAACTCTTGCGGATCTTTCAGACGCGTTTGGGCGATGATTGAGGCGTTAAGCTGCTGGCCCGGTAATGCTGGCGTGCCGCCCAGTTGGCCTGCCGCAATCTGGTCGTTCTGTACTTTTAACTGGTTGATGACATCAACTGGCGTGAGCTGGTATTTATTTAGCAGATTCGCATCCAGCCAGATACGCATGGCGTACTGTGCGCCAAATAGCTGAACGTCGCCCACACCATTCAGACGGCTGATAGAATCCTTAATGTTAGAGGCGACATAGTCAGAGATGTCGTCCTGGGTAGTGTTCGGATTATCCGAGACGAACCCGGCGACCATCAAAAAGCTGCTGCTGGACTTTTCAACGCTAATCCCCTGCTGCTGGACTTCTTGCGGCAGTAAAGGCGTGGCGAGCTGCAATTTATTTTGCACCTGAACCTGCGCGATATCCGGATCGGTTCCGGACTGGAAGGTCAGGGTGATGGTCACGCTACCAGCAGAGTCGCTGGTAGAGGACATATACATCAGGTTATCGATACCGTTCATATTTTGTTCGATAACCTGAGTAACCGTATCCTGTACCGTCTGCGCATCCGCGCCAGGATAGGTTGCAGAAATAGAAACCGCTGGCGGCGCAATGGTTGGATACTGCGCAACGGGAAGTTGCATTATTGCCAGTGCGCCAGCCATCATCAGGATAATGGCCAGAACCCAGGCGAAAATAGGACGTCTAATAAAAAAGTTTGCCATGTACGGTTACCTTATTGCGCCGTTTTCGCTGCAGGAGCATCGGTAGTGGCTTTCACCTGGACGCCCGGTCGCGCTTTTTGTAAGCCGCTGACGATGACCTTATCGCCCGGTTTTAACCCTTCGCTGATGAGCCATTTATCGCCAATAGCCTGAGCCGCCACGACATTGCGGGCTTCAACCTGGCTTTTATCGTTAACCACCATCACCATTGCGTCGCCGCGCGGCGTGCGGGTTACGCCCTGCTGGGGGACAAGGATGGCATTGGGCTGGACGCCTTCATCAATGCGGGCGCGCACAAACATACCGGGAAGCAGACTGTGTTGCGGGTTAGGGAAAACTGCCCTGAGCGTGATAGAGCCGGTGCTTTCATCTACGGTAACGTCGGAAAATTGCAGCGTGCCTTTAATCGGGTAGACCTGACCATTTTCCATTACCAGTTGAACCGTGCTACTGGCGCTGTCTTTATGCAGGTTACCTTGTTCGACGGATTGCTTGAGTCGCATAAAGTCGTTGCTTGATTGCGTCACGTCGACATAAATCGGGTCGAGTTGTTGCACGGTAGCCAGTTCAGTTGACTGACCATTAGTCACCAGCGCGCCTTCAGTCACATTAGATTTTCCTATACGCCCGCTGATGGGTGAGGTGACTTTGGTATACGCAAGGTTAATACGCGCGCTTTCAACAGCGGCTTTTGCCGCCACAACGGCGGCATCGGCCTGGCGGGCGTCGGCAATCGCCTGATCATATTCCTGTTGGCTGATATATTTTGTGCCGACCAGTGGAACATAGCGTTTGACCGTCAGGTGCGCGATAGCCGCAGCCGCTTCGCTTTTAGCAAGTTCGCCTTTAGCGCTGTCATAATCGGCCTGATAGGTGGCAGGATCGATCTGATAAAGCGACTGCCCGGCCTCTACATCGCTACCTTCGGTGAAGTTTCTTTTAAGCACGATCCCGCTCACCTGGGGGCGAACTTCCGCAATGCGAAATGCGGACGTACGTCCGGGAAGTTCGGTCGTTACGGCTAGCGGCGCTGTTTCGACCACATGGACGGTGACTTGCGGCTCGCCGGCATGAGCCTGGGTATCTCCCTGGTCATTACAACCGGCCAGCAGCGCAGCAGAGAATATGATGAATGAGGGCAGGAGTGAAAACCTGGCATGTTTCGTCATTACTGTTCCTTAAAAAACCGAAAGCTCGTTATTCACCGGATAACGGTAAGGCGTTAACGCGCGAAAAATAGAATAGCAGTGGGGTATCCTACAAATTATTAGCTTGTGATGTAAGCAATACTTATTTTGGGATGGGGTTCACGGCACATAAAAGCAAAAAAAAGAACTATTCCCTGTCGTTTCATAATGTCCCGATTAGTAAAATCATGATGTTGAATAACATGATTCGAAATATATATTTTATATGAATGTGTTTTATTAATTTATTTGTTTTTATTATTGTTTTGGCGGTGTTGTGCGAAATAAAAATAGCTGTCTCTCGTCTGACTAAAAAGGACATGGTAAAGTTGTTTTTTATGCTGAGTATTTTATCAGCGTATTTATCGTTTTTATGGTCCAGGATATCTTAATTATGGCGAAGAAAACGAAGGCGGATGCGCTTAAAACGCGGCAACACTTGATTGAAACCGCTATTGCGCAGTTCGCTTTGCGCGGCGTTGCCAACACGACGCTGAATGATATCGCTGATGCCGCTGATGTCACGCGGGGCGCCATCTACTGGCACTTTGAGAATAAAACGCAGTTGTTTAATGAGGTTTGGTTACAGCAACCACCTTTACGCGAACTTATTCAGGATAGGCTTACGGGATGCTGGAATGATAATCCTTTACAGGATCTACGAGAGAAATTTATTGCAGCCTTACAATATATTGCGGCAGTGCCTCGTCAGCAGGCATTAATGCAGATTTTATATCATAAATGTGAATTCCATAATGGTATGATATCGGAACAGGCCATTCGGGAGAAGATTGGTTTCCATCATCAGTCGCTGCTTGAAGTATTACAGCGATGTATGGATAAAAAGCTGATCTCAGGCAGTCTTGATCTGGATGTCATATTAATTATTCTGCATGGTAGTTTTAGCGGAATAGTAAAGAACTGGTTAATGAATCCCACAAGTTATGATCTTTATAAGCAGGCGCCTGCATTAGTCGATAATGTATTAAAAATGCTAAGCCCGGATGGCAGTGTGAGGCAATTAATGCCAAATGAACAACAGGCGGAAGAAGCCTGAGATTATTTTGAGTTGATATTATATATTGACCTTGTGAATATATTGGCAGGGTCCCGAATATCGCGAGCAATTTCCTCTGCCGTACGCGGCTTGCCAAGCAGGAACCCCTGAAGTGTATGGCATCCTAACTGGGTCAAAAATTGTTGCTGCGTTTCATTTTCTACCCCTTCTGCCACAATTTGCAGATTTAACGCTTTCGCCAGCGCGACAATAGCCGCAACAATGGTCGCGCCGTCGCTTGCCTCGCTGAGTTCATGTACGAAAGCGCGATCAATTTTTAGTTCGCACGCCGGAAGACGTTTCAGATAGAGAAGGCTGGAATAACCGGTGCCAAAGTCGTCAATAGAGGCCTTAACCCCCATTTCCGTTAATCTGGTGAGTATAGCGACGCTTTGCTCTGGCTTGTTCATCGCCGTGGTTTCGGTGATTTCCAGAATCAATAAATCGGGACGGATACTGTGTCGGGCCAGGCTCCGCGTAATGGTGTCCACAAGGCCGGGCTGCTCAAATTGTAAGGCGGAAAGATTTACCGCCACTGACCATAAGGCGTATCCCTGTAAGTGCCACTCGCGTAGCTGTCGACACGCCTCGTCTATCACCCAGCTACCGATAGTGACGATAAGACCCGTTTTTTCCGCCAGCGGTAAAAACTGGTCAGGATTCAGTACGCCTTGTTTTGGATGATACCAGCGCAACAGGGCCTCAAATCCTACAATGGGGCCGGCAGGAGCCTGAAATTTAGGCTGATACACCAGCCTGAGCTCTTGTCTTTCCAGCGCCAGCCACAGATCATTCATTAGCTGAAGCTGGGTTTGCGCCAACATATTCATTGATGGCTGAAAGAAATGGTATCCGTTACGCCCTGTATGCTTCGTGTGGTACATCGCGGCATCGGCGTTGAACATCAGTTCCCGTTCGTTTTTTCCGTCCAGCGGATAGAGCGCTATTCCCACGCTAAGGGTGACGACCAGTTCATACGGATCTATCGTAAAGGGCGCATCTATCGAATGTACCAGCGCGCTGGCAAGGGAAGCCGCTTCGTCAGGCGCGCTGACTTCTGCAAGCAGCACAAATTCGTCGCCGCCAATCCGCGCCAGGGTAAACTGACCGCTCAGCGGGTGGTTCAGACGATGCGTGACCGCTACCAGTAGCTTATCGCCAATATCATGACCATAAGCGTCATTAACGGCTTTAAAGCCATCCAGATCCATAAACAGTAGCGCGAAAGACGTGCCTTCCCGATTCGCTTTGCTGATGGCCTGTTCCAGACGATCCTCAAGGAGTACCCGGTTTGGTAAACGGGTGAGCGTATCATGCAGCGCCAACTGCGCCAGTTCCTGGTTCGCCTGCGCCAGTGAAGAGGCAAGTAGTGCGGTACGGGCCTGAAGCCGGGCGTCAAATAAAGAAACCAGCAGAGTAATGCCCAGGATAGTCAGCGCGACCACGCTGACAAGAACAGCCAGCCAGTTGCTATCGACGCCACGATGCTCCATCGGCCAGTTTTGGGGAAAGTGTGCGGCCTTCATACCGGCGTAATGCATGCCGGCGATAGCTATCCCCATTAATACCGCAGCGCCTGCTCGCCTCAGGGCGACATCTGTTCCCTCATGACGCAGGCGGAACGTGAGCCACAGCGCGCCGCAGGACGCCAGTAGCGCGATAATGATAGAGAGGGCAACCCATGCGCTATTCCAGACGATAATGGAAGCAAATTGCAGCGCCGCCATCCCGGTATAATGCATTGCGCTGATGCCCAGTCCCATCACCAGCGCGCCCGGCAGTAAACGGCGCAGGCGCAGTTTTTCAGCGCTGACCAGCCATAGCGCAAACAGGGAGGAGCCGATCGCGATCAGCATGGAGAGGCCGGTGAGGAACGGATCGAAGCGCATGTTCATCGCGTGATCCATCGCCAGCATCCCGACAAAATGCATCGCCCAAATACCGACGCCCAGCGCGAAGCCGCCGCCCATTAGCCATATTCTGGCGTTTGATCGGGCGCTTCCGGCTACGCGTCCGGCCATATTTAATGCGGTATAGGACGCAAAAATAGCGACAGCAAATGAAACCGCCACAAGGATGTGGTTGTACTCACTAACCGGCATGTATCATTAGCTCATTGGTTATGCAGGAAAAAAAAGGACGAGACAGTATCACCCCTTCTTTTATCCTCAACGTGTTTTAATTCCCTGTTTTTATAAGGGATAAAAGAAATCCGGGTGATAAATAATCATAGGTTAAATCGCCCGGTTCGCTACTCCAGATCGGTACAATTGATCAATTTGAGAGGGTTAACCGAATCCATGTTTCGGCACTTATCCTGTTCAGTTGCCATCAATTCGATCCATTGCATCAAAAGCGCATCAAAAAGAAAAACGGAGACGGCAAAAACAACCAGCCACCAATACTTACGTATCATCGTCAAATCCTGTGTATTCATGCCCATGCGTGCTGGGAATATACATGAAATTTTGACGCTGAAAAGCGGACTTACAATGCTTTTACTTCTCTGAAGATAGCGCGTTTATCCCGACATTTCGCTGCTTTTTGGACAGGTTTTGTGTTTTTCTCTTTTTGACTTTTGCAAGTTCATTTTCTGAATAATGCGAAGTGACGCTCAATCTTCTGAGCCCCATTTTTACGTACTCATTATTGAGTTCAATACCGATAAACTTACGACCTGACGCCGCTGCGACAGCACCTGTGGTGAAACTGCCCGCGAAAGGGTCCAATACGGTATCGCTCGGGTTAGAAGAGGCCAGTATGATCCGTTTTAACAGCGCGCTGGGCTTTTGCGTAGGATGGTTTTCATATTCATCCATCAGATAACGTACGCGAGGAAATGACCAGACGTTGCCCGGCACTTTTTTCTGATTGTATGGTTGGGGCGGGTTTTTTCGATAATCGATTAGCGCGCGCTTGGCGCCCGTGGTGGTCTCGACCAGAATCGCGTCACGGTTAAAGGTATAGCTTTTCGGGTTTTTTACCATCATCAGGATCGGTTCATACATAGAACCAAAGTATTTTTTCGCCTGCACCCCGGAACTATCATAGGACCAGACGATACGGCTTTTGATGGTAAAAAGCGTTCGGCATTTGAGATCGATATACGGCATATTTTCTGTGCTATTCATGATGTACATGGTGCCGTGTTTCTTCAGTACGCGGTGGCACTCATCAATGCATTCATACAGCCAGGCCAGAAAAGACGCTTCGTCCCAGGATTCGACCATACCGTCGAAATCTTTTCCGATATTGTAAGGCGGATCGGCAAAAATTAAGTCAATGCTTTCAGAAGGCAGTTTTTTAAGTTCTGTTAGCGCGTCACCGTGAATAATCTTCTTCGATTCATCGCCAAAGTACTGAGGTTCACATTCCGCTTTCATGACCAAATTCCATGTGATGCGTATAAAAAAGGCGCTTCCCCATGCCGAGTAGCGCCTTTTTAAACAAGCAGTTAGCTAATCGAAATTAGTTCATGCCGTATTTTTTTAATTTTTTACGCAGCGTACCACGGTTGATGCCCATCATCAGAGCAGCACGGGTCTGGTTACCACGGGTGTATTGCATCACCATGTCCAACAGGGGCTGTTCTACTTCAGCCAGTACCAGCTCATACAGGTCATTAACGTCCTGACCATTCAGTTGAGCAAAATAGTTCTTCAGTGCCTGTTTAACCGAGTCACGCAGGGGTTTTTGGGTTACCTGATCCTGAGAGTTAACGGTAGAAACGGTCAGTACGTCAGAATTTACGCGTTGTTCGAACATAGTTCTGTCAGCTCTTTATTTCTGTTTACGCAAAATTTTCGAAGTATGCCTCCAACGCCTCCAGCTGTTCGCTGGCGTCCTCAATAGCGTTGAATGTGCGCCGAAACTGGTCGTCTGGAGCGTGCTCCTGGAGATACCAGGAGACGTGTTTACGCGCGATTCGGTACCCTTTTGCCTGACCGTAAAAGTCATGCAGTTCCCGAACATGCGTGCAAAGCAAGCGCTTTACCTCTGCCAGCGGCAGCGGCGGAAGCAGCTCCCCAGTGTCCAGATAATGCTGGATTTCCCGAAAGATCCAGGGTCTTCCCTGAGCTGCGCGGCCTATCATCAGGGCATCCGCCCCTGTATAGTCGAGAACAGCTCTGGCTTTATGCGGGTTAGTAATGTCGCCATTCGCGATAATCGGAATGGAAACTTTCTGCTTAACTGCCCGAATACTGTCGTATTCAGCTTCTCCGTTGAACAAACAGGCGCGGGTGCGGCCATGGATGGTCAGAGCCTGAATACCACAATCTTCAGCCAGTTGGGCAATCTCTACGCAGTTACGGTGTTCCGGCGCCCAGCCGGTGCGAATCTTGAGAGTCACAGGAACGTCCACTGCGTTTACGACCCCGATGAGTATAGACTTCACTAAATCCGGGTACTGCAAGAGGGCTGAACCTGCCAGCTTACGATTCACTTTCTTCGCCGGGCACCCCATATTGATATCAATAATCTGGGCGCCGCTTTCCACGTTAATACGTGCGGCATCGGCCATCTCAACAGGGTCGCTACCGGCAATTTGCACCGTGCGAATTCCTGGCTCATCAACGTGCACCATCCGTAAACGAGATTTATCGCTTTCCCACACTTGCGGGTTAGAAGACATCATCTCGGATACTGTCAATCCTGCTCCCATCTCATAGCACAGCGTCCGGAAAGGTCTGTCAGTAATGCCAGCCATGGGCGCTGCGATCAGGCGATTTCTGAGCTGATATTGTCCGATGCGCATGAGTTAAGAAATGACCATACTGTGACTGCAAGGCGGCGTATATTACGCATTTTTTGCACGAGATGAAAGGCCAAACTTTGAACAATCCACTGTTGTAGATCAATGAATCGTGCTTAAAAACAGCAAAATAAATTTATAATTCAGTAAAATCATAGAGTTATTTATTGTCGGCGGTTTTGTACGCGCTTACAAATTCCCGTAACTTCTCTCTATTTCTTCGTCCAGAAACAAGATAAACGGAATAATCTGCTTTTTTTATAAGCTAATTACCCCAAATGAATGGGATCGCCGTCTCGTTTCAGGACAAGATCACTTCCCGCTGCGCGTGATTTTTCTCCATTGCCAGTCGGAAGGGGGCGCACAGACGCGCTTTTGTGTTCATGAATGGCACGCATAAATTTTCCCAGCTGTGCTGAAGAGCGCTTTAGCGGATGCTGCAGAACAACCCGGACAGCATTACTAAGCACGAGGGCGATGGCTGTGACCCGTTAAAACGCCAGTACCTTTTGTCCGCTGGTAGCAGCTGATCATCCAGACGGATAGTGACAAAGAAGTCATTTCAGGCATTCATTTGATGAATTTAATGATGTCTCGGTGCCTGAAAGGCGTTAAGGCAGTTGTGTGGAGAAAAGCGTGGCCGGGCGACCACGCTGACAAGAATTATTTTTTACGGCCAGTAATGCGGCACCACTCTTCTTTTTCGACGACCGGGTCGAGAGTGAAAAGCTCGGCGTAAGCATCGCAGACGCTTTCCGCCTGGCTGGCTAGAATACCTGAAAGCCCCAGCAGACCGCCCTCAACGGGCAGTACGCTGATTAACGGGGCCAGTTCGCGTAATGGGCCTGCCAGGATGTTAGCGACGACCACGTCGGCTTTCATGGCTTCTGGCTGGTCTTTCGGCAGGTACAGCTCCAGCCGGTCAGACACGCCGTTGCGTTCGGCATTATCGCGACTGGCCTGAATAGCTTGCGGATCGATATCAATACCAATCGCCTTTGCCGCTCCCAGCTTCAGCGCGGCAATCGCCAGAATGCCTGAACCGCAGCCAAAGTCGATCACGGTTTTGCCGTTGAGATCGAGCCCGTCCAGCCATTGCAGACATAAAGAAGTGGTGGGGTGCGTACCCGTACCGAACGCCAGTCCCGGGTCGAGCATCACGTTGACGGCATTCTCGTCCGGAATGTCACGCCAGCTGGGACAAATCCACAGACGCTCGCCAAAACGCATCGGATGGAAATTATCCATCCATTCGCGTTCCCAGTCTTTATCTTCCAGTTGTTCGATTTTATGGGCAAATCCGGCACCCAGCAGCCGATGTTGCTCCAGAATCGCGACAACTTCTTTCATGTCGGTTTCGGCGTCGAACAGACCGATCACATCGGTATCGCCCCACAGACGGGTTTCGCCCGGCAACGGCTCAAAAACCGGCGTATCGTGCGTATCCTGAAAGGTAATGGAAACGGCGCCCGCTTCCATCAGCGCATCACTCAGCTCTTCAGCATTCGCGCCGGTGGTATTCAGTTTCAATTGGATCCATGGCATGGCAAAACTCTTTATTTATCAGTAGACAATACGGTGGCTTGCGAAGCGGAAGAGCCGAATCGGTTTCCGATCAGAAAAGCCAATAAACTTAACAGTAACGCGGGCACAATCGGATGAAAGCCCAGGTACTGAATATTAAATGTGGCAAGTAGGGCATATAGCACGCCGCCCACGATCATGGCGCTTAGCGCGCCTGCCGCGTTTGCCCGCTCCCAGTAAAGGCCCAATACCAGCGGCCATAAGAACACCGCTTCCAGGCCGCCAAACGCCAGCAGGTTGAGCCAAATGATCATCTCTGGCGGTTTCCATGCGGCCAGCAGCAACAGCGCGCCTAGCAGTAAAGTAATCGCTGCCGACATACGCTTCAGCCGGATCTCATTTTGCATCTGATCGGGGCGTAGATTGAGATAGAGATCTTTAATGATCGTCGCGGAACTTTGCAGCAGTTGGGCGTTAATTGTTGACATGATCGCCGCCATTGGCGCAGCGAGGAAGATCCCGGCGGCAAACGGCGGCAAAACTTTCACCATTAGCGTTGGGATCACCAGATCCGGCACCGTCAGATCTGGAAGCACCGCGCGACCCAGCGCGCCGGCAAGGTGCATCCCGAACATTAAAATCGCCACGACAATCGTACCGATAATAATGCCCCGGTGTACCGCTTTACTGTCTTTATAGGAGATGCAGCGCACCGCCGTATGCGGCAGGCCAATCACGCCAAAACAGACCAGTACCCAAAAAGAGGTCATAAAAGCGGGAGAAAGTATGTCATCGGCACCCTGCGGCGTTACCAGTTTGGGGTCGAGAGCGTGCAGCGTGTCAACGGCCTGACTTAGACCGCCCGCCGCATGGACCACGCCCACCAGCAGCACTATCGTGCCGACCAGCATCACCAGGCCCTGTAGCGTATCGTTAAGTACGCTGGCGCGAAAGCCGCCAAACGCCGTATAGAGTGCGATACTGACGCCAAATATTAGCAGGCCGGTTTCGTAGGGAATTCCCGCCGCGGTTTCCAGCAGTCGCGCGCCGCCGATAAATTGTACGGTCATTGCGCCAATAAACGCGACCAATAAACTCAGGCTTGACAACCACACCAGCAGGCGGCTTTGGTAACGAGCGAATAGCATATCGTTAAGCGTGACGGCATTATAGCGACGCGCCAGGATAGCGAATTTTTTACCCAGAATACCCAGTGAAAGCCAGACGGCGGGAAGCTGGATCATCGCCAGCAAGACCCAGCCCAGACCGTATTTATAAGCCGCGCCGGGACCGCCGATAAAGGAACTGGCGCTAATATAGGTGGCGGTAAGCGTCATCGCGAGCACGATCCCGCCCATCGAACGGCTGCCAAGAAAATATTCGTTTAAAAAGGTGCCGGCGGTACGCTTGCGCATAGCGTAAATCGAGACTCCGAAGACCACGATCAGATAGGCTACCAGTGGTAGAATGACCTCAAGCTGCATTGTCATCCTCCAGCGGAATATCGCGATAAATGAATTTCACCATCGCCCAGCACAGCAAAATAAAGACCAGCGGCGTCAATAAGCAGGCCATCTCGAACCAGTGCGGCAGACCGGTAATTCCCGGCGAGTCTCCAGGTAAGTAAGCAGCCACTAACCATGCCGCCAGATAGCAAAGGGTCAGCCACAGCGCCCAGCGCGCCTCTTTATGGGCCTGAACAAAACGAGCGTCCATTTTTTGTCCCTTATGGGTGAAGAAAGCGGGAATTGTACATGATGGGGCATCGCTATCCCCAGAAATAAAAAAGGCCGGATTCACCGGCCTTTTGAGATTAACGTGCGATTACTTTTCCTGAAGACCGAGTTTTTTCTCCAGATAGTGGATGTTGGTTCCACCGTGCTGGAAGTGCTCGTCATTCATGATGCGGGTCTGCAGATCGATATTGGTTTTGATACCATCGATAATCAGTTCCTGCAGGGCATTTTTCATACGGGCAATCGCCACGTCGCGGTTTTCACCGTAGCAGATGAGTTTGCCGATCATGGAATCATAGTACGGCGGCACCGTGTAGCCCGCGTAGATATGAGATTCCCAGCGAACGCCAAAGCCGCCAGGCGCATGGAAGCGCGTGATTTTGCCAGGGCTTGGCAGGAAGGTGTTCGGATCTTCGGCATTGATACGGCATTCTACCGCATGGCCTCGAACGACAACTTCGTCCTGTGTGATCGACAGCGGCTGACCCGCCGCGATGCGCAACTGCTCTTTGATCAAATCGACGCCGGTAATCATTTCAGTCACCGGGTGTTCAACCTGAATACGGGTGTTCATTTCGATGAAATAGAACTCGCCGTTTTCGAACAGGAATTCGAACGTCCCTGCGCCGCGATAGCCGATGTCTACGCACGCTTTCGCGCAGCGTTCGCCGATATAGCGACGCAGTTCCGGCGTAATGCCTGGCGCCGGGGCTTCTTCAACCACTTTCTGGTGGCGACGCTGCATGGAACAGTCGCGTTCCGCCAGATAGATAGCGTTGCCCTGGCCGTCCGCCAGCACCTGAATTTCGATGTGGCGTGGATTTTCCAGATATTTTTCCATGTATACCATGTCGTTGCTGAAAGCCGCTTTCGCTTCCGCTTTGGTCATGGAGATGGACTGCGCCAGTTCAGCATCGCTACGAACCACGCGCATACCGCGGCCGCCGCCGCCGCCGGACGCTTTGATGATCACCGGATAGCCAATACGTTTGGCATGAGCGCGGTTCGCATTCATATCGTCGCCCAGCGGGCCGTCAGATCCTGGTACGGTCGGCACGCCCGCTTTTTTCATCGCGGTAATCGCGGACACTTTATCGCCCATCAGGCGGATGGTGTCCGCTTTCGGGCCGATAAAGATAAAGCCGGAGCGTTCAACCTGCTCGGCAAAATTGGCGTTCTCAGAAAGGAAGCCGTAACCCGGGTGGATTGCCACCGCGCCGGTGATTTCAGCGGCGCTAATGATAGCCGGGATGTTCAGATAACTTTTTACGGACGGTGCCGGGCCAATACAGACCGTCTCATCCGCCAGCAATACGTGTTTTAAATCGCGATCCGCGCTTGAGTGCACAGCGACGGTCTTGATGCCGAGTTCTTTACAGGCTCGAAGAATACGTAATGCGATCTCGCCGCGGTTGGCGATGACAATTTTATCCAACATGTTCGCCTCGTTACTCGATGACGACCAGTGGCTCGTCAAATTCTACCGGTTGACCACTTTCGACCAGAATCGCTTTCACAGTACCTGCTTTGTCTGCTTCGATCTGGTTCATCATTTTCATGGCTTCAACGATGCACAGGGTATCGCCCACGTTCACTTTCTGGCCCACTTCGATGAACGCTTTCGCGTCCGGGCTTGGGGTGCGGTAGAAAGTACCAACCATTGGGGAGCGTACGATGTGACCACTGATTTCCGCTGCGGCAGGCGCTTCCATTGCTGGAGTAGCCGTTGGCGCGACAGCGTTAGACAGAGCGGGTTGCTGCATCATCGGCGCCGCATAAGCCTGCTGCATCACCGGAAAACCGGCGTTTGCCGTTGTGCGGCTGATGCGAACAGATTCTTCGCCTTCAGAAATTTCCAGTTCGGAGATACCTGATTCTTCAACCAGCTCGATCAGTTTTTTAATCTTACGAATATCCATGAGTGGGTTCCGTACTCTTTGTTTAGTGTGATTGTGACAGGCGTTTTAGCGCCGTCTGTAAAGCATGTGAATGACTGCCGCGGGTAAAATACCGCGCATCTTTGATTTGCCTGTTATGCCGTAGCACCCGAAGGTGAAATTCATGATTTGCCAGTCATTGTGTGGCTATCTTCTGCCATTTTCGGGCAAAAAACAAAATATACCTTCATTGCACGATTGTCACCCTTTCTGCGAACGAAAATCGCCGTTGGGCAATGTAAAGTCGCACATTATAACTATTTCGTCGCAATTGGCAGCTAAATACTGGTCTTATCAGGGAAGATAATCAACCCGAAACATAAAAAGGACATTACCTGTTTTGCGTTTTGCAATCGACCGCACAGTTCACCAAACTAGCGCCACCACTGGCGAAACTTCCGGTAACGCAACGCTAAAAGGGCTAACGCTAATGCCGCGTAGATGGCCGGTTGCGGTGATAAAATCTTTACCGACCACAGGTAATGTATGGGAGCCAGGATCGCGACAAGATAGACGACGTTATGCAATGTTTGCCAGCGTTTGCCCAATTTACGCTGCGCAAATTGCGTTGAGGTCAACGTCAGCGCCAATAACACCAGCCAGCTAATGATCCCAAGCGTCAAATAAGGGCGTGAAATCAACTCGCTTCCTAACAGCGCCAGGTTATGTATCCCCAGTTCCAGTAAGGCATAGCTGGTTAAATGCAGCGTAGCCCAAACGAAACACCATAACCCCAACAGGCGGCGTGTGCGTATCAATAATGGCTGTTTAGCGTAGCGCGCCAGCGGTGAAACCAGCAAGGTGGCGAGCAAAAATTTGAGTGCGGTTCTGCCGGTAAAGTGTTGGATATCCTTTACCGGGTCTGCGCTGAGTCCACCGTGATTTATCGCCCAAAAGAGCCACAGAAGCGGCAAAAAACCGGCAAGATGCAGACAAACTTTTAGCCAGGTTATCTGTTTTGCTGTCAGACGCACTTAAAAATTCTCCCGCAAATTGAGACCGCGATACAGCGAAGCGACTTCATTGGCGTAGCCGTTAAACAGCAGCGTCGGCTGCCTTTGCACATCAAGGATACCGCCTGAACCAATAAAGCGTTCGGTAGCCTGAGACCAGCGTGGATGATCCACATGCGGGTTCACATTGGCGTAAAAACCATATTCGTTGGGAGCCGACAAATTCCAGGTGGTTGGTGGACGTTCGCGGGTGAGTTTAATGCTAACAACAGATTTAATACCTTTGAAACCATACTTCCATGGAACGATGAGTCGAATGGGCGCGCCGTTTTGCGGGGGTAACGCCTTACCATAGACGCCAACGGTCATCAGAGTCAACGGATGCATGGCTTCGTCCAGACGTAGCCCTTCGACATAAGGGTATTTCAGTCCGCCGCCAATAAAGCGATCTTTCTGTCCTGGCATATCATCCGGCGCGTATAGCGTTTCGAATGCCACATATTTAGCGTGGCTGGTGGGCTGTGCCTGCGCGAGTAGCTTATATAAAGGGAAACCAATCCACGGCACGACCATGGACCACGCTTCGACGCAGCGCATTCGATAGATACGCTCTTCTAATGGAAAACGATGTGTTAAATCGTCGTAATCCAGCGTAAATGGCTTCGCGACTTCCCCGCTGATTTTCAACGTCCACGGTTCGGTTTTCAGACTTCCGGCATTGGCCGCCGGGTCGGCTTTATCAAGGCCAAACTCATAGAAATTGTTGTAGCCCGTCACCTTATCTTCCGGCGTTAACGCTAAATCGCTTCGCCAGGCGGCAGGCTGACTAAACTCAAGCGGTTTACCGGCAGGCGCTTTCGGACGATCGTTGCCTTTAAACCAACTGAAGAGATCGGCCTGCGCCGTTGAGGGTAAGGATAAGGCGGCCGCGCTGATGCCTAATGCTTTTAGCACCTGTCGGCGCTGCATAAAAAAAGCCGATTCCGCAGTCACATCGGCTTCTGTTAATGGACGTATCTTTTTCATCACAGACTCCCGGTCTACCCACCACAACATGGCGTGTAGTGAATATGACAGGGAGTGTGTCAATGTGTAAAAATAAATAGTTAATTAAGTGTAAATTTTTTTATACGTGACGTTATTTTATCTTCACCAGCGTACGGCCCTGAACCTGATTATTGATGATGGCATCGGCGAACTTCGGCGCATCCGCCAGCGTAATCTCTGTGGCGGCCTGAGCATAGAACGATTCCGGCAGATCCTTAACCAAACGCGCCCAGGCTTCTGCGCGACGTGCCGGTGGGGTCATCACCGAGTCCACCCCTTGCAAACGCACATTACGCAGAATGAATGGCATAACGGTGGTCGGCAGCGCGAAGCCGCCCGCCAGGCCGCAGGCGGCCACGCAACCACCATAGTTCATCTGTGCCAGCACTTTCGCCAGCACTTTATCGCCAACGGTATCAATTGCACCGGCCCACAGCTGTTTTTCCAACGGGCGAGATTCAGCAAACTCATCGCGGCTGAGAATACGGTTAGCTCCCAGGCTCTTAAGATAGCCGTGGGTGCTTTCACGTCCTGATACTGCTGCAACCTGATAGCCCAGCTTATGCAGTAATGCAACGGCAGTACTGCCCACGCCGCCGCTGGCGCCGGTGACGACAATCTCACCGTCTTGCGGGCGAATACCTGCATCTTCAAGCGCCATGACGCACAGCATGGCGGTAAAACCGGCGGTGCCGATGATCATGGCGTTACGGCTGCTCAGTCCCGCAGGCAGCGCGACCAGCCAGTCGCCTTTAACGCGTGCGCGTTCGGCCAGGCCGCCCCAGTGGTTTTCGCCCACGCCCCAGCCAGTCAGTAGTACTTCCTGGCCTGCATGAAAGCGAGGATCTTCGCTTGCGTGAACGGTGCCGGCGAAATCAATACCAGGAATCATCGGAAAATGACGGATAATTTTCCCTTTTCCGGTGATAGCCAGAGCATCTTTATAATTCAGGCTGGACCAGTGGACATCCACCGTCACATCACCTGCCGGCAGTTGACTCTCTTCGAGATGTTGCACGGATGCGAGGGTTTTACCGTCCTGCTGTTCTAAGATCAACGCCTGCATAACCTGTCCTCACTTTACATGGTAGATTGGAAAAATAGCTACGAAGACTATACTCGCTAATTAAAACGTGATGCCGATGCAACGCAATAAATTGCCAGATAGATCCATTTTGGTAGTATGCCTGCTTCATTGCGCGCCGTGGCGAATTCCGCCTTCAGATTCGCTTTTTCATACTGTTTATAACCGTCGGAGTTAACTCAAGGATGCGATTAACGACGAAATTCTCAGCTTTTATCACGCTGCTCACGGGGTTAACGATCTTCGTGACTCTGATAGGTTGCTCGCTAAGCTTTTATAACGCCGTACAGTATAAGTATGTCAGCCGTGTGCAGGCGACGGCGACAGCCATTGATACGCACCTGGTGACCCATGATATTGTCTCGCTGACGCCGCAAATCGACGAACTCATGATCGCTTCCGATATTGTGCGTGTCGATCTGTTGCAGGGGGAGCGCAGCGTCTACAGCCATTCTCGCGCCAGAGGTTATCGGCCAGCCGGCACCAGCGACATGTATCGCGAGCTGGTCGTACCGCTGATAAAACATCCAGGAATGTCGCTACGTCTGGTTTATCAGGACCCGATGGGTAACTATTTTCACTCACTGATCACCACGGCGCCGCTGACGCTGGCGATCGGTTTTATCGTTCTGATTTTGTTTTTATCGGTGCGCTGGCTGCAGCGGCAGCTTTCCGGGCAAGAGCTTCTGGAAATTCGCTCAACGCGTATTCTGAACGGCGAACGCGGGGCGAATGTCCGCGGTTCTGTTTACGAATGGCCAGCGCGCACCAGTAGCGCGCTTGATGTATTGCTTTCCGAAATTCAGTTTGCTCACGAACAGCGTAGTCGCCTGGACACCCTCATTCGCTCCTACGCCGCGCAGGACACCAAAACCGGACTCGGTAACCGTCTGTTCTTTGATAACCAACTGGCGACGCTGCTGGAAGATCAGGAAAAAGTGGGAGTGCATGGCGTGGTGATGATGATCCGCTTGCCAGATTTCAATCTTCTGCGCGACAGCCTGGGAGGCAATCAGGCGGAAGAGCAGATGTTTATGCTTATCAATCTGCTATCGACATTTATTATGCGTTACCCAGGCTCGCTGCTGGCGCGTTATCACCGCAGCGACTTTGCCGTGCTGCTACCGCATCGAACGCTGAAAGAAGCGGAAAGTATTGCCGGACAACTTTTAAAAGCTGTCGATGCGCTACCGGCTAACAAAATGCTCGATCGTGACGATATGGTACATATCGGCATTTGCGCCTGGCGCAGCGGACAGTCCACCGAGCAGGTGATGGAACATGCTGAAGCCGCGGCGCGGAATGCCGCCCTGCAGGGGGGAAATAGCTGGGCTATCTACGACGACACTCTGCCGGAAAAAGGGCGCGGCAATGTACGCTGGCGCACATTGATTGAGCAGATGCTGAACCGGGGCGGACCGCGACTTTATCAAAAACCAGCGGTCACGCGAGAAGGTCGTGTGCATCATCGGGAATTGATGTGTCGCATCTATGACGGTAAAGAAGAGGTGAGCTCGGCGGAGTATATGCCGATGGTGTTGCAATTTGGTTTATCGGAAGAGTATGACAGATTACAAATTAGCCGCCTGATTACGTTGCTGGGCTACTGGCCGGATGAAAATCTGGCAATGCAGTTGACGGTTGAGTCGCTGATTCGTCCGCGTTTTCAGCGCTGGTTGCGCGATACGTTAATGCAGTGTGAAAAATCACAGCGAAATCGCATAATTATTGAACTTGCGGAGGCAGATGTTTGTCAACACATCAGCCGGTTACAACCCATCCTTCGCTTAGTCAATGCGCTTGGCGTTCGGGTGGCGGTGACACAGGCGGGTTTGACGCTGGTTAGCACGAGCTGGATTAAAGCGCTCAATGTGGAATTACTCAAGCTGCATCCGAGTCTGGTCAGAAACATTGAGAAGCGAACGGAAAACCAGCTTCTGGTTCAAAGTCTGGTAGAGGCCTGCGCGGGTACGCCTACGCAGGTTTACGCGACGGGCGTCCGTTCGCGCGGCGAGTGGCAAACGTTGACAAAACGCGGCGTGGCTGGCGGGCAGGGTGATTTTTTTGCCTCCTCCCAACTACTTGACACAAACGTGAAAAAATATTCGCAAAGATACTCGGTTTAACCTGCCGTTTAATTTGTTTTCACGTAGAATAACGCGCGCTGCGCCTCATGGGGGTGTGCTTGTCTGCTCGCCAGATTGTTGCAGCAAATATGCAGGTGAATGACCTTTGACAGGTTGCAAACGAAGGCGAGGATTGCTGCTGATTTTTTCAGCCCTGAGGGACTCAGGCCGAGATTTGTAACAAAGGAAACGAACTGCACTAATTTTCACCGTAGCAGATGATTTTTGCGCCTTGTCGCTGCTGCGTGTGGTTGGTAAAGTAAGCGGATTTTGTTTTCCGCCCCAGCTTTCAGGATTATCCCTTAGTATGTTGAAAAAATTTCGTGGCATGTTTTCCAATGACCTGTCTATTGACCTGGGTACCGCGAATACCCTCATTTATGTAAAAGGACAAGGCATCGTATTGAATGAGCCTTCCGTTGTGGCCATTCGTCAGGATCGTGCCGGTTCGCCGAAAAGCGTGGCTGCAGTCGGTCATGATGCGAAGCAGATGCTGGGCCGTACGCCGGGCAATATCGCTGCGATCCGTCCGATGAAAGACGGCGTTATCGCTGACTTCTTTGTGACCGAAAAAATGCTCCAGCACTTTATCAAACAAGTGCACAGCAACAGCTTTATGCGCCCAAGCCCGCGCGTACTGGTATGCGTGCCGGTCGGCGCGACGCAGGTAGAACGCCGCGCGATTCGTGAATCCGCTCAGGGCGCAGGCGCCCGTGAAGTCTTTTTGATCGAAGAGCCGATGGCGGCCGCGATCGGCGCAGGTCTGCCAGTTTCTGAAGCAACCGGTTCAATGGTTGTGGATATCGGTGGTGGTACCACTGAAGTTGCCGTTATCTCCCTGAACGGCGTGGTTTACTCTTCTTCTGTCCGTATTGGTGGTGACCGCTTCGACGAAGCCATCATTAATTACGTTCGTCGTAACTACGGTTCTCTGATCGGTGAAGCTACCGCAGAACGTATTAAACACGAAATCGGTTCCGCTTATCCGGGCGACGAAGTCCGTGAGATCGAAGTGCGTGGCCGTAACCTGGCGGAAGGCGTTCCACGCGGCTTTACCCTGAACTCAAACGAGATTCTGGAAGCGTTGCAGGAACCGTTGACCGGTATCGTCAGCGCGGTAATGGTAGCGCTGGAACAGTGTCCGCCGGAGCTGGCGTCAGACATCTCCGAGCGCGGTATGGTGCTCACCGGCGGCGGCGCGCTGCTGCGTAACCTTGACCGTCTGTTAATGGAAGAGACGGGCATTCCTGTCGTGGTTGCTGAAGATCCGCTGACCTGTGTGGCGCGCGGCGGCGGCAAGGCGCTGGAAATGATCGATATGCACGGCGGCGACCTGTTCAGCGAAGAGTAGTTGGATACGGGCAGGATTATCCCTGGATTGTCCTGCCTCTCCGACGCGAGAATACGCATAGCCTATGAAGCCAATTTTTAGCCGTGGCCCGTCGCTACAGATTCGCCTTATTCTGGCGGTGCTGGTGGCGCTCGGCGTTATCATTGCCGACAGCCGCCTGGGGACGTTCAGTCAAATCCGAACGTACATGGACACTGCTGTCAGTCCTTTCTATTTTATTTCAAACGGCCCTCGTGAACTGCTCGACAGCGTGTCACAAACGCTGGCTTCTCGCGACCAGCTTGAGCTGGAAAACCGGGCGCTGCGCCAGGAATTACTGCTAAAAAACAGCGATCTGCTGATGCTGGGGCAGTACAAACAGGAGAACGCGCGGTTGCGCGAGCTGCTGGGGTCGCCGCTGCGTCAGGACGAGCAGAAAATGGTGACGCAGGTTATTTCAACGGTTAACGATCCTTACAGCGATCAGGTCGTTATCGATAAAGGCAGCGTTAATGGCGTATATGAAGGTCAACCGGTCATTAGCGACAAAGGTGTCGTAGGGCAGGTTGTCGCCGTGGCGAAACTGACCAGCCGCGTGTTGCTGATTTGCGATGCGACTCATGCGCTGCCGATTCAGGTACTGCGCAATGACATCCGCGTGATTGCCGCCGGTAACGGCTGTACTGACGATCTTCAGCTTGAACATCTGCCCGCCAATACCGATATTCGCGTCGGCGATGTGCTGGTAACGTCCGGACTTGGTGGGCGTTTCCCGGAAGGGTATCCGGTGGCGGTGGTCTCCTCCGTCAAGCTGGACACTCAGCGCGCCTATACCGTCATTCAGGCACGTCCAACCGCGGGTTTGCAGCGTTTACGCTATCTGCTGCTGTTGTGGGGAGCCGATCGTAACGGCGCCAATCCGATGACGCCGGAAGAGGTTCACCGCGTCGCCAATGAGCGCCTGATGCAGATGATGCCGCAGGTGTTGCCTTCTCCGGATGCGATGGGGCCGCCGGCACCAGTGCCGGATCCGGCGACGGGGATTACTCAGCCATCTGCGGGCCAGACTGCGCCGGTATCAACGCAACCATCGCCTTCGGGCGCGACCACGCCGCCTGCGCGTGCGCCGGGAGGGTAATGGTGGCGAGCTATCGTAGCCAGGGGCGCTGGGTTATCTGGCTCTCGTTTCTTATTGCGCTGTTGCTGCAAATCATGCCCTGGCCGGACGACATCATTGTTTTCCGGCCAAACTGGGTTTTGCTCATCTTACTGTACTGGATTCTGGCCCTGCCGCACCGCGTAAATGTGGGGACGGGATTTGTGATGGGTGCCATACTTGATCTCATCAGCGGTTCCACACTTGGCGTGCGCGCTCTGTCGATGAGTATTGTCGCCTACCTGGTCGCTCTGAAATTCCAGCTCTTCCGTAACCTGGCGCTCTGGCAGCAGGCGCTGGTGGTAATGTTGCTTTCACTGGCCGTGGACATTATTGTTTTCTGGGCCGAGTTTTTAGTGATCAACGTCTCTTTCAGACCGGAAGTGTTCTGGAGTAGTGTAGTCAATGGCGTGCTGTGGCCCTGGCTCTTTTTGCTGATGCGTAAAGTACGCCAGCAGTTTGCTGTGCAATAAAGGTCGATATGACAACTCTGTATCTTGCTTCCGGTTCCCCGCGTCGCCAGGAATTATTGACTCAACTTGGATTTTCATTCGAGCAGGTCGTGCCTGGTATTGAAGAGCAACGGCGTGCTCAGGAAAGCGCGCAGCAGTATGTTGTTCGGCTGGCGCGCGAAAAGGCGCAGGCTGGCGTGGCGCTGGTTCCCCGTGATCTGCCGGTGTTGGGCGCGGATACGATAGTCGTGTTAAATGGCGAGGTGCTGGAAAAGCCGCGCGACGCCGCTCATGCCGCAGAAATGCTGCGTTTGCTTTCCGGAAATACGCATCAGGTGATGACTGCTGTTGCGCTTGCGGACTCGCAGCAGACGCTGGATTGTCTGGTGGTAACGGAGGTGACTTTCCGCACGCTTTCTGCGCAGGATATTACTGGCTATGTCGCCAGCGGCGAGCCTTTAGATAAAGCAGGTGCATACGGTATTCAGGGGCGGGGTGGCTGTTTTGTCAGGAAGATAAATGGCAGCTATCACGCCGTGGTCGGCTTACCGCTGGTTGAAACGTATGAGTTGTTGAGTCATTTTAACGCACTGCGTGATAAAAGGGATAAACATGACGGCTGAATTGTTGGTAAACGTAACGCCATCGGAAACGCGCGTGGCGTACATTGATGGCGGTATTCTTCAGGAAATCCATATTGAGCGCGAAGCGCGACGCGGAATCGTAGGCAATATCTACAAAGGTCGTGTAAGTCGTGTACTTCCAGGTATGCAGGCGGCTTTTGTAGATATTGGGCTGGATAAAGCCGCATTTCTTCATGCTTCCGACATTATGCCGCATACCGAATGCGTGGCGGGCGACGAGCAAAAACAGTTTACGGTGCGCGATATCTCCGAACTGGTGCGTCAGGGACAGGATCTGATGGTGCAGGTAGTGAAAGATCCGCTCGGCACGAAAGGCGCGCGTTTGACCACGGACATCACGTTGCCCTCCCGTTACCTTGTTTTTATGCCCGGGGCGTCACACGTTGGCGTTTCCCAGCGTATCGAAAGCGAAAGTGAACGCGAGCGCCTGAAAAAGGTGGTGGCGGAATACTGCGACGAACAGGGCGGGTTTATTATCCGTACCGCGGCGGAAGGCGTGTGTGAAGAGGATCTCGCGTCTGACGCCGCCTATCTCAAGCGCGTCTGGACGAAAGTCATGGAGCGCAAAAAGCGTCCGCAAACGCGCTACCAGATGTATGGCGAACTGGCGCTGGCGCAGCGCGTGCTGCGCGATTTCGCCGATGCGCAGTTGGACCGAATTCGCGTCGACTCACGTCTGACCTATGAGTCGCTGCTGGAGTTTACCGCAGAATACATCCCGGAAATGACCAGTAAGCTGGAGCATTACAGTGGCCATCAGCCGATCTTCGATCTTTATGACGTGGAAAATGAAATCCAGCGCGCGCTGGAGCGTAAGGTTGAACTCAAGTCCGGCGGTTATCTGATTATCGACCAAACCGAAGCGATGACGACGGTAGATATCAATACCGGCGCGTTTGTCGGACACCGTAATCTCGACGACACCATTTTTAATACCAATATTGAAGCGACTCAGGCCATTGCCCGCCAGCTACGCCTGCGTAATCTGGGCGGCATTATCATTATCGATTTTATCGACATGAATAATGAAGATCATCGCCGCCGGGTGCTGCATTCGCTGGAACAGGCGTTAAGTAAGGATCGCGTGAAAACCAGTATTAACGGTTTTTCGCCGCTGGGGCTGGTGGAAATGACCCGTAAACGGACTCGTGAAAGCGTGGAACATGTGCTTTGTAACGAGTGTCCAACCTGTCATGGCCGCGGGACGGTAAAAACGGTGGAAACCGTCTGCTATGAGATCATGCGTGAAATTGTACGTGTTCATCACGCTTATGACTCCGATCGCTTCCTGGTTTATGCTTCTCCTGCGGTGGCGGAAGCGCTGAAAGGCGAAGAATCACACGCGCTGGCGGAAGTCGAAATCTTTGTCGGCAAACAGGTTAAAGTTCAGGTCGAACCGCTTTATAACCAGGAGCAGTTTGACGTCGTAATGATGTAATTGAGTAGTAGCACCAGCGCATGTAGGCCGGATAAGGCGCAAGCGCCGCCATCCGGCAATATACCTTCAAGGGGTGTGAGTCGTATTTTTTGGCAGACAAGGAGAGACGCGTGAGGCGATTGCCGGGGATTTTATTGCTCACTGGAGCCGCGCTCATCGTCATTGCAGCGCTGCTGGTTAGCGGGTTGCGCCTGGCGTTGCCTCATCTTGACGCCTGGCGTCCAGCTATCCTGAATAAAATTGAGTCTGTGACCGGCGTGCCGGTGGCCGCCAGCCAACTCTCCGCAAGCTGGCAAAATTTTGGCCCTACGCTGGAAGCGCATAATATTCATGCCGCCCTGAAAGATGGCGGCGAACTGTCGATAAAACGCGTTACGCTGGCGCTGGACGTCTGGCAAAGCCTGTTGCATATGCGCTGGCAGTTTCGCGACCTGACCTTCTGGCAACTCAATTTCCGCACCAACACGCCTCTTCAAAGCAGCGACGGCGAAGGCATCGAAACCAGCCGTTTAAGCGATCTTTTCCTGCGTCAGTTCGATCATTTCGATCTGCGCGATAGCCAAATCAGTTTTCTGACGCTTTCCGGACAACGCGCGGAGCTGGCGATCCCACAGCTTACCTGGCTAAACGGCAAAGAGCGGCACCGCGCCGAAGGCGAGGTCAGTCTCTCCAGCCTGACCGGGCAGCACGGTGTGATGCAGGTGCGGATGGATTTACGCGATGACGACGGTTTGCTGAATAATGGCAGAGTCTGGTTACAGGCCGACGATATTGACGTCAAGCCGTGGCTGGGCAAATGGATGCAGGATAATGTGGCGCTCCAGACGGCGCGTTTCAGTCTGGAAGGCTGGATGACGCTCAGCAAAGGCGAAATCGCCGGAGGAGACGTCTGGCTGAAACAGGGTGGCGCAAGCTGGCTGGGTGATAACACGACGCACACGCTGTCTGTCGATAACCTGACGGCGCAGATTAGCCGCGAGCAGCCGGGCTGGCAGTTTTATATTCCGGACACACGGATTACGCTTGATGGTAAACCCTGGCCGAGCGGAGCCTTAACCGTGGCCTGGCTCCCGCAGCAGGATGTCGGCGGCGAGAATCACACACGTAGCGATGAGCTACGCATTCGCGCCAGTAACCTTGAACTGGCGGGGCTGGAAGCATTACGTCCGCTGGCGGCTAAACTGTCGCCTGTGCTGGGCGAAATATGGCAGGCTACGCAGCCGAGCGGAAAGATCGCCACACTGGCGCTGGATATTCCGCTACAGGCGACCGAAAAAACGCGTTTTCAGGCATCGTGGGAAAATCTTGCCTGGAAACAGTGGAAGCTGTTGCCCGGCGCGGAACATTTTTCCGGTACGCTGGCGGGAAGCGTAGAAGACGGGCAGATGAAGGTTGCGATGCAGCAGGCTAAAATGCCCTATGAAACCGTTTTTCGCGCGCCGCTGGAAATTGAAAACGGCGTCGCGACGCTTAGCTGGTTGAAGAATGAGAACGGCTTTCAGCTTGATGGCCGCGACATTGACGTCAAAGCAAAGGCGGTACATGCGCGCGGCGGGTTCCGCTATCTGCAACCGACGGGCGACGAACCGTGGCTGGGCATTCTGGCCGGCATCAGTACCGACGATGGATCTCAGGCGTGGCGCTATTTTCCGGAAAACCTGATGGGCAAAGCGCTGGTCGATTACCTTAGCGGCGCGATTCAGGGCGGCGAGGCGGATAACGCCACGTTGGTTTACGGTGGTAACCCGCACCTCTTTCCCTATAAGCATAACGAAGGTCAGTTTGAAGTGCTGGTGCCGCTGCGCAATGCGACGTTTGCCTTTCAACCCGACTGGCCGGCGCTAAAAAATCTCAACATTGAACTGGATTTCCTGAACGACGGCCTGTGGATGCGTTCGGATAGCGTCGATTTGGGCGGGGTGAAGGCCAGCAAACTCGCGGCGGCGATTCCGGATTATTCCAAAGAGAAACTGCTCATTGATGCCGATATTAACGGGCCGGGAAAAGCCGTTGGGCCTTATTTTGACGAGACGCCGCTAAAAGACTCGCTTGGCTCGACGCTGGCGGAGCTCCAATTAGATGGCGATGTGAATGCTCGCTTACATCTTGATATTCCGCTGGATGGCGAACAGGTTACCGCTGAGGGCGATGTCTCGTTGCGTAATAACAGTCTGTTTATTAAGCCGCTAAACAGCACGCTCAAAAATCTGAACGGTAAATTCAGCTTTGTGAATGGCGCGCTAAAAAGCGGGCCGCTGACGGCAAACTGGTTTAATCAGCCGCTTAACCTGGATTTCAGTACGACGGAAGGGGCAAAAGCCTATCAGGTCGCCGTCAACCTGAACGGTAACTGGCAGCCAACGCGTATGGGCGTCTTACCGCCGCAACTGAATGACGCCCTGAGCGGCAGCGTGACGTGGAATGGTAAAGTCGGCATCGATCTTCCGTATCACGCTGACACCACTTATCACATCGAGCTGAACGGCGATCTGAGAAATGTGAGCAGTCACTTACCTTCTCCGCTAAATAAACCCGCAGGCGAAGCCATTCCGGTGAACATTCAGGCTGACGGCAACCTGAAAAGTTTTGCGCTAACGGGGAGCGCAGGGAGTAAAAATCACTTTAACAGCCGCTGGTTATTAAATCAGAAGCTGACGTTGGATCGGGCTATCTGGACGACGGACAGCCGGACGATTCCGCCATTACCTGCTCAACAAGGCGTTGAGCTCAATCTGCCGGCGCTGGATGGCGCGCAGTGGCTGGCGTTATTCCAGAAAGGCGCGGCGGATAACGTGAGCAGTTCGGCCGAGTTTCCTCAACGCATCACGTTGCGTACTCCCGCGCTATCGCTGGGCGGCCAGCAGTGGAACAATTTGAGCGTCGTTTCAGCCCCCTCGCTGAACGGAACAAAAATTGAAGCGCAGGGCCGTGAGGTGAACGCCACGCTGCTCATGCGCAACCATGCGCCGTGGCTGGCGAACATTAAGTACCTGTATTACAACCCTGGCGTCGCAAAAACGCACGCCTCGTCACCAACGCCGACATCGCCGTTGGCTTCGGCGAACACGATTAGCTTCCGCGGCTGGCCGGACTTACAGCTTCGCTGCGAAGAGTGCTGGCTGTGGGGGCAAAAATATGGGCGTATTGATGGCGATTTCGCCATCAAAGGCAATACGCTGACTCTGGCGAATGGCCTGATCGATACCGGATTCGCCCGTTTGAAAGCGAACGGCGAGTGGGTGAATGCGCCGGGTAATGAACGAACCTCGCTGAAAGGTAGTCTGCATGGTAGTAACCTCGACACGGCTGCCGGGTTCTTCGGCATCTCGACGCCAATCCAGAACGCGTCTTTTAACGTAGATTACGATCTGCACTGGCGAAACCCGCCCTGGCAACCTGAGGAAGCCACGCTCAACGGGATTTTACGTACGCGTCTGGGTAAAGGCGAGTTTACTGATCTCAGTAGCGGTCATGCCGGACAGTTACTGCGGCTGCTCAGTTTTGATGCGTTGCTGCGTAAGCTGCGGTTTGACTTCAGAGATACCTTTAGCGAGGGCTTCTATTTCGACTCTATTCATAGTACCGCGTGGATTAAAGATGGCGTCCTGCATACTGACGATACGCTGGTGGATGGGCTGGAAGCGGATATTGCAATGAAAGGTTCTGTTGATCTGGTGCGTCGTCGTCTTGATATGGAGGCCGTTGTCGCGCCGGAAATTTCCGCCACCGTGGGCGTCGCTGCCGCGTTTGCCGTTAACCCGATTGTCGGCGCGGCGGTATTTGCCGCCAGTAAAGTGTTGGGGCCGCTATGGAGCAAGGTCTCCATTTTGCGTTATCGCATTACCGGTCCGGTCGATGCGCCGCAGATCAACGAAGTTCTGCGCCAACCGAGAAAAGAAAGCCAGCAATGATTTGACGGGGGCGAGGAATTGCCCCACTCTCAGTAAATAGTCATGCCGGACGGCGCTGCGTTTATCCGGTTTGTACAATCTAACAACGTAGTCCGGATAAGGCGTGAACCGCCATCCGGCAGAAATCAACGAGTAGCAAAAACGATGAGTCTGAACCTGGTAAGTGAACAATTGCTAGCGGCGAATGGCCTGAACCATCAGGATCTGTTCGCTATTTTGGGCCAACTGGCCGAACGCCGTCTTGATTATGGCGACCTCTATTTTCAGTCGAGCTATCACGAATCCTGGGTTTTAGAAGACCGCATCATTAAAGATGGTTCATATAATATCGACCAGGGCGTTGGCGTTCGCGCCATTAGCGGCGAAAAAACCGGTTTTGCTTATGCTGACCAGATAAGCCTCCTGGCGCTGGAGCAGAGTGCGCAGGCAGCGCGAACCATTGTACGCGAGAACGGCGAAGGCAAGGTAAAAACGCTCGCCGCCGTAGCGCATCAGCCGCTCTACACCACCCTTGATCCGCTGCAAAGTATGAGCCGCGAAGAGAAGCTGGATATCCTCAGACGCGTTGATAAAGCGGCGCGAGAAGCCGATAAACGCGTGCAGGAAGTTAACGCCAGCCTGACCGGCGTATATGAATTAATCCTCGTGGCGGCGACCGACGGGACTCTGGCGGCGGATGTCCGTCCACTGGTGCGGTTGTCCGTTAGCGTGCAGGTGGAAGAAGACGGTAAACGCGAGCGCGGCGCCAGCGGCGGCGGCGGTCGCTTTGGTTATGAGTATTTTCTTGCCGATCTCGACGGCGAGGTTCGCGCCGACGCGTGGGCGAAAGAAGCGGTACGCATGGCGCTGGTTAATCTCTCCGCGGTCGCTGCGCCAGCGGGGACGTTACCGGTGGTTCTGGGCGCCGGGTGGCCGGGCGTATTGCTGCACGAAGCGGTCGGTCACGGGCTGGAAGGTGATTTTAACCGTCGTGGGACATCTGTGTTTAGCGGTCAGATCGGCGAGCAGGTTGCCTCCGCGCTTTGCACCGTAGTGGACGACGGCACAATGATGAACCGTCGCGGCTCCGTTGCTATCGATGATGAAGGTACGCCAGGCCAGTACAACGTATTGATTGAAAATGGCGTGCTGAAAGGATACATGCAGGACAAGCTGAACGCGCGCCTGATGGGCGCTGCGCCGACCGGTAACGGGCGTCGCGAATCTTATGCGCATCTGCCGATGCCGCGTATGACGAATACCTATATGTTGGCGGGGCAGTCAACGCCGCAGGAAATTATCGAATCCGTTGAGTACGGCATCTATGCGCCTAACTTTGGCGGCGGTCAGGTGGATATCACCTCCGGCAAGTTTGTGTTCTCTACCTCGGAAGCGTATCTGATTGAAAACGGCAAAGTCACGACGCCGGTGAAGGGCGCGACGTTGATTGGATCAGGCATTGAAACGATGCAACAGATCTCCATGGTCGGCAACGACCTTAAGCTGGATAACGGGGTGGGGGTCTGCGGTAAAGAGGGTCAAAGTCTGCCGGTAGGCGTAGGCCAGCCGACGCTGAAAGTCGATAACCTGACGGTTGGCGGCACCGCATAACTGTCCGCCTTATCAGGCCTGTGGTGTGTGCCGCCCAGGCCTGATAAGCGCAGCGCCATCAGGCAATGTCAGCCTCGGGTGGCATCTGGCTACAATCGTCTTCAGCAATTACCCGGTGTTTTTATTTTTCTTTCCCTCGCCCGTGCATCCCCTGAAACAGGTGTGCGACATCGACAAAATAGTCAGTTAACGCGTTAATCACTACCTGCACTTTAAGCGGCAGCTTATCTTTTTCGGTATACAGCGCGTACACCGGACGGGGATCGGACTGATAGCGAGGCAGCAGGATCTCCAGATCGCCACGATTGATCTCATCGATCACCCACATCAGCGGCACATAGGCGATTCCGGTTCCGGCGGTCAGCCAGCGTACCAGCGTCATCGGATCGTTAGTGACGAACCGCCCCTGTGGAATCAGTCGGGTAGAAATTCCTTCCGGCGCGATAAGTTCAAACTCATTATCCGGGCGCACGCTATATTCCAGCCAGGAATGGCTACTGAGATCGGCGGGTTTTTCCGGGACGCCGTACTGAGCGAGGTAGGGCTTGGCGGCGCACACAACCATCGGCATCGCGCCAAGTCGACGGGAAAACAGGCTGGAGTCTTGCAGCGCGCCCACGCGGATCACCACGTCCAGCCCGTCGGCAATTAAATCCGGAGCCGGAATTCCTGTCACCAGATTGACCGCCAGACCGGGATACTCTTTTAATAATTTTGCGGTAAGCCCGGCCAGCACATTTTGCGCCATGGTTGAAGAACAGCCGATACGCAATGTACCGATAGGCGTGTTATTAAAAGCGTAAAGCTGCTCGTGAACATCCTGCACTTCATGCAGCATACGACGACAGCCCTGATAATAGATTTTTCCAGCCTCGGTGAGCCCAATGCTGCGTGTGCTGCGGTTGAGCAATTTAACCTGAAGCTCATCTTCCAGTTTCGCCACAGTCTGGCTGATGGACGATACGCTCATTTGCAGCTGTCTGGCTGCGGCGGTAAAAGAGCCAAACTCGACAACTTTGGCGAATACCGACATTCGTTTTAATCGTTCCATTATTCACTCTGGCTTAAAAGTGATTTAGATCACATAATATAGATAACAGCATAACAATTACGTTAATATACTATTATTCGAATAAGAGCTATGTCGCTCTCGCCTGGCGTCTCTTGCCCTTCTCTGCGGCGATGTAGCTTAACAATCTATCGCCTGCTCTCTCTCAGAAATCAAGGTCAACATGAGTCTGTTTCCCGTTATCGTGGTGTTTGGTCTTTCCTTCCCACCGATATTTTTCGAATTGCTTTTGTCACTGGCTATTTTTTGGCTGGTGCGTCGGATGCTTGTACCGACGGGCATCTATGATTTTGTCTGGCATCCGGCTCTGTTCAATACCGCGCTGTATTGTTGTCTGTTTTATTTAATATCGCGCCTGTTCGTTTGAGGTTGAAGTGAAAACACTAACAAGAAAACTCTCCCGTACGGCCATTACCCTCGTACTGGTTATTCTGGCCTTTATCGCCATTTTCCGCGCCTGGGTGTATTACACCGAATCTCCCTGGACGCGCGACGCGCGTTTTAGCGCCGATGTCGTCGCTATTGCCCCGGATGTCGCGGGCCTGATTACCCATGTAAACGTGCATGATAACCAACTGGTGAAAAAGGATCAGGTTCTGTTTACCATCGATCAGCCACGCTATCAAAAAGCGCTGGCGGAAGCGGAAGCTGATGTAGCCTATTATCAGGTCCTGGCGCAGGAAAAACGCCAGGAAGCCAGTCGCCGTAATCGCCTCGGCGTACAGGCGATGTCCCGGGAAGAGATCGATCAGGCGAACAATGTTTTGCAGACTGTACTGCATCAACTGGCTAAAGCCCAGGCGACGCGCGATCTGGCTAAACTCGATCTGGAACGCACCGTCATTCGCGCGCCTGCCGACGGCTGGGTGACTAACCTCAATGTTTATGCCGGTGAATTTATTACCCGCGGTTCCACAGCCGTCGCCCTGGTGAAAAAGAACTCTTTTTACGTGCAGGCCTATATGGAAGAGACCAAGCTGGAAGGCGTGCGTCCGGGATATCGTGCCGAAATCACGCCGCTTGGCAGTAACCGGGTATTAAAAGGTACCGTCGATAGCGTGGCGGCAGGGGTAACGAATGCCAGCAGTACCAGCGATGCGAAAGGGATGGCGACGATAGACTCTAACCTCGAATGGGTGCGTCTGGCCCAGCGTGTCCCGGTGCGCATCCGGCTCGACGAGCAGCAGGGGAATTTGTGGCCTGCCGGTACGACGGCAACCGTCGTGATCACCGGTAAGCAGGATCGTGACGCAAGCCAGGACTCCTTCTTCCGTAAACTGGCGCACCGGCTGCGCGAATTCGGTTAATCGTCATGGGCATTTTCTCCATTGCCAACCAGCACATTCGTTTTGCGGTAAAGCTGGCGTGCGCCATTGTGCTGGCATTATTTATCGGCTTCCATTTTCAACTGGAGACGCCGCGTTGGGCGGTGCTGACCGCCGCGATCGTGGCGGCAGGCCCGGCATTTGCCGCCGGCGGGGAACCCTATTCCGGCGCTATCCGTTATCGCGGAATGTTGCGTATTATCGGGACGTTTATTGGCTGTATCGCCGCGCTTATCATTATTATCTCTATGATCCGCGCGCCGCTATTGATGATTTTGGTGTGCTGTGTCTGGGCCGGTTTTTGTACCTGGATCTCCTCTTTAGTACGGATCGAAAACTCTTATGCGTGGGGACTGTCAGGTTATACTGCGCTGATCATTGTGATTACCATTCAGACGGAGCCGCTGCTCACGCCGCAATTTGCGCTTGAACGCTGTAGCGAAATCGTCATCGGCATTGGCTGCGCTATTTTAGCGGATCTGCTTTTCTCGCCGCGATCGATAAAGCAGGAGGTTGATCGCGAACTGGACAGTTTACTGGTAGCGCAATATCAGCTAATGCAACTTTGTATTAAGCATGGCGACAGCGAAGAAGTCGACAACGCCTGGGGCGATCTGGTGCGACGCACGGCGGCGCTGGAGGGGATGCGAAGTAATCTGAATATGGAATCTTCGCGCTGGGTACGCGCTAACCGCCGCCTGAAAGCGTTGAATACGCTTTCGCTCACGCTGATTACGCAATCCTGTGAAACTTATCTTATTCAAAACACGCGGCCGGAACTGATTACCGATACATTCCGGGAACTGTTCGAGACGCCGGTTGAAACGGTACAGGACGTCCACAGACAGTTAAAACGGATGCGGCGTGTCATTGTCTGGACCGGCGAGCGCGAAACGCCCGTCACGCTTTATAGCTGGGTAGGCGCTGCGACGCGCTATCTGCTGCTTAAACGCGGCGTGATCAGCAACACCAAAATCAGCGCGACGGAAGAAGAGATCCTGCAAGGCGAGCCCGTAGTTAAAGTGGAATCCGCTGAACGCCACCATGCGATGGTGAACTTCTGGCGCACCACGCTTTCCTGCATTCTGGGGACATTATTCTGGCTATGGACCGGCTGGACATCGGGTAATGGCGCGATGGTGATGATTGCCGTGGTGACCTCGCTGGCGATGCGTTTACCCAATCCGCGCATGGTCTGCATTGATTTTATTTATGGCACTCTGGCGGCGTTGCCGCTGGGATTGCTCTATTTCCTGGTGATTATTCCCAATACGCAGCAAAGTATGCTGTTGTTATGTTTGAGCCTGGCGGTATTGGGGTTCTTTATCGGCATTGAGGTCCAGAAACGGCGTCTGGGGTCGATGGGGGCGCTGGCCAGTACGATTAACATTATTGTGTTGGATAATCCGATGACGTTCCATTTCAGCCAGTTCCTCGACAGCGCGTTGGGGCAAATTGTTGGCTGTATGCTGGCGTTTATCGTCATCCTGCTGGTGCGTGATAAATCCAAAGATCGAACCGGTCGCGTGCTGCTTAATCAGTTTGTTTCCGCTGCGGTCTCGGCAATGACGACCAACGTGGTACGTCGTAAAGAAAACCGTCTGCCTGCGTTATATCAGCAACTCTTTTTGCTGATGAATAAATTCCCTGGCGATTTGCCGAAGTTTCGCCTGGCGCTAACGATGATCATTGCTCATCAACGCCTGCGCGACGCGCCGATACCGGTTAATGAAGATCTGTCAGTGTTTCACCGTCAGCTTCGTCGTACCGCAGACCATGTTATTTCCGCCGGAAGCGATGATAAACGGCGACGCTACTTTGGTCAGTTGCTGGATGAGCTGGATATCTATCAGGAGAAATTACGTATCTGGGAGGCGCCGCCGCAGGTGACGGAACCGGTTAAACGCCTGACGGGCATGTTACATAAATACCAGAACGCGCTTACCGATAGCTAACCCACAAGAACCGATGCCAAAAGCGTCGGTTTTTTTATGACTATACTTATTTGAGATACAAAAACAGCGCAAGAGTGCTCCGGGGCTAAAAGCGTTTCTGGAAGTGAAACCTCTGCATAATGATGCTTAGTAGTAAAACAGACAATTGTCTGTCGGGGATGGTGGCTGGCTATGAATGTCTATACTTTTGATTTTAATGATATTAAAAACCAAAGCGATTTTTATCGCGAGTTTACGCAGACGTTTGGTCTTGCCAGTGAGAAAGTAAGCGATCTTGATACATTATGGGATGCGGTAATGAGCGGTATCTTACCCCTACCGCTAGAGATTGAGTTTGTTCACCTGCCTGATAAACTGCGCAGGCGCTACGGGGCGCTGATTTTACTCTTTGATGAAGCGGAAGAAGAGCTGGAGGGGCGGCTACGGTTTAATGTCCGGCATTGAAAAAGCATAAAAAAGCCCCCGACAGGCGGGGGCAAGTCGTCGGGTTAGACGACGAGGGTTTACTTATACAACTCGGCGGTGGCGTGCCAGTTATCACCTTCTTTTAATTCGATGATGCGATAGCTATTAGCGCCTGCTTTTTCGGCTTTAGCGACGATCTCCTGGCGCATATCCATTGGCGTACTGCCAATCTGCGAGACGGAAATGGTGCCCATCGGTTGCAGATTCTGCGCCTGTTCCGCGTTGACCTGGTGTACTGCGGCATTTGCGCCGAAAGAGAGCAGAGTGGCCAGGCCGAGTGATGCGATAATGTATTTCGTTTTCATGGTCTTTTATTCCTTTATAGGGTCAACCTCGCGGATTAATGGGCTTTTCTTATGCGATATCTCCGCGAAGTAACGACACGTTATATGCGATGGCAGGTGAATTTTATTTGTACAGTTCGGCAGTGGCGTGCCAGTTGCTGCCGCTACGCGCTTCGGTAATGTGGTAGGCCGTAGCGCCTTGTTCATCCGCTTTTTTGCTCAGCATGGCGTTCATATCCATAGGCGATGAGCCGATAGCGCTGACTGAAACCGATCCGATTGCTTCACGATTTTGCGCTTGCTCTGCGCTGATAGGTTCTGCGGCGAAAGCGCCAAAAGAGAGAACGGACAGAACACTTAATGTTGCAACAGTGGTTTTGATATTCATGATTTTTACCTCGTCGAATTCCTTTACTGGGGTCTTTGTTTCGTGACCCTCATCACAAAATTAAGTATACACTAATCACGCGATTAATTAATACCACGCTAATTGTTTCTGCTTTTTAAAGACATTAAAAATTTTATTTTTTATAACGTTATGGAATTAAAATTGCTGTTTTTCGCCGCTGTCTTTTAAAAAATAAAAGAAAATCAATTGGTTAAGAAATTTGGCATTTTGTGCGTTTTTTTGATTTGTCATTCACGTGGTGAATGTTTAAGGGCATGATTTGCCAAATGATAGCCGTACAGGAAAGCGGCGAGGGGAGAGGACAAAAAGGTGCCTCCGCCGTACGACGACGGAGGAAGTGGGACTAGAGCTCTTGTTCAAAAAGTTCCAGAATGGCTTCGTACAGATCTCTTACGGAAAATCCGCTGGCAGGCGTAGTGAAGATAGTATCGTCGCCGGCAATCGTGCCGAGAATACCTTCTGCTTTCCCCAGTGAATCCAGCAGGCGCGCAATGAGTTGTGCCGCGCCGGGGCTGGTATGAATCACCACGACAGCGTCGTTATAGTCGATATCCAGCACCAGATTTTTCAACGGACTGGATGTTGTTGGGACGCCCAGTTCAGCCGGAAGACAGTACACCATTTCCATTTTTGCGTTACGTGTACGCACTGCGCCGAACTTAGTCAACATGCGCGAGACCTTGGACTGATTGATATTTTCAAAGCCCTGATCCTGCAACGCGAGGACGATTTCGCCCTGTGAGCTGAATTTTTCTTCTTTGAGGAGCGCTTTAAACGCTCTTACTAGTTCTTCTTGTTTAGCCGAGCTTCGCATAAGTCACCCGTAATATGGCGGTAGAAACAACATTATTGTGCATACAGATGAATTTTTATGCAAACAGTCTGCCTTGTTTAAGGCTGAAATAATGTTATGAAAGAGCGGAATCTTATCAAATTTCGTTATCAAGAAACATGCCTGTGTCACGCCTCGCAAATAAGATTAAAAGTAAATTAATTGTTATCAAAATGATGTTGTTTTGAGAGGATAGTAGGGTATATTGTCACCACCTGTAGGAACGTTGCTCTCTGGTTGCAGCCGATCCGGATTACGCAAATTAAATGCATAAAAGCCAAAATTGCGCGACTCCGCATTCTTGATGAGTGAGGATTGTAATCATTGAATTTGTGAATTAAGGTCGCCGCCGCGGAGCAATAGACACTTAGCTAATCATATAATAAGGAGTTTAGGATGAAAGTCGCAGTCCTCGGCGCTGCTGGTGGTATCGGTCAGGCGCTGGCATTACTTTTAAAAAACCAACTGCCTTCAGGTTCAGAACTCTCCCTGTACGACATCGCTCCAGTGACTCCCGGTGTGGCCGTTGATTTGAGCCATATCCCCACCGCTGTAAAAATCAAAGGTTTCTCCGGTGAAGACGCAACCCCGGCGCTTGAAGGCGCTGACGTAGTACTGATTTCTGCGGGTGTGGCGCGTAAGCCGGGTATGGACCGTTCCGACCTGTTTAACGTTAACGCCGGCATCGTGAAAAACCTGGTGCAGCAGATCGCTAAAACCTGCCCGAAAGCGTGCGTGGGCATTATCACCAACCCGGTGAACACCACCGTTGCGATTGCGGCGGAAGTGCTGAAAAAAGCAGGCGTATACGACAAAAACAAACTGTTTGGCGTCACCACGCTGGATATCATCCGCTCTAATACCTTTGTTGCAGAGCTGAAAGGTAAGCTGCCAACGGAAGTTGAAGTCCCGGTGATTGGCGGGCACTCCGGCGTGACGATTCTGCCGCTGCTGTCGCAGATTCCAGGCGTAAGTTTTACCGAACAAGAAGCGGCCGAGCTGACTAAACGTATTCAGAACGCCGGTACTGAAGTCGTCGAGGCGAAAGCCGGCGGCGGATCGGCAACCCTCTCTATGGGTCAGGCTGCCGCACGTTTCGGTCTTTCTCTGGTTCGCGCTCTGCAGGGCGAAAAAGGCGTGGTGGAATGCGCCTATGTGGAAGGCGACGGTCAGTATGCCCGTTTCTTCTCTCAGCCGCTGCTGCTGGGTAAAAACGGTGTAGAAGAGCGTAAATCCATCGGCACACTGAGCGCTTTCGAGCAACATTCGCTGGACGCTATGCTGGATACGCTGAAAAAAGATATTCAGTTGGGTGAAGATTTTATTAATAAATAAGCTGTTCCTGCCCGATGCCGGGGCTTTTGCTCCGGCTTCTTTGACTGTAAACAAGCCACGAAATCAAGTACTAAATCTGCTAAACTCCTCACGTCTTATCGGTTATTAACGAGAACGTCGTGAAAAAGATCCAAAGAACGCAAACCCGCGATCACATTACGCAAATGCTTCGCTATGAAATTCTTTCCGGCAATATAAAAGCGGGAGAAGAACTCGCGCAGGAAAGTATTGCGGAGCAGCTCGGTCTTTCACGAATGCCGGTTCGAGAAGCGCTACAGTCACTCGAACAGGAAGGTTTTTTAATCCGACTGCCCAACAGGCACATGCAGGTCGCGCATCTTGAGGCCGATCGCGTGAGTCATATTTTTCGCGTGATTGCCGCGATGGCCGCCGAAATGTTTTCGCTGATACCCAGCGAAGTAGGCGATGCCCTCCTGATACGTGCGCAAGTGCTGGCTGTCGCAGAAGACAAATCCTGCGAACTGGAGTGTCATGCGATGCTGATTTCTTATGTGAATAACCGCTATCTGGAAAAGGTGTATCAGCAGTTCCTGGACGGTTATGTCTCTTATGTTATTTTGCATCTGAAAAAAGATAATCAGGAGTCGGCGCAGCTTTTCGCTGAACTGGCTGACGTCATACGCCAGGGGCGGCGTGATGAGATTGGGCAAGTTATGCAGCGTTATTTCCTCTCTTTAGCAGAAATAATGCGTCAACATATGAAGGATTGGGAAAGTGCAGAAGCCTAAGTTAGGGAAGATTAAGCTTCTTTCAGCGAAAGAACAGGTCGCGGCGGTGCTGCGTAAAGCGATTCTTTCGAGGGAGTTAGTGGAAGGGCAGGAGATTACGTTAGAAGGCATTGCCGGAATGGTCGGCGTGTCCAGTATGCCAGTGCGCGAGGCGTTTCAGATTCTGGCGGCGGATGGGCTGATAAAAGTGCGCCCTAATAAAGGGGCGGTGGTGTTGGGCATCAATGAACAAACGATCCGTGAACACTATGAAATTCGCGCGCTGTTAGAAAGTGAGGCGGTAGCTAAAGCTTCTCGTCCTGGCACCGATATCTCGCGGATAGCCCAGGTGCATTATGCCGCTGAAAAGGCTCTCGCGGAAAATAACTCGGCGGAATACTCCGACCTGAATCAGGCATTTCATATGGAAATATGGAATGTTGCTGGCAACGAAAAAATGAAAATGTTGCTCTGTAATATGTGGAACGGCCTGTCGATGGGCCATAAGGTCACCGAAGAAGAGTATGCCGTGATTTCCATTCAGGAACATAAAAGTATTCTGCAAGCTCTTGAACTTCATGATGAAACATTGGCACGCCAGCGCATGCGCGAACACATTATTCGCTCGATGGAGAATATGCTGACCCGCTATGTTGGTGACCCTTCAGCCTGATCTTTTCGCCTGCGTGAGCATCGCAGGCGCTTCAACCAATTCTTCAATTCTATTAATCACGTCCAGTAACGATCCAACTACGATCTTGATGTAGATCCCACTCCTGCATTTTTCCTGAGAAACGATTTGACTTAGTTTTTGTATGGGAATAATTTCTCCTCGTCAACATTGGATACAATATCATATATCATTGATTGGATAATTATAAATATGGAACCCATTACCCTTACCCTATGTTTATTGGTGTTCGCTATCGTCATGTTTGTATGGGAAAAAGTGCCACTGGCCGTCACTTCCATGATTGTCTGCGTGGCCTTAGTTATCACCGGCGTTCTGAATATCAAACAGGCCTTTGCTGGCTTTATCGACACTAACGTCATCCTCTTTGTCGCGATGTTCATCGTAGGCGGTGCGTTGTTCGAGACCGGTATGGCAAACAAAGTGGGCGGCGTCATCACGCGCTTCGCGAAAACAGAAAAACAGCTGATCTTCACCATTATGGTGGTGGTGGGGTTGATGTCTGGCGTCCTCTCTAACACCGGTACCGCTGCGGTTTTGATTCCGGTGGTGATCGGCGTGGCGGCAAAATCGGGCTTCTCGCGTTCTCGTCTACTGATGCCGCTGGTTTTCGCCGCTGCGTTGGGCGGTAACCTGTCGTTAATTGGCGCGCCGGGAAATCTTATCGCGCAGTCTGCGCTACAGAATATTGGCGGCGGCTTTGGCTTTTTTGAATACGCAAAAATCGGTCTCCCGATGCTCATCTGCGGCATTCTCTACTTCCTGACTATTGGCTATCGCTTTCTGCCGAATAATGCGACCGGCGGTGAGGTGGGGAGCGTCGGGGAGCAACGTGACTACAGCCATGTTCCACAGTGGAAACAACGGCTCTCACTCGTGGTGTTGATCGCAACGATCCTCGGCATGATCTTTGAGAAGAAGATCGGTGTCAGCCTGGCCGTGACCGGTTGTATTGGCGCTCTTGTGCTGGTCGTAAGCGGCGTACTCACGGAAAAACAGGCCTATAAAGCCATTGATTCACAGACTATTTTTATCTTTGGCGGCACCCTGGCGCTGGCAAAAGCGCTGGAAATGACCGGGGCAGGCAAGCTGGTTGCGGACTATGTAATCGGCATGCTGGGGCAAAACTCCTCACCGTTCATGTTGCTGATCGCCGTTTTCGCCTTATCCGTTGTGATGACCAACTTTATGTCCAATACCGCAACGACAGCGCTGTTGGTGCCGGTGAGTTTGTCCATTGCCGCAGGTATGGGGGCCGACCCACGTGCGGTTCTGATGGCGACGGTCATTGGCGGTTCCTGCGCCTACGCAACCCCTATCGGTATGCCTGCCAACATGATGGTGCTCTCCGCGGGTGGCTATAAATTTGTCGACTACGCTAAGGCCGGTATCCCCCTGATTATCGTTTCAACCATTGTCAGCTTGATCCTGCTGCCAATCCTTTTCCCTTTTCATCCGTAATTAACGGAAGCTGTTCTGACTAAGGAGCATTTATGAGCAAAAGTGAACAGATATCCCATATGACCGACGTTATGGCCAAGTTTGTGGGATATACCGGCAAAGTTTTGCCTGATGATGTCACTGCAAAACTGGAAGATTTGCATAAGAAAGAGACCAGTAAACTGGCCGACGTCATCTTTACTACCATGATTGAGAACCAGCGTCTGGCGAAAGAGCTGGATCGTCCTTCCTGCCAGGACACCGGTGTCATTCAGTTTCTGGTGGAGTGCGGGACGAACTTTCCGCTGATTGGCGAGCTGGAAGCGTTGTTGCGTGAGGCGGTGATCAAAGCAACTGTAGATTCTCCGCTGCGCCACAACAGCGTAGAAACTTTTGATGAATACAACACCGGTAAAAACGTGGGTAAAGGTACGCCGACGGTCTTCTGGGAGATCGTTCCCAATTCCGATCAGTGCAGCATTTATACCTATATGGCGGGCGGCGGTTGTTCTCTGCCGGGGAAAGCGATGGTGCTGATGCCGGGTGCAGGCTATGAAGGTGTGACCCGCTTTGTACTGGATGTGATGACCAGCTACGGCCTCAACGCGTGTCCGCCGCTGCTGGTTGGCGTGGGCGTAGCGACCTCTGTTGAAACGGCGGCACTGCTATCGAAAAAAGCGCTGATGCGTCCGATCGGTTCGCATAACGAGAATGAGCGTGCAGCCTCGCTGGAAAAAATGCTGGAAGACGGCATTAACAAAATTGGCCTGGGGCCGCAGGGGATGTCCGGTAATACCTCCGTTATGGGCGTGAACATTGAAAACACCGCGCGTCATCCTTCTACCATCGGCGTGGCGGTAAACGTCGGCTGCTGGTCGCACCGTAAAGGGCACATCGTTTTCGATAAAGATTTGAATTACACCATTACGTCTCACAGCGGAGTGAATTTCTGATGACTAAAAAAATCCTGACTACGCCAATTAAAGATGAAGATTTAGCAGATATTAAGGCTGGCGATATTATTTATCTCAACGGTCATATTGTTACCTGCCGTGACGTAGCTCATCGCCGTTTAATTGAAGGTGGTCGCGAACTTCCGGTAGATGTTCGCGGCGGCGCTATTTTACACGCTGGCCCAATTGTCCGCTCAATTAAAGGCGAAGACGATAAGTTTGAAATGGTCTCCGTTGGACCAACCACCAGCATGCGTATGGAGAAATTCGAAAAAGAATTTATTGCGCAGACCGGCGTGAAATTAATTGTGGGTAAAGGCGGTATGGGTAAAGGTACCGAAGAGGGCTGTGCTGAACACAAAGCGCTGCACTGCGTATTCCCTGCCGGTTGTGCGGTTGTAGCCGCCGTGTGCGTGGACGAAATTGAAGATGCCCAATGGCGCGATCTGGGGATGCCGGAAACGCTGTGGGTCTGCCGGGTTAAAGAGTTTGGCCCGCTGATTGTTTCTATTGATACCCATGGGAATAATCTGTTTGAACAGAACAAAATTATTTTTAATCAGCGTAAAGAGATCGTCGCTGATGAAATATGCCAGAACGTAAGTTTCATCAAATAAACCTGATTACGTAAATTGCACGATAATGGTGGCAATACGTTATGACGATAATAATAACCAAGGGCTCTGGCCGGGGGCGGCTCAGGGAAATCCACCCTTATTATTTCATCGTCATAAATAGCACCATTATCGTGCCTCCTGCCTGAAGGCTATTTTATGACTGATGCAGCTCTGCTATTAGGTGAAGGCTTCACCCTGATGTTCCTCGGCATGGGGTTCGTGCTGGCGTTTCTGTTCCTGCTGATTTTCGCCATCCGCGGCATGTCCGCCGCCGTCAACCGCTTCTTCCCCGAACCGGTCCCGGCGCCGAAGGCGGCACCTGCCGCCGCCGCGCCCGCTGACGACTTCACCCGCTTAAAGCCGGTGATTGCCGCCGCCATTCACCATCACCGCCACCACGTTTAATTTCCCGGAGGGATCCATGACCATTGCCATTACCGATGTCGTCCTGCGCGACGCCCACCAGTCCCTGTTTGCCACCCGTCTGCGTCTTGATGATATGCTGCCGATTGCCGCTCAGCTCGACGACGTGGGCTACTGGTCGCTGGAGTGCTGGGGCGGCGCCACCTTTGACGCCTGCATCCGTTTCCTCGGCGAAGACCCGTGGGTCCGCCTGCGCGAGCTTAAAAAGGCCATGCCCAAAACCCCGCTGCAGATGCTGCTACGCGGGCAGAACCTGCTCGGCTACCGCCACTACGCCGATGACGTGGTGGAACGCTTCGTCGAACGCGCGGTGAAAAACGGCATGGACGTGTTCCGCGTCTTCGACGCCATGAACGACCCGCGCAATATGAAAGCCGCACTGCAGGCGGTGCGCAGCCACGGCGCGCACGCCCAGGGCACGCTCTCCTACACCACCAGCCCGGCGCACACCCTGCAGACCTGGCTGGATTTAACGGAGCAACTGCTGGAAACCGGCGTTGACTCGATTGCCATCAAGGATATGTCCGGCATTCTCACGCCGATGGCGGCGTATGAGCTGGTCAGCGAAATCAAAAAACGTTTTGAGGTGCGCCTGCACCTGCACTGTCACGCCACCACCGGGATGGCGGAGATGGCCCTGCTGAAGGCCATCGAGGCGGGCGTTGACGGCGTGGACACGGCGATTTCCTCCATGAGCGCCACCTACGGCCACCCGGCCACCGAGGCGCTGGTGGCGACGTTGGCAGGTACTGAGCACGACACCGGGCTGGATATCCTGAAGCTGGAAAGCATCGCCGCCTACTTCCGCGAGGTGCGCAAAAAGTATCACGCCTTTGAAGGCCAGCTGAAAGGCTACGACAGCCGCATTCTGGTGGCGCAGGTGCCGGGCGGAATGCTGACCAACCTCGAAAGCCAGCTGAAGCAGCAGAACGCGGCGGACAAACTCGACCAGGTGCTGGCGGAAATCCCCCGCGTGCGCGAGGACCTCGGTTTTATCCCGCTGGTGACCCCCACTTCACAGATTGTCGGCACCCAGGCGGTGCTCAACGTCCTGACCGGCGAACGCTACAAGACCATTGCCAAAGAAACGGCGGGCATTCTGAAAGGCGAATACGGGCACACCCCGGTGCCGGTGAACGCGGTACTGCAGGCGCGGGTGCTGGAAGGGGGCGCTCCGGTGACCTGCCGTCCGGCGGATTTACTCAAACCGGAGCTGGCTGAACTGGAAGCCGACGTCAGGCGCCAGGCGCAGGAGAAGGGCATCCAGCTTGCGGGAAACGCCATCGACGACGTGCTCACCG
Source organism: Salmonella sp. 32082101201600294FB01SM01 (assembly GCF_017572865.1). Lineage (NCBI taxonomy): Bacteria > Pseudomonadati > Pseudomonadota > Gammaproteobacteria > Enterobacterales > Enterobacteriaceae > Salmonella > Salmonella sp. 32082101201600294FB01SM01. The sequence goes on along the minus strand of NZ_JAGESB010000002.1, from coordinate 694,114 downwards.
TGGCGCTGTTCCCGCAAATCGGCCTCAAATTCCTTGAGAACCGCCACAATCCGGCGGCGTTTGAGCCACTGCCGCAGGCGGAAGCCGCGCAGCCTGCCGCTGCCCCGGCAAAAGCCGCAGCTTCCGGTATCTACACCGTCGAAGTGGAAGGCAAAGCCTTTGTGGTCAAAGTCAGCGACGGCGGCGATATCAGCCAGCTTACTGCGGCTGAACCGGCGGCCTCTTCCGCACCGGTTCAGGCCGCCGCCCCCGCAGGCGCAGGCACCCCGGTCACCGCCCCGCTGGCGGGCAACATCTGGAAGGTGATTGCCACCGAGGGCCAGACGGTGGCCGAAGGCGACGTGCTGCTGATTCTGGAAGCCATGAAGATGGAAACCGAAATCCGCGCTGCGCAGGCCGGGACGGTACGCGGTATTGCGGTGAAGTCCGGGGACGCGGTTTCCGTCGGTGACACCCTGATGACGCTGGCGTAAGGACGAGGAGCGGAAATGGAAAGTCTGAACGCCCTGCTTCAGGGCATGGGGCTGATGCACCTTGGCGCAGGCCAGGCCATCATGCTGCTGGTCAGCCTGCTGCTGCTGTGGCTGGCGATTGCGAAAAAGTTCGAGCCGCTGCTGCTGCTGCCGATTGGCTTCGGCGGCCTGCTCTCCAACATCCCGGAAGCGGGCATGGCGCTGACCGCGCTGGAAAGCCTGCTGGCACATCACGACGCCGGGCAGTTGGCGGCGATTGCCGCGAAGCTGAACTGCGCGCCGGACGTGCACGCCATTAAAGAGGCGTTAGCGCTGGCGCTGCCGTCGGTGCAGAGCCAGATGGAGAACCTGGCGGTGGACATGGGCTATACGCCGGGGGTGCTGGCGCTGTTCTACAAAGTGGCGATTGGCTCCGGCGTCGCGCCGCTGGTCATCTTTATGGGCGTGGGCGCGATGACCGACTTCGGCCCGCTGCTGGCGAATCCGCGCACCCTGCTGCTCGGCGCGGCGGCGCAGTTCGGTATCTTCGCCACCGTGCTGGGGGCGCTGACGCTGAACTACTTCGGCCTTATCAGCTTCACCCTGCCGCAGGCGGCGGCCATCGGCATTATCGGCGGCGCGGACGGCCCGACGGCGATTTATCTGTCGGGCAAGCTGGCGCCGGAGCTGCTGGGGGCCATCGCGGTGGCGGCGTACTCGTATATGGCGCTGGTGCCGTTAATCCAGCCGCCGATTATGAAGGCGCTGACCACGGAGACGGAGCGGAAAATCCGCATGGTGCAGCTGCGCACCGTCAGCAAGCGGGAAAAAATCCTCTTCCCGGTGGTGTTGCTCATGCTGGTGGCCCTGCTGCTGCCGGACGCCGCGCCGCTGCTGGGGATGTTCTGCTTTGGCAACCTGATGCGCGAAAGCGGCGTGGTGGAGCGTCTGAGCGACACGGTGCAGAACGGGCTGATTAATACCGTGACCATCTTCCTCGGGCTGTCGGTGGGGGCCAAGCTGGTCGCGGACAAATTCCTGCAGCCGCAGACGCTGGGCATTCTGCTGCTGGGGGTGATTGCGTTCGGGATTGGGACGGCGGCCGGGGTGCTGATGGCGAAGCTGCTGAACCTGTGCAGTAAGAACAAAATCAACCCGCTTATCGGTTCGGCGGGGGTGTCGGCGGTGCCGATGGCAGCCAGGGTGTCGAACAAGGTGGGGCTGGAATCGGACGCACAGAACTTCCTGCTGATGCACGCGATGGGCCCGAACGTGGCGGGGGTTATCGGTTCGGCCATTGCGGCGGGCGTGATGCTCAAGTACGTGCTGGCGATGTAATCCAATCTAATCGGGAGCAGTGATTCTGCTCCCGCAAAATGAGGACACAGTAATGAGTGAAATGGTTGCGTTTCGGCAAGGTACATCCATGCCATCCAGAGAAACCATCTTGCATTATGTTGTTGAGACGGTGAATCAGATAACTGAGCTTGAGCCAGCGCTGCATTTGCTGCCGTGGTCTGGCGTCAACTCAGCAATATATGAGCAACGTTTTGCACAGTGTTACGACGAGGGGCTTTGTGCCGCACAGACGTCGGCACCGAATGTTCCGCAGGGGATTCTGCCATCGACCGATTGGGCTCAGGGTATCGGGTTACTCTGTTTTGCCGCAGGGTATATGAGCGCAGGCGAGCGGCCATTAACACACAATCAGTTATGCGATTTCGTCAAACAGGCGGCTGTTGGTTTATCGCCGATTGAGGGGGAGGCGGCGAGCGGTTTCTCGACGGTACGTAGTATTGCATTACCCGTATTCAGGCGATTACAACGCGATGGTCACGCATCTCGGATCCTGCTGTTACAAACGTTGCTGCATCTGATCGCCTGGAAAAGCGCATCGCAGTATGCGCGTCAACAGGCGCAACGACTGCTCTGGATGGGCGGCATTCTGGGGGAAGGAGGCGAGTCTGGCTTATTGGCACTCGATAAGGTGCTGCGTGAAGAGGCCGTCGGGGAGAAAAGTCTCCCCGCTCTGCTGATCTTCACGAGTTTCCTGGCGCATTTTCCGGCAGGGCCAGTCTTTATTGACTAGCCGTCGAACGACGCGGGCAAAAGCCGCGTCGTTTTAGTTCGACGCCGGGTATTCCTGCACCGTCACCTGGAACGTGAGCTGCTTATCATCCCGCATTACCACGACCGGAATGACGGAGCCCGGGCGGATTTCCGCCACCTGATCCATCGTCTCCAGTGCGGACACAGCGGGTTTATTATTGACCGAAATAATCAAATCATTAACCTGAATACCGGCAAGCGCGGCGGGGCCGTTTGGCGTCACTTCATTAACGACAATGCCCTGAATCGGGTCCATGCCGCTACCCTGCTGCGCGTGCAGCGGCGCGATTTCTCGTCCGCCAATACCGATATAGCCGCGAATCACGCGACCGTCGCGGATAAGCTTATCCATAATTTTCGTGGCTAGCTGGAAGGGAATCGCAAAACCAAGGCCTTCCGGCGTTTCGCCATCGTTACTCTTATCAAAAGAGAGGGTGTTGATCCCCATCAGTTCGCCTAACGAGTTGACCAGCGCGCCGCCGGAATTACCGTGGTTAATCGAGGCGTCGGTCTGGAGAAAATTCTGTCGCCCCGTCGGGTTCAGGCCGATACGACCCGTTGCGCTGATGATCCCCTGGGTGATGGTCTGTCCCAGATTATATGGGTTGCCGATAGCCAGTACGACGTCGCCAATATGCGGTGTACGCTTTGTATTAATCGGGATGGTAGGCAGCCCGCCAGTGGCGTTGATCTTCAGCACCGCCAGATCGGTAAGCGAATCGGAGCCAACCAGTAGCGCTTCAAAGACGCGGCCATCCTGTAGCGCGACGATAATCTGATCGGCATCGTTAATCACGTGCTTGTTGGTAATAATATAACCGCGTTGATCCATGATCACGCCGGAACCCAGCGTGCGGATCTCCAGTTGATTATGCGCGGTACTGTTCATACTGCGGTTATAGACATTGACGACGGCAGGCGCGGCGCGGCGAACCGCAAAATTATAACTGGCTGGCGTCTCATCGGTACTGTCGAATTGCGGGACGGCGATAGGATTAATTTTGCGCAAAGAAGGCATGACGGCCAACAGAATAGCGCCGACAATTAAACCTATTGCGACCGAACGTAAGAGCTTCACAAACATGATGGAGGCGTCGTTAAAAAAGGGAACGGCAGCAGCATACCATGAGTTAACCGGACATCACATCGCAGGCTGATGCCCGGTTTAAGACAGGATTAGCGCAGCAATAGATAAATGTTCTCGTTGCCGCGTACTACCTGAAGAGCAATGATGGACGGTTTTGCCGCCATCACTTTGCGCATTTCGGCGATAGAACTGATACGATCGCGGTTAACGCCGATGATAACATCATCTTTTTGCAAACCGGCCTGCGCGGCAGGACTGCTTTTTTCGACGCTATCAACCTTAACGCCTTTCGTCCCGTCTTTCAGCTGGCCGTCGCTCAACGTCGCGCCTTGCAACGCCGGGGCGATCATTTCGGCGCTGGCGGAAGAAGAGGTATTGGAATCCAGCGTGACTTCCACCTCCAGCGGCTTACCATCGCGCAGCAGGCCCAGCTTCACTTTCGTGCCCGGTTCGGTGGTGGCGATACGTGAACGCAGTTCGGCAAAGCTATTCAGCGGCTTACCGTTAAGACTGATAATCACGTCTCCGGATTTCACCCCGGCCTTCGCCGAACCTGAATTGGGTAAAACCTCGCTGACAAAAGCGCCACGCTGAACGTTCAGTTTGAATGCCTTGGCGATATCAGCGGTCATTTCAGTGCCTTTAATTCCCAGCAATCCGCGTTTGATTTCGCCGAACTGAATCAACTGCTGCGCCAGCGTCTGCGCCATATTGGAAGGAATAGCAAAGCCAATGCCGATACTCCCGCCACCTGGCGCGAGGATCGCGGTATTAATCCCGATCAGCTCGCCGTTCAGGTTAAGCAGCGCGCCGCCGGAGTTGCCGCGGTTAATAGAGGCATCGGTTTGAATAAAGTTCTCAAGCCCTTCCAGATTAAGCCCGCTGCGTCCCAGCGCTGAAATAATCCCGGAGGTGGCGGTTTGCCCAAGACCAAACGGATTACCGACCGCTACGGCGAAATCGCCGACGCGGAGTTTGTCGGAATCGGCGATGGTAATTTGCGTTAACTTGCTGGGATTCTGAATTTGTAACAGAGCGATATCGCTCTGGTCGTCGCCGCCGATCAGCTTCGCGTCGAATTCGCGTCCGTCATTCAGTTGAATGCTGATCTTTTGTGCCTGATTAATCACATGATTATTGGTTAATACATAGCCTTTCGCGGCATCGATAATCACCCCCGAACCGAGTCCTTCAAACGGCTGGGACGGCTGGTCTGGCAGATCCTCGCCAAAGAATTTTTTAAACTCCTCCGGCACTTTTTGGCTCTGGGCGGCGGTTCCCTCGACTTTTACGCTGACGACAGCAGGCAGCACTTTCTCCAGCATAGGGGCAAGGCTTGGCAGCGTCGCCTGGCCTGGCACCTGGCCTGGTATCGATGCAAGGGCTGGAAACGGCGCCGAAAGAGTTAACCCGACACTTAACGCTAATGCACTTAACAGCTGGGTGTGTTTTTTCATGGATGCTGCTCTCGTACCTTGGATGAACGGATAGACAATTCAAAACAGATTGATGTTATTGAATTTTCAGCCTGGTAACAATGATAATAGCTGGGACAGGAAAGATAGAGAGAGGGCGCAAGCGATGCGCCCGATAAATTTCTTAACGGCGTGCGATTAATCGCGCTTTGCGCCGCTACGTAACAGGCCAGACGCGCCTTCAGAATAATCACGTGGCATTTGTACTGGCGCCTGATCGTTGCTCGCCTCAGACTCCGCCAGACGGTTACGGAACGGATTCGACTCCGCAGACATTTCCGGCAGCAGGCTGCTGGAGCTTTTCGCCATATGCTGATACAGCTGGCGGTAATCATGCGCCATGGTATCCAGCAGTTCCGCGCTGCGGGCAAAGTGGCTAACCAGCTCTTCACGGTACTCTTCCAGCTCAGCTTTGTTTTTTTCCAGTTCGTACTGCAATGCCTGCTGTTGACGTAACTTACGATTACCAAAACGCATGGCCACGGCACCAATGATGATACCGACGACTAATCCAATTAGCGCATATTCCCAGGTCATGAACATCTCCCGTTGTCTTATGTTTCCGTAGGGTGTTGGCTCCAGGCTCCATGCCCGCGCCTGATTATGCCACTATAACCGCTAATTCCGTAGAAGTGGAATCCCGACAGCATATCGCGTAGTGTAGAACGGCCTTTTTTTCGTCAGCCGTGAACGACGGCACATCGATTTTCAAGGAATAACAATAACATTATGCAAAGCCTTTCCCCTACATCGCGTTATCTCCAGACACTCAACGAAGGCACCCATCAGCCTGACGACGTACAGAAAGAGGCGGTCGACCGTCTGGAAACCCTTTATCAGGCGCTCACCGCGAAAAAATCGTCGGCTACGCCACCCGGCGGTCTGATAGCGCGACTGGGGAAATTATTAGGCAAAAACGAACCGGACGCGCAAATACCGGTTCGCGGGCTGTATATGTGGGGGGGCGTGGGGCGCGGCAAAACATGGCTCATGGATCTCTTCTACCACAGCCTGCCGGGCGAGCGAAAACTACGCCTGCATTTTCATCGGTTTATGCTGCGCGTGCATGAAGAACTTACTGCGCTACAGGGACAGATCGATCCGTTAGACATTATTGCCGATCGGTTTAAAACCGAGACGGACGTACTGTGTTTCGATGAGTTTTTCGTCACCGATATTACCGACGCCATGCTGCTGGGCGGTTTAATGAAAGCGCTGTTTGCACGCGGCATTACGCTGGTCGCGACCTCCAATATTCCGCCGGATGAACTCTACCGCAACGGTTTGCAACGCGCCCGCTTCCTGCCGGCTATCGATGCCATTAAACAGCACTGCGACATTATGAATGTGGACGCCGGCGTCGATTACCGACTGCGGACGCTGACGCAGGCCCATTTATGGCTAACGCCGCTTAATGATGAAACCCAGCGGCAAATGGATAAACTGTGGCTGGCGTTAGCGGGGGGGGCGCGCGAGCACGCTCCGACGCTGGAAATCAATCATCGCCCTTTATCCACCCTGGGCGTTGAAAACCAAACGCTAGCGGTCTCTTTCGCTACGCTGTGCGTCGAAGCCCGCAGCCAGCATGATTACATTGCGCTCTCAAGGTTATTTCACACGGTTCTGCTGTTTGACGTGCCGGTCATGACGCCGCTGATGGAGAACGAAGCGCGCCGCTTTATTGCGCTGGTGGATGAGTTTTACGAGCGCCACGTTAAGCTGGTGGTCAGCGCCGCCGCGCCGTTATATGAAATTTATCAGGGGGAGCGGCTCAAGTTTGAATTTCAGCGCTGTCTGTCACGCCTGCAAGAGATGCAGAGTGCGGAGTACCTCAAGCGGGAGCATATGCCGTAAGCCGGACAAGCGCAGCGCCCCGGCATTATGCGGTATTATATCTGTGCAACCTCCCCGACCGAGGGTGAACCAGGCCTGAACAAAACCCGCGGCAAATCGCAAAAAGGGGTCGATCTTTGACCTGGACTTCTCTATAATCCTGCGACCCCACGTTACAAGAGAGTTTTTTCCCAAACTTTCTCTGTGCCGGCCAAACATATCCGAGGGGGTAGGTTTACCGGACTTTGTCGTGTGAACCTCAACTATTTAAAACGTTTGGGTGTTCACCAACGTGTAACTTATTTATTTGGGTAAGCTTTTAATGAAAACTTTTACAGCTAAACCAGAAACCGTAAAACGCGACTGGTATGTTGTTGACGCGACCGGTAAAACTCTGGGCCGTCTGGCTACTGAACTGGCTCGTCGCCTGCGCGGTAAGCACAAAGCGGAATACACTCCGCACGTAGATACCGGTGATTACATCATCGTTCTGAACGCTGACAAAGTTGCTGTAACCGGCAACAAGCGTACTGACAAAGTGTACTATCACCACACCGGCCACATCGGTGGTATCAAACAAGCGACCTTTGAAGAGATGATTGCCCGCCGTCCTGAGCGTGTGATTGAAATCGCGGTTAAAGGCATGCTGCCAAAAGGCCCGCTGGGTCGTGCTATGTTCCGTAAACTGAAAGTTTACGCGGGCAACGAGCACAACCACGCGGCACAGCAACCGCAAGTTCTTGACATCTAATCGGGATTATAGGCAATGGCTGAAAATCAATACTACGGCACTGGTCGCCGCAAAAGTTCCGCAGCTCGCGTTTTCATCAAACCGGGCAACGGTAAAATCGTTATCAACCAACGTTCTCTGGAACAGTACTTCGGTCGTGAAACTGCCCGCATGGTAGTTCGTCAGCCGCTGGAACTGGTCGACATGGTTGAGAAACTGGATCTGTACATCACTGTTAAAGGTGGTGGTATCTCTGGTCAGGCTGGTGCGATCCGTCACGGTATCACCCGCGCTCTGATGGAGTACGACGAGTCCCTGCGTGGCGAACTGCGTAAAGCTGGCTTCGTTACTCGTGACGCTCGTCAGGTTGAACGTAAGAAAGTCGGCCTGCGTAAAGCACGTCGTCGTCCGCAGTTCTCCAAACGTTAATGGGTTTCTGCTTCGGCAGACAACTATTAGCGAAAAACCCGCTTCGGCGGGTTTTTTTATGGGCAATGCATTTATCTGTCACGATGAAATGCGGATTGTTGTCTCTTTTTCCCCAATTCCAGAATCGACTCACCACAAAGGTCACAAAATCTGGTAAACTATCATCCAATTTTCTGCCCAAATAGCGGGGAATGTTCATTTTTTGTCTCGTTTCTGAGCAATGATGGCTTTTTTCGCCCTGGGTGACATAACATCTGGCTGGTCACATTGTGGCTGGTAGCAGTAAAAATTCTGAATATACCTGGAGGTTTTCATGGCTGTCGCTGCCAACAAACGTTCGGTAATGACGCTGTTTTCTGGTCCTACTGACATCTATAGCCATCAGGTCCGCATTGTGTTGGCTGAAAAGGGTGTTAGTTTTGAGATCGAACATGTGGAAAAGGACAATCCACCTCAGGATCTGATTGACCTCAACCCGAATCAAAGCGTTCCGACACTGGTGGATCGTGAGCTGACCCTGTGGGAATCTCGCATCATTATGGAATATCTGGATGAGCGTTTCCCTCATCCGCCGCTGATGCCGGTTTATCCGGTCGCGCGCGGTGAAAGCCGTCTGTACATGCACCGTATTGAAAAAGACTGGTATACGCTGATGAACGTCATCGTAAACGGGTCTGCTTCCGAGGCCGACTCTGCGCGTAAACAACTGCGTGAAGAGCTGCTGGCGATTGCGCCGGTATTTGGTCAGAAACCGTATTTCCTGAGCGACGAATTCAGCCTGGTTGATTGCTACCTGGCGCCTCTCCTGTGGCGTTTACCGCAGTTGGGTATCGAATTCAGCGGCGCAGGGGCGAAAGAGCTGAAAGGCTATATGACCCGCGTCTTTGAACGTGATTCTTTCCTGGCTTCTTTAACCGAAGCTGAACGTGAAATGCGCCTCGGTCGGGGTTAACCTGTATGGATTTGTCACAGTTGACGCCGCGTCGTCCTTATCTGTTGCGTGCTTTCTACGAGTGGTTGCTGGATAACCAGTTGACTCCGCATCTGGTGGTGGATGTGATGCTGCCTGGCGTGCATGTCCCTATGGAATATGCGCGCGATGGGCAAATCGTCCTCAATATTGCGCCGCGAGCGGTAGGTAATCTGGAGCTGTCTAATGATGAAGTGCGTTTTAATGCGCGCTTCGGCGGCGTTCCCCGTCAGGTTTCTGTGCCTTTGGCTGCGGTGCTAGCGATTTACGCCCGTGAAAACGGCGCAGGCACCATGTTTGAGCCTGAAGCCGCCTATGATGAAGACGTTGTCAGCTTAAATGATGATGACAATACCGCAGGCGCGGAAAGCGAGACCGTGATGTCCGTCATTGATGGCGATAAGCCCGACCACGATGACGACAGTAGCCCTGATGACGAGCCGCCTCCGCCGCGTGGCGGACGTCCGGCGCTGCGCGTAGTAAAATAATCAACAGGCCCGGAAGGGCCTGTTTTGTTTGGTCTCCTCGCGGGTTCACCCTGCTTTTGAAGCTGTGTTACGATAAGCTTGCTATTATTTGCCACCGACCACTCATGAATGGACGTTATGAACGCATTTGATTCGCAAGCAGAAGATTCACCGACATCCCTCGGGCGTAGTTTGCGCCGCCGCCCGCTGGCGCGTAAAAAACTGTCTGAAATGGTTGAGGAAGAGCTGGAGCAGATGATCCGCCGTCATGAGTTTGGCGAGGGAGAACAGCTACCGTCTGAACGTGAATTAATGGCCTTCTTCAATGTGGGGCGTCCCTCCGTGCGTGAAGCGTTAGCTGCGCTGAAGCGTAAAGGTCTGGTGCAAATCAATAACGGCGAACGCGCCCGCGTCTCGCGCCCCTCTGCTGATACTATCATCAGCGAACTGTCGGGAATGGCGAAAGATTTTCTTACTCATCCTGGCGGCATCGCTCACTTTGAACAGCTACGGCTTTTCTTTGAATCCAGCCTGGTACGCTATGCGGCGGAACATGCCACCGACGAGCAGATCGCGTTGTTAACGAAAGCACTGGAAATTAATAGCCAGTCGCTGGATGACAACGCGCTGTTTATTCGTTCGGATGTCGAGTTTCACCGGGTGCTGGCTGAAATTCCCGGCAATCCAATCTTTATGGCTATTCATGTTGCTCTGCTGGACTGGCTAATCGCCGCTCGCCCAAGCGTTCCCGATCGTGAGCTGCATGAACATAATAACTTGAGTTATCAACAGCATATTGTGATTGTTGATGCCATTCGCCAGCGAGATCCCGATAAAGCGGATCGCGCTCTGCAAACCCACCTCAATAGCGTTTCCGCTACCTGGCACGCGCTCGGTAAAAAAAGTCAAAAAATGCGGTAGCGATCGCGCCTCCGATCCCAGTTTAGTGAAGCAGATCGCACTATAAGCGTTCTGTATTATTTGCTGCTTATTTGATCTGGTATAACAGGTATAAAGGTAGGTAGTTAATATATTCATCATCCGTAGAGGTAGGTATGGCAAAAGCATTGCAAGGCGTAATGGCGGCGTTGTTGACCCCATTTGATCATCAGCAGCAACTGGATAGCGAAAGTCTGCGCCGTCTGGTGCGTTTTAACATCGGCCAGGGTATCGACGGGCTGTACGTTGGCGGTTCCACCGGGGAAGCATTCGTACAGAGCCTTGCTGAAAGAGAGCAGGTACTGGAGATTGTCGCCGAAGAGGCGAAGGGAAAAATCACGTTGATCGCCCATGTCGGGACGGTAAGCACCGCAGAAAGCCAGCAGCTTGCCAGCGCCGCAAAGCGTTACGGTTTTGATGCGGTCTCTGCGGTGACGCCTTTTTATTACCCTTTCAGTTTTGAAGAGCACTGTGACCATTATCGGGCAATCATTGATTCCGCAGATGGATTGCCGATGGTGGTATACAACATTCCGGCGTTAAGCGGTGTAAAACTTACCCTCGATCAGATCAATACGCTGGTGACATTACCGGGCGTGAGCGCGCTGAAGCAAACCTCCGGCGATCTCTTCCAGATGGAGCAGATCCGCCGCGCGCATCCGGATCTGGTGCTGTACAACGGTTATGACGAAATCTTCGCTTCCGGCCTGCTGGCGGGCGCGGACGGCGGTATCGGCAGCACATACAACATTATGGGCTGGCGTTACCAGGGGATTGTGCAGGCATTACGTGAAGGCGATGTGGCGAAAGCGCAGCGTCTGCAAACCGAGTGCAATAAGGTTATTGATTTACTGATTAAAACCGGCGTATTCCGCGGCCTGAAAACGGTCCTGCATTATATGGACGTGCTATCGGTGCCGCTGTGTCGTAAACCGTTTGCGCCTGTTGATGAAAAATACCTGCCGGCGCTCAAGGCGCTGGCGCAACAACTGATGGAAGAAAAGGCGTAACAGCATAATGCCGGGGGCGCTACGCTTGCCCGGCCTACAACAGTGTGAGCGGTAGGCCGGATAAGGCGGAGCCGCCATTCGGCATAACGACAACAAAAATCGTCGGGAGAGTAAAATGAGTACTTCTACCCAGAACATCCCGTGGTATCGCCATCTCAACCGGGCGCAGTGGCGGGCATTTTCCGCTGCCTGGCTGGGATATCTGCTTGATGGTTTTGATTTTGTGTTGATTGCTCTTGTACTGACTGAGGTACAAAGCGAATTTGGGCTGACGACGGTACAGGCGGCAAGCCTGATTTCTGCGGCTTTTATCTCTCGCTGGTTCGGCGGGTTATTACTGGGCGCGATGGGCGATCGCTATGGGCGTCGTCTGGCGATGGTCAGCAGCATCATTCTGTTTTCGGTGGGAACCCTGGCATGCGGGTTTGCGCCCGGTTACACCACCATGTTCATCGCCCGACTGGTGATTGGTATGGGCATGGCGGGCGAATATGGTTCCAGCGCGACCTATGTGATTGAAAGCTGGCCAAAACATTTACGCAATAAAGCCAGCGGTTTTCTGATTTCCGGCTTCTCCGTCGGCGCGGTCGTTGCCGCGCAGGTGTACAGCCTGGTGGTGCCTGTCTGGGGCTGGCGCGCGCTGTTTTTCATTGGCATTTTGCCAATTATCTTCGCTCTCTGGCTGCGGAAAAACATTCCGGAAGCGGAAGACTGGAAAGAGAAACACGCGGGTAAAGCGCCGGTACGCACGATGGTCGACATTCTTTATCGGGGCGAGCATCGCATCATCAACATTTTAATGACTTTCGCCGCCGCCGCTGCGCTGTGGTTCTGTTTTGCCGGTAACCTACAAAATGCTGCGATTGTGGCGGGGCTGGGACTACTGTGCGCGGTTATCTTTATCAGCTTTATGGTGCAGAGCAGCGGTAAACGCTGGCCCACTGGCGTCATGCTGATGCTGGTGGTACTGTTTGCTTTCCTCTATTCCTGGCCGATTCAGGCGCTATTACCTACTTATCTGAAAACCGAGCTGGCCTACGATCCGCATACGGTGGCGAATGTCCTGTTCTTTAGCGGATTTGGCGCGGCGGTTGGTTGCTGCGTAGGCGGTTTTCTTGGCGACTGGCTGGGAACGCGTAAAGCCTATGTCTGTAGCCTGCTGGCCTCGCAAATCCTCATTATTCCGGTCTTTGCGATTGGCGGCACAAACGTCTGGGTTCTGGGTCTGCTACTGTTTTTCCAACAGATGTTGGGGCAGGGGATTGCCGGGATTCTGCCGAAACTGATCGGCGGTTACTTCGATACCGATCAGCGCGCGGCGGGGCTGGGCTTTACTTATAACGTCGGCGCGCTCGGCGGCGCGCTGGCGCCGATCCTGGGAGCACTGATCGCTCAACGTCTGGATCTGGGCACTGCGCTGGCATCGCTCTCTTTCAGCCTGACGTTTGTCGTGATCCTGCTTATTGGGCTTGATATGCCGTCTCGCGTACAGCGTTGGCTACGTCCGGAAGCGTTACGCACCCACGATGCTATCGACGACAAACCGTTCAGCGGAGCCGTACCGCTTGGCAGTGGTAAAGGTGCCTTTGTAAAAACGAAAAGTTAATCCGCTTGCCCGGTTTTAAACCGGGCAATATTTGTAAGGGAGTAGTATGTCGTTACTTGAACAACTGGATAAAAATATTGCCGCTTCTGGCGGCCTGATTGTCTCCTGCCAGCCCGTTCCGGGCAGTCCGCTGGATAAGCCGGAGATTGTAGCGGCAATGGCGTTGGCGGCGGAACAGGCGGGCGCGGTTGCGGTGCGTATTGAAGGCATAGACAACCTGCGTATGACCCGCTCGCTCGTTTCGGTACCCATTATCGGCATTATCAAACGCGATCTGGACGACTCTCCAGTGCGCATTACCCCTTTTCTCGACGATGTAGATGCGCTGGCACAGGCCGGAGCAGCTATTATCGCCGTTGATGGAACCGCTCGGCAACGGCCGGTAGCCGTTGAGGCGTTGTTGGCGCGCATTCATCACCACCATCTACTGGCGATGGCCGACTGCTCATCCGTGGACGATGGTCTCGCCTGTCAACGGTTGGGCGCGGACATTATCGGCACGACAATGTCCGGCTACACCACCCCCGATACGCCGGAGGAACCCGATCTGCCCTTAGTCAAAGCGTTGCATGACGCCGGATGCCGGGTAATAGCCGAAGGGCGCTATAACTCGCCAGCACTGGCGGCGGAGGCGATCCGTTATGGCGCATGGGCGGTGACGGTGGGGTCCGCCATTACCCGTCTGGAACATATCTGTGGATGGTATAACGACGCATTAAAAAAGGCGGCGTCATGACTACGTTAGCAATCGATATTGGCGGTACTAAACTTGCCGCCGCGCTCATCGACAACAACTTGCGCATTAGCCAGCGTCGCGAGCTGCCGACCCCCGCAAGCAAAACGCCGGATGCGTTACGTGAAGCATTAAAGGCGCTGGTTGAACCGCTACGGGCGGAGGCGCGTCAGGTAGCGATAGCTTCTACCGGGATCATTCAGGAAGGGATGCTGCTGGCGCTAAACCCCCATAATCTGGGCGGCTTGCTACACTTTCCGTTAGTACAAACACTGGAAACGATCGCAGGCCTGCCGACACTGGCGGTGAACGACGCGCAGGCGGCGGCCTGGGCGGAGTATCACGCGCTCCCTGATGATATCCGCGATATGGTATTTATCACCGTTTCAACCGGCGTTGGCGGCGGCGTTGTCTGCGACGGCAAGCTCCTTACCGGAAAAGGCGGTCTGGCCGGGCACCTGGGACACACCCTGGCGGACCCACACGGGCCCGTATGCGGCTGTGGACGCGTTGGCTGCGTAGAGGCCATCGCCTCCGGACGAGGGATGGCCGCGGCGGCGCGGGACGATCTGGCGGGATGCGACGCCAAAACCCTATTTATTCGCGCTGGCGAAGGTCATCAGCAGGCGCGACATCTGGTAAGCCAATCCGCGCAGGTAATAGCGCGAATGATCGCCGATGTGAAAGCGATTACCGACTGCCAGTGTGTGGTCATTGGCGGCAGCGTAGGGTTAGCTGAGGGTTACCTGGAGCAGGTTCGCGCGTTTTTGATGCAAGAGCCTGCGCCTTATCACGTGGCGCTGAGCGCCGCTCGCTATCGGCATGACGCAGGATTATTAGGCGCTGCTTTGTTAGCTCAAGGAGACACATTATGATGATGGGGGAAGTACAGTCGTTGCCTTCTTGCGGGTTGCATCCGCGACTGCTGGATGCCTTGACTCTCGCGCTGGCGGCAAGGCCGCAGGAGAAAGCGCCGGGGCGCTATGAATTGCAGGGCGACAATATCTTTATGAATGTAATGCAGTTAACGACGCAAATGCCGGCCGAGAAGAAAGCGGAATTGCATGAACAATACATTGATATTCAGCTACTACTAACCGGCGTCGAGCGTATTGCGTTTGGGATGTCCGGTGCCGCTCGCCAGTGCGAGGAGATGCACGTTGAAGAGGATTACCAGCTTTGTAGTCAAATTGTCGACGAGCAGACTATTACGCTGCAAGCGGGGATGTTTGCTGTGTTTATGCCGGGAGAACCGCATAAACCGGGATGTGCAGTGGGTGAGCCGGATGACATCAAGAAAGTGGTAGTGAAAGTACGCGCCAGTCTGCTGGCGGCCTGAATCTCTTGCCGGAGCAGTCTTCCGAACGCAGCCCCTTACGGGCTGCGTGGTGAATGTGCCGGAGAGCGCGGGTATGACGGGTTAACGCTTAAACGTCACGGCTTCCGGCTGGGGCAGGTGCAGCGTCGTCTGGCTCGGCACCGTCTCGGCAATTACCCGCCCGTGGCGAATCGAGTAACGGGCAGGCGTCTGGCGACGTACCGCATCGAATCCATTCTCAGCGGGTAAGATAACCAGATTCGCGGCATTGCCGACGCTCAGACCGTAGTCCTGTAAATGCAGGGTTTTTGCGCTGTGGGTAGTGATCAGATTTAACCCATCGTTGATTTGCCCATACCCCATCAACTGGCAAACGTGTAACCCCATATGCAGCACCTGCAGCATATTTGCCGTGCCTAATGGATACCACGGATCGAAGACGTCATCATGGCCAAAGCAGACGTTGATCCCCGCTTCCAGCATCTCTTTCACTCGCGTGACGCCACGA
Organism: Salmonella sp. 32082101201600294FB01SM01; assembly: GCF_017572865.1. Lineage (NCBI taxonomy): Bacteria > Pseudomonadati > Pseudomonadota > Gammaproteobacteria > Enterobacterales > Enterobacteriaceae > Salmonella > Salmonella sp. 32082101201600294FB01SM01. The sequence continues at coordinate 678,448 of NZ_JAGESB010000002.1, read as the reverse complement.
CGTTTCGGGTAAGTGTCAAACCGCCCTTGCAGATGAATATTCACCAGCGGGTTGGCGACGAAGTTAATCCCCGACATTTTCAACAGGCGGAACAGGCGTGACGCATACGCGCCGTTGTACGAGTGCATAGCCGTGGTGTGGCTGGCGGTCACGCGCGACCCCATGCCATCACGATGCGCCAGCGCCGCGACCGTTTCGACAAAGCGAGACTGCTCGTCATCAATTTCGTCGCAGTGCACATCGATCAAGCGATCGTATTTCTGCGCCAGGGCGAAGGTTTTGTGCAGCGATTCAACGCCATATTCCCGAGTGAACTCAAAGTGCGGAATGGCGCCAATAACGTCAGCGCCCAAACGCACGGCTTCCTCTAACAGCGCTTCACCGTTGGGATAAGACAGAATACCTTCTTGCGGAAAGGCGACAATTTGCAGGTCTACCCACGGCGCAACCTCTTGCTTCACTTCCAGCATGGCTTTCAGCGCGGTGAGCGTAGGATCTGAAACGTCAACGTGAGTACGAACGTACTGGATGCCGTTAGCCATCTGCCATTTCAGGGTCTGCATCGCGCGCGCTTTCACATCTTCATGCGTGAGCATTGCTTTACGTTCTGCCCAGCGCTCAATCCCTTCAAACAGTGTGCCGGACTGGTTCCAGCTCGGTTCACCCGCCGTTTGCGTGGTATCCAGGTGGATATGTGGCTCAACAAACGGTGGAATAGCCAGACCGCCTTCGGCATCAAGCACTTCGCCCTGCGGTAACGATGCGGCTTCCTGAGGCTCAATCCGGCTAAAGCGCCCGTTTTCAATCGTAATCTGCCATAATCCTTCGTGTCCCTGCAGACGCGCCTGAAGAATGGTGATGTTATTGTTCTGCATGGCTGACCTCTGGTGATTTAGCAAGGCTGCGGTTGAAAAGTGGATTCAGCAGGATATAGCTGAAGACGCCGCCGAGTACGGCGTTGACGGGCACAATACCAGGAACATAATGTCCGGCGGCGATGCCCAGCGCGACGGAAAGAATAGCAATCCAGTTAACGGGAATAAAGCGCACGGTGTTGAAGTCGGCATAGCGGCGGCGGTTCAACAGATAGTCGGCAATAATCACTCCGCCAATCGGTGGGATGGCAGATGACAGGAACGTCAGCCAGCCGACAAAATTATTGTAAAGCCACAGCGCGCACACGGTACCGATAATCCCGTTCACCACCGACAGCGTGCGGCTGGAAAGACCGGTAATATTGGCGAAGCCCAGACCCGATGCGTACAGCGCGTTATCGTTGGTGGTCCAGATATTCAGGCCAAGCACCACAATCGCGGGCAGCAGCAGCCCCTGCGCTATCATCACGTCAGAGATATCCGCCTGACCGACGGCGGCAGCGCCTGCCGCGCCAAAGATAAACATCAGCGAGTTGCCGAGGAAAAAAGCGACCATCGCAATCAGTACGGCGCTTTTGGCATGACGCCCGAAGCGGACGAAGTCGGCGGTTAATGTACCGGCGCTGACAAACGAGCCCACCACCAGCGCCAGCGCGCTGGAAAAATCCAGCGGCGTCTGCGGCACTATCGTTTTTAAATGCTCCAGCCCACCCACGCCGCTGACCGCCAGCCAGACGGAGTAGCTGCCCAGAATCACGATCGCGGGTACGGCAATGATAGACAAAATGGTCAACGCCGAGATGCCGAAAAAAATGGTCAGGGTCATCAGCAGACCCGAAACGGCAATCAGAATATTGGCATCAATGCCCGTCGCTTTACTGACCGGAATAGCGAACATCGCTACGCCAACGCCAAACCAGCCTACCTGTGTGCCGCCAAGCAGCAAGGAGGGAAGCCATGAGCCTTTAACGCCAAAGGAGTAACGTGCAAGGAGGTGGGTGGAGAGTCCGGTTTTTGCGCCGATGTAACCAAGAAATGCAGTGTAGATACCGAGGAGGAGATTACCGAAGAGAACTGCGAGGAAGAAATCGTGATAGGTAAGACCGGTGCCGAGTGTCCCTCCGGTCCACATACTGGCGGAAAAAAACGTTAAACCCAACATGACAAACGTCAGTGGAATCACGCCCTTCCGCGCCGCCAGAGGGACGGGGCCCTGGCTATAATTGTTGTCCTGCGACACAACGCCTCCATGAATTTTGCCCAAAAAATCCGCCGCATAATATACAGTTCTCAGAATAAAGCAAACGTTTTCGTGTGATATTTTTTTGATAATCATTCATGTCATTAATGATTCGCTAGTTTTTCTCCGTTGTCAGTGAACCACCGCGTGTGAGTTGAGTTTCCAGCATGGTTTGCGAACGAATAAGTTCGTCTGTGAGTAATTTTTCGTCGGGCAACTGCACTTTGTACTCGCTCGCCATGATGGTGTTTGGCAGGCCAGTCAGCGCGTAATGCGCTTCCCCCGCGCCTTTCCCTGCGCACAAAACCAGGCCGACTGGCGGGTTTTCTCCGGGCATTGTCCAGTGCTCTTTGGCATAGTTCAGGTACATATTCATCTGCCCGGCATCCGCATAACCGAATTTGCCTACCTTCAGGTCAACGAGCAACAGGCAGCGCAAGCGACGATGGAAGAACAGCAGGTCGACGCGGAACCAGCTATCGTCTATGCGTAGTCGGCGTTGGCGGCCAACAAAAGCAAAATCGTCACCAAGCTCCAGCATAAAGTCCATCAGGTGGCTGAGCAGCGCGTCTTCGAGATCTGATTCGGAATACTCGTCCTTCAGGTTAAGAAATTCCAGAATGAACGGGTCGCGTATGGCTTGCTCCGGCAAAACGTTTGGCTCGGCGGGTGCAGGCTGCTGCAACATGGCGGATTTGTCGTGGGACAGTAGCGTTCGTTCGTAAAATTGAGTGGCGATTTGCCTGTCGAGCTGCCTAACTGACCAGCCGTTACGTAGCGTCTCTTTCTCGTAAAAAGTGCGGGCATCGTTATCTTTCACCGACAGCAGACGCACATAAGCTGACCAGGGAAGAGGGAATGTTTTGGCGAGCGGTATGAGATTTGAAGATTCCGCAGACAGTGTCTGCAGAATTTCAATGTGTTGAAAACAAAGATAAAATGTACGAATTTGCCATAGGTTTCTGGTGGAAAAACCGCGCTTATAGCGCTGACTTAAATCTACCGATAATCGTTCGATGAGCTGAGTGCCATAGGCCGCTCGCGCTTCTCCTCCCTGTTCAAATTCGACAATGCGTCGGCCAATTTCCCAGTAGGTTGCTGTCATAATGGCATTGATGCTGCGCACGGTCTCGGTACGTGCCGTATCGACCAGACGAATAATGCCGTCATGGATTTGCTGATATTCATCAGACTGTGGCGCTAAAGTTGGATTCGTCATGTCATCCCTTACGTGATAGTTTCATTATGAAATTAGAACGCTATCAATACGCTTCAGGCGTAAACGGATCAATCCATGAACGGATTTTACATGGCATTACATCTCGATTTACGAGCGGGTTTCCAGAATCGGCAGGAGAGATATTGAGGAGAGGAATATCGGCTCCCCAGCCATCAGCACAAGGCATCAACCGGGGAGCCGGAAGGGTTACACTTCGAGGTAGTTCATAATCCCGTCAGCCGCCTTACGGCCTTCGGCAATCGCCGTTACCACCAGATCGGAACCGCGCACGATGTCGCCACCGGCGAAGATTTTCGGGTTGCTGGTCTGGAAAGCATTATCGCTGCGTTCCGGCGCGATAATTCGTCCCTGCGAGTCCAGTTCCACGCTGTGTTTCGCCAGCCATTCCATGCTGTGTGGACGAAAACCAAACGCCATCACCACCGCATCAGCCGGAACCACATGCTCGGAACCGGCGACGATCTCCGCCCGCCGACGGCCTTTGGCATCCGGTTCGCCCATTTCAGTGCGCACCATTTTTACGCCGCTCACTTTGCCGTTGGCATTGACTTCAATGCCCAGCGGTTGAACGTTAAACTGAAATTCGACACCTTCCTCGCGCGCGTTCTTCACTTCGCGTCTGGAGCCCGGCATGTTCTCTTCATCACGACGATAAGCACAGGTTACGTGCGTTGCGCCCTGACGAATGGAGGTACGTACGCAGTCCATTGCGGTATCGCCGCCGCCCAGCACCACCACGCGTTTGCCTTCCATGCTGACATATGGTTCGTCGCTGGTTTCGCCAAACCCCATGATCTGCTTCGTATTGGCGATCAGGAACGGCAGAGCGTCGAATACGCCGTCCGCATTTTCATTTTCCAGCCCGCCGCGCATCGACTGATAGGTGCCGACGCCAAGGAATACCGCGTCGTACTCTTTCAACAGCTCGTCAAGTTCGACGTCGCGGCCCACTTCGGTATTAAGTTTGAACTCAATACCCATGCCGGTGAAGATCTCGCGACGGCGGGTCATCACCTCTTTTTCCAGTTTGAAAGCTGGAATACCGAAGGTCAGCAGGCCGCCGATTTCCGGATGGCGATCAAAGACCACCGCCTTCACGCCGTTGCGGGTCAGCACGTCGGCGCACGCCAGCCCTGCCGGACCTGCGCCGATAATCGCTACCCGTTTGTCCGTCTGGCGCACGCCGGTCATATCCGGGCGCCAGCCCATTTCGAACGCTTTATCGTTGATATAACGTTCGATGTTGCCGATGGTTACTGCGCCGAACTCGTCGTGCAGCGTACAGGAGCCTTCGCACAGGCGGTCCTGCGGGCAGACGCGGCCACACACTTCCGGCAGGGTGTTGGTCTGGTGCGATAGCTCAGCCGCCTCAAAAATACGCCCTTCGTTAGCCAGTTTCAGCCAGTTCGGGATGTAGTTATGTACCGGACATTTCCACTCGCAGTAGGGGTTCCCGCAGGACAAACAGCGATCCGCCTGGGCTTTCGCCTGACCTTCAGAAAACGGTTCGTAGATTTCAACAAACTCGATCTTACGGATCTTCAGCGGTTTCTTCGGCGGATCAACGCGCTGCAGGTCGATAAATTGATAAACATTCTGGCTCATTTCAATTCCTTACTGCGCCTGCACGCGCAATTCTGCCGCACTACGACTACGGTGGCCCAACAGGGCTTTGACATCGCTGGACTTGGGCTTCACTAACGCGAATTGGGTTGAGAAGCTTGACCACCTGGACAGGATCTCTTCGCCGCGTTGCGAACCAGTATGCTGCACGTGCTCGGTGATCAGGCCGCGCAGATGCTCTTCGTGGATAGCCAGCGAATCAACGTCCAGTACCTCTACCAGTTCCGGGTTCACGCGTTTACGGAATTCGCCATCTTCGTCCAGCACATAGGCGAAGCCGCCGGTCATCCCCGCGCCGAAGTTAACGCCGGTTTTACCCAGCACGCAGACGATGCCGCCGGTCATGTATTCACAGCCGTTGTCGCCGATGCCCTCTACTACGGTAATCGCCCCGGAGTTACGCACGCCGAAACGTTCGCCCGCGCGGCCCGCCGCGTACAGACGGCCACCGGTCGCTCCATACAGGCAGGTGTTGCCGATAATGCTGGCCTTATGACTGAGGAAGGCGGAACCTACCGGCGGTCTGATGGCGATCAAACCGCCTGCCATACCTTTACCGACATAGTCGTTGGCATCGCCAGTCAGATATAACTCCACGCCGCCCGCGTTCCACACGCCAAAGCTCTGGCCTGCGGTACCGCTGAAGTGCGCTTTAATCGGATCGGAAGCCAGCCCCTGATCGCCGTGGGTCTGTGCGATGTAGCCGGAAAGCGACGCGCCGACGGAACGATCGGTGTTGCGGATGTCGAACCAGAAGGTTTTGCTCTGGCGCGCATCGACAAACGGCTTCGCCTGCTGCAACAGTTGCGCATTCAGCACACCGTTATCAAACGGCGGGTTATTCTCGGTGCAGTACAGCGCTTTACCCGGATGAGGTTCAGCGGTTTCCAGTAGACGAGACAGCGCCAGCTTCTGCTGTTTCGCCGTAAAGCCCTCCAGCTCTTTCAGCAGGTCGGTGCGGCCAATCAAATCCACCAGGCGGGTCACGCCAAGCGAAGCCATCAGCTCGCGCACTTCGCGGGCGATAAATTCAAAGTAGTTGGTCACTTTGAACGGCAGGCCGTGATAGTGGTTCTTACGCAGTTTTTCATCCTGCGTCGCTACGCCGGTTGCGCAGTTATTCAGGTGGCAGATACGCAGATATTTACAGCCCAGCGCCACCATCGGGCCGGTGCCGAAGCCGAAACTTTCCGCACCGAGAATCGCCGCTTTAATGATGTCGACGCCGGTTTTCAGACCGCCGTCCACCTGCAGACGAATCTTGTGACGCAGACCGTTGGCGACCAGCGCCTGCTGGGTTTCAACAAGTCCGAGTTCCCACGGGCAGCCAGCGTATTTCACCGAAGAGAGCGGGCTGGCGCCAGTACCGCCGTCGTAACCGGCGATAGTAATCAGATCCGCATAGGCTTTCGCCACGCCGGTTGCGATGGTGCCAACGCCCGGTTCGGACACCAGCTTCACGGAGATCATCGCCTTCGGGTTGACCTGCTTGAGGTCGAAAATGAGCTGCGCTAAGTCCTCGATAGAGTAGATATCGTGGTGCGGCGGCGGGGAGATCAGCGTCACGCCCGGCACTGAATAACGCAGTTTAGCGATATACGGAGTGACTTTATCCCCCGGCAACTGACCGCCTTCGCCCGGTTTCGCGCCCTGCGCGACTTTAATCTGGATCACATCGGCATTGACCAGGTAGGCCGGCGTCACGCCAAAGCGACCAGAGGCCACCTGTTTGATACGCGACACTTTATTGGTGCCGTAGCGCGCAGGGTCTTCACCGCCTTCGCCGGAGTTGGAGTTGCCGCCGAGGCTGTTCATCGCTTCCGCCAGCGCTTCGTGCGCTTCCGGACTTAATGCGCCGATAGACATGGCTGCGGTATCAAAGCGTTTAAACAGCTCACTGGCGGGCTCAACCTCGTCGATAGTCACCGCCTCGCCGTCTGGATGTATCGCCAGCAGATCGCGCAGCGTTGCCGCCGGACGCTCATTGACCAGTTTGGCGTATTCCTGATAATCACTGTACTCGCCGCTCTGTACCGCCTGTTGCAGGGTACGCACGACATCCGGGTTATAGGCGTGATATTCGCCGCCGTGGACGTACTTCAACAGGCCGCCAGGGCTAATGGGTTTGCGCGCCAGCCAGGCGCGTTTGGAGAGATTCAGCAGATCCTGCTGGAAGTCATCAAAGCTCGCGCCGCCGATACGGCTGACCACGCCCTGGAAGCACAGGTTTACCACATCATCGTGCAGTCCGACCGCTTCAAACAGTTTGGAGCAGCGGTAAGAGGCAATGGTCGAAATGCCCATTTTGGACATAATCTTGTACAGCCCCTTGTTGATGCCGTTGCGGTAGTTCTGCATCACGGTACGGTAGTTTTTAGCGATGGCCTGGGTATCAATCAGACGCCCCAGCGTTTCGTAGGCCAGGTACGGATAGATGGCCGTTGCGCCAAAGCCGAGCAGTACCGCAAAGTGATGCGGATCGCGGGCGCTTCCGGTTTCTACGATGATGTTGGCGTCGCAGCGCAGGCTTTGTTCCACCAGACGCGTTTGCACCGCGCCCACCGCCATCGGCGCGGGGACCGGCAGGCGATTCTTACCGATATTGCGATCCGAGAGGACCAGCAGCACGGTGCCGTTGCGCACCATCTGTTCCGCTTTATCGCACAGCGCTTTAACCGTCGCGTCCAGTGTGGTTTCGGTGATATCAAAGGTAATATCAAGCCAGTCGGCGCGGTAGTGATGCTCGCTCATGGTGGTGAGCTGTTTGAAATCGGAGTACAGCAGAATTGGCGATTTAAAACTCAGGCGATGGGCCTGACCTTCCGCTTCGCAGAAGACGTTCATTTCGCGACCGATGCTGGTGGCGAGCGACATGACGTGCGCTTCACGCAGCGGGTCGATAGGCGGGTTAGTGACCTGCGCGAACTGCTGGCGGAAGTAGTCGTAAATAATACGCGGCTGGCTGGAGAGCACGGCAAAGGGGGTGTCGTCGCCCATTGAGCCGACGGCTTCCTGGCCGTTTTCGCCCAACACACGGATAACCGAGTCCAGCTCTTCGGCGCTGTAGTTAAACTGTTTCTGATAGCTGGCGAGCAGGTCATCGTCCAGTTCGCGGCTACCGACTTCTTCATCAGGCAGCTCTTCAAACGGCACCAGACGGCGAACATTCTTTTCCATCCACGCTTTATACGGATGGCGGCTTTTCAGATCGTCATCGGTTTCCGCGGAATGCAGAATACGTCCGCCGCGGGTGTCGATCACCATCAGCTCGCCTGGACCGACGCGGCCTTTCTCGACCACTTCATCCGGCTGATAGTCCCAGATACCGACTTCGGAGGCGCAGGTGATCAGCTTGTCTTTGGTAATGACATAGCGTGCCGGGCGCAGGCCGTTACGGTCAAGGTTACAGGCGGCGAAGCGCCCGTCGGACATCACGATGCCTGCCGGACCGTCCCACGGCTCCATATGCATGGAGTTAAAGTCAAAGAAGGCGCGCAGATCCTGGTCCATATCGGGGTTGTTCTGCCAGGCGGGCGGCACCAACAGGCGCATGGCGCGGATAATGTCCATCCCGCCTGCCAGCAGCAGTTCCAGCATGTTGTCCAGCGAGCTGGAATCCGAACCGGTTTCGTTAACAAACGGCGCAGCGGACTGTAAATCCGGGATCAGCGGCGTCTGGAATTTATAGGTACGGGCGCGCGCCCACTGGCGGTTGCCAGTGATAGTGTTAATCTCGCCGTTATGCGCCAGGTAGCGGAACGGCTGCGCCAGCGGCCAACGCGGCACGGTGTTAGTGGAAAAGCGCTGGTGGAACAGACAGATGGCCGATTCCAGACGCAGATCCGCAAGATCCAGGTAGAAGCGCGGCAGATCCGCCGGCATACACAGACCTTTATAAATGTTGACCAGGTTCGACAGGCTGCATACGTAGAAATCTTTGTCGTCCTGCAGGCGTTTTTCAATGCGTCGGCGGGCGATAAACAGACGGCGCTCCATATCACGCGGACGCCAGCCTGCCGGAGCGTTGACAAAAATCTGCTCAATACGCGGCAGAGAGGAGAGGGCGATTTCACCGAGCACGCCTTCATTGGTTGGCACATCGCGCCAGCCGACAATCGACAGGGTTTCCTGCTGTAATTCTTCTTCGACAATATGGCGTGACGCGGCGGCCAGTTCAGGATCTTTATTCAAAAAGATCATCCCGACGGCGTAGTTTTTGGCTAAGCGCCAGCCGCGCTCTTCGGCCACGATGCGAAAGAAACGGTCAGGTTTTTGTAACAGCAAGCCGCAACCGTCGCCGGTTTTACCGTCGGCAAGGATCGCGCCACGGTGCTGCATCCGGGCCAGCGCGTGTATGGCGGTACGCACTACCTTGTGGCTAGGTTCGCCTTCTATGTGGGCGATCAGGCCGAAACCACAGTTATCCTTCTCAAGGGATTTATCGTACAACATATCAGTGAACCTCCCCAGGCTCTACGGGACGCTCTCTCAACCGACGGCGCGCGGGCACAGCAAGAGCATGGCGACGGGGCTGGCGCATCATACGCTTACCTCGCATTCGCCCTCTTTGTGTCCTTTGCGCATTGGTAAATACGGTTAAGAGGGAATCTCAATTACTGCATAAATATGATGAGCAGACGGCTCATCCAGAAAGCTTCCAGCGGATCCCCAACTTATCGGGAATCCACACCCAGGTCAAATGGCAAACTGATTTATGCAAAAGTGTGCTGTAGCACAGATAACTTTTTGAATCTGTTGAAATTAAAAGGTTTTTTATAGAGTGGCTGCTAATACGGAGCGGCAGAAAGCCTGTGATCTGTCTCACTATAAGAGCCGCTCGCCAGACGTTATCTGACCTTGCTTTTTCAAAAATCTTGGCATTTTATGCTGTTTTAAGCGTGAGCAGTATTGAATGCTACTGTTTTTATCGATGACCCAGCAAACGCTGAAAAAAGAGGGGAATATCAGGAAAAATCATCAGCGGGATTATGAATGAAATATCGTTTATTTTGCTTGATTATGCAATGGATAAAAGCCTTCCGGGACGATTGATCCAGGTCATCGCCAAAGGAGACTAAAAATGGCAGGCTTTGGCCTCTTTTTAAGAGGCGGTCTATCAGATTATGCAGTTACAGAAATTAGTCAATATGTTTGGTGGGGATCTTTTACGTCGGTATGGGCAAAAGGTTCATAAGCTGACGCTTCATGGCGGTTTTAGCTGCCCTAATCGCGACGGTACCATCGGGCGTGGCGGTTGCACCTTCTGTAATGTCGCCTCTTTTGCCGATGAGGCGCAGCAGCATCATTCCATTGCCGAGCAGCTTGCGCATCAGGCGCATCTGGTGAACCGCGCTAAACGCTATCTGGCCTATTTCCAGGCCTACACCAGCACCTTTGCGGAAGTGCAGGTGCTGCGTTCCATGTATCAACAGGCGGTCAGCCAGGCCAGTATCGTCGGGTTATGTGTCGGTACGCGTCCGGATTGCGTCCCGCAGGCAGTAGTAGATTTACTGTGTGAATATAAAGATCAAGGCTACGAGGTGTGGCTGGAACTGGGATTGCAAACCGCGCACGATAAAACCCTGCACCGAATTAACCGCGGGCATGACTTCGCCTGCTATCAGCGTACCACCCGGATTGCCCGGGAGCGCGGGCTGAAAGTGTGCGCGCATCTGATTGTGGGGCTGCCGGGAGAAGGGCAGGCAGAATGCCTGCAAACCATGGAGCGTGTGGTGGAGACGGGCGTAGACGGTATTAAACTGCATCCGCTACATATTGTGAAAGGCAGTACGATGGCCAAAGCCTGGGAAGCGGGGCGGCTGAACGGCATCGAACTGGACGACTACACGCTAACGGCAGGTGAGATGATTCGTCATACGCCGCCGGAGATAATTTATCACCGGATTTCAGCCAGCGCTCGCCGTCCGACGCTGCTTGCCCCGCTGTGGTGTGAGAATCGCTGGACGGGGATGGTTGAGCTGGACAAATACCTGAATGAGCATGGCGTACAGGGCTCTGCGCTGGCCCGTCCCTGGATACCACCTGTAGCGTAGCGTGATGAGGGGCGCTACGCATATTTCGCACAATATTCAACGCGGTTCCCATAATTGGGTATTATGTGCGAAGTTGTGGTGAAGGAATCCTCTATGAAGCAAATTCGTATGCTGGCGCAATACTATGTCGACCTGATGATGAAATTGGGTCTGGTGCGCTTTTCCATGCTCCTGGCGTTGGCATTGGTGGTGCTGGCGATTGTCGTGCAGATGGCGGTGACCATGGTGCTGCATGGTCAGGTTGAAAGTATCGACGTCATTCGCTCCATCTTTTTTGGCCTGTTAATTACGCCCTGGGCGGTCTATTTCTTATCCGTTGTTGTTGAACAACTGGAAGAGTCAAGGCAGCGACTGTCGCGTCTGGTGCAAAAGCTGGAGGAGATGCGCGAGCGCGATCTCAAGCTTAACGTACAGTTGAAGGACAATATTGCCCAGCTTAATCAGGAAATTGCCGATCGCGAAAAAGCGGAAGCGGAGCTGCATGAGACATTTGAACAGCTAAAAGTAGAAATTAAAGAGCGTGAAGAAGCGCAAATCCAGCTAGAACAGCAATCCTCTTTTCTGCGCTCCTTTCTGGACGCCTCGCCGGATTTGGTTTTTTATCGTAATGAGGATAAAGAATTTTCCGGCTGTAACCGCGCAATGGAATTGCTAACCGGCAAGAGCGAAAAACAGCTGGTGCATTTGAAGCCGGAAGATGTGTACTCTCCCGAAGCGGCGGAGAAAGTCATTGAAACCGATGAAAAAGTATTCCGCCATAACGTCTCCCTGACCTACGAACAGTGGCTGGATTACCCGGACGGACGAAAAGCCTGCTTTGAAATTCGTAAAGTGCCTTATTACGACCGTGTCGGTAAACGTCATGGCCTGATGGGATTTGGCCGTGATATTACCGAACGTAAGCGTTATCAGGACGCGCTGGAGCGCGCCAGCCGCGACAAGACCACGTTTATCTCTACCATCAGTCATGAGCTGCGCACCCCGCTTAACGGCATCGTCGGTTTAAGCCGCATCCTGCTGGATACCGATCTCACCGCCGAACAGGAAAAATACCTTAAGACAATCCATGTCTCCGCCGTGACGTTAGGCAATATTTTCAATGATATCATTGATATGGATAAGATGGAGCGGCGTAAGGTTCAGCTTGATAACCAACCGGTTGATTTCACCAGCTTTATGGCCGATCTGGAAAACCTTTCCGGTTTGCAGGCGCAGCAAAAAGGGCTACGTTTTGTGCTTGAGCCGACGCTGCCGCTGCCGCACAAAGTTATTACCGACGGAACGCGTCTGCGCCAGATTTTATGGAATTTGATCAGCAATGCGGTGAAGTTTACTCAGCAGGGCCAGGTGACGGTGCGGGCGCGCTATGATGAAGGCGACATGCTGCACTTTGAAGTGGAAGATTCCGGGATCGGCATTCCGCAGGATGAGCAGGATAAAATTTTCGCCATGTATTATCAGGTGAAAGACAGTCATGGCGGTAAGCCGGCGACGGGTACCGGTATCGGGCTGGCGGTCTCCCGTCGGCTGGCGAAAAATATGGGCGGCGATATTACCGTCTCCAGTCTGCCGGGCAAAGGATCGACCTTTACGCTAACGGTTCATGCGCCAGCGGTGGCGGAAGAGGTGGAGGACGCCTTTGATGAAGACGACATGCCGCTGCCCGCGCTGCATGTTCTGCTGGTCGAAGATATTGAACTGAACGTGATCGTAGCGCGTTCGGTACTGGAAAAACTGGGGAACAGCGTGGATGTCGCGATGACCGGCAAGGCGGCGCTGGAGATGTTCGCGCCGGGCGAATATGACCTGGTCTTACTAGATATTCAGCTACCGGATATGACGGGTCTGGATATCGCCAGAGAACTGACCCGTCGCCACACGCGAGAAGATTTACCGCCGCTGGTAGCGCTTACGGCTAACGTTCTGAAAGATAAAAAAGAGTATCTGGACGCTGGTATGGACGATGTGCTGAGTAAGCCGCTGTCGGTGCCGGCCTTAACCGCGATGATTAAAAAATTCTGGGATGCCACCGATAAAGAGGAGAGTACCGTGACGCCTGAAGAGAGCGATAAAGCGCAAGCGCTGCTGGATATCCCGATGCTGGAACAATACATCGAGTTGGTCGGGCCTAAATTGATTACCGACGGTCTCGCGGTGTTTGAAAAAATGATGCCTGGCTATTTAAGCGTGCTGGAGTCCAATCTGACGGCGCGTGACAAAAAAGGCGTCGTTGAGGAAGGGCATAAGATTAAAGGCGCCGCCGGTTCGGTAGGGCTGCGTCATCTGCAACAGCTTGGCCAGCAAATCCAGTCGCCGGATCTTCCCGCCTGGGAAGATAATGTCGCGGAATGGATTGAAGAGATGAAGCAGGAGTGGCAGCACGATGTCGCGGTGCTGAAAGCCTGGGTGGCAAACGCGGAAAAAAAATGACCCCGGTTTGACCGGGGTGCGCGAATACTGCGCCAACACCAGGGAAATCGTGGCTGCGCCGTGCTTATTATGATGATGTCAAAGGCGCAGTCCTGTTTTCAGGCCGCACGCAGTTAAGATAGCAAATCCTAAATGATTTGTTACATGAATCATTTAAATGTGTGAAGCGTAGCATTTTAATCAAAATTATTAATGGGCTTGAGTCGGTTGCAGGAGGATGTTCACCATGAAAAAAATTGGCGTAGTGCTCAGCGGATGCGGCGTCTATGACGGCGCCGAAATTCATGAGGCCGTTCTGACGCTGTTGGCCATTGCCCGCAGCGGCGCGCAGGCTGTCTGCTTCGCGCCGGATAAACCACAAGCGGATGTTATTAATCACCTGACCGGCGAAGCGATGGCGGAAACGCGTAACGTTCTGATTGAGGCGGCGCGTATTACGCGGGGCGATATTCGTCCCCTGTCCCAGGCTCAGCCAGAGGAACTGGATGCGCTCATTGTGCCTGGCGGTTTCGGCGCGGCGAAGAACCTGAGTAATTTCGCCAGCCAGGGGAGCGAATGCCGGGTGGATAGCGATGTCGTCGCGCTGGCGAAGGCCATGCACCAGTCCGGCAAGCCGCTGGGATTTATCTGTATCGCGCCCGCAATGTTGCCGAAAATCTTTGACTTCCCGCTACGTCTGACAATAGGGACGGATATTGATACCGCTGAAGTACTTGAAGAGATGGGCGCCGAACACGTACCTTGCCCGGTTGATGATATCGTTGTGGACGAGGATAACAAGGTTGTGACCACCCCTGCCTATATGTTGGCGCAGGATATCGCCCAGGCGGCAAGCGGCATTGATAAATTAGTGTCGCGCGTGCTGGTTCTGGCGGAATGAGCAAACGACGCATCGCGCCGTTAAGGTTTTTGCGCCGTCTACTTTTACGTATCCTTGCTGCGCTCGCCGTCTTTTGGGGCGGCGGCATTGCGCTGTTTAGCGTGGTTCCGGTGCCTTTTTCGGCGGTGATGGCGGAACGGCAGATTAGCGCCTGGCTGAGTGGAGAGTTCGGTTATGTGGCGCATTCTGACTGGGTCAGTATGGCGGATATCTCGCCGTGGATGGGGCTGGCGGTAATTGCGGCGGAAGACCAGAAGTTCCCTGAGCACTGGGGCTTTGATGTTCCGGCGATTGAAAAAGCGCTGGCTCATAATGAGCGGAATGAGAGCCGTATTCGCGGCGCCTCTACGCTTTCGCAGCAAACGGCGAAAAATCTCTTTTTATGGGATGGACGCAGTTGGGTGCGCAAAGGTCTGGAGGCCGGGCTAACGCTGGGCATTGAAACTGTCTGGAGCAAAAAGCGCATCCTCACGGTTTATCTGAATATCGCGGAGTTTGGCGATGGTATTTTTGGCGTGGAGGCTGCGGCACAACGGTATTTTCATAAACCTGCCAGCCGCTTAAATATGTCCGAAGCCGCGTTGCTGGCGGCCGTGCTGCCTAACCCGATTCGCTATAAGGCGAATGCGCCTTCCGGCTATGTGCGTAGCCGGCAGGCGTGGATTATGCGCCAGATGCGCCAACTGGGCGGGGAATCTTTTATGACGCGCAACCAGCTTAATTAATTTTGCTGAATGGCGGCGCGAACGCCTTATCCGGCCTGCGATCTGTGTCGTCCAGGCCTGATAAGCACAGGCCATTAAGCTTCGTGAGAAGTAAGCGCCAGCCGTTTCTTGTCTTTTGGCTGCGCGTCCCTCTCCAGGGCAACGGCCAGTGCAGGCTGGGCGATAAACCGCTGCCACACTCTCTCCAGTTTGCGTTCACAGCACCATGTTGACCAGGTCGCCAGCGGGATAAAGGTACTTTCCCCCAGATTGTCGCAAACCACCGGAACCACTTCTGACTCGCTGATACGCTGGCACAGGATGTTTTGCGGCTTCAGCGACATCGTCACAATATGGTTATCCAGCAGGTAGCGTTTCAGTTTTTTCAGTAGCCGCCGCAGGACAGCGACATCCTCTTCATAACGACATTGCGCGGCGAACTCGGTCAGGGTAATAGAGGGCGCGCCGTTGAAATCGGTAATCATGTCGTAGACATAGCCGGTGCCGCAATCGGTTTCTACCGTGCCGTAATAACGGGGGATAGCGCTCCAGTCTGTCAGGTAGCGGGACAGATGCGCATAGTAGCTCAGTTCACGCCGAATCTCTTTATCACCGCCGTGGTCACGGTTGTAAATGACTTTTATGCAACGCCGGGCATTATCCGGATGCGTATAGCATTTACGATGTCGACCGGCGCCCAGCGGAGTCTGTTTCGATAAGAGGATCATGGCAAGTCCTGGAAAAATTTATTCACATAAATTTAGTATGGACAAAGAACTTAAACAAAACCTAAACGAAATTTTTTAAGGTTTTCTTAATGTTTTTATGCATAGGTAAAGCGCACGAAATGTACAAATCTTACGAAAGGGTGGGGCTGCGGGACAAGTGGCAGGCAGGCGTAACACGCCCGGTTTTGGGGTGACTGTCATCAAATACCGGGACGGCGTTGGGGGAAAATAGGGTATAGAGGGGGAGGTTTAGTCTTCGTCAAAGCCGGAATTGAACAGCGCGATAACCGCCGCCAGCGCTTCAACTTCTTGCGGGCCGGTGGCTTCAATTTCGATCTGACGCCCTTTGGCGGAGTCGAGCATTAACAGAGCGATGACGCTATTTGCTTCCGCTTCGGTGCCTTCATCATTGCGTAATAGCACCTCGGCGTCAAAACCCTGCATCAGTTCGAAAAGCTTCATGGCAGGCCGGGCATGCATGCCCAGCTTATTGGTGACTTCAACAGTTTGCTTTACGGTCATGTTTTGCGTTTTTCCAGCGTGCGATGGCGAGACTGGACATTTTTACCGCGCGAGCGGAAGTAGTCTGCCAGCTGTTCTGCAATATACACCGAACGGTGTTTCCCGCCGGTACAACCGATAGCGACGGTAAGGTAGCTGCGGTTGTTGGTCTCCAGCATCGGTAACCATAGCTCAAGATAGCTGCGAGTCTGATAGATAAAATTGTGAACTTCTGTGTGTCGGTCAAGAAACGCGGCTACCGGCTTATCAAGCCCGGTCATGGGGCGCAGTTTTGGGTCCCAGTGCGGGTTGGGCAGAAAGCGGACATCAAACACATAGTCCGCATCAATCGGGATGCCATGTTTAAAGCCGAAGGACTCAAATACCATCGTCAGTTCGCGCTCGCGTTTGCCCAACAGCCGGGTACGCAGCATCTCCGCCAGCTCATGGACGGACATTTCTGAAGTGTCGACGATCAGATCCGCACGTGAGCGTAACGGCTCCAGCAAGTCACTCTCTTTATCGATCGCACTCTCTAAAGAAAGGTTTTTGCTGGAAAGCGGATGCAAACGGCGCGTGTCGCTGTAGCGGCGAATCAAGGTATTGCGGTCGGCATCAAGAAACAGCAATTGTGGCGAGAAAGCGCCAGGCAGATTATTCATCGCCTGTTCAAAAATCTCAGGTGATTCAGGCATATTGCGCACATCAATGCTGACGGCGGCGGAAATCTGGCGATCGGCCAGCGTTCGCGCCAGATCGGGCAACAGCACGACGGGGAGGTTATCCACGCAGTAAAATCCCATATCTTCCAGCGCGCGCAGAGCGACAGATTTACCTGATCCGGAACGCCCGCTGACGATCATCAGTACCATGTACCGTTTCTCCTCACAACGACAGAAATAAATGCCATTGAATTGTTATGCCTCATTCTGCTCACCTTCGGTGTCAGTAATGATTTGATACAGCTCTTCATCATTCAGCGCCGCGCGCAGGCGGCGGCAGATCGTTTTATCCGCCAGACGTTTCGCCACCAGCGACAGCGTGTGCAGATGCGTTTTAGTTTGATCGGCGGGCACCAGCAGGGCGAAGAGGAGATCGACCGGCTGGTTATCGATGGCGTCGAACGCGATCGGCGTTTCGAGCTGAACGAACACGCCGACGGCGCGTAAGGTATCTTCTTCCAGTTTCCCGTGCGGGATGGCGATACCATTACCAATACCGGTACTGCCCATTTTTTCGCGTGTCAGAATGGCTTCAAACACGACCTGAGGAGGTAAACTGAGCTGTTTTGCCGCCAGTTCGCTGATGATTTCCAGCGCGCGTTTCTTACTCTGACAATGAACGCCGCTACGCGTACACTCCTGGTTAAGTACACTGCTCAGTTGTAGAGTCGTATCGTTATTTATCATAATTTCACCTAAGAACCTGTCCTGTCAGGTTGATGGCCAGGTTCGGAGCGCTAACTGTACAAATGGCCCGTTGTGTCACACAACAGGCCGTCCTGCACTGGCTAACTGCCCGGACAATTAGTGTTGTTTCAGTTTATCTTTATGCCTGGTTAACTGCCTTGCCAGTTTATCAATCAAGCCGTCAATGGCGGCATACATATCCTGGCCTTCCGCGCTGGCGTGAATTTCGCCGCCGTTAACGTGTAGCGTCGCATCCGAGATATGCGTGACCTTCTCCACTTTCAACACCACGTATACCTGATTAATCCGCTCAAAATACTGTTCAAGTTTGGCGAATTTCGTCGTCACAAATTCACGCAGGGCTTCAGTAATTTCGACATTATGTCCGGTGATATTGAGCTGCATAGTGTCTTCCTTATCGGTTGGGTCAAACCAGCTGTTTGCGTTGGTTTGACGGCGGAATGGATAAAGACTCTCGGTACTTCGCAACAGTGCGGCGCGCCACCATGATACCTTGTTCTGACAGCAGGGAGGTTAACTTGCTGTCGCTCAGTGGTTTCGCGGGGTTTTCCGCCGCAATTAACTTCTTCACCAGCGCACGAATCGCGGTGGAAGAGGCTTCGCCTCCGCCTTCGGTATTGACGTGGCTGGAAAAGAAATATTTGAGTTCAAAAATACCGCGCGGGCTGTGCAAATACTTCTGCGTGGTCACGCGGGATATAGTGGATTCGTGCATCTCGACGGCCTGGGCGATATCCGCCAGTACCATCGGTTTCATATATTCTTCGCCCTGTTCAAAAAAGGCTTGCTGTTGCTCAACGATGCAGCGACTGACACGCAGCAGCGTGTCGTTGCGGCTTTCAAGGCTTTTTATCAGCCACTTCGCATCCTGTAAATTACTGCGGATGAACTGGCTGTCGGCATCGTTGCGCGCGCTGTTGCACATGGCGGCATAGTGCTGGTTAATCTGTAAACGGGGAATACTGTCGCTATTAAGCTCCACCGTCCAGCGACCGTTATGCTTGCGTACCAGCACATCCGGGATAACGTACTCCGGCTCACCGGTCTGGATCGATTGACCGGGTCTGGGATCGAGCGACTGAATCAGGTTTACCGCCTCTTTCAGCACCTCTTCTTTTAGTCGGGTAACGCGCATCAACGTGCGGAAATCGTGGTTGGCCAGCAGATCAAGGTGATCGCAGATAATAAGCCGCGCCTCTTCCAGCCACGGCGTGGATTTGTCGAATTGTGAAAGCTGGATCAGCAGACAGTCGCGAAGATCTTTTGCCGCGACGCCTACCGGATCAAAACGCTGAATGCGCTTCAGAACGGCTTCAACCTCATCGAGATCCACCTCTACATCGCCCATGCTTTCGCGAATTTCGTCCAGGGATACGGTGAGATAGCCGGTATCATCTACCGCGTCGACAATGGATGTCGCAATAGCGCGATCGGTGTCCGAGAAGGGCGTTAGCTCAACCTGCCACATCAGATAATCCTGCAACGACTGCGTCGTTTCGCCCTGATAGACGGGCAGCTCATCGTCGATATAATCGCCGCTGGGGCCGGATGGCGTCCCGGCGGTGTAAATTTCATCCCAACTGGCGTCAAGCGGCAGCTCTTCCGGCATCTCTTTTTGTTCGAGCGCGTCGGCGGTATCGAGAGGATCGTTATCCTGAGGTTGCTGAGTGTCGATTTCGTCATGAAGATCGGTTTGCTCAAGCAGCGGGTTATTTTCCAGCGCTTGCTGGAGTTCCTGCTGAAGTTCCAGCGTAGACAACTGCAACAGACGGATGGCCTGTTGTAGCTGAGGCGTCATCGCCAGTTGTTGGCTAAGCCTGAGTTGCAAACCTTGCTTCATATTCAGAGTCGTTTTCTCCCGCTAGAGCAGCATAGCCCTCTACCCTATCAGAGTCTGAAGTCTTCCCCAAGATATACACGCTTAACGTGTTCGTCTTGCAGGATTTCTGTCGGCGTACCGTGGGCAATAAGGTGGCCCTGGCTCACGATATAGGCGCGTTCACAGACTGCCAGCGTCTCACGGACGTTATGGTCGGTGATCAGCACGCCGAGCCCGCTATCGCGCAGATGCTCGATAATGCGTTTGATGTCGATAACGGAAATCGGGTCAACGCCGGCAAACGGTTCATCCAGCAGGATAAATTTGGGATTAGCGGCCAACGCGCGGGCTATTTCTACACGACGGCGTTCACCACCGGACAGCGCCTGTCCCATACTGTCGCGCAGATGCTCAATATGAAACTCTTCCATCAGCTCGTTGGCGCGGTCTTCTCGCTGTTCTGCGGTCAAATCGTCACGAATTTGCAGTACCGCCATCAGGTTATCAAATACGCTGAGACGGCGGAAAATAGAGGCTTCCTGCGGCAAATAGCCGATACCGCGGCGCGCGCGCGCGTGCAGCGGCAGCAGACTGATATCTTCATCATCGATGATGATATTGCCCGCGTCACGCGGCACGATACCGACGACCATATAAAAGGTGGTGGTTTTACCCGCGCCGTTTGGACCGAGCAGCCCGACAATCTCCCCGGAGTTAACGGTCAGACTGACATCTTCCACTACGCGACGGCCTTTATAGGCCTTCGCCAGATTCTTTGCAGTTAATGTTGCCATAACGAATTAGTTACTCTTCTTTTGCGCCGGAGTCTGGCCTTTGTTTTTGTCTTGCAACTGCGACGGCACCAGAACGGTGGTGACGCGTTTGCCTTTCTCGCTGAAGGCCTGCATTTTCTGCTCTTTCACCAGGTAGGTGATTTTGTCGCCGGTAATGTTGCTGTCAAGCTGCTCCAGATAAGCGTTGCCGGTTAGCACCACAAAATCTTTCGCCAGCTCGTAGTGCATATGGGAAGCGTGGCCTTTCACCGGCTTACCGTTGTCCTGCATCTGGTAGAAGGTGGCCGGATTGCCGTAACCGTCGATCACCTCTTTCCCCTGTTCGCCGCCAGGGCGGGTAACCACGACTTTATCGGCGTTGATCTTAATCGTGCCCTGGGTCATCACCACGTTGCCCGTAAAGGTCACGACGTTGCCTTGCATATCCAGCGACTGTTGATCCGAGTCAATATGAATAGGCTGTTCGGTATCGCCCGTGACGGCGAAAGCCGGAATGCTGGCGGCCAGCAGCGAGCCGGCAAGCATAAGATTAAGGCTGAGTTTGTTTGTTTTGAATTTCATAAGAGGTTCTAACCTTTTCAATCAGCTCGGCGTTCTTGCTGCGTAAGTTACCGCGCATTTTCAGTCCGCTGGAGTTAAATGTTGTGCCGTATAACGTCACCAGATCGTTCGAGGTAACATCCTGCGTCACCAGATTAATCTGCGCGTTATCGGTGGTAATTCTGCGTAATTGAGCGTCAGGCACCAGGGCGTTGACTTCAACATGACCATACAGATAGAGCATCCGATCGTTAGTCAATTTGGCTTTATCGGCCTTGATCGACCATGTCGGCACTTTATCCTTATCAAAGGTGGTTAATACCGGTTGCGTAAACCATGAGACCGCCTGATCGGAAAAATATTCAACGTGCTGCGCGATCAGACGATAGCTCAACGCGCCTTCCGGACTGTACACGACGGTATCCGTATGCTCGCTTTTATACGTGGGATCGTTGCTGTTGACCATCACGGCAGCAGGATCGTCTTTATCCGCCAGATTGATACCAATCAGTACCAGAATGGCCAGCGACAGTAGAATGATAACCCAACGTCTGGTTTTACTCATATCGATTGCCCTTTGGCCTCATCCAGCTTGCCCTGCGCCAGCAGCAGCAAATCGCACACCTCACGTACCGCGCCGCGCCCGCCGGCAATGTGCGTCACATAGTCAGCGCGGGGGATCAGCAGCGGATGCGCATCCGCAACGGCAACGCTTAACCCCACTTTTTCCATCACTGGCCAGTCAATCAGATCATCGCCGACATAGGCAACATTTTCCGGCGCAATGGCCAGTTTTTCCAGCAGATCGCTAAAGGCGATCAGCTTATTCGACTGTCCCTGATAAAGATGGACAATCCCCAGCGTGGCGCAGCGATCTTCTACAAGTTTAGCCTTTCGTCCGGTAATAATGGCAACCTCGATATTGGAGGTCAAAGCACAGCGAATACCATAGCCGTCACGAACGTTGAAAGCCTTCAGCTCTTCGCCGTTATTGCCCATATAAATCAGGCCGTCAGACAATACGCCATCCACGTCCAGGATGAGCAGGCGGATATTCTCCGCTTTGGTCATGACATGGGTGCTGACGGGGCCATAACAGGTCGCAAGCGACGCACCTGCTTTACTCATCGTTAATTATCCTTGAGTTTCTACACGACGCCTGCACGCAGGAGATCATGCATATGTAACACACCGAGTAACTGGTCGCCATCAGCAACCAGTACGGAGGTGATATGGCGGGACTGCATTAAATTCAGCGCATCGACAGCGAGAATACCGGGACGCACGCGAATGCCCCCTGGCGTCATCACCTCGGCGATCCCCAACTGGCGCATATCGCCGCCCATATCGAACACGCGACGTAAATCGCCGTCGGTGAAGATACCGTCGATCTTCATGGATTCATCGCAAATGACGGTCATACCGAGATTTTTACGCGTAATTTCTAACAGCGCATCACGCAGGGTGGCATGTTTATTAACATGCGGGATCTCATCGCCAGTATGCATAATATCGCTTACGCGCAGCAGTAGCTTACGTCCCAGCGCGCCGCCAGGATGCGACAGAGCGAAATCCTCGGCGGTAAAGCCGCGCGCTTTTAACAACGCCACGGCGAGCGCGTCGCCCATCACCAGCGTTGCGGTGGTACTAGTGGTAGGCGCCAGGCCTAACGGACACGCTTCTTTGGGCACTTTAACACACAGATGCACATCTGCCGCACGCGCCATGCTGCTTTCCGGTCGCCCGGTAATGCAAATTAACGGTACGTGCAGCCGTTTAAGCACCGGTATTAGCGCCGCGATCTCGCTGGATTCGCCGGAGTTGGAGATAGCGATAACCACATCCTGCGGCGTAACCATCCCCAAATCGCCGTGCGCGGCTTCGCCCGGATGTACAAAAAAGGAAGAGGTGCCGGTACTGGCGAACGTGGCGGCCATTTTCCGTCCGATATGGCCGGATTTTCCCATCCCCATGACCACCACTTTTCCGGTGCAGTTGAACATTTTTTCACAGGCCAGCGTGAAATCCTGGTTGATATATTGATCAAGCTCCGCCAGGCCTTCACGTTCAATTTCCAGGACCTCTTTGCCTGCCTGCTGAAAGTCAAACCCCGGTTGCAACGCTAAATGCGACATAATCCGTTTCCAGTTATCCAACAAGAAGTGGCGATAGCCAATAGAGCATCGCCAGCCATACGATAAACCCGCCGGTCAGCAGTATACCTGCGCCCCGGCCAATCTGACGCGGATGCCGCCAGCAAAGTAAAGCGAAAACCACGCTAACCAGCAACATCACGCTATAATCACGCCCAAACGCCAGCGGGTTGATCTCTCCCGGCGCGATCAGCGCAGGCAGTCCCAGCACGATGGCGAGATTAAAAATATTGGCGCCAATGAGATTACCAACGGCAATATCATTTTCGCCTTTTCGCACGCCGGCAATCGCCGTCGCCAGCTCTGGCAGACTGGTGCCGACGGCGATGACTGTCAGACCGAGCGTTAATTCACTCATGGCGAAATAGTTCGCCAGCACCGTAGCGTTATCGATTACCATGCGCGTCGCCATCGGCATGATGACCAGCGCAATGCCCAGCCATAAGAACGCGACGGGGAGCCCGCCTTCGCGCGGCAGCTCCGCCAGTTGTTCGCGGGTGAGGCTGTCATTCCCCTGGCGTTCGGCCAGACGCGCGATTTTAACAATGAATAACAGCCATAGCACAGCCAGAAGCAGGAGAAAGATACCATCACTGCGGCTTAACTGTCCGTCATGCAGTACGGAACCGGCTACCACGCTAACAAATAACATTAACGGCAATTCGCGACGTAAAACATCGGAATGCACGGTAAATGGACGAACCAGCGCCGCCAGCCCTAAGATCAGCAAAATATTGGTGATGTTAGAACCGAGCGCCGCGCCGACGGCCAAATCGAGCTGACCGTGTAGCGATGCGGCGACCGACACAATAATTTCCGGCAGCGAGGTGCCGATACTCACGACCGTCATCCCGATGATCAGCGGGGGAATACCGAATGTACGGCATAAAATAGAGGCCGCAAACACCAGACGATCGGCGCCGTAGGCCACCAGAAGCAAACCAATTATGAGTAGCGCCATCGCTAAAAGCATCTAAAGTCCTTTCTTCAGGTATACTCGCCGGTCCCCTGGAAGGGATATCTGGAAGCCGTAACGAAGTCCTAATTTTGACTTTATGCGGCTAAAAAGTAAAACGAATGCCAGCTTTCGCTAACCCTGTCAGTTAATATTCTGTAATTATGTCGAACCCATGGTTAAATTCAGCGCCATGGTTACCTCAACAAGGCAATACGAAGGATGAATCAATGGGTCAGTCTGCGGCCAATTTAGTCGATATGCGCGACGTCAGCTTTTCCCGTGGCGAACGCTGCATTTTCGATAATATTTCCCTGACGGTGCCGCGCGGGAAGATCACGGCGATCATGGGGCCGTCGGGCATCGGTAAAACCACGCTGTTGCGCCTGATTGGCGGACAGATCCCGCCGGATAAGGGCGAGATCTTATTTGATGGCGAGAATGTGCCGGCCATGTCCCGTTCGCGGCTCTACACCGTCCGCAAACGTATGAGTATGCTGTTTCAGTCGGGAGCGCTGTTTACCGACATGAACGTGTTTGACAATGTGGCCTATCCGCTACGGGAGCACACCAATTTACCCGCGCCGCTGCTAAAAAGCGTTGTGATGATGAAACTGGAAGCTGTCGGGCTGCGCGGTGCGGCAAAACTGATGCCTTCCGAGCTCTCCGGTGGGATGGCGCGTCGCGCCGCGTTGGCGCGCGCCATCGCTCTGGAACCGGATCTCATCATGTTCGATGAGCCGTTTGTCGGCCAGGACCCGATTACCATGGGCGTTCTGGTGAAGCTGATTTCAGAATTGAACAGCGCGCTGGGCGTGACCTGCGTGGTGGTCTCGCATGATGTGCCAGAGGTGCTCAGTATTGCGGATCACGCCTGGATCATGGCGGACAAAAAAATCGTCGCTCACGGTAGCGCTCAGGCGTTGCAGGAGAATACGGACCCGCGCGTGCGTCAGTTCCTTGACGGCATTGCCGACGGGCCGGTTCCGTTCCGCTATCCGGCGGGCGACTATCACCTTGATTTACTCGAAACAGGGAGTTAAGCCACTCATGCTGTTAAATGCGCTGGCAGCACTCGGACACAGCGGGATCAAAACCGTCAGGACGTTCGGGCGCGCCGGGTTAATGTTATTCAATGCGATTATCGGTAAGCCGGAGTTTCGCAAACATGCGCCGCTGCTGGTGCGCCAGCTTTATAATGTGGGCGTCTTGTCGATGCTTATCATTATTGTCTCCGGCGTATTCATCGGTATGGTGCTGGGGCTGCAAGGCTATCTGGTTCTGACCACTTACAGCGCGGAGACCAGTCTTGGCATGTTAGTGGCGCTTTCGCTGCTGCGCGAGCTGGGGCCGGTGGTCGCGGCGTTGCTGTTTGCCGGGCGGGCCGGGTCGGCGTTGACGGCGGAAATCGGCCTGATGCGGGCGACGGAGCAGCTCTCCAGTATGGAGATGATGGCAGTCGATCCATTGCGCCGGGTGATTTCGCCGCGCTTTTGGGCGGGCGTGATTTCGTTGCCGCTACTGACCATTATCTTTGTGGCGGTCGGTATCTGGGGCGGCTCGCTGGTCGGCGTAAGCTGGAAGGGAATCGACGCCGGGTTCTTCTGGTCCGCGATGCAGAATGCCGTCGACTGGCGTATGGACCTGGTGAACTGTCTGATAAAGAGCGTGGTGTTCGCCATTACGGTAACATGGATTGCGTTATTCAACGGTTATGACGCAATACCGACTTCTGCCGGGATTAGCCGGGCAACGACGCGTACCGTGGTTCACGCATCGTTGGCCGTTCTGGGGCTGGATTTTGTGCTGACCGCACTGATGTTTGGGAATTGAGTTCATGCAAACGAAAAAAAATGAAATTTGGGTAGGCGTTTTTTTGCTGGTAGCGTTGCTGGCGGCGCTGTTTGTTTGCCTGAAGGCGGCAAATGTGACCTCTATGCGCACGGAGCCGACCTATAAGGTTTATGCGACCTTCGATAACATCGGCGGTCTGAAAGTGCGTTCCCCGGTACGCATCGGTGGGGTGGTTGTCGGGCGGGTTGAAGATATCTCGCTTGATCCGAAAACATACCTGCCGCGCGTAACGCTCGACATCGAAGAGCGTTATAACCATATTCCCGATACCAGCTCGTTGAGTATTCGTACTTCCGGGCTGCTGGGGGAGCAATATCTGGCATTAAACGTCGGTTTTGAAGATCCTGAGCTGGGAACGTCTATCCTCAAAGATGGGAGTACGATTCAGGACACCAAGTCTGCAATGGTGCTGGAAGATATGATTGGTCAGTTCCTTTATAACAGCAAAGGCGACGACAATAAGAATTCTGGCGATGCGCCAGCCGCAACGGAAGGCCATACTGAAGCCACAACGCCCGCGGGCGAAACGAAATAATCTCAGGAGAATTGAGGCATGTTTAAACGACTGATGATGGTGGCCCTGCTGGTCATTGCGCCATTAAGCGCAGCAACGGCAGCGGATCAGAGCAATCCTTATAAACTGATGAACGAGGCGGCGCAGAAAACTTTTGATCGCCTGAAAAACGAACAGCCGAAAATTCGTGCCAATCCGGATTACCTGCGCGACGTTGTTGATCAGGAACTTCTGCCGTACGTGCAGGTAAAATATGCCGGCGCGCTGGTGCTGGGCCGCTACTACAAAGAGGCGACCCCGGCGCAGCGTGAAGCCTATTTTGCAGCGTTTCGCGAATACCTGAAACAGGCCTACGGTCAGGCGCTGGCGATGTACCACGGTCAGACTTACCAGATAGCGCCTGAGCAACCGCTGGGCGATGCGACCATTGTGCCTATCCGTGTAACGATTATCGATCCCAACGGTCGTCCGCCGGTACGCCTGGATTTCCAGTGGCGCAAAAACACCCAGACCGGCAACTGGCAGGCGTATGACATGATTGCGGAAGGCGTCAGCATGATCACCACCAAGCAAAATGAGTGGAGCGATCTGCTGCGTACTAAAGGCATCGACGGCCTGACCGCACAACTGAAATCTATCTCTCAACAGAAAATTACTTTGGACGAGAAACAGTAATGACGCCGCAACTCACCTGGACGCGTGAGGCGGACACTCTGGTGCTGGCGGGAGAGCTGGATCAGGACGTGTTGGCGCCGCTATGGGACGCGCGCGTAGAAGCGATGAATGGCGTTACCCGTATCGACCTGAGCCAGATCTCCAGGGTGGATACAGGGGGACTGGCGCTGCTGGCGCACCTTGTGAACCAGGCAAAAAAGCAGGGCAATGCCGTGTCGCTGTCTGGCGTTAACGACAAGGTTTACGCGCTGGCGCAATTATATAACTTGCCCGAAGACGTACTTCCCCGTATGTAATGAATGCCGGATGGTTTATCCGGCCTACACTTCGCATGATCCCTGTAGGCCGGATAAGTTGCGTTAGCAGCACCATCCGGCACTTTTACCGCGCTGATTTATCAGCGTAATCTTTTGCTTATTTAAGACGGCGCGACTTTGCTCTAAGATGTTGGGCTGTTTTCACTATTTGACGAATAAAGAACCCATGGAAAATCATGAAATTCAGAGTGTGCTGATGAATGCCCTCTCCCTCCAGGAAGTCCACGTCTCCGGCGATGGCAGTCACTTTCAGGTTATTGCCGTGGGCGAGATGTTTGACGGCATGAGCCGGGTCAAGAAACAGCAAACGGTCTATGGGCCGCTAATGGAGTACATTGCGGACAACCGTATCCATGCCGTATCGATCAAAGCATATACCCCGGCGGAATGGGCGCGCGATCGTAAACTTAACGGATTTTAAGCTACGGGTAACCTGCCGGTAGCGGAGATGAATGCTTAACTGAGAATACAATAATGGATAAATTTCGTGTACAGGGGCCAACGACGCTCCAGGGCGAAGTCACAATTTCCGGCGCCAAAAACGCCGCGCTGCCGATCCTGTTCGCCGCTCTGCTGGCAGAAGAACCGGTAGAGATCCAAAACGTTCCAAAACTGAAAGACGTGGATACGTCGATGAAGCTCCTGAGCCAATTAGGTGCGAAAGTGGAACGCAATGGATCGGTACACATTGACGCCAGCCAGGTGAACGTGTTCTGCGCGCCTTATGATCTGGTTAAGACCATGCGCGCCTCGATATGGGCGCTGGGGCCGCTGGTTGCCCGTTTTGGTCAGGGACAAGTCTCTCTGCCGGGGGGCTGTACTATCGGCGCGCGTCCGGTTGATCTGCATATTACCGGTCTGGAACAACTGGGTGCGACCATCAAGCTGGAAGAGGGCTACGTAAAGGCCTCCGTCGAAGGACGTCTTAAAGGGGCGCATATCGTGATGGATAAGGTCAGCGTCGGCGCGACCGTCACCATTATGTGCGCCGCTACGCTGGCGGAAGGGACGACCATCATTGAAAACGCCGCGCGCGAGCCGGAAATTGTCGACACCGCTAACTTCCTGGTTACGCTGGGGGCGAAGATCGCCGGGCAGGGCACCGATCGTATTACGATCGAGGGCGTAGAGCGTCTGGGCGGCGGCGTTTATCGTGTGCTGCCGGATCGTATCGAAACGGGGACTTTCCTGGTGGCGGCAGCGATCTCTCGCGGCAAAATCCTCTGCCGTAACGCGCAACCGGACACTCTGGACGCGGTACTGGCGAAACTGCGCGATGCTGGCGCGGATATCGAAGTGGGCGAGGACTGGATTAGTCTGGACATGCACGGCAAACGACCGAAGGCGGTCAATGTCCGTACCGCGCCGCACCCAGCATTCCCGACCGATATGCAGGCGCAGTTCACGTTGCTGAACCTGGTGGCGGAAGGGACGGGCTTTATCACTGAAACCGTCTTTGAAAACCGTTTTATGCACGTGCCTGAACTCAGCCGCATGGGCGCGCGTGCGGAAATTGAAAGCAATACCGTCATATGCCATGGCGTAGAAACGCTCTCTGGCGCCCAGGTCATGGCGACAGATCTGCGAGCATCTGCGAGCCTGGTGCTGGCGGGCTGTATTGCGGAAGGCACGACGATTGTGGATCGCATTTATCACATCGATCGCGGTTATGAGCGCATCGAAGACAAACTGCGCGCGCTAGGCGCGAATATTGAACGCGTGAAAGGCGAATAACCTTCTGTACGCTGAATAACCCCCGCGAACGCGATGCGGGGGTTGTTTTACAGGCACTTACTCTACATTCTGTTTGTTTTTATTACGCGCTCTCATAAGCCGCGTTCTGTCGATAAACTCATGCGTGCGCGGATCGTGATAACGCGATGGCCAAATAACCCAGGGTTCCGTTCCCAATGCTTTCGCGATAATCAACTCTCCTTTCGGCCACGGGCGCGTTAATGCATTGGCCAGCGTGGATGAACTCAATCCATTCCGACGTGACTCAGCGGCCATTGACGTCCCTTTTTTACGTAGTCCGGCAATGATATCGGCCGGATGCCAGTCAATAAGCTTGCTTTCCATACATCCATCACTCCTTAGGTTAATCACTTACGGTTTTAACAACCCGACGACGTTCGATACTATAACGCTTCGTGAAAGAATGTTCTAAAAAGTTCATGTAAGTGGCGGCAATATTCAGAATATGCCAGGGGAAGCCCTATATGGCTATATGAAAAGACAGGGAGCAAAGTATCTGGAGTTTATTGGAACTTAATGGGATATCCCGCGTAGTACGCGGGATAAGAGAACGGCATTAATGATCGCGCTGCACCGCGATGTGTGCGAGACCGATTAGCGCCTCACGCCATGGAGTATCCGGCAATATCTGCAACGCGGATATCGCTTTGTCGGCTTCTTCTTCCGCTCGCTGACGCGTCCATTCCAGCGAGCCGCAGGTGGTCATCGCTTCCAGAACCGGTTCCAGAAGATGACGACCATTACCTTGTTCAATAGCGGTACGGATCATCGCTGACTGTTCTGGCGTACCGTGGCGCATGGCGTGAAGCAACGGTAAGGTGGGTTTGCCCTCATTGAGGTCATCACCCACATTTTTACCGAGATGCTCGCCGTCGGCGCTGTAATCCAGCAGATCGTCAATGAGCTGGAAAGCCGTACCAAGGTAGCGGCCATAGTCCTGCAACCCTTTCTCTTGCTCAGGCGTACAACCGGCAAGAATACCGGAGCACTGGGCGGCGGCTTCGAACAGACGGGCCGTTTTACTGTAAATCACCCGCATGTAATTTTCTTCGGTAATGTCCGGGTCATTCACGTTCATCAATTGCAGCACTTCGCCTTCTGCAATCACGTTGACCGCTTCCGACATCACTTCCAGCACTTTTAACGAGCCGAGGCTGGTCATCATCTGGAAGGCGCGGGTATAGATAAAGTCGCCGACCAGCACGCTGGCGGCATTACCGAAGGCGGCATTTGCCGTTGCCTTGCCGCGACGCATATCGGATTCATCCACCACATCATCATGTAGCAGCGTCGCCGTGTGGATAAACTCGATCAGAGCGGCGATAGTCACGTGCGCGTTACCCTGATAACCCACCGCACGCGCGGCAAGAACGGCAATCATCGGACGAATGCGTTTCCCGCCGCCGCTAATAATGTAATATCCTAGCTGATTAATCAGTTGAACGTCGGAATTAAGCTGTTCAAGGATTGTCGCATTGACACCCGCCATATCTTGCGCGGTTAACTCGTTGATTTTTTCTAAATTCATCGCAAAAGCCGGGCTTATCGCCCCGATTATCCCATGTCTGAATGAGGTAACGTAGGGTTTATGGTTAGAAATATACCCTGATTGTACTGAAAAAACGCCGCAGATAAACGTTACCGTATGCGTTGTGTTTTTTTTCTTCATGTATTGATGGTAGCACTTGTCAAAGCCGTGCAATTTGCGTAATATTCGCGCCCTATTGTGAATATTTATAGCGCGCTCTGAATCATTGAAAGGTGTGCGCGGAAGCGGAGTTTTTTATGTACGCGGTTTTCCAAAGTGGTGGTAAACAACACCGAGTAAGCGAAGGTCAGACCGTTCGCCTGGAAAAGCTGGACATCGCAACTGGCGAAACTATCGAGTTCGCTGAAGTTCTGATGGTCGCAAACGGTGAAGAAGTCAAAATCGGCGTTCCTTTCGTTGATGGCGGCGTAATCAAAGCTGAAGTTGTTGCCCACGGTCGTGGCGAGAAAGTTAAAATCGTTAAGTTTCGTCGCCGTAAACACTACCGTAAGCAGCAGGGCCATCGTCAGTGGTTCACTGATGTGAAAATTACCGGCATCAGCGCTTAAGATTAGGGGAGCAGATTAAATGGCACATAAAAAGGCTGGCGGCTCGACTCGTAACGGTCGCGATTCTGAAGCTAAACGTCTGGGCGTAAAACGCTTTGGCGGTGAAGCAGTTCTGGCAGGCAGCATCATCGTTCGTCAACGTGGTACTAAATTCCACGCTGGCACCAACGTTGGTTGCGGTCGTGACCACACTCTGTTTGCTAAAGCAGACGGTAAAGTGAAATTCGAAGTTAAAGGCCCGAAAAACCGTAAATACATCAGCATCGTTGCTGAGTAAGTTTTTTGTGGTCCGGTAACGGATGAAAGCCCCGCACCTGTTGCGGGGCTTTTTACATTCGATGGCCGACTAAAATATACCCGTGTGGCTGTGCGAATGCCGTTAACGGGTCTTTGCAGGGAACACGGCATGAAGCAGCAGGCAGGCATTGGCATTCTTTTAGCGCTCACTACCGCGATGTGCTGGGGAGCGTTGCCAATAGCAATGAAGCAAGTGCTGGAGGTGATGGAGCCTTCAACCATTGTCTTCTACCGCTTCTTAATGGCCAGTATTGGCCTCGGGGCGATACTGGCAGTAAAAAGAAAGCTGCCGCCGCTGCGTATTTTTCGTAAGCCGCGCTGGTTGGTGTTATTAGCGATAGCGACCTGCGGACTGTTCGGTAATTTCATTTTGTTCAGTTCTTCCCTGCAATATTTAAGCCCAACCGCGTCGCAGGTTATCGGCCAGCTCTCGCCGGTTGGCATGATGGTCGCCAGCGTCTTTATTCTGAAAGAAAAGATGCGCGGTACGCAGGTGATTGGCGCGCTGATGTTATTGAGCGGGCTGGTGATGTTTTTTAACACCAGTCTGATCGAGATTTTTACCCGACTGACCGACTACACCTGGGGCGTTATTTTTGGCGTAGGCGCGGCGATGGTGTGGGTGAGCTATGGCGTGGCGCAAAAAGTATTATTGCGACGTCTGGCCTCGCAGCAGATCCTGTTTTTACTGTACACTTTATGTACGATAGCGCTCTTGCCGCTGGCAAAACCGATGGTGATAGCGCAACTGAGCGACTGGCAGCTCGCCTGTTTGATTTTCTGCGGGCTAAATACGCTGGTAGGATATGGCGCCCTGGCGGAAGCGATGGCGCGTTGGCAGGCGGCGCAGGTGAGTGCGATAATCACGCTTACACCGCTATTTACCCTGCTGTTTTCAGATCTTTTATCTATGGCCTGGCCCGATTTCTTCGCCAGACCGATGTTAAACCTTTTAGGTTATCTCGGTGCGTTTGTCGTGGTTGCGGGCGCGATGTATTCCGCCATTGGTCATCGTATTTGGGGCGGTTTACGCAAGCATGAAACGGTGGTTTCGCAACCCCGCTCAGGCGAATGATTTACGGAGAATAAAATGAAGTTTGTTGATGAAGCATCGATTCTGGTCGTTGCAGGCGATGGCGGTAATGGCTGTGTGAGCTTCCGCCGCGAAAAATATATCCCGAAAGGCGGCCCGGACGGCGGTGATGGCGGCGACGGCGGCGACGTCTGGATGGAAGCCGATGAAAACCTGAATACGCTGATCGATTACCGCTTTGAAAAATCGTTCCGCGCTGAACGTGGTCAGAATGGCGCGAGCCGCGACTGTACCGGTAAACGCGGTAAAGACGTGACCATCAAAGTGCCGGTCGGTACGCGCGTTATCGACCAGGGAACCGGTGAAACGATGGGCGACATGACCAAACACGGTCAGCGTCTGTTGGTCGCGAAGGGCGGCTGGCATGGGTTAGGCAATACCCGTTTTAAATCCTCGGTTAACCGTACGCCGCGCCAGAAAACCAATGGTACGCCGGGCGATAAGCGCGACCTGCTGCTGGAACTGATGCTGCTGGCGGATGTCGGGATGCTGGGGATGCCAAACGCCGGTAAATCAACGTTCATTCGTGCGGTATCGGCAGCAAAACCGAAAGTCGCGGACTATCCGTTTACCACGCTGGTGCCGAGCCTGGGCGTGGTACGTATGGACAGCGAAAAGAGTTTTGTGGTGGCCGACATTCCGGGGTTGATCGAAGGCGCGGCGGAAGGCGCGGGCCTGGGGATTCGCTTCCTGAAGCACCTCGAACGTTGCCGCGTACTGCTGCACCTCATTGATATCGATCCGAT
Source organism: Salmonella sp. 32082101201600294FB01SM01 (assembly GCF_017572865.1). NCBI lineage: Bacteria > Pseudomonadati > Pseudomonadota > Gammaproteobacteria > Enterobacterales > Enterobacteriaceae > Salmonella > Salmonella sp. 32082101201600294FB01SM01. The sequence goes on along the minus strand of NZ_JAGESB010000002.1, from coordinate 645,135 downwards.
CGACGGTTCCGATCCGGTGGAAAACGCCCGTATCATTATTGGCGAACTGGAAAAATACAGCCAGGATCTGGCGGCTAAACCGCGCTGGTTAGTGTTCAACAAGATCGATCTGATGGATAAAACCGAAGCGGAAGAGAAAGCGAAAGCGATCGCCGAAGCGTTGGGCTGGGAAGGGAAATACTATCTGATTTCCGCCGCCAGTCAGCTAGGGGTGAAAGATCTCTGCTGGGATGTGATGACCTTTATCATCGAGAATCCGATCGCGCAGGCTGAAGAAGCAAAACAGCCGGAAAAAGTCGAGTTCATGTGGGACGATTATCATCGCCAGCAGTTGGCTGAAGTGGAAGAAGACGCAGACGATGACTGGGATGACGACTGGGATGAAGACGACGAAGAAGGCGTCGAGTTCATCTACAAACGTTAATCTCGTAGCCGGATGGCGCTAACGCTTATCCGGCCTACAAAAGCCAACGGGCCGCATTTGCGGCCCGTTTTATTATGTTCTTTGTTGGCCGGATAAGACGCGTTAGCGCCGCCATCCGGCAATAATGCACTCAGTTATTCTGATAAATATCCTTGTACAATCGACTCTCGAAGCGTACCAGCGGAATACGTCGATTACGCTGATCGGCAGGTGGAACCGCGTAGCCGGACAAATACTGTACAAATGCCATCCGTTGCCCGCTTGCGGTGGTAATAAAGCCCGCCAGATTATACACGCCCTGCAGTGACCCGGTTTTCGCTGAAACCTTACCGTCTACGCCCGCCTGATGCAGGCCGGCGCGGTATTGCAATGAACCATCATAGCCCGCCAGCGGCAGCATAGAGATAAAGTTCAGCTCGTTATCGTGTTGGGCGATATATTGCAGCACCTGCATCATCGTGGCGGGAGCGATCAGGTTATGGCGAGAAAGACCGGAACCGTCGGCAATAATGGTATTGCCGATATCAATTCCCGCCTGTTGGCGCAGGATCTGGCGAACGGCATCCGATCCCGCCCGCCAGGTGCCAGGCACGTTAAACCTGACATGACCAATCATCCGAAAAACAGTATCGGCGATCATGTTGTCTGACTTTTTCAGCATAATCTTAAGCAGATCGTGCAGTGGCGCCGACTGTTTACTGGCGACGATCGTTCCGGGCTCGTTAACCTGCGTCTGGCGCAGCAGCGTGCCGCGGTAAGTTATCCCGGCCTCTTTCAGTTCCTGCTTGAGGATCGCGCCCGCGTAGCTGGCGCCGTCCTGAATAGCAAAGGCCAGCGGCAGCGGGTCGGCGCGCTGTGGTAAACAGCCGGTAAGCGTATAACGGTTCAAATCGCCAGGCACAACATCCAGCTCGCAATACTGCGCGTCTGCCGAACCGCGCGGCAGAGTCCGTACCTGGCTGAACATCGTTACCGGATAATAAGAGGCCACGCGAATAAAGGCTAAATCGTTTGGTTTTTGCGCGCTATAAAGCGACACAGAAAAACAGTTGCGGTCAACAATGGCGGCGGCGGGAGGCGCGCTGAAACACTGCGTCAGGTCGTTCCACGGCCAGCCTGGCGCTTTATCGTGGCTGGCGAAAATCGACGTGTCGATAAGCACATTGCCGTCGATTTGCGTGACGCCTGACTTTTTCAGCGTCGCGACCATATTGCGAATATCCTGACGTCTTAGCGTTGGATCGCCACCGAATCGCGCAATTACGTCACCTTTCAGGATGCCGTTATCGACGTTGCCTTTAGTCTCCAGCGTGGTCGTAAAACGGAAATCCGGGCCGAGTTGAATCAGCGCCGCCAGCGCGGTAATCACCTTTTGGGTACTGGCGGGAAGCGCCATCTGCTGACTATGATAATCAATAGCTGGCGCGGGCGCGCCAATCTTTTGCACCATCAGCGCGAGGTTGGCGCCGGCCGGAAGCTGTTTGATGTATTCGTCAATATTCGCGGCCTGAACGCTGAACGCTATACTGGTGGTCAATCCGATGATAAATCTGGAAAATCGCATAATCTCGCGCTAACACCCTGGAAACAAGCCGTCATACTACGGCGCAACGCCCTAAAAAGTAAACGATGACCCATAGGGAACTCCAGGGTAAAATGGTTATCAAAGAGGAAATTGTAGCTGACCTGGGACTGCGCGCCCGGGTTGGTGTTTTTTTGCTTCTGACCCTGGTATGGCATATGCCGGGGCTGGCTTAGCAGCCGGGGTAGAGTTCATTGCCCCCTACAGGAATGTTCAAGAGGTATAACAAATGCAAGCTATTCCGATGACCTTACGCGGAGCCGAAAAACTGCGCGAAGAGCTGGATTTTCTGAAATCTGTGCGCCGTCCTGAAATCATCGCCGCTATCGCCGAAGCGCGCGAACATGGCGATTTAAAAGAAAACGCGGAGTATCATGCTGCACGCGAACAGCAGGGTTTCTGCGAAGGGCGCATTAAAGATATCGAAGCAAAACTGTCGAATGCGCAGGTGATTGATGTCACTAAAATGCCGAACAATGGTCGCGTGATTTTCGGCGCTACCGTCACGGTGCTGAACCTGGACACCGACGAAGAGCAGACCTATCGTATTGTTGGCGATGATGAGGCGGATTTTAAGCAAAATCTCATTTCGGTAAACTCGCCAATCGCTCGCGGCCTGATCGGCAAAGAGCAGGATGACGTCGTGGTGATCAAAACGCCTGGCGGCGATGTGGAATACGAAGTGCTTAAAGTGGAATACCTTTAAGCAGTACTCAATACGCAAATTGTTGGTGTATTGTAAAGAAAGGAAAAAGGCCGCATAGCGGCCTTTTATCAACGGAGAGAGCGTGGCATTTTGCTCTCCTGCTCGTGGAAAACCCCTCGTTTTACACAGATTTTGTGTTCGACTTTAGGATATCCTTAACGCGGCAGCGAGATTTTACGCTCTTTAGTTGGGCGATACAGCACCAGCGTTTTACCGATGACCTGTACGTTACAGGCGCCGGTTTCGCGCACGATAGCGTCCACGATCAAGGTTTTTGTTTCGCGATCTTCCGAGGCGATTTTCACCTTGATAAGTTCATGGTGCTCTAACGCTTGTTCAATCTCGGCCAGTACCCCTTCGGTCAAACCATTATTGCCAAGCATAACAACAGGCTTGAGCGGATGTGCCAGACCTTTTAGGTGCTGTTTTTGTTTAGTACTCAGATTCATCGTATATTTTTGCTTACGTTGGGATTGAAAACGGGTCATTCTACCGCCATCTCCCTTATATCGCCAAATAGGCGTGTAGAAATTTACGCCATTGGCTACGATGAACTGCCCCGACGGGAAAGTTAAATGACAGGTAAAAAGCGTTCTGCCAGCTCAAGCCGCTGGCTTCAGGAACACTTTAGCGATAAATATGTTCAACAGGCGCAGAAAAAGGGGCTACGCTCCCGTGCCTGGTTTAAACTTGATGAAATACAGCAAAGTGACAAACTTTTTAAGCCGGGAATGACGGTAGTCGATCTCGGCGCTGCGCCAGGAGGCTGGTCACAGTATGTGGTCACGCAGATTGGCGGCAAAGGCCGCATCATCGCTTGTGATCTTTTACCTATGGATCCTATCGTTGGTGTGGACTTTCTTCAGGGCGATTTTCGTGATGAACTTGTCATGAAAGCGTTACTGGAACGCGTGGGTGACAGTAAAGTACAAGTTGTCATGTCGGATATGGCACCAAACATGAGCGGAACACCGGCGGTGGATATCCCCCGCGCCATGTATCTGGTGGAGCTGGCGTTAGAGATGTGCCGCGATGTGCTGGCGCCAGGCGGAAGTTTTGTAGTGAAGGTGTTCCAGGGCGAAGGTTTCGATGAGTATCTAAGGGAAATTCGCTCCCTGTTTACGAAGGTTAAAGTTCGTAAGCCGGACTCTTCGCGTGCGCGTTCGCGTGAAGTGTACATTGTAGCGACCGGGCGAAAGTGATAACCGGCAGATTTCAGACGTAAGGTTTGAAAGAAACTGGATATAGAGTATCCTGACGCTGTTTTTAACACAGTTGTAATAAGAGGTTAATCCCTTGAGTGACATGGCGAAAAACCTAATACTCTGGCTGGTCATTGCCGTTGTGCTGATGTCAGTATTCCAGAGCTTTGGGCCCAGCGAGTCTAATGGCCGTAAGGTGGATTACTCTACCTTCCTGCAAGAGGTCAATCAGGACCAGGTTCGCGAAGCGCGTATCAACGGACGTGAGATCAACGTTACCAAGAAAGATAGTAACCGTTACACGACTTACATTCCGATTAATGATCCGAAGCTGCTTGATAACCTGCTGACTAAAAACGTCAAGGTTGTTGGCGAACCACCTGAAGAGCCAAGCCTGCTGGCTTCTATCTTCATTTCCTGGTTCCCGATGCTGTTGCTGATCGGCGTCTGGATCTTCTTCATGCGTCAGATGCAGGGCGGCGGTGGCAAAGGCGCCATGTCGTTCGGTAAGAGCAAGGCGCGTATGCTGACGGAAGATCAGATCAAAACCACGTTTGCTGACGTCGCGGGCTGTGACGAAGCGAAAGAAGAAGTGGCGGAACTGGTTGAATACCTGCGTGAACCGAGCCGTTTCCAGAAGCTGGGCGGTAAAATTCCGAAAGGCGTCCTGATGGTCGGCCCGCCGGGTACCGGTAAAACCCTGCTGGCAAAAGCCATTGCGGGTGAAGCGAAGGTGCCATTCTTTACGATTTCCGGTTCTGACTTTGTGGAAATGTTCGTCGGTGTCGGCGCGTCTCGTGTGCGTGACATGTTCGAACAGGCCAAGAAAGCGGCGCCGTGCATTATCTTCATCGATGAAATCGACGCCGTCGGTCGCCAGCGTGGCGCAGGTCTTGGCGGCGGTCACGATGAACGTGAGCAGACGTTGAACCAGATGCTGGTTGAGATGGACGGCTTCGAAGGTAACGAAGGTATCATCGTTATCGCCGCAACTAACCGTCCGGACGTCCTTGACCCGGCGCTGCTGCGTCCTGGTCGTTTCGACCGTCAGGTGGTGGTAGGCCTGCCGGATGTTCGCGGTCGTGAGCAGATTCTGAAGGTGCATATGCGTCGCGTACCGTTAGCGACGGATATTGATGCGGCGATCATTGCGCGCGGTACGCCAGGCTTCTCCGGTGCGGACCTGGCGAACCTGGTCAACGAAGCGGCGCTGTTTGCCGCACGCGGCAACAAACGCGTAGTGTCGATGGTTGAGTTCGAGAAAGCGAAAGACAAAATCATGATGGGCGCCGAACGTCGCTCCATGGTGATGACGGAAGCGCAGAAAGAGTCGACCGCGTACCACGAAGCGGGCCACGCGATTATCGGTCGCCTGGTGCCGGAACACGATCCGGTGCACAAAGTGACGATTATCCCGCGCGGTCGTGCGCTGGGCGTGACCTTCTTCCTGCCTGAAGGCGACGCGATCAGCGCCAGCCGTCAGAAGCTGGAAAGCCAAATCAGCACGCTGTACGGCGGTCGTCTGGCGGAAGAGATCATCTACGGCGTTGAGCATGTTTCTACCGGGGCGTCGAACGACATTAAAGTCGCGACTAACCTGGCGCGTAACATGGTCACCCAGTGGGGCTTCTCGGAGAAACTCGGTCCGTTGCTGTATGCGGAAGAAGAGGGCGAAGTGTTCCTTGGCCGTAGCGTCGCAAAAGCGAAACATATGTCTGATGAAACTGCGCGTATCATCGACCAGGAAGTGAAAGCGCTGATTGAACGTAACTACAATCGCGCTCGTCAGATCCTGACTGACAATATGGATATTCTGCACGCGATGAAAGATGCGCTGATGAAATATGAAACCATCGATGCGCCGCAGATTGATGACCTGATGGCGCGTCGTGAAGTGCGTCCGCCTGCGGGCTGGGAAGATCCAAACGGCACCAATAACTCTGACAGCAATGGTACGCCTCAGGCGCCGCGTCCGGTTGATGAACCACGCACGCCGAACCCGGGCAACACGATGTCAGAGCAGCTGGGCGACAAATAAGCGTTTGTTGTACAACATTATGTTTAGCGCTCACCGAAACCCTGGGGCTTGCCCCGGGGTTTTTCTTTTTTTTACTCACCACAAATAAAACAGGGATTTTGACCATGAAACTCTTCGCTCAGGGCGCCACGCTCGATCTCACTCATCCGCATGTTATGGGGATCCTGAACGTAACGCCGGATTCGTTCTCCGACGGCGGCGCGCATAACACGCTGATTGAGGCGGTGAAACATGCGAATTTAATGGTGAATGCCGGGGCGACAATTATTGATGTGGGGGGGGAATCAACGCGACCAGGCGCGGCGGAAGTGAGCGTGGAAGAAGAGCTGGATCGCGTTATTCCGGTACTGGAAGCAATCGCGCAACGCTTTGAAGTGTGGATTTCTGTGGATACCTCTAAACCCGAGGTGATCCGTGAAGCGGCAAGGGCGGGCGCGCATATTATCAATGATGTCCGTTCGCTCTCCGAACCCGGCGCGTTGGAAGCGGCAGCGGAAACCGGCTTGCCGGTCAGTCTTATGCACATGCAGGGCAACCCCAAAACCATGCAGGAGGCGCCGAAATATGACGATGTCTTTGCCGAGGTGAATCGCTACTTTATTGAGCAAATAGCACGTTGTGAGAAGGCCGGCATCGCAAAAGAGAAATTGTTGCTCGACCCCGGATTCGGTTTCGGTAAAAATCTCTCTCACAATTATACCTTACTGGCGCGACTGGGTGAGTTTCATCATTTTAACCTGCCGCTGCTGGTGGGCATGTCACGTAAAACGATGGTTGGTCAGTTACTTAACGTGGGACCATCAGACCGTCTGAACGGCAGCCTTGCGTGCGCGGTAATTGCCGCGATGCAGGGCGCGCAGATCATTCGCGTCCATGACGTCAAAGAAACCGTAGAGGCGATGCGGGTGGTAGAAGCCACTCTGTCTGCAAAGGGAAACAAACGCTATGAGTAATCGTAAATATTTCGGTACCGATGGGATTCGCGGACGTGTAGGCAATGCCCCCATTACACCTGATTTCGTGCTTAAACTGGGTTGGGCTGCCGGAAAAGTGCTGGCGCGTCATGGCTCGCGTAAAATCATTATCGGTAAAGATACGCGTATTTCCGGCTATATGCTGGAGTCCGCGCTGGAGGCGGGCCTTGCCGCTGCGGGGCTGTCGGCCTCGTTTACCGGACCTATGCCAACGCCAGCCGTCGCCTATTTGACGCGGACTTTCCGCGCGGAGGCGGGTATCGTTATCTCGGCTTCGCATAACCCGTTCTATGATAACGGCATTAAATTCTTCTCTATCGACGGTACGAAACTGCCTGACGATGTGGAAGAAGCCATCGAAGCCGAAATGGAAAAAGAGATCACCTGCGTAGACTCCGCCGAGCTGGGGAAAGCGAGCCGCATCGTCGACGCCGCCGGACGCTATATTGAGTTCTGTAAAGGCACCTTCCCGAACGAACTGAGCCTCAACGGTCTGAAAGTGGTTGTGGATTGCGCCAACGGCGCTACCTACCATATCGCACCGAATGTGCTGCGCGAGCTGGGCGCGACCGTTATCGCCATCGGCTGTGAGCCAAACGGCGTCAACATTAACGAAGAAGTGGGCGCGACCGACGTGCGCGCGTTGCAGGCGCGCGTGTTGGCGGAGAAGGCGGACCTCGGCATTGCGCTTGACGGCGACGGCGACCGGGTCATCATGGTTGACCATGAAGGCAATAAAGTCGATGGCGATCAGATCATGTATATCATCGCACGCGAAGGGCTGCGCCAGGGGCAACTGCGCGGCGGCGCGGTGGGGACGCTGATGAGCAATATGGGGCTGGAGCTGGCGCTCAAGCAGCTTGGCATTCCGTTTGCCCGGGCGAAAGTGGGCGACCGCTACGTGCTGGAAAAATTGCAGGAAAAAGGTTGGCGCATCGGCGCGGAAAACTCTGGTCACGTTATTCTGCTGGATAAAACGACCACTGGCGACGGTATTGTGGCGGGGCTACAAGTTCTGGCGGCGATGGTGCGTAATCATATGAGTCTGCACGATCTGTGCAGCGGTATGAAAATGTTCCCGCAGATTCTGGTTAACGTGCGTTACACCGCCGGTAGCGGCGATCCGTTGGAAAATGAAGCGGTGAAAGCGGTAACGGCGGACGTAGAAGCCACGCTCGGCAATCGTGGGCGGGTATTGCTACGTAAATCCGGTACCGAACCGCTGATTCGCGTGATGGTGGAAGGCGAGGATGAAGCGCAGGTTACGGCATTCGCCCATCGTATTGCGGATGCGGTAAAAGCCGTTTAAGCGTTTAAGTGACTAAAAAGGCGGCGGTTGCCGCCTTACGGCCCGCAAAAAACAACGCTTTTGCTGTTTTTTTCCGCAGTTGATACAATGCGCTTAAATTGCCCTTGCGAAGGTCATTCGCTTTGGTTAGTATTCACACCCGCTTCAGTGGGAAACAGTAAAAATCCCGCTTTATTGGTAGAAGCATTGGTACGCGGCAACTCCGCAAGGAACAGGTTGATTATGTACGAAGCTCTTTTAGTTGTTTTCCTTATTGTGGCAATTGGCCTTGTAGGTCTGATCATGCTGCAGCAAGGTAAAGGCGCTGATATGGGAGCCTCCTTCGGAGCAGGCGCTTCCGCTACGCTATTTGGTTCAAGTGGTTCTGGTAACTTCATGACCCGAATGACAGCGGTATTGGCGACGCTGTTCTTCATCATCAGTCTGGTGTTGGGTAATATCAATAGCAATAAAACCAATAAAGGAAGCGAGTGGGAAAATCTGAGCGCGCCGGCGAAGACCGAGCAGACTCAACCTGCTGCACCGGCCCAGCCGACCAGCGATATCCCGCGCTAATAGCAGTATCCGTGCCGAGGTGGTGGAATTGGTAGACACGCTACCTTGAGGTGGTAGTGCCCAATAGGGCTTACGGGTTCAAGTCCCGTCCTCGGTACCAATATTCCAGGAAAAAGACGCTGAAAAGCGTCTTTTTTTTCGTCCGTTGAAAACGGAGGCCCTTTACTAACTTAGGGCCGCCTCAGTTATCTTCCTATGTGTAAGGCGCTTTCATCCAACTCGAAATCTGTAATTTCAAGTTTTTCCATAATTACAGGGAGAACTTGGTGAATGATTCGCATACCAGTCAGTATCTCATTCATGTAGATATCTGGGTGGATTCGTGATTTATTTAAATCTAAGCTTTCAGCCTCAGCTGCAACACTCAGATCATCTGCACTATCGTAAACCATCTGGAGGAGCTCTGCTCGTAATGGAATTCCTGCACGGAATGCCAGAAGTTTGAGTTGGCTTAACCAGTTTTCATAATCCTTCTCAACTTCATAACGGAATTGTCGAAAATTCGGTGCTGTTGCTGAATCAATCTCAATTTTGCAAGCTGCAAGCGACATCAAAGAATACATAATATTGATGGCATCAGTTGAATAGATATCCAACCCTTCATCTTGTATTAATTCATCAACATAAGCAGCATAAAAGCCATAGACATCATTCAGCGAGTTATAGATTTTTTCAATAATTGAACTGTGAGGGTTATTGCTGATGGAGTCCCATAGATCTTCAGTTTCTTCATCATCTGTATTCTCATAGTTGATATCTAATTCAACAGGGAACGATTTTGGAGCGGATAACCCCATTTTTTCCAATGTATCAATCGTTTCTTCACATAAGAACCCTTCTTCGTCGAGTAGAGGTGTTGTGACGTAGCCGGTTTCTGCTCTGTCATGTACTCTATCAGCAATAAAATGCATCAGACGATCCCATTTTTCTGCATTACTGACGGAGCCTGCCCACTCAACAAGCAGTGGAGAATACTCGCCTATGTTGGTGATTTTTCTGAATTTCTTTTCCATATCATCAGACATATGTTCACCTTTTTTCCACTTGCTAATTTGAGTGGAGGAAACCCCTAGCTTTCCAGCAAGTTCTTTTTGGCTGCATTTAAGGATATCTAAGGCTAGGCGTACAAAGTGTTCACTGTTCATTTTTCTACCTTTTTAGTAAATAAAACCGTTAATTAAGTGAATTTATTATTGATTTTATTTTAGTAAATTTCAATTTAGTTTTACTTGAAAGTTATGTGAGCCTAAGCTGGCAATAAAAAAGGCCGCTTTCGCGGCCTGTTGCATCAACGACGCGGGCTTATTTGCCTTTGTTTTCCAGATTCTCAACCTGCGGCAGACCGGTCGCGGAAGAGGCGGTTAACAGACCCGCTTTCGCGTAGCCGAACAGTTTCTCGCGGGTATCGGTAATGTCCAGATTACGCATGGTCAACTGACCGATACGATCGTCCGGTGAGAACACGGACTCGCCTTTCTCCATGGTCAGACGCTCAGCCTTATAGGTCAGGTTGTCGGACACGGTGTTCAGGATGGAGTAGTCGTTGCCGCGACGCAGCTCCAACGTCACTTCACCGGTAATTTGGCTGGCGACCCAACGTTGCAGGCCGTCACGCAGCATCAGCGCCTGAGAGTCGAACCAGCGGCCCTGATACAGCAGTTTACCCAGCTGACGACCATGAGAATGATACTGTTCAATGGTGTCTTCGTTGTGAATACCGGTCAACAGACGCTCGTAAGCGATGTGCAGCAGCGCCATCCCCGGGGCTTCATAGATGCCGCGGCTTTTTGCTTCAATGATGCGGTTTTCAATTTGGTCGCTCATACCCAGGCCGTGACGGCCGCCGATGCGGTTTGCTTCCAGCATCATCTCAACATCATCGCTGAAGGTTTTGCCATTCAGGGCAACAGGGTGACCCTGCTCGAAGCGGACGGTCACAACTTCTGCCGGGATCTTCACGCTTTCGTCCCAGAACTTCACGCCCATAATCGGGTTGACGATCTTGACGCTGGAGTTAAGAAACTCCAGATCTTTCGCTTCGTGCGTCGCGCCGAGCATGTTGGAGTCGGTGGAGTAGGCTTTTTCAACGGACATCTTATAGTCGAAACCGCAGGCAATCATAAATTCAGACATCTCATGGCGACCACCCAGCTCATCGATAAAGTCGGTATCCAGCCACGGTTTGTAAATCTGCAGCTCGGCGTTGGTCAGCAAGCCGTAACGATAGAAACGTTCAATATCGTTGCCTTTATAGGTGCTGCCGTCGCCCCAGATATTCACGCCGTCTTCTTTCATCGCGGCGACCAGCATCGTGCCGGTCACGGCACGGCCCAGCGGCGTGGTATTGAAATAGGTCAGTCCGCCGGTTGTGTTGTGGAAAGCGCCGCACTGAATCGCTGCGATCCCTTCTGCAACCAACTGCTTGCGGCAATCAATCAGGCGAGCATTCTCTGCGCCATACTCCATTGCGCGACGAGGAATGGCGTCATAGTCATCCTCATCCGGTTGTCCCAGATTCGCAGTATAGGCATATGGGACAGCTCCTTTTTGTCGCATCCACAGCAGCGCGGCGCTGGTGTCCAGACCGCCGGAAAAAGCGATACCAATACGTTGACCTGCTGGAAGATGCTTAAGAATCGTCGTCATAGAATAGAACCCTGCTTGATTGACTGATAATGAGATCGGTTTCTGCTTTAGTGCATTTTTATGCAAAATAAATGAGTTTTCATTTAATCATCTTTTAGCAGAGACAGGAAGCATTTAGTGAAGGTTTACTGAAATAACGTTGTGAAATGCGTGTATAAGCCGGAGAGGTGGGATGAGTATAACGAAGAGTGATATTCATTCATCTGCATATTGGGAATAGGGTTGACATAACTCATGCCTGGTCACTATACTGTGCGCAGATTTTACGTCCCGTCCTCGGTACCAAATCCCAGCAGTATTTGCATTTTTTACCCAAAACGAGTAGAATTTGCCACGTTTCAGGCGCGGGGTGGAGCAGCCTGGTAGCTCGTCGGGCTCATAACCCGAAGGTCGTCGGTTCAAATCCGGCCCCCGCAACCACTTTCCCTTAGAGTTCTTTTTCAAATATACTGTGAAGATTATGTCCTTCGTAGCTGGATTTGAAAAAAATTCTTTCGGAAGGTACACCAGACCGCCGTTGCGGTTATAGGGTTCAGTTATCTAAAGCCCCGATTTATCGGGGTTTTTTGTTATCTGACTACAGAATAACTGGGCTTTAGGCCCTTTTTTTATGTCTTGGGGGTGGGCTTGTCCACATTAGAGCAAAAATTAACAGAGATGATTACAGCGCCAGTTGAAGCCTTAGGCTACGAGCTGGTCGGCATCGAATTTATTCGCGGTCGCACATCCACACTGCGCATCTATATTGATAGTGAAGATGGCATCAATGTTGATGATTGTGCTGATGTGAGCCACCAGGTAAGCGCGGTGCTGGACGTTGAAGATCCTATCTCCGTGGCTTACAACCTTGAAGTCTCGTCACCGGGTCTCGACCGTCCTATGTTCACTGCCGATCATTATGCGCGTTTCCAGGGTGAAGAAGTCGCGCTGGTTCTTCGCATGGCGGTACAGAACCGTCGCAAGTGGCAGGGCATTATCAAAGCGGTGGACGGTGAAATGATTACCGTCACAGTCGAAGGCAAAGATGAAGTGTTCGCGCTGAGTAATATCCAGAAGGCGAACCTGGTTCCCCACTTTTAACAGTCTGGATGAGGTGAAAAGCCCGCGATGAACAAAGAAATTTTGGCTGTTGTTGAAGCCGTCTCCAACGAAAAAGCGCTGCCACGCGAAAAAATTTTTGAAGCGCTGGAAAGTGCGCTGGCGACAGCAACAAAGAAAAAATATGAGCAGGAGATCGATGTTCGTGTAGAAATCGATCGTAAAAGCGGTGATTTTGATACTTTCCGCCGTTGGTTGATCGTTGAAGAAGTGACCATGCCGACGAAGGAAATTACGCTGGAAGCGGCGCGCTTTGAAGACGAAAGTCTGAATGTCGGCGACTATGTTGAAGATCAGATTGAATCTGTCACCTTTGACCGTATCACCACGCAGACTGCGAAACAGGTTATCGTGCAGAAAGTGCGTGAAGCCGAACGGGCGATGGTTGTCGATCAGTTCCGCGACCAGGAAGGCGAAATCGTCACTGGCGTGGTGAAGAAAGTAAACCGCGACAATATCTCTCTGGAAATTAAATCTGAAGGGATGGCCGGTAACGCTGAAGCGGTGATTCTGCGTGAAGATATGCTGCCGCGCGAAAACTTCCGTCCTGGCGACCGTATTCGCGGCGTGCTGTATGCTGTTCGCCCGGAAGCGCGTGGCGCGCAGCTGTTCGTCACCCGTTCCAAGCCGGAAATGCTGATCGAACTGTTCCGCATCGAAGTGCCGGAAATCGGCGAAGAAGTGATTGAAATTAAAGCGGCGGCTCGCGATCCGGGTTCTCGTGCGAAAATCGCAGTGAAAACTAACGATAAACGTATCGATCCGGTCGGCGCTTGCGTGGGGATGCGTGGCGCGCGCGTTCAGGCGGTCTCTACCGAACTGGGCGGTGAGCGTATCGATATCGTGCTGTGGGATGATAACCCGGCGCAGTTCGTCATTAATGCGATGGCGCCGGCAGACGTCGCGTCTATCGTGGTGGACGAAGATAAACATACCATGGATATCGCCGTTGAAGCCGGTAATCTGGCGCAGGCGATCGGACGTAATGGTCAGAACGTCCGCCTGGCTTCGCAATTGAGCGGCTGGGAACTCAACGTAATGACCGTTGATGACTTGCAGGCTAAACATCAGGCTGAAGCACATGCCGCTATCGAGATCTTTACTAAATATCTTGATATTGATGAAGAGTTCGCGACCGTTCTGGTAGAAGAAGGTTTCTCCACGCTCGAAGAACTGGCCTATGTGCCAATGAAAGAACTGCTGGAAATTGACGGCCTTGATGAGCCGACCGTTGAAGCACTGCGCGAGCGTGCTAAAAACGCACTGGCCACTCTGGCGCAGGACCAGGAAGCAAGCCTCGGTGATAACAAACCGGCTGACGATCTGCTGAATCTGGAAGGATTAGATCGCGATATGGCTTTCAAACTGGCGGCTCGTGGTGTTTGTACGCTGGAAGATCTCGCCGACCAGGGCATTGATGATCTGGCTGATATCGAAGGGTTGACCGACGAAAAAGCCGGTGAGCTGATTATGGCTGCCCGTAATATTTGCTGGTTCGGCGACGAAGCGTAATAAACTGTAGCAGGAAGGAACAGCATGACAGATGTAACCCTAAAAGCGCTGGCCGCAGAGAGACAGGTTTCCGTGGATCGCCTGGTACAGCAGTTTGCTGATGCAGGTATCCGGAAATCTGCTGACGACTCTGTGTCCGCACAAGAAAAACAGACTTTACTGGCGCACCTGAACCGCGAAGCGGTTTCTGGTCCCGATAAACTGACGCTGCAGCGTAAGACGCGCAGTACCCTGAATATTCCAGGTACCGGTGGAAAAAGTAAATCGGTACAAATCGAAGTCCGCAAGAAGCGCACCTTTGTGAAACGCGATCCGCAAGAGGCTGAACGCCTGGCCGCGGAAGAGCAGGCGCAGCGTGAAGCGGAAGAGCAAGCCCGTCGTGAGGCAGAAGAACAGGCCAAACGCGAGGCGCAACAAAAAGCTGAACGCGAGGCCGCAGAACAAGCTAAGCGTGAAGCCGCTGAAAAAGCGAAACGTGAAGCTGCGGAAAAAGACAAAGTGAGCAATCAACAGACTGACGATATGACCAAAACCGCCCAGGCCGAAAAAGCCCGCCGTGAGAATGAAGCTGCAGAGCTGAAGCGTAAAGCGGAAGAAGAAGCACGTCGCAAACTCGAAGAAGAAGCGCGTCGTGTAGCAGAAGAAGCTCGCCGCATGGCGGAAGAAAACAAATGGACCGCAACGCCTGAGCCAGTAGAAGACACCAGTGACTATCATGTCACCACTTCTCAGCACGCGCGCCAGGCCGAAGACGAAAACGATCGTGAAGTTGAAGGCGGTCGTGGTCGTGGCCGTAATGCAAAAGCGGCGCGTCCGGCGAAAAAAGGCAAACATGCCGAATCCAAAGCCGATCGCGAAGAAGCGCGTGCTGCGGTTCGCGGCGGTAAAGGCGGCAAGCGTAAAGGGTCTTCTTTACAGCAAGGCTTCCAGAAGCCCGCTCAGGCCGTTAACCGCGACGTGGTGATCGGTGAAACCATCACCGTTGGCGAACTGGCGAACAAGATGGCGGTGAAAGGTTCTCAGGTCATCAAAGCGATGATGAAGCTGGGCGCCATGGCCACCATCAACCAGGTCATCGACCAGGAAACCGCACAGCTGGTTGCCGAAGAGATGGGCCACAAAGTTATCCTGCGTCGTGAAAACGAACTGGAAGAAGCGGTAATGAGCGACCGTGATACCGGCGCTGCGGCTGAACCGCGCGCACCGGTTGTGACCATCATGGGTCACGTTGACCACGGTAAAACCTCTCTGCTGGACTACATTCGTTCCACGAAAGTAGCCTCTGGCGAAGCGGGCGGCATTACCCAGCACATCGGTGCTTACCACGTTGAAACTGACAACGGGATGATCACCTTCCTGGACACCCCGGGCCACGCCGCATTTACTTCTATGCGTGCTCGCGGCGCCCAGGCAACGGATATCGTGGTTCTGGTGGTAGCGGCAGACGACGGCGTGATGCCGCAGACTATCGAAGCTATCCAGCACGCGAAAGCGGCAGGTGTGCCGGTCGTGGTTGCGGTGAACAAAATCGATAAGCCGGAAGCGGATCCGGATCGCGTTAAGAACGAACTGTCCCAGTACGGCATTCTGCCGGAAGAGTGGGGCGGCGAGAGCCAGTTCGTTCACGTGTCTGCGAAAGCGGGTACCGGTATCGACGAACTGCTTGATGCTATCCTGTTGCAGGCCGAAGTTCTGGAACTGAAAGCGGTACGCAAAGGTATGGCGAGCGGTGCGGTGATCGAATCCTTCCTGGATAAAGGTCGTGGTCCGGTGGCTACCGTTCTGGTACGCGAAGGTACGCTGCATAAGGGCGATATCGTGCTGTGTGGCTTCGAATACGGCCGCGTGCGTGCGATGCGTAACGAACTGGGTCAGGAAGTGCTGGAAGCGGGTCCGTCCATTCCGGTGGAAATCCTCGGCCTGTCCGGCGTTCCGGCTGCCGGTGACGAAGTGACCGTCGTTCGCGACGAGAAGAAAGCGCGTGAAGTGGCTCTGTATCGTCAGGGTAAATTCCGTGAAGTTAAACTGGCTCGTCAGCAGAAATCTAAACTCGAGAACATGTTCGCCAACATGACCGAAGGCGAAGTTCACGAAGTGAACATCGTGCTGAAGGCCGACGTACAGGGTTCTGTGGAAGCGATCTCCGACTCCTTGCTGAAACTGTCTACCGACGAAGTGAAAGTGAAGATCATCGGTTCTGGCGTAGGTGGTATCACCGAAACCGACGCGACCCTGGCTGCGGCATCCAACGCCATTCTGGTGGGCTTCAACGTTCGTGCCGATGCCTCTGCGCGTAAAGTGATCGAATCTGAAAGCCTGGATCTGCGTTACTACTCCGTCATCTATAACCTGATCGACGAAGTGAAAGCGGCGATGAGCGGTATGCTGTCTCCGGAACTGAAACAGCAGATCATCGGCCTGGCTGAAGTGCGCGATGTGTTCAAATCGCCGAAATTCGGCGCGATCGCGGGCTGTATGGTTACCGAAGGTACGATTAAACGCCATAACCCAATCCGCGTTCTGCGTGACAACGTGGTTATCTATGAAGGCGAGCTGGAATCCCTGCGCCGCTTCAAAGATGACGTTAACGAAGTCCGTAACGGCATGGAATGTGGTATCGGCGTGAAGAACTACAACGACGTTCGCGTTGGCGATATGATCGAAGTATTCGAGATTATCGAGATCCAACGTACCATCGCTTAATCTTCGTCGTCTTTTGGGCCGCAACGGCGTTGGCTGCGCTCGCTCACCCCGGTCACATAGTTATCTATGCTCCCGGGGATTTACGAGCTTGCCGCCTTGTTGCAATCCAAAATCCTTAGAAGATGATTAGGCGTAGGCCGGGTAAGCGAAGCGCCACCCGGCAAGAAATTTAAAAAGGGGCTTATGGCCCCTTTTTTGTCTTTATTCTGGAGAATTTATTATGGCGAAAGAATTTGGTCGCCCTCAGCGCGTAGCGCAAGAGATGCAGAAAGAGATCGCGCTCATCCTGCAACGCGAAATCAAAGATCCACGTGTAGGTATGATGACCACCGTATCGGGTGTTGAAATGTCCCGCGATCTGGCATACGCCAAAGTATTCGTGACGTTCCTCAACGATCAGGACGAAGCGGCTGTGAAAAACGGCATTAAGGCCCTGCAGGAAGCGTCTGGTTTCATCCGCAGCTTGCTGGGTAAAGCGATGCGTCTGCGCATCGTACCGGAACTGACCTTCTTCTACGACAACTCGCTGGTGGAAGGGATGCGTATGTCCAACCTGGTGACTAACGTGGTGAAACATGACGAAGAACGTCGTGTGAACCCGGACGACAGCAAGGAGGACTGATGAGTCGTCCTCGTCGTCGTGGCCGCGACATTCACGGCGTTCTGCTGCTGGATAAGCCGCAGGGTATGTCCAGCAATGACGTGCTGCAGAAAGTTAAGCGCATCTACAATGCCAACCGCGCCGGGCATACCGGCGCGCTGGACCCGCTGGCGACCGGCATGTTGCCGATTTGCCTCGGCGAAGCGACAAAATTTTCGCAGTACCTGCTGGATTCTGACAAACGCTATCGTGTTATTGCCCGTCTGGGGCAGCGCACGGATACCTCTGACGCCGATGGTCAAATCGTGCAGGAGCGTCCGGTGACTTTCAGCGCTGAGCAGCTTGCGAGCGCGCTGGAGACCTTTCGTGGGGATATCGAACAGATTCCCTCGATGTATTCGGCGCTGAAGTATCAGGGCAAGAAGCTGTACGAATATGCCCGCCAGGGTATCGAAGTGCCGCGCGAAGCCCGCCCGATTACCGTCTATGAGTTGCTGTTTATTCGCCATGAAGGTAACGAGCTGGAGCTGGAAGTTCACTGCTCCAAAGGCACCTATATTCGTACCATTATTGATGATTTAGGTGAGAAACTGGGCTGTGGCGCGCACGTAACGTACCTGCGTCGTCTGACGGTCAGCAAGTATCCGGTGGATCGTATGGTGACGCTGGAGCACTTGCGCGAGCTGGTAGCACAGGCGGAACAGCAGGGCGTTCCGGCGGCGCAGTTGCTCGATCCATTATTGATGCCAATGGACAGTCCAGCTTCGGACTATCCTGTTGTTAATCTGCCGTTAACATCTTCGGTATACTTCAAAAATGGCAACCCGGTTCGTACCACGGGCGCGCCGTTGAAGGGACTGGTTCGTGTGACGGAAGGTGAAGACGATAAATTTATCGGTATGGGCGAAATTGACGACGAAGGCCGTGTCGCGCCTCGTCGGCTGGTAGTAGAGTACCCAGCGTAATGTCGCTTCGTCTTGCGATAAGAGAGCGCTGCGAGTAGAATACCGCCGCTTAACGTCGCGTAAATTATTTAACAGTTTACGCGGCGTACACTGGGATCGCTGAATTAGAGATCGGCGTCCTCTCATTCTTAAATACTTTGGAGTTTTAAAATGTCTCTAAGTACTGAAGCTACAGCTAAAATCGTTTCTGAGTTCGGTCGTGACGCAAACGACACCGGTTCTACCGATGTTCAGGTTGCTCTGTTGACTGCACAGATTAACCACCTGCAGGGTCACTTTGCAGAGCATAAAAAAGATCACCACAGCCGTCGTGGTCTGCTGCGTATGGTTTCTCAGCGTCGTAAACTGCTCGACTACCTGAAACGTAAAGATGTTGCACGCTACACCGCGCTGATTGAGCGTCTGGGTCTGCGTCGCTAATTCTTTCGAGTTTCAGAAAGAGGGGGCCTTCATGGCCCCTTTTTTCCAGCAGATGGCAGCAATTCGCTGGAAACTAATGTATTGTTGCTATGAATGATCTTCCGTTGCAGAGGTTCGCGCGGCTAATGAGAGGCTTTACCCATATCAGGGTTAGGGTTGTCATTAGTCGCGAGGATGCGCAGAAGATCGGGTATTAACGACGGCGCGTATTATGCCGTCAAAAATTGGAAAGGATATTATTTTGCTTAATCCGATCGTTCGTAAATTCCAGTACGGTCAGCATACCGTTACGCTGGAAACTGGCATGATGGCGCGTCAGGCCACTGCCGCTGTTATGGTAAGCATGGATGACACCGCCGTATTCGTTACCGTTGTCGGCCAGAAAAAAGCCAAGCCAGGCCAGGACTTCTTCCCACTGACCGTTAACTATCAGGAGCGTACCTACGCTGCTGGTCGTATCCCGGGCAGCTTCTTCCGTCGTGAAGGCCGTCCAAGCGAAGGCGAAACCCTGATCGCGCGTCTGATTGACCGCCCGGTTCGTCCGCTGTTCCCGGAAGGCTTCGTTAACGAAGTGCAGGTTATCGCGACCGTCGTTTCCGTTAACCCGCAGGTTAACCCAGACATCGTTGCCATGATCGGCGCATCCGCTGCGCTGTCGCTGTCCGGCATTCCGTTCAACGGCCCAATCGGCGCGGCGCGCGTAGGTTATATCAATGACCAGTACGTGCTGAACCCGACCCAGGACGAGCTGAAAGAAAGCAAGCTGGACCTGGTGGTTGCCGGTACCGAAGCGGCTGTGCTGATGGTGGAATCCGAAGCTGAACTGCTGAGCGAAGACACTATGCTGGGCGCGGTGGTATTCGGTCACGAGCAGCAGCAGGTTGTTATCCAGGCGATCAACGATCTGGTGAAAGAAGCCGGTAAACCACGTTGGGACTGGCAGCCGGAAGCCGTCAACGACGCGTTGAACGCGCGTGTTGCTGCGCTTGCTGAATCTCGTCTGAGCGACGCGTACCGCATCACCGATAAACAAGAACGCTATGCTCAGGTTGACGTAATCAAATCCGAAACCATTGAGCAGCTTATTGCAGAAGATGAAACTCTGGATGCTAACGAGCTGGGCGAAATCCTGCACGCTATTGAGAAAAACGTGGTGCGTAGCCGCGTACTGGCAGGCGAGCCGCGTATTGATGGCCGTGAAAAAGACATGATCCGTGGTCTGGACGTGCGCACTGGCGTGCTGCCGCGTACTCACGGTTCCGCTCTGTTTACCCGTGGTGAAACGCAGGCGCTGGTTACCGCGACTCTGGGTACTGCTCGTGACGCGCAGGTGCTTGATGAACTGATGGGCGAGCGCACTGATAGCTTCCTGTTCCACTACAACTTCCCTCCGTACTCCGTAGGCGAAACCGGCATGGTCGGTTCTCCGAAGCGTCGTGAAATTGGTCACGGTCGTCTGGCGAAGCGCGGCGTGCTGGCAGTGATGCCGGACATGGATAAATTCCCGTACACCGTTCGCGTGGTGTCTGAAATCACCGAATCCAACGGTTCTTCCTCTATGGCTTCCGTGTGCGGCGCTTCTCTGGCGCTGATGGACGCTGGCGTGCCAATTAAAGCCGCCGTAGCAGGTATCGCTATGGGTCTGGTGAAAGAAGGCGACAACTACGTTGTACTGTCTGACATTCTGGGCGACGAAGATCACCTGGGCGATATGGACTTCAAAGTGGCGGGTTCCCGCGACGGTATCTCTGCGCTGCAGATGGATATCAAAATTGAAGGTATCACCAAAGAGATCATGCAGGTTGCGTTGAACCAGGCTAAAGGCGCGCGTCTGCACATCCTGGGCGTGATGGAACAGGCGATCAACGCGCCGCGCGGCGATATCTCTGAATTTGCGCCGCGTATCCATACCATCAAGATCAGCACGGACAAGATCAAAGACGTGATCGGTAAAGGTGGTTCTGTGATCCGCGCGCTGACTGAAGAGACCGGCACCACCATCGAAATCGAAGATGACGGTACTGTGAAGATCGCGGCGACCGACGGCGAAAAAGCGAAATATGCTATCCGTCGTATCGAAGAGATCACCGCAGAGATCGAAGTCGGCCGTATCTACAATGGTAAAGTGACCCGTATCGTTGACTTTGGCGCGTTTGTTGCCATCGGCGGCGGTAAAGAAGGTCTGGTTCACATCTCTCAAATCGCGGATAAGCGTGTAGAGAAAGTGACCGACTATCTGCAGATGGGTCAGGAAGTCCCGGTTAAGGTTCTGGAAGTTGACCGCCAGGGCCGTGTACGTCTGAGCATTAAAGAAGCAACCGAGCAGTCTCAACCTGCGGCTGCGCCGGAAGCTCCGGCGAGCGAACAGGCCGAGTAAGGTAGCCTTTTGCCCTCCGCACTGCGGAGGGCTTTAGACCTGGCTGGACGCCTTGTTGAGCCACCGGGGAACAGGACGTTCATTCAATCGTTGTCTTCGGGAGTGGGAAATGAAGCCTTTTTTGCGCTGGTGTTTCGTTGCGACAGCACTTACGCTTGCAGGATGCAGTAATTCCGCCTGGCGTAAAAGTGAAGTCCTCGCAGTACCATTGCAACCGACTTTACAGCAGGAAGTGATTCTGGCGCGTATGGAACAGATTCTTGCCAGTCGGGCTTTAACCGATGACGAACGCGCACAGCTTTTATATGAGCGCGGAGTGTTGTATGATAGTCTTGGTTTGAGGGCATTAGCGCGAAATGATTTTTCACAAGCGCTGGCAATCAGACCGGATATGCCTGAAGTATTCAATTACTTAGGCATTTATTTAACGCAGGCAGGCAATTTTGATGCTGCCTATGAAGCGTTTGATTCTGTACTAGAGCTTGATCCAACTTACAACTACGCGCACTTAAACCGCGGTATCGCATTGTATTACGGCGGCCGTGATAAGTTAGCGCAAGATGATCTGCTGGCGTTTTATCAAGACGATCCCAATGATCCTTACCGCAGCCTGTGGCTGTATCTTGTTGAGCAGAAGCTTAATGAGAAGCAGGCGAAAGAAGCGTTAAAAGCACGCTTCGAAAAATCGGATAAAGAGCAATGGGGATGGAACATTGTCGAGTTCTACCTGGGCGACATTAGCGAAGCAACGCTGATGGAAAGGCTCAAGGCGGACGCAACGGATAACACCTCGCTCGCTGAGCATCTCAGTGAAACCAACTTCTATTTAGGTAAGTATTACCTAAGTCTGGGGGATTTGGACAGCGCCACGGCTCTGTTCAAACTGGCGGTGGCCAACAACGTTCATAACTTTGTTGAGCACCGATACGCATTGTTGGAATTATCGCTCCTGGGCCAGGACCAAGATGACCTGGCAGAATCGGACCAGCAATAGCTGACGAACATATCAGCCCGTAATCTTTTTGATTGCCATCACCTTCGCGGGTGAGGGCGTTGTTGTTCGTTAATACACCTACTTTGAGCCGGTTCACACTTTTCAATGAAAATTGCAGATCAATTTCATGATGAGTTATGTAGACTGGCCGCCATTAATTTTGAGGCACACGTACTACATGGCTGAATTCGAAACCACTTTTGCAGATCTGGGGCTGAAGGCTCCTATCCTTGAAGCCCTTACCGATCTGGGTTACGAAAAACCATCTCCAATCCAGGCAGAGTGCATTCCGCATCTGCTGGGCGGTCGCGACGTGCTGGGCATGGCCCAGACCGGTAGCGGCAAAACCGCAGCGTTCTCTTTACCGCTGCTCAACAATCTTGATCCTGAGCTGAAGGCACCTCAGATTCTGGTGCTGGCGCCAACCCGCGAACTGGCGGTACAGGTGGCCGAAGCCATGACGGATTTCTCTAAACACATGCGCGGCGTAAACGTGGTTGCCCTGTACGGCGGTCAGCGTTATGACGTGCAGTTACGCGCCCTGCGTCAGGGGCCGCAGATCGTTGTCGGTACGCCGGGACGTCTGCTTGATCACTTAAAACGCGGCACCCTCGACCTCTCTAAACTGAGTGGTCTGGTGCTGGATGAAGCCGACGAAATGCTGCGTATGGGCTTCATCGAAGACGTTGAAACTATTATGGCGCAGATCCCGGAAGGTCATCAGACCGCTCTGTTCTCCGCCACTATGCCGGAAGCGATTCGTCGCATTACCCGCCGCTTTATGAAAGAGCCGCAGGAAGTGCGCATTCAGTCCAGCGTGACTACCCGTCCTGACATCAGCCAGAGCTACTGGACTGTCTGGGGTATGCGTAAAAACGAAGCGCTGGTGCGTTTCCTGGAAGCGGAAGACTTTGATGCGGCGATTATCTTCGTACGTACCAAAAACGCGACCCTGGAAGTAGCAGAAGCGCTGGAACGTAGCGGCTACAACAGCGCCGCGTTGAATGGCGATATGAACCAGGCGCTGCGTGAGCAGACTCTGGAACGCCTGAAAGATGGTCGTCTGGACATCCTGATCGCCACCGACGTTGCGGCACGTGGTCTGGACGTTGAACGTATCAGCCTGGTGGTGAACTACGATATCCCGATGGACTCCGAGTCCTACGTTCACCGTATCGGTCGTACCGGCCGTGCGGGTCGCGCCGGTCGCGCGCTGCTGTTCGTTGAGAACCGCGAGCGTCGTCTGCTGCGCAACATCGAACGCACCATGAAGCTGACCATTCCGGAAGTGGAACTGCCGAACGCAGAACTGCTGGGTAAACGCCGTCTGGAAAAATTCGCCGCGAAAGTTCAGCAGCAACTGGAAAGCAGCGATCTGGATCAGTACCGTGCGCTGCTGGCGAAAATCCAGCCGTCTGCTGAAGGCGAAGAGCTGGATCTCGAAACGCTGGCCGCCGCACTGCTGAAAATGGCGCAGGGCGAGCGTCCGCTGATTCTGCCGCCGGATGCGCCGATGCGTCCCAAGCGTGAATTCCGTGACCGTGACGACCGTGGTCCGCGCGATCGTAATGACCGTGGCCCGCGTGGCGACCGTGAAGAACGTCCGCGTCGTGAACGTCGTGACGTTGGCGATATGCAGTTATACCGCATTGAAGTGGGCCGTGATGACGGCGTTGAAGTTCGTCATATCGTGGGCGCTATCGCTAACGAAGGCGACATCAGCAGCCGTTACATTGGTAACATTAAGCTGTTCGCGTCTCACTCCACCATCGAGCTGCCGAAAGGTATGCCGGGCGAAGTGTTGCAGCACTTCACGCGTACCCGCATTCTGAACAAGCCGATGAATATGCAGTTGTTGGGTGATGCTGTTCCGCACGCGGGCGGCGAACGTCGCGGCGGTGGTCGTAGCTTCAGTGGCGAACGTCGTGAAGGCGGTCGTAATTTCAGCGGCGAACGTCGTGAAGGTGGTCGTGGTGATGGTCGTCGCTTCAGCGGCGAGCGTCGTGAAAGCCGTGGTCCGCGTCGTGATGACTCTACCGGTCGCCGTCGTTTCGGCGGCGATGCGTAACTCACGCTGACCTGCGCATTCACAGCGTAAAGTAAAATATACAGCCCCGATCGTCACAATCGGGGCTTTTTTTATTTCTTTTGTACTCGTGTACTGGTACAGTGCAGCGTATTGAGAGATAGTCACACTATAAATGACTGGAGAGAGAGCTGAATGGCAACACTTACCACCACCCAAACGTCACCTTCGCTGCTTGGCGGCGTGGTGATTATCGGCGGCACCATCATTGGCGCGGGGATGTTCTCCCTGCCGGTGGTCATGTCCGGGGCGTGGTTCTTCTGGTCGATGGCGGCGCTGGTCTTTACCTGGTTTTGTATGCTGCACTCCGGGCTAATGATCCTCGAAGCCAACCTTAACTACCGCATTGGTTCGAGTTTCGACACCATCACCAAAGATCTGTTGGGGAAAGGCTGGAACATTGTCAACGGCATCTCTATTGCCTTTGTGCTCTACATCCTGACTTACGCCTATATCTCGGCGAGCGGCTCAATTCTGCATCATACCTTTGCTGAGATGTCGCTGAACGTTCCGGCGCGAGCGGCAGGTTTTGCCTTTGCGCTGCTGGTGGCGTTTGTCGTGTGGCTGAGTACGAAGGCGGTCAGTCGGATGACGGCGATTGTGCTGGGCGCGAAAGTGATTACTTTCTTCCTGACCTTCGGCAGCTTGTTAGGACACGTTCAGCCTGCCACGTTGTTTAACGTGGCTGAAAGCCACGCGTCATATACGCCGTACCTGCTGATGACGCTGCCATTTTGTCTGGCCTCTTTTGGTTATCACGGTAACGTACCGAGCCTGATGAAATATTACGGCAAAGATCCGCGCACCATCGTGAAATGCCTGATTTATGGAACGTTACTGGCGCTGGCGCTCTATTCCGTCTGGCTGCTGGGGACGATGGGCAACATCCCGCGTCCAGAATTTATCGGCATTGCACAGAAAGGCGGCAATATTGATGTGCTGGTACAGGCGTTAAGCGGCGTGCTGAACAGCCGCAGCCTGGATCTGCTGCTGGTGGTGTTCTCTAACTTTGCGGTCGCCAGTTCCTTCCTCGGCGTGACGCTGGGGCTGTTTGACTATCTGGCGGATCTGTTTGGCTTTGATGACTCGGCAATGGGGCGTTTTAAAACGGCGCTGCTGACGTTTGTGCCGCCAATTGTCGGTGGCCTGCTGTGGCCGAACGGTTTTCTGTATGCCATTGGTTATGCAGGTTTAGCTGCAACTATCTGGGCGGCCATTGTGCCTGCGCTGTTGGCGCGTAAATCTCGCGAACGTTTCGGCAGCCCAAAATTTCGCGTCTGGGGCGGTAAACCGATGATTGCCCTGATTCTGGTCTTCGGTGTCGGCAACGCGGTTATCCATATTCTGTCGAGCTTTAATTTGCTGCCGGTGTACCAGTAACGTTATTGTGCCGGATGGCGGTTGCACCTTATCCGGCCTACTTGATGCTGTAGGCCCGGTAAGCGAAGCGCCACCGGGCAAAACAACGCGCTACCCCAACAATTCCTGCTTCACATCCATCGCCAAATCAAACGAATGCAGCCGCGCCTGGTGGTCGAAAATCTGCCCGTTTACCATAATTTCATCCGCCTGGGTTTCCCGCAGGATGGATTCCAGCCCGTGACGGACTTTCGCTTTATCACCGACCAGCGACATGCTCAGTGCCTGCTGCACGCCATACTGCTCGGATGGCGACCAGAAGGTCTCCATATTCTCAATCGGCGGCGGCAGTTGGCCGGTTTCCCCACGGCGTAGCTTCACAAAAGCCTGCTGCATAGAGGTAAACAGGAATTCGGCGTCGCGGTTGCTGTCGGCGGCGATAATATTGATACACACCATCGCGTACGGTTTTTCCAGCCGCGCTGAAGGTTTGAACTGGGTACGGTACAGATGCAGCGCCTGGAACAACATATCCGGCGCGAAATGCGAAGCAAAGGCGAACGGTAGGCCAAGCTGGGCCGCCAACTGTGCGCTATACAGGCTGGAGCCCAACAGCCAGACCGGGATCTTCTCGCCGTAGCCGGGCACCGGGCGCACATGCGGATTAGGATCGCGAGCGTCGAACCAGTCCACCAGCTCTGCGACATCGCGTGGAAAGTTATCAATATCGCCGCTCATATGGCGACGTAGCGCGCGCATCGTCGGCTGATCGCTACCCGGCGCGCGTCCCAACCCTAAGTCGATACGTCCCGGGTAGAGCGTATTCAGCGTGCCGAACTGCTCGGCAATCACCAGCGGTGAATGGTTAGGCAGCATCACGCCGCCGGAGCCAAGATGTAATGTTGTGGTATTGGCCGCCAGATAACCAATCAATACCGAGGTCGCCGCGCTGGCGATACCGGTCATGTTGTGATGTTCCGCCAGCCAGTAGCGGTGATAGCCGCGCTTTTCAGCCAGCCGTGCGAGATCAAGCGAGTGCGTGAAGGCTTCTTTTGCCGAAGATCCTTCAGGGATCGGCGCCAGATCCAGCACCGAGAATGGAATAGTTTTGTCAGTCATAACGGCTCACTTTGTTACCGGTTAATCTTTTAATACTGCATTAAAGATTAGCGAATGTTGTTAACAAAGTGAGCTTTATGAGACTGACGGCAAAAACAATGCCCGATAGCGCTGCGCTTATCGGGCCTACGGGAGCGCTATTTGTAGGCCCGATAAGGTCTTTATGCCGCCATCCGGCTAGGCCTGTAGCTCCAGCCCGGCCAGCCGCTTCCAGTAGCCGTTGCAGTCACTATGGGAGGCAAGCGGTAATGGCGCACCGCCGTTTTCGTTAGCGCGAAAGGCATCAAGCATGGCAAATGTCTCCGTACCCAACGGCGACAGCCGCACGATATCGACCAATCCCTGCATCGACATCAGTTCGTTGCCAAGGTTATAGACATAGCCGCTCATGGTCTGAATACCGTTAAGCACAAACACCTGCTGATTCTCTTGCGAGAGCACGTCACGACCGTTTGGATACTTGATACAGCAGGTTTCGCACTCATCTTTCGGGCGGTCTTCCGAACGGGCGGTAAAGCAGCGAGCGGAGTAGGCCAGCGGCAGATGCCCGTAGCTCAACACTTCCACTTCAAACTGATTGCGGATGCCCAGTTCATCGCACTGATTAAGCAAATTCACCAGCCAGTCGCGGGACAGCTCCACCGGCATACACCAGCGTACCATGCCTTCTTTCAGCAACCGGCGCAGCGTGACCGCGTTGTAGCAATTCAGCGCATGGCCGGCGACAAACGGCAGTTTGCGCTCGGCGCACAGATTCACCACGCCAAGATCGCTGGCTTCCAGCAGAAAATCGCCGTTGTCCACATAGCGTTTCAGCTCGCTTAATTCAGATGACGCCTGTACCAGCGCCAGGGTAGAGAGCACCACCTGCTTACCGCTGGCGGCGAGGGATTTCGCCATTTCCAGCCAGTCGCCGACTTTGGTCGCGCGACGCTTGCTGCACACCGCTTCGCCCAGATAAATGACATCAGCGCTGCTTTTTGCGGCCTGCTGATAAAAATCTTCCAGCGTCTCTTTCGGCCAGTAATAAAGCACCGGTCCTAAGGAATATTTCATAGCTCCTCTCACTGCCATTTACGGTGATATGCGCCAAGCGTGGTTTGAGTGCCTTCGGACATCGCGCCGAGCGTCTCCATCCAGTCGCGCTGTGGAACGAAGTTTTGCGGGGCGGCTTTGCAGCGATCGATCGCCTGGCGCCACACTTTCGCCACCTGGCTGACATAGGCCGGGCTGCGCTGGCGGCCTTCGATCTTCACCGAAGCGATGTTCGCCGCCATGAGCTCCGGCAGCAGTTCCAGCGTGTTCAGGCTGGTTGGCTCCTCCAGCGCGTGATAGCGCTCGCCGTCCACTAAATAGCGGCCTTTACACAGCGTTGGGTAGCCCGCGTTTTCGCCATCCTGGTAACGGTCAATCAGGACATCATTCAGGCGCGATTCCAGCCCCTGCGGCGTTTGCTGCCAACGGACAAAGCGGGCGGGCGAGCAGGCGCCGACGGTATTGGGCGACTCCCCCGTCAGGTAAGAAGAAAGATAGCAGCGACCTTCCGCCATAATGCACAGGCTGCCAAACGCGAATACCTCCAGCGGCACCGGCGTGACGCGGGCCAGTTGTTTTACCTGGTGAATCGACAGTACACGCGGCAGTACTACACGGTGGACATCAAAGTTGCGGTGATAAAAGTGAATCGCCTCTTCGTTGGTTGCCGAAGCCTGAACGGAAACATGGCGCTCAATATGCGGGTAACGCTCTGCGGCATATTCCAGCATAGCGAGGTCGGCGAGAATCAACGCGTCGGCGCCAAGCTGCGCCGCCATATCCACGGCGCGCTGCCAGCGGGCATAGCCGTCCGGATGCGCAAAAGTATTAATGGCGATGTGTAATTTGCGGCGATGCTGGTGAACAAAACTCACCGCTTCCTGCAATTTTTTTTCGGTAAAGTTAAGGCCGGCAAAATGACGGGCATTGGTATCGTCTTTTAACCCGATATAAACGGCGTCAGCGCCGTTTTCGATGGCCGCCTTCAGCGCCGGGAGATTTCCGGCAGGGCAGAGCAGCTCCATAATTTATCCTGAGGGTTACGTCTGAGACGCAAAATTGTTAACGAACAGGGATTTTAGTTAACCTTGCTGCGACAATTTTTGATTTAAGGCAGTTAAAGGCGTATTGGTAACACCAATAATGGGGTAGAAAATCAGACCCAATTGTTGATTTACGCCGCCATGTGATTTATTGGATATGGCAAAATAACAGGACTATTGAAACAGGGAGTAAAGCTCGTGTTAGATAAACTGCGTTCACGCTTAGTCCATGCTGGCCCGTCTCTGATGAGTGTACCGGTTAAACTGACGCCCTTTGCGCTAAAGCGCCAGGTTCTGGAACAGGTTCTGAGCTGGCAGTTTCGTCAGGCGCTGGCCGATGGAGAGCTGGAATTCCTCGAAGGTCGTTGGTTAAGCATTCATGTTCGTGACATCGACTTAAAATGGTATACCACGGTTGAAAATGAAAAACTGATCGTTAGCCAGCAGGCGGATGCCGACGTCAGTTTTAGCGCCGACGCCAGCGATCTGCTAATGATAGCTGCCCGTAAACAGGACCCGGATACGCTCTTTTTCCAGCGTCGACTGGTCATTGAAGGCGATACTGAGTTAGGGTTGTATGTGAAGAATCTGATGGACGCCATCGAACTGGAGCAGATGCCGAAAGCGTTACGCGTTATGCTGCTGCAACTGGCGGATTTTGTTGAGGCGGGTATGAAAAACTCGCCGGAAACCAAACAGACCTCGGTAGGTGAACCATGCTAATTCGAGTAGAAATTCCTATTGATGCGCCTGGTATTGATGCGCTGTTACGCCGTTCATTCGAAAGCGATGCGGAAGCGAAGCTGGTTCACGATTTGCGTGAAGATGGTTTTCTGACGCTCGGACTGGTGGCCACGGATGATGAAGGCCAGGTGGTGGGCTATGTCGCCTTTAGTCCGGTTGATGTGCAGGGCGAAGATTTACAGTGGGTCGGCATGGCGCCGCTGGCGGTCGATGAAAAGTATCGCGGGCAAGGGCTGGCGCGCCAGTTAGTGTATGAAGGGCTGGATTCGCTCAACGAGTTCGGCTACGCGGCGGTCGTGACGTTGGGCGACCCGGCGTTATATAGCCGCTTCGGTTTTGAACTGGCCGCGCATTACGATCTTCACTGCCGTTGGCCCGGTACGGAAAGCGCTTTCCAGGTACACCGTTTGGCTGAGGATGCGCTGGAAGGCGTGACGGGGCTGGTGGAGTATCACGACCACTTCAATCGTTTTTAAGCACCGGCGTTTGCAGGCTGGACAGCAGCGCCTCAAACGCTTCGCGTTCCGTCACAAGGCGCTCCTTCTGGCGCTTTGTGAGCTGTTTGATGCGATACTCTATGCGCAGGGCCAGCGAGCGATCGCCGACCTGCGCCGCAAACGCCAGCGTTAACTCGCCTTTTCCCCGTAATGCTTTTGCGCCTTTTCCCGTTTGATGCTGCCTGTAGCGACGCGCCACATCGGTGGTTATTCCGGTGTAAAGCGCATTGTCTGCAGTACGAATCAGATACAGATACCAGGGTGTCATTGTCGCCATCAGCATGATAATTTTCAGGTTCCCAGTATAAGCGAGAATAAAAATGGACACACTTACCGCTATTGGCCGTTGGCTGGCGAAACAACACGTGGTGACCTGGTGCGTACACCATGAGGGAGAGCTGTGGTGCGCCAATGCGTTTTATTTGTTCGATGCGCAAAACGTCGCGCTGTATCTGTTAACGGATGATAAAACCCGCCATGCGCAAATGTCCGGCGCGTGCGCGCCAGTTGCGGGAACGGTCAATGGTCAGCCGAAAACGGTGGCGCGCATTCGCGGCGTGCAGTTTAAAGGGGAAATTCGCCGTCTGGAGGGGGAGGAGAGCGACGCCGCGCGTAAAGCTTACCTTCGTCGCTTCCCGGTCGCCAGGGTGCTGCCAGCGCCGGTATGGGAAATCCGGCTGGATGAAATTAAATTCACCGACAACACGCTGGGGTTTGGTAAAAAACTGCACTGGTTACGCGACTCACGCGCCCAGCAGGCGTAGCGCCTCGCGGTTAAATGCCGGCAGGTCGTCAGGCGTGCGGCTGGTCACCAGCTGATCTTTATCGACGACGACTTCCTGATCGTAAAATTCCGCGCCCGCGTTCTTCACATCGATAATAATCGGTTTCACCGCCGTGAGTTTGCGGCCACGAATGACATCGGCGCTGATCAACAACTGCGGGCCGTGGCAAATGGCAAAAACCGGTTTACCGCTGTTAACGAAATCGCGGGTAAAATCCACGAAACGGCTGTCGCCGCGCAGGTAGTCCGGCGAATGACCTCCCGGCAATAGCAAGGCGTCGAACTCGTCGGGACGAACGTCATCAATAGCCTTATCAATGGTGACGCTGGCCTCGCCTTTTTTTCCTTTCACCGTTTTACCCGCCTCTTTTTCGATGGTGATGACCTCATGGCCGGCCTGACGGAATTCTGCAGCCGGCGAGGTAAATTCTGAATCTTCAAATTCATCGGTAATCAAAACGGCAATTTTCTTACTCATGCGTTTCCTCCGCAGTGGTGGCGTCGGGTAAGGCAAATTTTCCACAATGATGGATACTTACCTCGTAGACTATTAAGCCTGGTCGATAGGGCCGAGAGTGCAAGGTGGACAAATCTGTAAAGGAGCGAGGATGAGTCAGGTACTGATTACCGGCGCGACCGGACTGGTCGGCGGACATCTGCTGAGAATGTTAATCAACACGCCGCAGGTGAGCGCTATCGCCGCGCCGACGCGTCGTCCGCTGACGGATATTGTCGGCGTTTATAACCCTCACGATCCGCAGCTTACCGACGCGTTAGCTCAGGTGACCGACCCGGTAGATATTGTTTTTTGCTGCCTGGGCACGACCCGGCGTGAAGCGGGAAGTAAAGCGGCGTTTATTCATGCGGATTATACGCTGGTGGTTGATACCGCGCTGACCGGGCGTCGACTGGGCGCGCAGCACATGTTGGTGGTCAGCGCAATGGGAGCAAACGCGCACTCTCCGTTTTTCTACAATCGGGTGAAAGGAGAAATGGAGGAGGCGTTAATCGCGCAAGATTGGCCTCGTTTGACGATTGCCCGGCCTTCTATGCTGCTCGGCGACAGAACAACGCGGCGGGTGAATGAAACGCTTTTCGCTCCGCTATTCCGGCTGCTGCCCGGAAACTGGAAATCGATTGATGCGCGGGATGTGGCGCGGGCCATGCTGGCGGAAGCGCTGGCGCCAGCACAAGAAGGCGTGACGATTCTGACCTCATCGCAACTGCGGGAAAAAGCGGGGTAGCGAAGCCGGATGATTTACCGGATGGCGACGCGGTTTACACATTTTTATCGCCACCCGGCACACCGGTTACTTAATATACGTAAAGGCGGTGGTCACGCGTTTCACGCCGCTCACCCGGCTGGCGATGTCCGCTGCCGCTTTACCTTCACGTTCAGTTACCAGGCCCAGCAGGAATACTTCGCCATTTTCGGTGGTGACTTTCACATTTGACGATTTTACCTGATCGCTGGTCAGTAGCTGTGAGCGAACTTTCGTGGTGATCCAGGTATCGTTAGAGGCGGTCCCCAGGCCGATAGGCTGACCCTGGCGAATCTCGTTATAGACCTCGGTGGTGCCTTCAACGCCCATCGCTATCTGTTTCGCGCGTGCGGAGAGTTCGCTGTTTGGCGACTGGCCCACTAACAAAACTTTGCCCTGATAAGCCGTGACATTGATGCGCGTCTCTTTTTTGATTTGCTCATCTTTCGACAGCGCGCTGCTGACACGCAGTTCCAGCGTTCCGTCATCCACCTGGGTGCCCACGCTACGCGGGTCGGTTGCGGCTTTGGTGCCGACGGCTGCCGTACCCACTACCGCGGCGGCGACGCAACCTTGCAATAGCAACGCAGAAATAAGGACTGCGAGCGGCGAAAATGCCTTCATGTGTACTCCTTAATCATCCTGGTGAGGAAAAAGCGTGTTATCGATCAAATCGCACAGGCAGTTTACCGTCAGCATATGCATTTCCTGAATGCGCGCGCTGTGATGTGAAGGGATACGAATTTCAACATCCTGCGGCCCTAATAGTCCGGCCAGCTCACCCCCGTCATACCCGGTTAGCGCCACAATGGTCATGTCACGTGTGACGGCTGCTTCAACGGCTTTTACGATATCGCGACTATTACCACGCGTAGAGATCGCCAATAAAACATCGCCTGCATGTCCCAGCGCCCGGACTTGTTTTGCATAAACTTCATCGTGCAGGCGATCGTTAGCGATCGCAGTTAAGACCACATTATCGGTATTTAGTGCAATGGCGGGTAAACTGGGTCGCTCCGTTTCAAAGCGGTTAATCATGCTGGCAGCAAAATGCTGTGCGTTGGCCGCGGACGTCCCGTTTCCACAACAGAGGATTTTGTTGCCGTTAAGCAGGGAATGAACCAGCGTCATGGCGGCGCGGGAAATGGCATCCGGAAGCGCTTCCGCCGCAGCAATTTGAGTTTGAATGCTTTCTGTAAAGCAAACTTTGATTCTTTCGAGCACGCTAATCCTTAAAATCTTCAATTATGAGTGGTCGTTAAACGCATCCCGAAACCACTCAATCTCATTTCCGGTGAAGGCTAACACATCGAACCGACAATCCACAGTATCAAAACTCCCATTCTGGCGGGCGAGCCACAAGCGGGCAGTATGTAATAATTTGTGTTGCTTGCTGCGGGTCACACTGGCCGCCGCGCCGCCATAAAGTCCGGAGCGCCGATAGCGGACCTCAACAAAAACCGTCGTTTTTCCGTCGCACATGATCAGATCGATTTCGCCGCCGCGCTCGCGCACGTTGGCGGCGATAAACCGCAGTCCTTTGCTTTCCAGCCAGCGACGCGCGGCAGCTTCCCACGCGTCGCCAGCCTGTTTACGCGTTAGCTGGCGGGAACAATCTCCCCTTGCTGGTATTTGAGCCATGATAACTTCCTGTTAATCACACAATCCGGGCTGGCGGTTAATGCGCCGGTATTACCATTGATCTCAAACCCCTGCACCTGACGCATCTGCGAAAAGTGGTTCGCCAGCGTCCAGGCATCCACGCCCATGGCGTACATCCGCGCCAGAGAATAGTCGTTATGTACAGCGCTCAGCGCCTGCTGCATCAACGGCATATTGCCGCCTGCCAGCATAGGAATTTCACTGTATTGTAAACCTTCCATCTCCAGACGGAAGTCGGGGCCGGAGGTGCCTTGCGCGCTGCGGGAGCTGGCATACAGCGTCGCGCCGCTCTGGGTGCCGTTACGCATGGCGATCATCGGTTTGATAAAGCCAATCTCTTCCGGCGTAGCCAGAATATAGACCGCGTCTACGCGTCCGCCGCCGGTGATTTGCGCGTCGGTCGGCGGCGCAGGGATGGTCAGACCGCCAATGGTGACGCCAGGCTGCGTAGGCACGCTGGCGGCGACCGGACTGCCCGTCAACGCGATACCCGCGCCGCCGTTCACGCCCATTTTCAGCTCGGCTACGGAGCCGAATTTTTGCTGTAACACGATGCCGCCGCCCAGTTTTTGCCACTCCTGGGTGAAGGCGTTCGCCACGCGATCGCCAAGCGCGCTGCGTGGGATCAACAGCAGCGGCGACTGCTTGCCCTGGTCATAAATATGATGCGCCGCGTCACGGGCTTCATCTTCAGGAGAGAGCGCGAAATAGCAGATATTAGGGAAGCTACGTACAGTTTCCGGCTGGTTGAGCGCCAGCACGTTGAGCGGCGTGTTGCTTTTCATCAGCGCTTCCACATTGTTTTTCAACAGCGGCCCGACCACGATACTGGCGCCGTCTTGCTGAACCTGAGCGAGCACCTGATCCAACGGCTGGGAAGAGGTATCGTAGATTTTTAATTCAGCGGAGGGATCCGCCGGCGCGCTTGCTGTAGCAGGGGGAGTTTGTGGCGCGCTGACTGGCGTAGCGGACTGGGATGGAGCGTCATCAGTCAGATCGCTCACCGAGGCCTGCGACGGACTGGCGACGCCGTTGGTCATTTGTGGCTGCGTCTCCTCCACGCCAGGTTCTACTGGCGCATCAGGCGCGGCGGCAGGCTGCATCTCTACCGCCTGGGTGCCGAGGTTTTTCGCGGCTTCGAAACCTTGCTGGATGGTACGGCCAAACACGGCAGCCTGACCGTTCAGCGGCAGCAGCAGAGCGATTTTGCTGGTGGAAGCTGGTTTAAAACGTTGTACATTGACGAGCTGCGTCGGCAGCATTTTCGCCCCCGGATTTTGCGGGTAGCGTTTTTGCCAGTCGGCGATCCCGGCTTTCAGCATGTCCGGATCGTTGCGGTTGTCAAACCAGACGCGTTGCAGATCCAGCCAGCCCTGAAGCACATTTTCATCGGCGTTGATAACCAGCGTCCTGGCCTGATCCGGCGTCATGGCGGAGAGCGCCTGCCAGGTGGCGTCGATATTTTTTTGTTTCTCTTTCGCCGCCAGTAGCGGTTCCTGGGCGATTAACGCCCGCAATAGGGTAAGCGACGGGCGTCCCTGGCTGGCAACGATCTGCGCCTGCCAGTAACGCGCTTGCTGATTTGGCGCAAAGTCGGCGGGTTTTAGTTTATCCAGCAAGGCCTGCGCGCCTGCGACATCTTTTTGCGCCAGTTTGATTTCTACCGCTAATAAAGACTGTTCGCGACGCTGGGTATCGTTCAGATTTTGCGGGAGTTGGTTGAACAGGTCGACGGCCTGCTGGCTTTTTCCTTCTTTCAGCAGTGCATGAATGGCGAGTAATTGCCAGTTGGTCTTGCTATCATCTGCGCTTTGCTGCATCTGATGCAGGTAAAAGGCGGAGTCAGCTTGCGCTGAACCCTGCATATAGGCTGCGCTTTGATCTGGCGCCTGGGTGCCGCACCCGGCGAAAAGTAGCGCAGCCAGGACGACAGGCAGCGCGCGTGCGGCGTTCAAACGAGAAAATGTTGAGGGTACCATACTGTATCCAGTGATATTTTTTTACGCAATGCTCAATATTAAATCGGCAATACGGACGACACAATGAAACAAAACGAATCGGCGGATAATTCTCAGGGCCAACTCTTTATTGTACCTACTCCTATCGGTAATCTGGCGGATATTACCCAGCGTGCGTTGGAGGTGTTACAGGCTGTAGATCTGATTGCCGCCGAGGATACTCGTCACACCGGTTTATTGCTGCAACATTTTGGGATTAATGCCCGATTGTTCGCGCTGCACGACCATAACGAACAACAAAAAGCGGAAACGCTGGTCGCGAAGCTAAAAGAAGGGCAGAACATTGCGCTGGTTTCCGACGCCGGTACGCCGCTAATTAATGACCCCGGCTATCACCTGGTACGTACCTGCCGTGAAGCGGGGATTCGCGTGGTGCCGCTACCGGGGCCGTGTGCGGCGATTGCCGCCCTGAGCGCCGCTGGCCTGCCATCCGACCGTTTCTGCTATGAAGGCTTTTTACCGGCGAAATCCAAAGGCCGCCGTGATGCGCTAAAAGCCATTGAAGCGGAGCCGCGAACGCTGATTTTTTATGAGTCAACCCACCGCCTGTTAGATAGCCTGGAAGATATCGTCGCGGTATTGGGAGAATCCCGCTATGTGGTGCTGGCGCGTGAGCTGACCAAAACCTGGGAAACCATTCACGGCGCGCCGGTCGGCGAGCTGCTGGCGTGGGTCAAAGAAGATGAAAACCGTCGCAAAGGCGAAATGGTGCTGATTGTTGAAGGGCATAAAGCGCAAGAAGACGACCTGCCCGCCGACGCGCTGCGCACGCTGGCGCTGCTACAGGCAGAACTGCCGCTGAAAAAAGCGGCGGCGCTGGCAGCAGAAATTCACAGCGTGAAGAAAAATGCGCTGTATAAATATGCGCTGGGGCAGCAGGAAGAGTAAAAGCGAGCGCCCGGGAACCGCCTTTTATCGCCATCGCGTTAATACTCAATCAGGTGATTGATGTGGGTAAAGTGATGGGGGCATTGGGCGGTGATAGCGGGCCGGGCCTTTCCTTCGGGCTTACTCTCGCGATCAGCAACGCATAACCGACTCCTTTTTAGACGATCATTAGTTCCACGCCTGTTTTCGCTAATGCCGCTTTATCCTGTTTGCTGATGGTGTCATCGGTTATCACACAATCGATCTTGTCCATCGGCAATACCTGGTTAAAGCCGCGACGGTTAAATTTGGTCGCGTCCAGTACCGCGATAACTTTGTGTGCCGCCGCCGCCATGACGCCGCTAATGGAATAACCTTCGTTAAACGTGGTAATACCGTTTGTCGCATCAATGCCATCCGCCCCGACAAACATGACATCGGCGCTGATGCCGTGTAGCGATCGTTCCGCAATCGTGCCGTGCATTGAGTGGGTTTTATGCCGTACCGTACCGCCGCAGACCACCAGCGTGAGATCTTTATTTTCTGATAGCGTAAAAGCGGCAGGCAAGCTGTTAGTGATCACCGTAATATTGCTTTTTCGCGCGAGCGCTTCCGCAATCAGTAATGTTGTGCTCCCGCTATCCAGAATGATGGTCATTCCTTCTTCAACCATTGCCGCAGCCGCCTGGGCAATCCGCTTTTTCGGATCGCTGGCGAGTTGATACCGATCTTCCAGAATGACTTCCTGATTGTCGCCTTCCGCCAGATGACTTCCCGGTTTTGCCGCGCCGCCATGAAAACGGGTGACAAGGCCTTTCTCTTCCAGCAGACGCAGGTCAGCACGGATAGTCACTTCAGAAATACCAAAGGTATTTGAAAGGTCCATCACCAGCACGCTGCCTTGCGTATTAATCAGGTCGACAATTTTATTTCTTCGCTCAAATGAGTTCATATTGATTTGCCTGATAATTAACTGTAACTAGTTTAAACGAAGGATTGCGAAAGGTGAACGCTAAATTTCGAAAGGAAATGTGAGCCAGCGCAGGTTGCTGGCTCGTACCATCAGGAAAGTTGAAGTAGGATTTTGCCCTGCATGGGCGCGCCATTAAGCGCTTTGACTGCTTCTGCAAAGCTTTCCGCATCGCCGCGATGGGCAATGAGAGGGGTCAGTTGAAGACGTTTTTCAGCCAACAGGCGCGCTGCGGTTTCCCATTCTTCTCCTGGCCATGGCGCGGAGTAGTTCATCCAACTGCCGAGGAGCGTGAGCTCTTTACGCAAAATTAGCCCGAATGTACGCGTTGTCAGGGTGAGATCGTGATGTAACGTCCCCACCAGCGCCAGTTGCGCGCGCGGCCCGGCGATATCGATAGCCAGCGAGACGGTCTGGGGAGTTCCTGCCGTTTCGAGAACCAGTTGATCAAACTGAATGTCGGACAACGCGGTCTGGATGTCGTCGGCGGTCATTTCCCGGCTATTACAGGTATGCGTTGCGCCGAGCGCTTTCGCCAGTTCCAGTTTCTGCGGATTGATATCAATCGCCGTTACGCTTCGCGCGCCCAGTTCCCGCGCGCACTGTAAGGCCAGCAGGCCGATTGTCCCGGCACCGACGATAATTACGTTTTTCCCCTCGCAGCCCTGCGCCAGATGAAAGGCGTGTAAGCCCACGGTAATCGGTTCGATAAACGCGCCATCTTCAATCGGCATATCAGACGGCAAGCGGAAAAGATTGGCCCGTTTGACCACCACATATTCCGCATTACCGCCTTCGCTGCGCGATCCTACAAACTGATACTGTTTGCATAAAGAAAAGTAACCGCGTTCGCATTGCGGACAGTGAAAGCAGGGAAGAAGCGGGACACAAGCGACGGCATCGCCAGGCTGCATATCCGTTACGCCAGTACC
Organism: Salmonella sp. 32082101201600294FB01SM01; assembly: GCF_017572865.1. NCBI lineage: Bacteria > Pseudomonadati > Pseudomonadota > Gammaproteobacteria > Enterobacterales > Enterobacteriaceae > Salmonella > Salmonella sp. 32082101201600294FB01SM01. Next base: position 606,651 of record NZ_JAGESB010000002.1, on the reverse strand, counting down.
GTAGGATTCAACGTAGCCGCTGAATTCATGGCCTAACGTAATAGGATAATAATGGGCGCCCTGCGCGAAAATACGCGGGATATCCGACCCGCAAAGCCCCGAGCTAACGACCTTGACCAACACATCGTCCTCGGCTTGCAGTTGTGGTAAGGGGCGTTCTTCAACGCGCACGTCTCCCTCAGCGTGAATAACCACTGATTTCATAACATTCTCCAGGAAGGTGAGGGGAGCGATTGCTCCCCTAAAATTAAGAGGCGATTTGACTTTGCTGTAGCGCCGTGGCTTTCTCAGCCGCGACAAACTGTCGGGCGCGACGCCAGGTCAGCAGTACGCCGGCCAGATAGATAATGGCAATGACGGCGAAGCCGACGATATTCTGCCAGGTAAAAAGTTGAATCAGCAGCCAGGTGATGGGGGAACCGCCCTGATCCAGCGAGGCGACTTGTCCGCCAGCTTTTAGCGCTCCGGCATTGGCAGCCAGCTGGGTATGCAGGCCAATCGTCTGGGTGGCTATCCACAGGGTGATACCCATGATAATGACACCTGAAATCAGCGTGCGGAACAGGTTGCCCTGGTGTACCGCGACCGCCATCGCAATAAAGAAACCGATGGTGGCGAGGTCGCCGAACGGCAGTACCTGGTTCCCCGGTACTAAGACGGCAATCAGGATGGTCAGCGGAATGAATATCAGGCTCGCGGAGACAACAGAGGTATGACCGAGCAGTAGCGCTGGATCAAGGCCTATCAGGAACTCCTGCCCGCCAAATTTGGCCTGTAGACGTTTACGCGCATGTTTCGCGATAGGCGTTAGGCCATCCATAATAGGTTTAATGACGCGTGGCATAAGCAGCATCACCGCTGCGGTTTTGACCGCCAGTTGCAGAACGGCTTTGGCGTCGTAGCCTGCCAGCACACCAATCACCAGCCCCATCACGAAGCCGACAGTCACCGGCTCGCCAAACGGTCCGAAGCGTTTCTGGACATCGTCTGCGCTAAAGTGAATACGATTGAGACCCGGAATTTTTTCGATAATGGTATCAACGAGCACCGCCACGGGGCCCAGGTACGCGGATGAGCCGTGTGGGATAGCAATCCCCTCGAGGCCAAAATAGTCGCGGGTATCTTTGGCAAACCAGTCCCCCAGTTTGTAGACAAAGGCGGCATGAACCACAACGCCCAGAATCCCCAGCCAGTATGAACCGGTCGCCAGATGCAGCATGGCGCCCGTGAAGGTCATGTGCCAGATATTCCAGATATCGACATTCACCACGCGGGTCATGCGGGTCACCAGCATCAGGACGTTAACCCCGATGGCGACAGGGATCGCGACCAACGCGATTTGTGACGCCCAGGTCATGGGCGATGAACCCGGCCAGCCGACGTCAATAACGTGGAGATTGATTTGGAAATGTTCCGCCATGGCTTTCGCCGCGGGGCCGATAGAATCCAGCATCAGGCCGATGACCAGACCAATACCCACGAAGCCGATACCAATATGCAAACCCGATTTAAAACAATCCCCAAGCTTCATTCCCAGCAGTTTAGAGAACACGATGATCACCAGAGGCAGCATCACCGTTGGGCCTAAGTCGAGGATATAACGCATTATTTCGCTAAACATACGTTACCCCATGAGAATGGACAGAATTTTTTGCTGTAATGCTTCAATACCCACGCCGGAAACAAAAGGCATACCGTGAACGACGGGAATATCGCCAAAGGCGCGATCGACCCTGGCAGTGGTACAGATAAGATCGGCGCCGTCCATATAGGTTTCGATTTCGGTGACCCGGCATTGCACTAAGTCGAGTTCAATATGGTTGGCATCACATAGCTCTTTAATTTCTTCCGCAGCCATCGTTGAGGTTGCAACCGCACCGCCACAGGCCACAATTACTTTACGTTTCATAGGGTATTCCTCATTATTATCAATTTATTATCAAACCTGGGCGCACTGCTCAGGCTCAAGGATGGTTTCCTGAAAGCGTATCGCCAGTTCGGCATCCGGCGCGCTTAACAGGGCATCGAGGGTGCTCGGGTTCTGTAGCTCACTAAACAGGCGGCGCAGAAGTTTTAGCTGTGCCGCCGGGTTTTCAACGATTAAGGCGATGATTAACGAAACGGCAATCTCTTCGTCATCATCCGCCTGTTGAAACATGACCGGCTTATCTGGACGAATCAGATAGATAGCGGGTGATTTCGCATGAACCGCCTCGCAATGAGGGATAGCGACGGCGTGACGCTCCAGCGCAATGCCGGTAGGAAAAGACGCTTCACGTTCCACCAGCGCCTGCGGATAACTATCATGTACCACGCCTTTCGCCAGCATCTCTTTGCCAATGTGCGCCAGCGCCTGTTGGCTCGAGTCGAATGTGATTCCGGTTCGGACAAATAGTTGGCTCATAAATTCTCCATTATTCAGGCGGCATCCGGCGTGCAACCGAAGCGATAAGCGCGCAGAACATCCTGAATTTTGTCAATAATCAGGTTATGCGGCGTGGGGGTGAGCACGCCCTCAGACAGGCGTTCAAACTGTACGGGCATAAACTGGCTAATTAATCCCAGCGGCAATGTGACGTTGTTCAGATTGGCGATTAAATTCTCTACGCTTTGACGAATACGCGGGTGCGGCCAGTAATAGCGAATACGGTCAGACAAACTAAAGTGGATGTCGACCATCGCCTGGCTCCAGGTTGGACGGTAGTATTTTTTCCAGTAGCCTGGCTCGTTTAGCATCACTTCATCGATAACTTCCATCACGCGGCTACGTTGTTCTGGGGATACCAGCTCATTTTCCATTTGCGCAAGTGCGAAAATGGCTTCGCGCAGCGCGAAAGTGAGCGCCGGGCCGACCTTCAGAATGGCGTAATGATCGCGAACGAGGGCGCGGTAGGCCTGTCGCGTCTGATAATCAGTCGAATGCGCTTCATAGACCATCGGCGTTTCTTTTATCCATGCGGAGAGCGCCTGTGCCGCCTGCGGCTGATAATGAATAATCTGGGTATGATCAAATTCAACGCCCGGTTGCACCACAATGGCGATCACGCGTGACAGTGCTTCTTCCAGACCTGATTCACGAAACGCGATTTGGTGAGTTTCCAGCGTACGGGCAGCATCGACTTCGCGGGTGACATGAACGCTGCCGATAGTACTGGCTTCACCGCCAGGAACGGGCACTTCCGTGCCGATGACATAAGTCAGATGGCATTTTTGTTCTTCGTTTGCGGTCTCTTCTGCTGCTTTACAAAGCACGGCGGCACGGCGTGCAACGACCATCGGATCCAACGGTGTCGGGTCATCTGCGCAGGACATCGACGCGTCCAGGTGAATTTTGCTAAAACCAGCGGCGACATACGCTTTTATTAACTCAACCGACTTTTCCATTGCCGCCGCTGCCGGTTCGTTCTGCCAGCAGTTAGGCCCTAAATGATCGCCACCAAGAATCAACCGCTCACGTGGAAATCCCACTTCCTGGGCGATGCCATAGACAAAATCACGAAAGTCAGCCGGTTTCATGCCGGTATAACCGCCAAACTGATTCACCTGATTGGATGTGGCTTCAATCAATACTTTGTTGTCAGTGTTGAGATCGAAAAGCAGAGCTGATTCGATAACCAGGGGATGAGCAGAACAAACTGAACAGATGCCCAGATGTTCTCCTGCTTTATGACGAGCAATTATTCCTTTCACTTTTATCTCCGAATTCTTTCGTTTGTCTTATTCGAAAGAATTTATAGGCTTTCGTAATGTTGTTTTGTGATTTTGATCTGATAAATGAAAGTTGCGAAAGAAAATGTAAGGTGACGAAAGGATGTGTAATGTCTGTAATTTCACTTTGTCATGAAAAACCGTACCCGCCGGAGCGAGCACGGAGGAACAAACGAAGGCTAATTAAACAATCGAGATAGCCAACTGCGCTTTGGCTTCATGGCTTCTGGTGGTGGGGTAACAGGAACGGTGATCATCTCGCCTGCACCAGAGGCGATAAACTCCTCGATTTCACGTAGTGCCTGCTGTGCATCTTCGCCCTGCGCCCGGAACAACAAGCGATGCCCCTTTTTCGCGCCGAGCGACACCACCCGCATCAGGTTTTTCCCGTCCACCGGGCCGGAGGCGTTATCCAGATTTTCTACCGTAATGTGGCTTTGAAACTGTTTGATAAACTTCACCAGCACCGCACTGGGTCTGGCATGTAAACCATGCGGATTATGGATGACAAACGTTGCCTGCTCACCCTCCTGCAACTCCACGGCTGCTGGCGTATTGGTCGTCGATCCAGTCAGTAGCGTTAAAACCTGACTGGGGGATTCGGCTTTAGCCAATGCTTGCGGAATAGCGTCATCGCTGAGCACGCGAGTCAGTTGGCGCAAAATCTCAAGATGTTCATTGGAGCGCGCGGCAATTCCGGTGACCAGATACGCGGTGTTGCCGTCACCCCAGTCAACGCCGTAGCGAAAAACGATTACCTTTACACCGGTTTGTAATACCGCATCGCGAGACTCTGGCGTACCGTGTGGGATCGCGATTCCATTGCCCAGATAAGTGGAAATCTGTGCTTCGCGATCCAACATGCCGCGTAAATAGTCAGGCGTGGTATTGCCAGCCGCAGATAACTTTTCCACCACACGGTGCAGAGCGGTGACTTTATCGAGGCGCTCATCGCTGACAAAAATATCGTGTTCACAGAGCTGCATTCTGACCTCCAGCCTTTACTACAGGAGTTGTGTTGACTGAATTTTTGCGCACAGCCCACAATCTCCATAGGCCAAGCATCACCGCACCACATGCAGAGCCCGCAAGGATACATAACACCCAGGCCAGCGGCTGACTCACCAAAGGTAAAATTAAGAAGCCGCCGTGAGGAGCCGGAACCTGAATACGCAAGCTGTAGCTAAGTACCGCGGAAATGCTGGAAGCAATCATCATCATCGGGATGACACGCAAAGGATCTTTCGCTGCGAAAGGAATCGCGCCTTCAGTGATGTGTGTACAACCGAGGATATAGTTAACCATGCCTGCGGCACGTTCTTCCTCGCTAAAACCTTTTGGAAAGAAGGTGGTCGCCAGAGCAATTACCAGTGGTGGAGTAATACATGCGGCAGACACACCAGCCATAAAGTAGAAGTTGCCCTGGCCCAGTAAAAGCGTGCCGGTGACATAAGCGGCTTTGTTTACCGGGCCGCCAAAGTCAAAGGAGCACATTGCACCCACCACAATACCCAGCAATATTGGATTCGCTTCCTGTAGAGATGCCAGCCAGTTCATCATGCTATTATTGATAGCTGCGACAGGTTGCCCAAGCAGCGACATCAACACGCCAATAACCAGTACGCCAATGAGCGGCATAATAAAAATCGATTTCAGGCCTTCATACTGACGCGGTAAGCCTTCGAGTCGATTCTTTACCCATAACATCAGGTAACCGGCGGCGAATCCGGCAATTATCCCACCGAGAAATCCTGCGCCGGTAGCATTTGCCAGTAAGCCGCCGACAAATCCAGCCACCATCCCTGGTCTGCCAGAAATAGAGAATGCAATATAAGCGGTAAAGACCGGAACCATAATCGAAAAGGCTTGCTGACCGATTTTCATTAGCATAGCGGCGGTTGCATTGTATTCAGCTGAATTAGGATCAGCGGAATAAATCCCCCATAAAAACGACACCGCAATTAATATGCCTCCGGCAACTACAAAAGGCAGCATATTTGAAACACCACTCATCAGGTGTTTATAAATTTGTCGCCCAAGCGATTCTTTTTCGATAATTTCCGTTCTGGTGGTTGATTCGCCTTTACGTATTGGGGCTTCACCATTAATAACTTTGTTAATCAGCTCCGCAGGATGATGGATTGCTTCTTTTACCGGTACTTCAATAACCGGTAAACCATTAAAGCGATCAGGTAAGACATCTTTATCCGCCGCAATAATGACTCCGGCAATATCTACCAGATCAGCAGGTTGAATAGCATTTTCAACGCCACTGGCACCATTGGTTTCAACTTTTATTTCAACAGATAATTTTTTCGCGGCATTTTTTAAGGCTTCTTCAGCCATAAATGTATGCGCAATACCGGTAGGGCAGCCGGTCACTGCAATGATCTTTTTCATAAGCAGACCTTAAATTGTAATTTAACCTACAGCTTTCTGACGTGGATTTGCGAAAGTAAGGTTTCTATTGCCGCAAGTTGGCCTAATCCGGCAGAACTTGCGACATCAGCTCCTGTTGCACTGGCAAGAGATAAGGCATATTCCACTTCTCCTGTAGATAACCACTGGCTGAGAAAGGCGGCCAGTGCAGCATCGCCTGCACAGGCGGAGCTCACCAAATCAACTGTTGGCGCGCTACAAAACCAGTAATCAATCCCATTGGAGAAATACATTCCTTTAGCGCCAAGGGTTAGCAGAACATTTTGTGCACCAAGTGCATGTAAAGTGGTAAGAGTATTTTTCGCATCATTGTCGTCAGAGACAGTTAAACCGAATATTGCTTTAACCTCTTCATCATTTGGTTTAATTAATAACGGTTTGAACTCCAGTAACTGACGTAATGACGGATGACTAATATCTAAAATTACGCCGATATTTTTTTGCTGACAAATATGCATAATTTCTGCGTAAAAGCGGCTTTCAATACCTTGTGGCAGGCTGCCGCTTATCACCAGATATTCTGCATCGGGCAGTTGAGAAATAATCGTGATGATTTGTTGTTTACATTCATCTGGAATATATGAGCCAGGGTTGATCAGTTTATATTCCTGCTGCCCGTCATGAATGAAAATATTAATCCGCGTGGGTTCTTCTACCCATGCTGGTGTGACTGGCATTTTTCGGGTACGCAGGCTTTCTACAATATAATGCCCGGTGAAACCTCCAAAAATTCCTAATATATGCGCAGGTATTTGAAAGTGATCCAGAACCAGCGCAACATTTACCCCTTTACCATTTGGGCAAAACTCGGTGTGGTGAGTGCGATTGACAATATTTGGCTGTAAAGGATCGCTAAATATATTCATATCAATCGCGCTATTAAGTGTTAGCGTGTAGATCACAGGCGATTCCTCACAGTTGCCCTTCACAGCCGCAAACATGAATTACTTTGCGTACCACCTCTTTCATCGCCTGTTTTGCTGGTTGCATATAGTGGCGGGGATCATTGGCTTTCGGGTTTTGCAGGAAATACTCTTTTAAGGCGTCGGAGAAGGCGATTTTCAGTTCGGTGGCAACATTGACTTTGCATACCCCAAGGCTGATGGCCTGGCGAATATCGCTTTCCGGCAAACCAGATGCCCCATGCAATACCAGAGGGATATCCACCAGAGCGCGTATTTCTGCCAGTCGCTCAAAATCAAGTTTAGGTTCAGCGGCATACATGCCGTGTGCCGTGCCGATAGCAACCGCCAGCGAATCAATGCCGGTGCGCGCCACAAACTCACGTGCTTGCTGTGGATTGGTGTAAAGGGCATCTTTGCTGTCTACCACTAAATCATCTTCGATCCCACCAAGGCGGCCCAGTTCTGCCTCCACGCTGGTGTCGTAGCGATGGCAAAAATCGACCACGCTTTTCACCAGCGCCACATTCTCTTCAAAGGGAAAGTGGGAACCATCGATCATGACTGAACGGATCCCTGCCATAACTTTGCTTTCGATATCGGCTAACGATTCATGATGATCCAGATGAATGGCCAGTGGCAGATTGTATTCACGAGCCAGATCGCCCGCGATCGCCACAATGTTACCCATTCCGGCATAGCTAAACGTGCCTGGTGTTCCGGCAACGATCAGCGGTGAGCGCATTTCTGCGGCGGTTTCTACCACCACCTGCAAGGTTTCCAGGTTATGGATGTTAAAGGCTGGCACGGCATAGCCTGCATGCTGGGCCTTCTGGAGCATATTTTTACTGGAAATAATGAACATAGTGGTCTCCGTTTATAACTTTCGAAATTAAAGTTTAAAATAAAAATAACCTTCGTTTTGAAAGTAATGTAACGATCATTGCCACACATGATTGTGATCATCGACACAAAAGCAGGATAATTTTTCTTAAATGAAAGCAAAAATGTGGATTTAAATTTTGTTTTGTAAGTAAATAGGAGACGTGAAAATTCTATAATTAATTGATTTTATTGTTGTGTTTTCCATTGAGCATTCGGTGACGTGGTGCAAAATTGACATCCCCTGTCAGAAGTTTAAAAATGAAAGTTAAAGCACGGGATAACTTCCCGACGAAGCGGAAAAAAAGGGTATGTTGTGGCAAAACCATCTACCAGCCTGTTGAAAAGGCGTCTGGACATTGCCGAAATCGTCCGTAAAAACGGCGAAATAAAAGTAGACGATTTGGCTGAAATGTTATCGGTTTCAGGGGTAACGATCCGTAATGATCTCAATTACCTGGAGCAACAAGGCTATCTGAAACGCTCCTTTGGCGGAGCGATTTACACGGCCCAACCCGTCAGAGCAGCGGTAAGCCATGAAGTGGTGCAGTCGCAGGCGTTAGAGCATAGCGTAGAGCTGGAACTGGCTAAGCAGGTTGCCCGTCTGGTCTGCGACGACGATACCGTGTTTCTGGGGGCCGGAGAGGTGTTGCGTAAAGCGCTTCCTTTCCTGGGCGATTATCGGGATCTGTGCCTTATCATCAACGATCTTAGCCATGTTGCGCCGGCCCGTGATTATATCGATGGTGAAATTGTGTTGTTGGGCGGTGTACTGGGGCGTAGTGGCCAGGCGCTGGGGGGCGAAATCGCCATCCAATCTTTGCAACAATTTCAACCGTCATGTTGTCTGGTGATGGTAGACCATATCAGCGAGGATGGCACGCTCAACGTGAAAAACGAAAGTGCAGCTGCTTTGCTAAGTGAATGCCTGCGCCTTAGTGGACAGAGTATTGCCGTGGTGGCGCAGCGTCCGATTCATGATGTGGCGCGTTATCCGGTAGGGAAACTGAATACGCTGAGCGCGATTATTACGCCACAGATTGTCGCCGCTGAGTACCACTCACGGTTTCTGGCCGACGGCTTAACCAACAGTTATACCAATAACGAATGTCTGACCTGGATAAACCCGACCCTGCATCAGGCAAGATGAAGGACAACGCATGAACATAACAATCGCAACATTGGGTGAATTGCTCGTCGAGTTTCTGGCAAAAAAAGAGAACCAGGGATTTTCCTCTCCGGGAGAATTTTGGGGGCCGTATCCCAGTGGGGCGCCCGCCATATTTGCCGATCAGGTTGCTAAACTTGGTTTTCGTTCATTGTTGTTTAGCTGTGTTGGCAACGATGCCTTTGGCGTTATGAATATTACCCGCTTGTCGCGCGATGGCGTAAATGTACAGGGAATTTCCGTACTGCCGAACGCCACAACAGGCAGTGCTTTTGTCAGCTACCGAAGCCAGGCCCAGCGCGATTTTATTTTCAACATGCCGGACAGTGCGTGCGGTTTGCTGAGTGCCGATCACCTTGATGAAACATTACTCAGACAATATCGCCACTTTCATATTATGGGATCGTCATTATTTTCCTTTCGTTTGATCGATGCCGTACGCAAGGCGATTAGCATTGTAAAAGAAAATGGTGGCACAATTTCTTTCGATCCTAATATCCGTAAAGAGATGCTAAAGATCCGCGAAATGTCGCAGGCCTTTGAATACATTCTTGATTACACGGATTTCTTCCTGCCAAGCGATGGCGAACTGGATTATTTCGGCCTGAGTAAATCCCGCGATGAAGAGAAAATTGTCGCAAGGCTTCACAAGCGTGGAATTGCCCACGTCATCATTAAACGTGGCGCCCGTGGAGCCAGTTACTATTCAAAAGACGAACAACATCATGTGGCTGGGTATCCGGTGAAGGTGGTTGATCCTACAGGCGCTGGCGATTGCTTTGGCGCAACCTTTGTTAGCCTGTTTCTTGCGGGATATTCCGTACCCGATGCTTTAGCCCATGCTAATGCCGCAGGATCGCTGGCTATCTCTGCGCGTGGGCCGATGGAAGGCACGTCCACGCTGGCACAAATTAAAGAATTGATGATGCAGCAGAATTGAGTAAAGGTGATTAATAGGCTGTCGTTATATTCGACATACCTCAAATTGCATGTGCTGCGACTCAAATTAGTGAGAAACGTAATGTTGCGCCTGGCAGAGAATTTCAATTTATTGAATTTTAATGCTTTTATGGTGGAGTGGGTGTTTTTGCCATATCCGGTATGAACATGGCGCAGTTTATCAAACATATGAAAACATGGCCCTTAAGCCATGTTTTGCGAGGCGCTTTCCAGAATAGATCAGGTCACAGGTGCCGGGTTAAACACTGCCAGCTGGTTATGCAATCCCCACTGGTCCGAGAAAGTCTTTTTCCGGCCGCTGGCGACATCGAGAATAAAGTGAAACAGCTTCCAGCCCACATCTTCGATTGTCTCTTCACCCGTGGCGATGGTGCCTGCATTGATATCCATTAAGTCATACCAACGGTTCGCCAGCTCGGTACGCGTCGCCATTTTAATGACCGGCACCGCCATCAGCCCGTAAGGCGTGCCGCGTCCGGTGGTAAAGACCTGTACGGTAATGCCGGAAGCGACCTGCTGCGTGCCGCAGACGAAATCGCTGGCGGGCGTCGCGGCGTAAATCAGGCCGCGTTTGGTGGGGCGCTGGCCCGGCGATAATACTTCGACAATGGCGCTCTTACCCGATTTAGCGATAGAGCCCAACGCTTTTTCCACGACGTTCGCCAGGCCGCCTTTTTTGTTGCCAGGGGACGGGTTAGCGCTGCGATCGGTTTTCCCCATATCAAGATAGTTATCGTACCAGGCCATTTCATCCAGCAGGCGTTTACCCACGGCTTCGTTGATGGCGCGCGGCGTCAGAAGATGAATGGCATCGCGCACTTCGGTGACCTCCGAGAACATGACGGTCGCGCCGCAGCGTACCAACAGATCGGAAGCATAACCCACCGCCGGGTTTGCCGTGACGCCGGAAAACGCATCGCTGCCGCCACACTGCATCCCGACGACCAGCTCGGAGGCCGGGCAGGTTTCGCGCTGGCGCTGGTTCAGTTTCGTCAGATGGCGTTCGGCGACCCGCAAAATATCGTCGACCATTGATTTAAAGCCGACATGCTGCTCGTCCTGTAAACGCACAATACTGGCGCTTTCAACGGCGATGGCGGGAACATCCTCGGTGCCTTCCAGCAGCCGTTCCGGCTGCAGTTTTTCGCAACCGAGGCCAATCACCATCACTTCGCCGCCAAAATTGGGGTTGAGCGCGATATTATGAATCGTGCGAATCGGCACGACCGCCGCCGGCGCGTTGATTGCCACGCCGCAGCCGTACAGATGGTTTAGCCCTACAACGCCATCGACATTCGGGTATTTGGGCAGGAGATCGCGCTCAATCACTTTCACCACATAATCGACCACGCCCGCCACACAGTGCACGCTGGTGGTAATGCCAAGCAGATTTTTGGTGCCGACGCTGCCATCGGCGTTACGATAGCCCTCAAACGTATAGCCTTCCAGCGGCGGCAGCGGTTCCGGTACTTTGGTCGCCAACGGTAGCGTATTCAGCGGCGGCGCTTTTGGCAGTTCAACCAGCGACTCGTCGATCCAGCTTCCGCGCGGGATGTCGCGTACCGCATAACCGATGACTTCGCCATAACGGATGATTTCGCCGTGAGCGGGGATATCCGTCAGAGCGACTTTATGGCCTTGCGGAATATGTTCAGTCAGTTCCAGGCCATCCGGAAAACGTGTTCCGGCTTTAAGACCGTGGTCATTAACAATAATTGCGACATTATCGGTTTCATGTACTTTTATATAAAACGCCGATGGCGATTCCTGGCGAATTTCGATATTGGCCATTGTTCAACATTCTCCAGCCTGGATGATAGAAATAGGATTATCTATTTTGGTTATGGTTAAATCGTTAAATCTCAATATAAGAAATAAAGTTCATGCATAATGAAATAAGAATGACAGGAGTATAAATATAAGAATGTGATCCAGATCACCGCAAATTATGAAATTTTTTATGTAGGCCGGGTAAAGCGTAAATGTGTGCATTAGCGCCCAGTATCATGGGCGTATGCTCAAAAATAAGCGTTAAATAATCCCTTTTTAATGAGCGTTTGCACAATGATTATCCGCCATAGGCTGTTTATACTGAATGGCGAATTCAGTGTATCTGACGAGTTATTTGAAAATACCATGATAATAATAAAAGACGATAAAGATATCAGAACGGTATATTGTGCTACAGGATGTGTACCACATTAGAAATAGAATGTGGAGATCCATTCTGATTTCAGATAAGCATTTTATTGTCGTTGCTATAAGTTATGGTGGCGGCATCACATGTAGAGAATTAAAGAAATAAGCGAAGGTATAAGCGATGAATAACGCTATTTTCCCTAATAAGTTTAAAGCGGCGCTGGCGGCGCAACAGGTGCAGATTGGCTGCTGGTCTGCACTGGCAAGCCCAATCACCACCGAAGTTCTCGGTCTGGCGGGATTTGACTGGCTGGTGCTGGATGGCGAACATGCGCCGAACGATGTGACCACCTTAATTCCGCAGCTAATGGCATTGAAAGGCAGCGCCAGCGCGCCTGTAGTACGTGTGCCAACCAATGAACCGGTCATTATCAAACGGATGCTGGATATTGGGTTTTATAACTTCCTGATCCCCTTTGTTGAAACGCAAGAGGAAGCGGCTCGCGCCGTCGCCTCGACGCGTTACCCGCCGGAAGGCATTCGCGGCGTCTCCGTTTCTCACCGCGCGAATATGTTCGGTACGGTGCCTGATTACTTTGCGCAGTCGAACAAAAACATCACCATTATTGTTCAAATCGAAAGCCAGTTGGGTGTCGACAATGTTGATGCCATCGCCGCAACGGAAGGCGTTGATGGCATTTTTGTCGGCCCCAGCGATCTGGCCGCCGCGCTGGGTCATCTCGGCAATGCTTCTCACCCTGACGTGCAGCAGACGATTCAACATATTTTCGCCCGCGCTAAAGCGCACGGTAAACCGTGCGGCATTCTGGCGCCGGTAGAGGCGGATGCCCGCCGTTATCTGGAATGGGGCGCGACCTTTGTCGCCGTTGGCAGCGATTTAGGCGCATTCCGCGCCAGCACGCAGAAGCTTGCCGACACCTTTAAAAAATAATCCTGGTATGGAAAGAGAGAACGCTATGACGATGAAAGTTGGCTTTATTGGCTTAGGCATCATGGGTAAGCCCATGAGCAAAAACTTACTGAAAGCAGGGTATTCGCTGGTGGTGTCCGATCGTAATCCTGAAGCGATTGCCGACGTCATTGCCGCAGGCGCGGAAACGGCCTCTACGGCGAAGGCGATCGCTGAACAGTGTGACGTCATCATCACGATGCTGCCTAACTCTCCGCATGTGAAAGAGGTTGCGCTGGGCGAGAACGGTATCATCGAAGGCGCGAAGCCGGGAACCGTATTGATTGATATGAGTTCTATCGCGCCGCTGGCAAGCCGTGAAATCAGCGATGCGCTGAAGGCGAAGGGCGTTGAGATGTTGGATGCGCCGGTCAGCGGCGGCGAGCCGAAGGCGATTGATGGCACGCTGTCGGTGATGGTGGGGGGCGATAAAGCCATTTTCGACAAGTACTACGACCTGATGAAAGCGATGGCGGGTTCCGTGGTGCATACCGGCGATATCGGCGCAGGCAACGTCACAAAACTGGCTAACCAGGTGATCGTGGCGTTGAATATCGCCGCCATGTCTGAAGCGCTGACGCTGGCGACTAAAGCGGGCGTCAACCCGGATCTGGTCTATCAGGCGATTCGCGGCGGTCTGGCTGGCAGCACGGTACTGGATGCGAAAGCGCCGATGGTCATGGACCGAAACTTTAAGCCAGGTTTCCGTATCGATCTGCACATTAAAGATCTGGCGAATGCGCTGGATACCTCCCACGGCGTTGGCGCGCAGCTCCCGCTGACCGCCGCCGTTATGGAAATGATGCAGGCGTTACGCGCGGATGGACACGGTAATGACGACCATAGCGCGCTGGCGTGCTACTACGAAAAACTGGCGAAAGTGGAAGTCACTCGCTAACGACGTTGTGCCCGGATGGCGTGTAGCGATCCGGGCCTGAATTTCAGGCTGGATAAGTGAAACGCCATCCGGCGTTGTGCAGTAACAGGCTACCACTATGAAAATCGTAATTGCCCCCGACTCCTACAAAGAAAGCCTTTCTGCCGCCGAGGTAGCGCAGGCGATAGAAAAAGGATTTCGGGAAATTTTCCCCGATGCGCAATATGTCTCTGTTCCGGTTGCCGATGGCGGCGAAGGAACGGTCGAAGCCATGATTGCCGCGACGCAGGGCGTTGAACGCGCCGCATGGGTGACCGGGCCGTTGGGTGAAAAAGTGAAAGCCTGCTGGGGAATGTCCGGGGATGGTAAAACCGCGTTTATTGAAATGGCGGCGGCCAGCGGACTGGCGCTGGTTCCGCCAGAAAAACGCAACCCTTTGATTACTACCTCGCGGGGAACGGGGGAGCTGATATTGCAGGCGCTGGAAAGCGGCGCAAGCAATATCATTATCGGCATTGGCGGCAGCGCGACAAATGACGGCGGCGCAGGGATGATGCAGGCGCTGGGCGCAAAACTGCGCGATGCAAACGGCGCGGATATCGGTTACGGTGGCGGAAGCCTTCATTGTCTAAGCGACATTGATATTTCAGAGCTCGATCCCCGTTTAAAACTCTGCGCTATTCGTGTCGCTTGCGATGTCTCTAATCCTCTGATCGGCGACAACGGCGCATCACGAATTTTTGGGCCGCAGAAAGGCGCGACCGAAGAGAACATTGTTGAGCTGGACAGAAATCTTGCTCACTATGCCGACATCATAAAAAAATCGCTGAATGTCGACGTAAAGGCGGCGCCCGGCGCAGGCGCGGCAGGCGGTATGGGGGCGGCGTTAATGGCTTTTCTCGGTGCGGAATTACGCAGCGGGATCGAAATTGTCACGGCGGCACTGAACCTGGAGGAGCATATCCACGACTGTACGCTGGTGGTGACGGGAGAAGGGCGGATTGATAGCCAAAGTATTCGCGGTAAAGTGCCGATTGGCGTCGCGAATGTGGCGAAAAAATATCATAAGCCAGTGATTGGCATTGCCGGCAGCCTGACGCACGATGTAGGGATAGTGCATCACTATGGCATCGACGCTGTCTTTAGCGTACTCACGCGCATCGTGACGCTGGAGGAGGCTTTTCGGGGCGCTTTTGACAATATTTATCGGGCATCCAGAAATGTTGCTGCTGCTCTGGCGATAGGAATGCGCAGCGCAGGGTGACAAAGTCGCGCGAACCCTCTATACTGCGCGCCGAAGCTGACCAGACAGTCGCCGCTTCGTCGTCGTCCTTTCGGGGAGACGGGCGGAGGGGAGGAAAGTCCGGGCTCCATAGGGCAGGGTGCCAGGTAACGCCTGGGGGGGAAACCCACGACCAGTGCAACAGAGAGCAAACCGCCGATGGCCCACGTAAGTGGGATCAGGTAAGGGTGAAAGGGTGCGGTAAGAGCGCACCGCGCGGCTGGTAACAGTCCGTGGCACGGTAAACTCCACCCGGAGCAAGGCCAAATAGGGGTTCATAAGGTACGGCCCGTACTGAACCCGGGTAGGCTGCTTGAGCCAGTGAGCGATTGCTGGCCTAGATGAATGACTGTCCACGACAGAACCCGGCTTATCGGTCAGTTTCACTTCTTCATAAAACCCGCTTCGGCGGGTTTTTGCTTTTACAGGGCGACAGGATGAATGACTGTCCACGACACTATACCCAAAAGAAAGCGGCTTATCGGTCAGTTTCACCTCTTCATAAAACCCGTCAGTGTAAGCTGGCGGTTTTTTGCTTTTACAGGGCGGCAGGATGAATGACTGTCCACGACGCTATACCCAAAAGAAAGCGGCTTATCGGTCAGTTTCACTTCTTCATAAAACCCGCTTCGGCGGGTTTTTGCTTTTACAGGGCGACAGGATGAATGACTGTCTACGACGCTATACCCAAAAGAAAGCGGCTTATCGGTCAGTTTCACCTCTTCATAAAATCCGTCAGTGTAAGCTGGCGGGTTTTTGCTTTTACAGGGCGACAGGATGAATGACTGTCCACGACACTATACCCAAAAGAAAGCGGCTTATCGGTCAGTTTCACCTCTTCATAAAACCCGCTTCGGCGGGTTTTTGCTTATCAGGCCGGTGAAGGGTATAGAGGTTGCAGAAGACGCCAGCGTCACTATCCGGCAATTAATTGACAGCCGTGGTGACATAATATTATTCGTTTTTGTGATGAGAAACACAAAACGCTATAGACTGCGCTCTTTTTAGTTGAAGTGAAAAGCAATCGATTTCTTTCACAAAATTACATCCTGAAAAACAGCAAGAAAGCGGTGTAAATTATTTGTTGTAAATGAAAATTAAATGTATGAAATATTTTGGTTAAAATTTTATTAAATGTTTCTTTACAAACAAATAAGGTAAAAAAATGTGACGCGTAACGGTTTTTAAGCGCATTTACCTCCGGTTTATACTTAAATTTGAGAAATTACACTTTAAATTTAACGCTGGAATTGTCGATAAAATGTCCCGTAATTGATTGAAATATCGTCTTCACAGGACGTCGAAAATAGGAGGTAAAATAGACTGGTTATCGCCATAATATATCGTTATCCCGACCCTGTTTTTTGATTGAAATCAGACTAAGTTACTGCTTTGTTTTTGCAACTTATTGAAATAATAGGTTTTATTTATTTAATAAAGACCATGTAAAAATTGCGGCAAGTTAATTTGTGAGTGGTCGCACATAACCTTTAAGATTTAATTTGCTACACTTCCTGCCGTTCACAATGTTATTTCAGAGCGGTAGATATGAATACTCTTGTTCTCCCTAAAACACAGCATTTGGTGGTCTTTCAGGAAGTCATTAGAAGTGGTTCTATCGGTTCTGCCGCAAAATCGTTAGGGTTAACCCAGCCCGCCGTCAGTAAAATCATTAGCGATGTTGAGGCCTATTTTGGCGTTGAGCTAATTGTACGCAAAAATACCGGCGTTACGTTGACCGAAGCGGGACAGGTACTGCTTTCCTGGTCTGAATCTATCACCCGCGAAATGAAAAACATGATCAACGAGATGAACAGTATGACGTGCAATACCGTTGTCGACGTCTCGTTTGGTTTTCCTTCGCTGATTGGCTTTACCTTCATGTCCGATATGATTCATAAGTTCAAAGAGGTCTTTCCAAAAGCGCAGGTATCCATGTACGAAGCCCAGCTCTCTTCATTCCTGCCGGCCCTGCGCGACGGGCGGCTGGACTTTGCTATTGGTACGCTCAGTAATGAAATGCAGCTACAGGATCTGCATGTCGAGCCGCTGTTTGAATCAGAGTTTGTCCTGGTAGCCAGCAAGTCCCGAACATGCACCGGCACCATCACACTGGAATCGTTAAAGGACGAACAGTGGGTGTTGCCGCAAACGAATATGGGCTACTACAGCGAATTACTCACCACTCTACAACGAAATGGCATCAGCATCGAAAACATTGTTAAAACAGATTCCGTTGTCACAATATATAATCTTGTTCTCAATGCTGATTTCTTAACTGTTATTCCCTGCGATATGACCACGCCTTTTGGCTCTAATCAATTTATCACGATACCCATAAAAGACACGTTACCCGTCGCACGTTATGCGGCGGTATGGTCTAAAAATTATCGTATCAAAAAAGCCGCTTCAGTATTAGTAGAATTGGCTAAGCAATATTCATCATATAATGGATGCAGACGCAGGCAGTTAATAGAAATTGAATGATATGGAATAAACATATTTAGCGAGATTGACGCCAACTGTTTCTTTTGAACAGTGGGCAACGGTAACTTATTTTTAATACCCAGGTTAAGAGGTTATAATGCACATTACATACGATCTCCCGGTTGCAATTGAAGATATCCTCGAAGCGAAAAAAAGACTGGCGGGGAAGATATATAAAACGGGAATGCCTCGCTCTAACTATTTTAGTGAACGTTGCAAAGGCGAAATATTTCTCAAGTTTGAAAATATGCAGCGTACGGGTTCATTTAAAATTCGTGGCGCTTTTAACAAACTTAGCTCGTTAACGGAGGCGGAAAAACGTAAAGGCGTCGTGGCCTGTTCCGCAGGTAATCATGCACAGGGCGTTTCTCTTTCTTGCGCAATGCTGGGTATTGACGGCAAAGTCGTGATGCCGAAGGGCGCGCCAAAGTCAAAAGTGGCGGCCACCTGTGATTATTCGGCGGAAGTGGTGCTCCACGGTGACAACTTCAATGACACCATTGCTAAGGTGAGTGAAATTGTCGAAACCGAAGGCCGCATTTTTATTCCGCCTTACGACGATCCAAAAGTCATTGCCGGACAGGGCACTATTGGTCTGGAAATTATGGAAGATCTGTACGATGTCGATAATGTCATCGTGCCTATTGGCGGCGGCGGTTTAATTGCAGGTATTGCCATTGCGATTAAATCGATTAACCCGACCATTAAAGTTATCGGCGTACAGGCCGAAAATGTTCACGGTATGGCGGCGTCTTATTACGCTGGCGAAATAACCACGCACCGAACGACCGGCACCCTGGCGGATGGTTGTGATGTCTCCCGCCCGGGTAATTTAACCTATGAAATCGTTCGTGAATTAGTCGATGACATTGTCCTGGTTAGCGAAGATGAAATTCGTAACAGCATGATCGCTTTAATTCAGCGCAATAAGGTTATTACTGAAGGCGCTGGCGCTCTGGCCTGCGCCGCACTATTAAGCGGGAAATTAGATAGCCATATTCAGAACAGAAAAACGGTCAGTATTATTTCTGGCGGCAATATCGATCTTTCTCGTGTATCACAAATTACGGGTTTAGTTGACGCTTAATCTTTTCGTGAGGATAGGATATGAGTACTACTGATAGCATTGTATCCAGCCAGGCAAAACAGTCGTCATGGCGTAAATCGGACACGACGTGGACGCTGGGTTTATTTGGTACCGCCATTGGCGCCGGGGTGCTGTTTTTCCCTATCCGCGCCGGGTTTGGCGGGCTTATCCCCATTCTGCTGATGCTGGTTTTAGCTTACCCCATTGCGTTCTATTGTCACCGGGCGCTGGCGCGTCTGTGTTTATCCGGATCTAATCCGTCCGGCAATATTACGGAAACGGTCGAAGAGCACTTTGGTAAAACGGGCGGGGTAGTTATCACGTTCCTTTACTTCTTTGCGATTTGTCCGCTGCTGTGGATTTATGGCGTCACCATTACTAATACGTTCATGACGTTTTGGGAAAACCAGTTGCAGATGCCAGCGTTGAATCGCGGTTTCGTGGCGCTGTTCTTGCTGCTGCTGATGGCCTTTGTGATCTGGTTTGGTAAAGATCTGATGGTTAAGGTGATGAGTTACCTGGTATGGCCGTTTATCGCCAGTCTGGTGCTAATCTCATTATCGCTGATTCCTTACTGGAACTCGGCGGTTATTGATCAGGTTGATCTCAGTAATATCGCGCTGACCGGGCATGATGGCATACTGGTTACGGTGTGGCTGGGCATCTCTATCATGGTGTTCTCCTTTAACTTTTCGCCCATCGTCTCTTCCTTCGTGGTGTCTAAGCGTGAAGAGTATGAGAAAGAGTTTGGTCGCGAATTTACCGAGCGGAAATGTTCACAGATCATCTCGCGCGCCAGTATGCTGATGGTCGCCGTGGTGATGTTCTTCGCCTTTAGCTGCCTGTTTACGCTCTCTCCGCAGAACATGGCGGATGCGAAAGCGCAGAACATTCCGGTACTTTCCTACCTGGCCAACCATTTCGCCTCTTTGTCGGGGACAAAAT
Source organism: Salmonella sp. 32082101201600294FB01SM01 (assembly GCF_017572865.1). NCBI lineage: Bacteria > Pseudomonadati > Pseudomonadota > Gammaproteobacteria > Enterobacterales > Enterobacteriaceae > Salmonella > Salmonella sp. 32082101201600294FB01SM01. Next base: position 586,805 of record NZ_JAGESB010000002.1, on the reverse strand, counting down.
CTACTTTTGCAACGGTGCTGGAGTATGGCGCGTCTATCATCGCGCTGGTTGCTATTTTCAAATCTTTCTTCGGTCACTACCTGGGGACGCTGGAAGGGCTGAACGGCCTGGTGCTGAAATTCGGTTATAAAGGCGATAAAACCAAAGTCTCTATGGGCAAGCTTAACACCATCAGCATGATCTTCATTATGGGGTCTACCTGGGTCGTAGCTTACGCAAACCCGAACATTCTGGACCTGATTGAAGCGATGGGCGCGCCGATTATCGCCTCGCTGTTATGCCTGCTGCCGATGTACGCCATTCGTAAAGCGCCGTCGCTGGCGAAGTACCGTGGTCGTCTGGATAACGTGTTCGTCACCCTGATTGGTCTGCTGACCATCCTGAATATTGTCTACAAATTGTTCTAATCCTCACGTTTAGCCTGCGTTTCGCCCCAGGGCGCGGACGCAGGCTGACATCGACGGGGGCACTACATGAATGAATTTCCGGTCGTTCTGGTCATTAATTGCGGCTCATCTTCTATCAAATTCTCTGTACTGGATGTCGCTACCTGTGATGTTTTAATGGCGGGAATAGCAGATGGGATGAATACTGAAAACGCCTTTTTATCTATTAATGGCGATAAGCCGATACACCTCGCGCACTCTAATTATGAGGACGCGTTAAAAGCCATTGCCTTTGAGCTGGAAAAACGTGATTTAACGGATAGCGTGGCATTAATTGGTCACCGTATTGCGCACGGTGGAGAGCTATTTACACAGTCCGTCATTATTACCGATGAGATTATCGATAATATTCGTCGGGTATCGCCTTTGGCGCCGCTGCATAATTACGCTAATTTAAGCGGCATTGACGCGGCGCGGCACCTTTTCCCGGCCGTGCGTCAGGTGGCGGTATTTGATACCAGTTTCCACCAGACGCTGGCGCCGGAAGCCTATTTGTACGGATTGCCGTGGGAGTATTTTTCCAGCCTGGGTGTGCGTCGCTACGGCTTTCACGGTACGTCGCATCGCTATGTTTCGCGGCGCGCGTATGAACTACTCGATCTCGATGAAAAAAACTCGGGTCTGATTGTCGCGCATCTGGGCAATGGGGCGTCTATCTGCGCGGTACGCAATGGTCAGAGCGTGGATACCTCAATGGGGATGACGCCGCTTGAGGGGCTGATGATGGGCACTCGCAGCGGCGACGTTGATTTCGGCGCGATGGCGTGGATAGCCAAAGAAACCGGGCAGACGTTGAGCGATCTGGAGCGAGTGGTGAATAAAGAGTCCGGTTTGCTCGGCATCTCCGGGTTGTCATCCGACCTTAGAGTCCTGGAAAAAGCCTGGCACGAAGGACATGAGCGCGCCCGGTTAGCGATAAAAACATTTGTCCACCGTATCGCCCGTCATATTGCCGGACACGCGGCATCGTTACATCGGTTGGATGGCATTATTTTTACCGGCGGTATTGGTGAAAATTCAGTATTAATTCGCCAGTTGGTAATTGAACATTTGGGCGTGCTGGGGCTTACGTTAGACGTTGAAATGAATAAGCAGCCGAATTCTCACGGCGAGCGCATTATTTCCGCTAACCCTTCTCAGGTTATTTGCGCTGTTATTCCCACGAATGAAGAGAAAATGATTGCTCTTGATGCCATTCATTTAGGCAACGTGAAAGCACCAGTGGAATTTGCATAACTTAACGGCTGTTCTGTAGAGAGATTATTTTTCATGAAGGTAAATATCGATACCAGCGATATGCTGTATGCCGAAGCATGGCGTGATTTTAAAGGTACGGACTGGAAAGAAGAAATTAATGTCCGTGATTTTATTCAGCATAACTATACGCCCTATGAGGGGGATGAATCTTTTCTCGCCGACGCGACGCCAGCGACCACGGCGTTGTGGGAAAAGGTGATGGCGGGAATACGTATCGAGAACGCGACCCATGCGCCGGTGGATTTCGATACCAACATCGCGACGACGATTACCGCGCACGATGCGGGATATATTGAAAAAGATCTGGAAAAAATCGTTGGTTTACAAACGGATAAGCCGCTTAAACGCGCTTTGCATCCGTTTGGCGGCGTTAACATGATTAAAAGTTCATTCCACGCTTATGGCCGCGAAATGGACGCCGATTTTGAATATACCTTTACCGACCTGCGGAAAACCCATAATCAGGGCGTATTCGATGTTTACTCGCCGGATATGCTGCGCTGCCGTAAATCCGGCGTATTAACCGGTTTGCCGGATGGTTATGGTCGCGGGCGCATTATTGGCGATTATCGCCGCGTCGCGCTGTATGGCATCCGTTATCTGGTGCGCGAACGCGAGCTGCAATTCGCCGACCTGCAGTCGAATCTGGAGCGGGGACAGAATCTTGAGGCGACGATTCGCCTGCGTGAGGAGTTGGCGGAGCATCGTCGCGCGCTGCTGCAAATGCAGGAGATGGCGGCGAAATACGGCTACGATATCTCCCGCCCGGCGCGAAACGCGCAGGAAGCGGTACAGTGGCTCTACTTCGCTTATCTGGCGGCGGTAAAATCACAAAATGGCGGTGCAATGTCGCTGGGAAGAACCGCCTCGTTCCTTGATATCTACATTGAGCGCGATTTCAACGCGGGCCTTCTGACAGAGCAGCAGGCGCAGGAACTGATCGACCATTTCATCATGAAGATCCGCATGGTGCGCTTCCTGCGCACGCCGGAATTTGACTCGCTCTTTTCCGGCGATCCGATCTGGGCCACCGAAGTTATTGGCGGGATGGGGCTTGATGGCCGCACGCTGGTGACGAAGAACTCCTTCCGTTATCTGCATACCCTGCACACGATGGGGCCAGCGCCGGAGCCGAACCTGACCATACTGTGGTCTGAAGCGTTGCCGGTGGCATTCAAGAAATATGCTGCGCAGGTCTCCATCGTGACCTCATCTTTGCAGTATGAAAACGACGATTTAATGCGTACCGATTTTAACAGCGACGATTACGCCATCGCTTGTTGCGTCAGCCCGATGGTCATCGGTAAGCAGATGCAGTTCTTCGGCGCGCGCGCCAACCTTGCCAAAACGTTGCTGTACGCTATCAATGGCGGCGTTGATGAGAAACTGAAAATCCAGGTCGGGCCGAAAACCGCGCCGTTAACGGATGAGGTGCTGGATTACGACGCAGTAATGGAGAGCCTCGACCATTTTATGGACTGGCTGGCGGTGCAGTACATTAGCGCGCTGAACATCATTCACTACATGCACGATAAGTACAGCTATGAAGCTTCGCTGATGGCGCTGCACGACCGTGATGTGTATCGGACGATGGCGTGCGGCATCGCCGGACTGTCGGTGGCGGCGGATTCCCTGTCCGCCATCAGGTACGCTCAGGTGAAGCCGATTCGCGACGAAAATGGCCTTGCCATCGACTTCGCTATTGAAGGCGAGTATCCGCAGTACGGCAACAACGATGAGCGCGTGGACAGCATCGCCTGCGACCTGGTGAAACGCTTTATGCAAAAAATTAGCGTGTTGCCGACGTATCGCAATGCGGTGCCGACGCAGTCCATTTTGACCATCACCTCGAACGTCGTGTACGGGCAGAAGACCGGCAATACGCCGGATGGACGCCGCGCCGGAACGCCATTCGCGCCGGGGGCGAACCCGATGCATGGTCGTGACCGCAAAGGGGCGGTAGCCTCGCTGACGTCGGTGGCGAAACTGCCGTTTACCTACGCCAAAGACGGTATTTCGTACACCTTCTCGATTGTGCCTGCGGCGCTCGGGAAAGAAGATGCGGTGCGGAAAACCAATCTTGTCGGCCTGCTGGACGGCTATTTCCATCATGAAGCACAGGTAGAAGGCGGGCAGCATCTGAACGTCAATGTCATGAACCGTGAAATGTTGCTGGATGCGATTGAACATCCGGAAAACTACCCGAACCTGACGATCCGCGTTTCCGGCTATGCCGTGCGCTTCAATGCGCTGACTCGTGAGCAGCAACAGGACGTTATTTCGCGCACCTTTACTCAGGCGATGTAACGTGAACGGGGCGATCGTGTGGATCGCCCCGCGACGGATCTTCACTGAACGGTAATCTTAGGGGGAGATATGATTAGCGCATTTGATATTTTTAAGATTGGCATTGGACCTTCAAGCTCCCATACCGTAGGGCCAATGAATGCAGGAAAATGTTTTATCGATCGGCTGATCGACAGCGGCGACCTGCCGCGAACGACGCGCATCACGGTTGATCTTTACGGATCGCTATCGCTGACGGGCAAAGGCCACGCGACCGATACCGCCATCATTATGGGCCTGGCAGGCAATACGCCGCAGGATGTCAATATTGATAGCATTCCGGCGTTTATCCAGGAGGTTGCCCGCAGCAGCCGTTTATCGGTGGCGGGTGGCGCGCATGTGGTGGATTTTCCCGTCGCCGACAGTATTCTCTTTCACGCTGAAACCCTGGCGCGCCATGAAAACGGTATGCGAATTACCGCCTGGCACGGGCAAACGCCGCTTTTACACAAAACGTATTACTCTATTGGCGGCGGCTTTATTGTCGAAGAGGAACGCTTTGGTCAGTCGCACGACGTAGAAAAATCGGTGCCGTATGATTTTCATTCCGCCAGCGAACTGCTGACGCTGTGTGAAAGACAGGGGCTCTCGGTTTCCGGTCTGATGATGCAAAATGAACTGGCGTTGCGGAGCAAAGAGCAGATTGACGCTGGCTTTGCCCGCATCTGGCAGGTGATGGCGACCGGAATTGAACGTGGCATGAATACTGAGGGCGTGCTGCCGGGGCCGCTGAACGTTCCACGCCGCGCGGTAGCGTTACGGCGTCTGCTGGTCTCCAGCGATAATCTCTCCCGCGATCCAATGAACGTCATCGACTGGATTAACATGTTCGCCCTGGCCGTGAGCGAAGAGAACGCGGCGGGCGGGCGAGTGGTCACCGCGCCGACCAACGGCGCGTGCGGCATTATTCCTGCGGTGCTGGCCTATTACGACAAATTCCGTCGTCCGGTCAATGCCAACTCTATCGCCCGCTATCTGCTGTCGGCGGGGGCGATTGGCATGCTGTACAAGATGAACGCCTCGATATCCGGCGCGGAAGTGGGGTGTCAGGGCGAGGTTGGCGTCGCGTGTTCGATGGCGGCGGCGGGGCTGACAGAACTGCTGGGCGGCAGCCCGGCGCAGGTCTGTATTGCGGCGGAAATTGCGATGGAGCATAACCTTGGCCTCACCTGTGACCCGGTGGCGGGTCAGGTACAAATCCCTTGTATTGAACGTAATGCGATTAACGCCGTTAAAGCGGTAAATGCGGCGCGAATGGCGCTACGCCGAACCTCTGAGCCGCGGGTTTCGCTCGATAAAGTGATCGAAACCATGTACGAAACGGGTAAAGACATGAACGACAAATATCGCGAGACGTCGCGCGGCGGTCTGGCGATTAAAGTCGTTTGTGGATAGGCCCGACAGGCGCAGAGTGAGCAGGCTATGGGATAACGCAGAAGACAGAAGCTGAGAAAAGGGCGCACCAATGTGCGCCCTTTTTTGTTGTGATGTGCGTCAAATAGAGAAAATAACAACATTAAACCAATAGTAAATAGAAAAGAATTCTTAACCCACAAGAAATGCAGGTGTTTTATTGGTAAGTTTTTCTCTTATCGTGCGCGTATGATTTTCTTATTACAAGAAAGTACCTGCACCTCACGTTCTGCATATCGCCTTGCTGCGGCACGAAAAATAAAAAAAACCTCTACCTACACATTGAGCGAGAATTTTATGGAATCGGCTAGTAATACCAGCGTAATCCTCGACGCATCAGCCCCGGCGCGTCGGGCAGGGATGACAGAAAGCGAATGGCGTGAAGCCATCAAATTTGATAGTACCGACACCGGTTGGGTCATTATGAGTATCGGGATGGCGATCGGCGCAGGAATCGTTTTTCTTCCTGTCCAGGTTGGCCTGATGGGACTTTGGGTCTTTTTACTCTCTTCTATTATTGGCTATCCGGCCATGTACCTGTTCCAGCGGCTGTTTATTAATACGCTGGCGGAATCCCCGGAATGTAAAGACTACCCCAGCGTGATCAGCGGCTATCTGGGCAAAAACTGGGGTATTTTATTAGGCGCGCTGTACTTTGTAATGCTCGTCATCTGGATGTTCGTCTATTCTACGGCGATTACTAACGACAGCGCCTCTTATCTGCATACTTTCGGCGTAACGGAAGGATTACTTTCCGATAGTCCGTTTTATGGTCTGGTGCTGATCTGCATCCTGGTGGCGATTTCCTCACGCGGTGAAAAATTACTGTTCAAAATTTCCACCGGCATGGTGCTGACCAAGCTACTGGTAGTAGCGGCGCTGGGCGTCTCCATGGTGGGTATGTGGCATCTGTATAACATTGGCGCGCTGCCGCCGATGGCCCTGCTGATTAAAAACGCCATTATTACCCTGCCATTTACGCTGACCTCGATTTTATTTATCCAGACGTTAAGCCCAATGGTGATCTCTTACCGTTCACGCGAAAAATCTATTGAGGTCGCACGTCATAAAGCGTTGCGCGCCATGAATATCGCGTTTGGCGTCTTGTTCGTTACCGTATTTTTCTATGCGGTTTCCTTCACCCTGGCGATGGGGCATGACGAAGCGGTGAAAGCCTACGAGCAGAATATTTCCGCCCTGGCGATCGCCGCGCAGTTTATTAGCGGCGATGGCGCTGGCTGGGTCAAAGTGGTTAGCGTAATTCTGAACATCTTTGCCGTCATGACCGCCTTCTTTGGCGTTTACTTAGGATTCCGCGAAGCGACGCAAGGCATTGTGATGAATATCCTGCGCCGCAAAATGCCCGCCGAGAAGATTAAGGAAAATCTGGTACAGCGCGGCATTATGATTTTCGCTATTTTGCTGGCCTGGAGCGCCATTGTGCTCAACGCGCCGGTACTGAGCTTCACCTCTATTTGTAGCCCTATCTTCGGTATGGTGGGCTGTTTAATTCCGGCATGGTTGGTCTACAAGGTTCCCGCATTGCACAAATATAAAGGCGCTTCGTTGTACCTGATTATTATTACCGGTCTGCTGCTATGCGTTTCTCCGTTCCTGGCATTCTCTTGATATACCTGAGATTAAGGTTGTTGTTATGTTTGAATCTAAAATAAATCCATTGTGGCAAAGTTTTATCCTGGCCGTACAGGAAGAAGTAAAACCGGCGCTGGGGTGTACTGAGCCAATTTCACTGGCGCTGGCGGCAGCGGCGGCGGCGGCTGAACTTGACGGCACAGTTGAACGCATTGACGCGTGGGTTTCGCCTAATCTGATGAAAAATGGTATGGGCGTTACCGTTCCAGGAACGGGAATGGTAGGGCTACCGATCGCCGCGGCGCTTGGCGCGTTGGGCGGTGATGCGAAAGCCGGGTTGGAGGTGTTAAAAGACGCTTCCGCTAAAGCCGTTGCCAATGCAAAAGCGATGCTGGCCGCCGGACATGTCGCAGTGATGTTGCAGGAGCCATGTAACGATATCCTGTTTTCACGGGCGAAAGTGTATAGCGGCAATAGCTGGGCATGTGTCACGATCGTCGGCGATCATACAAACATTGTGCGGATAGAAACCGACAAGGGCGTGGTATTTACCCAGGCCGATAATGCGCAGGAAGAAGAAAAAACCTCGCCGCTGGGAGTGCTGTCTCATACCTCGCTGGAAGAGATCCTGGCGTTTGTGAATGCGGTGCCCTTTGACGCTATCCGCTTTATTCTGGATGCGGCCAGGCTAAACGGCGCGTTGTCGCAGGAGGGACTGCGTGGTTCCTGGGGGCTGCATATCGGTTCGACGCTGGCCAAACAGTGCGATCGCGGTCTGCTGGCGAAAGATCTCTCCACGGCGATTTTGATCCGTACCAGCGCGGCGTCAGACGCCAGAATGGGCGGCGCCACGTTGCCCGCGATGAGCAACTCCGGCTCCGGCAACCAGGGGATTACCGCCACGGTGCCAGTCATGGTGGTTGCTGAACATGTCGGTGCCGATGACGAGCGCCTGGCGCGCGCGCTAATGTTATCGCATTTGAGCGCTATCTATATTCACCATCAGCTTCCGCGTTTGTCGGCGCTGTGCGCGGCAACTACGGCGGCGATGGGCGCGGCGGCGGGTATGGCGTGGCTGATAGATGGTCGTTATGACACTATCGCAATGGCTATCAGCAGTATGATCGGCGATGTCAGCGGGATGATTTGCGATGGCGCGTCGAATAGCTGTGCGATGAAAGTCTCTACCAGCGCGTCGGCGGCGTGGAAAGCCGTACTGATGGCGTTGGATGATACGGCGGTGACCGGAAACGAAGGGATTGTGGCGCACAATGTCGAACAATCTATTTCGAATTTGTGTTCGCTGGCGTGTCGCTCAATGCAGCAGACAGACAAGCAGATCATCGAGATTATGGCCAGTAAAGCGCATTAATAATAACGCCCCGGCATGACGTCGGGGCAGCGTGTTGCCCGATGGCGCTGCGCTTATCGGGTCTACCTGTTCTAAGCCGGATCGGGCGCTTGCGCCGCCATCCGGCATGATTTCAGGCTGCGGCCTCTTCTTCTGCCAGCCGGGCTTCGGCGTCCGCCACGATGGCTTCCAGTTCGGTTAGCATCTCTTCATAGCCCAGCGGCACAGTGGCGCTCATCGCCTCCTGTACGGCAGGTTTTACCACGGGCTGACGTTTCTTCGCCGATTTTTTGCTCATCTTGCGACTCCTTTTCTGGCTGGCTACACCGGTAAATCTACCAGTAATGCGCGCAGCGGCGTATCGGCAACCAGCGTAATGTTAGGTTCATCACGAATAAATGCGCCATCTCCGCAGGTTAACGCCTCGCGTTCTTCGTTGTGCGTCATCGCGTGGAACGTACCGTGAATCGACTGCAAATAGGCGCGCGGCCCGTGAAGCTGGAAATTAAGCGATTCGCCTTTCTCCAGCGTAATATGATGTACCCAGACCTGTTGGCGCAGTTGTAAGCTGTTTTGCTCACCGTCGGGCGAGGCAAGAAGCTGTTGTTGCGCCGCCAGGAGTGGGATTTTTTGTACCAGCGCGTTTTCCCGTTCAGGACAGGCGTCAAGCCACAGTTGCATTCGGGTTAACGGCTTAACTTTGCTGAGATTATGTTCGCTGTAGCTAATGCCCGGCTGCGCGGCGAGCAGCAACGCTTCGCCCGCTTTAGCCTGTACATGGTTGCCGTCGCTGTCGCGGTATTCCGCTTCGCCGTCCAGAATCAGGTTTAAAATATCCACCTTTGGATAAGTTCGAGGCTGAAAAGAGGCGCCCGGCGCCAGCACTTCCTGGTTCAGTACGCGCAACGACGCGTAGCCCAGCAGTGTAGGGTCGAAATAGTGTCCAAAGGAGAAGGTATAGCGGGCCTGTAGCCATCCGTAGTCTGCCTGTCCACATTGTTTGGCGGTTCGGGTCGTAATCATCGTTATTAACCTCTCTTTACTTCCTTTTATGTTAAGGGGCTGGACGCTGCATTGTTAGCCAGATATTCTGCCCGGTATGTTCAAATTTCCTGAATGAGAACGTTATGGCTAAAGAGAGAGCGCTGACGCTTGAAGCATTGCGTGTGATGGACGCCATTGACCGCCGGGGCAGTTTTGCCGCAGCGGCTGATGAGTTGGGGCGGGTGCCCTCCGCGCTGAGTTACACCATGCAGAAGCTGGAAGAAGAGTTGGACGTTGTACTGTTCGATCGCTCCGGCCATCGTACAAAATTCACCAACGTCGGGCGTATGCTGCTGGAACGCGGGCGGGTATTGCTGGAAGCGGCAGACAAGTTAACGACGGATGCTGAAGCGTTGGCCCGTGGTTGGGAAACGCATCTGACGCTGGTCACTGAAGCTCTGGTACCGACGCCTGCTTTTTTTCCGCTGATCGACCGGCTGGCCGCTAAAGCCAATACGCAGCTTTCATTGATTACCGAAGTACTGGCTGGCGCATGGGAGCGGCTTGAGCAGGGACGGGCGGATATCGTTATCGCCCCGGATATGCATTTTCGATCGTCGTCGGAAATTAACTCCCGTAAGTTGTATACGTTAATGAATGTGTATGTCGCCGCGCCTGACCACCCTATTCATCAGGAGCCGGAGCCGCTTTCGGAAGTGACGCGGGTTAAATACCGCGGCGTAGCGGTAGCGGATACCGCGCGCGAGCGGCCGGTATTAACGGTGCAACTGCTGGATAAGCAGCCACGTCTGACGGTAAGCACGATTGAAGATAAACGTCAGGCGCTGCTGGCCGGGCTTGGCGTCGCGACCATGCCATATTCGATGGTGGAACAGGATATTGCCGAAGGGCGGCTACGCGTGGTCAGCCCGGAATCGACCAGCGAAATCGATATTATTATGGCCTGGCGGCGCGACAGTATGGGGGAGGCAAAAGCCTGGTGCCTGCGGGAAATACCTAAGCTATTCGCCGGAAAATAAATAGCGCGCGGCGCTTTAAAAGCGGCGCCGCGCCGCCATCAGGAAAAACGTTTCGGATCGGGGCCGAAGCGGTTGTCGCCCGGCGTACCATTCTGGCAGTTGAACGCGATGATGATAAGCCAGCCGATAATGGGGATAAGTAGCAACAGTAGCCACCATGCGGAGCGGTCAGTGTCATGCAGACGACGGAACTGCACGGCCCACCACGGTAAAAAGATCAGAACGCCGTAAATGGTGGTCAGAACGCCTTCACCCCCGGCGCGTTGCCAGCCAAGCATGGCGTCCAGCAGGCCCAACACAAAGGTAAAGATGATATTGACCAGAATAAACATCCAGTACTCTTTGCGTCGCGCGCGGCCGCCAAATCCCAGATAATTTTTTAAAACCTTTAAATACCAATCCATTTTCGCCTCAATAATGGTTCAATCACTTGTTTTTAAAGTAATCAAACTAAGAATAGCCGCGAATGAAATGCTGGTAAATATTTGTGGTATTAATTAATAAGGCGTCCCGGAGGACGCCTGAAATTAGCCAAAGCGCACGTCGCGCCCGTGAGGTTCGAGCAGATCCTGCCACGGTCCGATAGAAATGATACCTGTGGGGTTAATCGTTTTATGGCTACGGAAATAGTGGTGACGAATATGGTCCATATTAACGGTTTCAGCAATGCCCGGTATTTGATAGATATCGCGCAGGAAACCGTATAGATTCAGGTAGTCGCTGATTCGGTATTTGTCGCACTTGAAATGAGTCACGTAAACCGGATCAAAGCGTACCAGGGTCGTCCATAAGCGGATATCCGCCTCGGTCAACTGGTCGCCCGTCAGATAGCGGTGCTGTCCGAGAATCTGCTCCAGGCGCGCCAGCGCAGTAAACACCTTTTCTACCGCTTCATCATACGCTTGCTGGCTGGTGGCGAAGCCTGCTTTATAAACGCCGTTATTAACGTTGTCATAAATCCAGCCGTTTAACTCGTCAATTTTGCTTTGCAGCGCGGGGGGATAGTAATCCCCGGCTTTAGCGCCCAGCCCATCGAAGGCGGAGTTAAACATACGAATGATTTCGGCGGACTCGTTGCTGACGATAGTATGATTTTTTTTATCCCATAAGACCGGCACGGTGACGCGGCCGCTGTAGTGTGGATCGGCGTGCAGATACAACTGGTAGAGAAATTCATGCTGATAGAGGGTATCGCCGGTGGCCGCCGGAAAATTATCATCAAACGTCCAGCCGTTTTCCAGCATCAATGGATTCACGACGGAAACCGGAATAAATGGCTCCAGACCTTTCAGTTTACGGAAAATGAGCGTGCGATGCGCCCAGGGGCAGGCAAGGGAAACGTACAGATGGTAACGATCTTTTTCTGCGGCGAATCCGCCTTCGCCGGAAGGTCCGGGCGCGCCGTCAGCGGTAAGCCAGTTGCGGAAAGCCGACGCTGAACGCTGAAATTTCCCCCCGGAAGATTTGGTGTCATACCAGGTGTCGTGCCAGACGCCATCGATCAGTTGTCCCATGTCTCTCTCCTTCAGATGACAAAAGCGAGGCGCTATTCCCTCGCTTTTTTAATTGAGTATAGATTGCTTACCACTTTTTATTCAGCAGACGGTCAAGGCTGAACGCGCCAGGCCCGGTTAACGCCAGTAATAAGAATCCGCCGGCAATGGTCAGGTTTTTCATAAACATCAGCGAGTTTACACCTTCTGCAAAATTGCTATGGAAGATCAATGCCGTCAGCAACGTAAAACCAGCGGTAAAAAGCGCAGTGGTGCGGGTGAGGAACCCCAGCAGAATCGCCAGACCGCCGCCGAACTCAAGCAGTATGGTGAGCGGCAGCAGGAATCCTGGTACGCCCATCGCTTCCATATACTGTTGTGTGCCCGCATAGCCGCTAATTTTTCCCCATCCTGCGGTAATAAACAGAACTGGCATTAAAATACGCGCTATCAGTACACCAACATCTTCTAATTTTTTCATTTTATTCTCCAGGAGGCCGATTCGGCTGCTGCTGCTATTTTCATGAGCAATGGCGCGGTTTAGCGCGTCATTGTTATCGCTGGAGAGAATCATAAACGTGGCGTACAGGAATTGTTAGCAAGGAAAATTGCCAAATTTTTTCAAAAAATTTGAGTGATTGCTAAAGAGACGATATGCATAAAAGTATCGCGCCACCAGGTGTAATCGGGCTATAACCTGATGGCGCGATGCTATAAAAGAAAAGATATTAACCGCGGAGCTGTTGTTGACGGAGGGTAGTTTTTACCAGGCGCCAGGCGCTCCAGATACCCAGGCCGCGTTTCGCCCAGCGTACCAACATATTAGGATGACGGATGGTCCAGATGGCCATTACGCTGCTACCGACCAGCGCCCAGGAGCGCAGGCTTAACACCGTATTCCAGCCGCGATCGTACGCACCGGTGGTCTCCAGCCAGTCGCGACGGCTGGCGGACAGATCCAGCCGTTGCTGCTGGATCTGACTGAGAAGCAGCGCTTTACGTTTTTCGCGTTCGCTTTTGCTGCTCACGACTGATCGTCCTCCAGAATTTGCCGATCGTTAGCCAGTTCGTGCCGCGTATGGCGCAATAGCGTGGACTGACGCGCTTTGCGCAAAGTCCAGATGCCGCCGATTAGCGCAAGCACTAACAGCACAACTGTGGTAGCGATCATCGCGTTCAAACGGTACTGAGGATCGATAGCCCAGATGACCAGAACCATCAGGCTCATTAAGCCAAACGCCGCGAAGAGCATGGTAAGACCTACCATCAGCAAAAGCTGAAAGAGGTTCGCCTTCTCTTCTTCCAGTTCTACTACCGCCAGTCGCAGCCGGGTTTCCACCATCTCAACGATAATGGTGACAATCCGCTGCCCGATACCCAGTACGCTTTTGCCTGGTCCTTGTGCCTGTCGAGAGTCCGCCATAATTAACGACGCGTCAGCAGTACGCCCAACACCAGACCGACAGCGGCGCCAATGCCTACGCCTGTCCAGGGATTTTCGCGCACATAATCATCGGCGCGGGCGGCGGCGGCGCGAGTCTGTTTGGCAATCACATCACCCGTTTCGCCCAGGCGGTAACGGCTCTCTTTCAGCGCGCGCTCGGCTTTGCTACGAATCTTACTCAACTCTTCTTTCGACTTTTCGCCCGAAGAGCTCAGCACTTCTTCAAGCGTATCGGTCAGGGATTTCAACTCAGCGCGCAGATGTTCCGTAGTGTTATCTTTCGACATAGTTTTCTCCAGGTGAGTGAGTATTTACATTCGGCGTTAATTTAGTAGTCTCTGGCCTCAAGTTTTTTTAGCTCATCCTGAGCCTCGGCCAGCTTACGTTCACGTTTGTCTATTTTATCCGCATCGCCTTTTGCTTTTGCCTCGGCTAAATCACGTTGGCGTTCGGCTACCTCTTCTTTTTGCTCAGCGATCTTTTTCTGATGCTCGGCGCGCAGCTTGCTGTCAGTACAATTGGCGCGTACTTCGCTGAGCGCCTTGTTCAGACCCTCAATACGGCGCTGATTGTTGTGCTTTTCAGCGTAGCTAATTTCCTTTTGTATATCCTGCTCTTTTTCCTGACAAAGCGAATTAGCGTAGCTACCGGCGCTAAGTGTAAAAAGCGTGATAGCCAAAGCGATGCGGTATTTCATTCCTGAACTTTCCCTTATGTTCGGACCCGTTGTCCGGGGCGGTGATCCCGATAATAACGCGGTGGGTTAAACACCGCTTTATTAATCATAGTCATTAAACAATGAAATCACCAAAGTGAGTGATATGATTCGGATTCCTGGAGATTAGCCAAAGCGGTGTGAGCTTTCCCGTAAGCGGGACAGCCACTGTACCGTTTCGTTGTCATCGTCCTGCTGAGCGACGACATAACCGTGTGGTAACGTTTGATCAAGCACTGTTTTTGCTGCGGCGCTTTGCGCAGGGGAATCGAAGGTAATGAGCAACATGTCATTTTTAGGCGTAATGCTTTTAAAATGAATGCCGTTCGCATCCAGATGATGCAGAACTGAGAAGCCGTCTGGCATACTGGCGCCCTGGTTAACCGCGCGAATGGCCAGCGTCGACTCTTGCTGACGCAGCGTTGACCACGTCATCATGAGTATGGTCAGCATCAGTAGAAAAGCGCTGATCCAAATGAGTTGTCGGGCAGTTATGCGTGGTTTAAGCATAAGTTATCCCCGGCTCCCATACTTCTTTTTCCACAGCATGACCAGCGAACCCGCCAGACCAAAAAAAAGCAGCACCACGGGCAGCAGCATCAGGCATGACATTAACTGATCTTCATACTTCATAAAGACGGGCGTTTTACCCAGCAGATAGCCCAGCGACGTCAGGATAAGCACCCACAACAAGCCGCTCATCCAGTTGAAGAACTGAAAGCGCGCGTTATTCAGGCCGGATATGCCGGCAATGGTGGGCAGCAGTGTTCTGACAAACGCGATAAAACGGCCTATCAATAATGCCGACAGGCCGTGTTTATGGAAAAGGTGATGGGCGCGTTGATGATAATGTGCGGGGAGATGAGAGAGCCAGTTTTGCACGGTGCGGGTATTCCCCAGCCAGCGGCCCTGAATATAGCTCACCCAGCAACCCAGGCTGGCCGCGACGGTAAGCAGCAAAATGGTTTGTGGAAAACCCATCGCGCCTTTGGCGATCAGCACGCCGACCAGGATCAACAGGCTGTCGCCAGGCAAAAAGGCGGCAGGGAGCAGCCCATTTTCCAGAAACAAAATCATAAATAACACAAAATATAACATGCCAATCATGGAAGGATTGGCCAGTGTTTCAAAGTCCTGAGCCCACAGGGCATTCAGCAATTGAGTCAGTAGTTCCATTCAGTATTCCTGGAGAATCGGTTAACGTCACGCCGGTGATCTGAGGTTTGCACTGCCGCAACAGAGTTGGAGTTTTTATCAGCGTTGCGGAAACGGCAAATTCGCGGCCTGAACTATTCCTTGTTAAGTTGTGAAGTAAGCAAGCACTAACACACAAAAATTCAAAATGCATCTAATTGTAACAAAGGTCAACGAAGTCCGTTATAGAAATTACGCGTCGTTGAGCTTTGATTTTGCTTATCGCAAAGGAGGGTGGCGAGAGGATTTACACAGGCTGACACTTTATACTGTACGCTGACCGAGCGCCGCGGCAGACGCCATCTACATATAACGTTACGCGAGGATGTCGCGCGTGAACATCAATTCGCTTTCCGTCACAGCCTATGGATTGGGAGATTCAGATCTATCGTCACGCCGGATGGCACGCGCCATCCGGCATCGATAATCACTTAGCTACGCAAGGCGTTATTCGCCAGACGTTCGTCCTCTGCCTGGCAGGCTGCCGCAGTGAACAGAACATCGGTAGATGAGTTCAGCGCCGTTTCACACGAATCCTGCAATACGCCGATAATAAAGCCGACCGCTACTACCTGCATCGCGATATCGTTCGGGATGCCAAACATGTTGCACGCCAGCGGGATCAGCAGCAATGAACCGCCTGCCACGCCGGAGGCGCCGCAAGCACACAGCGAGGCCACCACGCTCAGCAGCAGCGCTGTAGGCAGATCCACCGGGACGCCTAACGTATGAACTGCCGCCAACGTCAGAACCGTAATGGTAATTGCCGCGCCGGCCATATTGATGGTGGCGCCCAGCGGAATGGAAACGGAGTAAGTATCCCTGTCCAGATTCAGCTTTTCGCACAGCGCCATATTCACTGGAATATTGGCGGCAGAGCTGCGGGTAAAGAAGGCATAAACGCCGCTTTCACGCAGGCAGGCGAACACCAGCGGATAAGGGTTGCGACGAATTTTCCAGAATACCAACAGCGGGTTGACCACCAGCGCGACCAGCAGCATACAGCCAATCAAGACGACCAGCAGGTGCGCATAGCCCCACAGGGTGGAGAAGCCGGTGGTTGCAAGCGTTGATGAAACCAGACCAAAAATACCGATTGGCGCGAAACGGATCACCAGTTTCACCATAAAGGTCACGGCGTTAGACATATCGTTCACGAGGTTTTTGGTAGTTTCATTGCCATGACGCAGGGCAAATCCCAGACCGACGGCCCATACCAGAATCCCGATATAGTTAGCGTTCAGCAGCGCGTCGATGGGGTTCGACACCATACTCATCAGCAGACCGCGCAGGACTTCTACAATGCCGGACGGCGGCACGATATCCTGGGCGCTACTGGACAGATGCAGCGTTGAAGGGAAGGCGAAGCTGAACACAACGGCCGCCAGCGCGGCTGAAAAGGTGCCTAGCAGGTAAAGAAAGAGAATAGGGCGAATATTGGTTTTTTGACCGTGCTGGTGGTTGGCGATCGAGGCCATGACCAGCATCAGCACCAGAACGGGGGCGACCGCTTTTAAGGCGCCGACGAACAGGGTGCCAAGCAAGCCAACCGCTTCCGCCGCAGGCTTAGAAATCCATGCCAGTAAAATCCCCAGTACCAGACCCACTAAAATTTGTTTAACCAGACTGCCTTGCGCTAAACGCTGCAGTAGCCCTGATGCTCGTTGCGTAGCCATTTCATGTTCCTTGTATTGTGTTGCTGGTCATCCCCTGCACGCTCTTACGGCGCATCTTTCAGGATGTAACAAAGTGTTTGCCTGGTTGAGTATAAGGAAAGTTGAAGGTTCGGGAAGCGAAATATCCTGGATTTTTTGCTGCGATCATGTTTTATAACTTTATATTAACAGTATTGTGACATGTTAAACAAAAACGCCCGGCAGGTGCGCGCTGCCGGGCGTTTTTGACGGGGCAGGTTTACCCCGATAAAAGATTATTGCGCTCGCAGTTTCTTATCGCGCTGATGGTTAACCCAGGCGTTAATCACCAGCGTAATGGTCAGAATGCCAAACACTACGCCCAGCGAAATCGCGATAGGAATATGGTAGAAGTCGACGATCAGCATCTTAATGCCGATAAAGACCAGAATGACCGCCAGACCATATTTCAGCATCGAGAAGCGTTCCGCCACGCCGGACAGCAGGAAGTACATCGCGCGCAGTCCTAAGATGGCAAACAGGTTAGAGGTCAGTACGATGAACGGGTCGGTGGTGACCGCAAAGATCGCCGGAATACTGTCAACGGCGAAGATTACATCGCTGAACTCAACCATAATCAGCACCAGCAACAGCGGCGTGGCATACAACAGGCCGTTTTTACGTACGAAAAAGTGCTCGTTCTCGATCGTATCGGTCATACGCAGATGCCCGCGCAGCCAACGCACCATCGGTTTTTCGCCAATGCCGGATTCGTCTTCCTTCGCCAGCGCCATTTTTACGCCGGTAAACAGCAGGAAGGCGCCGAACACATACAGCAGCCATTCGAACTGAGTGATAAGCCAGGTACCGGCGAAAATCATGATAGTACGCAACACGATCGCGCCAAGAACCCCATACACCAGCACCCGGCGTTGCAGAGCCGGAGGGACGGAGAAATAGCTAAACAGCATCAGCCAGACAAAGACGTTATCTACGGCCAGCGACTTTTCAATCAGATAGCCGGTAAGGAACGCCAATGCCTGCGGGTCAGCAACTTCGCGCCCTTGCGTTTCAGCCAGATACCACCAGAAAGCAGCGTTAAACAGTAGCGAGAGCGTTACCCACAGGATTGACCATCCTGCTGCTTGTTTCATCGACATCGCATGTGCGCCACGGCGTCCCTGCAACAACAGGTCGATGGATAGCATTATCACCACAACAACCGCGAATCCACCCCATAATAATGGCGTACCAACAGTATTCATTATTTCTCCCTATGCAAAAAAAAAACGGCTAACGCCGAATGGCATTAGCCGCTGCTTTTATGCATAGACCTTGCCATTCGGCAAGGTCTCACTTACAACAATAAAGGAATACGCTGACGCATTCCTTTATGGCTGCCCGGTGACCGGATGTGGTTTTGCACACATCGTAATGACGATCGACCGACAATGAAGTTACTCCCCTTTGCGCGTAACAAAGTATGACAGGCCACGCGTAGAGTCAATGACCTGTAACATATAATTTACATAATTTTACGCAGTAAGGGGATGAGTCAGATCGTCCGCCGGGAAGATGACCCCGGTTTGACGGCGTATTTCTGTCAGCCATTTTGCCGTGGCGCGACTTAGCGATAACCCCGGATGTTCCACGGTATGGTTTTCAATAAGCTGGGCAAACGCCCCGGCTTCATACAGCATGGTATTAATATGCTGAGGCTGGGTCAGATCCTGCATCAGCGCGCCGCGCGGCGCAAAACACACTTTCTGGCATTCCGACAGCTTTTCAATGACCAGCGATCCCCTCTCGCCCTGAATTTCACTGGCCAGTACCGAGTCGCTGACTTTGGAATGCTGTAGCGTGACGCTAAAATCGCCGTAATCCATAACCACGACGCCGTGCGCATCTACTCCGCTTTCCAACAAATTCGCCGACGCCTGAACGCTGCGCGGCTCGCCCCATAGCGCGATCGCCGACGCCAGACAGTAATACCCGATATCCATAATCGAACCATTGGAGAAGGCCGGATTAAACGTATTCGGATTTTCACCGTTCAGATAGCGCTGATAACGTGAAGAGTACTGGCAGTAATTTAGGAATGCTTTATGCATTCTGCCGATTTTCGGCAACGATTCCCGCAGCAGCAGGAAATTGGGCAGGCAGGCGGTTTTAAAGGCTTCAAACAGTACCCGCTGGTTATCGCGCGCGCAGGCGATAGCGGCATCAACCTCCGCCAGGTTAGAAGCCAGCGGCTTTTCGCACATGACATGTTTTTTATGCTGCAAAAAGCGCTGTGTCTGGGAGAAATGCAGGGAGTTCGGGCTGGCGATATAAACCGCCTCAATCGCGTCGCTTTGCGCCATCGCTTCCAGCGAGGTAAACAGATGCTCGACGGGATAATCATTTGCGAAAGACTGCGCCTGTTCAAGACTACGGGAGTAAACGGCGGCGAGCCTGAATTTGCCGGTTTCATGGGCGGCGTCGACAAACTGGCGCGTGATCCAGTTAGTCCCAATTACAGCGAAACGTATCATAAACGTCAGCGGACTCCAGAAAGGGATTTTCGTCAATGTAGCACGCCTTTCCGCCCTTGCCAGTGCGCTGCGACGCACTCTGGCATTTTACTGGCGAGAAGGGCACCCGTGTGCGCTATCAGCCCCAATAGTGACGCCAGCGCCCAGATATTTAGGCTGACGGTGCAAAATTTTGGCATCCAGCACCGCGCTAACCCGCGCCAGCTTTTCCCGAAGTCGTGTGTAGGTTCCGTGCCTTTTATTCAGATCCGGCGCGTTAACTCCGATAGCGTCAATGCCATATTGTTGCGCCAGCCAGATCGCCCGTTGATTATGGAATGCTTGCGAGATAATCGTAATGCGGTTTTCGCCAAACACTTTCCGGGCGCGAACCACGGAGTCCAGCGTGGAGAATCCGGCATAATCACAAAAAATGGCCGCTTCCGGCACACCTTTCGCTATCAGCGCCTGCTGCATCGCCGAAGGTTCATCGTACTCTTTTTTGCCGTTATCGCCGCTGACTAACAGCCACTTCACTTTACCGGCGTGATACAACGCGGCGGCAGTATTAATCCGCCGGGTAAAATACCGATTGCCGGGTTTAGCGCCTAACACCAGCCCGACGTTGCGGGCGGGAACGGTCTGAATGTCATTCCATGTCAGATGCTGCGAGGCGTTGACGATAAGCCAGTTGGAATAGAAAAGCGCGACGCCTGCTGCGACAAGCAGAAAACACGCCACTGTTAACGCCCGGCGTGTAAAACAGAGGCGGCGGATAAAACGGGCACATTGTGAGAGCATGGTTGTTGCGCGGTTCCGTTGGCGGTGGATAAAAAATACCCTCTACAGATCGTCATCCTTGACGTGGCGGCAGGCAATGAGCGAAATGTGAACGCGCCGATTTTATGCCCACGCCGTTAAAAAGATACGGGGGAAGGGGCATTTTCAGAATTTATTGTGCCGACAGCGCCTGATGCGTCAGCCACAGTCGCGTATCAAACTCCAGTTGATGGTACTGCGGCTCCATATGGCAGCAGAGCTGATAAAACGCTTTGTTATGATCTTTCTCTTTCAGGTGCGCCAGCTCGTGAACCACAATCATCCGTAAGAATGGCTCCGGGGCGTTGCGAAACACGGTGGCGACGCGGATCTCCGCCTTTGCCTTGAGCTTGCCGCCCTGAACGCGCGAGACAGCGGTATGCAGTCCCAGCGCATTTTTCAGCACATGGATCTTGCTGTCATACATCACTTTATTAATGGGCGGCGCATTGCGCAGAAACTGACTTTTCAGTTCCTGAGTATAGTGATATAGCGCTTTGTCAGTGGCGTAATCATGCGCGCCGGGATAACGTTTTTCCAGCACTGCTCCCAGGCGCTGCTCGGTGATTAAGGCGCGCACCTGGGCAAGGAGATGTTCAGGATACCCCTGAAGGTAAGTTAGTGAGGTCATCAAAGCTCCATGTTGCTGATAAAAAGTGTATACTCACGCACCCTTTTCAGGGATAACGCCGCAATTTTACCATTCAGGAGGCCTAATGAGCCACGTAGACGACGGTTTCCGTTCACTGACGCTGAAACGTTTTCCGCAAACGGATGATGTTAACCCGCTTCTGGCGTGGGAGGCGGCCGATGAGTATCTGCTGCAACAGTTGGATGAGACGGAAATTCGCGGCCCGGTGCTGATCCTGAATGATACGTTTGGCGCGCTAAGCTGTGCGCTGGCGGAGCATTCGCCATACAGTATTGGCGATTCGTATTTAAGCGAACTGGGTACGCGAGAGAATTTACGCCATAACGGCATCGCGGAGTCCAGCGTAACGTTTCTCGACAGTACCGCTGACTACCCGCAGGTGCCGGGCGTGGTATTGATTAAGGTACCGAAAACACTGGCGTTGCTGGAACAGCAGTTACGCGCTTTGCGTAAGGTCGTTACGGCGCAAACGCGTATTATCGCCGGCGCGAAAGCGCGTGATATTCATACCTCTACGCTGGAACTGTTTGAAAAAGTGCTGGGCCCAACCACGACGACGCTGGCGTGGAAGAAAGCGCGCCTGATTAACTGTACATTCAGTCATCCGCAACTGGCCGACGCGCCGCAAACGCTAAGCTGGAAACTGGAAGATACAGGCTGGACGATTCACAACCACGCGAATGTGTTTTCTCGTACCGGATTGGATATCGGCGCGCGCTTCTTTATGCAGCATTTGCCGGAAAACCTCGACGGGGAGATTGTCGATCTCGGCTGCGGCAATGGGGTGATTGGCCTGAGCTTACTGGCGAAAAATCCGCAGGCGAACGTGGTATTTGTCGATGAATCGCCGATGGCGGTAGATTCCAGCCGTTTGAATGTAGAAACGAACCTGCCGGAAGCGTTCGAACGCTGCGAATTTATGATCAACAATGCGCTCTCCGGTGTGGAGCCGTTCCGTTTTAACGCTGTGTTCTGCAACCCGCCGTTCCACCAGAAACATGCGCTGACGGATAATATCGCCTGGGAGATGTTCCATCATGCCCGCCGCTGCCTGAAAATCAACGGCGAACTGTATATTGTGGCGAACCGCCATCTGGACTATTTCCACAAGCTGAAGAAGATTTTCGGTAATTGTGCGACGATAGCAACCAACAATAAATTTGTCATTTTGAAAGCGGTGAAGCAGGGACGCCGTCGATAAGGCGCTCAAGCGTCATACCGGCCTATAAAACCGGTATGACGGTGTAAGCCCGATAAGCGCAGCGCCATCAGGCAAAGTCGTTAAATCTCCAGCGCCAGTCGGGTGCCCTGGGCAATCGCCCGTCGGGCATCCAGCTCCATCGCGACATCGCATCCGCCGATAAGATGTACCGTTTTACCTGCGGCGCGTAACGGGTCCGCCAGCTCGCGGCGAGGTTCTTGTCCGGCACAGATCACCACATGATCCACTTCCAGCAACTGCGGTTCGCCGCCGATCAAGAGATGTAATCCGTCGTCGTCGATTTTCTGGTAACTAACCGCCGGGATCATCTTCACGCCGCGCGCCAGTAACGTCGCGCGATGGATCCAGCCGGTGGTTTTACCTAATCCTTCGCCCGGCTTGCTGGCTTTGCGTTGCAGCATGACGATTTGCCGTGGACTACGTGCCAGGCGTGGGCCTTCCGGGCGCAGACCGCCTGCCTGCTGCAGGCTGGTATCAATTCCCCATTCCGTACAAAATTCAGCAATATTTTGGCTGGTGGATTCGCCGTGCTGGCTCAGATACATGGCCGTGTCAAAACCGATCCCGCCGCAGCCGATGATCGCCACTCGTTTACCAACCGGCGCTTTATCGCGCAATACCTCCAGGTAGGTCAATGCCTTTGGATGATCGATACCGTCTATCGGCGGGCGGCGCGGTACTATTCCACAGGCGAGGATCGCTTCGTCAAACGGCTGAAGATCCTCTGCGTTCACCTGTTGGTTCAGTTTCAGCGTAACGCCAGTAATATCGATCATTCGACGGTAGTAGCGCAGCGTTTCGTAAAACTCCTCTTTACCCGGGATCTGCCTGGCGATAGTGAACTGACCGCCAATTTCACTCTGGGCGTCAAACAGCGTGACATGATGGCCGCGCGACGCGGCGTTAATCGCGAAAGCCAGCCCCGCCGGGCCTGCGCCGACAACGGCCAGATTCTTTTTGCGTATGGCCGGCGTTATCGGCATGTGGGTTTCGTGACAGGCGCGTGGGTTCACCAGACAGGAGGTCACTTTGCCGATGAAGATCCGATCCAGACAGGCCTGATTACAGCCGATACAGGTGTTGATCTCATCTGCGCGTCCGGATTGCGCTTTAGTCAGGAATTCGGCATCGGCAAGGAAGGGACGCGCCATCGACACCATATCGGCATCGCCGCGCGTCAGGATCGTCTCAGCGACCTGCGGATCGTTAATGCGATTGGTCGCGATCAGCGGAACCGACACATGACCTTTGAGTTTCCGCGTCACCCAGCTAAAGGCGCCACGCGGTACTGGCGTGGCGATGGTCGGGATTCGCGCCTCATGCCAGCCAATGCCGGTATTAATTAGGCTTGCGCCTGCGGCTTCAATGGCTTGCGCCAGTTGTACCGTTTCGTCGAACGTGCCGCCATTTTCCACCAGATCGAGCATCGACAGGCGATAGATAATAATAAAGTCGTTCCCTACCCGCTGGCGTACCGCGCGTACTACCTCAACCGCGAAGCGCATACGGCTGGTATAGTCGCCGCCCCATTCGTCATCGCGATGGTTAGTTCGCCGGGTGAGAAATTCATTAATCAGATAGCCCTCTGATCCCATCACCTCTACGCCGTCGTAGCCTGCTTCCCGCGCCAGTTGCGCGCAATGCGCGAAGTCGTCGATTAACTGCAAGATTTCATCATGCGTCAGTTCGTGCGGCATAAAGCGGTTGATTGGCGCCTGAATTGCCGACGGCGCGACCAGGTGCGGCTGATAGCTGTAACGTCCGGTGTGCAGAATTTGCAGCGCGATTTTACCGCCTTGCGCATGTACGGCATCGGTCACCACGCGGTGAGGCGTTAATTGGCTGGCATCGTTCAGCATCGCACCGCCAGTCATCACGACCCCGGAGGGAACGGGCGCAATACCGCCGGTGACGATTAACGCTACGCCGTGTCGCGCGCGCTCGGCATAAAATGCCGCCAGGCGCTCAGCGCCATCAGGATGTTCTTCCAGACCCGTGTGCATCGATCCCATCAGCACGCGGTTTCTGAGAGTAGTAAAGCCCAGATCGAGCGGGGCGAACAGCGACGGGTAGCTCATAAGCGTATCCAGTATGTAAAATTATTGTTATGTGGTCGGATGAGTTACTACTGTAGCCGTCGCGAGGTAAAAGGGAAAAGGGGAATGTGGTGATTGTGATGGGATTCAAAAAAGAGGCCGCGACCCGGGGAAAACAGGCCGGATAAGCATAGCGCCATCCGGCATCGTTTTTAAACCTCTTCAACGCTCACCTGCATCGCCGCCAGCGCATTACGCGCTGATTTCAATACCTGTTCGCACAGTTCAATGGTTAGCGTGAGCGGTGGCTCGATACGAATTGTTTTCGCATTATTCAGCGTACCAGCGACCAGCACGCGTTGACGGAACATCTCACTGGCAAAACGGTAGCCCGTTTCGTTATCGACAAATTCAATGGCCATCAACATACCTTTGCCGCGCGCATCGTGTACCAGATTGGGATATTCACGCGCAAGTTGTCGAAAACCATCCAGTAGCGTATCGCCTTTTTGTTCCGCCTGGGCCGGGAGGTTTTGCTCCAGCAGGACGTTAATGGTCGCCAGCGCGGCAGCACAAGCCAGCGGATTACCGCCAAAAGTGGTGGTATGCAGGAAGGGGTTGTCGAACAGAACCGAAAACACCTCTTCAGTCGCGATGGTGGCGCCAATCGGCATCACGCCGCCGCCCAGGGCTTTCGCCAGACACAGAATATCAGGCTGCACATTTTCGTGCTCGCAGGCAAACATCTTGCCGGTACGCCCCATGCCGGTTTGTACTTCATCCAGAATCATCAGCGCGCCGAATTCATCACAGAGCTTACGTACCTCTGTCAGGTATCCCTGCGGCGGCAGGATCACGCCGCCTTCACCCTGAATAGGCTCCAGAATCACGGCTGCTATCTCGTCGCCCGTTTTTTTGCCTTCGCTAAATGCCATGCTCATCGCGTCGATATTGCCAAACGGCACATGGCGGAAGCCCGGCAGTAAAGGCATAAAGGGTCTGCGGAAGGTGGATTTGGCCGTGGCGGAGAGCGCGCCCAATGATTTGCCGTGAAATGCGCCGCTGGTGGCGATAAAGGTAAACTTGCCGCGCGGCGACTGATACGCTTTTGCCAGTTTTAACGCCGCTTCGACGGATTCGGTGCCGCTGTTACAGAAAAAGCTGTACTTGAGTTTCCCCGGTGTCAGCGCCGCCAGCGTTTTTGCCAGCATCGCCCGCAAGGGGTCAAGTAACTCCTGGCTGTGGAGAGGTTGTTTTGCGAGTTGATTCTGGACGGCGGATACCACAACAGGATTACGGTGCCCCACGTTAAAGATGCCAAACCCCCCAAGACAGTCGATAAACTCTTGCCCCTGGGTGTCGACAAGCGTATTCAAACTGCCCGCTTGCCACTCTACGGCTCCGTAATCCCCGCCGGCGGTAACAGATTTCCGGTATTCCAGAAATCCTGGATTTACATGCTCTTTAAAGTAGTCAATGACCTCTCGGTTTAGTGCTTTCATTTCCTCATGGTTTAGCGTTCGCTTCTCGATGAGATTCAGTGCGTGCGCGCTACAGGCCAAAGCCGATGCGCTGGAAGGTAACCTGTTCAAAATGAGCTCCAGAGGGCCGTGTATCACATGATACTGAATTAAGTATTGCAGGGATTAGCGGGGGTCTAAGCCCATAGTGAAAATCGGGATAAACACCAGGAATAATCACATTTACACAACATTTAATGTTATGTGTTAACAATTGGATGCATTTTGAGCAGATCTTGTTTTATGGTTTACGGTGTGTTGCGTTAACGGCGGCGTGAGAAAAAGGTGAGCCAGGGCAGATTTTAAAGAAAAAGGTTGTCCATGCTAAACAATTTCATAATGAAAATAAGGCGCAGGATGAGGTGAAAATCGTACAAATATTAAGGATTAATCGCAAATTGCGATCCAGAGCAATTTTAACAACTAAAGATAAATAGATTAGCGCCGAAATAACATCTGAGCGAAAAATTAACATCCAGATAACCTGCACAGGACGCTATCATGTCTTCTCATCCCTACGTCAGCCAGCTAAATACCCCGCTGGATGATGATACCACTCTGATGTCTACGACCGACCTGGAAAGCTATATCACTCACGCCAATGACACTTTTGTCCAGGTGAGCGGCTATCAGTTAAACGAGTTACTGGCGCAGCCACATAATCTGGTGCGTCATCCGGATATGCCGAAAGCTGCCTTCGCAGATATGTGGTACACCCTAAAACAGGGCGAACCGTGGAGCGGCATTGTGAAAAACCGGCGTAAAAACGGCGACCATTATTGGGTGCGGGCCAACGCGGTACCGATGATACGTGAAGGGCGTGTGGCGGGATATATGTCGATCCGTACCCGCGCCACGGATGATGAGATTGCCGCCGTTGAGCCTTTATATCAGGCGCTAAATGAAGGGCGGTGTAGTAAACGTATTCATAAAGGCCTGGTGGTTCGTCAGGGCTTGCTGGGCAAACTGCCCGCTATGCCTGTTCGCTGGCGAGTGCGTAGTATTATGGGGCTAATGGCCGTAATGCTGGCGTTGGCGCTGTTCGGTACGGATGCCTCATGGCAGGCGTTGTTGTTGGGCGCGTTGGCGATGCTGGCAGGTACGGCGCTATTGGAATGGCAAATTGTGCGTCCCATTGAAAATGTGGCGACGCAGGCGCTGAAAGTGGCGACCGGCGAACGCAACAGCGTACAACATCTTAATCGCAGCGATGAGTTGGGGCTGACGCTGAGGGCCGTGGGGCAGCTTGGCTTGATGTGCCGCTGGCTGATCAATGACGTATCAAGTCAGGTTTCCAGCGTCAGAAACGGCAGTGAAAGGCTGGCGAAGGGTAACAATGATCTGAACGAACACACCCGTCAGACCGTGGAGAATGTTCAGGAAACGGTAACGACCATGAACCAGATGGCGGAGTCCGTGAAGCTCAATTCCGAGACGGCTTCCGCTGCGGATAAGCTTTCCATGGCGGCCAGTAGCGCGGCGACTCAGGGAGGTGAGGCGATGGATACGGTGATTAAAACGATGGATGATATCGCTCACAGTACGCAACGTATCGGGACGATCACCACGCTAATTAACGATATCGCTTTTCAGACGAATATCCTGGCGCTGAATGCGGCGGTAGAAGCGGCGAGAGCGGGCGAGCAGGGGAAAGGGTTTGCCGTGGTTGCTGGCGAGGTACGCCATCTTGCCAGCCGCAGCGCTAACGCGGCGAACGATATTCGTAAATTAATTGATGCCAGCGCAACAAAGGTGCAGTCAGGCTCCGAGCAGGTTCACGCCGCAGGCCGTACCATGGATGACATTGTAGCCCAGGTGCAAAATGTCACCCTGCTTATCGCACGGATCAGTCAGTCGACGCAGGAACAGACAGATGGGCTTTCCAGCCTGACTCGCGCCGTGGACGAGTTGAACCGCATAACCCAGAAAAATGCGGCGCTGGTGGAAGAGAGCGCACAAGTCTCCGCAATGGTAAAACACCGTGCCAGCCGGCTGGAGGATGCGGTCACGGTACTGCATTAAGTTTATTTGTAGGTAGCAACGGTAATGACATCCGCCCGGTAGCAACAAGCTTACCGGGCGGATGCGCTCTGATAGAAGGCGGTGCCTGCCATCACAGAGAGTATCAGTGGCCTGTGATGTTAAAAATAATGTGATATTTATTCCTTCTTTCTTCCTACCTATTAATAGGTATAAGCTCAGTTAATAAATAAGAAATGGTTAACCTTTTAGCGTATTTCTTTCATTATTGGTGCCAATTTATGTCACTATTGGTTCATCTTTCTGTGAACAATAAAAATTACTTACTAATAATGTTCCGAAATAAAAAGCGATCAATATCATAAAGTTAGTAACATTATTGCCGATAAATCTTCCTGTATGAGGATATGCAATCCCAGGGAGAAAATATGTTTTTGCATAACATTAAAATACGTTCAAAATTATTTATGGCCTTTGGCTTATTCATTGTTCTCATGGTGGTGAGTTCCGCTCTGTCTTTGTTTAGCCTTGATCGGGCTAATACGGGTATGCAGGACATTATTACCAATGATTATCCCACCACGGTAAAAGCCAATCTGTTAATCGATAATTTTAATGATTTCATCATCGCGCAGCAGCTCATGTTACTGGATGAAGAGGGGCGCTGGAGCCAGAGCTCGCAGAAAGAACTCAGTGAGATAAGCCAGCGCATTTCGGCGTTACTGGATGAGCTTTCCAGGGAAAATAGTCACGATGCGGATTCACAGAAAATCATTAATGAGATCCGTGAAGCGCGCCAGCAATACCTGGAGTCCAGATTCCGTATTTTGAAAGATATTCAAAGCAATAATCGTCAGGCGGCCATTCAGGAGATGATGACCAGAACGGTGCAGGTGCAAAAAGTCTATAAGGACAAAGTCCAGGAACTTATCGCTGTTCAGGACGCGCAGATGCATGAAGCGAGCGTGCAGGTCAAAGAGGATTTTAAAAATAATCGGACGCTGTTAATCACTTTGGCGCTGATAAGCATCGCCGCCGGAGGCGTAATGGGATGGTATATTGTGCGTTCTATTACCCGACCGCTTGATGACGCGGTACGCTTTGCCGAGGCGATCGCCGATGGCGATCTGACTCGTCATATCACCACCGACTATAAAGATGAAACAGGCGTACTACTGCAAGCATTAATGGCGATGAAAACGCGTCTGCTGGATATCGTACAGGAAGTGCAAAACGGTTCGGAGAGTATCTCCACGGCGGCGGCGCAAATTGTCGCCGGTAACCAGGATTTGGCGGCGCGTACGGAAGAGCAGGCCAGCTCGGTTGAAGAAACGGCGGCGTCGATGGAACAGATTACCGCCACGGTTAAAAATACGGCTGACCATACCAGTGAAGCGACCAAACTCTCTGCCGGCGCCGCCAGCGTGGTGAAAAACAATGGGGAGATGATGAATCAAGTGACGCAGAAAATGCGCGTCATTAACGATACGGCAAATCGTATGTCGGATATCATCAATATCATTGATTCCATTGCCTTTCAGACCAATATTCTGGCGCTGAACGCGGCGGTTGAAGCGGCGCGCGCGGGCGAACATGGACGTGGTTTTGCCGTTGTCGCCGGAGAGGTTCGCCAGTTGGCGCAAAAGAGCGCCTCGTCAGCCAGTGAAATCCGTAATTTGATTGAAGATTCAACCAGTCAGACTCAGGAAGGGATGCACCTGGTGGAGAAAGCCAGCGCCCTGATTAATGGCATGGTGGATAACGTCGAAGAGATGGATGTGATATTACGTGAGATTGGGCAGGCCAGCCGCGAGCAAACTGACGGTATTTCGCAGATTAACAGCGCGATTGGCCTGATTGACGCCGCCACGCAACAAAACTCCTGCCTTGTGGAAGAGTCTGTTGCCGCCGCAGCGTCGCTGAACGAACAGGCGTTACATTTAAAAGAGCTGGTTAACGTGTTCCGCGTCCGCGAAGAGGACACGCAGCCCGCTTAATCCAGTTCGGCGATTTCCAGCGCCGCGCGATCAATCACGCCGATAATGCGTTTGATTTGCGCGTCGTTGATATCGCTGTGGTTTATCCGCAGATCCAGCACGGCCTTGAAGTTATCCAGCGCCCGCTTCATCTGCGGATTTTTACGTAACTCCATGCCCACACAACGGGCTTTTAGCCGCGCCTGAATATGCGTCAGATGTTCGCGATTTTCATCAAGCCATTGCGCGCCGTTCGCGGTAATCGCGATTTTTTTCCGCCCGCCTTCTTCGTCGCTAATCGTGATAAATTGCTGATCCTGTAAAAAATCCAGCGTAGGGTAGATCACGCCAGCGCTTGGCGTATAGCCGCCCCCCGTCAGGTTTTCTATCGCTTTAATCAGTTCATAGCCGTGGCTGGCGTCCCGGGTCAGGATATCAAGAATGACCAGCCGAAGTTCCCCGTGGCCAAAAAATCGCTGACGTCGACCACCGCCCTGTCCATGACGACCACAGCCGTGTCCGTGACGGTGTTCGCCGCCGCAACTGGCGTTCTCATGCTGATGCGCGCTATGGCAGCCTTCATGCTGATGTTCTCGATCTTTGCAGCAACCATCGTGCTTATGATCCCGGTTTTTGCAACACCCTTCATGTTGATTTTGCATCATTGCCTCCTGCTTGTTTAGATATATCTAATTTATATCTAAATTATGGGTTTTAGCAAGGGTAAAAGCGATTGTTGCTATAATCTATTAATTTATAACGTTTTATTCTAAGGTTATAGTTAGCGACTCGTTGCCAGAACACTATCAAAAAACAGTTGCATTTTTACTGATTAACAATCATTATCATTTAAAACTTTAATTTAGATATATCGTATTACTTCACGAAGGCAAAAAATGACGACATCATCCGTACGCTACCCACAACGTGTTCGTAATGAACTGCGTTTTCGCGAGCTGACCGTTCTGCGGGTAGAACGTATTAGCGCAGGATTTCAGCGGATCGTACTTGGCGGCGAGGCGCTGGACGGTTTCACCTCCCTGGGCTTTGACGATCACACGAAAGTTTTTTTCCCTGAGCCAGGCTGTCGCTTTACGCCTCCGACAGTCACTGAGGAAGGCATTATCTGGGGGGAGGGCGTTCGTCCGGTCTCCAGGGATTACACGCCGCTGTATGATGAGGCGCGTCGCGAGCTGGCGCTGGATTTCTTTATCCACGATGGCGGCGTAGCCAGCCGTTGGGCAATGGAAGCCCGTGAAGGCGATACACTGACGATCGGCGGGCCGCGCGGTTCGCTGGTGGTGCCGGAGGATTATGCCTGTCAGGTTTATGTCTGCGATGAGTCCGGTATGCCTGCGCTGCGTCGTCGTCTGGAATCGCTTAGTCGTCTGCCTGCGCGCCCTGCGGTAACCGCGCTGGTGAGCATTCAGGATGCCGAATATCGCGATTATCTCGCCCATTTGACGGATATTACTGTGGAATATGTTGTTGGCGGCGATGAACAGGCAATACAAACGCGCCTGTCGCAGCTGACAATACCAGAATCAGACTATTTCATCTGGATTACTGGCGAAGGCAAAACGGTAAAACGTTTAAGTCAGTGCTTTGAAAAGGGGTTTGATCCACACCTGGTACGTGCGGCAGCCTATTGGCATCGTAAATAGCGGTATGGGGCGAGCTCTGTCAGAAACAAAAAAGCCACTCTTTAGAGTGGCTTAATTGTATGATTTTAAAGCTAAAATTTGGTGGCCCCTGCTGGACTTGAACCAGCGACCAAGCGATTATGAGTCGCCTGCTCTAACCACTGAGCTAAGGGGCCGTGGCGGTGGATTATAATGTAACTTTACGCTGTAATCCAGCCGTAACCGTGCGGGTGCTGTTTTTATAAACAATGTGTTTTCAACCCGTTATACTTAAAGTACGTTGTATTGCTCAGGAGTAATAATGGTTAAGGACATACTGGCGCCAGGGCTACGGGTGGTTTTTTGCGGCATCAATCCGGGACTCTCCTCGGCGAATACCGGCTTTCCGTTTGCGCATCCCGCGAATCGTTTTTGGAAAGTTATTCATTTGGCCGGTTTCACCGATCGACAGTTGAAACCGGAAGAGGCGGAAAAATTACTGGATTTTCGCTGCGGGGTAACGAAACTCGTCGACCGACCGACAGTACAAGCGACTGAGGTGAAGTTGCATGAATTACGTAGCGGCGGACGCAACCTGATTGAAAAAATAGAGGACTACCAGCCCGCAGCGCTGGCGGTGCTTGGTAAACAGGCTTTTGAACAGGGATTCAGCCAGCGTGGTATCGCCTGGGGTAAACAAAAGATCGCCATTGGCGCGACGATGGTGTGGGTGTTGCCGAATCCCAGCGGCTTAAACCGAATTAAAACGGAAAAACTGGTCGAGGCCTATCGCGAACTGGATCAAGCGCTCATTATGCGTGGGCTATAGCAATGGGGAATGAGGGCGCGAATACTCGCGCTGTGTAGAAATTCTGCAGGCCAAATAGGGCGCTCGCGCATGACCTGATAAAAAAACGCCGCCTTGCGGCGGCGTTTATACGTGTGCGGCGAATTAATCGTCGAGGAAGCTGCGCAGCACTTCAGAACGGCTCGGGTGGCGCAGTTTACGCAGCGCCTTCGCTTCGATCTGACGGATACGTTCGCGGGTAACATCGAACTGTTTACCCACTTCTTCCAGCGTGTGGTCGGTGTTCATATCGATACCGAAACGCATACGCAGCACTTTCGCTTCACGAGCGGTCAGGCCAGCCAAAACGTCGTGAGTGGCGGCACGCAGGCTCTCGGTAGTGGCAGAGTCCAGCGGCAGCTCGAGGGTGGTATCCTCGATGAAATCACCCAGATGCGAATCTTCATCGTCGCCGATCGGCGTTTCCATGGAGATTGGCTCTTTGGCAATCTTCAGCACCTTACGAATTTTATCTTCCGGCATCAGCATCCGTTCAGCCAGCTCTTCCGGCGTCGGCTCGCGGCCCATCTCTTGCAGCATCTGGCGAGAAATACGGTTGAGCTTGTTGATGGTCTCAATCATATGCACCGGAATACGGATGGTGCGCGCCTGATCGGCGATAGAGCGGGTGATCGCCTGACGGATCCACCAGGTTGCGTAGGTGGAGAACTTGTAACCACGACGGTATTCAAACTTATCAACCGCTTTCATCAGACCGATGTTGCCTTCCTGAATCAGGTCAAGGAACTGCAAGCCACGGTTGGTGTATTTCTTAGCGATAGAAATAACCAGACGTAAGTTCGCTTCAACCATCTCTTTCTTCGCACGGCGGGCTTTCGCTTCCCCGATGGACATGCGACGGTTGATGTCTTTCACCTGTTCGATGGTCAGACCGGTCTCTTCTTCAATCTGCCGCAGTTTTTGCAGACAGCGTTGCACTTCTTCCGCGACATCGTGCAGTTTTTCCGACCACGGTTTGTTCATCGCGATAGCGGCATTGAACCAGGTTTCGCTGGTTTCGTTACCGGTAAACAGCGTGATAAAGTTCTTCTTCGGCATTTTGCACTGCTCGACGCAGAGCTTCATGATCAGACGTTCCTGGGTACGCACGCGATCCATCATCACGCGCATACTGTTGACCAGATAGTCGAATTGCTTCGGTACCAGACGGAACTGTTTGAACACTTCAGACAGCTTCAGAATCTCTTCCTGCGCGGCAGCATGGCTGCGGCCTTTCGCTTTGATGGTGTCGCGCGTAACGACGTATTGCGCGCGCAACTCAGCGAATTTTTCGCGTGCCAGTTCAGGATCAATGCTGTTGTCGTCATCGGCGGCGTCATCGTCGCCGTCTTCTTCATCTTCGTCTTCGTCATCATCCAGGTCTTCCTGGGAGAGTTCAGAACCGACGTGAGTTGCGGTCGGCGCCATCTCTTCTTCCGCGTTCGGATCGACAAAGCCGGTGATAAGATCGGACAAACGAGCCTCTTCAGCCTCAACGCGATCGTACTGTTCCAGCAGATAGGTAATGGCTTCCGGGTATTCGGCAACGGAGCATTGAACCTGGTTGATCCCGTCTTCGATACGTTTAGCGATGTCGATTTCGCCTTCCCGGGTCAATAGTTCAACAGTGCCCATTTCACGCATATACATGCGTACCGGGTCAGTCGTACGACCGATTTCAGACTCAACACTGGACAGAACTTGTGCAGCAGCTTCTTCCGCATCTTCATCGGTGCTGGTGGTATTTTCAGCCAGCAGCAGATCATCGGCATCAGGCGCTTCTTCCATTACCTGAATACCCATGTCGTTGATCATTTGGATGATATCTTCAATTTGATCTGAATCGACGATATCTTCCGGCAGATGGTCATTGACCTCAGCATAGGTCAGATAGCCTTGCTCCTTACCACGGGTGACAAGAAGTTTCAGCTGTGACTGCGGGTTTTGCTCCATAAGACGGTATCCACACTTATTCGTTTGATTGGTGTCGACGGTATAGCTGTCGACATTTAAAGCGAGGGCATACTTATATTTTGGCCGCTGCCTCTCACTGCGGCTGTCGGGGGCTTCCCGATCGATATGCGGCATTTAAGCCGTTAAATTCATTTTCTGGCCAGCTCCTGGTTTAACGTCCAGAGCTCTCGGCGTTCTTCGCTGCTTAAACCGTGAGTGCGATCGCGAGCGATCAGCTCTTCTTGTCGCAGTTGCAGCAGCGAATCAAACATATGGTTGAGTGAGTCGGTAAAGGTCTTTTCGGCAATCGCCTTATCTGCTATATCGTCCCACATCGATAATTTTTCAAGGGTCGCAGCATCATTTGTGCCACGGTAGAGTTCCAGAAGTTGTCCGGTAGTAAGACCTGGCTGAGCCAAACAAGTTTTGACCAATTCTTTAAATAAGCCAAGCCCAGGCAGCTTATTCTCATCCAGCGCGTCTAAGGGCGGCACTAACGGCGCGAGATCCGGATTTTGCACCAGTAATCCTATCAGTATACGCATGGTCGTGCGTTTTAGCTGCGGAGCCGGGCGGGAAACGCCGCTTTCCGCCTGTTTTGGCACTAAACGATCAAGCTGACTATCATCGAAAATGCCTAACTTCAGCCCCAACGTCTGGCGCAACTGAATACGGTGTGCGTCGCCAGGCACCTGATTAATGAGCGGCAGCGCCAGTGCGGCTAACTGCGTGCTGCCATCCGGCGAGCTTAAATCCACCTGCGGCAGGAGGCTATTAAACAGAAACGTAGAGAGCGGCTGCGCCTGCTCCATCCGCGCTTCAAAAGCCGCCTTGCCTTCTTTACGCACCAGCGTATCCGGGTCTTCGCCGTCAGGTAAAAACATAAAGCGTACCTGCCGACCATCGGTCATATAAGGCATTGCTGTTTCCAGCGCTCTCCAGGCGGCATCACGGCCAGCCCGGTCGCCGTCGTAACAGCAAATTACGTTGTTCGTCGCCCGGAATAACATATGCATATGGTCTGCCGTGGTTGAGGTACCCAGCGAAGCAACCGCATAGTTAATGTCGTATTGCGCTAGTGCGACGACATCCATATAACCTTCGACCACAAGCAAGCGTTGCGGTTCAGCACTATATTGCTGAGCCTCATAAAGACCATATAGCTGGCGGCCTTTATGGAAAATGTCCGTTTCCGGAGAGTTAAGGTATTTCGGCGTGTCGTTCCCCAGAACTCGACCGCCAAAACCAATCACCCTGCCGCGTTTGTCCCGGATAGGGAACATGACCCGATTACGGAAACGATCGTAAGTGCTGCCCTGCTCGTTATTGACCAGCATTCCGGCATCCAGCAACAATGCCTTGTTATCGCTGTTATTACCGAAGCGCTTTAACGCGTTATCCCAACCAGGCGGCGCGAAGCCAATGGCGAAACGCTGAATAATTTCAGCGCTCAGACCGCGCTTTTGCAGATAGTCACGCGCAGGTTTTGCCGCAGGATGGGTAAGCGACTGCTGATAAAAGTCATTCAGACCATTCATCAACTGATAGAGGTTTTGCCGTTGATGGCGCTCTATCTGGCTAAGCCCGGTGCCTGCTTCATAGGGAATTTCCAGGTTATGCATGGCCGCTAATTCTTCGACGGTTTCGACAAATTCGAGCTTGTCGTAATTCATCAAAAAGTCGATCGCATTGCCATGTGCGCCGCATCCAAAGCAGTGATAAAACTGTTTTTCACCGTTTACGGTGAAAGAAGGAGTTTTCTCATTATGGAATGGACAACACGCGTGATAGTTCTTGCCCTGTTTCTTGAGTTTTACGCGCACGTCGATCAGATCGACGATATCGGTTCTCGCCAGCAGGTCATTAATGAATACGCGTGGGATTCGTCCAGCCATATGCCCCTTTTATACACGTCATTCTTCAGGCTGCCGCAGTGTTGACTACGTTCGCTCACCCCTGTCGCTGACTTGCGTAAGCGCCGGGGACTTGCTCTCTTGCCGCCTGGACGCAGCATGAATGATTTTGTGTATATGCTAATGCATAAACGAAAACAAGCCGCGCATTCCTTTCGGAAGCACGGCCTTACAACTACAACTCGATCTGAATTGAGAGCAGCCCGCTCTCAAAAGATTAGTACAGACGAGTACGGCGTGCGTTTTCGCGAGCCAGTTTCTTCGCGTGACGTTTCACTGCAGAAGCTTTAGCGCGCTTACGTTCGGTCGTCGGTTTTTCATAGAAC
Organism: Salmonella sp. 32082101201600294FB01SM01; assembly: GCF_017572865.1. Classification (NCBI taxonomy): domain Bacteria; kingdom Pseudomonadati; phylum Pseudomonadota; class Gammaproteobacteria; order Enterobacterales; family Enterobacteriaceae; genus Salmonella; species Salmonella sp. 32082101201600294FB01SM01. The sequence goes on along the minus strand of NZ_JAGESB010000002.1, from coordinate 550,516 downwards.
TCACGACGACGAACTTCCGCCAGAACACCTGCTTTTTCGCAGGAACGCTTGAAGCGACGCAGAGCTACGTCGAACGGCTCGTTTTCACGTACTTTAATTACCGGCATGTGCCTCTCACCTTTGATTAATTCGGTTTGCCGCTGGCATCAACGCCAGCTTATTTCAAAATGGTGCGGAATTTTACTGCAATTGCTGCTGCTTTGTAAAGCACCGCGGCCTTTTTTGAACGGGACTTTTATAAGGTGAGGGAGTATACACGAAGTCGGGACTGAGGGTATACATCCACCCGCATTCGACCTACACTGCGCGGTATTAGAGCGAGGTAAAACAAGTCATGCGTGTACTGGGTATTGAAACATCCTGCGATGAAACCGGCATCGCTATTTACGACGACAAAAAAGGTCTGTTAGCCAACCAATTGTATAGTCAGGTGAAATTACATGCTGACTACGGCGGCGTAGTGCCTGAACTGGCTTCCCGCGATCATGTGCGTAAAACCGTGCCGCTGATTCAGGCGGCATTAAAAGAAGCCGGTTTGACGGCGAGCGATATCGACGCGGTGGCCTATACCGCAGGCCCGGGCCTGGTCGGCGCGCTGCTGGTCGGCGCAACCGTCGGGCGTTCACTGGCATTTGCCTGGACTGTGCCGGCCATTCCTGTACACCATATGGAAGGTCATCTGCTGGCGCCGATGCTGGAAGATAACCCTCCGGATTTCCCGTTTGTGGCGCTACTGGTCTCCGGCGGACATACGCAGCTCATTAGCGTGACCGGAATCGGTCAGTACGAACTGCTGGGAGAGTCGATTGACGATGCCGCCGGTGAAGCGTTTGATAAAACCGCCAAATTGTTGGGGCTGGATTATCCTGGCGGCCCGATGCTGTCGAAAATGGCGTCGCAGGGGACGGCGGGACGTTTTGTCTTTCCGCGCCCGATGACCGATCGTCCGGGGCTGGATTTTAGTTTTTCCGGTCTGAAAACCTTTGCCGCTAACACCATTCGTAGTAATGGCGACGACGAACAAACTCGCGCTGATATCGCGCGCGCTTTTGAAGATGCGGTCGTGGATACGCTGATGATCAAGTGCAAGCGCGCGCTGGAAAGCACCGGTTTTAAGCGTCTGGTCATGGCGGGCGGCGTCAGCGCTAACCGCACGCTGCGCGCGAAGCTTGCCGAAATGATGCAAAAACGCCGCGGCGAAGTGTTCTATGCGCGTCCGGAGTTTTGTACTGACAACGGGGCGATGATCGCCTATGCCGGAATGGTGCGGTTTAAGGCGGGCGTTACGGCGGATCTTGGCGTAACGGTACGTCCGCGCTGGCCGCTGGCCGAGCTGCCGGCGGCGTAAAAGCGGAAAAAGGGGGCGACATCATGCCGCCCCAACGGGTTTACAGCAAAACGACGGGCATCCACAACAGCCCGGTGACGATCAGCAGCACCAGGAAAATCAGGCCGAAAATCGCGCCTAACCACGCCAATGGTGGAAGAGTGACGCGCGGCGGATTCGATATGTACGCCTATCACCGAGCTATTTATCCGGCGATGCGCAGGCACGGCATAGCGTAAAAAACTACTCCGAATCTTTCTGGCGTTTCTTTTTCAGCTTCGTCCAGATTTTCGTCTCCTGGCGACGCCACAGACGCTGGATGTTGTCATGATGGCGCAGCAAAATGAGACATGACAGCATCGATACCGGGAAGGTGAACTGCGGTTTAAACCACCAGACGTAAAACGGCGCAATCAAGGCGCTGACAATCGCCCCTAACGATGAATAACCGCTTAACAGGACCGTCAGCAGCCAGGTGCCAGCCATAACGCCGGTTAAATCCCAGCCGATGGGCGCAATGGCACCAAATGCGGTTGCTACGCCTTTCCCACCTTTAAAGCCAAAAAAGACCGGCCAGATATGCCCCAGACAGGCGGCGATAGCGATAAGCCCCAGCCAGAAAGGGGTAACGCCTAACGCATACGCGCCCCAGACGGGCAACATGCCTTTAAGGATGTCAAAAATAAGTACCGCGACAGCCGCTCCCTTGCCACCGATTCGTAATACGTTCGTCGCGCCCGGGTTGCCGGAGCCGCTTTCACGCGGATCGGGCAGCCCGGCGATGCGGCAAACCAGAATGGCACTGGAAATTGAGCCGCAGAGGTACGCGAAGAGGATCATTCCAGGCGCGATTGCACTCATAAGCTGTTCCGTATTGAAAGTGTCGTTTTATTTACTATTTCTGTGGATAATACGCACATTTCGCCGGAAGTGGTATCCGGGTTAGCCAAAAAGCAGGCAGGTCGTGATGGATATTGTATTTATAGAGCAACTTTCGGTAATCACCACTATCGGTGTTTACGACTGGGAACAGACTATCGAGCAAAAACTGGTGTTCGATATCGAAATGGCGTGGGATAACCGTAAGTCGGCGAAAAGCGATGATGTCGCAGATTGTCTAAGTTACGCGGATATCGCCGACACGGTGATAAATCATGTCGAAGGCGGGCGTTTTGCTCTGGTCGAGCGCGTGGCGGAAGAGGTGGCGGATCTGCTGCTTAGTCGATTTAATTCTCCGTGGGTTCGCATCAAACTGAGCAAGCCTGGCGCCGTCGCGCGCGCGGCGAACGTAGGGGTAATTATTGAGCGTGGCAATAATCTGAAATAAAAATAAATAATTTTATATTTTTTAAACCAAACGGTTATATATGGGGTCTTAACGCGAGATCCATTTTTGCAGTGTTTTTCATTTTAGGGGTTTATTGATGAGCGATATGCACTCGCTGCTGATAGCGGCAATTTTGGGTGTGGTCGAAGGATTGACGGAGTTTTTGCCGGTATCCAGCACGGGCCATATGATTATTGTGGGTCATCTGCTGGGGTTTGAAGGCGATACGGCCAAGACATTCGAAGTGGTGATTCAACTTGGATCTATTCTGGCGGTCGTGGTGATGTTCTGGCGGCGGTTGTTTGGTCTCATCGGTATTCACTTTGGCCGCCCGCTACAGCGTGAAGGTGAAAGTAAAGGTCGATTAACGTTGATTCACATCCTGCTGGGCATGATTCCGGCGGTGGTGCTGGGGTTAGTCTTTCATGACACGATCAAGTCGCTATTTAACCCAATTAACGTGATGTACGCGCTGGTGGTAGGCGGTCTGTTGCTGATTGCCGCCGAGTGCCTGAAGCCGAAAGAACCGCGCGCGCCGGGGCTGGATGATATGACGTATCGTCAGGCTTTTATGATTGGCTGTTTCCAGTGTCTGGCGCTGTGGCCGGGCTTCTCGCGTTCCGGAGCGACCATTTCCGGTGGGATGCTGATGGGCGTCAGCCGTTACGCCGCCTCTGAGTTCTCGTTCTTACTGGCTGTGCCGATGATGATGGGCGCAACGGTTCTGGATCTCTACAAAAGTTGGTCATTCCTGACCGCAGCGGATATTCCGATGTTCGCAGTGGGCTTTGTGACGGCGTTTGTGGTGGCGCTGATCGCCATCAAGACCTTCCTGCAACTGATTAAGCGTATCTCGTTTATTCCGTTTGCGATTTACCGCTTTGTGGTGGCGGCTGCCGTTTACGTTGTCTTCTTCTGATGATTGACCTGCCGGATGGCGGCGTACCGCCTTGTCCGGCCTAACTGTTTTGTCGGTCTGATAAGCGCAGCGCCATCAGGCAATTTATCGTGCCGGATGGCGTTTAGCTGGCGGGGTTCGGGCAGCGCTTCTCTTTCCAGTTGGCGACCGCTGCAATTCGTCGCTTTGTCAGCTCCTCGCGAATCTCAATGCCCTTAAATCCGGCCTCTACCACCTCTTTCGTCGGTACCGCCTGCGCCACCTGCCAGGCTTCGCGCAGCCAGCGCCCCTGCGGGTAATCCGACGCTTCAAAGCCGGTACGTCCACGGACATCGGCCTCGCTGGTCAGCGCAATCTGCTCGACGCGCTGCGGTTTACGCCATGCATCAATGGCGTCAAACAGCTTAACGATCGTTTTCGGCTGGAGTATCGGAAAGGTGTGGATCAGATCGTGGTACTCGGCGACCAGTTTAGCTAAATCACGCAGGTCATTGGGGACGCGCAAACGCTGGCATAACTGTTCGACCAGTTTCACGCCCGCCGGGCCGTGGCCATGATGGCGCGGCCAGAGGTTTTTCGGCGTTAAGCCTTTGCCCAGATCATGACAAAGCGTGGCGAAACGGACATCAAGCTGCGGACTGAGCATGGCGGCCATCGACAGCGTCATCAGCGTATGAACTCCGGTATCAATTTCCGGATGCCACTTTGCCGGCGCGGGTACGCCAAACAGGGCGTCGATTTCCGGAAACAGGACGCGCAGGGCGCCGCAGTCGCGCAATACCTGGAAGTAAACCTGCGGATTGCGGGTGGTAAGCGCATTTTCCGTCTCTTTCCATACCCGTTCCGGCGTCAGATGTTCCAGCTCGCCTGCCGCGGTCATGTCGCGCATTAGCGCCAGTGTTTCATCGGCGATACGGAAACTCAGATGAGCGTAACGGGCGGCAAAACGCGCCACGCGCAATACGCGCAAGGGATCTTCGCCAAACGCGGGAGAGACATGGCGCAGTAGACGCGCCTCCAGATCCCGGCGCCCGTGGTAAGGGTCGATAATCTGGCCGTCATCGTCGCGCGCCAGAGCATTAATGGTCAGATCGCGACGCTGGAGATCGGCTTCCAGGGTAACGTCCGGCGCGGCATAACAGGTGAAGCCCGTGTAGCCGGAACCGGATTTACGCTCAGTACGCGCCAGCGCGTATTCTTCGTGAGTTTGCGGATGGAGAAACACAGGAAAATCACGGCCTACCTGCTGGTAGCCCGCATCAAGCATCTCCTGCGGCGTGGCGCCGACAACGACCCAATCTTTATCTTTAACCGGTAGCCCTAACAACGCATCCCGAACCGCACCACCGACCAGATAAATCTTCACGCCACTTTCCTTTTAAAAACGATCATCCTCTAATGATAAGACAGTGCCGCAGAGAAGGCGATTTAGTTCATCCAGCGGTCTTTGCGTTTACGGCTTGGGATCATATGCGGCAGCACCAGCCCTAACAGCAAGCCAATACCCAATACGCCGCCGCCATACATAAACCACTGCATAATAATGGTGCGCTGTTTGTCATCCAGCTGCAGATTCGCGGCGCTAACTTTTTTCTGCGCGACAATCAGCTCGTTTTTCAGCTTCTGGTTCTCTTCTTTTAGCCCGTTGATGACGCTGTCGCTTTGCGCCACTTTCTGCTGCATATCGGCGGTGCGCTGATTCCACGTGGTATCAATATTGTTGAGTTTATCGGTCAACGTTTTGACCTGATTTTCCAGATCCGGCACGCGGGTACGCAGGCTTGGCGTGGTATTCAGTTCTTTTAACGGTATCCAGGCAGTACGACCAGAACTGTCTTTGATTTGACCATAGTTGGCATCGCTCTGTAAGAGCGTGACTTCCTCGCCGGCGTTGACGGTACCCACAAGGCGATAATTATCTCCCGGACCGCTGCGGACCCAGGTATTCAGTTCATCAGAAACGTAACGCGTCTCTTCAGCATGAGAGACGGCGGTGGCGCTAAGCGCAAGTAAAGTTAGTCCAATCAGGCGTAATTTTGGCATCAGGCTGTCGTTATTGTCAGAGAAAGTGGAACGATAGTAACGGCATCAGTGTCGCTACGCAAAGCAGTCGACATCAATCGGAATCATCTGTGTCGCCTTTGCCGCTACGTCAAACTTTTACGCCCGTCAAATTGCTCGTTGCATGGCAATTTGGCGCAAAATACTATCTACTGACAAAAATAATGCGGGTAAGTTCGCCAAGAATCTTCCCAGATGTGACATAACCCATAAGTACAAGGCCATGGCTCAGGAAATCGAATTAAAGTTTATAGTCAATCACGACGCCGTAGATGCGCTGCGAAATCATCTTCATACGCTCGGCGGCGAGCATCATGCGCCCAGCCAGTTACTGAATATCTACTTCGAAACGCCTGATAACTGGCTACGCCGCCATGATATGGGGCTGCGTATTCGTGGTGAAAATGGGCGCTATGAAATGACCATGAAAATTGCCGGCCGGGTAACGGGGGGGCTGCACCAGCGACCCGAATACAATGTCGCGCTAAGCGAACCCGTGCTGGATCTGACGCAACTTCCGGCGGAGGTCTGGCCGGATGGCAACCTGCCCGCTGGCCTGGCATCAAGCGTACAGCCGCTGTTCAGTACCGATTTTTACCGGGAAAAATGGTGTCTGGACGTTGACGGCAGCAGGATTGAAATTGCGCTCGATCTCGGCGACGTAAAAGCGGGCGAGTTTGCCGAACCGATTTGTGAGCTGGAGCTTGAGTTGCTTCGCGGCGATACGCGCGCCGTGTTAAAACTGGCGAAGCAACTGCTGTCGCAAACCGGTTTGCGTCAGGGCAGTCTGAGTAAGGCGGCGCGAGGTTATCACCTGGCGCAGGGGAATGCGCCGCGAGAGAATACACCAACGGCAATTCTGCGGACTGCCGCGAAAGCCACGGTAGAGCAAGGGCTGGAGGCTTCGCTGGATCTGGCGTTGTCACAGTGGCAGTACCATGAAGAGCTCTGGCTGCGCGGCGACGAGTCGGCGAAAGAACACGTGCTGGATGCTATGGGATTAGTGCGCCATGCCTTAATGCTCTTTGGGGGCATTGTTCCACGTAAAGCGAGCGCTCACTTACGTGATCTACTTACCCAGGCGGAAGCGACGATGACATCCGCGGTGTCCGCCGTCACAGCCGTTTATAGTACGCAAACGGCGATGGCGAAACTGGCATTGACGGAATGGCTGGTGACGAAAGCCTGGCAGCCATTTCTGGACGCGAAGGCGCAGGCCAAAATGGCCGATTCTTTTAAGCGTTTCGCCGACATTCATCTTTCTCGTCATGCTGCTGAATTAAAAAAAGTCTTTGGACAACCGCTGGGTGATAAGTATCGCGACCAGTTGCCGCGTTTGACTCGCGATATCGACAGCGTTTTACTGCTGGCTGGGTATTATGATGCGATGATCGCGCAGGCATGGCTGGAGAACTGGCAGGGATTGCGTCACGCCATTATTACCGGACAACGTATTGAAATTGAACATTTCCGTAATGAGGCCATTAACCAGCAGCCGTTCTGGTTGCACAGCGGAAAACAATAATCAGAACCGTAGAAAGCGCCTGATGACGCTGCGCTTATCAGGCTTACGGTATGCGGACTTGTAGGCCGGGTCAGGCGAAATGCCGCCATCCGGCATTATTTAAAGGATATCCCCTAAATGACGCCGCTCTCTTCACCCTTATCGCAGTACTGGCAGACCGTTGTTGAGCGCCTACCAGAAGGATTTACTGAGACATCGCTTAGCGTGCAGGCGAAGTCAGTACTTACATTTAGCGATTTTGCGCTGGATAGCGTGATAGCGCATCCGGAGTGGCTTGCCGAACTGGAATCCGCATCGCCGCAGGCTGATGAATGGCGACATTATGCTGGCTGGTTACAGGAGGCGTTGGCAGGTGTCTGTGACGACGCCTCGCTGATGCGTGAACTGAGGCTTTTTCGTCGTCGCATCATGGTACGCATCGCCTGGGCGCAGACGCTGTCGCTGGTGGACGATGAGACTATTTTACAACAGTTGAGCCATCTGGCGGAGACGCTCATTGTGGGGGCGCGCGACTGGCTGTATGCCGCCTGTTGCCGCGAATGGGGAACCCCCTGTAACCCGCAGGGCGTTCCGCAGCCGCTGTTGATTTTAGGCATGGGCAAGCTGGGCGGCGGCGAACTGAATTTTTCGTCTGATATCGATCTGATTTTCGCCTGGCCGGAACATGGCGAGACCCGGGGCGGGCGTCGTGAACTCGATAACGCCCAGTTTTTTACGCGTCTCGGGCAGCGGCTGATCAAAGCGCTGGATCAGCCCACAATGGATGGTTTTGTCTATCGGGTGGACATGCGCCTGCGACCGTTTGGCGACAGCGGCCCGCTGGTACTGAGTTTTGCCGCGCTGGAGGATTACTATCAGGAGCAAGGACGCGACTGGGAACGCTACGCCATGGTGAAAGCGCGGCTAATGGGCGATAACGACGACGCCTGGTCTCGTGAATTACGCGCCATGCTGCGACCTTTCGTTTTCCGCCGCTATATCGATTTTAGCGTCATCCAGTCGCTACGCAATATGAAAGGGATGATCGCCCGCGAAGTGCGACGCCGCGGTTTGAAGGACAACATTAAACTTGGCGCGGGCGGTATTCGTGAAATTGAGTTTATCGTGCAGGTATTCCAGCTCATCCGCGGCGGGCGCGAGCCGTCGCTACAGTCGCGTTCGTTACTGCCGACGTTGGATGCTATCGCTGCGCTGCATTTGCTGCCTGAGAATGACGTGGCGCAACTGCGCGTGGCCTATCTTTTTCTACGTCGTCTGGAGAATCTGCTGCAAAGCATCAATGACGAACAGACACAAACGTTGCCTGCCGACGATCTGAACCGGGCGCGGCTGGCCTGGGGAATGAAGGCGGAGAACTGGCCGCAGCTTGTTGGCGAACTGACGGATCATATGGCTAATGTACGCCGCGTATTCAACGAATTAATTGGCGATGATGAAGCCGATACCCCGCAGGAGGAAGAACGTTCAGAGCCGTGGCGTGAAGTATGGCAGGATGCGCTACAGGAGGATGATTCGACGCCAGTGCTGGCGCATTTAGCCGATGAGGATCGGCGACAGGTTCTGACCCTCATCGCTGACTTCCGTAAGGAACTGGATAAACGCCCTATCGGCCCGCGCGGGCGGCAAGTGCTGGACCAACTGATGCCGCACCTGCTTGCTGATGTCTGTTCCCGCGAAGACGCCGCTGTTACGCTATCGCGGATAACGCCGTTGCTGGCGGGGATTGTCACTCGCACCACCTATCTGGAGCTGCTGAGCGAATTTCCTGGCGCGCTGAAACACCTGATTATGCTCTGCGCCGCTTCGCCAATGATAGCGAGCCAACTGGCGCGTTATCCGTTGTTGCTTGATGAACTGCTCGACCCCGGCACGCTTTATCAGCCGACGGCTACCGACGCTTACCGCGACGAATTACGCCAATATTTACTGCGCGTGCCGGAAGAGGACGAAGAACAACAACTGGAGGCATTACGCCAGTTTAAACAGGCACAGCTTTTGCGGATTGCGGCGGCGGATATTGCCGGTACGCTGCCGGTGATGAGAGTGAGCGATCACCTCACATGGCTGGCAGAGGCGATGATTGATGCTGTGGTGCAGCAGGCGTGGACGCAAATGGTTGCGCGTTATGGTCAGCCAGTGCATCTGGACGAGCGCCAGGGGCGGGGGTTTGCGGTTGTCGGTTATGGCAAGTTGGGCGGATGGGAGCTGGGCTACAGTTCCGATCTGGATCTCATCTTCCTGCATGACTGTCCGATGGACGTCATGACCAACGGCGAACGCGAAATCGACGGGCGGCAGTTTTATCTGCGCCTGGCGCAGCGCATTATGCATCTGTTCAGTACGCGCACCTCCTCCGGCATTTTGTATGAGGTGGATGCGCGTCTACGCCCCTCTGGCGCGGCGGGAATGCTGGTGACTTCAGCGGACGCGTTTGCCGATTATCAGCAGCATGAAGCCTGGACCTGGGAACATCAGGCATTGGTACGCGCTCGCGTGGTATATGGCGACCCGCAGCTTACCTCACAGTTTGATACGGTGCGCCGCACTATCATGACGACGGCGCGCGACGGCAAGACATTGCAGACTGAAGTGCGTGAAATGCGCGAGAAAATGCGGGCGCATCTCGGCAATAAGCATCGCGATCGTTTTGATATTAAAGCTGATGAAGGCGGTATTACGGATATTGAGTTTATCGCGCAATATCTGGTACTGCGCTACGCTCATGAAAAACCTAAATTAACGCGCTGGTCTGATAACGTGCGCATCCTGGAGCTTCTGGCGCAAAACGACATTATGGATGAACACGAAGCGCAGGCGCTGACGGTAGCCTACACCACACTGCGTGATGAACTGCACCACCTGGCGTTGCAGGAGCTTCCCGGTCATGTGGCGCAGACGTGTTTTAGCAAAGAGCGCGCGCTGGTGCAGGCAAGCTGGCGGAAGTGGCTGGTAGCCGTTTGAATTATGCTATTATCGCGCGCAAATTTTGAATCTCTCAGGAGACAGGAATGAAAGTAAATCTGCCAGCGTTTGAACGTGCAGGCGTCATGGTTGTGGGTGATGTAATGCTGGATCGCTATTGGTATGGCCCCACTTGCCGTATTTCACCGGAAGCGCCGGTGCCCGTGGTTAAGGTAAATACCGTTGAGGAACGTCCGGGCGGCGCGGCGAACGTGGCGATGAACATTGCGTCTCTGGGAGCGAACGCCCGTCTGGTCGGCCTGACGGGTATTGATGACGCCGCGCGCGCGCTGAGCAAAACGTTGGCGGAGGTCAATGTGAAGTGCGACTTCGTTTCTGTGCCGACGCATCCGACGATTACCAAACTGCGCGTACTATCACGTAATCAGCAGCTCATTCGTCTTGATTTTGAAGAAGGCTTTGAGGGCGTGGACCCGCAGCCGTTGCATGAGCGTATCAACCAGGCGCTGGGATCGATCGGCGCGCTGGTATTGTCCGATTATGCCAAAGGCGCTCTGACCAGCGTGCAGACTATGATTTCCCTGGCGCGCCAGGCGGGCGTGCCGGTGCTCATCGATCCGAAAGGAACGGATTTTGAACGTTACCGCGGCGCCACGCTGCTGACGCCAAACCTTTCTGAATTCGAGGCGGTCGCGGGGAAATGTAAAAGCGAAGACGAACTGGTTGAACGCGGCATGAAACTCATTGCCGATTACGATCTTTCCGCGCTGTTGGTCACGCGTTCCGAACAGGGAATGACGCTGCTGCAACCGAATAAAGCGCCGCTACATATGCCGACGCAGGCGCAGGAAGTTTATGATGTTACCGGTGCGGGCGATACGGTGATCGGCGTGCTGGCGGCGACGCTGGCGGCGGGAAATACCCTGGAAGAGGCGTGTTATTTCGCCAATGCGGCGGCGGGCGTAGTGGTAGGTAAACTCGGGACGTCAACGGTTTCCCCTATTGAGCTGGAAAACGCAGTGCGCGGACGCGCGGATACCGGCTTCGGCGTTATGACCGAAGAGGAGTTGGGACAGGCCGTCGCCAGCGCGCGTAAGCGTGGCGAGAAAGTGGTCATGACCAACGGCGTTTTCGATATTCTGCACGCGGGCCATGTCTCTTATCTGGCGAACGCGCGCAAACTGGGCGACCGCCTGATTGTTGCGGTCAATAGTGACGCCTCGACTAAACGTCTGAAAGGCGAAAGCCGTCCGGTTAATCCGCTCGAACAGCGTATGATCGTGCTGGGCGCGCTGGAGTCAGTCGACTGGGTTGTCTCTTTTGAAGAGGATACGCCGCAACGACTGATTGCCGGTATTCTGCCGGATCTGCTGGTAAAAGGCGGCGACTATAAGCCGGAAGAGATCGCGGGCAGCGAAGAGGTCTGGGCCAACGGCGGCGAAGTCATGGTGCTGAACTTCGAAGATGGTTGTTCCACGACCAATATCATCAAAAAGATCCAGACCGAGAGCGAGAAGTAAAACCGCGTCATCAGGCGTTACAGACGCTGCGGGCGCTGATTTTGAAGGCGCGTCGGACATTTTGTTTCGACGCGTATCTCGCGGTTGACGCTGCTTTTTTTTCGACCTAGAGTAAAGGAATAAGGGTGAGAGGGGATCTCTCCCCCCTCTGATTGGCTGTTAGTAAGCTGCGAAACTTATCAGTAACAGAACAATCAGTATGATGACCTGGTGCATCATAACCCTTTCCTTATTAAAGCCCCTTCCTCGGGAGGGGCTTTCCCGTTTCAGCCCCTTGCTGACATCGCGATTGTTGGTGAGTGGCCTGTCTGGCGCAAGGGCTTTCTCCCGCCGATTTTGCGTTACTGGATCGCCCACGCAAAACGGCCTGCTGGTCATAACGCTTTGTACAGACAAGGTGGAAAAAAGATAAAAAAATCCCCGGCCTTATGACCAGGGACAGGAGATATGGCGGGGGTTATTGCTCTTTTACCGTTGCTTCGTGATTAATCTCATCCGTTGCCGATGAAACCAACGGTGTGGTCAGCGCCTTTAGCGAGCCGCCGGCGATGCCAATCTCGTTTAACAGCGAATCGATCAGCGGCGCCTGGGTACGATAGGTGAGCGCGGCAGATAACGCTTGTTCCGCCAGGTTTCCCCCGTTAGCGCCGCCAGCGGCGACGTCGCCCGCCATCGCGCCGCGATTGAGGCCATCGACCTGAATAATCTTAATGCCGTCGATGGATTTCATCGGTTCAACAGACTTCTCAATAACAGCAGGCAACGATTGTAAGAGCGCTAGTTTAAATTTGAGGCTGGTTTGTTCGTCAGATAGTACGTTGATAGCGTCATTCAGCGCCCGCTGCGCTTCGGCTTCCGCCAGACCTTTTTTACGCGTTGCTTCCGCCAGTTCGATGATGGCGGCGGCTTGCAATTCTGCCGCTTCTTTCTCTGCTTTTGCCCGAACGGTCAGTTCGACCGCTTTGGTTTCCGCATCCTGCGCCGCGGCGATCAGAGCGACCTGCTTGGCGCGATCCGCTTCGGCGGTCTGGCGGGTGGTTTCTACGTTTTGCTGGGCGCGAACCGCATCGGCCAGCGCGTCGTTGGCGCGCGCTTCCGCTTGCGATTGCTGCTCGGATTTGGCGGCAATGGCGATAGATTTCGTCTGGTTGGCGATTTCTGTCACCTGTTGCTGTTCGATCTCTTTAATACGTACTTCACGCTCGGCCTCAACTTTCCTGGACCGTACTGCTTGCTCACGTTCGATCTCCGTCTCCTGGATCTGCCGCTCAGCAAGAATGCGCGTCTGTTCTGCTTCACGATGGCGCTCGGCCTCAAAAGCGGCAATTTTAGCGTTTTGTTCGGCGGTGCGGGTTTTAACCTGTTGCTCCTGCTCCAGAGTCATAAAGGCTTCTTGTTGCTCGATTTCCAGCTTGCGTTCAAGCGCGTCGCGGTTCTTTTCGCGCACCGCTACTTCCACATCCTGTTCCACTTCATTACGTTCACGACGGCGGCGTTCGGTTTCCTGCGTCAGTTTCGTCAGACCTTCGGCATCAAAGGCATTGTTTGGATTGAAATGCTCTTTGGACGTTTGGTTAAAGTTGGTTAATGAGACGCTTTCCAGTTCCAGGCCGTTTTTCGACAAATCTTCCGCAACGGTGTTTTGTACGCCCTGAACGAAGTTTTCACGCGTGTCCTGTAGCTCATGCATCGTCATCTGGGCTGCGGTAGCGCGTAAGGCGTCAACGAATTTATCTTCAACCAGCATACGCAGATCTTCCGGCGACAGCGTTCGCTGGCCAAGGGTTTGTGCGGCGGTGGCAATACCTTCAACAGAGGGCTTTACACGCACGAAGAAAGCGACGACCACGTCAACGCGCATACGATCTTTGGTGATCAGGCTGTCGACGGTAGCACGGCTGACTTCAAGTTTTAGGGTATTCATATTGATCGGAATAATTTCGTGAAAGATTGGCATCACAATAGCGCCGCCGCTCATCACCACTTTTTGCCCGCCAAGCCCGGTACGGACAAACGCCTGTTCCGCAGATGCGCGGCGATAGAGGCGAGCAAAAATGATCCCGATAATTAGTAAGACGATAACCGCAACGATGGCGGTAAACATCCATGATGGCAATATGCCAAAAACATCATCCATTATGTAAGTTCCTCTCAATTAGACATAGAAGGTACGCTCAGCCAAATAACGCGTTGCGGAAAGTCGGCAGACAATCAGCACCTTGTCTCCTTTTTTAAATTCTTTTCCCGTTTCGGGTTCCAGCAGTAAATAGTGAATCTGGCCGAACTTATCGGTAAATTTTCCTTCGCAAGGTGTACCGGCGACGGCGGCGTGGCCGGTAATAATTGCCATGCCGCCGATAAATTCCTCTTCCCTGAGGGCGGAGCTTTCATCTCTGGGTAGCCAGGGCGCGAGGATTTTTCCGCTGTAATGCACGGCAAAGACCGACAGGACAATGCTCAACGGGACCAGCAGCAGATTGCTGAGCGGCGCTTGCCAGAGCATGATCCCGCCATGCTGGATGAGGATACCGAAGAGGCCGAAATAACCAGCCAATAGACAGAGGACGACCAGTGCGGGAACGCGTCCAATATTCAGATAATGAAGCGCCTGGCCCGCAGGGCCAGATGACAGGGCGTCATAATGATCGAGATGGGCGTCGAGCGTGCCTGAAAGAAAGTGGCCAAAAATCAGAGAAATCATCTCCAGCACGCCGATAAAGAAAACGAACGCGATGGCAAACAGATAGGGGCTGTTATACTCCGCAAATAAGGTCATATTTTCTATCCTTGTCGCCGCCTTCAGAAGGGTGTTCGCGTGATAATTTTCATGCTTGTTATTTCATTGCGTTACAATATCATGTGACCCATATCTCCTTAAGTCCGAAAAGCGATTTATCCGTCGCTATCTTTGGTGAATATTGTGATTTTGCGCATTAAATTTGCGCACGTTATGTATAAAACCGCCGTACATATAGGGAAATACTGAAATTAGAAAAAGCATATAGCCTTAACAGAATTCAATAACTGGAGGGTATGCTGATGAACAACAATAACGTCTATTCATTAAATAATTTCGATTTTCTGGCGCGCAGTTTTGCCAGAATGCAGGCGGAGGGGCGTCCTGTTGATATCCAGGCGGTAACCGGCAATATGGACGAGGAGCACCGCGACTGGTTTTGCAAGCGTTACGCGCTTTACTGCCAGCAGGCGACTCAGGCGAAAAGGTTAGAATTAGAACACTAATGCAGGCTCCCTTTACAGGTGCAGGGCATTATTCAGATCTTATATGAGCGGGCCGTCAGGCCCGTTCACGTTTTTACTCTTGTGGATCGACTGGCGGGATGGCGGGCGCAGGTTTTACTTCTTCAGGCTTGTCGCGAGCTTCCAGTTCGCTGAGGCGTTGCTCCAGCAGCGCCAGTTTTTCCCGGGTGCGCAGCAAGACCTGAGTCTGGACATCAAACTCTTCGCGGCTCACCAGATCGAGACGCGTCAGCTGAGATTGCAGCGTTTGACGGATTTTTTTCTCGATATCTTCCCCGAACTCGCGAATACCTTTCGGCATTGACTCATGAACCTGGCGTGCGATTTGCTCAATTTTTTTCGGGTCAATCATTGTGGTTTCCCTGAACTGGTAAGTGTTAGCTCTTATTGTAGTGCGATATGTGGACGCCATAAACCAGAATTGTGTGACGTCATACGGAGTAAAGGCGTTGATGAAGGTAATCAATAGCGTTATAGTTAACCCGCTTATTCTCAGGGCGGGGCGAAATTCCCCACCGGCGGTAAATCAGCGATGTTTAACGCATTTCTCATCACGGCGCGCCGTGACGGAACGCGGAGAGCAGGTTGAAAGCCCGCGAGCGCTTTTTGCCATAGCGAAAAGGTCAGCAGATCCGGTGTAATTCCGGGGCCGACGGTTAAAGTCCGGATGGGAGAGGGTAACGATCCAGTCGGGCATGGACCCGCTCACGTTATTTTTTTGCCGCTTGTCGGCACTCCTAAGACTGCCCTGATTCTGGTAACCATAATGTTAATGAGGTTTTTTTACCATGAATCAGACGCTACTTTCCTCTTTTGGTACGCCTTTTGAACGTGTTGAACTTGCACTGGATGCGCTGCGTGAAGGACGCGGTGTGATGGTGCTTGATGATGAAGATCGTGAAAACGAAGGCGATATGATTTTCCCCGCAGAGACGATGACCGTAGAACAGATGGCGTTAACCATTCGTCACGGTAGCGGTATTGTTTGCCTGTGCATTACTGAAGACCGTCGTAAGCAGCTCGACTTGCCAATGATGGTGGAAAACAACACCAGCGCCTACGGCACCGGTTTTACCGTGACCATTGAAGCCGCAGAAGGCGTGACCACCGGCGTTTCCGCCGCTGACCGTGTCACTACGGTGCGTGCGGCAATTAAGGATGGCGCAAAACCGTCCGATCTTAACCGTCCGGGGCACGTTTTCCCACTGCGCGCTCAGGCGGGCGGCGTGCTGACGCGCGGCGGTCATACGGAGGCGACCATCGATCTGATGACGCTGGCCGGTTTTAAACCTGCAGGTGTACTGTGCGAGTTGACTAACGACGATGGGACGATGGCGCGCGCGCCGGAGTGTATCGCGTTTGCAGGCCAGCATAATATGGCGGTGGTCACGATTGAAGATCTGGTGGCTTACCGCCAGGCACATGAGCGCAAAGCCAGCTGATCGAACGGATCATGGTTGAAAAAAGCCGATGAGATGTCATCGGCTTTTTTGTATTCCTTCGGTGCCATACTGTTCAGTTTCAAAGAACGACGAATAAGCTGAATGGTAAAATTATTGTGAGAAAAGCAGAGGCCTGAATGCAGACCTCTGCTTTGGTTTATCTATTCAGGTTATTTGCCTCTGGCCAGTTTCAATGCCCAGGCGCCGCTCATCACCAGCAGCAGAATCAGGCACAACCCAAAGGCCAACATACATGCCTGTGCCATGTTCATAAAGTGCCAGGGCGGAAGCAGATACCAGCCTTCAGACTGCTGGTAGAGATCGACAAACCACTGCTGTACGCTACTGAGCGTTACGCCATCAGGGACGATAGGCGCGTCATAACCGCAGTCTCCGGTAGGTTTAAACCACTCCGGTGCCCATTCCGCCAACGGTAAGTTGAAAGGAAAGGTCGGGTCAGTCGAACATCCTTGCACGCCAAAAAGTGAATCGGGGTCCGCATTATGTACCGCATGATGGATACCATTAAGCTTAATAGAAAACTTAATGCCCATAATGCTGCCATAAAACGCCGCGATGCAGCCAATCAGCTTCAGCACGATATTTTTGGGATTTATCGCCGCAATCACCCCGCCAATTACCATCACAAACATCGCGTAACGAATGTAAACACACTGTTCGCACGGCGCCATGTAGAGATAGATTTGGAAGAACGAGTGCGCCAGGATAATTAACCCTCCCATCGCGATGGCCATTAACAGCCACAGAAAGCGCTGTTCCTGCCATCTCACCAGCGTATCTACTGGTCTTGCGCGTAGGTCTCGCCATAATCCCTTAATAAAATCCATAATCGTTTCCCTGCTTATTTTTTAGTGGCCAGTTCCCGGACGAGTTCAGCCATAGAATCGATGGATTTGATGTTTTTGGTATAGATAAGGTACTTGCCGTTGACGACGTAAGCCGGAACACCCTGAATTTTGGCAACGTCATAGGCGGCTTTCCATTTTTCCAGAGTCTCCTGAACGGCAGGATCTTTCAGCGCCGCTTCAAAATCAGCCTGGCTCATGCCTGCGGCGTCCAGCCCGGTTTTAATAAATGCTGCCGGATCTTTCCCATCTGACCAGCGCTCTTTCTTATCATGGTAAGCCGCGTACCAGGCGAACTTCGCTTTTTTGAATTGTGATTTAGCATCAAATAACGAAATCCCGGCAGCTTTATCTTTGGCGATCAGGACTGCAAATACTTCGCTGGCCTGTTTGCCATATTCGCCTTTTGTTTCCAGGTGGAACGGGGTGAACGTAACAAGATCGGCTACTTTATCAGAAACCGGACCTGTTACGGCTTTGTCATATTTGTAGCAGAAAGGGCAGGCGTAGCTAAATACCTTAATCAGCGTTTTATCCGCATTAGGAATCGGTTTCTCCAGAACCATATAATCTGTGCCCTCGGTAAAAGCCGATGCTGCAAAAGGAGTGACCAATGCCGCGGTTAATACTACGCTTTTAAATAAAGAGGTAATCCATTTAGATGACATATTAATTCCTTCCCGTGATTTATTTAAACATTTGCGTTGGATGAACCAGTAACGCACGATAGTGAGTCTGGTTGGGCTTATCCGACAGCACATCAATTTCAACTTTCACTTCTTTCGTTTTATAGTCAATCTCATTCAGTTTGCCGACTGTTGGTTTACCAACGTCGAACAGGTTAATAGAACCGCCAAAGCCGAACATGGTGTCGCGGTCTTTTTGATATTCAACAACCGAGGTAATAGGACTATAGAAATCATATCCACGTTCTTTACCGTATTCCCAAACTTGTTGTACGGTGCCTTTCTTCTCATCGATCTTATATTCGACAAAACGGGAATATTTCATGGTCGGTAGAGCCGGTTGCTCCAGGCCGCGACCATCGCCGTTATCAAAGACCGTTAACGTGCCTTTGCTGGAAAGCCATGCCGTATGTTGGGTATAGGTGAAATCGAAATCGGTGTCCTTACACTTGCCGTTTTCGTCACAGGTCAACGGCTTACCATGATCGTCTACCGGTTTCAGCAATTTACTGGCTAGCTGCTTATTCCAGCCTTTAGACGGTGCCAGTATCCATTTCACCTGCTTATCGCGACCAATTTTTACAATACCCTGATGGCGGGAAGAAAGGATGATGGAGTCGTCTTTCGCGTCATAAGCGATAGAGTTGACGTGCGCCCAGTTACGACCGGCACCAACGCCAAGCGCATCGCCATACGGCGTATCCGGTTCGAGTTTCGCCTGCTGTCCGGCATGGGCCAGATCGACGTTCACGCATACTGCGCCCGCATCCAGCGCGCCGAGCAGCGCATCACGCATAGGGTCGAGGATTTTGGTTAAATCCCAAACGTCTACTACGCGGCCAGACTTATCGACCTCAATGATTTGGTCACGAATCGTATGAACATGTATGCCGTCTTCTTTGCGGTAATCGCGTTTGCCGACGCGCAGCAGTACGGTGCCGTTCACGGTTTCGATGGATTCATGAGACGCATCCAGGAACCCGCGCGGCAGTTTATGATCGGCAAGAATTTGCCCCATCATGTCAAACTCGTACCAGTGTTGGCCCTGCACCGCGGTAAAGGTGCCGCGAGGCGTTTCACGAATACCCATCAGATAGCCGCGTTTGTTGATATTCATATCGTGGCCGTCGTAGAAGGTATCTTGATCCAGCCACCAGCGATATTCACCCTGGGTGTCGACCACAAACGTATAAGGGGCGATATCGAAAGGCAAAGCCCCGCCCGCCGGACCGGCATCAAGAATGCCCGCATTTTTATCTTTTTCGCCGTGCCAGTGAAATTCAGCGCCCTGCGGCGTAAAGGTATGGGTATTTACCAGATAAAGGCGATCTTCAAATCCTGGCGCGACTTTAATAACTTTCGTTTGCTGGAGATCTGAAATAGAACGGTTATCCATATAATGGTTGACGATGGCGGACGTCTGCACCACATAGTCATCCTTCATGGCTTTGCCGTTTTCTTTATATTCTACCGTGACGTTGTTGGAAAATTTCTGATAAAGGCCAAAAATAGGAATACCGTCATAGGTTTCTAAAGACTCTTTCCCAACGGTATAAGTAACGGGAACGCCTTTTTCCCCTTTGCCATGTACAGTAACTTTAACGTCTGAAATAATATGGCTATCTAATTCCACCAGTGCGGTGAGAGGGGCATTACCGTAAGGATCGACAACGACTGCGCCTAATTTCCCTGCGGGCTGCGCCGGTTGAAAACCTGCGGCAAACGTACTGGCTGCGGTGAGTCCGCATGTCAGTGCGACGGCACCGGCAAGTATTGTTTTCCGGTATTGGTCAAACATGGATATATCTCCTTATATACAACTTCTAAATATAATACTTCTGAATATACTATGTTTTTATTAATGATAAATGAGGTAAATGATTGGTCTTTAAATATAAGTCATGATGCTATTACTTATTTTAAAGTATATTTTGTATCAATATTTTTTAATTGCCTGAGTGAGTCGATAGTAGGAGTGTGATATTTTAAGAACAATATAAATTAGTACGAAGTGTGATCTTATCGACATTGTTTTCTGCTTAATACCTCTTTCATTATTGTGTTTCACCACTGATTTATATGATCAAAATCATTTATTTGTTCCACAAATATGCCAGTATATGAATACGTCAAAATAAGGGTATGTAAAATTTTAACGTTAAATGTTTAGTGATGTTAAATTTTAAGGGTAAAAAGGATGTTTATTGCCTGGTATTGGATAATATTAATCGTTCTGGTGGTAGTAGGGTATATTTGCCATATGAAGCGTTATTGCAGAGCGTTTCGGCAAGACAGAGATGCATTACTTGAAGCGCGAACGAAACGTTTTCGCCAGACGAACGAAGGCGACAGCGTGATGAATGAGCAGAAATAGCGCATATCCTTGACGGGCAGCCGGATGTTGCCTGGCTAAAGGCCTGCATCCGGCGCGAGGTTTCTCTTAACCGATACCTATCGTCTGCAAAATGACGAGACTGAGCCCCATGATGGACATACCGCAAAGCACGCCATAGCTGGGGTTATTGTTAGGATCGATCTCTTTTGCCAGCGGCATCAGTTCATCGACGGAGAGCGCCACCATAATACCGGCGACTGCCGCCATGATAGCCGCCATAACGATTGGCGAAACCAGGCTGCCCAAAATCAGCCACGCCAGCACGCCGCCAAGAATTTCCGCCATGCCGGAGATACCGGCCCAAAAAATCGCGGTACGTTTTGAGCCCGTCGCGGCATAAACCGGACCGGCAACCGCCAGACCTTCAGGAATATTGTGCAACGCCACCGCCAGTGCGATGCCGAAACCCAGTTCAAGATTGCTGCTGGCAGTGACAAAGGTGGCGATCCCTTCCGGAAAGTTATGCAGGCTAATGCCGAGCGTCAATAAAATCGCAGTGCGTTTTATCGAGCCGGGAAGCGGCTGCTGCCTTTTTTGCACCAGATCCTGCGGATGAGCGTGAGGAAGCAGGCGATCCAGCCCGAAGTAGCCCAACAGGCCGATAATAAACATCCCGTAGCCCAGTACGGGCGACATTCCCTCGGTATCAAGCGCGGCGGGCAGCATCTCCATCAGCGAGATGAGCAGCATGATCCCTGCGGCGAAGCCCAGAGAAAAAGCCAGCACGCGATTAGACGGTTTTTGGCCGAGAACGCCAAGAAACGCGCCAATAAAGGTGGCGGCGCCCGCCAGTAAGGTCAGAATAAGTGGTACTGACATCCATTACTCCTTATCAATTTGCCGTCCGAACCTGACCTTCAAAATAACTGATGATCTTCATCATAGTTATCTGAGTTCTTCCTCTGTGAAGAAAGCGTATGGTGATGTTAACAAAATGTCTTTCCTGTAAGGATAACATCATGTCTTTAACGTGTATGCCAGCATTGTTTTTGGGGCATGGCAGCCCGATGAACGTGCTGGACGATAACGATTATACCCGCGCCTGGCGGCGATTGGGGGAAGCCCTGCCTCGACCACAGGCGATAGTGGTGGTGTCGGCGCACTGGTATACCCGCGGGACGGGCGTCACAGCGATGGAAAGGCCGCAAACTCTCCATGATTTTGGCGGTTTTCCGCAGGCGCTGTATGACACGCATTATCCGGCCCCTGGATCGCCTGCGCTGGCGCAGCGTTTGGTTGAACTGTTGGCTCCCGTTCCCGTCGCGCTCGATAAAGAGGCGTGGGGATTTGATCATGGCTCCTGGGGCGTATTGATCAAGATGTACCCGAATGCGGATATCCCGATGGTGCAGCTTAGTGTTGATAGTACCAAACCGGCGGCATGGCATTTTGAGGTGGGTCGTAAGCTGGCGACGCTGCGTGACGAAGGCGTGATGCTGGTGGCCAGCGGGAATGTGGTTCATAACCTGCGGACTGTGCGTTGGCACGGTGACAATATACCGTATCCCTGGGCGGCGTCATTTAATGACTTTGTGAAAGCCAATCTGACGTGGCAGGGGCCGGTGGAACAGCACCCGCTGGTGAATTATCTGCAACATGAAGGGGGGGCCTTATCGAACCCGACGCCGGAGCACTTTTTACCTTTGCTGTATGTACTTGGCGCCTGGGACGGCAAGGAACCTATCACCATCCCGGTCGACGGTATTGAGATGGGCAGTATAAGTATGTTGTCGGTGCAGGTGGGGTAGGCCGGATAAGGCGCGGAATGGTTGCCCGATGGCGCTACGCGCATCGGGCTTACAGGAGAATCTATCCTTCGACAAAAATATGCGGATAGAAGCGGGAGAGATCCTGGGTGATCAGCGCCCGATCTTCACGGATACCAATTCCGGCGGGCTGATCGTTAATCAGCCAGCTACCAATCAGGGTGTAACTGTCGCCGAATTTTGGCAGCGGATAGAACTGTTGCACGATCATACCCTCTTCGCCATACGGGCCTTCCACGGATTCGATCGTTTTACCGTTCTCAATAATCGATACGTTCGCCCCTTCGCGGGAGAAGATCGGTTTCACGACATATTTATCCATTGGTGGATGTTCGTCTTCGGCGAAATACGCAGGCAACAGATTCGGATGGTCCGGGAACATCTCCCACAACAGCGGCAATAACGCTTTATTGGAGATAATGCTTTTCCAGGCCGGTTCCAGCCAGCGCACGCCGGCATCTTCCAGCTTGGTGGAAAACATCTCGCGCAGCATAAATTCCCACGGATAGAGCTTGAACAGGTTCGCAATGACCTGATCCTGCAGATCCGTAAATTGGCCTTTTTCCCCCAGACCAATATCGTCGATATAGAGAAATTCGGTGGCGATTTCCGCTTCGGCCGCGCAATCCTGTAAATACTGAATGGTGCCGCGATCCTCAACCGTATCGCGACAGCAGGTGAGATGCAGCAACTGAAAACCGTACTGCTCGCGAAGTTCAGCAAAGCGTTCAATCAGCTTTTCCTGCAGGCTATTAAACTGATCGCTGCCTTCCGGCAGATTGCCCGCGTTGATCTGATCTTCCAGCCAAATCCACTGAAAAAACGCCGCTTCATACAGCGACGTTGGCGTGTCGGCATTATTTTCGAGCAGCTTAGGCTCGCCGATGCCGTCCCAGGCCAGATCGAGGCGGGAATAGAGCGACGGTTGTTGCGTTTGCCAGGACTGGCGAACAAAACCCCAGGTATGTTTTGGAATACGAAACTTCGTCATCAGCTCATCGCTGGCGATGACGCGTTCTACTACCTTGAGGCACATCTGGTGTAGCTCGGCGGTAACGTCTTCCAGTTTTTCCACCTGGGCGAGCGTTAACTTGTAATAAGCGTCTTCACACCAGTACGGTTCACCATACATAGTGTGAAAATTAAACCCGTATTCAGTCGCTTTATCGCGCCAGTCCGGGCGCTCGGTAATACTGACTCTTTCCATGCGTATCAGCCGCCCATCGAACGTGTTGAAGTACCGGCAGCGCTACGCTGCATGGTGCTCTGTTTGGCGACGGATTCGCCAAAACCGCCGCGGGTAACGGTTGTTGTGGTAGCAGGTTTCGGCGCCATCGCGGTTTTCGGTACGGTCATTGTCCGGCCCGGTTGCGCCGCGCCGTAGTTTTTACCTGCCGCATCGGTATATTTGCCGTATGCAGGGCTGGCCGGGTTTTTCGAGCTAAACAGCGGCTGTTGCGCAAAGCCTGCGCCGCCGCCCATCAGACGCCCCATCATGTAACCTGCCATAAGCGGCATCCAGAAACTGCCGCTGGATTGTTGGGCCTGCGCCTGATTTTCCGGCGCCATGCCAGCCTGTGCGGGCGCTTGCTGGCACTGACCTTCGCCAAACTCAGCGACGCAATCTTCGCGTGTAGCGTACTTAGGCGCAGTACGTTCGGCCTCTTTCAGCGCATTGTTATACGCGGTTGTACACTCCGCGCTTTTGCCCGGATTCGCCGCTGAACAGTCATCAGCGTTTTGATACAGCGATACGGTTTCATCGCTTTTTTCACAGCCAGCCAGCATAAAAACAGCCGTAACCGCCAGGGCGACCGGCGTTAAATGCCGCGCGCTCCAGCTTTTGCGAAATGATGCGTGATGGATGGATTTTGTCCGTTTCATATTTGTCTTCCAGGACCCAGTGGTAAATACAACATGCGTTCAGAATAGAGGATGACTGGTCGAAATTGAAGCGAGAAAAGGCGAGAATGCGGCGGAATAGCAGGATCTTTACGTTGTCTTACGTTCAGGCGCGGCTTTATGACAGGTAGCGCCGCGCTTACCAGACCTACAAGGGCACAGGTCTGATAAGCGCAGCGCCAGCGAATAACTTATCAATGCCGGAATGGATTGCCGTTATTGCTGTTGGCGCGAGCGGCGGTCGGCTGTACTGCCGGCGCAGCGCTATGGGCATTATAACCGTCTGCGGCAGCATCCTGCTCTGGCGTTTCCGGCGCTACGCTTTCCGGCGACGTCGGGATAGGTTTACCCAACGTACTGTTAAGCGCGAGCAGATCCTGCTCGTTCAGCGTACCGAGCGCATATTTGATATTTAACTGATTAATCAAATAGGTATAACGCGCGTTGGCCAGTTGCTGCTTGGCATCATACAGAGTGGTGGTGGCATCCAGTACGTCAACAATGGTACGTGTACCGACCGAGTAACCGGCTTCCATTGCATCCAAAGAACTTTGCGCGGAAACGACTGCCTGTTTATACGCGTTGATGCTGCTGATGGAGGCGTTAATATTGTTAAAGGAAGAACGTACGGTCTGCACCACGCTACGGTGCGCGCTTTCCAGCTGTTCGCTTGCGCCGACGAAGTTATACTGCGCCTGTTTTACCTGCGAGTTAACCATCCCGCCTTGATACAGCGGCAGGGAGAAGTTCAGGCCGATTTTATTCTGCCCCATGTTGCTATCGTCGTACTGGGCGGAGTTGGTTTTAGAACCGCTATAAGAGGTATCAGAAATGCCGGTTGAGGCCGTTAAATTCAGCGTCGGCAGATGGCCATCCTGCGCCTGACGGATTTGTTCGCGCGCCAGATCCTGACTTAAACGCGCCTGCAACAGCGACAGGTTACGGTTTTCCGCTTCCTTCAGCAGCGCATTAACAGCTTTGGGTTTGTCGGTTTTAAAATGCTCGACGTTAAGCGACGCCAGCTCCGGGTAATAATTGCCGGTTACCTGGCGCAGCTCTTCTACCGCGTTATCCAGGTTGTTGCGGGCGGTCACTTCATTCGCCAGTACGGTATCATATTGCGCACGGGCGTTTTGCACGTCGGTAATGGCGACCAGACCCACGTTAAAACGTTGCGTCGTTTGATCTAACTGACGGTAGATAGCCTCTTTTTGTGCCTGGGTATAGGAAAGCACATCAATAGCGTTCAATACCTTAAAATACGCGTTCGCGGTATTGAGGATCAGCGTCTGCTGATCGGTCTGATAGGTGACATCCTGAATGCCTGCTGCTTTTTCTTGCAGGGTGAGCCCACGCCATTTCGACATATCAAATAACGTCTGCGTTAATTGCAGGGAAGCGCTGGTTTCATTGGAGTTGATACCGTTCGCATCGCGATAACCGTTGCTGTAGGTGTAGTCGGCACCTAAACCCAGTTGCGGCAGTAAAGGACTACGCGCTTCGTTAATTTTTTCGAATGCAGCATCGCGATCGGCAGCGGATTTACGCAATTCCGGGTTGCTCAGGCGTGCTTGCTGATAAACTTGCATCAGGTTCTCTGCCTGGCTTAGTGTGCTGAACCCCGACAGGCTCAGGCCGATAAGGATGGGGAGCAATTTCTTCATTTGCATTCCTTGTTGTGAAGCAGTATTTAGCGCTGATCAATTTGTAAAAATAATTGCTGATTCTAGCAGAATCCGCCACTGCAAAAAGTTGGCGTTACGTGCCATACGAGCCTTAATTGGCACCAATTTACCACAAGGGTGATAAAACAGCAGTCAACCACCCTTGAAATTCATCATTTAATCATTATTGCTAGCAGGGCAGCACAATGCGTAAATCAGACAACTTGCCAGTTACTTTCACCAAAAGCGATGTAGAAATTATTGCACGGGAAACGCGCTATCGCGGTTTTTTTTCATTGGATGTGTATCGATTCCGCCATCGTTTATTCAACGGAGAAATGAGTGGCGAGGTAAAGCGCGAAATTTTTGAGCGCGGGCACGCCGCCGTCTTGCTACCCTTTGACCCTGAACGCGACGAGGTGGTGCTGGTCGAACAGATTCGTATTGCCGCGTATGACACAAGCGTTACGCCGTGGCTGCTGGAGATGGTCGCCGGCATGATAGAAGAAGGCGAAACCATTGAGGCGGTCGCCCGGCGAGAGGCGATGGAAGAAGCGGGGCTGACCGTAGGCCGCACCCGACCGGTCATCAGTTACCTGGCGAGTCCAGGAGGAACCAGCGAGCGCTCATCTATTCTGGTGGGTGAAGTGGACGCCACGACCGCGGCAGGTATTCATGGTCTGGCGGATGAAAACGAAGATATTCGGGTTCATGTGGTAAGCCGGGAACAGGCATACCAGTGGGTAGAAGAGGGGAAAATCGACAACGCAGCCGCAGTCATCGCTTTGCAATGGCTTCAGTTGCATCATCAAGAGTTAAAAAACGAGTGGAAAAAATGAAGCGTTATACACCTGACTTCCCAGAAATGATGCGTTTGTGCGAAACCAATTTTTCGCAATTGCGCCGCCTGCTGCCGCGCAATGACGCCCCCGGTGAAACGGTGAGCTATCAGGTGGGTAACGTACAATATCGGTTAACGATTGTGGAATCGACCCGATACACTACGCTTGTAACGATCGAGCAAACGGCGCCAGCCATCACCTACTGGAGCCTGCCGTCGCTGACGGTGCGCCTCTACCATGATGCGATGGTGGCTGAAGTGTGTTCAAGCCAGCAGATCTTTCGCTTCAAAGCGCGGTATGATTATCCAAATAAAAAGTTGCATCAACGCGACGAAAAGCATCAAATTAATCAGTTTCTGGCCGACTGGCTACGATTCTGTTTAGCACATGGAGCGATGGCGATTCCGGTTTATTAGCGTCGTGAAACCTAAGGACACCATTTGGAAAGCCTGTTAACCCTACCTCTGGCTGGTGAGGCCCGAGTCAGGATTTTACAAATTACAGATACTCACCTGTTTGCCGAAAAGCATGAAACGCTGTTAGGCGTCAATACCTGGGAAAGTTACCAGGCTGTGCTGGAGGCTATTCGGGCGCAACAGTATGAATATGATCTGATCGTGGCCACCGGCGATCTGGCGCAGGATCAATCCGCTGCGGCTTATCAGCATTTTGCTGAGGGTATCGCAAGCTTTCGCGCGCCTTGCGTTTGGCTACCGGGCAATCATGATTTTCAGCCGGCAATGTACAGCGCGCTGCAAGAGGCGGGGATTTCCCCGGCTAAACGCGTGTTAATCGGTGAACAATGGCAGATTTTGTTGCTGGATAGCCAGGTGTTTGGCGTTCCGCATGGCGAACTGAGCGAGTTCCAACTGGAATGGCTTGAGCGTAAGCTCGCCGATGCGCCAGAGAGACAGACATTGCTCCTTTTGCACCATCATCCGTTGCCGGCAGGGTGCAGTTGGTTGGATCAGCACAGCTTGCGTAATGCCGGTGAGCTGGATAGCGTGCTGGCGAATTTCCCGCGTGTAAAATATCTGTTATGCGGACATATTCACCAGGAGCTGGATCTTGACTGGAACGGTCGCCGTCTGTTGGCGTCGCCGTCAACCTGCGTACAGTTCAAACCACACTGCGCGAACTTTACGCTGGATACTATCGCGCCGGGCTGGCGTACGCTGGAGCTCCGGGCGAACGGCGTCCTGGAGACGGAAGTGCATCGCCTGCAGGATACCCGGTTCCGACCCGATACCGCTTCGGAAGGATACTGATGTCTACGCTTCTCTATTTGCACGGATTCAACAGTTCCCCTCGCTCGGCAAAAGCGTGCCAGCTAAAAAACTGGCTGGCGGAGCGTCATCCGCATGTTGAGATGATCGTCCCTCAACTCCCGCCGTATCCTGCCGATGCGGCGGAGTTGCTGGAATCTCTCGTGCTTGAGCATGGCGGTGCGCCATTAGGGCTGGTAGGATCGTCGCTGGGTGGTTATTACGCCACCTGGCTGTCGCAATGTTTTATGCTGCCGGCTGTGGTGGTGAATCCCGCCGTGCG
This sequence comes from Salmonella sp. 32082101201600294FB01SM01, assembly GCF_017572865.1. NCBI lineage: Bacteria > Pseudomonadati > Pseudomonadota > Gammaproteobacteria > Enterobacterales > Enterobacteriaceae > Salmonella > Salmonella sp. 32082101201600294FB01SM01. The sequence goes on along the minus strand of NZ_JAGESB010000002.1, from coordinate 522,564 downwards.
GCCCTTTGAATTACTGACCGACTATCTCGGTCAGAACGAGAACCCCTACACCGGGCAGCAATATGTGCTAGAGTCTCGCCATATTTATGATCTTAAAGTCATGCAGATTGACCCGCTGGAAGCGCCGGACCTGATCTGGCTACTGCAACAGACGGGCGATGAAGTGCTGGATTACCGCCAGGCGGTGGCATATTACGCCTCCTGCCGTCAGACAGTGACCGAGGGTGGTAATCACGCATTCACGGGCTTCGAAGATTATTTCAACCAGATTGTCGATTTTCTTGGACTGCACAGTTGCTGACAATCAATTCGAATTGCTAATTAAACCATGACGCAAACTTATAACGCTGATGCCATTGAGGTACTCACTGGGCTTGAGCCGGTACGCCGCCGCCCGGGGATGTACACCGATACGACCCGCCCCAACCATTTGGGTCAGGAAGTGATTGATAATAGTGTGGATGAAGCACTCGCAGGTCACGCCAAACGCGTGGATGTCATTTTACATGCCGATCAATCGCTGGAAGTGATTGACGACGGACGCGGGATGCCGGTGGATATCCATCCGGAAGAGGGGGTTCCGGCGGTAGAACTGATCCTCTGTCGGCTTCATGCCGGCGGTAAATTCTCCAATAAGAACTATCAGTTCTCTGGTGGTCTGCATGGGGTGGGGATTTCGGTCGTGAATGCCCTGTCAAAGCGCGTGGAAGTGACCGTGCGCCGCGACGGTCAGGTCTATAACATCGCGTTTGAAAACGGCGAAAAAGTGCAGGATTTGCAGGTTGTCGGCACCTGCGGTAAACGTAATACTGGCACCAGCGTCCATTTCTGGCCCGACGAAAGTTTCTTCGACAGCCCGCGTTTTTCTGTCTCTCGCTTAATGCACGTTCTGAAAGCAAAAGCGGTGCTGTGTCCCGGCGTGGAAATCACTTTTAAAGATGAAGTGAATAACAGCGAGCAGCGCTGGTGCTACCAGGATGGCCTGAACGACTATCTGGGCGAAGCGGTAAACGGCCTGCCGACGCTGCCGGAAAAACCGTTTATCGGTAATTTTAACGGTGAAACGGAAGCGGTTGACTGGGCGCTATTGTGGCTGCCGGAAGGCGGCGAATTACTGACGGAAAGCTACGTCAACCTGATCCCGACCATGCAGGGGGGGACGCACGTCAACGGTCTGCGCCAGGGCCTGCTCGACGCGATGCGCGAATTTTGCGAATACCGCAATATTCTGCCGCGCGGCGTCAAACTGTCGGCGGAAGATATCTGGGATCGCTGCGCTTATGTGCTCTCCGTGAAAATGCAGGACCCGCAATTTGCCGGGCAGACTAAAGAGCGTCTGTCGTCGCGTCAATGTGCGGCATTTGTTTCCGGCGTGGTGAAAGATGCCTTCAGCCTGTGGCTGAACCAGAACGTGCAGGCGGCGGAACAACTGGCAGAGATGGCGATTGCCAGCGCGCAGCGGCGACTGCGCGCCGCAAAAAAAGTGGTGCGCAAAAAGCTCACCAGCGGTCCGGCGTTGCCGGGGAAACTGGCGGACTGTACCGCGCAGGATCTTAATCGGACCGAGTTGTTCCTTGTCGAAGGGGATTCGGCGGGCGGTTCCGCCAAGCAGGCGCGCGATCGCGAATATCAGGCGATCATGCCGCTCAAAGGTAAGATCCTTAACACCTGGGAAGTCTCTTCCGATGAAGTGCTGGCCTCGCAAGAGGTGCATGATATCTCCGTGGCGATCGGTATCGATCCGGACAGCGACGATCTGAGTCAGCTGCGCTACGGCAAGATCTGTATCCTGGCGGATGCGGACTCCGATGGTTTGCATATCGCTACTCTGCTTTGCGCGCTGTTTGTCAGACATTTCCGCGCGCTGGTGAAGAATGGTCATGTCTACGTCGCGCTACCGCCGCTATACCGTATCGATTTGGGTAAAGAGGTCTATTACGCGCTGACGGAAGAAGAGAAGGCGGGCGTACTGGAACAACTGAAGCGTAAGAAAGGCAAGCCGAACGTACAGCGTTTCAAAGGCCTGGGTGAAATGAACCCGATGCAGTTACGCGAAACCACGCTTGATCCAAATACTCGCCGCCTGGTGCAGCTCACCATTAGCGATGAAGACGATCAGCGTACTAATGCGATGATGGATATGCTGCTGGCGAAGAAACGTTCTGAAGATCGACGCAACTGGCTACAGGAAAAAGGCGATCTCGCGGATCTCGACGTGTAACGGTTGTTGCACGCTTTATCCGGTCTGCATGCCGCAGGCCGGATAAGCGAATCCGACATGACGCCGCAGCCTGATGGCGACACTTGCGCATCGCATCAGGGCGACGTCAGACGAGGGTAATAACTTAAACGCCGGATTCCAGAATACGAATATTCATTTCCAGCACATCGTCTTTTACCGCGTCGCTGTAGGCTTTCATATGCGGGGTTTGCAGATGCGCCTCAAGGTGCGCAACGCTTTCCCACTGTTCAATCATCACGATCGAGTCAGGCGCCAAAGTCTGAAAACTCACGCCCGCGGCATGATCCACCATCGGCGCGTAACCGTGGCACCCCTCTTCTTTAAGAACGGTTGGAATAATTTTCGCAAACTGGTCGAGGACGGCCTGACGGTGATGTTGGCCCGGACGCGTGCGAATTTCGGCAATGACGGTAAGCATGGTTAACTCCTTCTAATTCCAGGATGACCAGTTAAGCAAAAATTTCGCTCAGATGCTTGCGATATTCTGCGGTATAGCGCGGAACATCCGGCATTTTAATCACGTCGTTGGCAATAAACGTTGGCAGCGCGTCCATGCCCAGGAACTGGTTGGCTTTATGGAAGGGCAGATAGACGCCATCTACGCCTACGCCGTGGAAAAACTGATCTTTTTCGGTAAATGCTTCCATCGGCGCGTTCCACGTCAGTGACAGCATATATTTTTTCCCCTGCACCAGACCGCCGGAACCGTACTTTTTAGCGGCATCGGAACGCGTGCGGCCATCGCTGGCATAGAGCGTGCCGTGACCTTCGGTAAAGACATCATCCATATATTTTTTTACTGTCCATGGCGCGCCCATCCACCAGCCTGGCATCTGCCAAATCACCACGTCAGCCCAGACGAAATTCTGCACCTCTTCTTTAATGTCATAGTCGCTGTCGGCGCGGACGATCTTAACCTGATGACCCAGATCGCGCAGAAGCCCATCGGCAACTTCGGTCAGGGTGTCATTCAACTGGCCGTTGGAGTGCGCGAATTTTTTCGCCCCGTTGATAATCAGGATGTTACTCATTTTGTGTCCTCAAGAAATGCGTTTGCTGCTGATTCTACGCTGACGGGCGGTGCGGTGAAATTAGCAAAATGTGCAAAGTCTTTTGCGTTTTTGGCAAAAATCTCTGCTACCAGCGTACTACGGCCTCAAATCCACCTTCCGCGGCGTTGCCAAACGACACCGTCATGCCGTGCAGCGTAGCGATGCGGCGGACGATTGATAATCCCAGACCGCTGCCGGTCACACTTTGGCCAGGCGGGCGGTAAAAACGCTCGCCGATATGCGTCAGAATCTCTGGCGCTACGCCAGGGCCATTATCTCTGACGGTGAAGCTGCGGGCATGTAAGGTAACGTCGACGACGCTGCCCTGCGGACTGTAGCGAATCGCATTATCCAGCAGGTTACGCACTAACAGGCTTAAGAGTAGCGGCTGGCCGGTACGTATGACGTCATGGGCGTTAAGCTGTAAACGCACGTCGATATTCGCCTGCTGCGCCGGATGATAAATATCCATTACCGCGGACTGCAGCAGCTCTTCCAGCGAAATCTCCGCCACATCCTGCAAATTATTGAGCGAGTCGAGGCGCGATAATGTCAGTAGCTGATCGACCAGCCGCGTGGCGCGATCGATCCCCGCATGGAGCTGGGTCAGCGCTTTATCGCGTGAGAGCGGATCGTCGCCCGAGAGCTGCGCCACCTCGGTTTGTACTTTCAGCGCGGCCAGCGGGCTGCGCAATTCATGGGCAGCGTCGGAGGTAAATCGCCGTTCGCGCACCATCATGGAGTGGATGCGGCTAAAAAGCTGATTAAGCGCTTCGACCAGTGGGCGAACCTCGCTCGGTACGCCTTTGGCGTCGAGCGGCGTTTCCGATTCCGGCGACCGGAAGCGCAGCGCCTGCGCCAGTTTTTTCAACGGTCTGAGCTCGCGGTGAAGCAGGAGTAATAAAATCAGTAGCATGAAGGGAAGGGCGAGCAGCCACGGCGTTAATTGCGCCGCCACGATCGCCAGCGCCATATCTTCGCGGTAATCCCACTCCTGACCGACGACGATACGATACTTACCGTCCGCCGAGTTCAACCACAAAAAACGCCAGAGGTCGTTGTCATCCTTCAGATAGCCATTGTCGAAACCTTCCCGGCGATAGCGATACGGAATATCCTGGCCGTTGTCGCCATCATGCAGCAACATTTTGCCGTCAGCGGAAAAGATGGCGAATGCCAGCGCATCGTCATCGATATGCCCATGTTTTAATTTCTTTGGCGTATGCGCCATGCGCTGCGGGGCGTTGATCTCGTTAAGATCGAGGGTGCTAAGCCGTCTGGCGAACAACATCAACTGTGTGTCAAACAGCTCGTCGACATTATCCGTCGTCTTTCTCCAGGCCACAAAACTGGAAATTGCCCAAGTGATGGAGACCAGAATCAGAAAAATAAGCGTCAGCCTGACGCGCAGGCTGAGACGTTGCGTCAATTTCATGCGTCACCCAGGGTATAGCCGATGCCGTGTACGGTGCGAATAAATTCGCTGCCGAGCTTGCGGCGTAAATGATGAACATGGACTTCCACTGCATTGCTGGACACGTCGTCATCCCAGTTATACAGCTTCTCTTCAATAAGCTTGCGCGGCAGCACGCGACCTTTGTTGCGCAGTAAGAGTTCCAGCAACGCGAACTCTTTTGGTTTTAAGGCCAGCGGTTCGCCGGCAAGCGTCGCGACGAGATTGCCTGGATTGAGCGTCACCTGGCCGTGGCGCAATTCGCTACTGGCCTGACCGCTGGCGCGGCGTACCAGCGCCTCCAGACGGGCGGCGACCTCAATGAGCGCGAAAGGTTTACATAAATAGTCATCGGCGCCCAGACGTAGCCCCTCGACGCGCTCTGCTAACGCGTCGCGCGCCGTCAGGATCAGTACCGGTTCCTGTTTACCCTTTTCGCGCCATTCGCGCAAAATATCCCGTCCGTCCATTCCTGGCAGCGTCAAATCTAAAATAACCGCATCATAAGGCGCGCTGTAAAGCGCCTCTTTGCCCGGACGTCCCTCGGTAAACCAGTCGACGCTGAAACCCATTTTACTCAGGCCCGCTTTTATGCCATCGCCAATAAGTGTGTCATCTTCTACCAGTAAAATTCGCATCTGTTCTTCCTTGCGGTAACTCGCGTTGCCGTCAGTTAACCTTGTCGCCGCAGGCGATGTACAGAAAAAAAGATTCTTTTTTTGCCTTAAGAAGTTGTTAAGGATTACCTTATTAAATGGATCTGAAACGACATGAAAGGGAAAAGTAATCATGAAAAAATTAGCTGCAATCGTTGCCGTTATGGCACTGTGTTCTACCCCGGTTCTGGCGGCTCAGCAGGGCGGTTTCTCCGGCCCGTCGGCAACGCAAACGCAAGGCGGCGGATTTGTCGGCCCGAACGGCAGCAGCACGACGGTAGAGAGCGCTAAATCGCTGCGTGACGATGCGTGGGTAACGCTGCGCGGGAATATCGTCGAGCGCATTTCCGACGACCTGTATGTGTTTAAAGATGCGACCGGTACTATCAATGTGGATATTGACCACAAGCGCTGGAACGGCCTGACCGTAACCCCGCAGGATACCGTTGAAATTCAGGGCGAAGTGGATAAAGACTGGAACTCTGTCGAAATCGACGTAAAACAGATCTCTAAAGTTGCCAAATAAACTCCATCAGGGCCGCGCTCGCGGCCCTTTTCTTTGTGACTCAACGCGCCAGATAGGGTAGTATCTGCGGCAATATTGCCTGAGAGATACCGGGTATTATTCGGGCTAACAGTTGAGGAATCACAATCAATGAGCGATATGGCAGAGCGCCTTGCGCTACATGAATTTACGGAAAACGCCTACTTAAACTACTCCATGTACGTGATCATGGATCGTGCGTTGCCGTTTATTGGCGACGGCCTGAAGCCGGTACAGCGTCGCATCGTCTATGCGATGTCAGAGCTGGGGCTGAACGCCAGCGCTAAATTTAAAAAATCCGCCCGTACCGTCGGTGACGTACTGGGTAAGTATCATCCGCACGGCGACAGCGCCTGCTATGAAGCCATGGTGCTGATGGCGCAGCCGTTCTCTTACCGTTACCCGCTGGTCGACGGGCAGGGAAACTGGGGCGCGCCGGATGATCCGAAGTCATTCGCGGCAATGCGTTATACCGAATCTCGCCTGTCCAAATACGCCGAGCTGCTGTTAAGCGAACTCGGCCAGGGGACGGCGGACTGGGTGCCAAACTTCGACGGCACGATGCAGGAACCGAAAATGTTACCGGCGCGTCTGCCGAACATCCTGCTGAACGGCACCACCGGTATTGCGGTGGGCATGGCAACAGATATTCCGCCGCATAACCTGCGCGAAGTCGCGAAAGCGGCGATTACGCTGATTGAGCAGCCGAAAACGACGCTGGATCAGTTGCTGGATATCGTCCAGGGGCCGGATTACCCGACCGAAGCGGAGATCATTACCCCACGTGCGGAAATTCGTAAAATTTACGAAAACGGGCGGGGCTCTGTGCGTATGCGCGCGGTATGGACCAAAGAAGACGGCGCCGTGGTAATTTCCGCGCTGCCGCATCAGGTGTCTGGCGCGAAAGTGCTGGAGCAGATTGCTGCGCAGATGCGTAATAAAAAACTGCCGATGGTGGACGACCTGCGCGATGAATCGGATCACGAAAACCCGACGCGTTTAGTGATTGTCCCGCGCTCCAACCGTGTGGATATGGAACAGGTGATGAACCATCTGTTCGCCACCACCGATCTGGAAAAAAGCTACCGTATTAACCTGAACATGATCGGTCTGGATGGTCGTCCGGCGGTGAAAAACCTGCTGGAGATCCTCACCGAGTGGCTGGTGTTCCGCCGCGACACGGTGCGTCGTCGTCTGAACTATCGTCTGGAGAAAGTGCTTAAGCGCCTGCATATCCTCGAAGGTCTGCTGGTGGCGTTTCTCAACATCGACGAAGTGATTGAGATTATCCGTAACGAGGATGAGCCGAAACCCGCGCTGATGTCGCGTTTCGGCATCAGCGAAACCCAGGCGGAAGCGATTCTCGAACTGAAACTGCGTCATCTCGCCAAACTGGAAGAGATGAAAATTCGCGGTGAGCAGGACGAGCTGGAAAAAGAGCGGGACCAGTTGCAGGGCATTCTCGCGTCCGAACGCAAAATGAATACCTTGCTGAAAAAAGAGCTACAGGCAGATTCCGATGCCTATGGCGACGATCGCCGTTCTCCGCTGCGTGAGCGCGAAGAAGCTAAAGCGATGAGCGAACACGATATGCTGCCGTCCGAACCGGTGACTATCGTGCTGTCGCAGATGGGCTGGGTGCGCAGCGCCAAAGGTCATGATATTGATGCGCCGGGGCTTAACTATAAAGCGGGCGACAGCTTTAAAGCCGCGGTGAAAGGTAAGAGCAATCAACCGGTGGTGTTTATTGATACCACCGGTCGCAGCTATGCTATTGATCCCATTACGCTTCCGTCGGCGCGCGGGCAGGGCGAACCGCTGACCGGCAAACTCACGCTGCCGCCGGGGGCGACCGTAGAGCATATGCTGATGGAAGGCGATGACCAGAAACTGCTGATGGCGTCGGATGCGGGCTATGGCTTCGTTTGTACGTTTAACGATCTGGTTGCCCGTAACCGTGCCGGTAAAGCGTTGATTACACTGCCGGAAAATGCGCACGTCATGCCGCCGCTGGTGATTGAAGACGAGCACGATATGCTGCTGGCGATTACCCAGGCCGGACGGATGTTGATGTTCCCGGTTGACTCTCTGCCGCAGCTGTCGAAAGGCAAAGGGAATAAGATCATTAATATCCCCTCTGCGGAAGCGGCGAAAGGCGATGATGGACTGGCGCACCTGTACGTGCTGCCGCCACAAAGCACTCTGACTATCCATGTCGGGAAGCGCAAAATCAAACTGCGCCCTGAAGAGTTACAAAAGGTGGTCGGCGAACGCGGACGCCGTGGCACATTAATGCGCGGCCTGCAGCGTATCGATCGCATTGAGATTGATTCACCGCATCGCGTAAGTCATGGCGACAGCGAAGAGTAAGACAGGGGCACCCGTAGGCCGGACAAGGCATTTAAGCCGCCATCCAGCGCTCTGCCGTTGCCGGATGACGACGCAGTAGCGTCTTATCCGGCCTACGGTTTCAGATCGGATTAACATTAAAATTTCCCGTAAAACCGTTGTTTATTCGTGCATTGCGATTAACAATACGTTTTTCCAGAGAGCCACACTTACCAAAATCCTAACCTGAATTTCAGGTGACGTAGAATGCCGGGCTCTTAGGCCTTCAGAGGTTGTTATGCTATATATTTTTCGTCTTATTGTTACCGTTATTTACTCCATTCTGGTCTGTGTTTTCGGTTCTATTTACTGCCTTTTCAGCCCACGTAACCCAAAACACGTGGCGACGTTTGGACATATGTTCGGTCGTTTGGCCCCGCTGTTTGGCCTGAAAGTGGAGTGCCGCAAACCCGCCGACGCGGAAAGCTATGGCAATGCTATCTATATCGCTAACCACCAGAATAATTATGATATGGTCACGGCGTCGAATATTGTGCAGCCGCCAACGGTGACGGTGGGGAAAAAAAGCCTGCTTTGGATCCCGTTTTTTGGGCAACTGTACTGGCTGACCGGTAATCTGTTGATTGACCGTAATAACCGCGCCAAAGCGCATAGCACCATTGCGGCAGTGGTTAACCATTTTAAAAAGCGCCGTATTTCTATCTGGATGTTCCCTGAAGGTACGCGTAGCCGGGGACGCGGTCTGCTGCCGTTTAAAACCGGCGCGTTTCATGCGGCTATCGCGGCTGGTGTGCCGATCATTCCTGTCTGCGTTTCCAACACCTCTAACAAAGTCAATCTAAACCGCCTGAACAACGGACTGGTTATTGTGGAAATGCTGCCGCCAGTCGACGTCAGCGAATATGGTAAAGATCAGGTTCGCGAGCTGGCGGCCCACTGCCGTGCGTTAATGGAGCAAAAAATCGCGGAACTTGATAAAGAGGTTGCGGAACGTGAAGCGACCGGTAAGGTTTAAGCAGCCTTACTCTGTTATTGTAGAAATCATTTTTTCAGGCACAACTCTTTAGCCTGTTTTACATGGAGCTTATATGTCATTCAGTCGGCGTCAGTTTCTTCAGGCATCGGGAATCGCACTATGTGCAGGCGCGATTCCCTTCAGGGCGAATGCTGCCGGTCAGCAACAGCCGTTGCCTGTTCCGCCGTTGCTGGAGTCCCGTCGCGGGCAGCCGTTGTTTATGACGCTACAGCGAGCGCACTGGTCCTTTACGCAAGGCACGCGCGCGCCGGTCTGGGGAGTGAACGGTCGTTATCTGGGGCCGACAATCCGCGTCTGGAAAGGCGATGACGTTAAACTCATCTATAGCAACCGCCTGGCGGAAAATGTCTCCATGACGGTTGCTGGTTTACTGGTGCCGGGGCCGCTGATGGGGGGCCCGGCGCGTATGATGTCGCCGAACGCGGACTGGGCGCCGGTGTTGCCGATTCGTCAGAGCGCCGCCACGCTGTGGTATCACGCTAACACGCCTAACCGTACCGCGCAGCAGGTGTATAACGGCCTGGCCGGAATGTGGCTGGTCGAGGACGACATCAGTAAAACGCTGCCCATTCCGAACCATTACGGCGTGGATGATTTTCCCGTCATTATCCAGGATAAGCGGCTGGATAACTTTGGGACGCCGGAGTACAGCGAACCGGGAAGCGGTGGTTTTGTCGGCGATACGCTGCTGGTGAACGGCGCGCAAAGCCCCTATGTCGAAGTGTCCCGCGGCTGGGTGCGGTTACGGTTGTTGAACGCCTCGAACTCGCGGCGCTATCAGCTTCAGATGAGCGATGGCCGGGCGCTGCATGTGATTTCAGGCGATCAGGGCTTTTTACCTGCGCCGGTTTCCGTCAAACAGTTGTCACTGGCGCCCGGCGAGCGACGTGAAATCCTGGTTGATATGACCAACGGCGACGAAGTCTCGATCACCTGCGGGGAGGCGGCCAGTATAGTCGATCGGATTCGCGGTTTCTTTGAGCCTTCCAGTATTCTGGTTTCTACCCTGGTGCTGACGTTACGACCAACCGGATTGCTGCCGCTGGTGACCGATAATCTTCCGATGCGTCTGTTGCCGACGGAGATCATGAGCGGCGCGCCTGTCCGCAGCCGGGACATCAGTCTTGGTGACGATCCGGGGATTAACGGCCAACTATGGGATGTGAATCGCATTGATATTACGGCCCAACAAGGCACCTGGGAGCGCTGGACGGTACGCGCCGATATGCCGCAGTCGTTCCATATTGAGGGCGTCTCTTTCCTGATTCGTAACGTCAACGGCGCTATGCCGTTCCCGGAAGATAGAGGCTGGAAAGATACCGTCTGGGTGGATGGGCAAGTCGAACTGCTGGTCTACTACGGTCAGCCGTCCTGGCCGCACTTCCCGTTCTATTTCAATAGCCAGACGCTGGAAATGGCCGACCGCGGCTCGATTGGGCAAATGCTGGTGAATCCAGCGTCGTAAAGGCGGACCAGTGATATTCGATGATAATCAGTGAGGAGGGATGGCGGCTGCTGACGTTCTGGATGTTTACTGCAGGCGGCTATCTTATTCTGTTCTTCATTGTTATTTGCCTGGCTTTTTTGTTCCAAACGCCTCGTCGCGTGTTGCTGTGGATTGCTTGGCCACAGATTACGCTGGTTCTTTTGCTATGGTTTGCTGCGGGTGATGAAACGCTTTTCTTCCCGATTGGCGCAGGGTGGATACTGGGGCTTAGTTTATTGCTGGCGCTACTGTTTAGCCACCGATTACGCCAACCACACCACCTTTGGGCCGGGTGCCATGCGGTCGTATTGCTGCTGTTGTTAGCGCACATAGGGGATATTCTCGAGAGGCATCATCGGCGCGATGCCTATCAGGCACAGCAGGCGGCGGAAGAAACGCTGTTACAAAAAATCGATACGACCGATGACCGCTCTTTTTTAAATCATTTGATGTCGCAAGCAATGCAGTCGCAAAACGCATTTCCCCTTTTGATATTGCGGACGGAACTGAAAAAATTTGGTTGGTTTTGGCCATCGACCGGCTTAATCGTCCTGCCGTTGGGGCGTTTGCCTCCTGGTTTATTGGCGATTCTGTACAGGCAAAGCAATATCGGCATCAGCTCTTACAAAACAATCCATTATTGGACCTACTGAATCGTATTTTTAATGATAGTATGGCTGACGAACAAATTTTTCTGCAACAACAACTTTTGGCGCGAGATATTTGTACCAGTTTGATTAGCGTCGTGCCGGAATTATTGACGGACGAACTGTATGCGCAAGCCGTTGCCTTTGATAATAGCAACAAACCGAAACCTTTCTCATGGCAGTTTGAATTCGATGTATTTTATCATCAGAAAAAAATAACGGGCAATAATGAATTTGGGAAACGGATAGAATTTGTTGTTGATGATAATATCCACCGTGCTGGGCAATATATACAATCATCGTATTGGCTATAGTTATTAGTGCGTTTAGCTCGCTGTGTTATCAGAAAATAGAAACGAGAGATTTGAATTCGGTAGTGAGCATGGAAAGTAAGGGTGCTTTATGGTTGAATCATTTGCGTGGATGATGTGGGACTCAGTAATATTGATGAGCGCGTGGGGGATTTATGGCGTCGTATTATTGAGGTTAATTGTCGGTGCATTTGATTCTTTGCGCTATCGGCGGGTTTTCTTGCGTGTTGTTCTTCCGCAGGTGAGCGTTGTTTGTATATTGTGGGGAGGATTATTCTGGATCGATTCAAAAAATATTTATATCGTATATTTATTGATATTAGGATTGCTGCCCTCGATAATAATTGCTATTTTTTCTAGTCGAGAGTCTCCATTTTTTATTCTGGGAACTATCGTGTCCCATACTATTTTTTTGTTCGTTTTCGTTTATGTGATGGACGGCCCGCGATTATGGCATCACATTGGTGAAGACTGGAATAACTATAAAATTACCCGACTGTTTGAGCGCGCGAAGGGGGATGTTCAGGTTTTGCAGGATGCCTCTTGTTATCAATTGGCAAGTGTTTTGACGCTGGCTGCAGAACACCGCGATACACCGGAAAATTTATTGCGTTATCTGGCTAAAATACGAGGTATTTCGCCATTTTTGACAGCGGCAGAATCTTGCCCTGAAGCGGCGATCCCGAATGCCGAATTTCTTTATACGCCATTTGTTACCGCTCTTCGCCAACATAACGTACCGATAGTACGCTTTTTTAGCCAGCAACTGGTGGGCGAGACATCTTCCGCCAGAGAGAATCGCAACATTGTCGCTCGTAAAGAAAATCCACTGCTGACGCTTTATAAATCTAACTATATATCACAGTATCGCGAGCAGTACAGGCTAGAAATTAGTCATCTATTGCTGAATATTATGCCAGAACTGTTGAATGATGCTGTCTATATTTATCCCATTATCCAACGTAACACCGAGTTGGTTGCTTATTTTTGGCAGAAACATCCGCCCACTATTCCTCTACGCAGGCTCGAAGCGATGGTGTTGTTAGCCAAAACGGAACCGCTAATGAGCGAGGTAACCCATAATCCAGAAATATTGATCACACCGCCGATTGAGAGGTGGGATCGTGAAAACCTGCTCACTTTCATACTGAGCAATGGCAATCTGGTAATGATTCAGTCGCTTATTGATGCAAACGTAGTGGACTGGAAACGAGCAATGGAAGACGGAAATAATGAGCCTCTGCATCAGGCCATATTGCGACTGCGTGGTGGAGCGTTAGAGAACGCATTGCTGATACAGATCATTAAGGCGATGCAAGCGCAGAAAGCGTTATCCAACGAGCAAATCGCCCACTATCTTCCCTGGACACCGACGTTTCCTGCCGCTTTTTTACAGGCTGGGCTTTCCTGTGAGCAATTGCGTGAGGTGTTGAATGCTTCAGTGGCGGGGGGCGAACAAGCACGAAACGATACGCGGCAACGGCTGAATGCGCTATGTCCAGTCGCGAAGTGACTAAAGGAATAGTAAATGGATTATATTAATCGATGGCTTGGCTCTGAACTGCTGATGTTTTGTATTCTACCGTGGGGGTATGCCGCTGCGGTGGCATCACTGCTGATCCTGATGTTTTCCAAAAAACGCAGCCGACAGATTTTGCTGTGGGTATTACTACCACAGTGGGCAGTCGTGGTATTGCTGTTACTCACGTTGCAGTACACCCAGTTGTTGAGCCAAACAGGCACGGTATGGATGTTGATGCTCCTGTTGCCGATTCTGAGTTGGGCGGGCTTGCTGCCCGCGCTGCTGCTGGGAGCCTGGCTGCGCAAGCCGTGTGCCATATTGTGTTCATTGGGGTGCTGTGCCCGGTGATGCCGGAGCTGTGGCGTGCTATTAGCCATCAATGGCAACAGCAAAATATTGCGCAGTTGCTCAGACAGGTTCAGGCAGGCGACTTGGGTCAGTTAGAGAGCATTCATGATAACAGTATGTTGGAACAGACACTGGTTCAGGCGGTAAAAGCGCCAGGCATATCAGAAAAAAACTTGCGCGCTCTGACTGCACGTGTGGCATCGCCTTTTAGTGTTTCGCGGGAAGATGGCTATTTCGTCAATGCGCCATTTTTTGCAGCTTTTGAGAGTGGCAATATCACTGCGGTGCGTATTTTTAGCGAGCAGCTCACGGGCGACTCTCAGCAGGCGCAGGCAAATCGCACCATCGTACGGCAGCAAAATCCGTTGGAATATCTCCCCACGCCCCATTTTAAGCCTGAGGGATTTCGCCAGACTTTTTTTGAGATGGCCGACGTTCTACTACGGGTCATGCCCGATCTCCTCACCGATGAAGCCTATTCGGGGGCGATACAGCTTCAGGATAAAGAGACTCTGGCCTTTTTCTGGCAGCGGCGTGAAGCGCAAAATCCGCTGTATCGCGCATATTATTTCTTGTTGCAGGGGCAAACTAAAGCGCTGCTTGCCCAGATAAAACTGACGCCGCAGGTGCTGGGACAATCACTTTATCCGAATAAAAATCTGCTGGCGTCGCTGTTTAGTGATGCGGATGGCGAGACGCTGCGTGCGTTGGTGAAAGGGCAGATGCTGAACTGGCAGCACATCCCTCAGGATAAGTTGACGGACGGCTGGAATTTCCTGATTTCACGCACATTGCATACAGCCTCGAAAGAGGACGCGCTGCCGCCGGATATTCTGGCGGGGATACTGCAAAGTATGCAACAGCAACATACGGCGTTGCCGGAAGCCCTTATTGTAGCCAGCCTTGATTACCAGGATGAAATACATAGCCTGATGACTGCCTACCGGATGGCTTGGTTGGACTGTAACAAGCTTAACGCAATGATCGATAAGGTGTATCCACCAGAAGATACGCGGCGTACCAATGCGTGTATAAAATTAGCACAGCAGTGCGCCGATTTAGACTGATATGCCGTGCTCTGATAATTGAAATTACATTGATTGTTAATAGAAATACAGGGAGTGGTAAATAATGAAAAAATGTTTTTTATTTATATTTGTGTGCCTGTTTATCTTCTCAGCTAATGCGGAACTAAAATTCCGCCCTGAGTTCGAAAATAAAAAAATCTATTTTCAGGACAAGGTCACAGACTACACACTAAATGACTTTACCTTTTTCGGTGACAGTCGCGAACCCTTTTATGGCAGCGAAAACGATGATTATACCGCCACTGCAGATGAGTGGCTCGGATTTTACGCTGAGTTGCCCGACGTTCGAAAATGGCAGCGCGTGGTTCCTGACGATTTTTCTACGATGAGTGGCGCGCCGTGGTGTGATATCCAGTTTTTTGAACAAGAGAATGACCATTCGGTGATTACTGGAAGTGAACATATGCGCTGTATCGATTTTCTCGTGACGCCTAAAAGAAAAGGGCTCATTCCTATGGGGACAAAGGGAACGCTGATGGATTACGGCAGCTATCTTGCTTTCGCACCGCAGATAGAGCACATCACGCTGGAAGGCCGATTTCCTGAAGCCTCGCGGACCTGGCTTCCTGTAAGAAGCGTGCAAACCAGGGCAACCTCGATAGCCGATCTTAAAATTATGCTTAATGAGATTTATGCTCGCCACGGTTATATTTTCAGACCGGGCGGTGAGATGGATCGGTACTTCCGACAGCAGCCGTGGTATCGCCCACGCTATGCGAACGTTGATTACCTAATTACCAAGACAGAGCATCGTAATATCAAACTCCTCAAAGAGCTGCTTTCTCCTGAGTCACAGCGTAAAAAGGCGCTGTATATTCAGAACACAACCGATTTTTGTGAGGCGCTGAAAGCGAATAATATCAAATATGTCATGGACAATACGGCAGAATACCTTACGACTGGCGCAGATCAGCCAATCAATTTAGAAAAAGTATGGCAAAAATACAGAGACTTAATGATCAATGGCGGCGGAAACTGTCAACGCGATATCGAGAGCTATAAGCGCTACTCCTTTTTATACAGCGAACCTTTAGGTATTTATTACAATTCCACTTTTGAGTTTGATGAAAAGAAAGGGAAATATGTTCTCACTTATGTGAACTTTGATTCTTCCTGCAACAAAGAGGGTGACACGATTGAACTGGAAGGTATGATGGTCAAACGCGAGCACGTCATTGAAGATAACCAAGGCCAACACTCGGATAAAGATCTCGAATTAAAAACAATAAACCTTCAGTGTGTGGCAGGGGCCATGATGGACCAACCTGACTGGGATCGCTATGTCCAGCTCATTCTTCCTCCTGAAAAATACAATTATTATCAACGGTTTATAGGGGAGAGAATCACCCTGCGAGGGAAAGTCATGATTGCAGAATCCATGTATCATGTCACGCCGGTACTGTTGAATTTGCTCGAAGAACAAAATCCTATTATCAAAGTAGCAGATATGCCTGCTCGTCCATAAGTACGATAACCGGCGGGGCAGGCAATCGGCCCCGCTACAGAGTGCTGCCTCACCAATCAATTCGATTTCTCTTCCATTCCGGCTTATAATCCCCGACCTTTGATTATTTTTTTGCCAATTTTTTGGAAGCATTATGAGCGCTATCTCCCTGATCCAACCGGATCGCGACCTTTTCTCCTGGCCGCAGTACTGGGCCGCCTGCTTTGGGCCGGCGCCGTTTTTGCCGATGTCACGTGAAGAGATGGATCAACTTGGCTGGGATAGCTGCGACATCATTCTGGTAACCGGCGACGCCTATGTCGACCATCCGAGCTTCGGCATGGCGATTTGCGGTCGTATGCTGGAAGCGCAGGGCTTCCGCGTGGGGATCATCGCCCAGCCGGACTGGAACAGCAAAGACGACTTTATGCGTCTGGGTAAACCGAACCTGTTCTTCGGCGTGACCGCTGGCAACATGGACTCGATGATCAACCGTTACACCGCCGATCGTAAGCTGCGCCACGATGACGCCTACACCCCGGATAACGTCGCGGGCAAACGCCCGGACCGCGCCACGCTGGTCTATACCCAGCGTTGCAAAGAAGCATGGAAAGACGTCCCGGTGATCCTCGGCGGCATTGAGGCCAGTCTGCGTCGTACCGCGCATTACGACTACTGGTCTGATACTGTGCGTCGTTCAGTGTTAGTCGATTCCAAAGCCGACATGCTGATGTTTGGCAACGGCGAGCGTCCGCTGGTGGAAGTGGCGCACCGTCTGGCAATGGGCGAAACCATCGATCAGATTCGCGACGTGCGTAACACTGCGATTATGGTTAAAGAAGCTCTGCCTGGCTGGAGCGGCGTCGACTCCACTCGTCTGGACACGCCGGGTAAAATCGATCCAATTCCCCATCCCTATGGCGAGGATCTGCCGTGCGCGGATAACAAGCCGGTCGCGCCGAAAAAGCAGGAAGCTAAAGCGATTACCGTGCAGCCGCCGCGTCCGAAGCCGTGGGAAAAAACCTATATCCTGCTGCCATCCTTTGAAAAGGTGAAAGGCGACAAGGTGCTGTACGCCCATGCGTCGCGTATTCTGCATCACGAAACTAACCCTGGCTGCGCGCGGGCGCTGATGCAAAAACACGGCGACCGCTATGTCTGGATCAACCCACCCGCCATACCGCTCTCCACTGAAGAGATGGATAGCGTGTTTGCGCTGCCGTATCAGCGTGTGCCGCACCCGGCTTACGGCAATGCCCGTATTCCGGCCTATGAGATGATCCGCTTTTCGATCAATATCATGCGCGGCTGCTTTGGCGGCTGCTCTTTCTGCTCGATCACTGAACATGAAGGGCGCATCATTCAGAGCCGCTCGGAAGACTCTATCATCAACGAGATCGAAGCGATCCGCGACACGGTGCCGGGGTTTACCGGCGTGATCTCCGATCTGGGCGGTCCTACCGCGAACATGTATATGCTGCGCTGTAAGTCGCCGCGTGCGGAGCAGACCTGTCGTCGCCTGTCATGCGTCTATCCGGATATCTGTCCGCATATGGATACTGACCATACGCCGACGATCAATCTTTATCGCCGCGCCCGTGAGCTGAAAGGCATTAAGAAAATCTTAATTGCCTCCGGCGTGCGCTACGACATCGCTGTAGAAGATCCTCGCTACATTAAAGAGCTGGCAAGCCATCATGTGGGCGGCTATCTGAAGATTGCGCCGGAGCATACTGAAGAAGGTCCGTTGTCGAAAATGATGAAGCCGGGTATGGGCAGCTACGATCGCTTTAAAGAGTTATTTGACCTTTACTCTAAACAGGCCGGAAAAGAGCAGTATCTGATCCCGTATTTTATCTCCGCACATCCGGGCACGCGGGACGAGGATATGGTGAATCTGGCGCTGTGGCTCAAGCGCCACCGCTTCCGTCTGGATCAGGTGCAGAACTTCTACCCGTCGCCGTTGGCGAATTCGACCACCATGTATTACACCGGCAAAAACCCGCTGGGTAAAATTGGTTATAAGAGTGAAGATGTGGTGGTGCCGAAGGGAGACAGGCAACGTCGCCTGCATAAGGCACTGCTGCGTTATCACGATCCGGCGAACTGGCCGCTGATTCGCCAGGCGCTGGAAGCGATGGGGAAAAAGCATTTGATTGGCGGTCGCCGTGAGTGTCTGGTGCCTGCGCCGACCATTGAAGAGATGCGCGAAGCGCGTCGCCAGAACCGCAACACGCGCTCGGCGTTGACCAAACATACGCCAGTGGAACATCAGCGGCAGGGGCTTGCCGCTAATAAGAAGCGCGGGAAAGGCGCGGGGCGTTAATTACCTTTGAATCTGTTGCTTCTGGAAGCTAATATTTCCGGAAGTAACAGATATCTAAATATATTGTGTCGGTCTTTAGTAATTGCTAAATTACGGGGGGCTTTATATTTTATTTCAATGTTATTGATTGTATAAATTAATTATATATTACCTTAATGATTAAGGCATGATGCTTTTATACAGCCCCAGAGGAGGGGATATCATGGGTATGATTATTATTCCCTGTTTTATCGTAATTGCTATAATAGCTGTTGTTATATTCATAATGGCTATTAAAGCATGTAGTATGGAAAAACGTGAAGACAGGCAAATGACTCTTGCAGGGATAATTTTAATGGGTGTTATTGCCGCTATTCCTGGATGGTTTTTGTACGAAATATTTAGCCACGCGCCGTAATATTTAACCTACCAGGGTTGATATATTAAAATAGATAAGAAGTATATAATCTAAGGTATAATGCCTGATGGCGCAGCGCTTATCAGGTCTATGAATAGCACAGTTTTGTAGGCCGGATAAGGTGCTTACACCGCCATCCGGCAGAAGTGCTCCGTATTTATGCCTCACGAATTCTGGCCGCCAGCGCGGCCAGTTTTTCATCATCCGCCCGTTCATGATCGTGTGACGACAGATATCCTTCATACTGTTCGAAAAATTTATTCTGCCGCGATTCAATCGGTTTCCAGTGGGTTAAATCGCCAGTACCGTGCATGGGGCTTAATTTACTGTGCACATGGTCTACGCCGAAACCTTCGAAGAACATTCCCGTACGACTGACATCCGGGAAAGCCTTATCCAGTTTCTTAGCCACTTTTTGGGTCGCCAGCATCAGGTCCGCTAACGCCTGCGGTGGTAGATCGAACGCGTAGCTGGGGTAATGTTTTTTCGGGATCACTACGGTAAACCCATCGGTATTCGGAAAAATCGACAAAAAAGCCAGGTGATGCTCATCTTCCCAAACTTTATGACAAGGTGCTTTACCTTCAACTATTTGACAGAAAATGCAGGTCATTCCATTTCTCCGTTAACCGAGGGCTTATCGATGCGTTAAGCGTTTAATACAACCCTAACACTTTCCACCATGCGAGGCCGACTGTCAAAAAGACCGCCTGATTAAAGAGGCTGATAATAAATCCCGTTCGCCACCAGACGCCCGTCGGTACATAGCCGGCGCCAAAAAGAATGGGGCCGCGTGCGTGGGTATACTGCGTAAGAGAGCAGTACAGGCTGCTGGTAAACGCCAGCATAAGCGCCATCGGCGCTGCCGGTATATTCAGATGCAGACCGACACCCAGAAACACCGCATACAGCGCGGCGATTTGCGCGTTGCCGCTGGCGAAAAAATAGTGGGTATAAAAATAGGCTGCGTTAAGCAGCAGCAGGATGATTATCCAACTGGTTCCATGCATCGTACTGCCGATGCTGTCGCCAATCAGGTTGCCAAACCAGCTGGTGAATCCTAGTTTCTTCAACTGGTTAGCCATCATCAGCAGCGCGGCAAACCAAATCAACGTATCCCAGGCGCCTTTTTCGCTTTTAACGTCTTCCCAGGTGAGCACGCCGCTCAGTAATAAAATCGAGAGACCGACAAAAGAGGCCGTCGTGGCATCCACGCCGAGCGTATTGCCAAAAATCCATAGCACCAGCAACACGCCGACGGTTGCCAGCATGAGCCACTCGCCGCGCGTCATACTGCCCATTTGCGCCAGCTCTTTGCGCGCCAAATCCGGCGCATCCGGCGTATGTTTAATTTCCGGACGCGTCAGCCAGTAGACCAGCAGCGGGACGATAAGAAAAGAGACCAGGCAAGGCAGGAGAGCGGCGATAAACCAGCTTCCCCAGCTCAACGTAACGCCGGCGTTCGCCGCCAGTTTTACCGCCAGCAGGTTACCCGTATAACCGGTCATAAACAGTGCGGCGGTGACGTCGTTAACATTGCCAATACAGGTGATCAGAAAGGTGCCGATTTTGCTGCGAGACTCATCTTCCGGATGTGAATCAAAGCTGCGCGCCAGCGAGTCGGCGATCGGGTAAATCACGCCGCCGCAGCGCGCGGTGTTACTGGGCATCGCGGGGGAGAGGATCAGATCGGCAAACGCCAGGCCATAAGCCAGGCCCAGCGTTCGTTTACCTAACAGACGGATCATTTGTAGGGCGATACGCCGACCCAGCCCGGTTTTGATAAACCCACGGGCAATCATAAAGGCGACGACGATAAGCCAGATCAACGAACTGTTAAGCTCGCTCAAGGCCGTGGTAATCGCGCCGCTGGCCGTTTTGTCGCCGGCAGCATAGGCGAGCGCAAAGACGGTGATGCCGATAATACCGACCGCGCCAATAGGCAGCACTTTCGCCACGATAGAGGCGATCGTCGCGACAAAAATAATCGCGGAATGCCAGGCCGGCGCGCTTAACCCGGAAGGGGGCGTTAGCTGCCACAGTCCGGCGGCGATAACCAGAATAAGAATGAATGGGAGCCATTTGACGCCCTGAGATTTTTTTTCCGCCACAATCACACATCCATAAATATTTTATATACATTAAGTAAATTGATAATAATCATGAATAAATATTCACAAAATCAGAATAATTCTGCACTTGTGTGTGGGGGAAATATACTGTTAAATGCGCGTAATTGTTTCTTAATATTTCGAAATGAAAAAAAGCCCGACGACATCGTCGGGCATGGCGTGCGATAAATCCGGCTTAACCGCCGAACTGATCCGGATCGGGGCCGAGGCGTTTGCCTTGATCCAGTTTTGCGATCTCGCCTAATTCATCTTTATCGAGACGGAAATCCCAGACAGCAAAGTTTTCCGCGATACGGGAAGGGGTGACGGATTTCGGAATGACGACCAGCCCGCAGTCCAGATGCCAGCGAATAACAATCTGGGCGGGCGTTTTGCCGTATTTATCCGCCAGTTCGCGAATCACTTTCTGATCGAATACGCCTTCGCCGCCCTGCGCCAGCGGGCTCCAGGACTCGGTCTGGATTTTATGCGTCGCATTCCACGCATGTAGCTGGCGCTGTTGCATCAAGGGGTGAAGCTCGATCTGGTTGATCACAGGGGTAACGCCGGTTTCATCGATCAGACGCTGGAGGTGATGGATCTGAAAGTTACAGACCCCGATACTCTTTACCAGCCCCTCTTTTTGCAGCGCGATCATGCCTTTCCAGGCGTCGACATAGTGATCGATAGCCGGTACGGGCCAGTGCATCAGATAGAGATCGAGATAATCAAGCTGCAGTTTTTTCAGGCTCTCCTGCAGGGCTTCGCGGGGACGTTTTTGATCGTCATTCCACAACTTGGTGGTGATAAACAGCTCTTCCCGCGCTACGCTCGCTGCTTTTAGCGCTTTGCCGACGCCTTCTTCATTCTGATATGCTGTGGCGGTATCAATCGATCGATAGCCCACCTCCAGCGCTTTATGAATCGCCGCGATCACCTCTTCATTGCTTGCTTTCCAGACTCCCAGCCCAAGTTGTGGCATTACGTTGCCATCCTGTAGCCTGATAATGGTTGGATTAGCCATGATGTGTTCCTCTTTTAATTGGCTCGCCGGAGTCGGGTCCGGCGAGACTAAGTGACTTAAGTCTGGACGAAATGGCCAAAAACGAAAGTCAGAGGCGAAAAAACCTTAGCGCGCCGCTTCATAAATCCGACGGCTGACATCCAGCGTAATATCCTGATTTTCACCTAAATTTGTGCATCCATGCGCCTCAAGTTTAGCCAGTAGCGCCGGAATAGTGCTGCCATCCAGACCGTAATCGGACAGACGGGTAGGCACGCCCATCTGTTCAAAGAAACGGCGGGTGGCGGCAATGGCGGCATCAATACGCTCGTCGTCGGAACCGTCGGTGATATTCCATACACGTTCAGCATATTGCAGGAGTTTTGCGCGTTTAACGTCTCGTTTTTCGTTCCATAGCGCAGGCAGAATGATAGCCAGCGTCTGGGCATGATCGAGACCGTGCATCGCGGTAAGCTCATGGCCCAGCATATGCGTCGCCCAGTCCTGCGGAACACCAGCGCCAATCAGGCCATTTAACGCCTGAGTAGCGGCCCACATCACGTTAGCGCGGACGTCATAGTTTTCAGGCTCTTGCAGCGCTTTGGGACCTTCTTCGATCAGTGTGAGTAAAATACCTTCGGCGAAACGATCCTGAATTTTGCCGTTAACCGGGTAAGTGACGTACTGCTCAACGGTATGGACGAAAGCATCCACGACGCCGTTCGCAACCTGGCGCGGCGGCAATGTATAGGTGTAGACCGGGTCCAGTACGGCAAACACCGGTTGCACGAACGAGGAGTGGAAGGCTTGTTTGTCGCCAGTGGTTTTACGGGAAATGACTGCGCCGGCGTTCGATTCTGAGCCGGTTGCCGGTAGGGTCAGCACAGACCCCATCGGGATTGCGCTACGAATCTCAGTACCGCCGGTTTCCAGAATGTGCCACGGATCGACGCCGTCCGTATATTGCGCCGCTGCGGCGATAAATTTGGTGCCGTCCAGTACGGAACCGCCGCCAACGGCCAGCAGAAAGGTAATATTTTCGTCGCGCACAAGCTGCACGGCCTTCATCAGCGTTTCATAGGACGGGTTCGGTTCAATACCGCCAAACTCCCGAACATCCAGTCCTTTTAACGCTTCCTGAACTTGCGCCAGTACGCCGGTCTTTTTCACGCTACCGCCGCCATAGGTAATCAGCACGCGGGCGTCCTGCGGGATCTGATCGCGGAGATCGACGATAGCGCCTTTACCAAACAGAATGCGGGTAGGGGTATGTAATTTGAAATTGTTCATTGCTCATTCCCTTATGTGGGTAAAAAGAGGGCAGGCGGCTGTCTGCCTGATGGCCATCATTGTGGTCTTGTGAGGGATGTCTCTCAATGCACATTTCTGCCAATGTTTTGCCTATTTCTCCAGAATGCTGGAGAAAATCGCTAAAAATGCGCACAATCCAGCGGAGTGGATTTGATGAAAAAATGGCGCGTTATGAATCGTGAAGCAATTTGCTTACAGTTGGCTGATAAAATTAATCATTTAAAAAATAATGATAAAATAATCAGCGAGCAGCTGGCGGGCATTCGTCTGTTGTATGGTGTTGAACCGGGGCCGCGCACGCCGGTCATGTATCAGCCTGGCATCATATTTCTCTTTTCCGGTCATAAAATTGGCTATATTAACAAGCGCAAGTTTCGTTATGACGCTAATGAATATCTCTTACTGACCGTGCCGCTCCCTTTTGAATGCGAGACCTGGGCGACGCCCGAGGTACCGCTGGCCGGTATTCGGCTCGACATTGATGTGCTGCAACTGCAAGAGTTGCTCATGGACATTGGCGAAGATGAGCGTTTCCAGTTGCCGATGGCGGCCAGTGGGATTAACTCCGCCACGCTGTCGGACGAGATTTTATGTGCGGTGGAAAGATTGCTGGATGTGATGGAGCGCCCGCTGGATGCGCGGATTCTGGGAAAACAGATTATTCGCGAAATTCTTTATCATGTGCTGATGGGACCGCGCGGCGGGGCGCTGCTTGCACTGGTTAGTCGCCAGACGCACTTTAGCCTGATCAGTCGCGTACTTAAACAGATCGAAATGAAATACACCGAGAACCTGAATGTTGAGCAACTGGCGGCAGAAGCGAACATGAGCGTGTCGGCGTTTCACCATAATTTTAAGGCGGTCACCAGCACCTCGCCGTTGCAGTATTTAAAAAGCTACCGACTGCATAAAGCGCGAATGATGATGATTCACGACGGTATGAAGGCCAGCGCCGCGGCGATGCGGGTCGGCTATGAGAGCGCATCGCAGTTTAGCCGGGAGTTTAAACGTTATTTTGGCGTTACGCCGGGCGAAGATGCGGCAAGAATGCGGACAATGCAAGGGAGCTAAGTGGGGCATCCCGCCACGGGTCAACGAAGCGTAACCGGGCCATCCTGGCCGATTATGGATACGTCAGGCGTTACAGTATTTCTTTTTAATCACCACGACCAGCGTACCTAACACTCCGGCGACCAGTAGCGCGACGGGAAGGATCATTAAAAATGTCATTACCTGGTCTTCATGGCGCTTAACAAACGGGATCATACTGAGCGCGTAGCCGAAGCTGGTCACGACAGTCACCCACAGCAGGCCGCTTAACCAGTTAAAAAACTGAAACCGGCGGTTGGACAGGCCGGAAATACCCGCCATTGTTGGCAGCAGCGTGCGGACAAACGCCAGAAAGCGCCCGGCAAGCAACGCTAACAAACCGTGACGGTCAAACATGCAGGTAGCGCGCTGATGATATTTTGCCGGAAGCTGCGCCAGCCAGCCTTTGACGGTACGCGTATTACCGAGCCAGCGTCCCTGGATATAACTTAGCCAGCAGCCGAGACTGGCCGCGGTGGTGAGAATGCCAATCGTCGGCAAAAAATGCATTACATCCTGGGCGATCAACGCGCCTGCCAGCAGCAGCAGACTATCGCCGGGTAAGAATGACGCTGGCAGCAGACCGTTTTCTAAAAATAGCGTGGCGAACATGACAAAGTAGACGACGCTAACAACGTGTGGATTCGCCAGCGCGGCAAAATCATGTTGCCAGAGCGCAGCGATAATATCTTGAATGACAGCCATGAACTTTCCTGTGGAACAGCATTTACGCTTTTATCTGCCTATTGTACTCCTGAATCGTCCGGGATGCCTTGATCCCGGACGCAACAAACGCAGACTTTTCCACGGAAATTGTCTGCATATATGTCCATCCCCGGCAACTTTACACAATTCTGGCGAAGCCGGCGGCTAAATCAGCGATCAAATCATCAACACTCTCTAAACCAATATGCACCCGAACCAGCGTACCGGTAAAATCTACGCCGCCTGCGGGACGAATCGCGGCGATCTGTTCCGGCTGATTAGCAATAATCAGCGATTCGTAGCCTCCCCAGGAGTAGGCCATACTGAACAGCGAAAAGTTATCCAGATAGGCTGATAATTCTGCCTCGGTCAGCTTTTTATTGAGCACAAAGGAGAACAGACCGCTGCTGCCTGTAAAGTCTCGTTTCCAGAACGCATGACCTTTGCTACCCGGCAGGGCCGGATGATTAACGCGCGCGACCTGAGGATGGTTCGCCAGCCATGCGGCGATTTTGAGGCTGCTTTCTTGATGCTGGCGCAGTCGGACGCCGAGCGTGCGCAAACCGCGGCTGGTCATATAAGCCGTGTCGGCGTCGAGCATTTGCCCCATCAGATAGGCGTTTTCCCGCAATTGTTCCCAGCAACGCGCATTTGCAACGGCAGTACCGACCATCGCATCAGAATGACCAATCAGATACTTAGTGCCCGCCTGGATAGAGATATCAATATCGAACTCCAGAGCTTTGAACAGAACGCCAGCCGCCCAGGTATTATCAATCATGATGACGGCTTCTGGCGCGACGCGTCTGACCGCACTGACAATGGTCGGAATATCATGTACCTCCATGGTAATGGAACCGGGGGATTCCAGAAATACGACTTTCGTGTTCGGCTGAATATGTTGCGTGATATCAGCGCCGATGAGCGGGTCGAACCAGCTTGTCGTCACGCCCAGTTTGCCGAGAATTTTGCTGCAGAAATCCTGGCTGGGTTCATAGGCTGTGTTGGTCATCAGGATGTGGTCGCCCTGCTCAACGAACGCCAGAATGGTGTTGGCGACCGCCGCCGCGCCGCACGGGAAGAGCGCGCATCCGGCGCCGCCTTCCAGTTCACACATGGCTTCCTGGAGCGAAAAGTGGGTCAGCGTTCCCCGGCGTCCGTAAAATAATTCGCCGTTGGCGCGATTGCGGGTAGCGTGTTTTTTGGCCTCGACGGTGTCAAACACCAGTGAAGAAGCGCGTTGAATCACACTATTCACTGAGCCAAGCGTGTATTTTTTGCTGCGTCCTGCGTTTACCAGTTTGGTATCCAACTGTTTATCCGTCATGTTGCGTTTCCTGATTTTAACCGTCTGGATGTCTAAACTAGCATGAATATAACCATCTGCACCCTGGCGACGTGTGATACAGATGAAAATTTTGCCAAAATAAAAACAGGTGGCTTTTTTAATGCGTAAGCGCAAAGAAAAAGCAGTAAAGGTGCGGCAGTATGTAAATAGTAATGAGAACGACTATCAATTCGACGTCGTTTTGATATTATTATGCTCAGATTTTGTGATTTGCGTCCTGGAGATACAGAGTGGGTAATAATTTGATGCAGACGGATCTCTCCGTCTGGGGTATGTATCAGCACGCCGATATTGTCGTGAAGTGCGTGATGATTGGTCTGATTCTGGCGTCAGTCGTCACCTGGGCTATCTTCTTCAGTAAAAGTGTTGAATTTTTCACTCAAAAGCGCCGCTTAAAGCGCGAACAACTGCAATTAGCCGATGCGCGCTCTTTAGATCAGGCTTCCGACATTGCGGCAGGTTTCAGCGCAAAAAGCCTCAGCGCACAGCTCATCAATGAAGCGCAGAATGAACTGGAACTCTCTCAGGGCAGCGAAGATAACGAAGGGATTAAAGAACGTACCGGCTTTCGTCTGGAACGTCGCGTCGCGGCAGTTGGCCGCTACATGGGACGAGGCAACGGTTATCTGGCGACGATCGGTGCCATTTCCCCCTTCGTCGGGTTGTTTGGCACCGTATGGGGCATTATGAATAGCTTCATCGGTATTGCGCAAACGCAGACCACCAACCTGGCGGTGGTCGCTCCTGGTATTGCGGAAGCGCTGCTGGCGACGGCGATTGGGCTGGTGGCTGCGATCCCGGCGGTTGTCATTTACAACATCTTCGCACGTCAGATAGGCAGTTACAAAGCGACGCTGGGCGACGTGGCGGCGCAGGTATTGCTGCTGCAAAGCCGCGATCTCGATCTGAATGCGAGCGCCAGTGCGCAGCCGGTACGCGCCGCGCAGAAATTACGGGTAGGGTAATGCGTCATGGCAATGCGTCTTAACGAGAACCTGGATGACAACGGCGAAATGCATGAAATCAACGTGACGCCGTTTATCGATGTCATGTTGGTTCTGCTGATTATCTTTATGGTGGCTGCGCCGCTGGCGACGGTGGACGTCAAGGTGAATCTGCCCGCTTCTACCAGTACGCCACAGCCGCGCCCGGAAAAACCGGTTTATCTGTCGGTGAAAGCGGATAACACCATGTTTATCGGTAACGATCCGGTGACGGATGATACGATGATTGCCGAGCTAACGGCCCTGACGGAAGGGAAAAAGGATACTACGATTTTCTTCCGCGCGGATAAAACCGTAGAGTATGAAACCCTGATGAAAGTGATGGATATGCTGCATCAGGCGGGCTATCTCAAGATTGGTCTGGTCGGCGAAGAGACCCCGAAAGCGAAATAAGTATTCTGCTGACGCTGTAGGCCGGGTAAGGCGAAGTCGCCACCCGGCTTTTTTATTGCCTAAGATGGCGCCTTGCTTAACAGAAGTGCGCCATCTTAATCGACTTCATGCGTTAGCCTAAATGTTCCCCGCCGCACACGCCGTGCACTTCTGCGGTAACGTAACTGGATTCCTGGCTTGCCAGATAGACATACACCGGTGCCAGCTCTGCCGGTTGGCCGGCCCGCTTCATTGGCGTCTGCTGACCAAACTGCGGAATTTTATCCTGGGTTTGACCGCCGGAAATTTGCAGCGCTGTCCAGATAGGGCCAGGCGCGACAATATTCACACGAATTCCTTTTTCCGCCACCTGTTTCGCCAGGCCACGGCTGTAATTGAGGATTGCCGCCTTGGTTGCCGCATAATCCAGCAGGTGCGGACTGGGCTGATACGCCTGGATAGACGACGTTGTGATAATACTGGCGCCTTTTGGCAGCAGCGGAATCGCTTCCTGGGTTATCCAGAACAGAGCAAAAACGTTAACGGCGAAGGTTTGCTGAAATTGCTCGCTGGTCAGATCTTTTATCTCCGGGATTGCCGTCTGTTTACCGGCCACCAGCGCCAGAATGTCCAGCCCGCCCAGCGCTTCACGCGCCTTATGGACCAGCGAACGGGCGAAAGATTCGTCGCTAAGATCGCCTGGCAATAACACCGCTTTACGGCCGCACTCCTCAATCAGCGCTTTAACCTGCTGGGCGTCCTCTTCTTCCGCTGGCAGATAGTTGATCGCGACATCTGCGCCTTCACGCGCGTAAGCGATAGCGGCAGCACGCCCAATCCCGGAGTCGCCCCCTGTCACCAGCGCCTTACGATCTTTAAGGCGACCACTGCCGACATAACTTTTTTCACCACAGTCAGGAACAGGCGTCATTTTCGCCTGGACGCCGGGCGCCGGCTGTTTTTGCTTAGGATACTCGCCGGTGTAATACTGCGTGGTAGGGTCGTATAGATGAGACATTGAGCTTCTCCCTTCAGGTTGAACACCCTTTAAGCGTAGACACTTTTACTACCGTAAGAGGGAGAATCAGAACGATCCTTATGCTTCGCCCGTATTCACAACAGAGTTAACTAGCCATGAAGGTTATTTTTCTTGCCGTGCGACGGTGGTGACGTTGCGCGTCCGGTAGTCGCCATCGGAAAGCTTACGCGTCAGACGTAAGGTTGCCGTCTCGCGAGCCAGCAGATGCTGCCAGTCACTTTCAAGACGAGACATAATTTTGTCTCGTAATTCAGGATGCTGCTCGATAATGGCATTGATGGTCGCGCCATAAATCTCCTCTTTGACCTGTAACGCATACATCTCCCGTCGGTTTTGCCACTTCAGGCGTACTAACGCCGCCGGTATGGATACCACCTCCTGCGTTACCTTTTCCAGGGTGGCATTTTTACTGGCGATTAGCGCTGCAAGATTTTGCTTTAAGATAAATTCATCACTTTTATGGTTGTCTAAAGCCAAATAAACGTTATTGTCTTCAACTTCTTTCATCTTTATCTTCCAGTGAATAAAATAGCGGCATATTGGTTTCGCGAGTGATTAAATTAAGCCAAATGGCATTGCCTTTTTCATTTATCATTGCGGTTTTATCCGCCAGTATTTTACTTAGCATTTGGGCATCAATATCGCCTTCTGCCTGTAGTGCGTTTATCAGGCGGGCAAACGTTTCAATTTTAGCCACACAATACAGACGTTCTTTAATATGACGGTCGCGTTCTTCAAATAATACGTTTCTGTGTTGCCCGGCAGCGTTAGCGCTAATTAAAATATCGGGCTCGTAATCGCTGAGTTTTGTCTTTCCCTTAGGCAAATTTTTACTGTTTTCTGTGGCTTCAGGGGGCGGCGATGACAGGCGAAAATGAGAGGAAACCAGATGCTCAGGAAGCATGACTAAATATCCTTTACGATCAGTGGCATACTATTTTTAATAGTGTAGGTTTCGTTGACAATAACATGGTGTAATTTTAAAATCAAAAAAAATGGAGCCTGCTATGAACAGTATTTTTTATTCTGTTATTATATTGCTATTACTGACCGGCGCGATACTCTTCCTGATGTGGGAGGTTAATAAAAAACGTCCTGGTGGAAAAATCGTAAATTTAAATCAAACTGAACCCATGACAAAGGAAGAGGGCGAAGATCATTTTTCAGTATTAATGAATTCGATAACGCCGGTATGGTACTGGCGCGTTAACCATGAATATATCGATTTCCTTCATGCAACGATAAAACGAATGACAATGACTGAGTTGAATGAAACGCCTGGATTATTTGACGCACAGCGTCGTTGCAGCGACCTTAACTCTGCCGTTTATAAGTATTACGACAATATTAAGAAGCGTTGTCTGAACGGAGAAAGGGTGCCGTATTCGGATTTGGACGTCCTGAATTTACGTCAGTGTTTTCGGGAGTTCAGTCTTGAGGCCTACCCGGCATTGGTCGCGCTGGTATGGCCGGAATATCAGCGCCCACAGGTTAAACCGGATGAGATTTAACTGGCATGTTGATCTGATGTTGCATGGTTGAGATATACTGTTGCTGGTTTTAGTTACCTGACAGGTCCCTATGGAACGCTTTCTTGAAAATGTAATGTATGCGTCTCGCTGGCTGCTCGCGCCGGTGTATTTTGGCCTCTCTTTGGCGCTGATCGCTTTAGCGCTAAAATTTTTCCAGGAAATTCTACACGTTCTGCCGAACGTTTTTGCCCTGGCGGAAGCCGATCTGATCCTGGTGCTGTTATCGCTGGTTGATATGACGCTGGTTGGCGGATTGCTGGTAATGGTCATGTTCTCCGGGTATGAAAACTTTGTCTCTCAGCTGGATATCTCTGCGGGCAAGGAGAAGCTGAACTGGCTGGGGAAAATGGATGCGACGTCGCTAAAAAATAAGGTGGCGGCATCGATAGTCGCTATCTCTTCCATTCACCTGTTACGCGTGTTTATGGACGCGAAAAACGTCCCGGATAACAAATTAATGTGGTATGTCATCATCCATCTGACCTTTGTCCTGTCGGCATTCGTGATGGGCTATCTGGACAGATTGACGCGGCATAACCATTGAGCCGCCGTCAACGGCGGGGCAGTCGGGCAAAGGATACTGAGCCCGGCTGTAAAACAGCACTTCTTTAATGGCGGATAACCGTCTCCCTGCAGCCTTACGCAATATTTTTACTACATCTATTCATTTACCCAGTAATAAGACTAAAAGATTTTCTCTGCGTTCACAGATATATAACATCTGCGGGTACGTGAACGGCGATAACTGTAAAAAAATGGAGAATGCATTATATATTCTCCGCGCCTTGCCGATAACGAGAGTGCGTCATCGTCTGATGACTAATCTCTTATATTCAGCAAGGAAATTCATATGCGTTTGCTGCAAAACTTTACTATTCGTATGGTCATGCTGACGATACTGGGACTTTTTTGTCTACTCTGGTCGGGGGTGGGGTTATACAGCGTCCATGCTTTATCCGAAGTTTCGGAAGGAAATGATATTGACCGGCATCTTGTGCGGCAAATGACGGTGCTAAGCCAGGGTAACGATCAATATTTCCGCTTTGTTACCCGCCTTAGCCGCGCGATGGATGTAAAAATCGGCGGCGGCACGCCCGATTTTGCGCCCGCCCGGCAGTCGCTCGAGAATATGCGTCAGAAGCTGGAGGAGATGAAAGCGCTATCGCCGGGGCCGATGAACCCTGATATCTCAAGGGAGGTCTTGTCCAACTGGCAGGCCTTGCTGGAGAAAGGCGTCGTTCCTCAAATGCAACTGGCGCAGCAAGGATCGCTGACCGCCTGGAGCGAACATGCCAGTACGGTCACGCCCGCACTCAGTCGCGCGTTCGGTGCCAGCGCGGAACGGTTTAGTCATGAAGCTGGCGCCATGCTGGATAACACACGTGTGATGGTCGATGGTAAAACCTATACCATCCGCATCCTGCTTATCACGGCGGTGATTCTGGGCATTGCTATCCTGATTTTTACCGATCGCTATCTGGTTGCAATGATGGTGAAACCGCTGGAGCGCATCCGTCAGCAATTTCAGCGCATCGCGCAAGGCGATCTTAGCCAGCCGATTGAAGCGTTGGGGCGTAACTGCGTAGGCCGGTTGGTGCCGCTACTGCGCGCGATGCAGGACAGTTTACGCGAAGCCGTGAGTACGATCCGCGCCGGAAGCGACAATATCTGGCGCGGCGCGACGGAAATTTCTACCGGTAATAACGATCTCTCTTCCCGAACGGAAGAACAGGCCGCTGCGCTGGAAGAGACGGCCGCCAGCATGGAACAGCTTACCGCAACGGTGAAAATGAACGCCGAACACGCTCGCCAGGCGAGTCAGCTTGCGGATGCCGCCTCGCTAACGGCAGGAAAAGGCGGTGAACTGGTTTCCGATGTGGTAGAAACAATGAACGGTATTTCCGCCAGTTCGCAGCAGATCGCCGAAATTACTACCGTGATTAATAGTATTGCTTTCCAGACCAATATTCTGGCCTTGAACGCAGCGGTAGAAGCGGCCAGAGCGGGCGAGCAGGGACGCGGCTTCGCGGTGGTCGCCGGTGAGGTACGTAACCTGGCCAGCCGCAGCGCGGGGGCGGCGAAAGAAATTGAAGCCTTAATTGGCGAATCGGTACGTCGCGTAGCGCAGGGCGCGCAGTTGGTCCAGGAGACCGGCGCGACGATGGAAGCCATCCTGCGCGGCGTCACGGAAGTGACGACGATTATGAAACAGATCGCATCCGCCTCCGAAGATCAGAGTAAAGGTATCTCTCAGGTTGGCGTGGCGATCACGCAAATGGATAGCGTTACGCAACAAAACGCCGCGCTGGTTGAGCAGGTTTCCGCGGCGGCGGCGGCGCTGGAACGGCAGACGGAGGATTTGCAACGCTCCGTACAGCAGTTCCGGCTTTCCGCTAGTGAGCCGCAACAACGCGTAACGGCGAAAGCGGCGCCTGGCGTTCAGAGAATGGCGTCGGCTCCCGCACAGTCTACTGATGAATGGGTTTCTTTCTGATGTGAAGCAAAAAAGCGCGTAATGCGCTGGTCTTCATTTAATCAATCGCTATATAATTTATTATATAGCGATTGAGGAGGTCAGATGAATAATCATTTTGGGAAAGGCTTAATGGCCGGGTTGCACGCGCCATATGCATATAGCGCGCATCATGCGGTGAATTTCTGTTCTGAGTATAAACGTGGCTTTGTATTAGGTTTTACACACCGTATGTTCGAAAAGACCGGCGATCGTCAACTTAGCGCGTGGGAGGCCGGAATTCTGACGCGTCGCTATGGTCTGGATAAAGAAATGGTGATGGATTTCTTTAAAGAGAATCATTCCGGGATGGCGGTTCGCTTCTTTATGGCCGGTTATCGACTCGAAGGTTGATCCAACAGGGGTATTATCTTGCTTTAATTAATTACACTATCGCCTCTTCCCTTCGTTTTACTGTTCCGTCGAAGTATTATGGCGCACATAACCATAAAAAAAGTGTGGTAAATGGCGTACCGATCGCAATAACTTCTTCGCGAACAGTGCAAAATAAAAGCCAGGTCTTCGTAACGGAATAACTATAAAATGACTGGAGATAATACTCTCATCACTTCTCACGGCATTAACCGTCGTGATTTCATGAAGCTTTGTGCAGCACTGGCCGCTACTATGGGGCTCAGTAGCAAAGCCGCCGCAGAAATGGCAGAATCGGTATCCAATCCACAGCGTCCGCCCGTTATCTGGATTGGCGCTCAGGAGTGTACCGGTTGTACCGAATCACTGCTTCGTGCTACACACCCAACCGTTGAAAACCTCGTTCTGGAGACCATCTCTCTGGAATACCACGAGGTACTTTCCGCCGCATTCGGTCACCAGGTCGAAGAAAACAAACATAACGCTCTGGAGAAGTATAAAGGGCAATATGTTCTGGTGGTGGATGGTTCTATCCCACTAAAAGATAACGGTATCTACTGCATGGTTGCCGGCGAGCCGATCGTGGATCACATCCGCAAAGCCGCCGACGGCGCAGCCGCGATTATCGCTATCGGTTCCTGCTCGGCATGGGGCGGCGTTGCTGCGGCTGGCGTAAACCCAACCGGCGCTGTCAGTCTGCAGGAAGTCTTACCGGGCAAAACGGTTATCAATATTCCAGGTTGTCCGCCAAACCCGCATAACTTCCTGGCGACCGTCGCGCATATCATCACTTACGGCACGCCGCCGAAGCTGGATACGAAAAATCGTCCAACCTTTGCCTATGGCCGTCTGATTCATGAGCATTGCGAACGTCGTCCACACTTCGACGCAGGCCGTTTTGCCAAAGAATTTGGCGACGAAGGCCACCGTCAGGGCTGGTGTCTCTACCATCTTGGCTGTAAAGGGCCGGAAACCTGGGGCAACTGTTCTACGTTACAGTTCTGTGACGTTGGCGGCGTTTGGCCAGTGGCGATCGGTCATCCTTGCTATGGCTGTAACGAAGAAGGTATCGGCTTCCATAAGGGCATTCACCAGCTTGCTCATGTCGAAAACCAAACTCCGCGTTCAGAGAAACCTGACGTCAATATGAAAGAAGGCGGCAATATCTCTGCGGGCGCTGTCGGTCTGCTTGGCGGCGTAGTCGGTCTGGTTGCCGGCGTCAGCGTGATGGCGGTACGTGAACTGGGGCGTCAGCAAAAGAAAGATAACGCTGACTCACGGGGAGAATAACCGTGAACAGACGTGACTTTATTAAAGCAGCCTCCGGTGGAGCATTGCTGTTGGGCGCCGCGCCGTCTGTCAGCCATGCGGCTGCAGAAAACCGTCCGCCGATTCCAGGTTCGCTGGGCATGCTGTATGACTCCACTCTGTGCGTGGGCTGTCAGGCCTGCGTCACAAAGTGTCAGGATATCAACTTCCCGGCGCGTAACCCGGAAGGGGAGCAGACCTGGTCGAACAACGACAAACTGTCGCCGTATACCAATAACATTATCCAGGTATGGCGTAGCGGCACGGGCGTGAACAAAGATCAGGAAGAGAACGGCTATGCCTACATCAAGAAACAGTGTATGCACTGCGTCGATCCTAACTGCGTTTCCGTTTGTCCGGTGTCGGCGCTGAAAAAAGATCCGAAAACCGGCATCGTCCACTATGACAAAGATGTCTGCACCGGCTGCCGTTACTGTATGGTCGCCTGTCCGTACAACGTACCTAAGTACGACTACAACAACCCGTTTGGCGCGCTTCACAAGTGTGAGTTGTGTAACCAGAAAGGCGTTGAGCGTCTGGATAAAGGCGGTTTGCCTGGATGCGTGGAAGTTTGTCCGGCAGGGGCCGTCATTTTCGGTACTCGTGAAGAGCTGATGGCGGAAGCGAAAAAACGTCTGGCCCTCAAACCAGGCAGTGAATATCACTATCCGCGCCAGACGTTGAAAACGGACGACACCTATCTACATACGGTGCCTAAATACTACCCACACCTCTACGGTGAAAAAGAGGGCGGTGGTACTCAGGTGCTGGTGCTGACAGGCGTTCCTTATGAAGATCTGGATCTGCCGAAGCTGGATGACCTTTCAACCGGAGCGCGCTCCGAGCATGTTCAACACACGCTTTATAAAGGCATGATACTACCCCTGGCTGCGCTGGCGGGCTTAACCGTGCTGGTTCGTCGTAATAGCAAAAACGACCATCACGATGGAGGAGACGATCATGAGTCATGATCCAAAACCGCTGGGCGGAAAAATCATCAGTAAACCGGTCATTATTTTTGGACCGTTAATCGTCCTGTGTATGCTCCTTATCGTGAAGCGTCTGGTCTTCGGGTTGGGCTCCGTTTCCGACCTGAACGGCGGTTTCCCGTGGGGCGTCTGGATTGCCTTTGACCTGTTGATCGGCACCGGCTTTGCCTGCGGCGGTTGGGCGTTGGCATGGGCGGTGTATGTCTTTAACCGTGGACAATACCATCCGTTAGTGCGCCCGGCATTGCTGGCAAGCTTGTTTGGTTACTCGCTGGGCGGCCTGTCGATCACTATCGACGTCGGTCGTTACTGGAACCTGCCGTACTTCTACATTCCAGGTCACTTCAACGTGAACTCGGTACTGTTTGAGACGGCGGTCTGTATGACCATCTACATCGGCGTGATGGCGCTGGAGTTTGCGCCTGCCCTGTTTGAGCGTCTGGGCTGGAAAGTGTCGCTCAAGCGTCTGAATAAGGTGATGTTCTTTATTATCGCGCTGGGCGCGCTGCTGCCGACGATGCACCAGTCCTCAATGGGGTCATTGATGATCTCGGCGGGCTATAAAGTGCATCCGCTATGGCAAAGCTATGAAATGTTGCCGCTGTTCTCGGTTCTGACCGCGTTTATCATGGGCTTCTCCATTGTCATATTTGAGGGCTCGCTGGTTCAGGCAGGCCTGAAAGGAAACGGTCCGGATGAGAAAAATTTGTTTGTTAAGCTGACGAATACCATCAGCGTGCTGCTGGCGATTTTCGTCGTCCTGCGCTTTGGCGAACTGATTTATCGCGACAAGCTGTCCTATGCGTTTGCCGGCGATTTTTACTCCGCTATGTTCTGGATTGAAGTCGTCCTGATGGTCTTCCCGTTAGTGGTGCTGCGTGTGGCGAAACTGCGTAATGACTCTCGTATGCTGTACCTGTCGGCGCTGAGCGCGCTGTTGGGCTGCGCGACGTGGCGTCTGACCTATTCGCTGGTGGCATTCAACCCGGGTGGCGGCTACCACTACTTCCCAACCTGGGAAGAATTGTTGATTTCTATTGGTTTTGTGGCCATTGAGATTTGTGCATACATCGTACTCATTCGTCTACTGCCGATACTTCCTCCTTTAAAACAAAACGATCATAATCGTCATGAGGCGAGCAAAGCATGAGCCAGAGAATTACTATTGATCCGGTAACCCGTATTGAGGGTCATTTACGCATTGACTGCGAAATTGAGAACGGCGTCGTATCCAAAGCATGGGCGTCCGGCACCATGTGGCGCGGTATGGAAGAGATCGTGAAGAACCGCGATCCGCGCGATGCGTGGATGATTGTGCAGCGTATTTGCGGCGTTTGTACGACAACTCACGCGATCTCCTCCGTTCGTGCGGCAGAAAGCGCGCTGAATATTGATGTTCCCGTCAACGCGCAGTATATCCGTAATATTATTCTGGCGGCGCATACCACCCATGACCACATTGTCCATTTCTACCAGCTCTCTGCGCTGGACTGGGTGGACATTACCTCTGCGCTGAAAGCCGATCCGGAAAAAGCCTCCGCGATGCTGGATGGTGTGTCGAGCTGGCACCTGAACAGCGCGCAAGAGTTCACGAAAGTTCAGAACAAGATCAAGGATCTTGTCGCCAGCGGTCAGTTAGGTATTTTCGCCAACGGCTACTGGGGGCACCCGGCAATGCAGTTACCGCCGGAGGTCAACCTGATTGCGGTCGCCCACTATCTGCAGGCGCTGGAATGTCAGCGTGACGCTAACCGCGTGGTGGCGTTGCTGGGCGGTAAATCGCCGCATATCCAGAACCTGGCGGTCGGTGGGGTGGCGAACCCGATCAATCTCGACAGCATCGGTACGTTGAACCTTGAACGTCTGATGTACATCAAATCGTTTATCGATAAGCTGAGCGATTTTGTCGAGCAGGTGTATAAAGTGGATACCGCAGTCATCGCGGCCTACTATCCGGAATGGCTGGAGCGTGGCAAAGGTGCGGTGAACTACCTGAGCGCGCCGGAATTCCCGACCGACGGTAAAAACGGCAGTTTCTTGTTCCCGGGCGGTTACATTACCAATGCCGATCTGTCGACATACCGTCCGATCACCTCTCACTCCGACGAGTTCCTGATTAAAGGTATTCAGGAGAGCGCGAAGCACGCCTGGTATAAAGATGAAGCGCCGCAGGCGCCGTGGGAAGGCACTACGATCCCGGCTTACGACGGTTGGTCGGATGACGGTAAATACTCATGGGTCAAGTCGCCGACATTCTACGGCAAAACCGTCGAAGTCGGGCCGCTGGCGAACATGCTGTGTAAACTGGCTGCAGGCCGTGAATCCACGCAGACCAAACTCAATGAAATCATTGCGCTTTATCAGAAGCTGACCGGCAAAACGCTGGAAATGGCGCAACTTCACTCTACGCTGGGTCGTATCATCGGGCGTACCGTTCACTGTTGTGAACTGCAAAACGTATTGCAGGATCAATACAATGCGCTGATTGTAAATATCGGCAAAGGCGATTACACCACGTTTGTGAAGCCGAACATTCCGGCGACGGGCGAGTTCAAAGGCGTGGGCTTCCTGGAGGCGCCGCGCGGTATGCTGTCTCACTGGATGGTGATTAAAGACGGCATTATCAGTAATTATCAGGCGGTGGTGCCATCGACCTGGAACTCAGGTCCGCGTAACTTCAACGATGACGTGGGGCCGTACGAACAGTCGCTGGTCGGTACGCCGATCGCCGATCCGGCGAAGCCGCTGGAAGTGGTACGTACCATCCACTCCTTCGACCCTTGCATGGCGTGCGCGGTACACGTGGTGGACGCCGATGGCAATGAAGTGGTCTCGGTGAAGGTTTTGTAATGCGGATATTAGTCTTAGGGGTCGGCAATATTTTGCTGACCGATGAAGCCATCGGGGTACGTATTGTTGAAGCGTTAGAGCAACGATACACCCTGCCGGATTTTGTTGAGATTCTGGATGGCGGTACGGCGGGAATGGAACTTCTTGGCGATATGGCGAATCGTGATCATTTGATCATTGCCGACGCCATCGTGTCGAAAAAGAACGCGCCGGGAACCATTATGGTACTGCGCGACGATGAAGTTCCGGCGCTGTTCACCAACAAAATCTCCCCCCATCAGCTTGGACTGGCCGACGTATTGTCGGCCCTCCGCTTTACCGGCGAGTTTCCGAAGAAACTGACCCTGGTCGGCGTTATTCCACAGTCGCTGGAACCGCACATCGGCTTAACGCCAACCGTCGAGGCGATGATTGAACCTGCGCTTGAGC
Organism: Salmonella sp. 32082101201600294FB01SM01; assembly: GCF_017572865.1. Lineage (NCBI taxonomy): Bacteria > Pseudomonadati > Pseudomonadota > Gammaproteobacteria > Enterobacterales > Enterobacteriaceae > Salmonella > Salmonella sp. 32082101201600294FB01SM01. The sequence goes on along the minus strand of NZ_JAGESB010000002.1, from coordinate 483,689 downwards.
AGGTTCTTGCTGCGCTGCGTGAATCCGGCGTCGAAGCAATTCCTAAGGAGACGGCGCATGTCTGAAACGTTTTCCGGATTCGACACGGCGCCCGTCGCCCGGGTTCAGGCGGCGTTTGAAGAGATAGCCCATCGTTCGATGCACGATCTTTCGTTTCTGCATCCGACTATGCCTGTGCATGTCTCTGATTTTACGTTGTTTGAAGGACAATGGACGGGCACGGTAATTACGCCGTGGATGTTAAGCGCATTAATCTTCCCTGGCCCGGACCAGATCTGGCCCGGGCGTACCGTCGGTGAAAAACTCGGTCTGCAACTGCCTTATGGCACGATGACCTTTACCGTTGGCGAACTGGAAGGCGTTTCGCAATATCTTGCCTGCTCGTTGATGTCGCCGCTTTCCCGTAGCCTGTCGCCGGAAGAGGGCGTCCGGCTGGCGGATGACTGCGCGCGGATGCTGTTATCCCTGCCGGTAAGCAATCCTGATGCACCGCAGACAAGCCGGCGTGCGTTGCTGTTTGGCCGTCGGAGCTGTGAGAATGCATGAGCTGTCTCTTTGCCAAAGCGCCGTTGAAATTATTCAGCAGCAGGCAGAACAGCACGGCGTGGCGCGCGTCACCGGCGTATGGCTGGAGATAGGCGCGCTTTCGTGCGTTGAAGAGCGCGCGGTTCGTTTCAGCTTTGACATCGCCTGCCAGGGGACTTTAGCGCAAGGGTGCGAATTGCACATCGACTACAGACCGGCCCAGGCCTGGTGCTGGGATTGCAGTCAGGTGGTGGAAATTCTCAGGCATGACGCGCAATGTCCGCATTGTCATGGCGATCGCCTGCGGGTGGATACCGGCGATTCGTTGAAAGTAAAAAGTATTGAGGTCGAATAACCCGCATTTTATTCCAGGTGGTTAATTATGTGTATTGGCGTCCCCGGTCAGGTGCTGGCCGTCGGAGATGATATTCACCAGCTTGCGCAGGTGGAAGTGTGTGGCATCAAACGTGATGTCAATATTGCTCTGATTTGTGAAGGTAAGCCAGCCGAGCTGATAGGGCAATGGGTATTGGTACACGTTGGTTTTGCGATGAGCATCATTGACGAAGACGAAGCGAAAGCCACGTTAGATGCGCTGCGCCGCATGGAGTACGACATCACCAGCGCGTGATCCCTTAATCACCTCTATTATATCGCTCTACAATCGTTGTATAATTATTTATATATCGATTGTGGGGCGAAACCTATGAATAAATTTTTGCGCCAGCTCTCTCTGCTGGCGTTGCTTTTTTGCTGGTCGTTAATGTCACAGGCGGCGCGTACTTTTACCGATCAAATTGGCCGCCAGGTCACGGTTCCCGACACCGTCGACAGAGTGGTGGTGCTCCAGCATCAAACGCTCAATCTCCTTGTACAGATGAATGCCACTGACAAAATCGTTGGGGTCATGGCGAACTGGAAACAGCAATTAGGCGACGGCTATGCGCGTCTGGCGCCGGAACTGGCGCAAAAAGCCTCGCTGGGCGATCTAACGCACGTTGATCCTGAAAAACTGGTGGCGCTGCGCCCGCAGGTGGTGTTTGTCACGAATTACGCTCCACAGGAGATGATCGACAAGATCAGCCGTCTTGGCATTCCGGTGGTGGCGATTTCGCTGCGCCATGATGTTGTTGGCGAGCAGGCTAAAATGAACCCGACCCTGGCCGATGAAGAGCAGGCTTACAACCGCGGGCTGCGTGAAGGAATAACGCTGATTGGCGATATCGTCAATAAACCGCAGGAGGCGAAAGCGCTGATTGAGGCGATGGATAAAGGTCGCAAAATGGTCAGCGACCGTTTGCAGTCGGTTCCTGAAAATGAGCGGGTTCGCGCCTATATGGCGAATCCGGAGCTGACCACCTACGGTTCCGGTAAATATACCGGTCTGATGATGGCCCATGCGGAGGCGCTGAATGTAGCGGCATCCTCGGTGAAAGGCTTTAAGCAGGTGACAATGGAGCAGGTGATCGCCTGGGATCCACAGGTGATCTTTGTCCAGAATCGCTATCCAAAGGTCGTCAATGAGATCCTGCACAATCCCCAGTGGCAGGTCATTGACGCGGTGAAGCATCATCGGGTTTACCTGATGCCGGATTATGCCAAAGCCTGGGGATATCCGATGCCGGAGGCGGTGGGAATCGGCGAACTGTGGATGGCGAAAAAACTCTATCCGGAAAAATTCCACGATATTGACATGCAAAAGGCCGCTAACGACTGGTATCAACGTTTTTACCGTACTGACTATCAGGGCGTACAGTGATGCGAATACTGGCTGCGGGGAGCTTGCGTGTCGTCTGGCCGCAGCTAATGGCGGCGTTTCAGGCGGATGCGGTATGTGATTTCGGTCCGGCGGGGTTGTTACGTGAACGCATCGAAGCGGGCGAAGCGTGCGACTTTTTTGCTTCGGCGAACCTGGCGCATCCGCAGGCGCTGCTGGAAAGCGGGCGGGCGCTGCGGGTCGCGCCTTTTACGACGAACCGTTTGTGTCTGAGCGTGCGGGCACAGGCGATGCGTGAAGGCGAGGACTGGCTGTCGCTGTTAACCCGGCGGGATCTGCGGATCGGCACCTCAACAGCAGGTTGCGATCCTTCCGGCGATTATACGCAACAGCTTTTTTCGCGGATGGGCAAGGAAGGCGAAGCGGTCCGAAAACGCGCGGTAGCGCTGGTTGGCGGCAGGCAGACTTTGCCGTTACCGGCGGGCCGGCTGGCGGCGGAATGGCTCATCAATCATGATTACACCGATATCTTTATCGGCTATGCCAGCTATGCTCCCAGGCTACGGCTGGTTAATTCGCTGCGAGTGGTTGATATCCCGGAACCTTATAATCCCGTGGCTGAATATGGCTTTGCCTGCCTGAGCGAGCAGGGAAAAACGCTTGCCGACTTTTTACTATCAGCACGGGCGAGGTCGATTCTCATGCAACATGGGTTTAGTGAAGCGCCGCATATGACACGCTCGCAGAACTGATAAGCGAAGCGTCAGCAGGGAATACCATGCCGGATGACGACATTACTACCCCATCCGGCATTATGGTTTAACTTTGACGTTTATCTTCGGTATGGTTTTCGAAGTCGCTGGCGTCATGGCGTTCGTGAAGCTGTTCGTTCAATGGGCCGTTGGTCCGGTTGACAATGCGCCCCCGCTTTACCGCCGGACGTTCGGCTACCTGTTTCGCCCAGCGTTGTACGTTTTGATAACTTCCGGCATCCAGAAACTCCGCTGCATCATAGACATTCCCCAGCACCACGTTGCCGAACCACGGCCAGATGGCCATATCGGCAATAGTGTACTCTTCTCCCGCGACATACGGGTGATGAGCTAACTGCTTATCCAGCACGTCCAGCAGACGCTTGGCTTCCATGGTGAAGCGATTAATGGCGTACTCAATTTTTACCGGCGCATAATGATAGAAATGACCGAAACCGCCACCGAGGAACGGCGCCGCGCCCTGTAGCCAGAACAACCAGTTAAGGGTTTCTGTGCGCTTAGCCAGATCCTGCGGCAGGAAATGGCCAAACTTATCCGCCAGATAAACAAGAATTGCGCCCGACTCAAAAACTCGAATCGGCGGGTTGTGTGAGTTATCGCGCAGCGCCGGGATTTTTGAGTTCGGATTGATGTCAACAAAGCCGCTGGAGAACTGATCGCCCTCGCCGATGCGAATCAACCAGGCGTCATATTCGGCGCCGGTCACGCCCAGCGCCAGGAGCTCTTCCAGCATAATGGTCACTTTCTGGCCGTTAGGCGTCCCCAGCGAATAAAGCTGTAACGGATGTTTGCCGACGGGCAGCGTTTTGTCGTGCGTCGGGCCGGAAACCGGGCGATTAATGTTAGCGAACGCGCCGCCGCCGGATTTATCCCACGTCCAGACTTTTGCGGGTTGATAAGTATTATCTGCCATATTGACCTGCCTTCACAGTGGTGGTGTTGAAGCAGTGTAGCAGCTTGCTAACCGGACATTTAACCGATTGGGACATTCCGGCGAGTGAAATTTTAACCTTCTGGCCTCAGTGTGCCTTATTGAGGTGTATGATTATGTCGACCTCTGTCCGGTTAGTGTCACAGAGCAGACAATCAGAGCGAAATTACGCCAGGCTGCTCAGGCGGTCTTGTTTTGAGGTAAGTGCATGAGCAAAGGAACCACCAGTCAGGATGCCCCCTTCGGGACATTATTGGGTTACGCCCCCGGCGGCGTAGCGATCTACTCTTCAGATTACAATTCCCTCGATCCGTGGGACGACGACGACGCAGCTTTTCGTAGCTACATCGACGATGAATACATGGGGCATAAATGGCAGTGCGTGGAATTTGCCCGCCGTTTTCTCTTTCTGAATTATGGCGTTGTTTTTACTGACGTCGGCATGGCCTGGGAAATCTTCTCGCTGCGTTTTCTGCGCGAGGTCGTGAATGACAATATTTTGCCTTTGCAGGCCTTCCCGAACGGTTCGCCGCGCGCGCCGGAGGCCGGGGCGCTGCTCATCTGGCAAAAGGGCGGCGAGTTTAACGAAACCGGGCACGTCGCGATTATCACCCAACTCCTGGATAACAAAATTCGTATTGCTGAGCAAAACGTTATCCACACGCCATTGCCGCCAGGGCAGCAGTGGACTCGCGAACTGGAAATGGTCGTAGAAAACGGGTGTTACACCCTGCGCGACACCTTTGATGACACGACGATTTTAGGCTGGATGATCCAGACCGACGACACGCAATACAGTTTGTCACAGCCTGACATCGCGAATCAGTCGCTGGCGATTCGCGGCGCAAGACTGCCAGAGAAAGGTCAGTTTGACGGTCAGTGGTTGGATGAGCGCGATCCGTTACAAAAAGCCTATGTACAGGCGAACGGACACGTTATCAATCAGGACCCGTACCAGTATTTTACCATCACCGAGAGCGCTGAACAGGAGCTTATCAAAGCGACCAATGAGTTGCATTTGATGTACCTGCACGCCACGGACAAAGTTTTAAAAGACGATAATCTGCTGGCGCTATTCGATATCCCCAAAATTCTTTGGCCGCGCCTGCGTCTCTCCTGGCAGCGCCGTCGTCACCATATGATCACCGGTCGTATGGATTTCTGCATGGATGAACGCGGGCTGAAAGTCTATGAATACAATGCCGATTCCGCATCATGCCATACCGAAGCGGGATTAATTCTCGAAAAATGGGCTGAGCAGGGCTATACCGGTAAAGGGCATAACCCGGCAGAGGGCTTAATTAACGAGCTGGCAGGCGCCTGGAAACACAGTAAAGCGCGTCCTTTCGTCCATATCATGCAGGATGATGATATCGAGGAGGACTATCACGCGCAGTTTATGCAGCAGGCGCTGCATCAGGCCGGCTTCGCGAGCAAAATTCTCCGCGGGCTGGGCGAGTTGCGCTGGGATGACGCCGGGCAGTTGATCGATGGCGACGGACGGCTGGTGAATTGTGTCTGGAAAACCTGGGCGTGGGAAACGGCGATGGAGCAGATACGCGAAGTCAGCGAGACGGAGTACGCCGCAGTGCCTATTCGTACCGGGCACCCGGAAAATGAAGTCCGGCTGATTGATGTATTACTGCGCCCGGAAGTGTTGGTGTTTGAACCGCTGTGGACGGTGATCCCGGGTAACAAAGCGATCCTGCCCATCCTGTGGTCGCTCTTCCCACATCATCGCTATTTGCTCGACACGGATTTTACCGTTAACGATGAGCTGGTGCAGACCGGCTATGCGGTAAAACCGATTGCCGGACGTTGCGGTAGTAATATTGATTTGGTGAGTCATCAGGAAGAACTCCTGGATAAAACCAGTGGCAAGTTCGCCACGCAGAAAAATATCTATCAGCAGTTGTGGTGCCTGCCGAAGGTCGCCGGGAAGTATATTCAGGTCTGTACGTTTACCGTGGGCGGTAACTACGGCGGTACGTGCCTGCGCGGCGATGATTCATTAGTCATTAAAAAAGAGAGCGATATTGAACCGTTAATCGTCATCAAAGCGTAACGGGGTCATTCTCGTCGGGATATCGGCGTTGGTGCCGATATCCCGCCTGTTGTGTTTACCAGCGAACGGCTGTCAGCCTGACATTTACTGGTAACATATGAGAAATAATATCACAAATTATTCTTAACTTTTCTGACGCAGGCGGTGACGCTCGCCGCGTTGGCGCATCCGTTTCCTGATTTTCGACTACTCGATACTTTTTGCGGCTGGTTACGCCGCCCCTATCCCTTTGGATTTAGGTCATGCCTGTTTGGTTGGTAAACGGACAGCATAATATATTGATGAGTCCAAATGATATTATTGGTCATATAAAAAGTTTACGTTAGGTTATTTTTCTATTGCAAAAATTTGCGTTTAAACCCTGTCTGCAATCTTCGGGCTGAGATATAGATACACCTAAGTAAATGCAGTTAATTATTATTCAACTATTATTGTCAGCCTTGTAAATAATATTTCCGTATAAAGTGAAGCGACTTCCATTATGACTATTAATAGTATTGTTGAATAGTTTGCTCTGTAATTATTTAAGTTTAGTGGACGTTTTGTCTTATTCTGGTGAACGTATGGTTATGGCAGATGACAGCCGATTTTTCATTATGTTAGCATGAGTTGATAATACTTTATCCAGGCATAGATCAGGATGTCCACATATAATAAGGAGAATGGTATATGTTTAAAAAAGTATTAGGCTTGCGCCACTGGAATAATAATGTTGTAAAAATACCGCCGCCAGCAGAATCTGGCGCTAATGCGTCTGACGTGGTGGTGGATACTCCTGAGCCTTATGAGCGGATATTGTGTCAAAAAATTCTGATGGGGATCTCGACGATCGATATCATTCGTAATGCCATCATTAAGTCCTGTGAGCAGCTCAACATTGAAAAAGAACGCATTAATGAACTTAACGAACAGAATGATAAAGCCAGAAGTTCATTAAAATCGCTCGTGGAATTTATCACCGAAATTGGCACGACTTCATCGGATATTGGCTGTCGTATGGGCGACTTAAATACCTCCTTAACGCAAATTAATGCGTGTATTAAAGAGATACAGAAGATCGCTAACCAGACCAATTTGATAGCGATTAACTCCGCGATCGAGGCCGCGCGCGTAGGGGATGCCGGGCGTGGTTTTAGCGTTATTTCGAAAGAGGTGAAAAACCTGTCCGAAGATGTTAAACACAGTTCGAAAAGCGTCAGTACGTTAACCTCTGTAATCAAAGATAATACGGCCAGAGTGAGTGAGGTGCTGGATAACCAACAGCCGGTTATTGATAATATTACGACTAACATAAATCAAATTGTGGAGTCTATTGGCATCGTCATCGATAAATCGCTGAGCATGAAATCGGTCATGCAGTACATCTCTACGGTGCAGTTTTTGAATATTGTCAAAGTTGACCATGTTATCTGGAAAATGGAAGTCTACAAATTACTCTTAAATAAAGACATAAACAGTAAAATAACGATGCACGATCAGTGTCGGCTGGGGAAATGGTACTATGGTTTCGAAGGGCAGCAGTTTAGCAATTACTACAGTTTCCGTAGTCTGGAAGCGCCGCATAAAGAGGTGCATACCGCTGGTCACTCTGCGCTGAACTATTTTGCCGCAGGCGATATGAATGCGATGTCGCAAGAACTTGACAGAATGGAGCGATCCAGTAATGAGGTGGTTAACCAGCTGGAAATGCTGGCTGTCGATTTGTTAAAAGAAACCACACTGTGAAGTCATGAGTTATTACCGTATAACCAACAGGAGCCATCATCAACAGGACTGATGTATCGCACTTTCTGCACTGGAGTTATTCCGGACAGAGAAAAGAAGCATGACGCAGAAGATGGCTGTGTTTGTTCACCCGAATCACTTACCTTAGTAAGTGATTCGGGATTAATCAGCAACCTCTTTGCTTTTTATCGGCGGCCAGACTTTGGCTGGAAAAGTGCGTTACTGCTAAATTTCTCACTCTCTTACCGCCTTCCTGCCCCTCGGAATACCTGAAACCTGTGCTCACAGATTAATAGCGATTATTTAATCGTGAAATAACGTTGGGCATTATTGAAGCAGATATCCTGAACCATACGGCTTAGCATCGCTTCATCATCAGGAATCTCTCCGTCCTGCGCCCACTGTCCCAGCAGGTTACAGAGAATACGACGGAAATATTCATGTCGCGTATAAGAAAGGAAACTGCGGGAGTCGGTCAGCATCCCGACAAACTGACTTAACAGGCCCATTTGCGACAGTTGCTCCAATTGGCGCAGCATCCCGTCTTTCTGATCGTTAAACCACCAGCCGGAACCAAACTGCACTTTTCCGGCAATTCCCGGCCCCTGGAAGTTACCGATCATGGTCGCCAGGACTTCGTTATCACGTGGGTTCAGGCAATAGAGGATAGTCTTGGGCAGTTCATTGGTCACATCCATACTGTCGAGCAAACGGGAGAGCGCCCAGCTAATGTTATTATCGCCAATGGAGTCAAAGCCGGTATCCGGCCCCAGCAGGCGGAACATACGGGTATTATTATTACGGATCGCGCCAATATGTAGCTGCATCACCCAGCCGCGCGCGGCGTACTGACGGCCCAGCCAGACCAGCACCGCCGTGGTAAACTGGGCGATCTCAAGTTCGCTCAACGTTTCGCCAGCCAGACGTTTGCCCAGAATGGCGTCAAGCTGCGCGTCGTCGGGCACCGGCGCAAATCGCAGCGTTTCAATGCCATGATCGGACGCGCGACAGCCGCAGGCGGCGAAATGGTCGAGACGGCGAGTGAGCGCCTGACGTAAATCGTCGAAACGGGTAATGCTGACATCTGCCGCCGCTTCCAGTTTCCTCAGGTAATCGACAAAGCCGTCCAGTTCGATTTTGAAAACTTTGTCGGGGCGCCAGCTTGGCGCGACTTCAATATCAATGCTGTCGTCGGCGGCTATCTGGCGGTGATATTCCAGAGAATCTATCGGGTCGTCGGTGGTTCCGACCATCCGCACATTCATCTGCTGCATAATACCGCGCGCGGAAAAGGCCGGCGTCGCCAGTTTCTCATTACACTGCGTCCAGATACTTTCCGCGGTATCCGGTCCGAACAGCGTACCTGTAATGCCAAATGGACGGCGTAGTTCAAGGTGCGTCCAGTGATACAGCGGATTGCCCAGCGTTTTTGGTACGGTATTGGCCCAGGCCATATATTTTTCATAATCGCTGGTCTCTTTGCCGGTGATCAGCGACTCATCCACGCCTGCGCTTCGTAGCGCTCGCCATTTATAGTGGTCGCCTTCCAGCCAGATCTGACCGAGGTTATCGAAACGGCGATCGTCGGCGATTTCCTGCGGACTTAAATGGCAGTGGAAGTCATAAATCGGCATGGGCGCGGCGTATTTATGGTACAGCGTGCGGGCAATGTCGTTTTTAAGTAGAAAATCTTCAGTCATAAACGTAGCCATGATTTATCTCCTTACTTAGCCAGCGCTTCTACCGTGGCTTTCGCGCCGTTCTGCAATAGCTGTTGGTAAGCGTCGGTAACGGCTTGCACAAATTCGTGGTTCTTCGGCAGGTCGCTGCCAAAGATAGATTCGATGGCCAGTAGCCCGCGAACGCGTTCTTCCGGCGTCTGATATTGCTGATGAATCGCCTGATACTGCGCGAGCAGCGGATCGACGACATCAATGGTTTTACCTTGTTCATCGACACCGCCGACGTAACGCATCCATCCGGCGACGCCCAGCGTCAGGTGGCGATAGTCATCGCCCTGTTGTAAGTGCAGACGTACCGGGTCCAACAAACGCTGCGGCAGTTTCTGACTGCCATCCATCGCGATCTGCCAGGTGCGGTGTTTCAACGAGGGGTTAGTGAAACGCGCAATCAACAAATTCGCATACCCTTCCAGATCGGTGCCTTCCGGCATTGACAACGTCGGCGCTTGTTCATCAAGCATCAGCGCCAGCGCCGCGCGACGGTAAGCCGGGTTGGTCATGGTATCGGCGATAGTGTCATACCCGCCGAGATAACCCAGATAGGCGAGGAAAGAGTGACTGCCGTTAAGCATACGCAGCTTCATCATCTCAAACGGTACGACGTCTGCAACGAATTGCGCGCCGACGGTGTCCCAGTCCGGGCGACCATTCACAAAGTTATCTTCGATGACCCACTGGCGGAAGGGTTCGCAGGCGATAGCGCAGGGATCATAAACCCCTAACTGGTCGGCAACCAGTTGTAGCGTCTCTTCGGTCGCCGCCGGAACAATGCGGTCAACCATGGTACAGGGGAAGGTCACATTGTCGGCAATCCATGCGGCGAGGGCGGCATCGCGAGCTTTTGCCAGACCGAGGACGGCAGCCTTCGCGACGTGACCATTCTCGCGCACGTTATCACACGACAGCACGGTAAAAGCTTTCAGTCCTTGCTCCCGGCGCATGTTTAGCGCTTCGACAATATAGCCAATGGCGGATTTAGGCTGCTGTGGATGGGCAAGATCGTTTTGGATCAGCGGGTTATTGACATCAAGCTCGCCGCTGGCGGGGTCGGTGCAGTAGCCTTTTTCGGTCACGGTTAAGGAGACGATGGCGGTTTCCGGGCGCGCCATTGCCGCCAGAATCCCTGCATGACCGTCGAATTCAGGGTGTAGCGCTTCTTTCATTGAACCGATAATTTTCAGTTCGGTACTTTCTGCGCCGCGTTCTGCAACGGTGTACAGCAGATTTTGCGCTTTCAGGTTCGCGATCAGCCGCGCGTCGTTACCCGGCATCAGGTTCACTTCACAAATGCCCCAGTCGCTGTCGCTCTTTTCCAGTAAATGATGGGTAAAGAGCGCCTGGTGCGCGCGGTGAAACGCCCCGCAGCCCAGATGCACAATACGGGATACCAGACGTGATTTGTCCCAGTTTGGGCGGGCGACGGAAACCTGGGCGGTGGCGATATTCTGTTCCATTGCAAACTCCTGTCATTCGACGTCTTCGCCCGCGATCTCCGGGGCGAGGCATGTTGCTATTGCATTGAGTAGGGGAAATCGCATGACGCGTCGCGCCATGCGAAAGAAGGTTATTTGCTAAAGAAAGCGCGCTGGATAGCCAGTTCGACGCCGCGGACTTCCGCAAGCCCTTTCAGACGGCCAATGGCGGAATAACCCGGATTCGTTTTCTTCTTCAGATCGTCCAGCATCTGATGACCGTGGTCCGGACGCATCGGGATCAGATCGTCGCTACCTTCGGCTTTACGACGGTGCTCTTCTTCCACAATCGCTTTAACGACTTCATACATATCCACATCGCCGTGCAAATGGGCGGCCTCGTGGAAGGTCTTCGGATTCTCTTCGCGCAGCGTAGAACGCAGATGCGTAAAGTAGATGCGCGGACCAAATTGCTTGATCATATCAACCAGATCGTTGTCGGCGCGCACGCCGTAAGATCCGGTACACATGGTGAAGCCGTTCGCCATGCTATTAACGGTTTCCACCATCCATTGCATATCTTCAATGGTAGAGACAATGCGCGGCAGGCCGAGAATAGGGCGCGGCGGATCGTCAGGGTGAACGGCCATACGCACGCCAACCTCGTCGGCAACCGGAATAATGGCTTTCAGGAAATAGGCAAAATGTTCACGCAGTTTTGCTTTATCAATATCTTTATACGTCGCCAGGTGTTGACGGAACTGCTCCAGCGTATAGCCTTCTTCCGCGCCAGGTAAACCGGCAATAATGTTGCGGGTCAGACGTGCTTTGTCTTCCTCGCTCATGGTGGCGAAACGCCGCTCTGCCTGAGCAATCTCTTCTGCCGTATAGTCGGCTTCTGCTCCCGGACGCTTCAGGATGTGCAGTTCGAACGCGGCGAATTCAATCTGGTCAAAACGCAACGCTTTGGAACCATCCGGTAATACGTATTCCAGATCCGTACGTGTCCAGTCCAGCACCGGCATAAAGTTATAACAAACCGTATAGATACCGCATTGCGCCAGGTTACGTAGCGTTTGCTGGTAGTTTTTGATCCATAAATCGTACTGACCGGTGTGGGTTTTGATGTCTTCGTGGATAGGTACGCTCTCTACCACAGACCACTCCAGACCCGCCTCTTCAACGATTGCTTTACGTTTCTGGATCTCGTCTACCGACCAAATTTCTCCATTCGGGATATGGTGTAACGCCGTTACCACGCCGGTTGCGCCAGCCTGGCGTACATCTGACAGCGTTACCGGGTCGTTAGGTCCGTACCAGCGCCAGGTTTGTTTCATATCTCGTTTCCTCTTCTTGCGATAACGTCTTCGTGGTTGACCCATTGCCAGCCAACATCGAAACGTGCTTTGTAAACCCGTTCAGGCTCCTAAATTCAACCAAAAATTTTCTCATGTCAACCTTATTGTCTAAATTGGCTAACCAAATCACAAATATCATCATTCACGGTCTGCCAATTTTATTTATTTGATCTGTGTCAATTTTTGCTGGGTGAAAAGCATTCACCATTCAACTTGAAATGAGTTGATGTATTTATTTCAAGAATACTAAGTGCGGGAGTTGCCGCCAGATTTTGACCGGTCCGGATGAGAAAATATTGATTGGTCAACCAATTTTTGTGATTTCAGTTTTCCCGCTACAGGTCAGACGGCGCGGAGCTAATGTTTTTTAACGAGGCTTTATCATGAAGATGACAAAATTAAGATGGTGGATTATCGGCCTGGTCTGCGTAGGGACCATCGTAAACTACCTGTCCCGTAGCTCGCTTAGCGTTGCGGCGCCAGCGATGATGAAAGAACTCCATTTTGATGAGCAACAATATTCCTGGGTGGTGAGCGCCTTCCAGCTTTGTTACACCATTGCGCAGCCGATCACCGGCTATTTGATGGATGTCATCGGACTGAAAATCGGCTTCTTTATCTTTGCCTTGTTGTGGTCGCTGATCAACATGGCGCACGCGCTGGCCGGCGGCTGGATAAGCCTGGCATTTCTGCGTGGTCTGATGGGGCTGACCGAAGCGTCGGCGATTCCGGCCGGGATTAAAGCCAGCGCCGAATGGTTCCCGACGAAAGAACGTGGTATTGCGGGGGGGCTGTTTAATATCGGTACTTCGATTGGCGCGATGCTGGCGCCGCCGCTGGTGGTCTGGGCGATGCTGACCTTTGCTGATAGCGGCATCGGTACTGAAATGGCGTTTGTGATTACCGGTGGGATCGGCGTGCTGTTCGCCATCACCTGGTTCCTGATTTATAACTCGCCAAATAAACACCCGTGGATCACCCACAAAGAGCTGCGTTATATCGAAGACGGCCAGGAAAGCTATCTCCAGGACGATAACAAAAAACCGGCCGTTAAAGAGATCGTTAAAAAGCGTAACTTCTGGGCGTTGGCGATTACCCGTTTTCTGGCTGACCCGGCATGGGGAACGCTGAGTTTCTGGATGCCGCTGTATCTGATTAACGTGATGCATCTGCCGTTAAAAGAGATCGCCATGTTTGCCTGGTTGCCGTTCCTGGCGGCGGACTTTGGCTGCGTTGCAGGCGGTTTCCTGGCGAAGTTCTTCATGGAAAAGATGCACATGACCACGATCAATGCGCGTCGTTGTAGCTTTACCATCGGCGCTGTTTTGATGATTTCGATCGGTTTTGTCAGCATTACGACTAACCCGTATGTCGCCATTGCATTGATGAGTATTGGCGGTTTTGCGCACCAGACGCTGTCTACCGTCGTGATTACCATGAGCGCTGACCTGTTCAAGAAAAATGAGGTCGCGACGGTTGCCGGTCTGGCAGGATCTGCGGCGTGGATGGGACAGTTAAGCTTCAACCTGTTTATGGGGGCGTTGGTCGCTATTATCGGTTACGGCCCGTTCTTCATTGCACTCAGTCTGTTCGATATTATCGGCGCCATCATCCTGTGGGTACTGATTAAAGATCCGGAAAAGCACCACCCGCCAATGACGGAACAGCCGCTGGCGTCTCACCGCTAAAGCTGTCTCGGTTTCACAGGCCTGATAAGCGAAAGCGCTACCGGCCTCTAACGGCCACCTTCGGGTGGCCGTCTTCATCTTACCTGAGCATAAAATCATACTGGATGCTCATTTTCACATCCCAGTAATTCAAGCGATCGCCCAGCGCGCTACCGTCGCGTTTTTCGCGCCCTTTGTCAGCGGCAAGAAAAATGTTCATGCCCTCTAGCGACCCCTCTTCAATACGATAATTTATGGCTCCCAGCAGACCCACCCCCTTAATTTGAACAGCGCGCTGGCTGGACTCATAACCGCGCGTGACGACAGGCGCGAATGTCATGGTGAGCTGTGGCGTAACACGGTAATTAACGCCCGCCTGCCAGGACTGCATGCCTTCCCGGTTGCGATCGAGGCTTAAAGAGAAGGGATAACCAATATCGGTATCGACTACTGCGCCGTTCATGGCGTGTTGCAGATAGCCGCCACTGGCAAACAGGCTGCCCCAGGGGGCGCTCCAGGTAAACTGAGCGCTAACCAACCTGGTCTCATTAGGCTGGGTGGATGAACGACTTAGCCCCTCCAGCCGGGCGTAAAAACCGAGCAGCTCGCCTTTCAGGGCATAACCATCGTCTAGTGGTATCCGTTTTTCAAAGATACCCTGTACCTGACGGGAGACATCGTTTTGCTGCGAGCCGCCTATGGAATAGCGGCTGCTCTCGTCGTGCCAGCTGGCGGCGAAAAATGCGCGTGGACGATGATGATCATATTGACCCGTTTTACTGTTGTAGACGCCTTCATTGCGAATACCGGTCGTTGAGTCTGTCCACTGAAAAACGCGGGTACGCCACATTGCCCAGAACTCTACATTTGGCGTCAGCGCCAGGTAGCCCAGCGCGCCTTCGGAAGCGGTCGGTAGCGTGCGTTGTGAGCTGCTGGCGATGAGTGGAATTCGCCAGGGGAGGCTGCCATAACTATAATCGGTGCCAAAACGACCTATTTTTAAGCGGCTATTTTCTGTTGGCTTTATTTTTATTGCGCCAAGCACATAGCCGAAACTCTCGTGTCCGTCTAAGTACCAGCGTGTACTCATATTATCGCGAGCACCGAGTTTATAAACATAATACGCGCTACCCTCGACGCCGATCCGTTGTGAATAATAGCTGCTATTAAAATCAATTAACCCACCCTGAACCCAGGCATAAATATCTCTGCCTGCGCCCGCGCTGGGCTTATCAGCTCTTCGTAACTCATTTTTCAGTCTAAAACGTAAGGCGGACTCATCATCAGAAATTTGTAGGGCCAGGGCAGAAGGACAGGCCGCGACTACTGCTATTGGAATAGCCGCTATCTTCGCGAATTTTTTCATTGTTTAACCTGTTGTATATTATTGTTATCGAAAAGCTATTTATTAAAATCTTTAATAAGTTGTTGCTGTGACTGTTTTCGTTTATCTATCTCCTGAACAATCTCCTTAAATTTATTATCCGTTAATGGGTAAAACCAAATAATAATAAAAGCCAGTAACATAAAGCCGCACGGTATGAGCGATATAGACATCCGGATACCGGTAATGACTTCCGGCGTCTGCGTCTGATTGGCGATATAGCCACTTAACCCAAGAATAAAGGCCGGAATAGAACCGCCGATAGCCTGGCCGCATTTACGGGTAAAAGAAAATAGCGAGTAAGTCAGACCTTCTATGCGCACGCCCGTGAGATATTCGCCGTACTCCACGGTATCCGCCTCCAGCGCCCACATTACCGTCATGGTGATCCCCTGGCCAATAGCGGCAATCGCCAGAGCGGTTAAGGCCACGGGCACTGAATGGTCAGACATATAAAAGAAAAGCAAATACCCAAGGGTGCCCATTAAGGCGCCCGCCAGGAAGGTATTCTTCTTACCTATCTTCGCCACCAGACGGGGAACCAGAGGTGCTGACGCCACAGAACCTACCAGCATTTGTACCAGCACGATAACCGAGAAAAGGGCGGTATCATTCAAAACATAGCGTACATAGAACAGTGACGATGCGCTGACGGCGAAGGTCGAGATCAGAATGCATAGCGCGCCGGTACAAAGCATCATTAGCGGGCGGTTCTGTTTAAGCGTTTGCAGACTGATTTTTAACGACGGCTGCGCGACGATACGCACCACGTTTTCGCGGGTAGATTTAAAACAGATGAAATACAGCGCCATACCGGCAATGGCCAGGATAATGGTCCAGAAGAGGTAGACCGACGCCATTTCTGTCGGGCTGGAATGAGTAATACGCGGCCCGATCAGGAAGGCCAGACAGACAAACGTTAGCGAGGCCGCAATACTGCGCGCCGCGCCGAGACGGGCGCGCGAACGCGGTTCCTGAGTCATTGCCGTCGCCAGCGATCCATAGGGAATATTGACCATGCTATAGCAGAACCCAAGTCCCATATAGGTGAGATATGCGTAAATAACTTTGTTGCTATGACTCCACTCTGCCGGGACGCAGAATACCAGTACGCTAAACAGCATTAACGGCGCCGATCCGAACAGCAGGAACGGGCGAAATTTCCCCCAGCGGGTATTTACACTATCTACTATGCGTCCCGCCACCACATCGGCGAAGGCGTCAAATATTCGTACCAGTAAGAGCATCGTACCGGCAGCGGCGGCACCGACGCCTGCGACGTCGGTGTAATAACTTAGCAGGAACAGCGCCCCCATGGCGAAGGCGAAATTATTGGCAACATCACCCAGGCTGTAGCCTACGATAACGCGCCAGGAAAGCGGCTGGTTCATGATTTCTCTCCCTGCTGTGGCTTTTCGCCGAAGGTCATACCGGTCCAGCGTTTTTGCAGTATAAAGGCCGCCGATTTTGGTCTTCTGTCGCGGGTAAAAATCCCTTTTCGATTACCGCCGACGCGCATAATGCCCTGTGAAGTCGCGAAATCGGCAAAGTTCCAGACCTGCTCGCCGACAACGGCGCTAACGCGATCGAATACTCGGTGATACATCTCCAGCCAGGCGCACTGGTACTCTTCGCTCCACATGTCGCTGTACATCGAATGCAGCCCTGCCAGCGTATCGACACCATATTCCGTCATGATGATGGGGCGGTGGAGTTTCTCCTGCCAGGCCAGTAACTCTTTCTCCAGCACTTTTTCTGCTTTCGCAAGATCGCCGCTTTGTACATACCAACCGTAATAGCGGTTCAGGCACACCACATCGAAGAGGTCGGTGATGGTGTCGGTTTCCACATCGCAAAACATGACGTTCACGCAGGTTATAGGGCGGGTCGGGTCCAGTTCGCGCGTGGCCTGCGCCAGTGGCGCAAAATAGTCTCTGGCGCCTTCTGGACGGGTATCCGGCTCATTCGCGATACTCCACATCACCACGCTGGGATGGTTTTTATCGCGGGCGATCAATTCCTGAATAGCCTTGAGATGCGCCCGCTGTGTTTCATCATTGACGCCTTCCTCGCTGTATAGCGCCTTCGGTTTTTCGCAGGAATCAAAGCCGATACCTAAAGAGAGATTGAAACCAACAGCTGCTGTTTCATCAATGACGACAATGCCATGCTCGTCCGCCCAGTCGAGCATCTCTTCGGCGTAAGGATAGTGCGACGTGCGATAAGAGTTGGCGCCAATCCACGACATTAGCGCGTGATCGTGTACCATCAGCACGTTATCAAATCCTTTCCCTCGTAGATCGGCATCTTCATGGCGACCGAAGCCGGTAAAATAAAAAGGTTTATGATTTATCAGAAACTGTTCGCCTTTTACCGCTACGCTACGGATTCCTACCCGAAGCGGATAGTCATCACGTTCGTCCTGATGCTGTGCGATAACCCGCAGCTCGTACAGATATCCTTCGCCCGGTTGCCATAATCGTGGCGCTGCTATCTGTAATTCGCCCTTTGCCCCTTCGCCGTAGGCGACAATATGCTGCCCGGCATCCCGCAGTTCTACGCGTACTTCACCGTTGGCCTCCACCCGCCAGCTCAGTGTGGCCCGGGAGAGATCGTTCGCGACCTCCGTCGTCACCGTAATATCCTGAACAAACGTTTTTGGTGTGGTGTAGAGCATGACGCTACGGTGGATACCGGCGTAATTAAAGAAATCATGGAAGTATGATTGCTGCCTTTTCCCCGTTTCATCACGGGTCACCACCCCCGGAGGGATAGTCTGCCAGCTCAGCTCGTTATTGACGCATACTGTGATACGTATGCTCTCTCCGGCTGCCGCCAGGTGGCTGATATCCGCTTCGAAAGGTGTATAGCCTCCCTGGTGTTCCATCACGGCGTGGTCATTTACCCATACCTTTCCATAATGCGTGACGGCATCAAAACGTAGAACGATGCGTTGATGCTCCCAGCCTTTGGGGATGCGGACGTTGAGCTGATACCAGACATTGCCGACATAGTTGCGGATCTCTGCATCGGCAAACTGATCGTTATAACTACCCGGTACGGCGATAGCGCGGCTTTGGGGGAGCGGTTGTCGCCACCATTGTTGCGCGATACCGCAATCGTCTGCATCCGTGCAAAACGACCACAGTCCATCAAGTTTTTTGATTTCGCGGCTCTGGGTTTCTACGGGACGTAACATTGTTCACTCCTTAATCCTGATGAATTTTCATTGGTCAACCAGCAATAAAACAAGTTAACCAGTTGTCTGAGGCAATAGTTATCACGCAGCGATCGAGAGGGAAAATGCAGAAAGGAAGGATCTTAAGGCGGATCAAAAAAAACAGGATTGCAACCTGATTTTTGTTTCTTTTGTCACATAAAACCATTTTCATCCGTTGACATATGGCAAAAAATGTTCAATCGAACGTTCGTTCTACTGTTTTTTATACAGGAAGTGAGGGGGAGGGGGCGGGAGGGATATCATGAGGATCAAAGAAAATAGGATGAAGAGTAGGCGCCTGAAGTGCGCCCGGGTACACTGCCACCACGCAGAGTGAAAAATGGGTCAACGTAATGGAGAATAAACTTACCGAATCACTACCGACGCGGATGCGAATTTTACGCGCCGCCAGGCAGTGTTTTGCTGAAAACGGTTTTCACAGTACATCAATGAAAACGATCTGTAAGGCCAGCGACATGAGCCCCGGCACACTCTATCATCACTTCCCCTCTAAAGAGGCCCTGATTGAAGCCATTATTTTAGAAGATCAGGAAAGAGCACTAACCCATTTTCGTGAGCCGCTGGAGGGCGTTGGGCTGGTGGATTATCTGGTGGAGTCAACTATTGCCGTCACGCGTGAAGACTGCGCGCAGCGGGCGTTGGTCGTAGAGATTATGGCTGAAGGGATGCGTAATCCTCAGGTCGCGGAAATGCTAACCAATAAATACCACACTATTATCGCCTCGCTGGTTGCACGTTTTAACGATGCGCAGGCGAAGGGGGAAATTGGCGCCGATGTGGATAAAGAAATGGCGGCAAGGCTATTATTAGCTACCACGTATGGTGTTTTATCGGATAGCAGCTCTGCTGAGAATGCCCGGCACGTCAGTTTTGCGACGACGTTAAGAACTATGTTAACCGGGCTACTAAAATGCAACTCTGCAAGCTAGTGTCGGTAAAAATACGCGTTCGTTTTATACGAGCGCGTTATCATTTAGTTTGCCTGATTATTTTTAGATGATGAAAATAATATTGTGGTAAGGGTTATTGTTTTTCGCCTGGATTTTTATCGACTCTCTGTCTCGCTGCGATCATCGATAAAGTCCCCTTTATGTAAATAAAGCTTCAATGCTTCTACTCTTTTCTCCATATATTTTGCGTAGCTTCACAAAAAATAACCTGATGTCGTAATGCCCACTCCCTAATATTCTCCATGCGCTATACGTTAATTTAAGTTTAAATTTCATGCCGGGGATATCACGATGTCACGTAATTTTACTGTTTCAGCCTGTCAGTATATTGTTACTGAAATAAACACTTTTGAAGATTTCATAACAAAGGTAAGGATACTTCTTAATAAAAGTCAGGGAGCTGATGTCGTTATCTTCCCGGAGCTATTTACCATTGAGCTATTTACACTATTGAAAAAATGGCAAGAAAGACCCATTTCACACCTTACTTTAATTGATCAGTTCACGGATGCCTATAAGCAGCTTTTTCAACAGGAAGCGAAAGAAAGAGGACAGTTCATTATTGCTGGCTCTCATCTGGAGCAGACCGGAGCAGATCGCTATGAGAATGTTGCGCATATATGGGGACCCGATGGCGAACATTATGCTCACAGTAAGACGCATATCTTTCCGGCTGAACGGGGTTGGTATACTCAGGAAGGCGATAAAATGGCTGTTTTTCAACTGCCATTTGCAAAGGTGGGTTTTAATATTTGTTATGAAGCAGAAATACCGGAGTGTGCCGCGACGCTGGTGGAACAGGGTGTGGAGTTAATTTTAACGCCTTCCGCTACGTTTACTGAACAGGGATTTTGGCGAGTCAGGCATTGTTGCCACGCACGTTGTATTGAAAATCAAATTTATCTTGTTCACTGTTGCCTGGGCGGAAACCCGGGTGGACCACTGCCAGGCTGCTGGGCCCGAAGTTCAATTTTAAGCCCCTGTGATGTCGTGTGGAAAAATCCACAAGGTATTATCGCAGAGGCGCACGTCAATCAAGAGGATGTCATTTCAGGAGAAATTAACCTCGATGTTCTATATGAAAATAGACTTGGGGGGGCAGCAACAACGTTCAAGGACAGACGCAGAAAAGCAGGCATATATAATATCTGGCCATCACACATTAAATAACAGAATGTGTCCCTTCTATGTATTAGCTGGAGGTCGTTATGGGATATTTAAAATTACCTGAGGGTAAAAGGATTGCGGTCAATCTTGGTGTCGATGTAGATGCTCAGTCTTTATGGCTGGGCGGATTTAATCGACCGTCGCCATCCTTTATGTCACGAGGAGAGTTTGGTGCACAAGTTGGCGTACCAAGGCTTCTGAAATTGTTCAAAGAAAATAATATCAAAACCACCTTTTTTATTCCCGGACACACTGTAGACACCTTCCCGGAAATCAGTAAAGCGATTTTTGATGCCGGGCATGAAATCGCTCACCATGGCTACTATCATGAAAATCCGACGCTGGTGAATCGTGATACAGAGCGCCGACTTATGGATCTGGCGTTCGCCTGTTATAAAAGACATTTCGGCATACGTCCTGTGGGATACCGTTCTCCCTATTGGGATTATAGCGAGAATACGCTGGATCTTCTGGAGGAAGCCGGTTTTCTCTATGACAGTAGCCTGATGGCGAGAGATCTTGTGCCTTACCATCCTCAACGTTGGCAGGTGAATTGGGAGACGGGAAATATCGCAGGCCCGGCCAGCGCGATTCTGGAAATTCCTGTTAGCTGGTATCTGGATGATTTTCCCGCACTGGCGTATACCGGCAACCAGGAGGGGATGAGCGATACTGACGGTGTTCTGCGACGCTGGAAGGATATTTTTACCTATGCTTATAACCATCAGGAAAACGGTTTATATGCGATGGCCCTTCATCCGCAGATAATCGGTCATGGGCATCATATGATGATGTTGTCACGCTTGATTGAACATATTAAAGGGCATGATGGCGTATGGTTTGCAACCTGTGAAGAGATAGCCAGTGTCTGGGTGGATGACGAAGAGGATCGACAAAAAATGCTCCGTCCTGATGTTCGTGGCGTAGCGCCGGTTCCGGATGATTATGGCTGGCCAGGCAAATGATATCACCTCATGACAATGTTAATATCAGTCGGGTAACGGATTACCCGGGCAGAAGTTACCTGTTTGCCCGCTCGTTAATGCATATTGTCCATCAGAAAGGGAGACTATCCCGGGACGTATAAAATCTTTTTTATTTCGGTCAAAACGTTAATCAACGAGAATAGTTTGTTTTTTGATTTAAATCATTTTTTAGTGTTCACAGGAAAATAAGCAAATAACATTTATAATGTGAGTATTAAGAAAAATAAAATTTCCATAGTGATTAATTTTTATTTAACGCTTTGATTTTTAGTGTTTTTGTATGTGTTAATTGATGTAAATCAATTTGGGGTTTTTTATTAAATAAGTAAAAATTAAGTTGATATTTGCTTTTTGATGTGTTTTTTATATATAGCTGATTATTATTCTGAAATGTCAATTTTTGAATAATGACGCTGTGATACCGGCACCAGGGATACTTTGCGATAAAAGGGATTGAATATGGCAGAGAGCGTTCAGTATAACCTCAATTGTATTTGGCCACAGCGGGCCAAAACCCTCTATTGCATTGCAACCAGCGGAATAACGTTTATCAGACGTGGGTAAACGTTGGTAAAATCCCTGCAAACCTGGCGCTTTTCACGCTGTGTTTTTTGGTAGTTGCGCTTTTAATAAGAGTCACAAGCGTTGGCTGCTGGTATTCGTCTGGCTGCTGAACTGCCACCTGATCAACAAGGAGATAAATCATGGATGCGATTTTTTTAAAGCTCGACAATATCAAAGGCGAAAGCCAGGTTGAAGGCTTTGAAGATCAGATAGAGATCATGTCTTATAGCCACAATGTGGCAATGCAGGTAAATAACGATGTTAGCCTCACTGAGCGGACTTCCGGGCGTGCGCATGTTGGTGAAATGTCGCTCACCAAATTTGTCGACCTCGCCACGCCTGTGCTCAATGAGTACTGCTGTAGCGGGAGGCTAATTAGAACCGCGGTGCTGACGTTGTGCCGCAATGACGACGGCAAAATGCGGTCGCTTATCGTTTATACCCTGACAAACGTGCTGATATCACAACTCAGTGTTAGCGGCGGCGCCGGCGGTAAGCCGGTGGAAACGATGTCGCTGAACTTCACGAAAATCGAATGGCAAATCACTGCCGAGAAATCAGACGGCGCTCAACAGGAGTCCAGAACGTCAGTATGGGATCTGGCGATGGACCAGATAGGGAAATGATGATGACGCCAACCATTCCGGTCGCGCTATTCGACAGGCTCTTGGTTGAGGGGATAAGCCCACATGAATTGGTACGCCGCAAGTTAATGTGTTTATTCAACTCTTGCGCTGTGGCAGGTGGCGAGACATTACCGCCGCTGCTCACTCGGGGTATGCCGGAATGGCACGAGGTGAATGTGGGTGACAAACGGGTTCTCAACTGGTTTTGCCGTGAGCTTCGCGCTGCTATTTTACGTTATGAACCGAGCATCAACATGCTGAAAGTCAGTGTAAAAGATGCCCATCATCAGACGCTGGCGTTGTCTTTGGAAGCGATGTTACAGGATGAGTCTGAACCGTTAAGACTGGAGATAGCCTACTCTAACGGTAGATGGCGCTAGTAATGCAGAAAAGAACGCCGGGCCGGGCGTTTTACATTACCCCAAAAGCAATAAAACGCAGCGAGCGAACCTGATAATCAGGCAGGCAGTCCACCTTTCGGTATGGTTGATCTGCCTGCATCATTTTCAGGATGGTTAATAACGGACCATGACAGATTTAAGTTCGGTATAGTCATCAATAAACGCGCTACCAAATTCACGACCAATGCCCGATCCTTTCATCCCTCCAAAGGGTACCGCAGGATCGAGGAAGGTATGCATATTGACCCACACCATGCCAGCATCAATATCTTCAGCGTAGCGTAATGCCTTAGACATATTTTCCGACCACACACTTGCTGCAAGGCCAAATGGCGAAGCGTTGATATGCGAAAGCGCCTCTTTTTCATTCTGATAACCGATAAAGCTACAGACAGGGCCAAAGGTCTCCTCGTGCATCAGCGTACTGTTTTTACTACGCACTTTTACCGCCGTCGGCTGTAAAAAGTACCCTTCGCCGGGTAAAGTTTCACCGCCGTAAACAATGGTATCCCCTTCTTCCCGTGCGAGTTGAATCAGACGCAGCACTTTTTCAAGCTGAACCTGATTCGCCAGCGGGCCCATCACCGTTTTTTCATCTAAAGGCGAGCCGGGCACGATCTCCGATAACCGTTGCCTGAGGAGCGTCATGACCGTATCCAGTTTTTCCTGGGGCAGATAAAAACGCTCTGCGGCAGCACAAATCTGTCCTTGATTCAGATAACCGGCTTCAAGAATACCGTTGACCATGGCTTGTGCCGAGAGATCATTGAGAAACAGCGCCGCATTTTTCCCTCCCAGTTCGAGGGTAACGCGTTTTCCTGACGATGTTGCCGAACGCCGGACTTTCTCACCTGTCGCGACTGACCCGGTGAAACTCACTTTGGCGCAATCTGGATGCGCGATCAGCTGTTGCGCTATCTCACCGCCAGCACCGTTTACCACGTTAATTACGCCATCAGGGAAACCTGCCTCTTTAGCCAGTTCAGCGACTCGCAGCAGTGTCAGCGGGGTATATTCACTTGGTTTAATGACGATGGTGCAGCCACATACCAGCGCTGCGGCCAGCTTCCAGATAGCAATCATAATTGAGAAATTCCACGGCACAATACCGACGACCACGCCAATGGGTTGGCGTTGGGTAAACGCTGTGTATCTCTCTTCTCCCATTGATGGCAGGGAGACATTCAGCGTTTCACCGGTTATTTTTCCTGCCCAACCGGCAAAGTAACGCAGGAAAGCCACTGACTGATCGAGTTCAAGACCGCGCGACAGCAGAATCGTTTTACCTGAACAGACGCTTTCCAGCTGAGCTAACTCTTCACGATGAGCGGCAAGAGTATCAGCCAGTTTCAGCAGTAATGCGCCGCGTTGTAACGTTGGCATTTTACGCCAGACATCAAACGCCCGTCTGGCGCTCTGCATGGCCTCTTCTGCCTGCGCAGGGGTTGCCGACACAACGTCGGCGATGATTTTGCCGGTGGCTGGGTTAGTGACCGAAAAGTTCGTGCCGTTTCCGGCCTGACGTTCACCTGCAATAAATTGTCCGTGTCGTTGGCGTAAAAAAGTCGTTACTTCGGCAAGTAATGTCACATCGCTCATCAGAAGTGCCTGTAGGTCAGGAATGTACGTTTTTCCATCCCAACATACTTTTTCGGAGCTGAATATCGTTCCAAAGAACGTCATTCTTCCGGACGATATTTTGTAAAACGTTACCGTGCTGTGATAGCGGTCTTAGTCAAGCGTGATGACAAGGTAACGCGATGAATACAAAAATCGATGCGTTGAATTACTACGGCGCGACGAAAAAATACCCGTTGCATTTTCCTGCTCTGCAAGAGGATATTGATGCCGATGTGGTGATCATTGGCGGTGGCTTTTCAGGCATCAATACCGCGCTGGAACTGGCGGAGCAGGGGATCACTAATGTTGTCGTTCTGGAAGCCCGTCATCTTGGGTATGGCGGCACCGGACGAAACGGCGGTCAGGTGATGGCCGGTATAGGTCACGACATCGAAGCCGTTAAAAAATATGTAGGCGCAGCGGGAATGGAGACGCTGTTTAAAATCTCGAACCTCGGCGCAGGTATTATTCGGGAGCGAATTCGTAAATACCATATTGATGCTGATTTTGTCCCCGGATATGGTTATCTGGCCTACAACCAGCGGCAGTTAAAAACGCTGCAACAATGGGAAAAAGAATTCAAAGCCGCTACGCCGGAAGACGATATTGAACTCTATACCGGTAAAGACGTGCAGCAGGTTATCGGTTCCGACGTCTACTGCGGTGTTCTCAAGCATATGGGGGGAGGGCATGTCCACTCGCTGAATTTATTGCTGGGCTCCGCTCAGGCTGCGAATTCGCTGGGGGTGAAGCTATTCGAATATTCACCTGTGGTTGAGGTCAGTTACGGTAAAACTGTGCGGGTACGTACTGCGATGGGCAGCGTAAAAGCAGCCAAATTGCTGTGGGCCTGTGATAGTTTTCTCAATAATCTGGAACCAGAAATTTATAAGAAAACGCTGGTTACTTATTCTTATCAGGTCTCTACAGAACCTCTCTCCAGCGAGCTTGTTGAGCGGATCAGTCCCTTGCGCGGGGCTTTTAGCGATATCCGCCCGGTGATAAATTACTACCGTCTCACAAAAGAAAACCGTCTGCTGTTTGGCAGCGCCACAAGGTTTCTTGAATATACCCCGCACGATTTTGCTGCCTGGAACCGCACTCTGATGACGGAGGTCTTCCCTTATTTAAAAGACGTTAAAATCGATTTTGCCTGGGGCGGACCGATGGCCTGTAGCGCGAATCTGTTTCCGCAGATTGGCACGCTTCGTGAACACAATAATGTTTTTTATGTTCAGGGTTATTCCGGATTTGGTGTCACGCCTTCCCATATTGTATGCAAAATCCTGGCCGAAGGAATAAATGGCGGTTCCGAGCGGTATCGTCTGATGAGTAGCATTCCCCACGCGACAATTTATGGTCGCGACAGTCTACGTCTATTACTGGTCAGTGCGGGAAAACTGATACATCAAACAGCCGGTTTCTGGAAAGGCCGGAATTAACCAGGAGAACATTAATGTACGCTTTTAAACTCAATCAACCTGTTCCTGAATTACAGCCAGTCGGGAGTGTCAGCCTATTGGGGGCGTTGCCAACAGAAGGCGATCCTCAGGTTGCCGTTGCGATGATTTACGGTAAACCTGAGGATGTATTTACCTGTGGACTGTTTTCATCGACCCGCGGCGGTTTCACGATGATTTATCCCTTTACCGAGCACGCAACCGTGCTGGAAGGGGAAGTGGAACTCACTGTTGCGGGTCAGGAACCGATACGTTTTTCACCAGGCGATAGTTGGTTTGTTGAACAGGGAACCGAAGTGGCATGGAAAGTTTTAACGCCCCGTTTTGTAAAACATTATCTGGCAAACGTTGAAAGCCACAAACAGGGTTGAATCCTTTAATTGTTCGTCAGTAGCGTTGGCATCACTGGGGAGAATAACGCGCTCCCCACTTGCTATTAGCGCATGCGGGGACGGCGTCACAACGTTATTTACCGTTATCCCTCTTCAGGACGATACCTGTTAGATGCGCTGCCTGCCATAAATAAGCGTTATTCCGGAGCGGTAATTTATTGTTGTAATAATAGTGAAGAGGTTGACCATGTTTAAAAACAGACTTGCCAGCCATCTTGAACGTGGCGTTATTGGTTTCCCCACGACGCTTGCCAGCTCCGTCGGGCTGATTATGGCAAGCCCGGTGATCCTGACCGTGACCAGTGGTTTTGGCTCAGGGGGAGATACCTTTGCCCTTGCGGTATTACTGGCATTTATTATGATGCAAGCGCAGATTACCACCTTTGCCGAAGCGGCAACGCTTATTCCCACAACTGGCTCCGTCTACGACTATATTTCCTGCGGAATGGGGCGTTTTTTCGCTATCACCGGTGCGCTTTGCGCTTACCTGATCGTACACATTTTTGCCGGCACGGCAGAAACGATTCTCGCTGGCGTCATGGCGCTGGTGAACTTTGAGTCTGTTAGCGAACACGTGGCCATGCAGCACAATACCTGGATGGTTGGCGTCGGCATGGTAGTGGTTTTCGGGTTACTGAATGCCATTGGTGTTGAAGTATTTGGCAAGGTGGAAGTATTTCTTACTTTCGGTATGTGGACTACCCTGACCATCTTCGGTTTATGCGGGATCCTGTTATCCCCGGTCACTCATCATTCTGGGTGGTTTGGCGCACCGCTTGATGTCAGTAATCTTTCTGGTCTGTTTGGTTATATTGGCATGGCGATGTTTATGTTCGTCGGTTGTGAACTGGTAACGCCAATGGCGCCGGAAATTAAAAAAGCGCATCGTACGATTCCCAGAGCGATGGCGCTTGGCCTTTTAGCGGTGGCAGGTTGTATGTTCCTCTATGGCGCTGCGATTAACCGGCAGGTAAATAATGTGGTTGTCGATGCGGCAAACCATATCTTTTTACTGGATACGCCGATGGCTATTCCGGCCTTCGCCAATCGTGTCATGGGACATGTCGGGCAATACTGGCTGGGCGTGGGGTTGTTGTTAGCGGGATGTGCGACGATTAATACGCTGATGGCGGCAGTACCGCGTATTATATACGGCATGGCGCTGGACGGCGCTTTGCCGCGGTTTCTGACCTGGTTGCACCCCCGCTTTAAAACACCGGTCATCGCCATCGCTTTCGGTGTTGCGATCCCCTGTTTACATGCCTGGTATCTGAACGGTGATATCGACCACATTGTTCCGCTGATCCTCGCTGCGGTCTGCGCCTGGGGGGTAGCTTATCTGCTGGTAACGTTATCGGTCGTTATCTTACGTATTCGGCGCCCCGATTTGCCACGCGCTTACCGGGCCCCCTGGTTCCCCTTACCTCAGATTATTTCGAGCGTGGGTATTATTATCGCCATTATTAATATCGCACCTCCAGGAATGAACAGTCGGGATGTACTTATACCATTCGGTATTATGCTTGGATTGACTGCCGCCTATGCCTTATTCTGGACATTATGTGTGCAACGGGTTAATCCTTTCCTCCCACTTCCGGTAGAAGAGGTCGTGGAACGGGCGATGGGCAATTATGAAAAGCGAAACAATGAAGAGATGACGCCAGATGTCCTCCGTCCCCTGGTTTAAGAGCACATTAATGAACATGGTGTTACGTGATTTGAGCGGCTGGCGTTGTGAAAAATTGACCGAACATAGCGCCGTGCTGCATCTGAATGCATTTACCCAGGTTATCTGCCATGTTCAGCAAAAACGATTATTCATGGCCAGTATTCACAGTTGTGAATTCAGGGTGAAAGGCACAATCAATTATCCTTTGCAGGGCAAAATTCGCGTTCATCAGCCCGGATGGCTGAAACGTTATCCCGTCATTTTTACTGGCAGCAAAAGTACCGCCGGGCTGATTAACTATCTTAATCGTTTCCCCAATTTACAACAGGCACTGAGTGAACTGGATTATCGTCGGTTTACGCTGGTTTTACATCATAAGGAATGGTATTGCAGCATTGAGCTATGGGCTGCTAGCGAAGTGGTTTGTAAAATGCCGCCGCTGCGCCGTTATCTGCGGCTTGAGCGGCACCAGCGTGTTCTTCTGCTTAGTGTGATAAATATGATCAATCAGGCCATGAATCAATGGCTGCAACAGGATACCGACGCCAGATAATATGACATTTTATTGAGGCATCAGCTCAGAGAATGGTATTAATTCAGGCATATATGACACATGGGGAAAAGACCCGCACTTGACGCGGGGTAAAAAGAACGCTTTCACATATTCAGTGAATGTTGTACCGAGGACATTCTGGTTCGGGAAACCAGTTCCGTGCGATTTATCACTTCTGTTTTAGCAAAAATATTGCGTAAATGCGTTTTCACTGTTGAGAGAGATATATTCAACTGACGGGCAATCAATTTGTTACTGGCCCCTTCGCAGACCATTCCCACAATTTCACGCTCTTTTGCGGTCAATATTGACGCCAGATTGTTGTCTTCCTGAAGAGAATCATGAATTGCCAGTCCCAGTAATGGTTGTACTGCCTGGGCTCGCAAACGCTCTTCGCTGGAAAAAGGTATATCGCGCATTAATGAAATGCCCGCGATAATACGATGGCCCCGACGAATAAAGATCTCAATCATGTCGCACACATGATTAGGTAGCATAAATTCATGATAATAATGGCGATGACGGGCACAGATACCGGGCGTCATCGTCGCTACGGTAACAACCTGTTGGCCGAACCGGGAAGGCGATAGCGGGTCTAATGGTTGAAAATGCTCCAGATATTGTTGGTGTGTGCTATTAGAAATGTTATGTAAAACATAGGCCTCTGGCTTTAAATAAGCATTAACACGATAAAAAACCGCCGACGATAGAGGAATGAGTTGCGCAATGCTCTGTAAGCAATGGAGAGTGATCCCGTCATTATGGCCAGTAGTTGATAAGGCTGACATGTTATCTCCTTCCATCCGGATGAGCGTGCCGGGACGCAGTAAAATAGTGGTATGTTGAAACATACAATTTACATTCGGTTAACACAATCATTCACATGTTAATAATGTGACGCGTGTTACGGTATTTTTTATAACTATTTGAAATAAAATAGTTTTAATTTAAATCCTGTTTGGTTTTCTAAAAAATAATTAAAAATTATTAATATAATTTTTTTCTGTCGCGGTTGACTCATCTCCTGAAAATGCCGTGGGTTCTCGTCCTTCAGGACGATATTCTTTTGAGATGCCTGTTCTATGATTTTCTGTAATAGCGCAGGTTAACAGAGACTTAATTTCTGGTTCAGACAGGATTTGCTAAATAATGTTTCAATAGCGTCATGCGCTATGCAGAAAACCGGTGTATCAATAGATACAGCCCGCTTTCGGCATTCTGCCCGCAGCACCAGACGGACGCTATTGCGAAATGTGAGTAATGTCTCCGCATCAGAAATGATAATTACAGGACAGAATAATGTTGAATCTCAACACATTACGGCAACAACAAATCCCCGTAATGACTGAATATTGCGCGCAGATACCCTTTCATATTCTGGCAAAACCCATAGGCCCTGCGTGTAATCTGGCCTGCCGCTATTGTTATTACCCACAGGGCGAAACGCCCGTAGAAAAAATGAATGAATCAACGCTGGAGGTTTTTATTTGTCGCTATATTGCGGCGCAACCTGCCAGTGCGCGTGAAATTAATTTTGTCTGGCAAGGCGGTGAACCGCTTTTAGCCGGAATCGGTTTTTATAAAAAGGTAATAGCGCTTCAACAACGATATGCGCCTGACGGCGAGACGATCAGTAATAGTCTGCAAACGAACGCGACGTTGTTAAACGATGCTTGGTGTCGTCTGTTTCGCGACAATAATTTTACTATTGGCATCAGTCTTGAGGGCAGTGAAGACTTGCAAAATTACCATCGTCCGGGCAAACGCGGCGAGTCCAGTTATCCGGCGGTGTTGCGGGGAATCACATTGTTACAACACTATCGAGTCGATTTTAACGTACTGATTGTCGTGCATGATGACATGGCTCACCATGCGGCAGCCATCTACGATCATGTTGTTAGCCTTGGCGCTCGTTATCTGCAATTTCAGCCACTGATGAACGAAGGCAACGCCCTACAGCAACGTTACCAATTGAGTGCGGATAACTGGGGACGTTTCATGATTGATATCTGGCGTCAATGGCGCAAACGCGGCGATATGGGGCGGGTCTTTGTGATCAACATTGAACAGGCATGGGCACAATATTTTACGCATATCAGCGCCACCTGTGTCCATTCCGCCCGCTGCGGC
The DNA here is from genome assembly GCF_017572865.1 of Salmonella sp. 32082101201600294FB01SM01. Taxonomy (NCBI): domain Bacteria; kingdom Pseudomonadati; phylum Pseudomonadota; class Gammaproteobacteria; order Enterobacterales; family Enterobacteriaceae; genus Salmonella; species Salmonella sp. 32082101201600294FB01SM01. The sequence goes on along the minus strand of NZ_JAGESB010000002.1, from coordinate 452,631 downwards.
ACGAATCTGGTCATGGAGCCGGACGGCAAACTCTATGCCTGCGATCATCTGATTAATAGCCAGCATTACCTGGGACAGCTTTCTAATAATATGTTAGCGCCAGCCGTAGATACCGCAACCCGGCTTCCCTTTGGTATTAAGAAAAGCCAGCGCCGGGAGTGTCAACGGTGTTCTGTGAAAATAGTCTGCCAGGGAGGCTGCCCCGCACATATCAACAGTGCCGGCTACAACCGACTTTGTAGCGGCTATTACTCTTTTTTCACGGAGATTCTGGCTCCGCTACGCGCCTGGCCCCGGAATCTGAATGGACTGAAAGCCTGGCGTGCTGACGTTATGGGTAGATTTTCGGGCTGATGGTCCCTCTTGCCGCATTTGCTCGCCGTTCTTGTACAACATCCGTAGTCTGAAATGGGGAATAAGCCGTGAAAAAACAAGTAACACTTGCCACACTCAGCATTATCTTCTCCGGTACGGCGCACAGTACGCAAAACGAACGTCCTGATATTATTGTGATTATCGCTGATGATATGGGATATTCTGATATCACTCCCTTCGGTGGGGAAATCCCAACGCCTAATTTGCAGGCGATGGCTGAGAACGGCGTGCGGATGAGTCAATATTACACGTCTCCCATGTCTGCTCCCGCCCGTGCGATGCTATTAACCGGGAACACCAGTCAGCAAGCGGGTATAGGCGGTATGTGGTGGTATGAAAATACCATAGGTAAGGAAGGCTATGAATTGCGCCTGACTGATCGGGTGACGACCATGGCTGAACGCTTTAAAGATGCTGGTTACAATACGCTGATGGCGGGTAAATGGCATCTTGGTTTTACGCCAGGCTCGACGCCAAAAGATCGGGGCTTTCGTCATTCTTTCGCCTTGATGGGGGGAGGCGCCAGTCACTTTGATGATGCCGTGCCGCTGGGAACCGTGGAGATATTTCATACCTATTATACCCGTGACAATCAGCGCATTTCACTGCCCTCCAGTTTTTACTCCAGCGAAGCCTATGCCAGCCAGATTAATCGCTGGATCAGCGAGACGCCACGGGAACAACCTATCTTCGCGTGGTTGGCCTTTACTGCGCCACATGATCCTCTGCAGGCGCCGGATGAATGGATTAGTCGTTTTAAAAATCAGTATGAACAGGGCTATGCAGACGTCTATCGTCAGCGTATTGCTCGTTTGAAGAAACTGGGTTTCCTGCGTGATGACATACCTCTGCCAGGACTGGAACTTGATAAAGAATGGCAGGCGATGACCCCGGAACAGCAGAAATATACGGCGAAGGTGATGCAGGTTTACGCTGCTATGATCGCCAATATGGATGCACAGATTGGTACCGTTATTGAGACGTTAAAAAAGACCGGGCGCGATAAAAACACGATTCTGGTCTTCTTAAGTGATAATGGGGTGAATCCGGCAGAGGGCTTTCACTATGAATCTGAACCGGATTTTTGGAAGCAATTCGATAATCGTTACGAAAATATTGGTCGTAAAAATTCATTTATCTCTTATGGTCCCCACTGGGCTGATGTCAGCAATGCGCCTTATGGTCGCTATCACAAAACGACCAGCGGTCAGGGGGGAATTAATACCAGTTTTATGATTTCCGGTCCTGGTATCATCCATAATGGCGCCATAGATAACGCCACAATGGCGGCGTATGATGTCGCGCCCACGCTCTATGAATTTGCAGGTATTGATGTCAGTAAATCATTATCTGAAAGACCGACACTGCCAATGATCGGCGTGAGTTTTAAACGCTATCTGACCGGTGAAAGTCTGCACGCGCCTCGCACACAATATGGTGTTGAACTCCATAATCAGGCGGCCTGGATAGATGGGGAATGGAAATTGCGTCGTCTTGTCACAGTATTCCCACAGGCGGGTAATGCGCCATGGGAATTATTCAACCTGCAACGTGACCCCCTGGAAACGCATAATCTCGCAGCAGATTATGTGGATAAAGTGAAAATACTGAGCAGTGCATATGAGGCATTTGCAAAACAGACAATGGTGCTTTATGCCAAAGGCAAGCTTATCGATTATGTGGGTATCGACAGTAAAACCGGGCGTTATCTGGCTGTCGATCCACAGACATTGCAGCCAGTTCCTGCTCCGTTAGCGATTCCTTTAGACACAAAATCGGACCAATAATTATTGGTTACGTTTCAAATGATTATTCAACGCTCACGTAACTGCATTCAGCCAGTGACTTTCAGGATGAAGTTTCTCAGCGTTGGCGATGTATCGCCGCGCCGGTATGCCAGAGCCAACTTTGCGACGGGCATCTGGTCTGCAACGGGGCGGTATACTACTCCCTTGACATTAACCTGTCTCATTGAATCTGGAACCATCGACACGCCCATCTCTGCCGACACAAGGTTAATGACTGACGAAATTTGCGGCACGAGTTGACCAATTTTCGGTTCAAAGCCCGCTTTACCGCAGGCCTCGATCACTACGTCATAAAGCGACAGGCCGATTTCACGTGGGAAGAGTAAAAAAAACTCATCTTTGAGAATCGAGAGTGCAATCTGTTTACACGCCGCAGCAGGATGCGTTTCTGCCAGCACAATAACCATTGGCTCTTCAGACAGTAACCTGAGCTGGAACCGTTCATTGCCTGTAAAACCGGGTCTCAGAAAGGCAACATCCAGCGATCCTTCATTCAATTCATCAGCCAGTTGGGTTGTATTTCCTTCCTCAAGCTGCAAACGAACGTCAGGATAAGCCCGCTTGAAAGTACGGATTGCGCCGGGCACCACACTGTTAAATGCCGCAGAGGCAGTAAAACCCACCCTTAACACGCCCGACTCCCCCCTGGCGACACGCTGCGCCGCCAGCACGGCTCTTGTCGCGGTAGCAGGCATCCCTTTAACAACATCATAAAATGCTTTTCCAGCCTCGGTTAATTCCGCGCCATGAGGCACTCTCCGGAATAGCTGCGCTCCCAGCTCTCTTTCCAGATCCTTAATCTGTTGGCTTAGCGGCGGCTGACCTATGCCTAATTTTGTCGCAGCCCGCGTGAAATGCCGCTCTTCAGCGACGGCGAGAAAATAGCGAATATGGCGCAGTTCCATCCTCATCTCCAAAAGCAATTAAGAATGGCACCATCATATATTGGAAGAATGAAACCAGCGAGCGCATAGTGAGGTTAACAGGAGGTGCAATATGCCCGATATTTCTCATACACCGACACGTAGCTGGCTTTTTACCCCAGCAATTCGACCAGAACGTTTCATAAAAGCAGTTGAAAGTGCGGCGGACATTTCTATTATCGATCTTGAAGATTCCGTCACCCCGAATGACAAGGCGCAGGCCCGGAAAATTGCGATGCAGTTCCTTTCATCCCGACCAAACTCATCGCTGAAAATAGCATTAAGAATTAATGGAATGAATACTCATGCTGGCATTGAAGACCTGCATATGTTACTGGAATGCCGTTTTTTTCCTGATTACATTATTCTTCCGAAAACAGAGTCAGCCGCGCACCTGCAAATCGTGGATAGTCTTATCATGATGGCTGGTTCTGATACTCGCCTTATTGGCATTATTGAGTCAGTTGTTGGGCTTAATGCCGTAGAGTCTATTGCGGACGCCACCCCCAGACTCTGCGGGTTGATGTTTGGCGCCGCAGATATGGCGGCTGACATTGGCGCCACACCCGCCTGGGAGCCTCTTGCGCTGGCGCGGGCCAGAATAGTGGCTGCCTGCGCTATGAAAGGGCTTCTTGCAATAGATGCTCCCTTCTTTGATATAGGCGATTTTTCAGGTCTGAAAGAGGAAACGCTGCAGGCGCTCAGTTTTGGTTTTTCTGCAAAATCGGCTATTCACCCCGCTCAGATTAGTGTAATCAACGCCGCATTTACTCCTACAACGGCAGAAATTAATCATGCTCGTGCAGTACTGACAGAGAATGCCAAAGGCGTCGGGATCGTTAGCGGCATGATGATAGATGCAGCCGTTGCCCGTCAGGCCCGGAGATTACTCGCCCGGGCAGGGATCTTTTCCTGATTTTATTAACAGAGGAATTGATTATGAACACGTTATTACCCGCTTATAAAACCATTAGCGAGGGGCGCTACCGAGAAATTTCGGGTCTTTACTGGGAGGATTTTCATCCCGGTGATGTTTTTGAACATCGTCCCGGCCGGACGGTACTGGACGCCGATAATGTGTGGTTTACCCTGCTCACTCTCAATGTGCAGCCGGTCCATTTCGATTCGGCTTACGCCAGCAAAACGGAATGGAAAAAGTTACTGGTTGATTCAACATTCACTCTGGCGCTTTTAACCGGTATGAGCGTGCGTACTGTCAGCGCCAGGGTCGTGGCCAATCTTGGCTGGGATAAGGTACAAGCCGTCCATCCGGTTTTCGCAGGGGATACACTTTATGCTGAAAGCACTGTACTCAGCAAACGCCTGTCAAATAGTCGCCCGGGACAAGGCATCGTTACCGTTCGGACATGTGGCATTAATCAGAATGGTGTAGAGGTCATGCGCTTCGAACGAACAATGTTAGTTTATTGCTGTGGATGTTCGCCTGAAGAAGACGCCGCTTATTGAGAAATCGCCCTGAGGTTTAGAGTCATGATGAATGTTAATGCAGCGTATGCCGAAAAATGCGTGACGCCTGACGAGGCGGTTACTTTAATTACCTCCGGCAGTCACCTCTCTATGGGAATGTTTGCAGCAGAGCCTCCAGCTTTGCTGAATGCGCTGGCAAAGCGAGCGAAAAGGGGAGAAATCAACGATCTGCGGGTTTACTGTTATGAAACAGCCAGCATTGCCGGGAACACTATTTTCCGTTATGAGCTAAGTGACTATATTCATCTCTACAGTATGTTTATTACCGGTATTGAACGGGCTTTAATACGTCAGGGGATTGAGAGTTCCGGGCGAAAAATAGTTAACTATGTACCTTCAAATTTTCATCAGGCGACGCGATTACTGGCTGATGATATTGGTATTGATACCTTTATTCACACCGTGTCCCCTATGGATAAGTATGGCTATTTTAATTTTGGAACTGGAAACGATTATTCCACCCGGATTGCGAGGACAGCTAAAAAGCTTATTGTCGAAGTTAACAAATATATGCCGCGCGTTCATGGAGAAGGTGCTGCAATCCATATTTCAGAAATTGACGCCATTGTTGAAAACCATGTCCCTTTAATTGAACTACCAATACGTACTGCCGTAGCCGAAGATATTGCTATCAGTCAGATTATCGCCTCTCTTGTGCCAGATGGCGCTTGTCTCCAGATGGGGGTCGGCGCATTACCGGAGCTCATCTGTAATGCGCTCAAGGAACATAATGATCTGGGGGTCCATACAGAGGCGCTGAATCCGGGGTTGGTAAGTTTGATTCAACAAGGCGTCGTTACCAACCAGCGTAAAAATATCGACCGGGGAATGTCTGTATTTACTTTTGCTATGGGACAAAAGGATATGTATGACTATCTCAACGACAACCCCTCTTTTTTTAGTCGGCCTGTCGATTATGTTAACGATCCGGGGATCATTGCGCAAAATGAGAATGTTGTCTCCATTAACGCTACCTTACAAATCGATCTCACTGGTGCCTGTAACTCTGAATATTTGCTTGGACACCAGTACAGTGCTTCAGGAGGGCAATTGGATTTTGTCAGAGGCGCATATGCATCTAAAGGAGGTCGTTCCATTATTACGACCCGCTCAACGGCCGCGAATGATACGATTTCTCGTATTGTTCCCCGCCTTGAGGGGCCTGTAACAACCCCACGAACGGATACGCACTGGATAGTCACTGAATTTGGCTCCGTAAACCTGAAGGGGCTCTCTTCAACCGAGCGTGCGCTCAGGATCATTGAATTGGCGCATCCCAATTTTCGGCAGCAACTTAGAGTAGATGCAAGAAAAATGCATCTGATTTAAAAGTAGGTTAATGCTATTTTTTAATGTAGCATCCCCAAAATATAAACATCATGAGTCTATTCAAATGATAATTGACAGAATTGATCACCTTGTATTAACGGTATCTGATATATCAACCACAATAAGATTCTACGAAGAGGTACTTGGTTTTTCTGCGGTAACATTTAAACAAAACAGAAAAGCGTTAATATTTGGAGCGCAAAAAATTAACCTCCATCAGCAAGAAATGGAGTTTGAACCAAAAGCGAGTAAACCAACGCCGGGATCTGCCGATTTATGTTTTATTACATCGACACCGATAAATGATGTTGTGTCTGAGATCTTACAGGCAGGCATTCCCATTGTTGAAGGCCCGGTTGAGAGAACTGGAGCCACAGGCGAGATAATGTCTATCTACATCAGGGACCCTGATGGAAACTTAATTGAAATTTCGCAGTATGTTTAATGTTAAAACTTACTATTACTGCCTTTATTATGATCACGCATCCGTTTATATTAGTCTAATGGAGATCATATGGCAATAATTTCTGGAAAGAGTCTATGTTCAAACTTATTGACTTGAAGACATCGAGGAATTCATAAGGAAGCATAAAAAAGGAAAGGTGGTGCCCGGACTCGGAATCGAACCAAGGACACGGGGATTTTCAATCCCCTGCTCTACCGACTGAGCTATCCGGGCAACGAGGCGCATTAAACCGTAATCGCCTCGCTTCGTCAACGAAATTTCTTCAAATCAACGTAGACTGCACAATCTATCACCACTTTGTTGTTATTGCACGCAGAATCAGGCAAAAAACATCGCCCATGCGGCGGAGATCGGCATCGCCAGCAACAGCGCCGGGAGCATGTTCACTACCGGAAACATTTTGATTCCACATACACGCAAGCCGGTCGCCACCAGCAGCAGTCCGCCCACGGCGCTAAAGTCGCCCATCATTGCCGGCGTAGTCAGTGGAAGAATGAGGGTGGCGCAGGCGGCAAGCGTTAACTGGATAATCAACATCGGCGCGCAAATCGCCGAAACGGCGATGCCAAGCGAACAGGCGAAAATAATGGCAGTGAAAAAATCCAGAAAAGATTTAGCGATCAAAATGTTTGGATCGCCGGTCATCCCTTCATGCATCGCGCCGAAAATACCGGTGCCGCTGGCGCAAAAAAGTACAATGATAGCGACGTAACTTTGAATAAATGAGTCGTGTGTCGGCTTCTTACCCGATGCCATAAATAATTGTTGGATTTTCGCGACTGCGCCATTAATGCCTTTTTCCAGCAAACAAAACTCGCCGATAAGCGCGCCGACCAGTGTCGCCAGCACCATCACCGGAAGATTAGCGCACTTCATCACCAGCAGAATGCCAATACCCAGAGAGCACAGACCAAAAATAGACGTCATTGAGACGCGAATCCGTTCTGGCAGACGCTGACTTAACAGCGCGCCAATAACGCCGCCGAATAAAATTGCGCCAGCGTTAATAAAAGGTCCAATTACCACAATGACTCCTGTTATTTGTCTTTCAAATTGCCTTATTATCACGCGATTAAGCTGTTAATAGCTTGATTATCTGTGACGTATAGAGCGCTGATTTTACCTTGCGCCGTCTGGTGAAAGGTGCCATGATTGCGCGAAATTTCTCCTGCCAGCATGGGGCTCGCCGGGATGAACATAGCGCCTTTATATTGTTTTCACTGTCGCCTGACTGCGCGAGGTTTGCCCCTTTCTTTCCTTTTTTTTGTCGTCCCCGCTATGCGGTGAGGGCAGCGCACGCTCACTGCAGGACAACAGTAAAATCAGAAACAGTCTGTTTTTACTGATGTCTGGCGGTCGGAGCTGGTATCCAGTTTGACCCGGCATCTCGTTGGGCAAGGCATCGGGCCTTGTCCGGGGTTACTCTACTCCCGAAACGGGTATTTGCGCTTATGAAATCAATGAATATTGCCGCCAGCGGTGAACTCATCCCCCGTCTCTCCACCCACCGAAACGTAGTGGCGCTGGACAGTACCGACTTTACCGATGTGGCCGCAGTCGTCATTACCACTGCCGACAGCCGTAGCGGTATTCTGGCGTTGCTTAAACGCACCGGTTTTCACCTGCCGGTGTTTATGCTTGCGGATGAACCCGTTAGCGCGCCTGTCGGCGTTACGGCGGTAATAGGCGGGAACGCGCAGGAATGGCTGGAGCTGGAAAACGCTGCCTGTCGCTACGAAGCGGAACTTCTGCCGCCCTTTTATGGCACCCTGACCCAGTATGTCGACATGGGGAATAGTACCTTTGCTTGCCCGGGGCACCAGCATGGCGAATTTTTTAGAAAACATCCCGCAGGCCGCCATTTTTATGACTTTTTTGGTGAAAACCTGTTTCGTGCGGATATGTGTAACGCCGATGTGAAACTTGGCGATCTGCTAATACATGAAGGTTCTGCCAAACACGCGCAGAAATTTGCGGCAAAAGTGTTTAATGCGGATAAAACCTACTTTGTGCTGAATGGGACTTCGGCGGCGAATAAAGTGGTCACCAACGCCCTGCTGACGCGCGGCGATCTGGTGCTGTTTGATCGTAATAATCACAAATCCAACCACCACGGCGCCCTGATTCAGGCCGGGGCGACGCCGGTCTATCTTGAAGCGGCGCGCAACCCGTTTGGTTTTATCGGTGGTATTGATGCGCACTGTTTTGATGAAACGTACCTGCGCGACCAGATTCGTGACGTGATGCCGGAAAGCGCCGATGCATCGCGTCCATTCCGCCTGGCGATCATTCAGCTGGGTACCTATGACGGCACTATTTACAATGCCCGTCAGGTGGTGGATAAAATCGGGCATCTCTGCGATTACATTCTGTTTGACTCCGCGTGGGTAGGCTATGAGCAGTTTATCAATATGATGGCGGATACCTCGCCGTTGCGGCTGGAGCTTAATGAAAACGACCCTGGGATCTTTGTGACCCAATCGGTACATAAGCAACAGGCGGGGTTCTCACAAACCTCGCAGATCCACAAAAAAGATAACCATATTCGCGGCCAGGCGCGTTTTTGCCCGCACAAACGCCTGAACAACGCCTTCATGTTGCACGCCTCGACCAGTCCGTTCTACCCGCTGTTTGCGGCGCTGGATATCAATGCCAAAATCCACGAAGGGGAGAGCGGTCGCCGCCTGTGGGCGGAGTGCGTTGCGCTGGGCATTGATGCGCGTAAAGCCATTCTCGCCCGTTGCAAACTGCTTCAGCCCTTTATCCCACTGGTTGTTGACGGCAAGCCGTGGCAGGCATATCCGACGGAGACCATTGCCAGCAATCGTCGTTTCTTCAGTTTTGAGCCCGGGGCGAAATGGCATGGCTTTGAGGGTTATGCGGATGACCAGTATTTTGTCGACCCCTGTAAACTGTTACTGACCACGCCAGGTATTGATGCCGATAGTGGGCAGTACACCGAATTCGGCATCCCGGCGACCATTCTCGCCCACTATCTGCGTGAGAACGGTATTGTGCCTGAGAAGTGCGATCTCAACTCGATTCTGTTCTTGCTGACACCCGCTGAGAGCGAAGAGAAACTGGCGCGGCTGGTCGCGATGCTGGCGCAATTTGAACGGCACATTGAAGACGATACGCCGCTTGCGGATGTATTGCCGACGGTTTTTCAGAAATACCCGGTGCGCTACCGCGATTACACCCTGCGTGAGCTATGTCAGGAGATGCACAACCTGTACGTTAGCTTTGACGTTAAGGATCTGCAAAAAGCGATGTTCCGCAAAGAAAGCCTGCCGCATGTGGCGATGAACCCACAGGACGCCAACAGCGCCTTTATTCGCGGCGATGTAGAGCTGGTGCGTATCAGCGAGGCGGACGGGCGTATTGCTGCCGAGGGGGCATTGCCATACCCGCCGGGCGTACTGTGCGTGGTGCCGGGGGAGATTTGGGGCGGCGCGGCGCAGCGTTATTTTTTGGCGCTGGAAGAGGGCATCAATCTGTTGCCCGGTTTTTCGCCTGAATTGCAGGGGGTATATAGCGAGACTGATGCCGATGGAATTCAACGCTTGTACGGATATGTTTTAAAGTAACGTTGCCTGCAGGCCGGATAAGGCATTTACGCCTTATCCGACCTGCGAAACAGGGCAAGAATTAATGTGCAACGGGTTGCGAACTTGCCGGAACGCGAACGTGTTTGTATTTGAACAAGGCTACGAACGCAAAGGCCAGCACCAGCGAGTAGCCTGCGAAGATGAGCCACACGGTCTGCCAGTCGGTAATGCCGTTTTGAGTGTAATACTCCACCACTTTACCGCTCACAATGCCGCCCAGGATACAGCCGAAGCCGTTGGTCATCATCAGGAACATCCCCTGCGCGCTGGCGCGGATTTCCGGGCGTACTTCTTTTTCGACAAACACCGAGCCAGAAATGTTGAAGAAATCGAAGGCGCAGCCGTACACAATCATCGACAGTACCAGCAGAACGGTACCGAACGGCGTCGGGTCGCCATAAGCGAACAGGCCGAAACGCAGCATCCACGCCACAATACTGATAAGCATAACGTTCTTAATACCATAACGGCTCAGGAAGAACGGAATGGTCAGGATGAATAACGTTTCAGAAATCTGCGAAATCGACATCATCACCGAGGCGTGCTGCACGATAAAGCTACTGGCGAATAGCGGATCTTTATCAAAGCTATGCAGGAAGGTGTTGCCAAACATGTTGGTGATCTGCAGTTCCGCGCCCAGCATCATGGAGAAGATGAAGAAAATCGCCATCCGCTTATTTTTAAACAGCGCAAAAGCGTCAAGGCCCAGCATTGATGTCCAGCTCTGGTTTTTCTGTTGGTTCGCCACCGGAATGTGCGGCAGGGTAAAGGTAAACAGTACCAGCAAAACGGAAAGCGTCGCGCCGATATAAAGCTGCATATGGCTCAGCTCGAAACCGGAGAAACTCACGCCCCACATCGCCAGAATAAAGCCAATGGTGCCCCAGATACGGATAGGCGGGAAGTCAGTCACAATATCCATGCCGGCAGACTGCAGGCGGTAATACGATATTGTATTGATCAAGCCCAACGTCGGCATATAGGCCAGCGAGTTAAGCAGGATCACAAAGAACATCGCCCCAGGCGTAGTGACTTCCGCGGCCATGAATAGCGTGATGGCGCCGACGACATGACACAGGGCATAGACCCATTTCGCGCTCAGCCATTTGTCAGCCACAATGCCTAGCAAGGTCGGCATAAAGACAGCGGCAATCCCCAGTGAACTATAAACTGCGCCAATAGATGCGCCGTCAAATTTTAAGGTGACGAACATATACGAGCCCAGGGTAGTGAGCCAGCTTCCCCACAGACAGAACTGCAGAAAAGAGAGTATTTTAAGCTGCAGCTTAAGATTCATGTTAATTTCCTCACACCTGAGAGCGGATGAATGTTTTAAAAGGCACATTTGCCGTTGTGATTTGGTGTGATTCTATCAATGAGAGGCGGGCTTTTTTTGTTACCTGTGACAAATATTTGCAAACAATTTCTGATTGCAAAGCAAAAGAGTGACGGAGTTAACACTTTTACCTTTCCCGCCTCTGTCATTTGCTGGCCAGAGGCGGGATGCGATGGTTTATCGGCGGCGATACGATCGCTGGGCGGAATTCACCTTGTACAGATAGCGGCGCGACTCCGCAGATGGATGTCGGGTGGTTAATATCTGGTACACATCCCCCGGCGACATGCGGTTAATCATATTCGCGGCCTGAATCTTATCGTTCGAGAATACGCGTAATACGCTGCCTGCGCCGCCATTGTAGGCGGTAATGACCGCATAGCGCCGCGACGTCGGATTCTCAATACCGCTCAGATAGACATTATTCAACATTGCCAGATACGCTGTGCCGGTATCGATATTGCTGGCGGGGTCGAACAGGAAGTTACGGCTTGGCGTGCCGGACTTACCCTGAGAACGGAAAACATCTTTCCCGGCGCTGTGTTGCACCACCTGCATCAGGCCCAGCGCATCCGCGTGGCTGACCGCATACGGGTTAAACGAGGACTCCGTTTGCATAATCGCCAGAATCAGCGACTCGTCAACGCCGTATTTACGGGAGGCCTGGCGTACCATGCCAATGTATTTATGCGCGCGTTTATCAAGGTGGTTCGGCACCAGATTAATGGTGACGCTGTAAATAATACGCAGGCCGTTACTGCGGCTTTTGAGCCGCGTTTTCAGCAAGTAATCCGCGAATGTCGTGGCGCGGCCTTCCCAGCGAATAGGCTGGCCAGTATTGTCGAGGACCTGACCATACAGGAAGGGTTCTTTAGAAATTTTTATGTCATCGACATCGGAGTAAAGATCGACGGAGGTTGGGTCGTCGCCCATGAGCAACGTTTTAATAATGGCCCGGCGCAGATGTGCGGTAGGTTCCGTCCCGGCGATGGTTTCAACGGTAATGGTCCCATCATCAAAGTTGATGTGGCTACGGGTCTGGAACTGATCGGTATATTTGACGTAGTCTTTCGGCCCGGCGATCAGGACTTCCTTATATCCCCACAGATTTTCAATATTGTTGGCAAATTGCCCCATCAAAATATCAAAGCCGTTGGTATCCTTGACCCAGGCTTCATTATACGTCTCGCCTTTTTTGGTCGAACTGGAGCAGGAGATGAGCAACGGCGCAATAACAGCAAGCGCGAGTAATTTTTTCATCATTCCGGGAGTGCATGTTGTGTTGTCGTTATGCCATGTTGCCGGGCAGCGGCGCTAAGAGCTTATCCGGCATAACTCACAGGCCGAATAAGCGCAGCCTCATTCAGCAACGGGCCTATTTTTTATCTTCCGGCGTATAACCTTCGATATGAACGTCTTTGCCTTCGAACAGGAAGCTCACCATCTCCTGTTCCAGCAGCTTACGGTGCTCGGCGTTCATCATGTTGAGCTTTTTCTCGTTAATCAACATGGTCTGCTTATGCTGCCACTGCGCCCACGCGTCCTTAGAGATCTCGTTATAGATACGTTTTCCCAGTTCGCCAGGGTAGAGCTGAAAATCTTGCCCTTCAGCGTCGCGTTGCAGGTAAGTACAAAAAATCGTTCTGCTCATAAGTCATCCTCTTCATCGACCGGGGCGTTAAACTGGCGCTCCGGTACGTAACTGCTGTAACAAGCGCTCCACGGGGGCCGCCAGTCCGACTGACGGCGGTTGCGCTAAGTTATACCAGAGCGCGCTGCCTTCATCCATGCAGGCGTCCAGTGACGACACGGGAAGCCACATAGGCACAATATCCAGGTGGAAATGGCTAAATGTGTGGCGAAACGCGTTAAGCTGGGTCAAATTATCAGCGTTAACATGCCGTTGCGCCAGCCATTCACGTAATTCATCTTCGCTGGCGAACTGCGGGAAGCAGTAGAGTCCGCCCCATAAACCGCTGGGAGGGCGCTGCGCCAGGAAAATCTCCTGATTATGCTGTAACAATAAAAAGTAACCCGTCCGCTCCGGTAACGTCTGTTTCGGTTTCTTGCCCGGATAGCGTGACCAGCTTTCATGCGCAGCGGCGATACAACCGTTTTGCAGCGGACACAGGGTGCACTTTGGCTTTGAACGCGTACAAACCATCGCGCCCAGATCCATCATCGCCTGATTAAAACGCTCCACGCCGCGTGCGGGCGTCACTTGCTCGCTCAACGTCCACAGCGTATTCTCCACCTCTTTTTTTCCAGGCCAGCCGCTAACAGCATAACAGCGAGCCAGCACACGTTTAACGTTTCCATCAAGAATCGGATAATGTTTACCTAACGCGAGGGAGAGAATCGCGCCGGCGGTTGAACGCCCGACGCCGGGTAGCGCGGCGATTTCGGCAAAAGTTTGCGGGAATTCTCCACCGTGAAGCGTCGCCACCTGTTGCGCCGCTTTATGCAAATTACGCGCGCGGGCGTAATAGCCGAGCCCGGTCCATAAATGGAGCACTTCATCCAGCGGCGCATTCGCTAAATCCGTCACCGTGGGAAAGCGCGCCATAAATCGCTCAAAGTAAGGAATCACCGTCGTCACCTGCGTTTGTTGCAACATGACTTCCGAGAGCCATACTTTGTAAGGCGTCTTGTTAATTTGCCAGGGCAGCGTTTTCCGCCCGTATTTGTCGTACCAGTCCAGAACCTGGGCTGAAAATTGAGACGCTTGCATGGAAACTCATTCATTATTGCCGGGGGCAAGATTGCAGCACAGAGGCCGCAGGGTGTAAACCGGAACTTTCCGCAGTGCGCTTCATGCTTGCATCCGGCAACTAACTTTGGATAATGCCCGTTTTCAGAACTCAAACACAGCAGACTACACTTTTATGAAAAACGACGTCATTTCACCGGAATTTGATGAAAACGGTCGCCCGCTGCGCCGTATTCGTAGTTTTGTTCGTCGCCAGGGGCGACTGACAAAGGGGCAAGAACACGCGCTGGAAAACTACTGGCCGGTGATGGGCGTCGAGTTCAGCGAAGCGCCGGTAGATTTCGCCACGTTGTTTGGTCGCGAAGCGCCGGTGACGCTGGAGATTGGTTTTGGCATGGGGGCGTCTCTCGTGGCGATGGCGAAAGCGCGCCCGGAGCAGAATTTCCTCGGCATTGAAGTGCATTCGCCCGGCGTCGGCGCATGTCTGGCGTCCGCTCATGAAGAGGGCGTTGAAAACCTGCGCGTCATGTGCCACGACGCGGTAGAAGTGTTGCATAAAATGATTCCTGACAATTCTTTATCGATGGTTCAGCTCTTTTTCCCTGACCCGTGGCATAAAGCGCGTCATAATAAACGCCGTATCGTTCAGGTGCCGTTTGCTGAACTGGTATTGAGCAAGCTGAAATTGGGCGGCGTTTTCCATATGGCGACCGACTGGGAAGCGTATGCGGAACACATGCTTGAAGTCATGTCTTCTATCGACGGGTACAAAAATCTGTCAGAGAGCAATGATTATGTACCGCGCCCGGAATCGCGCCCGGTAACGAAATTTGAACAACGTGGCCATCGTCTTGGTCATGGCGTATGGGACTTAATGTTCGAGAGGGTGAAATAATGGCAAAGAACCGTAGTCGTCGTCTGCGTAAAAAAATGCACATTGACGAATTCCAGGAATTAGGATTTTCGGTGGCATGGCGTTTTCCGGAAGGTACATCTGAAGAGCAGATCGATAAGACTGTCGATGACTTTATTAATGACGTTATTGAGCCTAATAAACTGGCGTTTGACGGCAGCGGCTACCTGGCCTGGGAAGGGCTGATTTGTATGCAGGAAATCGGTAAATGTACCGAAGAACATCAGGCGATTGTGCGTAAGTGGCTGGAAGCGCGCAACCTTGAAGAAGTCCGAACCAGCGAACTTTTCGACGTTTGGTGGGACTAATGAGTACAGGGTCGGCAAATGCCGGCCCGCTTTGTCTTGAGGGAAAGTTATGATGCGCAAAACGCTGCTGGCGGCAGTGCTAACGTTGACGGCGATGGCCGCTCATGCAGATTACAAATGCAGTGTCACGCCGCGTGACGATGTGATCCTGAGTCCACAAACGGTGCAGGTGAAAGGTGAAAACGGCAACCTGGTGATCACGCCGGACGGCAATGTGATGTACAACGGTAAGCAGTACACCCTTAGCGCCGCGCAGCGCGAGCAGGCGAAAGATTACCAGGCGGAACTACGAAGCGCGCTGCCGTGGATTGATGAGGGTGCCCGATCGCGCGTCGAAAAAGGCCGCGTGGCGCTGGATAAAATCATCGCTAAAGAGGTGGGCGAAAGCAGCAACATGCGTAGCCGTCTGACGAAGCTTGATGCGCAATTAAAAGCGCAAATGAACCGCATTATCGAACATCGTACGGACGGCCTGACGTTCCACTATAAGGCTATTGACCAGGTGCGTGCCGACGGTCAGCAGTTGGTGAATCAGGCGATGGGCGGTATTTTGCAGGACAGCATTAACGAAATGGGCGCCAAAGCGGTGCTTAAAGGCGGCGGCAATCCTTTACAGGGCGTGATGGGCAGTCTCGGTGGTTTGCAAACCGCTATCCAGAATGAATGGAAAAACCAGGAGAAAGGTTTCCAGCAGTTTGGCAAAGATGTCTGTAGCCGCGTAGTAACCTTAGAAGATAGCCGCAAAACGCTGGTTGGCAGCCTGAAGTAATCTTTCCTTTTTAAACAATGGCGTAGATCGTATCTGCGCCTTTTTATTCTGTTTTTTCCTGCATTTTGTTATCCATCTCTAAAAAATACTCTCTGTTGGATATATATCGCTGGTTAATCGTATGACATCACATTATTCGTCTGCAATATAGGGATAATGCGACCAGTTGACATAACTGGAGATATAACATGGAGTTTTTCAGGAAAACGGCATTAGCTGCTCTGGTAATGGGTTTCAGCGGCGCAGCGTTCGCTTTACCGAATATCACCATCTTAGCGACCGGCGGAACGATCGCTGGTGGCGGTGATTCAGCAACAAAATCAAATTATACGGCAGGTAAAGTTGGCGTCGAAAATCTGGTGGATGCCGTTCCTCAATTGAAGGACATTGCGGTAGTGAAAGGCGAGCAGGTCGTTAACATTGGCTCGCAGGATATGAACGATGAAGTCTGGCTCACGCTGGCGAAAAAAATCAATACCGAGTGCGACAGCACCGACGGTTTCGTGATCACCCACGGTACTGATACGATGGAAGAAACCGCTTATTTCCTCGATCTGACCGTGAAATGCAATAAACCGGTGGTACTGGTCGGCGCGATGCGTCCTTCCACGTCAATGAGCGCAGATGGCCCGTTCAACCTCTATAATGCGGTAGTAACAGCGGCTGATAAACAGTCTGCCAATCGCGGCGTGCTGGTGGTAATGAATGATACCGTGATGGACGGACGCGACGTCACTAAGACCAATACGACTGACGTGGCGACGTTTAAAGCGGTTAACTACGGCCCGCTGGGTTATATCCACAACGGTAAAATTGACTACCAGCGTACGCCAGAGCGTAAACATACCACCTCCACCCCGTTCGACGTGTCGAAGCTGACCGCATTGCCGAAAGTCGGTATCGTTTATAACTATGCGAATGCGTCCGATCTGCCGGCAAAAGCGCTGGTAGACGCGGGTTATGACGGGATCGTGAGCGCAGGCGTGGGTAACGGCAACCTGTATAAAACGGTCTTTGATACCCTGGCGACCGCCGCGCACAACGGTACGGTAGTGGTGCGTTCTTCACGTGTGCCGACTGGCGCAACCACGCAGGATGCGGAAGTTGACGATGCAAAATACGGCTTTGTCGCCTCCGGCACGCTGAACCCGCAAAAAGCGCGTGTCTTACTGCAACTGGCGTTAACCCAGACTAAAGATCCAAAACAGATCCAGACGATGTTCAATCAGTATTAAAGATAATGCCCCGGTCGGAAGGCCGGGGCTATCTTTGGAAGACCTCTCGCACAATCAACACTATTATCTTGCTAATTATCATCCTGGTTATGATAATCGTGGGCGTCATGTCTCTGGACGGGAGGTCCACAAGTGGTTCGACAATGGATTGCTGGCGCAGCGCTGTTTGCCCTGATTTCAGGCTATAGTTGGGCAGAGGTTGCTCAACCCTCCGATAACATCTTAAAAGAACAGTTTAGTAAGCAGTACCACGGCATACTTAAACTGGATTCCATTACCTTAAAAAATCTTGATTCGAGGGGCAATCAGGCCACCTGGTCTGCCGAAGGGGATATTTCTTCCCGTGAAGATATCTATACCGGCGTTGGTATGGCGGCGGATTATTATTTTGTTGAAAAAACCTGGACCAAAGATCGTCCCGTTAAATTTTCTGCCATGTTGACCAGCAAAGGGACGCCAGCCTCTGGCTGGACGGTGAGCTATTACTCATTACAAATGGCAGCCAGCGATCAGGGCCGGGCTATTGACGACATTAAAACGAATGATAAATACCTGATCGTCAACAGTGATGACTTTAACTATCGGTTTGGCAACATTGAAGCCTCCTGGCGTGCGCAGAAAGCGTCGATCCCCGGTCTTGAAAAACAACTCTCTGCCCTGGATAAGAAAATAGCGGTAGCTAAAAAAGAAGCGGACGCATATTGGGGAAAAGGCGCTGATGGGAAACCGTTGACCCGCGCCGAGGCGTTTAAAAAGACGTTAAAAGAGCGCGATGATTATGTAAAAGCCAACGATAGCAGCGTATATGCCGAGAAATACGAAAAAGAGGTCTATCAACCGGTATTAGACGCGTGCCGTAAGCAGAGTGAGCCGTGCAATGAAGCGGCTATTCAGCAGAAAAGAGATTTAGACATACACGAGCAACGGCGGCAGGTATTTTTGAAATCAGAAGAGCTGCGTCGAAAAGCGCAGAATGACTGGATAACGTTAGAGAAAGGACAATATCCGCTGAATATAGCGGTACAGAAACTTCAGATGCAACAGAGTGATATCCGCATGAAAATCATGGATATTAATGACGGTTACGAGCGCTGGAAAAAAGATACGGACGATTTGCGTCGTAAAGGGGTTATTAAATAATGCGCTTGCCGGCGGCGCATTAACCGCCACAGGTCGGTAAGCGTCGCGCCATCAGGTATTTTACCCGCTGGCGCGACAGGCTTATCCTTGTTATTCCGCGAGAAACAACTCAAGAAGAGAGTTTAAAAACAGTTTACCGTGCCGGGTAATCTGCCAGTATTGCTCGCATTCGGTCAGGTAGCCCTGGGCAATAGCCTCGTCGATTGGCTGACGAATAACCGCTTCCGTAAGCCCGGTATAGGCGACAAATTCGGCGCGAGGCGCGCGCTCCAGCAACCGAAAACGATTCATAAAGAACTCAAAGGGTTTATCGTCATCACTCACGTCACGCTGGCTTTCCAGGTAACGTCCCTGCATATAACCGCGTGGGTGACGGGTTTTGGTGGTGCGCAGGATCCTGCCGCCCGGGAAGGTGACTTTACCGTGGGCGCCGCAGCCAATCCCCAGATAGTCGCCAAAGCGCCAGTAGTTCAGATTATGCTGGCACTGATAACCGGGTTTGGCATAGGCCGACGTTTCGTATTGCTGATAGCCCGCGGCGGTTAATAACTGGTGGCCCTGCTCAAAGATATCCCACAGAGCGTCATCGTCCGGTAAAACCGGCGGACGCGAACCGAACAGAGTGTTGGGTTCAATCGTCAATTGATACCATGAGAGATGCGGCGGATTAAGCGCAATCGCCTGTCGCAAATCATTCAGCGCCTCTTCCAGCGTTTGGTCCGGCAATCCATGCATCAAGTCGAGGTTAAAGCTGCGTAGCCCAAGCCCATTTGCCAGTCTTGCTGCCCGCATCGCCTCTTGTGGACCGTGAATACGGCCAAGACGTTTCAGCTTAGGCTCACTAAAGCTCTGCACGCCAATGGAGATCCGGTTTACGCCGGCGCGCTGATAGTCGATGAAGCGGTCGGCTTCGACCGTGCCGGGGTTCGCTTCCATGGTAATTTCCGCATCCGCCGCCAGATTCAGGCGCGCACGCACGCCGTCCAGCAGCGTTTGCATCGCCGGCCCGGAAAGCAGGCTTGGCGTACCGCCGCCAATAAAAATGGTCTTTACTTCACGCCCTTGCGCCCAGGCGACGTCGGCATCCAGATCGCTTAACAGATGCTGGACGTAGTCGTCATGCGGCACCTCGCCCTTCAACGCATGGGAATTGAAGTCGCAATATGGACATTTTTGTACACACCAGGGAATATGAATATAAAGACTGAGCGGCGGTAGTTTAGCCATTGCGTAACGCATCCAGCAGTAGCTTGAGCGCTTGTCCACGGTGGGAAATCGCGCTTTTTTCTTCACGGGTCAGTTCTGCGGCGGTTTTGCCTTCAGACGGTACGAAGAAAATGGGATCATAGCCAAATCCGCCATTTCCGGCCGCCTGGCGAGTAATAACGCCAGGCCAGCTACCGTGACAGACTATCGGTGTGGGATCTTCGGCATGACGCAAATAAACCAGTACACAATGGAATCGCGCCTGGCGTTTGTCGTCCGGAACATCCCGTAGAGTATGCAGCAGTTTTTCCAGGTTTTGCTGATCTGTCGCGTTTTCGCCAGAATAGCGCGCGGAATAGATACCCGGCGCGCCGCCTAAAACGTCAACGGCCAGACCGGAGTCATCGGCAATGGCGGGCAGACCGGTCATTTTAGCGGCATGGCGCGCTTTGAGAATCGCGTTTTCAATAAACGTCAGGCCGGTTTCTTCCGCGGAATCGACGCCCAGTTCCGTTTGCGCTACCACATCAAGCCCAAAATCGCTTAACAGCGACGCGAGCTCGCGCACTTTACCGGCGTTACCGGTTGCGAGAACAACTTTTTGCATGGGATACCTACTCAGTTAACGCCGCAATTTCCGGCGGGATCTGTTGCGGGTGAATAATTTTTACCTGTTTGTGACGGCCCAGCTCGCCTTTTTCGATGACGATCTGACTTTTCGCCACGCGAAACTGTTTACCGAGAAACTTGATCAGATGGCTGTTTGCCTGACCGTCAACCGGCGGGGCGGTAATGGCGACTTTCACCTCGTCGCCATGTAAGCCCACAATACTGTCGCGGCTGGCTTTCGGCTGAATATAAAGCCGTAACACCAGACCGTCTTCGCAGCGAGTCACAGCACTCATAGCGCCATCCACAGCCCCGGCAGCAACATGTTGCCTGTCGCTTGTAAGACTTCAGCGATCCCCATATTAACGACATACAGCAGCAGCACCAGAACCATCGGCG
The DNA here is from genome assembly GCF_017572865.1 of Salmonella sp. 32082101201600294FB01SM01. Lineage (NCBI taxonomy): Bacteria > Pseudomonadati > Pseudomonadota > Gammaproteobacteria > Enterobacterales > Enterobacteriaceae > Salmonella > Salmonella sp. 32082101201600294FB01SM01. The sequence goes on along the minus strand of NZ_JAGESB010000002.1, from coordinate 432,009 downwards.
AGAAGTCGATGCCGCCCATTGCAGGCAGTATACGGCGAATCGGGCTGAGCAGCGGCTCGGCAAGCTGAATCAATACATATTCAATCGGGCTACGACCCTGGCTCACCCAGCTCATGATAGCCATGACCAGCAGCACCCAGAAGATCAGCAGGCCGATTGTTTTAAGCAAGATAAGCACCGCGGCAATCCAGATAATCGCCTGAAACGTAATGACCTTAAACAGCACTATCGCCTTAATAACGCTAAGAATAAACGCCACCAGCAGGGAAGCGCTGTCAATCGGCCCCATTGGCGGGATAATACGACGCAGCGGTCCGATGATGGGCTGCGTAATTTTCACCACGAACTGGGAGAAAGGGTTGTAAAAGTCACAGCGGGCCCACTGCATCCACACGCGCAATAATAGCACCATGGTATACAGCTCAATTACCGTTGAGAGCAGGAAGGTCAACGTATTCATGGCGTTCCTCAGTTTTCCTTAATTTTTTGTGTAATCACGAGCACCAAAGATAGCGGTGCCGATGCGCACCATTGTGCTACCTGCCGCAATCGCGGCTTCCATATCGTCGCTCATACCCAGAGATAAGGTATCAACGTCAGGGTAGCGCGCTTTCAGCCCGGCAAATGCTACAGCCATTTGACGTGCGACTTCAAACTGCCTTACATAATCTGACTCTGGCGCCGGGATCGCCATCAGTCCGCGAAGCCTCAGACGCGGCAGTGTAGCCACCGCAGCGGCCAGCTCATCCAGTTCCGCCAGCGGAATGCCTGATTTGCTGTTTTCATCGCTGATATTAATTTGGATCAGAACATTTAGCGCTGGCAGATTATCCGGACGCTGTTCGCTCAGGCGCGAGGCGATACGCAGGCGATCGATGGTATGACACCAGTCAAAATGCTCGGCCACCAGCCGACTTTTGTTGGACTGTAAAGGGCCAATAAAGTGCCAGTGCAGGCCTTCCACTTTCGCTTCCTGAAAGTGGCGGATTTTTTCCACCCCCTCTTGTACATAATTTTCACCAAATGCCCGTTGTCCGGCGGCAATGGCTTCTGCGATGTCGCTCGCAGGTTTGGTTTTACTCACTGCAAGCAACGTAACTTCTTCTGAAGAGCGGCCGCAACGCGTCGCCGCGGCGGAGATTTTGTCCCGGATGTATGCCAGGTTATGCGCGATATCGTTCATTTTCCGAGGATGTTTATATGAATATGGAAGAAATTGTGACGCTTAGTGTAAAGCATAACGTCTCGGATCTACACCTGTGTAACGCCTGGCCTGCGCGATGGCGCAAACAAGGACGCATGGAGAACGCGCCTTTTACCGCGCCTGATGTCGACAGGCTTCTGCTTGATTGGCTTAATGATGCGCAACAATATCAGTGGCGAACGCACGGCCAGCTTGATTTCGCCGTCTCGCTGTCTGGCACGCGGCGCCTGCGCGCCAGTGCGTTCACACATCAACAGGGAACGTCGCTGGCGCTACGGCTATTGCCCGAGCGTTGTCCTGATCTGGCGGAAATCCAGACGCCGCCGATAGTACCCGCACTGCTTGCCAGCGAGAACGGACTGATTCTGGTCACTGGCGCTACTGGCTGCGGGAAGTCCACCACGCTGGCGGCGATGGTGGGATATCTTAATCAACATGCCGATAAACATATCCTGACGCTGGAAGATCCTATTGAATACCGTTACACCAGCAAGCGTTGCCTGATACAGCAGCGGGAAATCGGCCAGCATTGCGCCACTTTTGCCGCCGGGCTGCGCGCGGCGTTACGTGAAGATCCCGATGTCATTTTACTGGGAGAGCTGCGTGACAGCGAGACCATTCGCCTGGCGCTGACGGCGGCGGAAACGGGGCATCTGGTACTGGCAACCCTGCATACTCGCGGTGCGGCGCAGGCGGTGGAAAGATTAGTGGATAGTTTTCCGGCGCAGGAAAAAGAACCGATACGCAGTCAACTGGCGGGTAGTCTGCGCGCCGTACTATCACAAAAACTGGAGGTCGACAGACAGGATGGGCGCGTGGCGTTGTTTGAATTACTGATTAATACGCCAGCCACAGGGAATTTGATCCGTGAAGGCAAACTCCATCAGTTGGCCCACGTGATACAAACCGGGCAGCAGCAGGGGATGATGACATTCGCCCAGAGCGCGCAATGGCGTCAGGCGCAGGGACGGCTGTAGCGAAGATGGCGGCGTAGGGGGGGAGGAAAGTGTTGACTGGCGCGGTGGATTGAACGGTATACAGGCTTGTATCCTGGCGAACCGGCGTTAAAATCGCAGCTTTGTTAAAACCACAGCGAAGCCATTTAACGATGTCATCACAACCGAATCAAAGCCTGATAGATGGCATTCGCTGTCTGCAATATCTGGTTTCCAGCGACCGTGCTATCGGATGTCGCGAGCTTGCCCGGCTGATGGATATTAATACCACGCGCGTTAATCGCCTGTTAATGACGATGGCCTCTATTGGACTCACGATGCAGGATGAGCACCGACGCTATTTACCCGGGCCAGGCATTCATGCTTTGGCAGCGCAGGCGATTCGTGGTTCAGCGCTGTTCTCCCATGCGTTGCCTATCCTTGAACGCCATGCGCCCAAAGACATCGTGGTGGCATTAGGCGTGCTATGGGAAGACCAGATTATCTATATTTATCACTCTACGCCGGGTTCGCAGGGAAGTCAGGCGCTGGCGGGGTTTCGCATGTGCCCGGCCTGGCAGTCGGTAACAGGAGTGGCGTTACTGGCGGCAGAAAGCGATGAGGCGCTAATGCAGCGTTTTACTCCGGAGCAGTGGCGTAATCTGGCGCCGCATGTGGCGCAGCAGCGCCAGCGGGGATACGTGCTGTGGCATCACGCTGATGGTGAAGTTTCTATGGCGCAACCGCTAGGCAAGCACGCCGCAGCGCTGGCCTTTGCGGGAATGTGGCGGATTGATGAGGCGGAGGCGGTTGCGCGTTTACAGGCGTTGAAGGCATTAAACCAGCGTATTGCCCAGCAAGCCTGGCAACCGTGACCGCGTTATCCGCCTGCTGACAAAAACGGCTTTAATACCCCTGTTCAAAATAGCTTTCGAGGATAATCACGGCGGAGGCCGAGTCCACTTTGCCTTTGTTCAGCGCGCGATACCCACCTCGTTCAAACAGACCGGAGCGTGCTTCAACGGTGCTGAGTCGTTCATCGTGCAGCGTGACAGTTACCCCGAAACGCCCATGAATACGGTTGGCGAATTTACGGGCGCGCGCCGTCAGCGGCTGTTCAGTGCCATCCATATTGAGCGGTAGCCCGACAATAATTTCGTCCGGCTGCCACTCTTTCAGCAAACGTTCAATGAGCGTCCAGTCGGGCGTGCCGTCCTGTGCTTTGATTGCCGGAAGCGGACGGGCGGTGCCGGTAATGCGTTGTCCTATTGCAACGCCGATGCTTTTTGTGCCGAAGTCAAAGGCCAGTAAGGTGCCGCTCATCAGGCGTGCCCCGCAACGCCAGGCATGGTCAGAATATCAATGCCAATAAGTTTTGCCGCTTCGCGCCAGCGCTCGGCAATGGGCGTTTTGAACAAAATATTGAGATCGGCGGGCGCGGTAAGCCAGGCGTTATCAAGCAACTCTTGTTCAAGCTGGCCTTTATCCCAGGAGGCGTAGCCCAGCGCGACCAGTACATCGGAAGGCTGTTGTTGGGTACCTAACGTTTCCAGCACATCGCGGGAGGTGGTAATCACGGTATTGTCTGAGATACGAATGCTGGAGGCGAAACGTGACGGCGGAGTATGGAGAATAAATCCGCGATCTTCCGCCAGCGGGCCGCCGAGCATCACGGCTTTATCAAGACGAATTGACGAATCGCGCGGTTCCGGCGTAATTTTTAGTTTTTCCAGAATCCCTTCAATTTGCAGATTTTCCAAAGGCTTATTAACAATAATCCCCATAGCGCCGTCCTGGTTGTGCTCGCAAATATACACCACGGAACGGCGGAAAATCGGGTCCTGGAGCGCAGGCATGGCAATAAGAAAGTGATGCTGTAAATTCATTGTCAGAGGTTCTGTTTCCTGGTTCAAAAAAACGACAGCGTTCAGTATGTGGGGAAAGCGGACGGTTGTCACTCATATAAGCCGTCTTTTGCCAAAGGACGGCTGCCTTATCGGGCAATAGATTGCCGGATGGCGATGCTGATGCGCCGCCTTATCCGACCGGGGCGGCGTGATTGCTCAGGCCCGGTAAGCGCACGCCACCGGGCAATAAACCTTTACTTCGCCAGACGCGCTTCGATGGCGTCCATCAACATCCCGGTGATAGAGATCGGATATTCCGCTTCAATTTCACGCACGCAGGTTGGGCTGGTCACGTTAATTTCCGTTAAGCGGTCGCCGATAATATCCAGACCGACGAAAATAAGCCCTTTGGCTTTAAGCGTCGGCCCAACGCGGCGGGCGATTTCCCAGTCGCTTTCGCTCAACGGACGGGGTTCGCCGCGACCACCAGCCGCCAGGTTGCCGCGGGTTTCGCCGCCCTGCGGAATACGCGCCAGGCAGTAAGGCACCGGCTCGCCGTCGACGACCAGGACGCGCTTATCGCCATCTTTGATAGCGGGCAAATAGTTCTGCGCCATGCAGTAGCGGTTGCCCAGCTCGGTCAGCGTTTCGGCAATAACGCCTATGTTAGGATCGCCTTCCTTAACGCGGAAAATGGACGCGCCGCCCATACCGTCCAGCGGTTTCATAATGATATCGCCGTGCTTTTCCCAAAACGCTTTGAGCTGCGCTTTATTGCGCGTTACCAGCGTTTCCGGCGTCAGATCGGCAAACCAGGCGGTATACAGTTTTTCATTACAGTCGCGCAGGCTTTGCGGTTTGTTGACGATAAGCGTCCCTTCTTCTTCAGCGCGTTCCAGAATATAGGTCGCATAAATAAACTCGGTATCAAACGGCGGATCTTTGCGCATCAAAATGACGTCCAGATCGGCGAGTTTAATCTCCTGCTCGCTGCCGAACTCGTACCATTTATCGTAATTTTGCTCCACGCTCAACGTTCGCGTGCGGGCGCGGGCTTCGCCGTTAATCAGATAAAGGTCGGCCATCTCCATATAATGAAGTTCATAACCACGACGTTGGGCTTCCAGCAGCATAGCGAAACTGGTGTCTTTCTTGATGTTGATGTGTGCGATGGGGTCCATCACGATGCCGAGCTTGATCATTATTTTCTCCGTTAACGCTTCATCCTAAGTCGCCAAAACGCACCTGTAGCGCGGTAATGGCGGTGAGCGCGGTTGTCTCAGTACGCAGAACGCGAGGTCCTAACAGAATATCAGTAAACTGATAGCGCGCGGTCATCGCGATTTCGTCCGCCGACAGCCCGCCTTCCGGGCCGATCAGCAGTCGGACGCGTTCAACCGGCAGCGGCAGAGTGTTGATGCTGGCATGGGCGCGCGGATGAAGATTGAGCTTCAGCCCGGAATCTTGCTCGGCGCACCAGGCCTCCAGCGCCATCGGCGGGCGAATTTCCGGCACCCGGTTACGCCCGCATTGTTCGCAGGCGGCGATGGCGATCTTTTGCCACTGCTGGCGCTTTTTGTTCAGACGTTCATTATCCAGTTTAACGCCGCAGCGCTCAGAGAACAGTGGCGTAATGAGGCTTACACCCAGTTCGATCGATTTCTGGATAGTAAATTCCATTTTTTCACCGCGCGACATCACCTGGCCCAGATGGATATGCAGCGGCGATTCACGATCGTCGATTTCGCCTTTCATCACTTGCACTTCAACGCTTTTCTTACTGGCGCTAATGATTTCAGCATCGAATACCTGATTACTGCCGTCAAACAGCTGTAACGCTTGTCCCGGTCCCATGCGCAGTACACGACCAATATGGTTGGCCGCATCTTCGCATAACGAAATCTGCGTACCGGACGTCAACAATTCAGGGTGATAAATGCGGGGAATACGCATAATAAAAAAATCCGCGTCATGGCCCCGGCGTTTGGCTATCCAGGGCATGGGTTAACAAGAATCCCGCTAGTGTAGGTTAGCTCTTTCGCGCCTGGCAAGCGCGTTGCACATAGGGATTATGATTACCCTGGACCTTCGCGATACGCGCATCGCGCTCGCACTCCCAGGCGGTAACGGGGTACTGCTTATCCCAGACGTTAAAAAGCTGCGTTTGTTGGCGGGAAAGTTTCAGTTGGTATTGGTCGCGCATATAAAAATAAGTGCGGGCGATTGCGCCACGGGCGCGGGCGGGCGGCTCGGCGATTTTCGCTTTAAAATCCACTTTCATGGCGCATTGCCCGTACTGGCCTTCGCCGCCGTTCCACTGGCTATACATAAAGTTGCCGCGATCGCCATTCACTTCGCCAATGGCGGGCTGCAGGTTATGCATATCGCTTTCCATTTTGCGGTAGACCGGATCTTTAGCGCAGTTTTTTCGCCCGCCGTCCTGCCAGCACTGGCGCTGATGACCGAATTGCCAGGCGGGGACAACGTGCTCCCACTCAATGCGTCTGGCGCGATTCTCGTTTTTACGCACCTTATAGCCGCAGGACTCCAGGTCTACGACGCCTTTTTTACCCTGCCAGCGGATTTGGCACCCGCAGTAAAAGCTGCCGGGCGCGTCGGCATTGACTTTGACGCTCGCCGCTTTGGCCTGAGAAAAATTGTTAATGCCATCGGCCAATGCCTGGCCTGAAAACGCTGCGGCCAGCAACGCAGCGGCAAAAGAAAAATTACGGTACATTGCACACTCCATAGCAAAACGAGCCCGCAACGTAACGAAAGTTGTGTCTGTATGCAATCAGTCCGCTCAGGAAAGTTCCCGGACGTTTCGGGAACTACCCGGCGACCAGTGGTTCGCCGCAGTGAACGCAACGATAAACCGCTTCGCCGCGTACTACCCGATTATGACGGCGGACGGTGAGTTGATGTTGCTGGCATTGGCAATGGTAGGGAAAGGTATTGCGCCGTACGGATTGCAGAGCAAATTGATGAGTACGTCTGGCCGGAACGCCCAGCACGCTTTCCATCATCCACTTCCATTCCTTGCCATGCGGAGCCTTGCGTCCGAAGTGCTTCCACACCAACAGATGCGCCAGTTCATGCGGCACGACCTCTGCAATAAAGGTGTCGATGTTTTCCAGCAGTAACACCGGGTTGAGGCGGATTTCGTAGCTCTCCAGCCAGGCGGTGCCCGCCGAGGTGCCGCGTTGCGTATACACCAGTTTCGGCTCCGGATAATGTCTATCGAGCTTGAGGTTCGCCTGGGCGAGATTTTCCCGCAGACGACGCATCACGGCCTGCTGGATAGCGATAGGGAGACGAGGGGCTTTCATAGCGGCAGAGAATAGTGCGACGGAAGAGGGACTGCAAGAAAAACGCTTCCTCCTGTGGCAGGAGGAAGCGTGGAGGGATTAGTCGTGGGCGCCGATTTCGCGCAGTTTACGACCTTTCATCAGGTTACGTTCAATGTGTTCCAGCGAAACGTGTTTGGTTTCCGGCACCAGCCACAGGGTCAGCAGGATAAACAGCACGTTCAGGCCAGCGTAGACCCAGAAGGTGTTGGCGTTACCCAGATTGTTCAGCATGGTCAGGAACGTTGCGCCGACGATCATATTGGCGATCCAGTTGGTCGCGGTGGAGCAGGTGATGCCGAAATCGCGGCCTTTCAGCGGTTGGATTTCGGAGCACAGTACCCAAATCAGCGGACCAGCGCTCATCGCAAATCCAATGATGAACATCAGCAGCATAGCGATAGCGAAGTATTGCGCAGACGGCGAATGGATGCCGATGTGCATCATCGTACCCAGAATCCCCATACCAATCGCCATGACCAGGAAGCCCAGCGTCAGGGTAGGTTTGCGACCCCAGCGGTCAACCAGGCCGATAGCGATGAAGGTTGCCAGGACGTTAGTCAGACCAACAATAACGGTGCCCCACATCTGCTCCGTGGTATTTGTGTACCCCGCCAGCTCGAAGATTTTCGGCGCGTAATACATGATGACGTTCATCCCGGTAAATTGCTGCATTACCTGCAACAAAATGCCAAGAAACACGGCGCGGCGGAAGTTGCTGTTCTCTTTGAACAGCGCCCAACCGCTCTGTTTAACCTGCAAACTTTCGCGAATTTCATCAAGCTCACGTTTTGCTTCCGCACTGGTGTCACGCAGGCGCAACAGGACGCGTTCAGCATCATGGAAGCGGCGTTTCGCCGCAAACCAGCGCGGGCTGTCCGGCAGGAAGAAGACGCCGATCAGCAGCAGAATGGCTGGGATGATGATCACGCCGAGCATCCAGCGCCATGCGCCGCTGTAGCTGAACGCGGTATCGGACAGATAAGCGCCCAGAATCCCGATGGTGATCATGAGTTGGTACATTGAGATCATACTGCCGCGAATTTTTTCCGGCGCGATCTCGGACAGGTACAACGGTGCGGTGTAGGAAGCGACGCCGACGGCCAGACCCAGCAGCACGCGAGAAATAATCAGGACTTCAACGTTAGGCGCCGCAGCGGAGAACAGCGAACCGGCGACGAACAGGATAGCGCCGATCATCAGGCTTTTTTTACGACCCAGCTTAAAGGAGAGCCAGCCGCTGCCGACAGCGCCGACGGCCGCGCCAAACATCATGGAGCTGACCACCCATTCCTGAGTGTGTGCGGTAATCTGAAACTCGTCGGTAATGAAGGGTAAAGCACCGGCGATAACGCCGATATCCAGGCCAAAAAGTAATCCTGCCAGGGCTGCAAGAAAGCAGACAAAAAATGTCATGGCCTTGTTGGAACGCCCTTGTTTTTTATTGTCAGGCATTATGCCCTCCGGTTGGGTTAGCAATTTTATCGATGTTAAGAGTAGGTGAGTACGCCGTAAAAAGATGTGAGGCTAATCACAATGGTGTAATCGTTTACACTACTATTTATCTCGGTGATTATTTAATTATCTGAAAAATAATAGTTTTAATAATCTTATAACCATATCAATCGCCTGGTATTCAGACAAAGTTGAAAAATTATGTAATATTTTCATCGCAGAATTAGCATACCGATAGTGATGCGGTCAGTTCTTAATGAAAATGAATGTAACCGCTTTCATGATGACTGAAACTGAATGATAAAAAGTGTAGTCGAAGAAACGAAAGGGGAGAGTGGATTGTGCTGCGCATCACAAAAAGGTCAGTATAAATACACGCTGGAACATCTGATAACGTTGCGTGTATCAGCAATGATAAAGGCCAGCAGGGCGCTGGCCTTGATAAGTACGGTATGGTTTACCTGACTGAAAAACAGCGTCAGGCGCGGGCGATTATTTCAGACCGGCAGCATCGCGCAGCAGTTGCGCTTTGTCGGTTTTTTCCCATGGGAAGTTTTCGCGACCGAAGTGGCCGTAAGCCGCAGTTTCTTTGTAGATCGGGTGCAGCAGATCCAGCATCTGAATCAAGCCGTACGGGCGCAGGTCGAAGAATTCGCGCACCAGCAGAATCAACTGTTCAGCAGGCACTTTTTCAGTACCGAACGTTTCCACCATGATGGACGTCGGCTCCGCTACGCCGATAGCGTAGGAGACCTGGATTTCACAGCGATCCGCCAGACCTGCCGCCACGATGTTTTTCGCGACATAACGCGCAGCGTAAGCTGCAGAACGGTCAACTTTAGACGGATCTTTACCGGAGAAGGCGCCGCCGCCGTGACGCGCCATACCGCCGTAGGTATCAACGATGATCTTACGACCGGTCAGACCACAATCGCCCATCGGGCCGCCGATAACAAAACGCCCGGTTGGGTTGATAAAAAACTTAGTGGACGTATTTAACCATTCAGACGGCAGAATGGGTTTGATGATCTCTTCCATCACCGCTTCTTGCAGCGATTTTTGGTCGATATCTTCTGCGTGCTGCGTAGAGAGAACCACGGCGTCGATACCGACGATTTTGCCGTCGTCATACTGGAAAGTGACCTGGCTTTTTGCATCCGGACGCAACCATGGCAGGGTGCCATTTTTACGCACTTCAGCCTGACGCTGTACCAGACGGTGCGCGTAGGTGATTGGCGCAGGCATCAGTACGTCGGTCTCATTTGTCGCGTAGCCAAACATCAGGCCCTGGTCGCCCGCGCCTTGTTCCAGCGGGTCTGCGCGGTCAACGCCCTGGTTGATATCCGGAGACTGTTTGCCAATTGCGCTCAGTACCGCGCAAGAGTTGGCGTCAAAGCCCATGTCGGAATGCACATAGCCAATTTCGCGCACCGTATTACGGGTGATCTCTTCGATATCGACCCAGGCGCTGGTGGTGATCTCACCGCCAACTAAAACCATGCCGGTTTTAACGTAGGTTTCACAGGCGACGCGTGCTTTCGGATCCTGTTGCAGGATAGCATCCAACACGGCATCAGAGATTTGGTCTGCGATTTTGTCAGGATGCCCTTCTGATACGGACTCAGACGTAAAAAGGTGTTTTGCCATATTTAATTTCACCTAAGGAGAATTTAGTTAGCTCAAACTGTTGTGCGGAATAGTCATGACAGAAGATTCTACCATGAGTCTGAAGGTCACTGACACTGGCAGTCTGAGTGTTAATCAGTATGGATGGATTAACATCTGGACGGCTATTTTAGGTCACTTCTTCGCCCAATTTCCAGCTTTTTTTGAAGGCCGTCGCAATGTCGGTCAAAATCAGGCGGTAAACGTTTCTGATAATGCTGACATTATGCGCATTTATGCTTTGCTTTTTTTCTGCGTTCTGGGTATAAAACGCGACGCGCGGCTCATACAAAAGCACACGACGTTTTCTTCGTGTCGCCACTTCCAGCCGGGTTAAAACGTTGCTTTGGCTTGTGGGTTCGTCTTACGAGGCGGCCGTGGAGGTGATACGAGATAATGAACCGTTGTATTCTGCTGAATTTGTCGCATCGTTCTGGTGCGCGCATGTCCCCCGCAATCTGCATCTCTGCTTTGCATACCTGCCGATGTTATACCCATCTCGGCGCTTCTCAGGATTCCAGAGCCGGCATGGCGCTGAAGACTGAACAAGGGCGCTCTTGTTAACGCAAGAGTTTTCTCGTGGTTTCGCCGAACCGTTATCTGTGAGTTCGGTTACGTGTTTACAATGATATGAAAAAGAAACCGGTCGCGCAGGCGGAGCATCAGCGCTATCTGCTGGAAAATCCGCTTGTCTATGGGTTGTTATCGCGTCTTCGGATTGCGATAGTGGTCAACTGTTTTACACTTGCTAATAAAAATTGAGGTTCGCTATGTCTGACGACATGTCTATGGGTTCGCCTTCGTCAGCAGGCGAACAGGGTGTACTACGCTCCATGCAGGAGGTTGCAATGAGCTCCCAGGAAGCCAGCAAGATGCTGCGCACTTACAATATTGCCTGGTGGGGCAATAACTACTACGACGTCAACGAGCTGGGCCATATTAGCGTATGCCCCGATCCCGACGTACCGGAAGCGCGTGTCGATCTTGCCAAACTGGTGAAAGCGCGCGAAGCGCAAGGCCAGCGTCTGCCGGCGCTGTTCTGCTTCCCGCAGATCCTGCAACACCGTTTGCGTTCAATTAACGCGGCGTTTAAGCGTGCGCGTGAATCTTACGGTTATAACGGCGACTACTTCCTCGTTTATCCGATTAAGGTCAATCAGCATCGCCGCGTGATCGAGTCCCTTATCCATTCCGGTGAACCGTTGGGGCTGGAAGCGGGGTCGAAAGCGGAATTGATGGCGGTGCTGGCGCATGCCGGCATGACCCGTAGCGTGATCGTCTGTAATGGTTATAAAGACCGTGAATACATTCGGCTGGCGCTGATTGGCGAGAAGATGGGCCATAAGGTTTATCTGGTCATCGAAAAGATGTCTGAAATCGCGATTGTGCTGGAAGAAGCCGAGCGCCTGAACGTGGTTCCTCGTCTGGGCGTGCGTGCGCGTCTGGCCTCTCAGGGATCCGGTAAGTGGCAATCCTCCGGTGGCGAAAAATCAAAATTCGGCCTGGCGGCGACGCAGGTGCTGCAACTGGTGGAGACCCTGCGTGACGCCGGGCGCCTGGACAGTCTGCAACTGTTGCACTTCCACCTGGGATCGCAGATGGCGAACATTCGCGATATCGCGACCGGCGTGCGCGAGTCCGCGCGTTTCTATGTTGAGCTGCATAAGCTGGGCGTTAATATTCAGTGCTTCGACGTGGGCGGCGGTCTGGGCGTGGATTATGAAGGTACCCGCTCGCAGTCCGACTGTTCGGTGAACTATGGCCTGAACGAATATGCCAATAACATCATCTGGGCGATTGGCGATGCCTGCGAAGAGCATGGTTTACCGCATCCGACGGTGATTACCGAGTCTGGCCGCGCCGTCACTGCGCACCATACGGTACTGGTCTCTAACATTATCGGCGTGGAGCGTAACGAATACACGGATCCGACTGCCCCTGCTGAAGATGCGCCGCGCGCGCTACAAAATCTGTGGGAAACCTGGCAGGAGATGCATAAGCCCGGCACTCGCCGCTCGCTGCGTGAATGGCTGCATGATAGCCAAATGGATCTGCACGATATTCATATCGGCTACTCTTCCGGCGCGTTTAGTTTGCAGGAGCGCGCCTGGGCGGAACAACTTTATCTCAGCATGTGCCATGAAGTGCAGAAGCAACTGGACCCGCAAAACCGTGCGCATCGTCCGATTATCGACGAACTGCAAGAGCGAATGGCGGACAAAATGTACGTCAACTTCTCGCTGTTCCAGTCAATGCCGGACGCGTGGGGAATCGATCAGCTCTTCCCGGTGCTGCCGCTGGAAGGGTTAGATCAGGTACCGGAACGTCGTGCCGTGCTGCTGGATATAACCTGTGATTCCGATGGCGCTATTGACCACTATATCGATGGCGACGGTATCGCCACGACGATGCCGATGCCGGAATACGATCCAGAGAATCCGCCGATGCTCGGCTTCTTTATGGTCGGCGCCTATCAGGAGATCCTCGGTAACATGCACAACCTGTTTGGCGATACTGAAGCGGTTGACGTGTTTGTCTTCCCGGATGGTAGCGTCGAGGTTGAGCTGTCGGACGAAGGCGATACCGTTGCGGATATGCTGCAATATGTGCAACTGGATCCGAAAACGCTGTTAACGCATTTCCGCGACCAGGTAAAACAGACGGATCTGGACGATGCGTTGCAGCAGCAGTTCCTTGAGGAATTTGAAGCGGGACTGTACGGTTATACTTATCTTGAAGATGAGTAGCCGTTGATGCCCGGTGGCGCTGCGCTTACCGGGCCTACGAATGCAGGCTGGATAAGGTAAAGCCGCCACCCGGCAGAATGCTATACTCACTTGAACCCGTATGAATTAACGGCGATAATTCGCCGCAATAGCGATTTACAAATCAATCCCTTCCTCGTCGGGTTTAACGACGCGGAGGGGATTTTTTTTCATCTGTTTTAATGCAACGACTCTAAAAGAGGTCAGGACATGAGCACCTTAGGTCATCAGTACGATAACTCACTGGTTTCTAATGCGTTTGGTTTTTTACGTCTGCCAATGAACTTCCAGCCGTATGACAGCGATGCCGACTGGGTGATCACTGGCGTACCGTTTGATATGGCAACGTCCGGTCGCGCTGGCGGCCGTCATGGCCCGGCGGCGATCCGTCAGGTGTCGACCAACCTCGCCTGGGAACATCACCGTTTTCCGTGGAATTTTGACATGCGCGAGCGCCTGAACGTCGTGGACTGCGGCGATTTGGTGTATGCGTTTGGCGATGCCCGTGAAATGAGCGAAAAATTACAGGCGCACGCTGAAAAACTGCTGTCTGCAGGCAAGCGTATGCTCTCTTTCGGCGGCGACCACTTCGTCACGCTGCCGCTGCTGCGCGCCCACGCGAAACATTTTGGCAAAATGGCGCTGGTACATTTTGACGCGCATACCGATACCTACGCTAACGGCTGCGAATTCGATCACGGCACGATGTTCTACACCGCGCCGAAAGAAGGCCTGATCGATCCGCATCATTCGGTACAGATCGGTATTCGCACTGAGTTTGACAAAGACAATGGCTTTACCGTGCTGGATGCCTGCCAGGTCAACGATCGCGGCGTGGATGATATTCTCGCTCAGGTGAAACAGATCGTCGGCGATATGCCGGTCTATCTGACCTTTGATATCGACTGTTTGGACCCGGCGTTTGCGCCTGGCACCGGTACGCCGGTGATCGGTGGTTTGACCTCCGATCGCGCCATTAAGCTGGTACGCGGTCTGAAAGATCTGAACATTGTCGGTATGGATGTAGTGGAAGTCGCGCCGGCTTACGATCAGTCAGAGATCACCGCTCTGGCGGCCGCGACGCTGGCATTAGAAATGCTCTATATCCAGGCGGCGAAGAAGGGCGAGTAAGTTGTTTTGCCGGATGGCGCTGCGCTTATCCGGCCTACAGCTGATTGATGCTTGTAGGCCAGATAAGGCGTTCACGCCGCCATCCGGCACTGTTCGGGGGTTATTTGATCCCGTCCGCGCTCATACGATCGCGCACATGCTGTGCGCGTGCGGCGGACGCCGGGTGATCGTCGAACATTGAGCTTTGACGACCCGCTTCCAGTTTTGCCAGTTTCTCAAAGCTGGTAGCGAGTCCTGCCGGACTGATACCGCGTTTGCGCAACAGATCGTAAGAATAATCATCCGCTTCGGACTCCTGACGCTGAGAGAACTGCGAGTTCACCAGTTTTTCGCCAAGATCGCCAAGCTGTGATTGCGACAGGCTGCCGACAACTCCTCCTGCCGATGCCGCCGCGACGCGCACGGCGTTAGTGCCCAGCGCGACCTGCATCCCTTTCTTTACATGACCCAGCGCGACATGGCCCATTTCATGGCCGATCACGGCTTCAACTTCGTTGTCGGTCATCATATCCATCAGTCCGCTGTAGACGCGGATACAACCGTTCGCCATGGCAAACGCGTTGACGTCTTTCGTCTCGTAAACCTTATAGTTCACCGGCTGGCCGTTAATGTTATCCCCCAGCGCGGCGGCAATTTTTGTCAGTCGTTTAGCGTATTCGCTGCTCGCCGGCGCGATTTTCGCTTTGCTGTCGAGCTCTTGACAGGATTGATCGCTCAGCGCTTTTACCTGCGCATCGCTTAACGTATAGGCCTGAAAAGCTTCAGCGCCCGAAGAAAGCAGTCCATTAGAGTCCATATTCTGGCAACCGGTCAGCACCGTCGCCATGCCCAAAGCAAGCAGTAAAGCGCGAATTTTCATTTTTCTCTTCCATACGAATTAATATTATTTTGAAATGCGCCCGTTGCAGATGAATTAGCGCCTGGGTTAAGTATAAAGAAAAGCATGGCAGGCAAGTTAGCTAATTGCGCAACATACGAGCACGATCCGGAGATTTCTGAAGCGGTAAAAGGATGTTCCATGTACATGACGCGCGGCTTGGGGTAAATTGTTGGCAAATTTTCCGGCGTAGCCCAAAACGCGCTGTCGTCAAGTCGTTACGGGCATGGCCTTTCAACATCCGATCTGGAGTCAAAATGTCCTCACGTAAAGAGCTTGCCAATGCTATTCGTGCGCTGAGCATGGACGCAGTACAGAAAGCCAAATCCGGTCACCCGGGTGCCCCGATGGGTATGGCTGACATTGCCGAAGTCCTGTGGCGTGATTTCCTGAACCACAACCCGACCAACCCGTCCTGGGCCGACCGCGACCGCTTTGTGCTGTCCAATGGCCACGGCTCAATGCTGATTTACAGTCTGCTGCACCTTACCGGCTATGACCTGCCGATGTCCGAACTGCAGAATTTCCGTCAGCTACATTCAAAAACCCCTGGTCATCCGGAAGTGGGCTACACCGCTGGTGTTGAAACCACTACTGGCCCGCTGGGTCAGGGTATTGCCAACGCCGTCGGGATGGCGATTGCCGAGAAAACTCTGGCGGCGCAGTTTAACCGTCCTGGCCACGACATCGTTGACCACTTCACCTACGTCTTTATGGGCGACGGCTGCATGATGGAAGGCATTTCTCACGAAGTGTGCTCTCTGGCTGGTACTCTGAAACTGGGCAAACTGATCGCGTTCTATGATGACAACGGTATCTCTATCGATGGTCACGTTGAAGGCTGGTTCACCGATGATACCGCGAAACGTTTTGAAGCCTACGGTTGGCACGTTATCCGTGGCATTGACGGCCACGATGCCGACGCCATTAAACGCGCCACGGAAGAAGCTCGCGCCGTGACTGACAAACCGTCCCTGCTGATGTGCAAAACCATCATCGGTTTCGGTTCGCCGAACAAACAGGGTACCCACGATTCCCACGGCGCGCCGCTGGGCGACGCGGAAATCGCGCTGACCCGCGAACAGTTGGGCTGGAAATACGCGCCGTTCGAAATCCCGTCTGAAATCTACGCCCAGTGGGATGCGAAAGAAGCCGGCCAGGCGAAAGAATCCGCATGGAACGAGAAATTCGCGGCTTATGAGAAAGCCTTCCCGCAGGAAGCTGCTGAATTCACCCGTCGTATGAAAGGCGACATGCCGGCTGACTTCGATGCGAAAGCGAATGAATTCATCGCTAAACTGCAGGCTAACCCGGCGAAAATCGCCAGCCGCAAAGCGTCCCAGAATGCCATCGAAGCCTTCGGTCCGCTGTTGCCGGAATTCCTCGGCGGCTCTGCAGACCTGGCACCGTCTAACCTGACCCTGTGGTCCGGTTCTAAGGCTATCAACGAAGACGCGGCGGGTAACTACATTCACTACGGTGTGCGCGAATTCGGTATGACCGCTATCGCCAACGGTATCGCCCTGCACGGCGGTTTCCTGCCGTACACCTCCACCTTCCTGATGTTCGTCGAATATGCCCGTAACGCAGTGCGTATGGCAGCGTTGATGAAACAGCGTCAGGTGATGGTGTACACCCACGACTCCATCGGTCTGGGCGAAGATGGCCCGACGCACCAGCCGGTCGAGCAGGTGGCAAGCCTGCGCGTAACGCCGAACATGTCCACATGGCGTCCGTGCGACCAGGTGGAATCCGCGGTGGCGTGGAAATATGGCGTAGAGCGCCAGGATGGCCCAACCGCGCTGATCCTCTCCCGTCAGAACCTGGCGCAGCAGGAACGTACTGAAGAGCAACTGGCGAATATCGCCCGCGGTGGTTACGTACTGAAAGATTGTGCGGGCCAGCCGCAGATTATCTTCATTGCGACCGGTTCAGAAGTTGAGCTGGCGGTTGCCGCTTACGAAAAACTGACTGCCGAAGGCGTGAAGGCGCGCGTGGTTTCCATGCCGTCCACCGACGCGTTCGACAAACAGGATGCGGCTTACCGTGAATCCGTGCTGCCGAAGGCGGTCTCTGCGCGTGTGGCGATTGAAGCGGGTATCGCTGACTACTGGTTCAAATACGTCGGCCTGAACGGCGCTATTGTCGGGATGACCACCTTCGGTGAATCCGCCCCGGCAGAGCTGCTGTTTGAAGAGTTTGGCTTCACGGTGGACAACGTGATCGCCAAAGCGAAAGCGCTGCTGTAATCCTTAATACGGCATGAAACGGGTCGCTTCGGCGACCCATTTTTTTAGATACATTTATTTTATCGCTAACAAGGCTTTATTTGTGATTTTTATCACAATTTTGATATTTTATTATTTATTGAATTTGCAATTAACATCACAAAATGAAGCTTGCTTTTTATTTTTATAATTATAACAAGTTGTTTTATAGATAAATTATAATCATGTCATTTTAAGCGCTCGCTTTTTCGCCTGGATTGATTTCATTTTGCCGCCCGCGTATTTTATTTTTAACGACAAGTTGTACCCTAAAAATAAAATAAGGATAGTTTATGCGGTTAATAGATTATTTTCCTGAAGCATCTATTACAATAAGGCCATTGGCACAAAATTGGCAGGAAGCTGTTGATTTTTCCATGTCATCTCTTTTGGCTAATCGTTATATAAATGAAAATTATATTCAGGCTATCAAAGATTCAACAATCAGTAATGGTCCTTACTATATTCTGGCACCTGGGGTCGCGATGCCTCATGCTCGCCCCGAATGCGGCGCGTTAAAAACCGGGATGTCATTAACATTGCTCAGGCAGGATGTGCAGTTTACCGACGAGGATGACGGCATAAAATTATTAATCGGCCTGTCAGCAGCAGATTCAGATTCACATATTGGCGCTATCCAGGCGTTAAGCGAACTATTATGTGAAGAGGATGTTTTAGCGGCGTTATTAGCTGCGAAATCAGAAAAAGAGCTGGCGGATATTATAGCTCGCGCATAATTATTCTCTCCTTTACAGGATATTAATATGGAACACAAGTCTGCTCGTGCAAAGGTCCAGGCTTTTGGGGGATTTTTGACCGCGATGGTCATTCCCAATATCGGCGCTTTTATTGCCTGGGGTTTTATCACTGCATTATTTATTCCAACCGGGTGGATGCCAAACGAGCATTTCGCCAAAATTGTCGGCCCGATGATTACCTATTTACTGCCGGTAATGATTGGTTCTACCGGTGGACATTTGGTCGGTGGAAAGCGTGGCGCCGTGATGGGGGGAATTGGCACCATTGGCGTTATCATCGGCGCTGATATCCCCATGTTTCTTGGCTCAATGATTATGGGGCCTCTCGGCGGTCTGGTCATTAAATATATTGATCGGTTGCTGGAAAAGCGGATTCCCGCCGGTTTTGAGATGGTGATTAATAACTTCTCGCTGGGTATCGCCGGGATGATTTTGTGCCTGCTGGGTTTTGAAGTGATTGGTCCGGCGGTACTTATTGCCAATAACTTTGTGAAGGAGTGTATTGAATCATTGGTACATGCGGGCTATCTGCCGCTGTTGTCTTTAATCAATGAACCGGCAAAAATCCTCTTTTTGAACAATGCCATCGATCAGGGCGTTTATTATCCGTTGGGAATGCAACAGGCGTCGGAAACCGGAAAATCCATTTTCTTTATGGTGGCCTCTAACCCGGGGCCTGGCTTAGGTTTGCTGCTTGCCTTTACGCTATTTGGCAAAGGAATGGCAAAGAAATCTGCGCCTGGCGCCATGATTATCCATTTCCTCGGGGGGATTCATGAGCTCTATTTCCCCTATGTGCTGATGAAGCCATTAACACTCATCGCCATGATTGCCGGCGGGATGAGCGGAACATGGGTGTTTAACCTGCTGGATGGCGGCCTGGTTGCAGGGCCAAGCCCGGGGTCAATTTTCGCTTACCTGGCGCTGACGCCGAAAGGTTCTTTCCTTGCTACGATTGCTGGCGTAACGGCGGGAACGGCAGTGACCTTTATTATCACCGCTTTCATTTTGAAAATGGAAAAAAGTAGCGAAGCCGACAGCGAAGATACTTTTAGTGATTCCGCTAAAGCGGTGAAAGCCATGAAGCAAGAAGGCAAATTTTCATATCGCGACGTGAAACGTATCGCCTTTGTCTGCGATGCGGGGATGGGCTCCAGCGCAATGGGCGCCACAACGTTCCGCCGACGTCTGGAAAAGGCGGGCCTGACTATCGACGTTAAACATTACGCTATCGAAAATGTACCGGATGATGCCGATATTATCGTTACCCACGCCAGCCTTGAAGGACGTGTTAAGCGAGTCAGCGATAAGCCCTTAATACTTATTAAAAACTATATTGGCGATCCGTGCCTTGATGATTTATTTAACCATTTGACATCGAATTAATATTTCAGGTTTCTGGAGTAAATATGAAAACGAAAGTAGCTGCTATATATGGCAAGCGGGATGTCCGTATCCGTGAGTTTGAATTACCCGACATTACGGAGAATGAACTGCTCGTAAGCGTAATTTCCGACAGCGTATGTCTCTCTACCTGGAAAGCCGCTTTATTAGGCAGTGAACATAAACGAGTGCCAGATGATCTGGAAAATCATCCAGTCATTACGGGGCATGAATGTGCTGGAATTATCGTCGAAGTAGGAAAAAATCTGACTGATAAATATAAAAAAGGACAGCGTTTTGTTTTACAACCGGCGATGGGCCTGCCGAGCGGTTATTCTGCTGGCTACAGTTACGAATATTTTGGTGGTAACGCCACGTACATGATAATCCCGGAAGTAGCGATTAATCTGGGCTGTGTTTTACCGTATCACGGCTCATATTTTGCCGCGGCATCGCTGGCGGAACCGATGTGCTGCATTATTGGCGCTTATAACGCCAATTACCATACAACACCTTATGTTTATGAACATCGGATGGGAGTCAAACCCGGCGGTAATATCGCGCTCCTGGCCTGTGCCGGACCGATGGGCATTGGTGCGATTGATTATGCCATTAACGGCGGGATCCAGCCGGCGCGAGTTGTGGTGGTCGATATCGATGAAGCCCGCCTGGCGCAGGCTAAAAAACTGCTGCCGGTCAAACAGGCCGCTGAGAAGGGCATTGAGCTTATCTATGTGAATACCGCGGGCATGGCTGATCCTGCTGCGCAACTTCGGACATTAACCGATGGCGCAGGATTTGATGATGTCTTTGTTTATGCCGCCGTTCCGTCCGTCGTTGAAATGGCTGACGATCTTCTCGCCGAAGACGGTTGCCTGAATTTCTTTGCCGGGCCGACAGATAGCCAGTTCAAGGTACCGTTTAATTTCTACAATGTGCATTACAACAGTACCCATGTCGTAGGGACATCCGGCGGCTCCACGGAGGATATGAAAGAGGCTATTACGTTAAGCGCAACAGGACAGCTTCAGCCTTCATTCATGGTGACGCATATTGGTGGGCTGGATGCAGTACCGGACACCGTACTCAACCTGCCGGATATTCCCGGCGGTAAGAAGCTTATCTATAACGGCGTCACCATGCCGCTGACGGCGATTACTGATTTCGCCGAAAAAGGAAAAACGGATCCGTTGTTCAGGGAGCTGGCGCGTCTGGTTGAAGAGACGCACGGCATCTGGAACGAAAAAGCGGAAAGATACCTGCTGGCGCAATTTGGCGTGGATATCGGGGAGGCGGCATGATGTCTCTGGCATGGCCGCTATTTCGCATTACGGAGCAGGCAGCACTGGCTGCCTGGCCGCAAACGGGATGCGGCGATAAGAACAGAATTGATGGGCTGGCTGTTACCGCGATGCGACAGGCATTGAATGATATCGCCATCCGTGGGCGGATCGTCATCGGCGAGGGGGAAATCGATCATGCGCCCATGCTGTGGATTGGCGAGGAGGTGGGTAACGGCGAGGGGCCGGAGGTGGATATCGCCGTCGATCCTATAGAAGGCACCCGAATGGTCGCCATGGGACAAAGTAATGCGCTGGCCGTCATGGCGTTTGCGCCCCGGGGCAGCTTGTTACATGCGCCCGATATGTATATGAAAAAGCTGGTTGTAAATCGGCAGGCGAAAGGCGTGATCAATCTGGCGTTATCGTTAACCGATAACCTGCGAAATGTCGCCAGGGCGCTAAATAAGCCGCTGGAGGATCTGCGTATGGTCACGTTAGATAAACCGCGGCTGAAACCGGCCATTACACAGGCGACGCAACTTGGGGTTAAGGTATTCGCTCTCCCCGATGGTGATGTGGCGGCCAGCGTCCTGACCTGTTTGCAGGATAACCCTTATGATCTGATGTATACCATTGGCGGCGCGCCTGAAGGCGTAATTTCCGCCTGTGCGGTAAAAGCGCTGGGCGGTGATATGCAGGCGGAGCTACTCGACTTTTGTGAAGCGAAAGGGGACAACGCTGACAACCGCCTGGTGGCGCAACAGGAGCGTCAACGCTGCGAAGAAATGGGCGTTGCGGTTAACCGTGTCTACTCCCTTGACGAGCTGGCTGCCGGTAACGACATTCTCTTTAGCGCGACGGGCGTTACGGGCGGCGATCTGGTTAACGGGATCCAACGGGTTGCGAACGGTGTGCGCACGCAAACTTTACTGATCGGTAGCGCAGATCGAACGTGTAATATTATAGACTCTCTGCATTCATGGTGACTTATCCCCGTCATTCTTCACGTTGCAAGTACGTTGGCGACGCGCGTTCACACCAGTCACTTACTCATGTAAGCTCCTGGTGGTTCTCTCTCTTGCCGCTTGTCTGCAACTCGAATTATTTAGGGTATATACTCTGGGCTTTTCAGGATGAAGGACGGTGGCAAGTCCACGCCCACCTGTAGCTTGAAAGACGATGAGTATATCGGGACACAAATGACGACGCTGACAGAAGACGATGTGCTTGAGCAACTGGATGCTCAAAATAATTTACTTTCGTTTATGACGACGGCACATAACATTTTGCTCCAGGGCATTAAGCGCTTTCTGCCGTCGCTGTTTGTCGATAATGATGAAGAAATTGTGGAATATGCAGTGAAGCCGTTACTCGCTCAAAGCGGGCCGCTTGACGATATCGACGTTGCATTACGTCTGATTTATGCGCTGGGGAAAATGGATAAATGGCTCTACGCTGACATCACCCATTTTTCTCAGTTTTATCAGTACCTGCATGAACAGGACGCGATTCCCGGTTTTGCCGACGACATTACCTGGGACTTCATCAGTAACGTTAACTGTATTACCCGTAATGCGCCCTTATATGGCGCGCTGGAGTCGATGAAGTTTGCCGACTTCGCCGCGTGGTCTGAGGTGCGTTTTACCGGTATGGTCAAAACGGCGATGGCGCTGGCGGTAACGACAATTTTAAAGGAATTAACGCCGTGAAAATCGCATTAACGGTTAATGGGCTGCACGTTGAAGCACATTATCATGATGATGAAATAGAGAAGGTTCACAAGCCCTTACTGCAACAACTGGCTAAAATACATGCCGCTAAACCTGAGCGCCGTACCATCGTTTTTCTTAGCGCGCCGCCCGGCACAGGCAAATCCACGCTGACCACCTTCTGGGAATATCTCTCTCGTCAGGATGCTGGCCTGCCGGAAATTCAAACGCTTCCCATGGATGGCTTTCATTACTATAACCGCTGGCTGGAGGCGCATCATTTACGTGCCTGTAAAGGCGTGCCGGAAACCTTTGACGTTGATAAGCTGGCGGAAAATCTGCGTCTGGTGCGGGCTGGCGAAGCGACCTGGCCGCAGTACGACCGACAGCGGCACGACCCGGTGGAACACGCTGTTATGGTCACGGCGCCGATCGTGATTGTGGAAGGAAACTGGCTCCTGCGGGATGACGACAGATGGCGCGCGTTAGCGGAGTTTTGCGATTTCTCATTATTTATTCGCGCCCCGGCGGAAACCTTACGCGCCCGGTTGATTGGACGTAAACTGGCGGGAGGATTATCACAGGCGGAGGCGGAAACCTTTTATGAACGCACCGACGGCCCAAATGTGCGCCGGGTGCTGGAAAGTAGCCTGCCAGCCGATCTCATGCTGGAAATGACCTCTACGGGCGAATATCGGATGGCGTGTCCTTAATGATGTTACGCGGCGTTATCGCGCCATTATGCAGCCGTACCACCCGTGAAAAATGACGCCGGGTAAACGCAGCGTCATGGCTAATCGCCACGACGCTGGTTCCCCGTGCCCGGCATGTCGCCAGCCAGTGTTCAAATACGGTTAGCCAGTGGGCGTCAAAATCCCGGCTGGGTTCATCCAGCAATAGCACAGGCGGCGCCATCGCCTCCAGACTGGCGACCGCCACCATCCGGCGCTGCGCGGCGTGCAGATCGAGCGGGTGCGCCTCGGCGACGTCCGTTAGCTGACATAACCGCAGCGCGGCCTGCGTGCGCCGTGAAATTTCCTCCGCCGATAAGCGTTGTAGTTTCAGCCCAAAAGCGACCTCTTGCGCGACATTGCTGTGGAAAATCTGGTTTTCCGCTTCCTGAAAGAGTACGCCGATAGCGGCGGCGCGTTGACGATTTTTAAGCTGCGAAATCGGCTCTCCATTAAGCGTTACCGAGCCGGAAGTGGGGGAAAGCAGGCCGGACATAATCCGTAACAGCGTTGATTTTCCCGCGCCGTTATCGCCGGTCAACGCCAGCCATTCGCCGTCCTGAAGTTCAAGCGAGATAGCGTGCAGACAGTCAGCTGCGGCATTCGGCCAGCGATAAGCGACCTGATTTAACGTCAACATAATGGGGTTAGCGCTCCGTCACGCAATTGCCATACCCGCTGGCATCGCGTCAGAAAAGGAAAATGATTACGCTCAAAAAGCACAATGAGAGAATGACGTTCCAGCGCCCACTGTTGTAACCGTTCCAGTAGCGTCCCGGTGGCCGCTGACGTCAGCCGACTGAAGGCTTCATCAAGAACTAATAGCCTGGGCTGCATGGCAAGCGCGCTGGCAATCACTACCCGCTGCGTTTCGCCGCCGGAGAGCGTGCCGGGATGGCGATGGCGTAACGACTGGCAGTTTGTCAGGGTCAGCGCCTCGTCAATGCGCCGTAGAATTTCCGCTTCATGGAGGCCGAGATTCTCCGGGCCAAACGCCACCTCTTCCTCTACGCTAAAGGTACAGCCGGAAAGCTGTAAATATGGCGATTGCTGCACCAACTGGATGGTGGGCGACTGTTCTACCAGCGGGAGCCGCCCGATAGGGACGCCAAGCAGTAAGCCTGTGCCGTCAATATCGCCGGGAAGATAATCCGGATACCAGCCAGCCATCAGTTGCGCCAGCGTACTTTTTCCGCTGCCGTTATCGCCGACTATTGCCACTATTCCGGGTGTTGAATAGTGGAAATCAAAACATGCCGGCGGGCGTGTCGCATCGGACGGAAGATAACGAAACTGCTCTAACGTAACCATATCCATACTCCCGCTTCCGCCAGTATTAGCAGTACCATGCCATACCGCGCAACCCGTTGTAACACGCTATCTTTCGGCGCCCACAGCGTGGTTCGGGCTCGATGCAGCCGAAACCCCCGCATATCCAACGCCGCGCCGCGTATTGTCAGATCGTTAAGCGCATTTTGCGTAAGCGGCACGATCAGCGCTGGCATCGCCCGTAGCCGCTGATACCAGCCTTCATCCAGCGGTACGCCGCGCGCGCGCTGGGCTTCATGAACAATCGTCAGTTGTCGTTTGAGCTGTTCGACGACCAGCAGCGGGCCAGCGAACAGGTAAGCGATGCCGGGTGGCAGACGTGAAGCGAACAGGGCGCGAATAAACCGCTGAACCGGCACATACTGCATCCATAGCTGCGACGTCGACACGATCGCCAGCAGGCGTAGCCATAGCGTAACGGCATATATCCAGCGCTGCGGATCGCGAGGCTGCCCGCTTATCCATTCCGTTAGCCAACCGCCATGTACCAGCCATAGCCCAAACCCTAAAGACAGCATCAGCCAGGCGACATACTTCGCCCGCCGCCGCGTTGATTTCAGCGCCAGCAGACAGAGGAAGGCCGCCGCGCTATAAACCGGGAGCACGGTTTGCGCAGGGAGTAGCAGCGTGGTGCAGGCCGCCAGCGCCCATAAGGTTAACGAGGTAAACGGATGCATTTAGCGTACGGCTGACATCGCAGGAAAATGCCGTGTCGTACGTAACGGTAGCTGACGCAGCAGCACCCAAACGATGATCGCCGTCAGAATTTTATCGACCAGATTAGCGCCTATGACGGTAATCGCGACCGACTCTACCAGGTTTTGGCCCATTGAATGCATCCAGGCGACGAATAAATCAGCGCCGCTGCCGGTAACGCCGCCAAAAAGCGCGGTACGAAGCGGTACGGCGACCAGCGTCACCGCTAACGTAATGACGACGCCGCTGACGACCACTTTGGGCAGGGTACGAAACCAGCCTGCGCGCGCCAGCCACCCGGCGACCAGACCGATAACCATCGCTACCGGGGCAAACGCGGCAGCGATAGGGTCGGTAAGAAGCCCCCACAGCAAGTTGGTCAGAAGCCCAGTCAACATGCCGATGAACGGCCCTAACAGCACCGCACTAATTAAGGTGCCGATCGAGTCGAGAAAAATAGGCAGCTTCAACATGCTAATAAGCTGTCCGCCAATCATATTGATGGCAATAGCGATGACAATCAGCACCAGAGACTGGCTGGAAAACGGGCGACGCGTCATAAAGTACCTCTTAAAGAGTCGTCAATTAACGGGAAGAAATATGCAGTTCGTCATAACCGGAAATGGCGCACGGTTGACGGCTGAACGTCAGCGCTGGTAGTTCGCCGATAACCAGTTCCAGCGTGGTACGCACGGTACACCCTGGCATCATATGGCCGCCGAGCATGGCTCCGTAGGGATCTGATACCGCGAGATGTAGATGCTCGCCGGTCAATTCAAGCGTGCCGTTTAGCGAGATAACTTCAAACGTGCCGGTGAGCGATGTGGTCGCCTCTTGCCCGGCATAACGCAGCGCAACATCGGCCAGACTGCCGGTACACCCTGCAATCCAGCCGGCATGTAATTGGTTCTGTTGCACAAAGGCGTGTAATTGGGAAAACACTTCCTGGCCGGGAAGCAGACGAAGCGCGTAAAAGCGCGCTGTAGAGGCATTGTGGTGAGATACAGTCATCGTTACAGGACTCCGAGACTCGGACGTGGCGCTGATAATATAGACGCTGGCGGCAGCGCTTTCTGATATAAATCAGTATTTGTGACGCGGCGATGAAAAGATCTGACGGATGTACTGGTGATTCTTAAATATGGAATAAATTGCAGCGTAAGCGGCCATGAAATGTGATGCAGGTCAGATAACTGTCTTCTTCGACTGGACAAACATTCCTTTTATTCCCCGTTTCGCTTATTCTAGCTGAAGCGTTTCAGTTAATTAAATGTTCGACAATTAACCAATCAGTCGCAGTTTGCGACAGGTGAGGTTTTACTCGACGATGAGCTGCATTACTCTGTCAGCCTCATCTGAATCGGGATAGCCTTGCAGGAGACCTATGACCGTACGCATAGCGATTAATGGCTTTGGTCGCATCGGGCGTAACGTGGTTCGTGCTTTGTATGAATCCGGACGTCGGGCGGAAATTACCGTGGTGGCCATCAACGAGCTGGCGGATGCCGCAGGCATGGCGCATTTGTTGAAATACGATACCAGCCACGGGCGTTTTGCATGGGAGGTTCGCCACGAGCGCGAGCAGCTTTTTGTCGGCGACGATGTCATTCGTATTCTGCATGAACGAACGCTGGCGGATCTGCCGTGGCGCGAACTGGGCGTGGATATCGTGTTGGATTGTACGGGCGTATATGGCAACCGGGAGCATGGCGAGGCGCATATTGCCGCTGGCGCGAAGAAAGTGCTCTTTTCTCATCCGGGCAGCAACGATCTTGACGCCACCGTCGTTTTTGGCGTGAACCAGAACCAACTGCGTGCGGAACATCGTATTGTCTCAAACGCGTCCTGTACCACGAATTGCATAATTCCCGTCATTAAATTGTTGGATGATGCTTACGGCATCGAGTCTGGTACCGTCACGACGATCCACTCCGCGATGAACGATCAGCAGGTGATCGACGCGTATCACTCCGATCTACGGCGCACGCGCGCGGCCAGCCAGTCGATTATCCCGGTAGATACGAAACTGGCGGCAGGCATTACGCGTATATTCCCGCAGTTTAACGATCGTTTTGAGGCAATTGCCGTGCGCGTTCCAACCATTAATGTGACGGCGATCGATTTAAGCGTAACGGTGAAAAAACCAGTAAAAGCCAGTGAAGTCAACCAGTTGCTGCAAAAAGCAGCACAAGGTGCATTTCATGGTATAGTTGACTATACGGAATCACCGTTGGTCTCGATAGATTTTAACCACGACCCGCACAGCGCCATTGTTGATGGCACGCAAACCCGGGTCAGTGGCGCCCACCTGATCAAGACGCTGGTCTGGTGCGATAATGAATGGGGCTTTGCTAACCGGATGCTCGACACCACGTTAGCGATGGCCGCAGTTGGTTTCAGGCTCGACGCGTCAGCGTCGACAAAACTTTAAGCATCATTGAGAGGATTCACCATGTCTGTAATTAAGATGACCGATCTGGATCTGGCCGGGAAACGCGTTTTTATCCGTGCGGATCTGAACGTACCTGTTAAAGAAGGGAAAGTGACCAGCGACGCGCGTATCCGCGCCTCTCTGCCGACCATCGAACTGGCTCTGAAACAGGGCGCGAAAGTGATGGTAACTTCCCACCTGGGTCGTCCTACCGAAGGCGAGTACAACGAAGAATTCTCTCTGCTGCCGGTTGTTAACTACCTGAAAGACAAACTGTCTAACCCGGTTCGCCTGGTCAAAGATTACCTGGACGGCGTCGACGTGGCCGAAGGTGAGCTGGTGGTTCTGGAAAACGTTCGCTTTAACAAAGGCGAAAAGAAAGACGACGAAGCGCTGTCTAAAAAATATGCCGCCCTGTGTGACGTATTCGTGATGGACGCCTTTGGTACTGCGCACCGCGCGCAGGCTTCTACCCACGGTATCGGCAAATTTGCTGACGTCGCGTGCGCAGGCCCGCTGCTGGCCGCTGAACTGGATGCGCTGGGTAAAGCGCTGAAAGAGCCGGCTCGTCCGATGGTGGCTATCGTTGGTGGTTCTAAAGTATCTACCAAACTGACCGTTCTGGATTCCCTGTCTAAAATCGCTGACCAGCTGATTGTCGGCGGCGGTATCGCCAATACCTTCGTTGCCGCTCAGGGCCACAGCGTCGGTAAATCCCTGTACGAAGCTGACCTGGTTGACGAAGCAAAACGTCTGCTGACCACCTGCGATATCCCGGTTCCGACCGATGTTCGCGTTGCCACCGAGTTCTCCGAAACCGCACCGGCGACTCTGAAATCCGTTAACGACGTGAAAGAAGACGAGCAGATCCTGGATATCGGCGATGCTTCCGCTCAGCAGCTGGCTGAAATCCTCAAGAATGCCAAAACCATTCTGTGGAACGGCCCGGTTGGTGTGTTTGAGTTCCCGAACTTCCGTAAAGGGACTGAAATCGTGGCAAATGCCATCGCTGATAGCGAAGCGTTTTCCATCGCTGGCGGCGGCGACACCCTGGCGGCAATCGACCTGTTCGGCATTGCTGACAAAATTTCCTACATTTCTACTGGCGGCGGCGCATTCCTCGAATTCGTGGAAGGTAAAGTTCTGCCAGCCGTAGCGATGCTCGAAGAGCGCGCTAAGAAGTAATCGTTACGGGCAGGGATTCCTGCCCGTTGATTTATTGCCGATCTGACATTCAGGGCGGCCCGTGTTTTTTCCCAAAGCCCGACGATACAGGACAACGAAACATGTCTAAAATTTTTGATTTCGTAAAACCAGGCGTGATCACTGGTGATGACGTACAGAAAGTGTTCCAGGTAGCAAAAGAAAACAATTTTGCTCTGCCGGCAGTTAACTGCGTGGGCACTGATTCCATCAACGCTGTTCTGGAAACCGCTGCAAAAGTTAAAGCGCCGGTCATCGTTCAGTTCTCCAACGGCGGCGCTTCCTTCATCGCGGGTAAAGGCGTGAAAACTGACGTACCTCAGGGCGCGGCAATCCTGGGCGCTATCTCTGGCGCGCATCACGTTCACCAGATGGCTGAGCACTACGGTGTTCCGGTTATCCTGCACACTGACCACTGCGCCAAGAAACTGCTGCCGTGGATCGACGGTCTGCTGGACGCGGGTGAAAAACACTTCGCAGCGACCGGTAAACCGCTGTTCTCTTCTCACATGATTGACCTGTCTGAAGAGTCTCTGCACGAAAACATCGAAATCTGCTCCAAATACCTGGCGCGCATGTCCAAAATTGGCATGACTCTGGAAATCGAACTGGGTTGCACCGGTGGTGAAGAAGACGGCGTGGACAACAGCCACATGGACGCTTCTGCCCTGTACACCCAGCCGGAAGATGTTGATTACGCGTACACTGAGCTGAGCAAAATCAGCCCGCGTTTCACCATTGCCGCTTCCTTCGGTAACGTACACGGCGTTTACAAGCCGGGTAACGTGGTTCTGACCCCGACCATTCTGCGTGATTCTCAGGAGTATGTTTCTAAGAAACACAACCTGCCGCACAACAGCCTCAACTTCGTTTTCCACGGCGGTTCCGGTTCTACTGCTCAGGAAATCAAAGACTCCGTAAGCTACGGCGTAGTGAAAATGAACATCGATACCGATACCCAATGGGCAACCTGGGAAGGTGTTCTGAACTACTACAAAGAAAACGAAGCGTATCTGCAAGGCCAGCTGGGCAACCCGAAAGGCGAAGATCAGCCGAACAAGAAATACTATGACCCGCGCGTATGGCTGCGTGCTGGCCAGACTTCGATGATCGCTCGTCTGGAAAAAGCATTTAAAGAACTGAACGCGATTGACGTTCTGTAATGTAGTCTGTTGATTAAAATGGCTTCCCTCGGGAAGCCATTTTTTTATCGTTATTTCCGGAGAGCGGCGTTAACGCTTTCATCCGGCCAACTCACAGTGTACCTGCCTTTTTTGGGATGATGCCGAAAAATGGCATATTCCTCTGTTTTTGTTTACCTTTAAAAAGTTCTTTTCGTGAGAATGATCTCATTTGCTTGTTTTGCTATGACCAAGGAATATTGAATGGAAGATTTGAATGTTGTCGACAGCATAAATGGTGCGGGCACCTGGCTGGTACGCAACCAGGCGTTATTGCTCAGCTATGCTGTGAATATTGTTGCGGCTATCGCTATTATCATCATCGGCTTGATTGTAGCGCGCGTGATCTCCAATACGGTAAATCGTCTGATGCGTGCGCGTCATATTGATGCGACAGTGGCCGACTTTCTTTCTGCGCTGGTGCGCTATGGGGTTATCGCTTTTACGCTGATTGCGGCTCTGGGTCGCGTGGGGGTTCAAACCGCCTCGGTTATTGCCGTACTGGGCGCCGCCGGTTTAGCCGTTGGCCTGGCATTACAGGGATCGCTTTCTAACCTTGCGGCTGGGGTATTGCTGGTTATGTTCCGTCCGTTCCGCGCCGGTGAGTATGTCGATTTGGGCGGCGTTGCCGGTACGGTACTGAACGTGCAAATCTTTTCCACGACAATGCGCGCGGTAGACGGCAAAATTATTGTGATTCCGAATGGCAAAATTATCGCGGGAAATATCATCAACTATTCTCGTGAGCCGGTTCGCCGTAACGAATTCATTATTGGGGTGGCCTACGATTCGGATATCGATCAGGTGAAACAGCTGCTAACGACGATTATCGAGTCCGACGATCGTATTTTAAAAGATCGCGAAATGACGGTACGTTTGAATGAGCTGGGCGCCTCATCAATTAATTTTGTGGTGCGTGTCTGGAGTAAAAGCAGCGACCTGCAAAATGTCTACTGGGACGTGCTGGAACGTATTAAACGTGAATTCGACGCCGCTGGTATTAGCTTCCCGTACCCGCAGATGGACGTCAATTTTAAACGTGTGAAAGATAACGCCGCGGAGTAATTTTTCTCTCGCGCTGCCTGCCGGCGCTGCGCTTATCCGCCTCCAGTATTCTCTGGTTATTGAGCGGATAAGCGTAGCCGCCATCCGTTATTCAGTCTCTTCATTAGCTTTTCTTATTAGTGATTAAAATTATCAATTTCCGCTAATAATATTCCCGCGCTATAGTCTGCCTTTAAGAAAAACAGCTCAGGGTAGTTAACGTGATATCTTATTATTTTCAAGGGTTTGCCCTTGGCGCCGCCATGATCCTTCCGCTTGGCCCGCAAAATGCGTTTGTGATGAATCAGGGAATCCGTCGCCAGTACCACCTCATGATAGCGCTGCTTTGCGCGTTAAGTGATTTAGTCCTGATTAGCGCCGGTATTTTTGGCGGTAGCGCGTTGCTGATGCAGTCGCCATGGCTGCTGGCGCTGGTCACATGGGGCGGGGTCGCGTTCTTGTTATGGTACGGTTTTGGCGCGCTGAAAACGGCAATGAGCAGTAATCTGGAGCTGGCCAGCGCCGAGGTTATGAAGCAGGGGCGCTGGAAAATTATTGCTACGATGCTGGCGGTAACGTGGCTGAATCCGCACGTTTATCTGGATACGTTTGTCGTGTTGGGCAGTCTCGGCGGGCAACTGGCTATGGAGCCAAAGCGCTGGTTTGCTCTCGGCACGATTAGCGCGTCGTTCTTATGGTTTTTTGGGTTAGCGCTACTGGCGGCCTGGCTTGCGCCTCGACTGCGTACGGCGAAAGCTCAACGCATTATCAACATTCTGGTTGGGGTGGTGATGTGGCTTATCGCCTTCCAACTAGCGCGGGAAGGCGTCGCGCATATGCACGCGCTTTTCAACTAAGCGTTGTCTGATGGACAACAGGCCGATATCCGCTAAGCTTGCCTGCATGCGCCCTGTATATCAGGGCAATGACTGCAATATGGAGGAGAGACTGTGAAGTTCAAAGTGATGGCCCTGGCGGCATTAGTGGGTTTAAGTGCAATGTCGGCGCAGGCAAGCGAATTGCCGGAAGGCCCGCACATCGTGACTTCCGGTACGGCAAGCGTCGATGCTGTGCCTGATATCGCCACCTTAGCGATTGAAGTGAACGTCGCGGCGAAGGATGCGGCGACGGCGAAGAAGCAGGCCGATGAGCGCGTGGCGCAATATCTTTCCTTCCTTGAGCAAAATCAGATTGCGAAAAAAGACATTAGCGCGGCGAATCTGCGCACGCAGCCGGATTATGATTACCAAAACGGTAAAAGCATTCTGAAAGGGTATCGCGCGGTGCGAACCGTTGAAGTGACGCTGCGTCAGTTAGATAAACTTAATTCTCTGCTGGACGGCGCGCTGAAGGCGGGTCTGAATGAGATTCGTTCGGTATCGCTGGGCGTGGCGCAACCGGACGCCTATAAAGACAAGGCCCGCAAAGCCGCCATTGATGACGCGATTCATCAGGCGCAAGCGCTGGCAGCCGGTTTTAACAGCAAATTGGGGCCGGTTTACAGCGTTCGTTACCATGTCTCTAATTATCAGCCGAGTCCGGTGGTGCGAATGATGAAAGCCGCAGATGCTGCGCCGGTATCCGCGCAGGAAACTTACGAGCAGCCGACCATTCAGTTCGACGATCAGGTCGATGTGGTATTCCAGCTTGAACCTGGAACAGGGCAGACGTCGACAACGGCCGCCAGCACGCAGTAATCTCGCCCGGCTTGGGCGCTTCCAGGCCGCGTTTTCTCCCGGTGTTCTCGGTTTTTGCCGCCTGAACGCAATGATTTTGTGATGAATTTCAAAGAAGTGGCGGGAGAATAATGGGTTATGCAGGCCGGATAAGACGTTCACGCCGCCATCCGGCATTCATAGAGAGGCTAATCCTGACGCAGCACCTTGTGCCCGTACTCCAGTAGCGCGTCGGTCACTTTGCGCATCATCCGGCTTTCCGGGGCAAAGCGGTGCCAGTAAAGCATCCGGCGCTGTAGCAAACCAGGCGTTAAGTTGATCAACTCGCCGCTTTCCAGCTCTTTCTCAATCTGCAGGTGAGGGATCATGCAGCAGGTCGTGCCCTGGCGCGCAAGCTGTACAAACGCTTCGGATGAATTAACGATATGGCATGGCACGCTGCCGGGCGGTAGATCGAAATTCTGTTGCAAAAAGGCCTGATGCATATCATCCAGATGGTCGAACGCGACGGCGGGCGCTTTCAGCAGCGACGACCGGGTAACGCCATTGGGGAAATAGCGCTCGGCAAACGGCTTTGACGCGACAAACAGATAGTCGAGCGCGCCCAGTTTGTCTACCAGGCAACTGGGCAGCGCCTGATGCTGAATACTCACCGCGCCCACCACCTCGCCGCGACGCAGACGTTCTTGCGTGCGCGTTTCATCTTCCACCTGTAAATTGAGACGGATAGGGGAGTCCGCCAGCACCGGCGCCAGCGCCGGAAGCAGCCAGGTCGCCAGACTGTCGGCGTTAACCGCCAGCGACAGCAGCAGCGGCGTAGAGCCGGTTTGTTCATCGCCCAGCCACTCTTCTTCCAGTAGTTCAACCTGACGCAGCAGAGCCAGTAATTTTTGTCCTTGTTCCGTGGGGCGAGGAGGAACGGTACGCACCAACAAAGGTTGTCCGAACATATTCTCAAGCTGTTTTATGCGCTGTGAGACGGCGGATTGCGTGATGCACAGCTTCTGGGCGGCGCGCTCGAATCCTCGTTCACGTATAACGGCATCCAGCGCCTGTAGTGTTCTGTAGTCCGGACGTTTCATTGTTGTGTCATGCTCCTGTTATTTTTTTCCGCACTATGACATAAATTTGCCGTCGGTACAGATGAAATCCGTAGCCTGTGTACGGACACGGAGATTTTTCCCGACAATGTTCTATAATGCGGCTGTATTTTCACACCACAGGCGAAACGATCTATGACGCAGGATGAACTGAAAAAAGCGGTAGGATGGGCGGCACTTCAGTATGTACAGCCCGGCACCATTGTGGGCGTTGGTACAGGCTCAACGGCCGCACACTTTATTGATGCGCTGGGCACAATGAAAGGCCAGATTGAAGGCGCGGTCTCCAGCTCGGACGCCTCGACTGAAAAACTCAAAGGCCTCGGTATTCATGTGTTTGATCTCAACGAAGTGGATAGCCTGGGTATCTATGTCGATGGCGCGGACGAAATCAACGGTCATATGCAGATGATCAAAGGCGGCGGCGCGGCATTAACCCGTGAGAAAATTATTGCTTCCGTGGCGGAGAAATTTATCTGTATTGCGGATGCCTCTAAACAGGTGGATATTCTTGGCAAATTCCCGTTGCCGGTCGAAGTGATTCCGATGGCGCGCAGCGCGGTCGCTCGTCAACTGGTGAAGCTGGGCGGGCGTCCGGAGTACCGTCAGAACGTGGTCACGGATAACGGCAACGTGATTCTGGATGTTTATGGGATGGAAATCCTTGATCCCATCGCGCTGGAAAACGCCATTAACGCGATTCCAGGCGTCGTGACCGTAGGGTTGTTCGCCAACCGTGGCGCCGATGTCGCACTGATCGGCACGCCGGACGGGGTGAAAACCATCGTAAAATGATCCCGCCAGGCGTATTTCCTGCCGCGTAAAAAATTCGGTCAGGGCAAATTTGGTGACATGTATCACGTTTAATCGTTTGCCCTGCCGATCCCTCCAAAGAAAAAGTTATTCCCGGTATTTTCATCTGCTATTTCCCGCTGTATGCGATTCCTTCACGACGCTGGCGCAAACGTTCATATTGCCGTGATAATTTTTTTTGATATGTTGAAGGACGGATGCAAATCCACACACAACATCAGATGGCAAAAAAAGACAGGATCGGGGAAATGGCAAAGGTATCGCTGGAGAAAGATAAAATTAAATTTCTGCTGGTTGAAGGGGTGCATCAAAAGGCGCTGGAAAGCCTTCGTGCGGCAGGTTACACCAACATTGAATATCACAAGGGCGCGCTGGACGCTGAACAGTTGAAAGCGTCCATCCGCGATGCCCACTTCATCGGTCTGCGATCCCGTACTCATCTGACAGAAGAAGTGATTAACGCCGCAGAGAAGCTGGTGGCGATTGGCTGTTTTTGCATCGGCACCAACCAGGTGGATTTAAATGCGGCGGCAAAACGCGGTATTCCGGTCTTTAACGCGCCATTCTCGAATACCCGTTCCGTGGCGGAGCTGGTGATTGGCGAGCTATTGCTGCTGCTGCGCGGCGTGCCGGAAGCGAACGCCAAAGCGCACCGCGGCGTATGGAATAAACTGGCGGCGGGATCGTTCGAAGCGCGCGGTAAAAAGCTTGGTATTATCGGTTACGGCCATATCGGAACGCAGTTGGGCATTCTGGCGGAATCGCTGGGGATGCATGTCTATTTCTATGATATTGAAAATAAACTGCCGCTTGGTAACGCAACTCAGGTGCAGCACCTGTCTGAATTGCTGAATATGAGCGATGTGGTCAGTCTGCACGTACCTGAAAACGCCTCCACCAAAAACATGATGGGCGCAAAAGAGATAGCCCTGATGAAGCCGGGTTCGCTGCTGATTAACGCCGCGCGCGGTACGGTAGTGGATATCCCGGCTTTGTGCGACGCGCTGGCGACGAAACATCTGGCGGGGGCGGCTATCGACGTCTTCCCGACGGAACCGGCCACTAATAGCGATCCGTTTACCTCTCCGCTGTGCGAATTCGATAACGTGATCCTGACGCCGCATATCGGCGGCTCGACGCAGGAGGCGCAAGAAAACATCGGTCTGGAAGTCGCAGGAAAACTGATTAAGTACTCGGATAACGGCTCGACGCTTTCCGCCGTGAACTTCCCGGAAGTGTCGCTGCCGCTGCACGGTGGTCGTCGCCTGATGCACATCCACGAAAACCGCCCGGGCGTATTGACCGCGCTTAACCAGATCTTTGCCGAGCAGGGCGTTAACATTGCCGCACAGTATCTGCAAACCTCCGCCCGAATGGGGTATGTGGTAATTGATATAGAAGCCGATGGCGATGTAGCGGAGAAAGCGCTGCTGGCGATGAAGGCGATTCCGGGCACCATTCGCGCCCGTCTGCTGTACTAATTTCCTCTAAATGGGCAGGAGATGACCTGCCCATCCTTTCTCTGGTTTCCCTGCCTCAACATCTCTTCGTGTAACGCATACATTCTGTTTTCGAGCCTTGCCGCAATTGGTAATTAAAGGCAGCGTTGCGTGTTGTACAGCAATAAAAGGAATTTACGATAAGGGCTCAGCATAGCGCTGAAACGGGAAAGCCCCTACCGAAGCAGGGGCTCTAAAAAGGAAAGGGACGATGATGAGATACGTCATCATGCTGCTGATCCTGTTAATCATCGCTTGCCCAGCATATTAACAGTGAGTACGCAGGAGGGGGGTTCGCCTCCCTCACCCTTCACCGAGAAATTTAGGTCAAAAAAGCGACGCTGTCAATCGACAAAACACGGCTACCACTCCCAAATTTTGGATGGCGTTACCACCGCAGGCAGCGGGATATCCCACTCTTCAACCGGCAGTTTTTCCACTAACTGGCAATCATGCGCGTAGCCCACAGGTAGGATCTTATGCTGCTGCCAGTTTTGTAGCGTGCGGTCATAAAAACCGCCGCCCATACCTAAACGCTGCCCGTCTTCGTCAAACGCGACTAACGGCGTTACCAGCACATCCAGCTTTGCCAGCGGCAATACGTCGCGGACATCAAGCCGTGGCTCCTGAATCTTTAAGCGGTTGGTCACCAGCACACTCTGCGGATGATAGTGCAGGAACAGGAGGTTGCCGGGGCTGAAGGGATGAAGAACCGGAAGGTAGACGCGCTTGCCCGCTTGCCATAGCTGTTCAATCAGCGGCTGGGTGTCGAGTTCGCCATCAAAGGAGAGAAACACGGCGACAGTGTGCGCCATCACGACGGGAGGAAAGCTGAGCATTCGGGCGGCGGCCTGTTGACCAAAGCGGCGTTGCAGCTCTGGCGTTAGCGCACGGCGACGTTGCCGAATCATTCGGCGGATTTCTTGTCGTGATAAAGAGAGTTCGGGAAGTTGCGTCATGGCTGTCGCCAGTCAGAAGGGGAATCTCCGAGATGCCGCCGCAGGCTGTAACCCTTGAACCCTTGGTTCAAGGTGAATGTGTCGTCACAGTTTTAAGGCTTCTCGGACGAACCGAGCATGCTCACCAACCGCGGAGCGCCACATTCTTGTGGTATGAAATATCGGCTCAGGGGACTGGCCCGCTTGCAAACATCTCAGAGAAATTCTGTTTTCACAATCACTTTACCATAGTAAAGCGAAAAGTGTTATTCAAAGTTTTGGCCCGTTTTTTCGGTTATGCGACCTTGATCAAGCAACGCCTGTTCGATGGTCTGTTGTAGCATCCGAATACGTTGTTCCATGCTCGCCGCGTAATCGCGGGTCTTCGCTTTTTCCTGAGTTAACTCATAGCTGATATTCAATGCGGCAATGAAAACCAACTGCTCAGTATTTGTGACTCTAGTGCGAACTTTCAGATCTTGCAACCGCTGATTCAGATCGTCCGCAGCCTGATTCAACGCATCCCTTTGGTCAGGCGGGCAATTCACTCGCAGTGAACGGCCAAATATTTGGATATCGACGGGTTGTGCAGACATGCCACCTTCCTGCTGATTGACTGCGCTGCCTTCGTCTCCAGACCCAGGGTCCGCGAAGGGGCGACACTATAGCTACCCTGGTGTGAAGATACAAGCCCTTTTCTGGTTCACCAGGGTCCAAAGTGGTAGCATATCATGAATATCCTCCCTTTGATGACGAATGCTTATGTCTATACAGAACGAAATGCCTGGTTACAACGAAATGAACCGGTTTTTGAATCAACAAGGGGCCGGTCTGACCCCGGCTGAAATGCATGGTTTAATCAGCGGGATGATTTGCGGCGGCAACAACGACAGCTCATGGCAGCCGCTGTTGCACGACCTGACGAACGAAGGTCTGGCCTTCGGGCATGAGCTTGCTCAGGCGCTGCGCAAAATGCACGCGGCGACCAGCGACGCGCTGGAAGACGACGGCTTTCTTTTTCAGCTTTATCTGCCTGAAGGCGACGATGTCAGCGTATTCGATCGCGCTGATGCATTAGCCGGGTGGGTTAACCACTTTTTGCTTGGCCTCGGCGTAACGCAGCCTAAACTTGATAAAGTCACCGGCGAAACGGGTGAAGCGATTGACGACCTGCGTAATATTGCGCAGCTTGGTTATGATGAGAGCGAAGATCAGGAAGAGCTGGAGATGTCGCTCGAAGAGATCATCGAATATGTCCGTGTTGCGGCGCTGTTATGTCATGACACTTTCACGCGCCAACAGCCAACCGCGCCGGAAGTGCGTAAACCGACGCTACACTAAGAAAAAACGAAATGGAGGCCATGTCATGACTCAGCAGGAATACCAACGCCGTCGCCAGGCATTACTGGCGCAAATGCAGCCCGGCAGCGCCGCGCTGATCTTTGCCGCGCCGGAGGCGACGCGCAGCGCAGACAGTGAATATCCGTATCGCCAGAGTAGCGACTTCTGGTATTTCACCGGTTTTAACGAACCGGAAGCCGTGCTGGTACTGATTAAGAGTGATGACACCCACAACCACAGCGTTTTGTTCAACCGCGTTCGCGACCTGACGGCGGAAATCTGGTTTGGTCGCCGTTTAGGACAGGATGCCGCGCCGGAAAAACTGGGTGTTGACCGGGCGCTGGCGTTTAGCGAAATCAACCAGCAACTCTTTCAGTTGCTTAATGGTCTGGATGTGGTGTACCACGCGCAGGGCGAATATGCGTATGCCGACGAGATTGTTCTGGCTGCGCTGGAGAAGCTGCGTAAAGGCTCCCGCCAGAATCTGACCGCGCCGGCCACCATGACTGACTGGCGACCGATCGTCCATGAGATGCGCCTGTTCAAATCGCCGGAAGAGATTGCTGTCCTGCGCCGTGCCGGGGAAATTAGCGCGCTGGCGCATATCCGCGCGATGGAAAAATGCCGTCCGGGGATGTTTGAGTATCAGTTGGAGGGTGAAATTCACCACGAATTTAATCGCCACGGCGCGCGCTATCCCTCCTATAACACCATTGTCGGCAGCGGCGAAAATGGCTGTATCCTGCATTACACTGAAAACGAAAGTGAAATGCGCGACGGCGATTTAGTGCTTATCGACGCGGGCTGTGAATATAAAGGTTACGCGGGCGACATCACGCGTACTTTCCCGGTGAACGGGAAATTCACGCCAGCTCAGCGTGAAATTTATGACATCGTTCTGGAATCGCTGGAGACCAGCCTGCGACTGTTCCGTCCTGGCACCTCTATTCAGGAGGTGACCGGCGAAGTCGTGCGCATCATGATAACCGGGCTGGTGAAGCTGGGGATTTTGCAAGGAGAGGTTGATCAACTGATTGCCGAAAATGCGCATCGTCCTTTCTTTATGCATGGCTTGAGCCACTGGCTGGGGCTGGATGTTCATGATGTCGGCGTTTATGGGCCGGATCGCTCCCGCATCCTGGAGCCGGGCATGGTGCTGACCGTAGAGCCAGGCCTCTATATCGCGCCGGATGCCGACGTGCCGGAAGCGTATCGCGGCATTGGCGTTCGAATTGAAGATGACA
This sequence comes from Salmonella sp. 32082101201600294FB01SM01, assembly GCF_017572865.1. Lineage (NCBI taxonomy): Bacteria > Pseudomonadati > Pseudomonadota > Gammaproteobacteria > Enterobacterales > Enterobacteriaceae > Salmonella > Salmonella sp. 32082101201600294FB01SM01. The sequence continues at coordinate 392,157 of NZ_JAGESB010000002.1, read as the reverse complement.
TTGTCATTACCGAAACCGGTAATGAAAACCTGACCGCTGGCGTTGTGAAGAAGGCGGATGACATTGAGGCATTAATGGCGGCGGCGCGGCAGCAATGAGCGTCATTATCGTTGGCGGCGGCATGGCAGGCGCGACGCTGGCGCTGGCCATCTCTCAGTTCAGTCATGGGACGTTGCCGGTACACCTGATTGAAGCGAAAGCGCCTGAAGCCGACGGCCATCCCGGCTTTGACGCCAGAGCGATTGCGCTGGCGGCGGGCACTTGCCAGCAACTGGCGCGAATTGGCGTCTGGCAGACGATTTCCGATTGCGCAACGGCAATCAACACCGTACACGTCAGCGATCGCGGTCATGCCGGATTTGTGACTCTCGACGCGCAGGATTACAGCCTGGCAGCGTTGGGTCACGTTGCGGAGCTGCATGATATCGGGCTGCGTCTGTTTGCGCTCTTGCGTAAAGCGCCAGGCGTTACGCTGCACTGCCCGGAGCGCGTAGCCAGCGTGTCGCGTACCCAACAGCAGGTTAACGTCACACTGGAAAATGGCAATGTGATAGCTGGCAGCGTGCTGGTGGCGGCTAACGGTACCCACTCCGCGCTCGCGTCAGCCTGCGGCGTTGACTGGCATCAGGAGCCTTACGAACAGTTAGCGGTGATAGCGAATGTCGCGACCGCGATCCCGCATCAGGGACGCGCCTTTGAACGTTTTACTCCCAATGGCCCGCTGGCGATGTTGCCGATGTCGCATGGCCGATGTTCGCTGGTTTGGTGTCACCCGCTCGACCAGCGCGATGAGGTGCTGAGCTGGTCCGACGCGCAGTTCTGTCATGCGTTGCAGGCCGCGTTCGGCTGGCGGCTGGGGCGAATTACTCAGGCCGGTAAGCGCAGCGCGTATCCGCTTGCCCTTACTACGGCGGCAAAAGTGTTTACTCACCGGACTGTCGTGGTCGGCAATGCGGCGCAGACGTTGCATCCTATCGCCGGACAAGGGTTTAATCTCGGTCTGCGCGATGTCATGAGCCTGGCGGAAACGCTGGTCGCGGCACAGGACGCGGGCGAGGATATTGGCGCCTGGCACGTGTTATCGCGCTATCAGCAGCGTCGTCAGGTTGACCGGGATACGACGATTGGCGTAACGAACGGTCTGGTCCATCTGTTTGCAAATCGTTGGGCGCCGCTGGTTATTGGGCGCAATATCGGTTTAATGGCGATGGAATTATTACCGCCTGCGCGCGATGCGCTGGCACAGCGGACCTTAGGTTGGGTTGCGCGTTAAGCCGATCTGTAGGCCGGATAAGGCATTTACGCCGCCATCCGGCATCGTGTTCGTAAAAATGCCGGATGGCAGCTTCGCCTTATCCGGCCTACGGTTTTGATTGTTCCGGTTTCCAGGAGTAAATAGTGCAAAGTGTTGATGTAGCAATAGTTGGCGGAGGCATGGTGGGACTGGCTGTTGCCTGCGGCTTGCAGGGGAGCGGTTTGCGCGTTGCGGTACTGGATCACGTAGTCCCCCAGCCGTTGGCGAACGATGCGCCGCCTCAGCTTCGGGTGTCGGCGATTAATGCCGCCAGCGAAAAACTGCTTACCCGTCTTGGCGTATGGTCAAACATTGTGGCACGACGGGCAAGTTGCTACCACGGTATGGAAGTCTGGGATAAAGACAGCTTTGGCCGTATTACGTTTGATGACGCAAGCATGGGATATAGCCATCTGGGGCATATTGTTGAAAACAGCGTCATTCACTATGCACTGTGGCAAAAAGCGCAGCAAGCGGCGGATATCACCTTAATGGCGCCAGCGGAATTACAGCAGGTCGCCTGGGGGGAAAACGACGCTTTCCTGACTTTAAAAGACGGCGCGATGTTAACCGCGCGTCTGGTGATTGCCGCGGATGGCGCCAACTCCTGGCTGCGTAACAAAGCGGATATCCCCTTAACTTTCTGGGACTACCGTCACCATGCGCTGGTAGCGACTATCCGCACCGAAGAGCCGCACGGCGCGGTTGCTCGCCAGGTGTTTCATGGTGAAGGTATTCTGGCATTTTTGCCGTTAAGCGATCCGCATCTGTGTTCCATTGTCTGGTCGCTTTCTCCGCAGGATGCGGAGCGTATGCAACAGAGCGGCGACGAGGCGTTTAACCAGGCGTTGACTATCGCCTTCGATAATCGGCTGGGCTTATGCCGCCTGGAAAGCGAACGGCAGGTTTTTCCGCTGACGGGCCGCTATGCTCGCCAGTTTGCCGCGCATCGTCTGGCGTTGGTCGGCGATGCCGCGCACACCATCCATCCGCTGGCAGGGCAAGGCGTCAACCTCGGCTTTATGGACGCGGCTGAACTGGTGGACGATCTGCGCCGGCTTCAGCGCCAGGGCAAAGACATTGGTCAACATCTTTATCTTCGTCGTTATGAGCGTAGCCGTAAACATAGCGCGGCGATGATGCTTGCCGGGATGCAAGGTTTTCGTGACCTGTTTGCCGGCGAAAACCCGGCAAAAAAATTGCTGCGCGACATCGGACTGAAACTGGCGGATACGCTCCCCGGCGTCAAACCCCAACTGCTTCGCCAGGCAATGGGGCTAAACGACCTTCCGCAATGGCTTCGTTAAGCGTCTGACTGCACGCCAGCAAGAGTTTGAAACCCGTCACACTTTGCTTTCCCGGCTATCGCGCCGGGGGGCTTTCCTCGTTTGAAATAATCTAATTTCACCGCCTATTTCGCATTATATTTTCTAATGCCACTATTTTTAGCGAACGCGATTTTCGACATTTTTTCCGCATTTAATATTAATTTATGTTGTGGTAAATCGTATCAGCTTCCTTTTTATGACGAGTATTTAGCGTAATAGTGGTTTTTTGTGCTGATGGGATTTTAGCGTTTTTTAGTCATAAGCTAATGTGATGGTAAATTCAGCCTTATGGTTTAGCGCCTGGTTCGGTGGTAAGTTCAGGAGCAAGAGAACGTTTGCGTCGGCGCAGGAAAAAGGGCGTCGATGCCAGGTTTCGTGGCGAAGATTTCCCATGAAAATGGTTGTTAGCCCCCGCTAATTCAACGAGGAAAAGATGGCCCAACAGACGCCTTTGTACGAACAACACACGCTATGCGGCGCCCGCATGGTCGATTTTCATGGCTGGATGATGCCCCTGCATTACGGCTCTCAGCTTGATGAACACCACGCTGTGCGCACCGATGCCGGGATGTTTGATGTATCGCATATGACCATTGTCGATCTTCATGGTAGCCGTACACGAGAGTTTCTACGTTATCTGCTGGCAAACGACGTCGCGAAGCTAACGAAGACGGGTAAAGCCCTCTACTCCGGTATGCTTAATGCATCGGGCGGCGTGATTGATGACCTTATCGTCTACTACTTCACTGAAGATTTCTTCCGTCTCGTTGTTAACTCCGCCACCCGCGAAAAAGACCTCTCCTGGATTACCCAACACGCTGAACCTTATGCCATCGACATCACCGTTCGTGACGACCTGTCGCTGATTGCGGTACAGGGGCCGAATGCGCAGGAAAAAGCGGCGACTCTGTTTACTGACCAACAGCGCCATGCAGTAGAAGGTATGAAGCCGTTCTTCGGCGTTCAGGCGGGTGATTTGTTTATCGCCACCACCGGTTATACCGGCGAAGCGGGCTATGAAATCGCCATGCCGAATGAAAAAGCGGCGGATTTCTGGCGTGCGCTGGTGGAGGCGGGCGTGAAGCCGTGCGGTCTTGGCGCGCGCGACACGCTGCGTCTGGAAGCAGGCATGAACCTGTACGGTCAGGAGATGGATGAAGGTATCTCTCCGCTGGCGGCTAATATGGGATGGACTATCGCCTGGGAACCTGCTGACCGCGACTTTATTGGCCGTGAGGCGCTGGAGATGCAGCGTGAAAAAGGCCATGAGCAGCTTGTCGGTCTGGTGATGACCGAGAAAGGCGTATTGCGTAATGAACTGCCGGTGCGTTTTACCGATGCGCAGGGCAATCAGCAAGAAGGCATTATCACCAGCGGGACGTTTTCCCCAACGTTGGGCTACAGCATTGCGCTGGCGCGCGTTCCGGCGGGCATCGGCGAGACGGCGATTGTACAAATTCGTAACCGTGAAATGCCGGTAAAAGTGACTAAACCTGTTTTTGTGCGTAACGGCAAAGCCGTCGCGTGATTCATCCTTTTTTGGAGATTAATTGATGAGCAACGTACCCGCAGAACTGAAATACAGCAAAGAACACGAATGGCTGCGTAAAGAAGCGGATGGCACTTACACCGTTGGCATTACTGAACACGCTCAGGAGCTGTTGGGCGATATGGTTTTTGTTGATCTGCCGGAAGTCGGCGCGACCGTAAGCGCGGGCGACGACTGCGCCGTGGCGGAGTCCGTAAAAGCGGCGTCCGACATTTATGCGCCGGTAAGCGGCGAGATCGTGGCGGTAAACGATGCGCTGAGCGACTCCCCAGAGCTGGTGAACAGCGAACCGTATGCCGGTGGCTGGATCTTTAAAATCAAAGCCAGCGATGAAAGCGAACTTGAATCGCTGCTGGATGCCACCGCGTATGAGGCATTGTTAGAAGACGAATAATGTTGTGCCGGATGGCGCTAATGCTTATCCGGCCTACTCACTGCAACGCGAATGATTTTGCGTATTCGTTTTCGCACGCGTAGGCCCGGTAAGCGTCAGCGCCACCGGGCAATTGAGTTAGAGACACCTACGATTCACTGCACGTTTCAGGAACCATCGCCCATGACACAGACGTTAAGCCAGCTTGAAAACCGCGGCGCTTTCATTGAACGCCACATCGGACCGGACGCCGCGCAGCAGCAAGAGATGCTGAATGCGGTTGGCGCCGAGTCGTTAAACGCGCTGACAGGTCAGATTGTGCCGAAAGACATTCAGCTCGCGACTCCGCCGCAGGTTGGCGAGGCGGCAACCGAATATGCCGCACTGGCGGAATTAAAAGCCATCGCCGGGCGTAACAAGCGCTTCACGTCCTACATTGGCATGGGCTACACAGCCGTGCAGCTACCGCCGGTTATCCTGCGCAACATGCTGGAAAATCCAGGCTGGTATACCGCCTACACTCCTTATCAGCCGGAAGTCTCTCAGGGGCGTCTGGAAGCGCTGCTCAACTTCCAACAGGTGACGCTGGACCTGACGGGGCTGGACATGGCTTCCGCCTCGCTGCTGGATGAAGCGACCGCCGCCGCTGAAGCGATGGCGATGGCAAAGCGCGTCAGCAAACTGAAAAATGCCAACCGTTTCTTTGTCGCCTCTGATGTCCATCCGCAAACTCTGGACGTCGTGCGTACGCGTGCCGAAACCTTTGGCTTTGACGTCATTGTAGATGACGCGGCGAAAGCACTGGATCACCAGGATGTGTTTGGCGTGCTGTTACAACAGGTAGGCACCACAGGTGAAATTCACGACTACAGCGCACTGATTACTGAGCTGAAATCCCGTAAAGTTGTGGTCAGCGTCGCCGCCGATTTTATGGCGCTGGTGCTGCTGACGGCTCCGGGCAAACAGGGCGCGGACATTGTTTTCGGCTCTGCGCAACGCTTCGGCGTACCGATGGGGTACGGTGGCCCGCACGCGGCGTTCTTTGCCGCCAAAGACGAATTTAAACGCTCCATGCCAGGCCGTATTATCGGCGTCTCAAAAGATGCGGCGGGCAATACCGCACTGCGCATGGCGATGCAGACTCGCGAGCAGCATATCCGTCGTGAGAAAGCGAACTCCAACATTTGTACCTCGCAGGTACTGCTGGCTAACATCGCCAGCCTGTATGCCGTTTATCATGGTCCGGTCGGTCTGAAGCGCATCGCTAATCGTATCCACCGCCTGACCGATATTCTGGCGGCAGGTCTGCAACAGAAAGGCTTAAAGCTGCGTCATGCGCACTACTTCGACACCCTGTGTGTGGAAGTGGCTGATAAAGCTGCGGTACTGTCGCGTGCGGAAGCGGCAGAGATCAATCTGCGCAGCGATATTCATAACGCGGTGGGTATTACGCTCGATGAAACCACCACCCGTGAGAATGTGGCGCAGTTGTTCAATGTTTTGCTGGGCGACAGCCACGGTCTGAACATTGAAACACTGGATAAAGACGTGGCGCTTGATAGCCGTTCCATTCAGCAAAGTATGCTGCGTGACGATGCGATTCTGACGCATCCGGTATTTAACCGTTACCACAGCGAAACCGAGATGATGCGCTATATGCACTCGCTGGAGCGTAAAGATCTGGCGCTGAACCAGGCGATGATCCCGCTGGGTTCCTGTACCATGAAGCTGAACGCCGCCGCCGAGATGATTCCTATCACCTGGCCGGAATTCGCTGAACTGCATCCGTTCTGCCCGCCGGAACAGGCGGAAGGATATCATCAGATGATTAGCCAGCTTTCTGACTGGCTGGTGAAACTCACCGGGTACGACGCCGTCTGTATGCAGCCTAACTCCGGCGCACAGGGGGAATACGCGGGGCTGCTGGCGATTCGTCACTATCACGAAAGCCGCAACGAAGGGCATCGCGATATCTGCCTGATTCCGGCCTCTGCTCACGGCACTAACCCTGCTTCTGCACATATGGCAGGAATGCAGGTGGTGGTTGTGGCGTGTGATAAGAACGGCAACATCGACCTGGACGATCTGCGAGCAAAAGCAGAACAACATGCTGCGAACCTCTCTTGCATCATGGTGACCTATCCGTCCACCCACGGCGTCTATGAAGAAACGATCCGTGAAGTGTGTGAAGTTGTGCACCAGTTCGGCGGTCAGGTTTACCTTGACGGCGCGAACATGAACGCCCAGGTCGGCATCACCTCACCGGGCTTTATTGGCGCGGACGTTTCGCATCTTAACCTGCATAAAACTTTTTGCATTCCGCACGGCGGCGGCGGCCCAGGCATGGGACCGATCGGCGTGAAAGCGCATCTGGCACCGTTTGTACCTGGTCATAGCGTGGTGCAAATCGAAGGGATGCTCACCCGTCAGGGTGCGGTGTCTGCCGCGCCGTTCGGTAGTGCCTCTATCCTGCCAATCAGCTGGATGTACATCCGCATGATGGGCGCAGAAGGCCTGAAGCAGGCAAGCCAGGTCGCGATTCTTAACGCTAACTACATTGCCAGCCGTCTGAAAGACGCGTACCCGGTACTGTATACCGGTCGCGATGGCCGTGTGGCGCACGAATGTATTCTTGATATTCGCCCATTGAAAGAAGAAACCGGCATCAGCGAGCTGGATATTGCCAAGCGTCTGATCGACTACGGTTTCCATGCGCCAACCATGTCGTTCCCGGTGGCGGGCACGCTGATGGTAGAGCCGACGGAATCTGAAGGTAAGGCCGAGCTGGATCGCTTTATCGATGCGATGCTGGCTATCCGCGCAGAGATTGACCAGGTGAAAGCCGGTGTCTGGCCGCTGGAAGATAACCCGCTGGTGAACGCGCCGCACATTCAGAACGAACTGGTCGCCGAGTGGGCGCATCCGTACAGCCGTGAAGTTGCCGTATTCCCGGCAGGCGTGGCAGACAAATACTGGCCGACGGTGAAACGTCTGGATGATGTTTATGGCGACCGTAACCTGTTCTGCTCCTGCGTACCGATTAGCGACTACCAGTAATTTACTGATTCGACTGTCTTCTAAAGGCGCTTCGGCGCCTTTTCAGCTTGTTAATAAAGTGCGCTTTGTTGATGTCGGATGCAGTGTGAGTGCCTTATTCAGGCTACAAAGTGTTACTAATTCAATATATTACAGTAAATCGTTGGCTCCTGTCAGGTAACCTGGCGTTTGTATCAGTGTATTAGCCAGAATTAAATTACCGGTTTTTTAGAGTCTAATGATTCATTGTGCATCATTTTTATCTTGCTGTTATTTAATCAAAATAACACGGTGTATTTACATTTGATTACAAATAGTTTCTCTCCGGAATCGTTATTTACCTCTCAATATAGTTACAAAAATTTCCGTATATTAAATCCATCAAGTTATTAATTTAAATTATAAATTAAAAATAACCATAAATAACGTAAATATTTATTAACTTAGTGCTTTGTTTTTTATACCTGGAGGGAATAATGAAACGATTTATATTTCTGCCATTAATGACATGTTTTATATTAATGAATGCAATGGCAGCTGACGGAGAAAATAATCCCAGTAATCTATTAGGTGCACCTGTTAATACCGCTATTTCTGGTGGTTCAGTATTGCCGGAAGGAAAGTTATTAACCGCCGTGAATAGCTCATTTCGCGATAAAGATCATCAAATCGAGGGGCACGGAAGTCCGGATGTTTACTCCCAGATATGGTTATTGAAGATTCGTTACGGTTTGACCGACAGACTGGAATTATCAACTGTGGGTTCCTATATCAATAACAAACGAGACAATCTGTCTCCTGAGCACATAGAGGGAATGGGCGACCAATCGGTGGGGGTCAATTATGCTTTAATGAGCCAGCGAAGAGGTGATCCGTTTTGGGTTACGGTAGGTGGGGCATTATTACTACCCACCGGGCAAGATGGAGATAATCATTTGCCTGGGAATAGCGCCTGGGGAGGAAGAGTAACACTCACTTTAACAAAATTATTTACTCCTAACATTAAAGGGGATATGGGTTTTGTCTATCAGGGACCATTTGAGCGCGGTAACCAGGACGTGAAACGAGGTAACGAATTCCAGTGGAATACCCAGGTGCGGTATATGTTTAGCGATTTACCGCTGGATCTTGGTCTGGAAAGTGCCTACAGCAATAATGCCTCTGGAACGAAAAAACTGTCTAATGGCAGCGTAATTAATAACCATTCTGGAACTACCGAATGGGTTGTTGGTCCGTCATTTAATATTGCCGTCGATTCACTGAAATTATGGTTTGGTGCCGGAGCCTTCTTCCCGGTAATGCAGGAAGCGAAGTCGCCAACCAAAATGGAAGATGTACGCTGGGAATTTAAAATAGGTAAGACCTGGTAAGACTCGTTCAAAGTGTTACCCGCCGACTGGCGGGTAACGTGCAGGAGTTAAAGCTTCTCGCCGTTGCTGGCAATCACCTCTTTGTACCAGTTGAAGCTCTTCTTACGCGAACGCGACATATCGCCCGTACCGTCATCGTGCTTGTTCACGTAGATAAAGCCGTAGCGCTTGCTGTACTGCCCGGTGGTGAACGACACGCAGTCGATGCAGCCCCACGGCGTGTAGCCCATCAGGTCGACACCATCGTAAGTCACCGCTTTTTTCATCTCTTCAATATGGGCGCGCAGGTAGTCAATGCGATAGTCGTCGTTGATGCTGCCATCTTCTTCTACTTTGTCGTAAGCACCAAAACCGTTTTCGACAATAAACAGCGGCTTTTGATAGCGTTCGTACAGTTCACACAATGAATAACGCAGGCCCACCGGGTCAATCTGCCAGCCCCAGTCAGATGCTTTAACATAGGGGTTCGGTACGCTGCCTTCAAAACCGGAAATCGCATCGCCGCTACCGCCTTCGGCTTTGACCGCGTTGGTCATGTAATAACTGAAACCAAGATAATCGCAGGTGCCTTCGCGCAGCACTTCAAGATCGCCATCTTCTATTTTGATGTTAAATCCGCGGCGCTCCCACTCGTTCAACACATAGGACGGGTAATAGCCGCGCAGCTGTACATCGGTAAAGACGTAGCGTTCACGCATCGATTCCTGAGCAAACATCACATCTTCTGGTTTGCAGGAGAAGGGATACAGCGCGACCATCGCCAGCATACAGCCAACTTTCATCTGTGGATTAATACGACGTGCCGCTTTCACCGCCAGGGCGCTGGCGACAAACTGATGATGTAAGACCTGATACATGGTTTCTTCTGGATTCTCATGCTCGGTATACACCACGCCGGAACAGCAGTAGCCAAACAGCGGCGCGCGCCAGTTTCGCTGGTTGTTAATTTCGTTGAAGGTCATCCAGTATTTGACCTTATGCTTGTAGCGTTCAAACACGACTTCAGCAAAACGGACAAAGAAATCAACGACTTTACGATTGGTCCAGCCGCCGTAGTGCTGGACCAGATGTAACGGCATTTCAAAGTGGGAAAGGGTGATGACCGGTTCGATGTTGTATTTGAGCAATTCATCAAACATGTCGTCGTAGAATTTCAGACCGGCCTCGTTTGGCTGGGATTCGTCGCCATTCGGGAAGATACGCGTCCAGGCAATAGAGGTACGGAAGCATTTGAACCCCATTTCGGCGAAAAGACGGATGTCTTCTTTGTAATGTCCGTAAAAATCCACCGCCTCGTGGTTCGGATAGTATTTGCCAGCAACGACATTCTGGGTAATTTCGCGTGGCACGCCGTGTGCGCCGCCGGTTAGCACGTCGCAGATGCTGGGGCCTTTACCGCCTTTATTCCAGCCGCCTTCAACCTGGTGTGCAGCAACCGCGCCGCCCCATAAAAAATCTTTTGGCAAGGTGAGTTTTCTCATTGTTGCATAATCTCAATTTATTTAGTCTGTTATCATTCATTCTGCACCAAATGACATGTAAAGCGTACGCAAAATTCCAGGATGCTCGCGTGTCGGGGCAGGAACATATTCAGATCGTAGCATTCACTTCAAGAGGCCATATTCAGGGGGATAACCACATGCAGCCAAACGACATTACTTTCTTTCAACGTTTCCAGAATGACATTCTGGCAGGGCGTAAAACCATCACTATTCGTGATGCCTCCGAGTCCCACTTTAAAGCAGGCGATATGCTACGCGTGGGGCGGTTCGAAGATGATGGCTATTTTTGCACAATCGAAGTGACAGGAACGTCAACTGTGACGCTGGATACGCTGAACGAAAAACATGCGCAACAGGAAAATATGTCGCTTGATGAGCTGAAACGGGTCATTGCTGAAATCTATCCCAACCAGACGCAATTTTATGTGATTGATTTTAAATGTCTTTGATAAATATGAACGCGTGTTAGTTGAGTTTCTGTAATTAACTTGTTGAATAAGAAAGAAAATTTAATTTTGAGAATTTATTTTAGCTAACATGTGTTCACTGGAACCATTCTCAGTTACGCTAGAGGCGCAGTTCATCGTTATGAACGTTTCTCCGGAGTAAGTTATGGTGCAAAAACCATTAATGACGCAGGGATATTCGCTGGCTGAGGAAATCGCCAACAGTATTAGCCACGGCATTGGATTGGTATTTGGTATTGTCGGCCTGGTGCTGTTGTTGGTTCAGGCGGTAGAGGCGAATGCTGGTATGACGGCTATTGCCAGCTACAGTTTATATGGCGGGAGCATGATCCTGCTTTTTCTTGCCTCAACGCTTTATCATGCCATTCCTCATCAGCGGGCAAAAATCTGGTTAAAGAAATTTGATCACTGCGCTATCTATCTGCTCATTGCCGGAACCTATACGCCATTTCTGCTGGTAGGTCTTGATTCGCCGCTGGCGCGCGGACTAATGATTGTGATCTGGAGCCTGGCGCTATTCGGTATCCTCTTCAAGTTGACGATTGCGCACCGATTTAAAGTGCTTTCACTGGTTACGTATCTGGCAATGGGCTGGCTGTCGTTGATAGTGGTTTATCAGTTGGCGATTAAGCTGGCGATAGGCGGCGTGACGCTGCTGGCGGTAGGTGGCGTCGTTTACTCGCTGGGCGTAATTTTCTATGTTTGCAAACGCATACCTTATAACCACGCCATCTGGCATGGCTTTGTGCTGGGTGGCAGCGTGTGCCATTTCCTGGCCATCTATTTGTATGTGGGACAGGCGTAATTCCCGGATGCCCGTGCCGGATGGCGGCGCTGTCGCACCTTATCCGGCCTACGAGAACAGCACGTGCGAGCCTGATGGCGTTGCGCTATCAGGCTATCCGGCTTTTAACGTGATATCACTCTTCCAGCGAGTAGGGCAGCGGGACGATATGCAGGGTGTTGGCATCGTCGCGAACGCGGAAGACGCTTTCGGCTTCTAAATCGTTATTCATGACGGCCTGAACCAGTAACTGACCATCGTCCAACTGTGCCGCCGCCAGAATAGCGCCGGTACGACGCCAGTTCTCGCCCATCTGTAGCTCCAGATCTTCTCCTGCTTCCGGTACCCGGCTGGCTTTGCCCGCCAGCAACCAAAGCGCGCGTTTATTGGCGCCGCGGAATTTTGCCCGTGCGACCATCTCCTGTCCGGTGTAGCAGCCTTTCTTGAAGCTGATGCCGCCCAGCGCCTGTAGGTTAGTCGCCTGGGGGATAAACTGACCGCTGTTCGCCGCGTCAATCACCGGAATGCCTGCTTCAATATCCAACGCCAGCCACTGTTGACTGTTATTCAGTTCGGCTTCGCCATGCAACTTCTCCGTTAACATGTTGACCGTCGCGACATCGGTGACAAGCAGGAATCGTTCCGCAGGATGTTCAAACCATAGCAGCGTGGAGGCGCCGTCTCTGACCACCTGATTTTCACTATTGGGCAGTTCGCTAAAGACATTAGCCAGCGCCGCGCGGGCCTGAAAACCTGCCACGCCAAGCAATACGCGTTCGTCATCCGGCGCGATGACCACTTTGGAAAATACGGCGTACTTTTTCAGCTCCGTTAATTGCGCTTCACGCACGCTACGGCGCTCAATCCAGGCGAAACCGTCGCGCTCACGGAACAGGCGCAGAGTGCTCCACATCTTACCTTTAGCATCGCAGTGGGCGGCGAGAAGGTGTTGCTGTTCAGTCATCTGGCTTACGTCAGCGGTGACCTGGCCCTGAATATACTTTTCACTGTCTACGCCGGTAATGGACGACAGCGCCCAGTCGTCAAGCGCGATCAGCGTCAGCGGCAGGCGGGCTGACGATGAAGGATGACGTGGAGGAAAGGAGATAAAAGCCATAAATAATGTCCTGGTTAGCTGCAACAATAATGGTTAATGGTAAAAGAGCCATCGGTCATTGCAAGTGCTTTAAATAGCCCATTGAGAGCGGATTGATCGTTTTGCGAGGCGGTATCCAAAACGGATGAACGTATTGATTCCCAGCCTTTTATTTCGCGATCGCGTTCCAGATTACTGAGATTCCCGTAAAACAACGCCAAAAACACGTTACAATAGCCCGGTACTTCATTTTCGCGAGGCAGGAAGAACATGGATATTCACAATAAAGCACGTATTCACTGGGCATGTCGTCGCGGTATGCGCGAACTTGATATTTCCATCATGCCGTTTTTTGAACATGAGTACGATAGTTTAAGTGATGAAGAAAAGCGTATTTTTGTCCGTTTGTTGCAGAGTGATGACCCGGATTTATTTAACTGGTTAATGAATCACGGTAAACCGGCTGACGCTGAACTGGAACAGATGGTCCGACTCATTCAGACACGGAATCGGGAACGTGGTCCTGTGGCAATCTGATTTACGCGTCTCATGGCGCGCTCAGTGGATCTCATTGCTCATTCATGGGCTGGTTGCCGCGGTGATTTTATTGATGCCCTGGCCGCTGAGTTATACCCCGTTATGGATGATACTACTGTCGCTGGTCGTGTTTGACTGTGTACGTAGCCAGCGCAGGATTAATACCTGCCAGGGAGAGATCAAGCTACTCATGGACGGGCGCTTACGCTGGCAGGGGCAGGACTGGACGCTCTTGCGTCCGCCCTGGTTACTGAAGAGCGGGATGGTGTTGCGTTTACGCGCAGAGTCTGGACGTCATCAGCATTTATGGCTGGCGGCGGATAGCATGGAAGAAGCGGAATGGCGTGAGTTGCGTCGGATACTGTTACAGCAGCCGATATCGCGCCAACACTGACGGAACGGCGTAAACGCGGTTCCGTCGAGAGGGAAATACAGCGAGTAAGGTTTCAGGCGTAGTGTTCGGCCATTTCGCCGAGAATTTGTTCACACCAGGTCTGTATACGCTCATCGCTGAGATCGTACTGGTTCGTTTCATCCAGCGCCAGGCCGACAAACAGTTGCCCATCCGCAATGACCGGTTTATTGCTGGTAAATTCGTAGCCTTCTGTGGGCCAGTAGCCGACAAATTTAACGCCTTTGAGGGCAAGTTTGTCATGCAACATACCCAGCGCATCCAGGAACCACTCACCGTAGCCGAGCTGGTCGCCCATACCGTAAAGCGCAACGATTTTGCCTTCCAGATTGAGATCGTCCAGTTGCTCCCAGACGGCTTCCCAGTCCTCCTGAATTTCGCCAAAATCCCAGGTGGGAATGCCTAAAATGAGCACGTCGTACTGCTCCATTAAGGCGGGGGCGTCATCCTTAAGGTTATGTAATGTCACCAGCTCCGGGCCGAGGATATCGCGAATTTTCTCTGCGGCCATCTCGGTGTAGCACGTGCTGGAACCGTAAAAAAGACCCATGTTCATTACGTTACATCTCGATTCTGCTATAGCGTTGCGGGTAGTGTAACAGAATCGCTGCATTCACGGCACAATGAGGCATAATGCACCCAAAGTCAGCGTGAAGTGGGGAGCGCGAATGGAACAGGATTTAGCGCGTATTGAGCAGTTTCTGGATGCCCTGTGGCTGGAACGAAATCTGGCGGAAAATACATTAAGCGCGTATCGTCGCGATTTATCGATGGTCGTTGCGTGGTTGCATCATCGCGGAAAAACGCTTGCGACGGCGCAGGCTGATGATTTACAAACGCTGCTGGCTGAACGGGTGGAGGGCGGATACAAAGCGACCAGTTCCGCACGCCTGTTAAGCGCTATGCGGCGCTTTTTCCAGCATCTGTACCGTGAAAAGTATCGTGAGGATGATCCGAGCGCGCAGTTGGCCTCGCCTAAGCTTCCGCAGCGTTTACCGAAAGACCTTAGCGAGGCACAGGTTGAACGGCTCTTGCAGGCGCCGCTTATTGATCAACCTTTGGAGTTGCGCGATAAAGCTATGTTGGAAGTGCTGTATGCCACCGGTTTGCGCGTGTCGGAACTGGTGGGGCTGACAATGAGCGATATCAGTCTGCGGCAGGGCGTGGTGCGGGTTATCGGTAAAGGCAATAAAGAGCGGTTGGTGCCGTTAGGCGAAGAGGCGGTATATTGGCTGGAAACGTATCTGGAGCATGGGCGTCCCTGGTTACTCAATGGCGTATCGATTGACGTATTGTTCCCCAGCCAGCGTGCGCAGCAGATGACGCGGCAGACCTTCTGGCACCGTATTAAACATTATGCGGTACTGGCTGGAATCGATAGCGAAAAACTATCGCCGCATGTTTTACGTCACGCTTTCGCCACGCATTTGCTGAATCACGGCGCCGACTTGCGCGTTGTACAAATGCTACTTGGGCATAGCGATCTTTCGACGACACAAATTTATACGCATGTCGCAACGGAGCGTTTGCGTCAACTTCATCAACAGCACCATCCGCGGGCATGAGTGCTGACAGGAAAGGATAGTTTATGAAAAAGCGTTTTATGATGTTCACTTTACTGGCGGCGGCGTTTTCAGGCGTGGCCCATGCGGATGATGCGGCTATCCGTCAGTCGCTGGCTAAGCTGGGCGTTCAGAGTACGGAAATTCAGGCCTCGCCAGTGGCAGGAATGAAAACCGTCCTCACTCACAGCGGCGTACTGTACGTCACTGACGACGGCAAACATATTATTCAAGGGCCGATGTATGACGTGAGCGGCGCGCATCCGGTAAACGTGACGAACAAACTGCTGATGAGCCAGCTAAATGCGCTGGAAAAAGAGATGATCGTCTATAAAGCGCCGGATGAGAAACATGTCATTACTGTTTTTACCGATATCACCTGCGGCTATTGTCATAAGCTACATGAAGAGATGAAAGATTATAACGCGTTGGGGATCACGGTACGTTATCTGGCCTTCCCGCGCCAGGGGCTGGAAAGCCAGGCGGAGCAGGATATGAAATCTATCTGGTGCGCCAAAGACAAAAACAAAGCGTTTGATGACGCCATGGCAGGTAAGGGCGTGAAACCGGCAAGCTGTGACGTGAACATTGCTGATCATTATGCGTTGGGCGTGCAGTTGGGCGTTAGCGGTACGCCAGCCATTGTATTGAGTAACGGCTATGTGGTGCCTGGCTATCAGGGACCGAAAGAGATGAAAGCGTTTCTTGATGAGCATCAAAAACAGACCAGTGGTAAATAATACGCGTGAAACAACAGAGACAACTTCGTCGGCGTGAGGCTGATGAGACAGCGGAACTCCCCGCCGATCTTCCTCCATTACTACGACGTTTATATGCCAGCCGGGGCGTTCGTAGCGCCCGCGAACTGGAGCGCAGCGTGAAAGGAATGCTGCCCTGGCAACAGCTTAGCGGCATAGATAACGCGGTGGAGATCCTCTACAACGCCTTTCGCGAAGGTACCCGCATTATTGTTGTTGGCGATTTTGACGCCGACGGCGCGACCAGTACTGCGCTAAGCGTATTGGGAATGCGTGCGTTGGGATGTGACAACATCAGTTATCTGGTGCCTAATCGCTTTGAAGATGGCTACGGTTTAAGCCCGGAAGTGGTCGATCAGGCGAAGGCGCGCGGCGCGCAGCTTATCGTCACCGTAGACAACGGCATTTCATCCCACGCCGGCGTAGCGCATGCAAAGACGTTGGGGATTCCGGTGATCGTGACCGATCACCACCTGCCAGGCGACACGTTGCCGGATGCCGAAGCGATTATTAATCCTAATCTGCGCGACTGCGAATTCCCGTCTAAGTCGCTGGCGGGCGTCGGCGTGGCGTTTTACCTGATGCTGGCGTTGCGAACATTTTTGCGCGACAAAGGATGGTTCGACGAGCGCAACATCGCGCCGCCGAATCTGGCGGAGCTGCTGGATTTAGTGGCGTTGGGAACGGTAGCAGACGTTGTGCCGCTGGACGCTAACAACCGTATTCTGACCTGGCAAGGGCTAAGTCGTATTCGTGCCGGGAAATGCCGTCCGGGAATTAAAGCGTTGCTGGAGATATCGAATCGCGATCCGCAGCAGCTTGCCGCCAGTGATTTAGGCTTCGCGTTGGGGCCTCGCCTGAATGCCGCCGGCAGGCTGGATGATATGTCCGTTGGCGTGGCGTTACTGTTGTGCGACAACCTCGGCGAAGCGCGTGTTCTGGCCAGCGAGCTGGATGCGCTTAACCAGACGCGCAAAGAAATAGAGCAGGGGATGCAGGCGGAAGCGCTTATCCTGTGCGAAAAGCTTGAGCGCAGTAGTGAAACGCTTCCGGGCGGTCTGGCGATGTATCATCCTGAATGGCATCAGGGCGTGGTCGGAATTCTGGCGTCGCGCATTAAAGAGCGTTTTCACCGCCCGGTGATCGCCTTTGCGCCTGCGGGCGACGGCACGCTAAAAGGCTCAGGCCGTTCGATTCAGGGGTTGCATATGCGCGATGCGCTGGAAAGGCTGGATACGCTTTACCCTGATCTGATGATCAAGTTCGGCGGTCATGCGATGGCGGCGGGATTGTCGCTGGAAGAGCATAAATTCGAGCAGTTTCAGCAACGTTTTGGCGAGCTGGTAACGGAATGGCTCGATCCTGCCCTGTTGCAAGGCGAAGTGATCTCCGATGGTCCATTAAGCGCGGCGGAGATGTCTATGGAAGTGGCGCAACTGTTGCGGGATGCCGGACCGTGGGGGCAAATGTTCCCGGAACCGTTATTCGATGGTCGTTTCCGTCTGCTACAACAGCGTCTGGTGGGCGAGCGCCACCTCAAGGTGATGGTGGAGCCCGTCGGCGGCGGCCCGCTGTTGGATGGCATCGCATTTAATATTGATACGACCTGTTGGCCGGATAACGGCGTGCGGGAGGTAGAACTGGCTTATAAACTGGACATTAACGAGTTTCGCGGCAACCGTAGTTTACAGATTATTATCGATGATATTTGGCCGCTATGATCGGGGCGATTTAACAACACTTTCGCTGTAATTAAGGGGCGAAATCCGCTAATATTTCGCCCTTATAACCGCATTTTGACAAGTCAAATAAAAGAAATCAGACCATGTTTGAAATTAACCCGGTGAATAACCGCATTCAGGACCTCACGGAACGCACCAACGTTCTTAGGGGGTATCTTTGACTACGATGCTAAGAAAGAGCGTCTGGAAGAAGTAAACGCCGAGCTGGAACAGCCGGATGTCTGGAACGAACCTGAGCGCGCGCAGGCGCTGGGAAAAGAGCGTTCATCGCTCGAAGCGATCGTCGATACGCTTGATCAAATGACTCAGGGGCTGGACGACGTTTCCGGGCTGCTGGAACTGGCGGTAGAAGCTGACGACGAAGAGACGTTTAACGAAGCCGTCGCGGAGCTGAATACGCTGGAAGAGAAACTGGCGCAGTTGGAATTCCGCCGGATGTTCTCCGGCGAGTACGATAGCGCCGATTGCTATCTCGATATTCAGGCCGGTTCTGGTGGTACTGAAGCGCAGGACTGGGCCAGCATGTTGCTGCGTATGTATCTGCGTTGGGCGGAAGCGCGCGGCTTCAAGACGGAAGTCATTGAAGAGTCGGAAGGGGAAGTCGCCGGCATTAAGTCCGCGACTATCAAAATCTCCGGCGAATATGCCTATGGCTGGCTGCGCACTGAAACCGGCGTACATCGTCTGGTGCGTAAAAGCCCGTTTGACTCCGGCGGTCGCCGTCATACCTCGTTTAGCTCCGCGTTTGTGTACCCGGAAGTGGACGACGATATCGATATCGACATTAACCCGGCGGATCTGCGTATCGACGTCTATCGCGCGTCTGGCGCAGGCGGTCAGCACGTTAACCGTACTGAATCCGCAGTGCGTATCACCCATATTCCCACCGGGATTGTGACGCAGTGCCAGAACGACCGTTCGCAGCACAAAAACAAAGACCAGGCCATGAAGCAGATGAAAGCGAAGCTTTATGAACTGGAGATGCAGAAAAAGAACGCTGAAAAACAGGCGATGGAAGACACTAAGTCCGATATCGGCTGGGGAAGCCAGATTCGTTCCTATGTCCTGGACGATTCCCGCATTAAAGACCTGCGTACTGGGGTGGAAACCCGCAATACACAGGCGGTACTGGACGGTAGTCTGGATCAATTTATCGAAGCAAGTTTGAAAGCAGGGCTATGAGGAATCAACATGTCTGAACAAAACGCACAGGGCGCTGACGAGGTAGTCGATCTTAACAATGAAATGAAGGCACGTCGCGAGAAGCTGGCTGCACTGCGTGAGCAGGGTATCCCGTTCCCGAACGATTTCCGTCGTGACCGTACCTCAGACCAACTGCACGCAGAGTTTGACGCGAAAGAAGCTGAAGAACTGGAAGCGCTGAATATTGAAGTGTCCGTCGCGGGCCGTATGATGACTCGCCGTATTATGGGTAAAGCCTCTTTTGTTACCCTGCAAGACGTAGGCGGCCGCATTCAGCTGTATGTGGCGCGCGATGATCTGCCGGAAGGCGTTTACAACGAGCAGTTCAAGAAGTGGGATCTTGGCGATATCCTCGGCGCGAAAGGTAAGCTGTTCAAAACCAAAACCGGCGAGCTGTCTATCCACTGCACCGAACTGCGCCTGCTGACGAAAGCGCTGCGTCCGTTGCCGGATAAATTCCACGGCCTGCAGGACCAGGAAGCGCGCTATCGCCAGCGTTATCTGGATCTCATCTCTAACGATGAATCCCGTAACACCTTCAAAACCCGTTCGAAGATCCTGGCCGGTATTCGCCAGTTTATGGTTGCTCGCGGCTTTATGGAAGTCGAAACGCCGATGATGCAGGTGATCCCAGGCGGCGCGTCTGCCCGTCCGTTTATCACCCATCACAACGCGCTGGATCTGGACATGTACCTGCGTATCGCGCCGGAACTGTACCTCAAGCGTCTGGTGGTTGGCGGCTTCGAACGCGTATTCGAAATTAACCGTAACTTCCGTAACGAAGGCATCTCCGTGCGCCATAATCCTGAGTTCACCATGATGGAACTCTATATGGCGTATGCGGACTACAAAGACCTGATCGAACTGACGGAGTCTCTGTTCCGTACGCTGGCGCAGGATGTTCTGGGCACCACCCAGGTTCCGTACGGTGATGAAGTGTTTGACTTCGGTAAGCCGTTCGAAAAACTGACCATGCGTGAAGCGATCAAGAAATATCGTCCGGAAACGGATATGGCTGATCTGGACAACTTCGACTCCGCGAAGGCGATTGCTGAAAGCATCGGCATTCACGTCGAGAAGAGCTGGGGGCTGGGCCGTATCGTCACTGAGATCTTTGACGAAGTCGCTGAAGCGCATCTGATTCAGCCGACCTTCATCACTGAATATCCGGCTGAAGTGTCTCCGCTGGCGCGTCGTAATGATGTGAACCCGGAAATCACTGACCGCTTCGAGTTCTTTATCGGCGGTCGTGAAATCGGTAATGGCTTTAGCGAGTTGAACGATGCGGAAGACCAGGCGCAGCGTTTCCTGGATCAGGTTAATGCAAAAGCGGCGGGCGATGACGAAGCCATGTTCTACGACGAAGACTACGTGACGGCGCTGGAACACGGTTTACCGCCGACAGCGGGTCTGGGAATTGGCATCGACCGTATGGTGATGCTGTTTACTAACAGCCACACGATTCGCGACGTTATTCTGTTCCCGGCGATGCGTCCGGTGAAATAAGATGTAAATTGCCGGATGGGGCATTAGCCGCCATCCGGCATCTCTTCGTTCAGACGTAGCGCCATCAGGCAATCTTTAACGCTGGCAGTAATTGAGCAGTCGTTCACGCGCTTGTTCGTCTGACGCTTGCATGACCATCCACGGGCTAAATGCCCACGGCGTAGCGAGAAGGCTTTTCCATACGCTTTTAAATTCGCTCCACTGATAGTCCATCACCTCTTCGCTGTTAACCTGCAACACACTGGTTGCCCGCGCGGCAAATACCGGACAGACTTCATTTTCCACAATACCGTTTGGATCTGTCGCCCGATAGCTGAAGTGCGGATAGACGGGGGTGAGATCGGTAATTTCCACGCCGAGTTCGAACCGACAACGGCGGATGATCGCCTCTTCGGTGGTTTCGCCTTGTTGCGGATGACCGCAAACCGAATTCGTCCACACGCCTGGCCAGGCTTTTTTGCTCAGCGACCGTCGTGTTACCAGCAACTGACCATCTTCGTTAAATAGCCAGCAGGAGAAAGCCAGATGCAAAGGCGTATTAAGCGTATGAGCCGCATACTTTTCCAGTGTGCCGGAAGGCTTATCCTGCTCATCCAATAAAACGACATGTTCCTCAGTCATGAAAGCTCCTGAAAATTAAAATGACCCAGCAGCATGGCCAGGCCATATACTCAGACGATCAGCGTAGCGCATAACAGAAAGAAAGGCATTACCAAAACAGGCCCTGACAGAACGCAGACGAGCGCCATTGCGCCGTGAGTCGATATTATGCTGGCATATCGGATATTCGCGGCATCATCATCCGCGCGGACCCTTTCCGGCGTCAATGGATTGGGCATACGGCATTTGGCTGCTATCATAAGGCGTCTGTCAATAGAGTGAGGAATGGTTTTGAGCGCAGGACGCCTGAACAAAAATAGCCTGGGTATTGCGGTGCTGTTATGCACAGGGCTGCTGCTGGCGGGGTGTTCCAGTAATTCCGGCTCAGGAACGTATTCCGGCTCCGTCTATACCGTTAAGCGCGGCGATACGTTGTATCGTATATCGCGCGCCACGGGAACCAGCGTGAAAGAACTGGCCCGACTGAATGGCATTTCTCCGCCTTATACTATTGAGGTGGGGCAGCGAATTAAAGTGCGCGGCAGTGCAAAGAGTAGCAGTTCAACACGCAAAACCAGCAATAAAACAGCAACAAAAACTGCCGCGGTCAGACCGTCATCTTCGGTGCCAAAATCCTCCTGGCCGCCGGTGGGGCAGCGCTGTTGGGTATGGCCTGCCAACGGTAAAGTGATTTTACCTTATTCCACCGCGGAGGGCGGAAATAAGGGGATCGATATTGCGGGCGCGCGCGGAACGCCTGTTTATGCGGCGGGAGCGGGTAAAGTTGTCTATGTCGGGAACCAGCTGCGCGGTTACGGCAATCTCATCATGATTAAGCACAATGAAGATTACATTACGGCTTACGCTCATAATGACACCATGCTGGTTAATAATGGACAAAGCGTTAAAGCGGGGCAAAAAATCGCTACGATGGGCAGCACGGATGCCGCATCCGTAAGACTGCACTTCCAGATTCGCTACCGGGCGACGGCCATCGATCCGCTGCGTTATCTGCCGCCGCAGGGGAGTAAACCGAAGTGCTGACGGTGAATTAATCGCCAGTCAGCCAGTAAGTCTCTTGCCAACCAGAGCGTAAGGTTTATAATGCCTTACGCATCTCAAAGCGGGCGTAGTTCAATGGTAGAACGAGAGCTTCCCAAGCTCTATACGAGGGTTCGATTCCCTTCGCCCGCTCCAGACAAATATCTACTAAATCCACAAATTTACAGCCATTTTTCCTGTACTGCCCCACAGTACACAGGGTTTCAATGCCTATGTCGGACGGCTATTATCCGCTGGCGACTCCGGTAATGACTTTATCATTCAGCCCGCAGCACAACGATGCCCGGTCTGGAATGCATGTATTCCATAAACGGTGTATCCACCACTTTTCTGTTTGCGGCCAATGAGGAGGCGTTCCTGAACCACACCTGTTCATCATGACGAACTACGATACCCACATGTGAAACGTCCAGCCCGTCAAGCGGGGAGTAGACACCGATATAATCCCCGTTTTTTAGGTGGTTCATGACCTGCTGGTTGATGGCTCTTCCGGGAATGTAATTTATTTTACGAGGATGGATGCCCAGACCAGGAATGTACTCGCTGCCATCAGGTTTATGGTTAAGCTGCTTGTCAACAACGACATAATCAGGGCTGATATCCGGCGTTACATCCCGTGCATTACGCGGTGCTGCGGCGAACCAGTCAGAGAAGAAGTGCCGGCGGCTGAGATAAGCAACTTTGCCCGCGGCGTAGCGAGTCCTGGCAAGATTATGCAGAAACGATTTCTGATTATCGCTGCGGGCCAGGGCCTCAACGTAATCAGCCAGGGTAAAGCAGTCCACGCCGTTGAAATTCGCTACAAGGACTTCGGGTGTGCCGGGCCCACCGATGAGCGTATTTGCCTGATAAGGTGTTCCGAGAAAAGCAGACGATACGCGGCTGATAACTTCTCCATGGTTTTCGCCTTTATAAGGAATGACATCCGACTGGATAATCCGGCTTACTTTTTCTGCCGTAACGCTGTCCATGCTGGTCTGATATTTTTCTGTGCCAGGGACGGTACAGGCCGTCAGATGCGCCGACATAAGCAAAATTGTCCATGTATTTACCTTCATTATCATCTCCGGAAAGGTTCAAATCCCTTTTTTACCTTTACCGGAAATGGTTGTGATGGATACAGAAAAACGCCAGAGGTTGATTACAGGTTGAGTAATATGAACGCTGATGATGATAAATGTGAAGATCATCATACGACTTTATTCGCAGTTGTTTTTTGCCTGATCGTCAAAGCCAACATGCCCCTTCAGGCTGGCGATACATACCGGTCAAATCCGTGCCGAACTGGCCCGCAAGGGAACACCTGTCGGGCCTTATGACCAGATGATTGCTGGCCATGCCCGTAGCCGCGGACTGGTCGTCGTCACAAACAATCTCCGCGAGTTTGAACGCATTCCGGGTATCCGAATCGAAGACTGGTGCTAATTTCTGCATCAGATGTTATCCCCGGATTCAAACTCTTTTCCGGATTTAGTGGCACAGTCAGTTTGGTTACCTGCTTAATGGTGGTTTGCATCACATTTTTAGCTGGTGGTATTTTTTTATGTTGACTGGAGATACCTGCCAACAGCATAACTTTTACGGCCAGATAATAAATAAAAGAGTACCAAAATGTCGTATTCTGACATGTTTACGAAGGGAGTACCGCTCCCTTCTTTTTTTGTTTCCTGGATACTCACTGAACAATGCCGTTACTGCCCGATAACTGCCGCATCCCCTCTCCATAGCCTTTTCCTGCAACTAAGTCACAGACGTTGGTTTACCAGGCCGATATGACTTCTTTCCCGTTATATACCCTTCATACTTCAAGTGGCTTATGTGTTGACTACGGATTACTCGGCCCATCATGGGCCTCGCCCTGACGGGCCGTCGCACGCGACGTTCAAATCTGCTCCCGGCAGATTTGTCGCTCACCCCAGTCACAGAGTTATCTATGCTCCTGGGGACTCACTCCCTTGCCGCCTTTAAGCAACTCAAATTATTTTGGGTATATATCAGTGAACTTCTATTTTTGTCAGTTTTTATTTTTCAGTTTATTTATTATTAAATACTGTTTCTGGCCTGGATATATTTTCGTGAATAGCCTCCCGACAGCCGCAGACAAAGATATTTGCTGGCGTAACAGCGCTCATAATTTAAAAGATTTATTTATAGTTTGTTATCACGGAAAGATTTTAACTTAATACATGCCAGTAAGGCATCAGGTAAAAATAACCGGAGAGAAGAAGATGAACAAAATGCTATTAGCCGGAAGTGCCGGTATTGTTCTGCTGTCTGCTGCAGCCAGTCCGGTATGGGCAGACGATAATGCCAGTACATTTTCGCTTGGATACGCCCAGTCCCATACTAATCACGCCGGGACGTTGCGTGGGGTTCGGCTGGCAAACAACTATGAAATGTCACCGGACTGGGGGCTGACAACCTCATTTGCCTGGCTAAATGGAAGCCAGCGCTATTCCGATGAAAGCAGTAATGGTCGTGTAACAACCCGTTATTACTCCCTGCTTGCAGGCCCTTCATGGAAAATAAATAACCAGTTAAGCCTGTATAGTCAAGTGGGCCCCGTATTATTGCATCAGCGTGATCACGGAATAAATGAGTCTGACAGTAAGGTCGGATATGGTTATTCTGCAGGCGTGGCTTATACCCCGGTCAGTAATGTCGCTATAAATCTGGGTTATGAGGGTGCGGATTTTGATGCTACCCATAACAGCGGAAGCCTTAATAGCAACGGCTTTAATCTTGGCGTGGGTTACCGGTTCTGAATAGGATAATTCGATAAAAAATGTTACTTTGTGGAGATGATGGATTATGAAAAGCCATATTATGCCAGGCGTTGCGCTGATGGTTATCCTGTTTTCAGGAAATGTTATGGCCGCAACAAACATGACTGATAATGTTACTCTGAATAATGACAAGATATCCGGACAGGCCTGGCAGGCCATGCGTGATATCGGAATGTCGCGATTCGAGTTGTTTAATGGTCGAACCCAAAAGGCGGAACAACTGGCTGCGCAAGCAGAAAAACTCCTGAACGATGACAGCACTGACTGGAACCTGTATGTCAAATCAGATAAAAAAGCCCCAGTTGAAGGAGACCGCTATATTCGGATAAATTCATCGATTACGGTAGCCGAAGATTATCTCCCTGCGGGGCAGAAAAATGATGCTATTAATAAAGCAAACCAGAAAATGAAAGAAGGAGATAAAAAAGGGACTATAGAGGCCCTGAAACTAGCAGGCGTCAGTATGATTGAAAATCAGGAACTCATTCCTCTTCAGCAAACCCGTAAGGATGTGACCACAGCGCTTTCCTTGATGAACGAAGGAAAATACTATCAGGCAGGTCTGATACTGAAATCAGCTCAGGATGGCATAATTGTGGATTCTCAGTCAGTTCAGGAATTACCCACGGCCCCCGTGCAGCACGATTCCGCGCATTAATATCCCCCAGCCTGCTGTATATATTACAGCAGGCAGCATTATGTCTGACAGCTATTACCAGTTTGTTCTTTGCTGTCGGCATTGCTTTTAAATTTCATCCGTGAAGTTCAGTAATGTCAGGGTACCTGCATTCATATCTATTGTGATGCTCATCACAAATACAGAAGAATATCATTTCATTTATTATTTTTTATCCCTTCCGCTTATGATGGTTCATAATGATTTATTAAGTTAATGTTTTGGAATTAAATGCCTTTTACTTGCGTTATATCTAGTTTTTTATGCTACCAGTAGTTTTATTGTTATATATGGTTAGTATTATGTTTTGTAAATATCCAGTGTGATGGAAAAGCAAAACATACATTCCCGATAACATATTACAAAATATTTCATGTCCGCTGCGAATATCTGTCTGTTAGGTATTCATCCGCTTATAATTACATTAAAAAGTATTTCTTTGATGATTATTCTTAAATTACGATCATAATCATCGATCGTATCGATCTATTTTTATTGTTTTAATTTGAATAAGAATTTTCTTACAACTGATTAGGCATTAGCTGAAATCAATATTTTTCGATGGAAAGTTCAGGTGCTTCGTTTAACACCCGGCGTTTATTATTCATACGAATCTTTTCTGAACGCTTTCATTAATACCCTCAGATTTGTTTTCAGCCTTTGCAAAATAATTCTCATTCACCCAAAGGACATATTATCTATGCGTAATAAAATAATACTTGCCATGGCGGCTGCCGGTATGATGTATGGCGCTTCTGTATATGCAGTCGATCCACCAACAGCAGGCCCGTTCGGCTCAGGTAAAATTCTTTTCACTGGTACCATCACCAACTCACCCTGTGATATCGCACCGGGCGACGATGCGATCACCGTTCCGTTTGGACAGATTTCTTACCGTAAACTGAATACCGCCGACGCAACCACGGACTCAAAACCGTTCACCATTCATCTGCAGAACTGTGCTTTCGATCCGAATGATGCAGGTTCAAATCCTGCTGGCTCCGCAGGGAAAATGTCTAAAGTAACCGTCTCTTTCAGTGGCACAGCTGATACCTCAGGTAAAGCTTACGTCAGCACCGGCAGTGCCCAGCATGTTGGTGTGCAGCTTCTGAAAAGTGACAATACCTCACTGATTACACCCAATACCCCGATGCCGGATGGCGAAGCTCAGCAACTGCAAGCCGGGAATAACGAACTTAACTTCTTTGCCCGCCTGATAGCCCTGACAAATGCCGCAACTCCTGGCGATGTTAACGCATCTGTCACCTACACACTGAAATACCTGTGATTTTACGCGGTAAATAACGACAGGGAGAAGCCGTCCACGGAGGGGTTCGGACGGCTTTTATATCTGACCATGCCTGCGGGCTGTCTGTTACACGGACGACAACACGAAAGCGCCATGCCATGAAAATTACCCGGCTTGCCATTCTGATTACCCTGACATTTTCCGTCCTGAAGTCGCAGGCCACGGAGTTCAATGCCAGCCTGCTGGACAGCGGGAACCTGTCTAAGGTGGACCTCACGGCCTTCAGCCGCGAGGGGTATGTGGCGCCCGGTAACTATATTCTCGATATCTGGCTCAATGACCAGCCGGTACGGGAACAGTATCCGGTCAGAGTTGTACCGGTTGCCGGACGCGACGCGGCCGTCATCTGTGTGACAACAGACATGGTGGCCATGCTGGGTCTTAAGGATAAGATTATTCATGGCCTGAAACCCGTTACCGGTATCCCGGACGGGCAATGCCTTGAGCTGCGCTCCGCTGACAGTCAGGTACGGTACAGCGCTGAAAATCAGCGTCTGACCTTCATTATTCCCCAGGCCTGGATGCGATATCAGGACCCGGACTGGGTCCCCCCTTCACGCTGGAGCGACGGCGTCACCGCCGGCCTGCTCGATTACAACCTGATGGTCAACCGCTATATGCCGCAGCAGGGGGAAACCTCTACCAGCTACAGCCTCTACGGCACCGCCGGGTTTAATCTCGGCGCCTGGCGGTTGCGGAGCGATTACCAGTACAGCCGTTTTGACAGTGGGCAGGGCGCATCACAGTCCGATTTTTATCTGCCGCAGACGTATCTGTTCCGTGCCCTGCCAGCACTGCGCTCAAAACTGACGCTCGGACAGACGTACCTCAGCTCCGCTATTTTTGACTCCTTCCGCTTTGCCGGGCTCACTTTGGCCAGCGATGAGCGCATGCTGCCGCCCTCTCTTCAGGGGTATGCCCCGAAAATCAGCGGCATTGCGAACAGTAATGCACAGGTTACCGTCAGCCAGAATGGCCGCATTCTGTACCAGACCCGGGTGTCGCCGGGGCCTTTTGAGCTTCCCGACCTGAGCCAGAATATCAGCGGCAACCTGGATGTCAGCGTCCGGGAAAGCGACGGTAGCGTCCGGACCTGGCAGGTCAACACGGCCAGCGTCCCCTTTATGGTACGCCAGGGACAGGTTCGCTATAAGGTGGCCGCCGGACGTCCGCTGTACGGCGGGACGCATAACAACAGCACGGTCAGCCCTGACTTTCTGCTCGGGGAGGCCACCTGGGGAGCATTTAACAACACGTCGCTGTATGGCGGCCTCATTGCCTCCACCGGCGACTACCAGTCCGCGGCGCTCGGGATCGGCCAGAATATGGGGCTGCTGGGCGCTCTGTCTGCGGACGTCACCCGCTCAGATGCGCGGTTGTCGCATGGGCAGAAGCAGTCCGGTTACAGCTACCGTATCAACTATGCCAAAACGTTTGATAAAACCGGCAGTACCCTGGCGTTCGTCGGATACCGCTTCTCGGACCGCCATTTTCTGTCCATGCCGGAGTACCTGCAGCGTCGGGCCACCGACGGCGGCGATGCATGGCATGAAAAACAGAGCTACACCGTGACTTATAGCCAGTCCGTTCCGGTACTCAATATGAGCGCTGCCCTCTCGGTAAGCCGGCTCAATTACTGGAATGCGCAGTCCAACAATAACTACATGCTCAGCTTCAACAAAGTGTTCAGTCTCGGCGACCTTCAGGGGCTCTCGGCCTCGGTGTCGTTTGCCCGTAACCAGTACACCGGCGGGGGGAGCCAGAACCAGGTCTACGCCACCATCAGTATCCCGTGGGGAGACAGCCGCCAGGTGAGTTACAGCGTACAGAAAGATAACCGGGGCGGCCTGCAGCAGACCGTGAATTACAGCGATTTCCATAACCCGGACACCACATGGAACATCAGCGCCGGTCATAACCGCTATGACACCGGCAGTAACAGCAGCTTCAGCGGCAGCGTGCAGAGCCGTCTGCCGTGGGGCCAGGCGGCAGCGGACGCCACCCTGCAGCCCGGGCAGTACCGCAGCCTGGGCCTGAGCTGGTACGGCTCGGTGACCGCCACCGCCCACGGCGCCGCCTTCAGCCAGTCGATGGCCGGGAATGAGCCCCGCATGATGATAGATACCGGAGACGTGGCCGGTGTACCGGTGAACGGCAACAGCGGGGTGACCAACCGCTTCGGGGTGGGCGTGGTGAGCGCCGGCAGCAGCTATCGGCGCAGCGATATTTCGGTTGATGTGGCCGCCCTGCCGGAGGACGTGGACGTCAGCAGCTCCGTCATCAGCCAGGTGCTGACGGAGGGCGCGGTGGGCTACCGGAAGATTGACGCCAGCCAGGGGGAGCAGGTGCTCGGTCATATCCGGCTGGCTGATGGCGCCAGTCCACCGTTTGGCGCTCTGGTAGTGTCCGGGAAAAGCGGCAGAACCGCGGGGATGGTCGGAGATGACGGTCTGGCCTACCTGACAGGCCTCAGCGGGGAAGACCGCCGGACCCTGAACGTGTCCTGGGATGGCCGGGTGCAGTGCAGACTCACCCTGCCGGAAACGGTGACACTCAGTCGGGGGCCGCTGTTACTGCCCTGCAGATAAAAATATCCCTGTCACAGAGCAGGACTAACGGAGAAAACAGGTGAAAAACAGCAGAAGAAGCCGTGTGATTTTACTCGCACTGGCGGCAGCATGGAGCCAGTGCAGCCCGGCGGCCGTCAATGTTGACCGGACCCGTATTATCATGGATGCGCCGCAGAAAACGGTGGCCATCACGCTGAATAACGATGACAAAACCACGCCGTTCCTGGCGCAGTCCTGGGTGACGGATGCTGACGGGGTGAGAACGGATGCGCTGATGGCGCTGCCGCCGCTGCAGCGTATTGATGCCGGACAGAAATCCCAGGTCCGCATCACCCAGGTTCGTGGGCTGACAGATAAGCTCCCTCAGGACAGGGAAACGCTGTTCTGGTTTAACGTGCGGGGCGTTCCCCCGAAGCCGGAAGACGACAACGTCCTGCAGCTGGCCATGCAGAGCCAGCTGAAACTGTTTTACCGTCCGAAAGCCATTATCAGAAGCAGCAATGACCAGCCGGAAAGAAAGCTGACCGCTGAGCGGAATGCGGGACACCTGACCCTCAGAAACCCGACGCCGTACTACATCACTGTGGCGTGGCTGGGAGCAGACCGTAGCCACAGGCTCAGCGGTTTCCGCGAGGGCGTGATGGTGCCGCCCCTGGGGAGCCTGCCTTTAAAGGCTGTTCTGCCGGCAGAAACCCGGACGCTGTGGGTGGGGTATATTGATGATTACGGTGGACTGCAGATGAACCGCTACGCCTGCGATGCCCTGAACTGCGCGTTTAAGGACGCAGGGGCGACATCATGACAGAATGGATTTTTAATCTGAAAACAAAACTGACCGTGCTGGTGATGATGTTGTGCTCTTTATGTGTGACTAAAGTGTATGCGGTTGAGCCAAGCCTGAATGAATGTATCATTACCTCTGGTCAGAATATTAATTTTAAAAACATAAATATAACAAACGATAATTACACCCCGGGTCCGGGGACAGTTGTCAGCACAATAACTCAGAAGTTCACTTATTCGTGTAATATATCATCTTTGATTTCAGGTAAACCACCTTTACTGTTATTAAATCAGCCTTATTTCAGAGATTTTACCAAAAAGTTAGACAGTATGGGCCTGGGTTTTCAGGTGTCCGTTACCGACGCTCCTGTCTTAACCTGGGACGATATTAAAGGGATATCGCAGGGAGGAAATGAGCCTAAAGTGGAATTTGGACAGCCTTTACCTCCAGGGCTCACGACACGAACCGCAACTGTAAAAATGGACTTCTTATATCTGACAGCCTACAAAGAGAGCAGTGCTGTGTACACTTTTTCCGGTATAAATAATGTGATGAATGTTGTTCCGGTAAATTATGCTCAAAGAAACAACGGATTTGTTTTATCTGGTTTTAATGTGAGAATTCTCAGAAACGGATTGGGTAAAGTTGACATTGTTCCATTACAGGTCAACTTTGGGCATATTTATACGACTTATGAACCTTCACAGACCAGACAGGCAAATTTTACAGTGATCGCCAGGCAGGTTTTACGACCGGCTATGGGACAGGAATTCACGATCCCTCTGGCCATCACCTTCGGGAAAGGTGCGCTGACACAGGATACCGGGCAAACTCTGAATCTTGTCAGTCTGGATGGCCCCAACAAAGGTCAGCCTAATGGACTCCGGCTTTCAATAAAAGATGATAAAGGAAAAGAGATTACTTTTGATAAACAAGAAGTACTGGGGGATATTACTATTACAGGAACTGTCACCGGTAATGTGTCGAAGGTATATACTGCAGTAATAACCCCGACCCCGGGGGGAAGTGTAAAGACAGGAAAGTTTTCTGCTGCAATACCCGTTACTGTTACCTATAACTAATCGGGGGTGACAGATAATAAAAATAAAAGAGCTGACTGAGTTATCGGGGAACTAATCCCGAATAAACCCACATTAATAATAAATACTATTTAAGAGCTGTTCTTCACCTCCGGAAAATTATTTACCCAGTTATGGAGAGGTTTTATGTGCCCTGATAATACACACGCAAAAAAGCAGTACCTTATCCCAGGTAACGATATTCATTATCCCGGACAGACCAACCATGATGCCTGTTTTATTCCGGTAAGTGTCCGCCAGTATGCCGGCGAGCCCCTGTATATCATCGTGGCACACTGGTGCCTGTTGCAGCAGAACTGGGTTCAGCGTAACCAGATAGCAGAGGCGTTTCACATCACGGCCAGACGGGCCAGCTACCTGATTGCCTATCTGCGAAGCAAAACATCACGGGTGGTCAGCATCTGCCGTCACCAGACCCTGCCCAATAAAGCACGACGCTATGAGATTTATGTTATCCGGGTTCTTGACAGTCCCACCCCGTCCACGCGCCGTGAAAAGGCCGGACCGCCACCGGTATCAAAACGCCGGGTCGGTAATGGTGACAGGTCGATGGCAAATGAACTGTGGAACCGGCTGTGCAGTAACAGAAATGCGGGAAAGATCCTGAAAAAGAAGGAGAATGAGGATGACGGAACATAACCGGATACCGGCCCGGCAGATTATCGTTTACGGTGACTGCTGGCCGGTGACGATCGCCGTGGCACACCTGGTCCGGAGATTTCTGCCGAGCTGCAACTGTGAAACCGCATACAGGCTGCCTGTTCTGTTGCAGCAATTACGTCGGAAACCGGAGGCCATACTGATACTATGTCTGCGTCCCCGTGAACATCTCTTTTTGTTCTATTCCCTGAGACAGATACTGCCGGACTACCCGGTTATGATTATCAGCGATGAGCTGTTTTTCAGCGACCGGGTGGTACTGAAGGTATACGGCGGCATCCCGGCGCTGCTGGAGCAGGAACTGGCGGAGATACTTATCCGGGGGCGGCGGGGTGAACAGTGGGCCGGGGGCGCACGCCTGCGCAGGACAGGAGAGCTGGACGCCTTTTTGTTATCTCCGGCTCCGGTGACGGGCTTTCTGGAAGTGCCACCGATATTTAACAATCCGAAGCGGTTGATGAACTATATGGACCAGTTGATGCACCGGGAGATACTGGCATGCGGAGTGAGCCTGGCCCAGTTACGCTTGCTTCAGGAAGTTTACCGTGGACGGGGAAGGTTGTCAGCGTTGTGTGGAAGGCTGAATACGCAGGAGAAGCAAATCTGGCAGGACAAATACCGGTTACTGGTGAAGTTGGGAATGCGGAACCGATTACGGGAACTGCTGTTTGGTACCCGGTTTTGTAAATCACTGCAGCGAACTCCGTTTATCGCTCCGCAATAACCCGCCTCCGGCGACTCTATCCAGAAACCCTGAAACGCCGGCTAAACCCGGTGGCGGTGGGGTATGTTTTGCCTGTGGTGTAGTGGAGTAAAATACAGAATTCAGGCGGGACGCTGAATGTATGACCTTTCATACCGTTTGATAAGTAAAAACGCTTCTGGAATGAAACCCGACGTGAATGATACGGCCTGAGCAGAAGCGTTACATATTTACTGCATGATCTCGGTATAGCCATGAATTCCCATATACACGCCGACCAGACCAATCAGAATGCTCGAAAAATAGGGCGCCCGCCGGGCAAGCGTCGAAAAACCACTCCAGCGCTTTGCTGCCTGCTGAACGCTTATCGCCGCGCCCACGCCTACCGTCACCAGCGTTAATGCCAGGCCAAGACTAAAGCTCAGCACCATCGTGGCGCCCAGCGTAAACGCTTTAAGCTGGATACAAATCAGTAAAACGGTGATCGCAGCCGGACAGGGGATAAGCCCTCCGGTCAGGCCGAACAGCAGGATCTGTCCATTAGTCACTGTTTGACCATCAAAACGGCGTTGAATATCGGCAGCATGGGCGCGTTCATGGGCATCCTGATACGCTTTTGACGTTGCGCCTTCCGGATGTATGTGACCATGATGGTCGTGGTCGTGGTCGTGGTCGTGGTCGTGGTCGTGGTCGTGGTCGTGGTCGTGGTCGTGGTCGTGGTCGTGGTCGTGGTCGTGGTCGTGGTCGTGATGGTGGTCGTGATGGTGGTTTCCCGCCAGCCACTGCTGCTCGCCTCGCCATG
Organism: Salmonella sp. 32082101201600294FB01SM01; assembly: GCF_017572865.1. NCBI lineage: Bacteria > Pseudomonadati > Pseudomonadota > Gammaproteobacteria > Enterobacterales > Enterobacteriaceae > Salmonella > Salmonella sp. 32082101201600294FB01SM01. The sequence goes on along the minus strand of NZ_JAGESB010000002.1, from coordinate 358,586 downwards.
TCCGCCAGAACATCCAGCACGCGGTGCTCAGAATAATAATCGCAGAAATTAACTGCAGCCATGGTTCCACTGATTGTGCGGTGAATGCCCGGCTAAGATACATCCCACCCAGCGCGATTAACCAGACGATCGCGGTATGAGAAAGCGTTGCTGCCAGACCGAGCATGACGGCCTGTTTAACCGTACCTTTAATGGCAATGATAAAAGCCGCCATCATAGTTTTGGAGTGCCCTGGTTCAAGCCCGTGCAAAATACCTAATAAAATGGCGCTGGGAATGAAGAACCAGCCGTTTCCTTGCTGAAGAAGTGTCGAAAATTCACCCATGAGAATGATTCTTAGTTGTTTTATGTGGGTGTCATTCTACTCCCCCCTAGTATGGAATACTACCCCCCAGTAGCATCGTAATGCTATAATTTGTATTCGTTAATGTTAGTGAGGTGTTGCAATGTCACATACCATCCGGGACAAACAAAAGCTTAAAGCCAGAACCAGCAAGATTCAGGGACAGGTGATAGCGCTAAAAAAAATGCTGGATGAACCGCATGAATGCGCGGCCGTGTTACAACAGATCGCGGCGATTCGCGGCGCGGTAAATGGCTTAATGCGCGAGGTGATTAAAGGGCATCTGACCGAGCATATCGTTCATCAGAGTGATGAAGCCAGACGTGAAGAAGATCTGGACGTAATATTAAAGGTGCTGGATTCTTATATAAAATAGCCGGGAGTTATATCCCGGCTATCTTTTACTTTAGCTGAAAAACATCACCGATACGCAAAGTAAACCGACGACCAACGTAATGAAATTACCTACTGAACGGTAGGGTTTCAATGCCGGTATCAGGTACGTTGACAACGTGGGCATAATAAACAGAATCATCGCAATGAGCGGGCCGCTAATGGCATAAATCATAGAGATGGCATTCGGGTTAATACAGCAAATAATAAACGTAATCCCGGAAACCAGCATGATAGACAGCGCGCGATTGAACGCCCGGCTTTTTTTCACGCCAACCTGCTGTAGGGTGGTTCTTACCATTTCGGTTGCGCCCTCGATGACGCCGAAATAGGTGCCGAGGAAAGATTTCGACATGGCCACGACGGCAACGATAATACCGGAAATAGAGAGCCAGGCCGGCGCATTGGGCATCATCGAGAGCGCGGAAAGGATGGTAACGCCTTCGTTGCGCGCGTCTTCAATGTATGACGGCGGAATGGAGAGCAGGCAGCTAAAGACAAAGAATAGCACGCTCAGGCAGATAATCAGGTAGGCGACCTTCATGATCTTTCTGCATTTATCCATGGCCTGATCGCCAAAATTTTCCCGTCTGTCGATGGCAAACGTCGAAATAATGGGCGTATGGCTAAAAGCAAAAACCATCACCGGAATAGAAATCCATACCTGGTGCAACGTGTGACTATCCAAAGACATCTGCCCGGTCAGTAACGAAGGTTGCCAGCTTCCGGTTAAGTAGAGCGAAAGGAACAAGAAGTAAGCGATAAGTGGAAAGACTAAAAAGCCCATTACGCGAAGAGTGGCATGTCTTCCCATTAAGAAAATCATATTCAGGATAAGTACTACGCCGAAGCTAACTGCCATCCGGATGCGAATATCTATCTGAATATGCTTCGCTAATTGCTCTGTCAGGGAATTGGTAATCGCCACAGCATAAATTAATACCACGACAAAAAACGCAATGAAATAAAGCGTGGTAATAATACTGCCGATTTTCTTGCCGTAATAATGAGTAACGGCGCCAGTAATTCCCTCACCGGCAGAAGTCTTTGAGGAAAGAATAAACTGACACAGCGCCTTATGCGGCCAGTATGTCAGCGGCCAGGCGACCAGCGCGGTAATAAATAGCACGATTGCGCCTGCCGATCCCAACTGGATGGGAAGGAAAAGAGTGCCTGCGCCTACAGCCGTTCCGTATAATGCAAAACTCCAGAGAGTCTCATCTTTTGACCAAATTTTAGACATTATTTGAATTTATCAACTATAAAACACACAAAAAGAAGCGCAATTTACCATAAATAGCGTCAGTTGGGGGCGTTTTAAGCAGATGGATGTCGTGGAGGAGGAGGGCCGGGAGCGTTGCGATCCCGGCAAAAAAGAGCAATATCATGCACTAACGCGCTGTTGGCGGCGGGTCACTATTCGCTGGCGTAAAACATCGTATGCCCAGTTGTACAGCATCGTGTACGGTAAAAAGAACAGGAAGAAACCAATTTCCAGGGTGAATGCTTGTAGCAGGCTGACATTCAGTACCCAGGCGACAATACTCACGCCAATGACAATAAACCCACTTTCAAATCCTAACGCATGGAGTGCGCGCACTTTGGCGGTTCGTCTCACCTGATGCGCAGGCCACAGTCGATCAAACAGAGCGTTATAAATGATATTCCAGATCATGGCCGTCGTTGCCAGCAATATCGTCAGGCCGCCCATCTCCAGCACCGAGCGCTGCATTAGCCAGGCGGTCGTTGGCGCCAGTATCGCAGTCGCAATACCTTCAAAACAGACAGCATGGAGAATACGCTCCGGCAGCGAGCGGCGTTGTATGGCGTCATGTTGCATAAACGAAAAAACCTTACTCTTAATCAAACGAAAGAAATTTCCGCTATTTTATCGTTTAATGTGATACCTAAAAGATAACATCCATCGATAAAATAGATATGTTATGCGTTACTCACCTGAAGCGTTAATGGCATTTGTTGAGACCGTCTCTTGCGGTTCGTTTTCTGCGGCGGCGCGCCGCCTGCGTAAAAGCCAGTCCACCATTAGTACCGCCATTGCGCATCTGGAGGCGGATCTGGGATTTTCATTATTTGATCGATCTTCGCGCCAGCCCGTTCTGACCGAAGAAGGAAAACGGGTGCTTAGCTATGTTCAGGCTATTTTATCGGCGAGCGATCGTCTGGATGAGGTGGCGCTGACATTATCCGGCGAGACGGAGGCAAGACTCACGTTCGTCCTCTCTGATACCCTGCACCCTGACAGTCTGGAAGAGTTAATGGCGCAGTTTGATCGTCAATTTCCGCATACCGAGTTTGAATGTTTGATCGGAGAAAATGATGATGTCATCGACCTGCTGCAAAAAGGGCGCGCCCAGATAGGCCTGATTGAAGCGCGTGATGACTATCCCACAAACATTGGCGCGATGCGTCTGCCTGTTCAAAGCTGGATGGGGGTTTATGTGGCGACCACGCATCCGTTGGCGTCGCAGACGAACCTGCAATGGGAGCAACTGCATACCTGGCGCGAGCTGCGTCTGAATACCTACCTTGAATCTAACGCCAACATTACGCGCGGCCCGGCCTGGTCAGCGCCAAACTATTTATTGCTGTTGAGCATGGCGGTTCAGGGATTTGGCTGGTGCGTATTGCCCTGCGCGCTGGTGGAAGAGTTTGCGGCGGAAAAACCGCTGGCGCAGCTGGATGTTCCTGGCTGGCCGAGGGCGATTGCTATTGATTTGCTGTGGAACAAGAAAACGCCGCCCGGAACGGCGGGGAACTGGCTTCGCTACCATTTGCAGCAGAAATAAGCTGCGTCACCGTCAAATCAGCGTCATTTCCTTTGTGATAAAACTCACTTTTTTTAAACAATCAAGATAACTAATTTTAACAATGCTCTACTATGGCGGTGTCATTTTGCGCTGAGGTGGTAATGAAAGAGGTTGTGATAGTGGGGGCTTTACGGACACCCATCGGCTGTTTTCAGGGAACGCTGGCCCGTCATTCCGCCGTCGAGCTGGGGAGCATGGTCGTAAAAGCGTTAATTGAGCGCACCGGCGTGGACGCTAACGCTATCGATGAGGTCATCCTCGGTCAGGTACTGACGGCTGGCGCCGGGCAGAATCCGGCGCGCCAGTCAGCCATCAAAGGAGGGCTGCCGACAACCGTTTCCGCCATTACCATTAATGACGTTTGTGGTTCCGGTTTAAAAGCGTTGCACCTGGCGACGCAGGCTATTCAGTGCGGCGAAGCGGACATTGTTATTGCGGGCGGGCAGGAGAATATGAGCCGTGCGCCGCATGTCCTCAATGACAGCCGTACCGGCGCGTTGCCTGATGCCGACAATCTGGTGGATAGTCTGGTACATGATGGCTTATGGGATGCCTTCAACGATTATCACATTGGCGTGACGGCAGAAAACCTGGCGCGGGAATATGGCATCAGCCGCGAGTTACAGGATGCTTATGCGCTCAGTTCGCAACAAAAAGCCAGGGCCGCGATTGATACCGGACGTTTTAAAGATGAGATTGTCCCCATCGTCACGCAACGTAATGGGCAGACCGCAATTGTCGATACGGATGAACAACCGCGGGCCGACGCCAGTGCGGAGGGGTTAGCCCTGCTGCATCCGGCGTTTGATAGTTTAGGTTCGGTGACGGCGGGTAATGCCTCCTCAATCAACGATGGCGCCGCCGCGGTGATGATGATGAGCGAGGCGAAAGCCCAGGCGCTGGGGCTGCCGGTGCTGGCGCGCATCCGCGCGTTTGCCAGCGTCGGCGTCGATCCTGCGCTAATGGGGATTGCGCCGGTATATGCTACCCGGCGCTGTCTGGAGCGTGCCGGCTGGCAACTGGCGGAGGTCGACCTTATCGAAGCCAACGAAGCGTTTGCCGCCCAGGCGTTGTCGGTAGGAAAAATGCTGGAATGGGATGAGCGACGGGTAAACGTTAATGGCGGCGCGATTGCGCTGGGGCATCCTATTGGCGCTTCCGGCTGTCGAATTCTGGTTTCACTGGTGCACGAAATGGTTAAACGCGACGCGCGAAAAGGCCTGGCGACGCTGTGTATTGGTGGCGGCCAGGGCGTTGCTTTAACCATTGAACGCGATTGATCCTGCGCCAGCCATCCTTTTTCTGCTTCATTATTCCGTCATAAAAAGCCCTCTATCACGAGGGCAAAGCCAGTAACAGAACCCCCTTTTTCGTTATAGCGCGGAACGTCTTGCCGCGTCGGGCATTGCAGACGCATACCGCTTTTAATTCAATTCGCACATCAGACCTCGTTCTAAAACAAGCTTCAATTTTTATCTGAGTAACCGCATACAGCACCTGGCGCACATGTCTGAAAATCATACAAGTGTATAAGTTTTAGCGCCGATCGTGATCGCTACAGCAGTTTTAAAAATAACCAACCATATAAATGAAACGTTGTTTTATTTATTGTTGAAAACCTTCATCCAGGCGACTATGATGCCGTTAAATAAATCAAAACAGTGTTTTGATTTTATGCCATTGCGATCGATTTATCATTGGAGGGAAAAGTGGACGTAAGGCAAAGCATCCATAGCGAGCACGCTAAAACGCTGGACACCCAGGCGCTGCGACGCGAGTTTTTAATAGAAAATATTTTTGTCGCTGATGAATATACGATGGTCTACAGCCATATCGACCGTATTATTGTCGGCGGCATTATGCCCGTCAGCCATTCTGTTGAAATCGGCGGAGAGGTGGGTAAACAGCTTGGCGTTTCCCGGTTACTGGACCGGCGCGAGCTGGGCGTCATTAATATTGGCGGCGCGGGCGCCATTATCGTTGACGGGCAGCGCCATGACATTGGTCATCGTGATGCTCTGTATATTGGTAAAGGGGCGAAAGAGCTGGTCTTCGTCAGCAATGAGGCGAGCAGACCGGCGAAGTTTTATTACAACTGCGCGCCAGCGCATACCGCTTATCCGACGAAAAAAGTGTCGCCTGCCGACGTTGCGCCCGTCACCTTAGGCGATAACCTCACCAGTAACCGTCGCACCATCAATAAATACTTCGTACCGGATGTACTGGAAACCTGTCAGCTCAGTATGGGACTCACCGAACTGGCGCCCGGCAATCTATGGAACACCATGCCATGCCATACCCATGAGCGCCGTATGGAAGTTTACCTCTATTTCAATATGGAAGAAGACAGTTGCGTTTTCCATATGATGGGGCAGCCTCAGGAAACCCGTCATATTGTGATGCGTAATGAACAGGCGGTTATTTCCCCAAGCTGGTCAATACATTCCGGCGTTGGCACCAAAGCCTATACGTTTATTTGGGGCATGGTGGGAGAAAATCAGGTCTTCGATGACATGGATCACGTTGCGGTACAAGATCTGCGCTAGTCGCGACCGGTGATAACGCCTGTGCGTGACAGGCATGACAAAAATAAGGATTAACAATGATTTTGAATGCATTTTCTCTTGAGGGTAAAGTCGCGGTTGTGACGGGGTGCGATACCGGATTGGGGCAGGGGATGGCGTTAGGGCTGGCGGAAGCGGGCTGTGACATTGTCGGTATTAACATTGTTGAACCGACGGAAACTATTGCGCGCGTCACCGCTCTGGGACGTCGTTTTTTAAGCCTGACAGCCGATCTGCGTCAAATCGATGGTATTCCGGCATTACTGGAACGGGCGGTGGCGGAATACGGTCATATTGATATTCTGGTGAATAACGCGGGTTTGATCCGTCGTGAAGATGCGATTGATTTCACGGAAAAAGACTGGGATGACGTCATGAACCTGAACATCAAGAGCGTGTTCTTTATGTCTCAGGCGGCGGCAAAACATTTTATTGCCCAGGGCAACGGCGGCAAAATTATTAATATCGCGTCTATGCTCTCCTTCCAGGGCGGCATTCGCGTTCCGTCTTATACCGCGTCGAAAAGCGGCGTAATGGGAATAACACGTCTGATGGCGAACGAGTGGGCGAAACACAATATCAATGTGAACGCTATCGCACCGGGCTATATGTCTACGAATAATACCCAGCAATTGCGCGCTGATGCACAACGTAGCGCCGAAATTCTCGACCGTATTCCGGCTGGACGTTGGGGGCTACCGGGCGATTTAATGGGCCCGGTAGTCTTCCTGGCATCCAGCGCCGCTGATTATATTAACGGCTATACCATAGCGGTAGATGGCGGTTGGCTGGCGCGTTAATCCGCTACTGACAAATGCGTTTCTGGGAAAATCGACTCTTTGGCCGAAAAACTGATAAAGCCCTGTCCTGGTACAGGGTTTTTTATGATCTCATTAGCATAGTCCATATTGTGGGTTTAACTTAATCCATATATTGTTAAATAATAGCTATGATCAATGCTTTAATTCATTGAAATATTGGTGGTTTAAAAGAATACCCGGCAACGGCGTTAAATTTAAAAAGTGTAATATCCATCACATATCGCTATAGCGTAGCCATTTAATCCATATTTATGCCGTTTCCAGCCTGACACTTGAGGAAGAGTATCCCGTACTTTCAGGCTATGTCTTACTCTGTTGTGGCAGGAAAATATGGTCTCTATTAATCATGACTCTGCTTTAACGCCGCGTTCGCTTCGCGACACACGACGTATGAATATGTTTGTTTCGGTTTCTGCAGCGGTAGCGGGACTGTTATTTGGTCTGGATATCGGCGTTATCGCCGGGGCGCTGCCTTTTATTACCGACCATTTCGTACTGACCAGCCGGCTGCAGGAATGGGTCGTCAGCAGTATGATGCTTGGCGCGGCAATTGGCGCATTATTTAACGGCTGGCTTTCATTCCGGCTGGGGCGTAAGTATAGCCTGATGGCCGGCGCGATTTTGTTTGTGCTCGGCTCGCTGGGGTCGGCGTTTGCTTCCAGCGTGGAAGTATTGATTGGCGCCCGCGTGATACTGGGCGTAGCAGTAGGGATTGCCTCCTATACCGCGCCGCTTTATCTATCTGAAATGGCAAGTGAAAATGTTCGCGGCAAAATGATCAGTATGTATCAACTGATGGTGACGTTAGGCATTGTGCTGGCTTTTTTATCCGATACGGCATTCAGCTACAGCGGCAACTGGCGCGCGATGTTGGGCGTACTGGCGCTGCCTGCGGTGTTGCTCATTATTCTGGTGGTATTCCTGCCGAATAGTCCGCGCTGGCTGGCGCAAAAAGGTCGCCATATTGAAGCGGAAGAGGTGCTGCGTATGCTGCGCGATACCTCGGAAAAAGCCCGTGATGAACTGAATGAGATTCGGGAAAGCCTCAAACTCAAGCAGGGCGGGTGGGCATTATTTAAAGCTAACCGCAATGTTCGCCGCGCCGTGTTCCTCGGTATGCTGCTACAGGCAATGCAGCAGTTCACCGGCATGAACATCATTATGTACTATGCGCCGCGCATTTTTAAAATGGCCGGCTTTACCACCACGGAACAGCAAATGATCGCTACGCTGGTGGTCGGACTGACCTTTATGTTCGCGACGTTTATCGCCGTCTTTACGGTAGATAAGGCCGGGCGTAAACCGGCGTTAAAAATCGGTTTCAGCGTAATGGCGTTAGGGACATTGGTGTTGGGCTACTGCCTGATGCAGTTTGATAACGGTACGGCATCAAGCGGCCTCTCCTGGCTTTCCGTTGGGATGACGATGATGTGTATCGCCGGTTACGCGATGAGCGCCGCTCCGGTGGTGTGGATACTGTGTTCGGAAATCCAGCCGCTGAAATGCCGTGATTTTGGCATTACCTGTTCAACCACGACAAACTGGGTATCGAACATGATCATCGGCGCGACATTCCTGACTCTGTTGGACAGCATTGGCGCGGCAGGTACATTCTGGCTCTACACCGCGCTGAATATCGCTTTTATCGGCATCACTTTCTGGCTGATTCCGGAAACCAAAAATGTCACCCTGGAGCACATCGAACGCAAGCTGATGGCGGGCGAGAAGCTAAGAAATATTGGCGTGTAATCCCCCCTCCCATGCCGGATAACGCCTGTTATCCGGCATGATGAAAAATAGACTGGAAACGGATGTGTAAGTTTGTTTCACTGCCATAATGCTTTAAAAAAAGGAGAGCGCAGTGAAAACGATCGGGCTGTTGGGGGGGATGAGCTGGGAATCGACTATCCCTTATTACCGTTTAATCAATGAAGGCATTAAACAGCAGTTGGGAGGCCTGCACTCGGCGAGCTTACTGCTGCATAGCGTAGATTTTCACGATATTGAAGTATGTCAACGCCGCGGCGAATGGGATAAAGCGGGCGATATCCTGGCGCAGGCCGCGCAGGGGTTACAGCAGGCGGGCGCAGAAGGCATTGTGCTGTGTACCAACACCATGCATAAAATCGCGCACATTATTGAATCTCGTTGTTCTCTGCCTTTCCTACACATCGCGGATGCTACCGGGCGAGCTATCGCCCGTCAGGGGTTGCATCGCGTGGCGCTATTAGGGACTCGCTATACGATGGAGCAGGATTTTTATCGCGGGCGGCTGGAACAGCAATTTGCGATTGAGACCATCGTGCCGGAGGCGGACGATCGGGCGCGTATCAATCAGGTCATTTTTGACGAGCTCTGTCAGGGGACATTCACTGACGCGTCGCGCCACTATTATTTACAGGTTATCGAACAACTGGCTGCGCAAGGCGCGCAGGGCGTTATTTTTGGCTGCACTGAAATAGGTTTGCTTGTTCCCCAGACGCAAAGCGCGCTACCGGTTTTCGATACCACGGCAATTCATGCCGCAGATGCCGTGAGCTTTATGCTTTCGTCATCGGCCCCAGAATAACCTCCAGCGGTTCGACCAGGCGCGAAAGGTGCGTTTGTAAATGCTTACTGAAGGCGTCAACCAGCGCGGAGGCGGGGCGGTGTAGCGGGCGAATCAGGCTGACGGTAAAGGGCACGTCAATGCTGAAGCGGCGAACGGTGACGCCGCTGGCGGCATAGTCCAGCGCGGTTAGCGGGTTAACGATCGAAACGCCCGCCCCGGCGCGCACCATCGCGCAGACGGAGGCCGCGCTATGCGTTTCCACCACCATTCTGCGCTTCACCTGATGTTCGGCAAATAACGTATCCAACAACTGTCGATAGCTGTCCAGACGGGAGAGGCTGATAAAGTTTTCCCCCTGAAAATCGTCTGGCGTCAGTACCGTTTTGGCGGCAAGCGGATGGTCGCAGGGCAGTACGCACACTTCATTTAGCGTTAGTAACTCGGTACGGGTTGTTCCTGCCGGGGCATGAAGCGTCTCCGTCAGCCCTAAGTCGTGGCGCTGGGCGGAGAGCCACTCTTCCAGCAACGGCGACTCCTGCGGCACAATATTCAGGCTGACATCCGGATAACGCGCCAGAAAAGGCGGTAGTAACGGCGGCAAAAAGGATTGTGAAAAGACCGGCAGGCAGGCGATAGAGAGCTCGCTCTGACGGAACTCGCGCAGACTTTCCGCCGCGCTGACGATGCGATCCAACCCATACCAGGAGCGTTGTACCTCTTCGAACAGGCGTAGCCCTTGCACCGTCGGATGTAAACGCCCGCGTGTGCGCTCAAACAGCGTTAATCCCAGCACTTTCTCAAAACGCGCCAGCTCGCGACTGACGGTAGGCTGCGAGGTATGCAGCAGCCGCGCCGCTTCGGTGAGATTTCCGGCGGTCATTACGGCATGAAAAATTTCAATGTGACGTAAATTAACGGCAGCCATACGTTTTCCTGAATCATTTATCCCATATCATTTTTGCATAGACTGACAATAAAACGATATTTTTTATTCTTTCTAAGGTATGGCGTAATCGTTAAAAAGCCTGTTCCGGAGTTTGTTATGTCATTGTCGCATTATTACGCTGAAACTGACCTTAACGCTGAAAATTTGCTCAGATTGCCTGCTGAATTCGGCTGTCCGGTCTGGGTCTATGACGCGCACATTATTCGCCGTCAGATAGCCGCCCTGCAGCAGTTTGACGTCGTGCGTTTTGCGCAAAAAGCCTGTTCGAACATTCATATCCTGCGCTTAATGCGCGCGCAGGGCGTCAAGGTGGATTCTGTTTCATTGGGGGAGATCGAACGTGCGCTGGCGGCGGGCTACGATCCGCAAACGTGCCCTGATGATATCGTTTTTACCGCCGATGTGATTGATGCCGCCACGCTGGCGCGCGTCAGTGAACTGCATATTCCGGTCAATGCCGGCTCGGTAGATATGCTGACGCAGCTTGGTCAGGTTTCGCCTGGGCATCGCGTCTGGTTGCGCGTGAATCCTGGCTTTGGTCACGGCCACAGCCAGAAAACCAACACCGGGGGCGAAAACAGCAAACACGGCATCTGGCATAGCGATCTTCCGGCGGCGCTGGCGGTAATGCAGAAATACCGACTGAAACTTGTCGGTATCCATATGCACATTGGTTCCGGCGTCGATTATGGTCATCTGGAGCAGGTTTGCGGCGCGATGGTACGCCAGGTACTGGAATGTGGTCAGGATGTGGAGGCGATTTCGGCAGGCGGCGGACTCTCGATACCTTATCGTGAGGGAGAAGAGCCCGTTGATACGCGTCATTACTATGGCCTGTGGAACGCGGCGCGCGAGCAAATCGCCCGCCATCTGGGACATGCGGTCAAACTTGAGATCGAACCCGGACGTTTTCTGGTGGCGCAATCAGGCGTGCTGGTAACGCAGGTGCGTAGCGTAAAACAGATGGGAAGCCGCCATTTCGTGCTGGTAGATGCGGGTTTTAACGATCTGATGCGCCCGGCGATGTACGGTAGCTATCACCGTATTTCGGCGCTGGCGGCGGATGGTCGCGCGCTTGAAAATGGCCCGAGGGTCGAGACGGTGGTCGCCGGGCCGCTATGCGAATCAGGCGATGTTTTTACGCAGCAGGAAGGGGGAATGGTTGAAACACGCGCCTTACCTGCGGTCATCCCCGGCGATTACCTCGTATTGCACGATACCGGCGCGTACGGCGCGTCTATGTCATCGAATTACAACAGCCGCCCGCTCCTGCCGGAAGTACTGTTTGACAATGGACAGGCGCGGCTGATCCGCCGTCGTCAGACCATTGAAGAGCTGTTAGCGCTGGAGATGCTCTGAAGCGCATCATTAGGCCGGACGTTGAAAAAACGGGCCTGCGGCGACGGACTCGCGCAGAATCAGCGTGCCGGTAAAGGGCGGGATCGGGGCGACCGGCTCGCTGTTCGCCAGACGAACGGCCTGATCGATTGCGGTGGCTATCATATCCTCGATGGGTAAATAGACTGTTGAAAGCCCCGGTTCAAGCCAGGTTGCGCCCGGCGCATCGTCAAAACCAAACAGCGACACATCCTGCGGGATGCGTAATCCGGCCTGGCGCAGCGCTTTTGCCGCGCCCAGCGCCGTGTCATCATTACAGGCGAATAGCGCGCTAAACGTGACGCCTTCCTCCAGTAATTCCCGGCAGGCGTCATAGCCGCGCGTCAGCGTGTAATCGCCGTATTTCACTTTTGCCGGTTGCCAGGGAATGCCATATTTTTCCAGCGCCTTGCGATAACCCGCTACGCGTGATGTGCCGGTGGGAGTATGAACAGGCAGCGTAATACAGGCGATATCGCGATGGCCCTGCGTAATCAGATATTCCACCGCCTGGAATGCCGCCGTCTCCTGCTCGAAGAAAATAGCGCGATCGCGGGCCTGAGTGACGTTGCGATTAATAATCACCAGCGGCATTTCCGTGGCGTCAATCAACGACAAAATCGCCGGCTCATCCATATAGCGAGTGTAAAGAATAATAGCGTCGCACTGTCTGTCGGCCAACATTTGTACGGCTTTCTGCTCTCGTTCCGGCGTATCGTGACCATCGGTGACGATCAACTGCTTGTTATGAAACTCCGCCTGGCGCGACGCCCGGCGCAACAAACTGCCAAAATAGAAGCCGTCAAACGTAGAGACGACCAGACCGATGCTGTTGCTGGTGCGATTCGCCAGCGAGCGTGCCAGCAGGTTGGGGCGATAGTCCAGAGCCTGCATCGCCGTAAACACTTTCTGGCGCGTGCTTTCTTTTACCTGCCCCGTCCCATTCAGCACTCGTGAGACGGTGGCCTTTGATACGCCCGCATGGCGGGAAACATCCAGCATTGTCGCCATCATGCTACCCTGATTAATCGGTTGTCGACAGGTGTCCGGTATCCGTCGGCGTGGATACCGAATGTCGGCGTACCAGTGTCGGACTAAATACATGAGTTACTTCTGGCGTAGGGCATTTCCCCGCCAACGCTAACGCCAGCTCCGCCGCCTGTGTCGCCATGGTGACGATCGGATACCGAATGGTGGTCAGTCGGGGACGCACATAGCGTGAGACCAGTACATCATCAAAACCGATGAGCGATACTTCGCCCGGCACCCCCACGCCATTATCATTTAATACTCCCATCGCGCCAGCCGCCATCGAGTCGTTATAGCAGGCCACCGCGGTAAAATTTCTGCCGCGACCTAATAACTCAGTCATCGCCTGCTCGCCGCCGCTTTCATCCGGTTCGCCGAACGTCACCAGCCGATCGTTAGCCGGGATATGGCTTTCCGCCAGCGCATCGTAATAGCCCCTCAGGCGATCTTCGGCATCAGAGATGGTGTGGTTGGAACAGATATACCCAATACGCGTATGACCTTGCTGGATCAGATGTCGGGTCGCCAGCCATGCCCCGTAACGGTCATCCAGCGCGACACAGCGGTGTTCTAACCCCGGTAAAATGCGGTTAATCAGCACCATGCCGGGGATTTGCTTCATTAATGAGGCCAGGTCCGCATCCGGAATCATTTTGGCGTGTACCACTAACGCTGCGCAACGATGACGAATCAACTGTTCAATAGCCTGACGCTCTTTTTGTTCGTTATGATACCCGTTGCCAATCAGTAAAAAATTTCCGGTGTGATACGCCACCTGTTCAACGGCTTTCACCATCGCGCCGAAAAAAGGATCGGAAACGTCGCCGACCACCAGACCGAGGGTTTCCGTTGCCTGCTGTGCCAGCGCGCGCGCGTTGGCGTTAGGGTGATAGCTCAGGGACTCCATTGCGCTGGTCACCGCCAGCCGGGACGCTTCGCTGGCTTTTGGCGAATCGTTAATAACGCGAGAAACGGTGGCGACTGAAACACCGGCCAGTCGGGCTACATCTTTTATGGTCGCCATGATAATACCTATAGTGGGTAAACGCTTACATTACGCCAGTTTTACGGAAAATGAACGTCTGTTCAAGCCTCTTGCCCCGCCGTGTCGGGCAAATGTGACCTGCACGGGAGAAATGCGTCTGTAAAGTGACAATACAAATCTTTCGTTACAGTTTGCGAAGCGCTGTTGCGATTGTCTGCTGGCAGGCCAGCGAGTCAGGTTGATAGAGTGGTGATCCCAGAGGTATTGATAGGTGGAATCAACGTCATTGTTGATCACACGAATTACACCAACCTGCGTAGAGATGCGCAGGTTTTTTTTTGTTTCGCCTGAACCTGTAACAGTAACGGATAATTTACACAACTCGTTGCATTTCCGTTTATTCCTTTGCGTTTTCGGACTGGCGATGCAGACGCGCGAAGCCCACAATCAAGATCCCAGAGGTATTGATTGGTGAGATTATTCGGTACGCTCTTCGTACCTGTCTCTTGCACCAACCTGCGCGGATGCGCAGGTTTTTTTTCGAACCTATTTTGCTATCGCTCCTGTTACGCAACTCGTGTAATCTGCCACAATTCATGTTTTAGCGAATTGTCGGCCAAAGGGAGTTGAAATGCTGTTTGGATTTTTCCGTAACCTGTTTCGCGTGCTTTATCGTGTGCGCGTCACTGGCGATGTCCGGGCGCTACAGGGGAACCGGGTCTTAATTACCCCCAATCACGTTTCATTTATCGATGGTATGCTACTGGCGCTGTTTTTGCCGGTACGGCCTGTCTTTGCGGTATATACCTCCATCAGCCAGCAATGGTATATGCGCTGGTTAACGCCGCTGATCGATTTTGTGCCGCTCGATCCCACTAAACCCATGTCCATTAAACACCTGGTGCGCCTGGTGGAGCAGGGGCGTCCAGTGGTGATTTTCCCGGAAGGGCGGATTTCCGTGACCGGCTCGCTGATGAAAATTTATGACGGCGCAGGCTTTGTGGCGGCAAAATCGGGCGCAACCGTCATTCCGCTCCGTATTGACGGCGCGGAGCTTACGCCTTTCAGTCGCCTTAAAGGTCTGGTTAAACGGCGCTTATTCCCCCGCATTCAGCTTCATATTTTACCGCCGACGCAAATACCGATGCCGGAAGCGCCGCGCGCGCGCGACAGACGTAAGATAGCGGGTGAGATGCTGCACCAGATCATGATGGAAGCGCGTATGGCGGTGCGCCCGCGCGAGACGTTATACGAATCGTTGCTGGCGGCGCAATATCGTTACGGCGCAGGTAAAAACTGTATTGAGGACATTAACTTTACGCCGGATACGTATCGTAAGTTACTGACCAAGACGCTTTTTGTTGGCCGGATTCTGGAAAAGTACAGCGTTGAGGGCGAGAAAATCGGTTTAATGCTGCCGAATGCCGCCATCAGCGCGGCGGTGATTTTCGGCGCGGTTTCTCGTCGCCGCATTCCGGCCATGATGAACTACACGGCGGGGGTAAAAGGGCTGACCAGCGCGATTACCGCGGCGGAAATTAAAACGATTTTTACCTCCCGCCAGTTCCTCGATAAAGGTAAATTGTGGCACCTGCCGGAGCAGCTAACGCAGGTTCGCTGGGTTTACCTGGAAGATTTAAAAGCGGACGTCACGCCCGCCGACAAGCTGTGGATTTTTGCCCACCTCCTGGCGCCGCGACTGGCGCAGGTAAAACAGCAGCCGGAAGACGCGGCGATCATTCTTTTTACCTCCGGCTCGGAAGGGCACCCGAAAGGGGTGGTGCACAGTCATAAAAGCATTCTGGCGAACGTCGAGCAGATAAAAACGATTGCGGATTTCACCGCCAATGACCGTTTTATGTCGGCGCTGCCGCTCTTTCACTCGTTCGGTTTGACGGTGGGCCTGTTTACGCCGTTGTTGACCGGCGCGGAAGTGTTTCTTTATCCAAGTCCGCTGCACTATCGCATTGTGCCGGAACTGGTCTATGACCGTAACTGTACCGTGCTGTTTGGTACATCAACCTTCCTCGGCAACTATGCGCGCTTTGCCAATCCGTATGATTTTTATCGCCTGCGCTATGTGGTGGCCGGTGCGGAAAAACTTCAGGAGAGCACTAAACAACTGTGGCAGGATAAATTCGGTCTGCGCATTCTTGAGGGCTACGGGGTAACGGAATGCGCGCCAGTAGTCTCGATTAACGTGCCGATGGCGGCTAAGCCGGGTACTGTTGGCCGCATTCTGCCTGGCATGGACGCGCGTCTGCTGGCGGTGCCCGGTATTGAAAACGGCGGTCGGCTACAGCTGAAAGGGCCGAATATCATGAATGGCTATCTGCGCGTGGAAAAACCGGGCGTGCTGGAGGTGCCGTCAGCGGAAAACGCCAGAGGCGAAACCGAGCGCGGGTGGTACGACACGGGTGACATTGTACGCTTCGATGAAAATGGTTTTGTGCAGATTCAGGGGCGCGCGAAACGCTTTGCGAAAATTGCTGGCGAAATGGTCTCGCTGGAGATGGTCGAGCAACTGGCGCTTGGCGTTTCGGCGGACAAAATGCACGCTACCGCCATTAAAAGCGATGCCAGCAAAGGTGAAGCGCTGGTACTGTTTACGACTGACAGCGAACTCACCCGAGAAAAGTTACAGCACTATGCCCGTGAACACGGTATTCCGGAACTTGCCGTCCCGCGCGATATCCGTTATCTGAAACAGCTTCCCTTACTTGGCAGCGGAAAACCCGATTTTGTCACGCTGAAAAGCTGGGTGGATGCGCCGGAACAACATCATGAGTGAGTCAGTACGCACTAACACCTCCATCTGGTCGAAAGGGATGCTGTCGGTGATTGTCGCGCAGTTTCTCTCGGCTTTTGGCGATAATGCGCTGCTGTTTGCGACGCTGGCGCTGCTGAAAGCCCAGTTTTATCCGGACTGGAGCCAGCCTGTTCTGCAAATGGTGTTTGTGGGCGCTTACATTCTTTTTGCGCCGTTTGTCGGTCAGATCGCGGACAGCTTTGCCAAAGGCCGGGTGATGATGGTCGCCAATGGCCTTAAACTGGCGGGAGCGGCAGGTATCTGCCTCGGCGTGAATCCTTTTGTCGGTTATACGTTGGTCGGGATTGGCGCGGCGGCTTATTCTCCAGCGAAATACGGCATTCTGGGCGAACTGACGACAGGCGATAAGCTGGTTAAAGCCAATGGTCTGATGGAAGCTTCTACTATTGCGGCGATTTTGCTCGGTTCTGTCGCTGGCGGCGTATTGGCCGACTGGCATGTCATCGCCGCGCTGGTTGCCTGCGCGTTGGCCTACGCTGGCGCAGTGGCGGCGAACCTGTTTATCCCGAAGCTTGTGGCGGCGCGTCCAGGACAATCCTGGCGGTTGGCGGCGATGACGCGTAGCTTTTTCTGCGCTTGCGTTGTCCTTTGGCGTAACGGTGAAACGCGTTTTTCGCTGGTGGGCACCGGCTTATTTTGGGGCGCAGGCGTGACGCTGCGTTTTCTGCTGGTACTGTGGGTGCCGGTGGCGCTGGGCATTATGGATAACGCCACGCCGACTTACCTGAACGCCATGGTGGCGGTAGGGATTGTGGTCGGCGCGGGCGCGGCGGCAAAACTGGTGACGCTGGAGACCGTATCGCGCTGTATGCCCGCCGGGATTTTGATTGGCGTTGTGGTTGCGATCTTCTCATTACAGCACGCATTGCTGCCTGCTTATGCCTTGTTGCTGTTGATAGGTATGCTGGGCGGCTTTTTTGTGGTGCCGCTCAACGCCTTGCTCCAGGAGCGCGGTAAGAAGAGCGTTGGCGCCGGGAATGCCATTGCCGTACAAAATCTGGGCGAGAATAGCGCCATGCTATTAATGCTGGGACTGTACTCGCTGGCGGTGCTGGTTGGCGTTCCGGCAGTGGCGATAGGTATCGGCTTTGGCGTGCTGTTCGCGCTGGCGATCGCGGCGCTGTGGATCTGGCAGCGCCGGCAGGCATCATACTGAGTGAATATGCCGGGCGGCGAGTGCGCGTTATCCGGCTTACATTGTCTCTGTAAGCCCGGAAGCGTAGCGCCACCGGGCACTGACTATCACGGTGCCGGGTAGGTATAAACCTGATGCGCCGCCTCAATCTCCGCCAGGACCTCTTCGCTTAACGTCAGATGCAGACTTTCCACATTCGTCTTGAGCTGCGCCATCGTGGTTGCGCCCAGTAACGTACTGGCGACAAACGGCTGGCGGCGAACAAAGGCCAGCGCCATCTGCGCCGGATCAAGATTGTGACGCTTCGCGATATCGACGTAGGCGGCAACGGCTTTTTGCGCCTGTTCGCCGCTGTAACGTGTGAAGCGGCTGAACAAGGTATTCCGCGCGCCTGCGGGTTTGGCCCCGTTCAGGTATTTACCGGTTAATGTGCCAAACGCCAGACAGGAATAGGCGAGCAATTCAACACCTTCATACTGGCTGACTTCCGCCAGTCCGACCTCGTAGCTGCGGTTTAACAGGCTATAGGGGTTCTGGATAGTGACAATACGCGGCAGGTCATGTTTTTCCGCCAGATGCAGATAGCGCATCACGCCAAACGCTGTCTCATTTGAAACGCCAATATAACGAATCTTACCCGCTCGCTGAAACTCACTTAGCGCGTCTAACGTCTCTAGTAGACTTACTACTGGCGTGGAGTCTGTCCAGTTATAGCCGAGTTTACCGAAGCAGTTAGTGGGGCGCTGCGGCCAGTGCACCTGATACAAATCCAGATAGTCGGTCTGCAATCGGGTCAAACTGTCGTGTAGCGCTTCGCGAATATTTTTACGATCCAGCGCCTGATGAGGCCGGATGCCTTGATCATTATTACGTGCCGGTCCGCTAACTTTGCTGGCGATGATCAGTTTTTCACGGTTGCCGCGTTTGGCGAGCCAGTTACCGATATAGGACTCCGTCAGCCCTTGTGTTTCCGGGCGCGGCGGTACCGGATACATCTCGGCGGCGTCGATAAGGTTAATGCCATTTGCGATGGCATAGTCGAGCTGTGCGTGAGCGTCGGCTTCGCTGTTTTGTTCACCAAATGTCATTGTGCCCAGCCCTAGCGTACTTACTTCGAGCGAGCTGTGGGGTATACGGTGATAGTGCATAGCCGTTTCCTTTTTATTATGAAGTCAGAAATTCCCGACAAAGGACAATAAAAATGGCAGAGGGAAGGCAAAAGGGAAAGTAAAATTGCAGGCTGCGCGGCGTAATTGTTACCGGGCGTGGTCACCACGCACCGTTACGGGACGCAGCCTGAAGGCTTGCAGAACGCTGACCTCGATCACAGGCCACCGCTTAACGTTCGATAATTTGAGACACTTCGTCACGGTTGATTTGCATCTCGTTTCCCTGTGCATCGGTATAGCTGACCAGACCGGTATCATCGTCAACTTGCGGTTTTCCATCGGTCAGGATCATACGACCATCTTTCGTCGCCATTACATAATCGCTGCTGCATCCGGATACCGCAAAAGCCAACCCTACTGCGGAAATTACAACTGCCCACTTTTTCATCCGTTTGTCCTCACGTAGCCTGCATCTGATAATAGTCTGTTAATCATATGTCTGATAATAGTCTAGTAATAACGCGCAGCTCTGCATGTCGGAAGCAGCAAAATCTTAATCTGTGAGAAGAAAGGAAATAAAGTGAGTATTCGCTCCCCCGGCGGGGGAGCGAGACAGGATTACAGTGGATTCTTTTTATTACGCAACAGGTTCAGGCTCTCTACTGCGATAGAGAAGAACATGGCGAAATAGATATACCCTTTCGGAACGTGAACGTCGAAACTTTCCAGAATCAGGGTAAAGCCAACCAGGATCAGAAAGGAGAGCGCCAGCATTTTTACCGACGGATGGCGATCGACAAACTCGCCGATGGGCCGTGCCGCAAACATCATGACGCCTACGGCAATAACGACTGCCGCCATCATAATAAACAGATGATCGGAGAGGCCAACCGCTGTGATAACTGAATCAAGGCTGAAAATAATATCCAGCAGCATAATCTGCACTATTGCGCCCAGGAAAGAAGAAACCCGGGTTTTTAACCCTTCTTCTTCGCCTTCGATGGACTCATGGATCTCCTTGCTGGCTTTCCAGATTAAAAATAACCCGCCCAGTAACAGAATGAGATCGCGAGCGGAAATCGCTTCGCCGAAAAGCTCAAACAGCGGATTAGTCAGACGAGTGACCCAGGCGATTGACGCCAGCAGCGCCAGGCGCATAACCATCGCCGCCGCCAACCCAAGCCGCCGTGCGTGGTTTCGTTGCGCCGTAGGAAGTTTTGCTACCACCAGAGAAAGAAAAATAATGTTGTCGATCCCAAGTACAATCTCCAGCAGCGTCAGCGTACCGAGCGCCAGCCAGGCATTAGGATCGGTTATCCATGCAAATAACATCGAACAAAGTCCTGCCAAAAAAAGAAGCGGTAATTATAGGCCCGTCGAGTGACGGGCGAAAGCCCAGGCTGAATTTGCGCAACCAGGAACGGTGTAAAATAGCGGCGACAATACGCTTACGTTTATCCGGCATCGGCCCGATGCGTAGCCATAGCGGAGGCGCATTTGCGTGTAATGGACGTTACGGATTCTGCAATAAAAAATGGCGAGCCAGCAGCGCCTGCGTAAAATTTTTTTTCAGATAAAATCCACGCGGTAGCGTCAAAATAGGTTCCCCGCGCGCGCCGATAGCCTCGGTGAGCGCCCTGGCATTGGCGGCTTTGGGTCGCAGTTGCAAGACTTCGCCATGACGGGCGGTAATGCGTTCCACCTGGCCCAGCACTATCATGTCCATCAGCTCTTCCCAGTCGAGGCGTAGCTGCCTGTCCTCTTCTTCACTCGGACTCCAGAGTAGCGGCGAACCTACGCGGCGTTCGGCTAACGGTATGCTGCGATCGCCTTCGACCGGTACCCATAGCACGCGCTTCAATTTATGCCGTACGTGACTTGTCTCCCAGGTCACGCCGCTGTTACCGGTTAACGGCGCCACGCAAACAAAGGTTGTTTCCAGAGGACGACCCAGACTATCCACCGGGATGGTTTTCAGTTCTACGCCTAACGCGGCGAAATCCTGCTCCGGCTTGCTCCCGGCGCTGGCGCCGAGCCAGATCTCCAGCAAGACGCCGATCCAGCCTTTGTCTCGCTTCAAATCTTTAGGCGTGGTAATGCCGGCCATCGCCGCCAGCTCGCCTAACGTATAGCCGGAAAGCTGCCGCGCCTGGGCTAACAGCAATGCTTCCGAAGCAGGCGGAGTCAGTAGCGGACAAAGAGCGGACATGACAATTACCTTAGGTCAAAAAGTGAGCAGTGATTTTATACCGTATGGGCAGAGTTTATCTTTTTCTGTGTCTTATATTCAATAGACTGATTTTTATTGCCTTTTTTGTGTTGTTTCTTCGTGTTGCGCAACGCTGAAGCGGGTTTTCCAATTCTGGTCACTGACAATAAACAGGATCTTACACTATGTTATCCACAGAAAGTTGGGATAACTGTGTAAAACCACCACTACTGTTTCCATTTACAGCCTTGACGTGCGACGAAAATCGAAAATTCAGACAAATAGTGCGTAAGTTATTGGCACAATCTGTGGATAAAACCGACGCTGGTTGATCTTTCATCAGCATAAGGATCTTAGATGTGATACTGGTCACGCTTTATGAAGGCGGCATGTAAGATTTGTCTATAACACAATGAATATAAGGCACTATTTTTACTGTTTTCAGCATGAGGAATTCAGACTGTTCTGGGTTTTCCCGTGGTAATTCCATACTTCTTCACAACTATATCCACAGAAAAGGTGAATAAAATGGCGCAAGGGGGTCATCATCTGTTTATAACTCGGCTATTTACTGTGAGTTATTCAATTGTTATTAGGCTGTGTCACTATTACAGAGTGGTTTACCGCCTCACTGGAGTATGAAACAATCGTTCATATATAAGGTTTATGTTGAGGTAGTCCGGTGATTGATGACGATGGCTACCGCCCAAATGTAGGTATCGTAATTTGTAATCGTCAGGGGCAGGTGATGTGGGCCCGGCGATTTGGTCAGCACTCCTGGCAGTTCCCGCAGGGCGGGATAAATCCAGGGGAGTCGGCAGAACAGGCGATGTACCGGGAACTGTTTGAAGAAGTTGGGTTAAGCCGTAAAGATGTGCGGATCCTTGCTTCTACTCGCAACTGGTTGCGTTACAAGTTACCAAAACGTTTGGTGCGTTGGGACACAAAGCCGGTATGTATCGGCCAGAAACAAAAGTGGTTTCTTTTGCAGTTAATGAGCGCCGACGCCGAAATCAATATGCAAACCAGCAGTACGCCGGAGTTTGACGGCTGGCGCTGGGTAAGTTACTGGTATCCGGTTCGACAAGTGGTGTCATTTAAACGCGATGTCTACCGCAGGGTAATGAAAGAGTTTGCAAGTGTTGTCATGGCGCTTCAGGATAATCCCCCTAAGCTACAAAGCGCGCCTGCTTATCGACGTAAAAGAGGTTAAGCCACGCAAATTATGCTCACTCGCCTGCGCGAAATAGTCGAAAAAGTGGCCAGTGCGCCGCGTCTGAACGAGGCGCTGAATATTCTGGTCACGGATATCTGTCTTGCGATGGATACAGAGGTTTGCTCGGTTTACCTGGCCGATCATGACCGACGCTGTTATTACCTGATGGCGACGCGGGGGTTGAAAAAACCGCGTGGTCGAACCGTTGCGCTTGCGTTTGATGAGGGGATCGTCGGTCTGGTGGGCAGGCTGGCGGAACCCATTAACCTTGCCGATGCGCAAAAACATCCCAGCTTTAAATACATTCCTTCGGTAAAAGAGGAGCGTTTTCGCGCGTTTCTCGGCGTGCCGATCATTCAGCGTCGCCAACTTCTCGGCGTGCTGGTCGTACAGCAGCGCGAATTGCGCCAGTACGATGAAAGCGAAGAGTCTTTCCTCGTCACGCTCGCTACGCAGATGGCGGCTATCCTGTCACAGTCGCAGGTCACAGCGCTGTTCGGGCAATACCGGCAGACGCGAATCCGCGCGCTTCCTGCGGCGCCGGGCGTGGCTATCGCAACGGGCTGGCAAGACGCGACCATGCCGCTGATGGAACAGGTTTACGAAGCGTCTACGCTGGATACCTCTCTTGAACGCGAACGACTGACCGGCGCGCTGGAAGAGGCGGCGAACGAATTCCGACGATACAGCAAACGCTTTGCCGCCGGCGCGCAAAAAGAGACGGCGGCCATTTTCGATCTGTACTCACACCTGCTTTCAGATGCCAGACTGCGTCGCGAACTCTTCGCCGAGGTCGACAAAGGCGCTGTTGCGGAGTGGGCCGTTAAAAAAATCATCGAAAAATTTGCCGAGCAATTTGCGGCGCTAACCGATAACTACCTCAAAGAACGTGCGGGAGACTTACGCACGCTGGGGCAGCGGCTGTTATTCCACCTTGATGATTCAGTTCAGGGGCCAAACGCCTGGCCGGAACGTTTTATTCTGGTCGCGGATGAGCTGTCGGCGACCACCCTGGCGGAGCTGCCGCAGGACAGGCTGGCGGGCGTTGTAGTGCGCGACGGCGCGGCAAACTCGCATGCGGCGATTATGGTGCGCGCGCTCGGTATCCCGACCGTCATGGGCGCGGATATCCAGCCTTCGGTGCTACATCGCCGTACGTTGGTGGTGGATGGCTATCGCGGTGAATTACTGGTCGATCCTGAACCCGTGCTTATTCAGGAATATCAGCGGCTCATTAGTGAAGAGATAGAACTCAGTCGTCTGGCGGAGGACGACGTCAATCTTCCCGCCCAACTGAAAAGCGGCGAGCGAGTCAAAGTGATGCTGAATGCCGGGCTCAGCCCCGAGCATGAGGAAAAGTTAGGCAGTCGGATCGACGGTATCGGCCTGTACCGTACTGAAATTCCCTTTATGCTGCAAAGCGGGTTTCCCTCGGAAGAAGAGCAGGTGGCGCAGTATCAAGGGATGCTGCAAATGTTTAACGATAAACCGGTGACGCTGCGGACCCTGGATGTGGGAGCGGATAAACAACTGCCCTATATGCCGATCAGCGAGGAGAACCCGTGCCTGGGCTGGCGCGGGATCCGCATTACGCTGGATCAGCCGGAGATCTTTTTGATCCAGGTCCGCGCGATGCTGCGCGCCAATGCGGCGACTGGCAACCTCAGCATTTTGTTGCCGATGGTCACCAGTATTGATGAAGTCGATGAAGCGCGGCGTCTGATCGAACGCGCCGGGCGCGAGGTCGAGGAGATGATCGGCTATGCGATCCCGAAACCGCGTATCGGCATTATGCTGGAAGTGCCGTCCATGGTATTTATGCTGCCGCATCTGGCTAACCGGATCGACTTTATCTCGGTCGGTACAAACGATTTAACGCAATATATCCTGGCGGTAGATCGCAACAATACTCGCGTGGCCAGTATTTACGACAGTCTGCATCCGGCTATGCTGCGCGCACTGAGCATGATTGCGCAGGAAGCCGAAAAAAATGGCCTCGATCTTCGTTTGTGCGGCGAGATGGCGGGCGATCCGATGTGCGTGGCGATTCTTATCGGTCTGGGATATCGCCATCTTTCGATGAATGGCCGTTCGGTAGCGCGTGTGAAATATCTGCTGCGGCATATCGATTTTGAAGACGCGCAAACCCTTGCCAGACGCAGCCTTGAGGCGCAGATGGCGACCGAAGTGCGTCATCAGGTGGCGGCGTTTATGGAGCGCCGCGGGATGGGGGGATTGATTCGAGGAGGGTTGTAACGACTGGAGCGGGAAAAGAGAGTGACTGTGGATTCACGGCGCAGACAACACGCCTGCAAGATGAAAGACAATGCGTATACATATCTTTTAACGGTAATCGGCATCTCGCTTTTAACCCTTGTGCTATTATTCGCACCTTTGGAGCGTCTGCAACGCGCAGGCGCGCTTATCAATCGCTATCTCTTCAGCGAAATAACAAGAAATTGTGGTGACAGATGACCAGTAGCTATCTGCATTTTCCGGACTTTGATCCGGTCATTTTCTCAATTGGGCCCGTCGCGCTTCACTGGTATGGCTTGATGTATCTGGTGGGATTCGTTTTCGCGATGTGGTTGGCGGTGCGTCGCGCTAACCGTCCGGGAAGCGGTTGGACCAAAAACGAAGTTGAAAATTTACTCTATGCAGGTTTCCTGGGGGTCTTCCTGGGGGGGCGAATTGGCTATGTCCTGTTTTATAACTTCCCTCTGTTTCTGGATAACCCGCTCTATTTATTCCGCGTCTGGGACGGCGGCATGTCCTTCCACGGCGGGCTTATCGGCGTGATACTGGTGATGATTATCTTCGCCAGGCGCACGAAGCGCTCGTTCTTTCAGGTGTCTGATTTTATTGCACCGTTAATTCCGTTCGGCCTGGGCGCCGGGCGTCTGGGCAACTTTATCAACGGTGAATTGTGGGGGCGAGTCGATCCTAACTTCCGGTTTGCCATGCTCTTTCCTGGCTCACGCGCGGAAGATATTGCGCTGCTGCCGTCACATCCGCAATGGCAGCCTATTTTTGATACCTACGGCGTATTGCCGCGCCACCCTTCCCAGTTGTATGAGCTGGCATTAGAAGGCGTGGTGCTGTTTATCATTCTTAATCTCTTTATTCGTAAACCGCGTCCGATGGGCGCAGTCTCCGGATTATTCCTGATTGGCTATGGCGCGTTTCGTATCATTGTTGAATTCTTCCGCCAGCCGGACGCGCAATTTACCGGCGCGTGGGTACAGTACATCAGCATGGGGCAGATTCTCTCTATCCCGATGATTATCGCTGGCGCGATCATGATGGTTTGGGCATATCGCCGCCGCCCGCAGCAACACGTTTCCTGAGGAACCATGAAACAGTATTTAGAACTGATGCAAAAAGTGCTGGATGAAGGCACACAGAAAAACGACCGTACCGGCACCGGCACGCTTTCCATTTTTGGCCATCAGATGCGTTTTAACCTGCAGGAAGGCTTTCCGCTGGTGACGACAAAACGCTGCCATTTACGTTCAATTATTCACGAACTGCTATGGTTTTTGCAGGGCGATACCAACATCGCTTACCTGCACGAAAATAATGTCACCATCTGGGACGAATGGGCCGATGAGAACGGCGATTTAGGCCCGGTTTATGGTAAGCAGTGGCGGGCATGGCCAACACCGGATGGCCGCCATATCGATCAGATCGCCACGGTTTTAAGCCAGCTTAAAAACGACCCGGACTCTCGTCGTATTATCGTTTCTGCGTGGAACGTCGGCGAGCTGGATAAGATGGCGCTGGCGCCGTGTCACGCCTTTTTCCAGTTTTATGTCGCAGATGGAAAACTCTCCTGTCAGCTTTATCAGCGCTCCTGCGATGTGTTCCTCGGTCTGCCGTTCAACATTGCCAGCTACGCGTTACTGGTGCATATGATGGCGCAACAGTGCGACCTGGACGTCGGCGATTTTGTCTGGACCGGCGGCGACACGCACCTGTACAGCAACCATATGGAGCAGACGCACCTGCAATTAAGCCGTGAACCGCGCGCGCTGCCGAAGTTGGTCATTAAGCGTAAACCCGATTCGCTTTTTGACTACCGGTTCGATGATTTCGAAATTGAAGGCTATGATCCGCACCCCGGTATTAAAGCGCCGGTCGCTATCTAAGCGCTGACGATCCTGCCATAACCGACGCCATCGCGCGTCGGTTTTTTTTACCCTTCGTCTCAATCTTCGGCGCGGATTCCTGAAATTTTGCAACGCGCTGCAAGAAATGAACTTTTTTCCGTAACGCGCCGAACAATCTGTATTTGGCGCTCGTTATTTTTCTTCCGCCCGCCATACTGCCGACATGAAAAAACAACAGGGCTATACGCTCATTGAAACGGTGGTCGCGATGTCGCTCATTATCATTCTCAGCGCCACAGGACTTTATGGCTGGCAACGCTGGCAGCAGCAACAGCGCCTGTGGCAAACCGCATGTCAGGTGCGGGATTACCTGCTGCAACTTCGTGAGGACGCTCACTGGCATAACCGCGATCACATTCTTCGCGTGGTCAGCGAAGGCGGTTCATGGTGCTTTGTCAGCTCTGTTGCTACGCAAACATCGTGTACGCCATCTTCCCCCTTTGTGTTTACGCCCGACTGGCATGATGTCGTCCTTGCCGATATCACGCCGTCGTTAGCCTTCTTTGGCCTGCGCAATACGGCATGGGCAGGGCACATCGTACTGAAAAACGCTGCCGGAGAGTGGCGTCTGGTCGTCTCTTCCTGGGGGCGAATCAGGCTATGCGAGCGTAACGAGGCCGCTACGTGTCAATAACCACGCGGGGGTTCTCGCTACTGGAGGTTGTGCTGGCGATGGCGATAGGTTCCATTTTACTGCTTGGGTCCGCACGATTTTTACCGGCGCTACAGCGTGAGATCTGGCACAACACGCGACAGTTATCGCTGGAAGATGAAATCTGGCAGCGAACCTATACCGTAGCGAAGCATCTTCAGCGTGCGGGTTACTGCCATGGCCACTGTACTGGCGAAGGGTTACATCTTGCCGAACAGGGGCAATGCGTCATCGTTCAGTGGGACGGGAATAATAACGGTGTCTGGGATACCATACCGGCGAAAGAGGCCGACCAGACCGGGTTTCGTATGAAGGATAACGTTCTGGAAACATTACGCGGAGCAACATCTTGCCAGGGGAAGGGATGGGAAAAAATGACCGATCCCAATACGGTACTCATCACGGCGTTTACCGTTGAGCGCCGGGATATAACGGGATTCTCGCCAGTGCTCATGCTGCATCTGCGCGGCGCCAGCAAAGCCGAGCCTCAGACGGTTATTGACGCGCAATACAGCGTAACGGGATTTAATCTGTGAATCGGGAACGTGGCGCTTCTTCGCTAATACTGGCGCTTTTAATACTGATTCTGGGTAGTCTGCTACTGCAAGGCGTAAATCAGCAGCAGGCCAGCTATGCCGCCCGCGTGACGACGCAGAGCCTGGCGATACAACGCCAGGCGCTCGTACAGTCGGCGCTGGAATGGGGGCGGGGGCAGCTATGGTCAGGCGTAACCGAAATGGAATGTCGGCGCTATTCCTCTTCAGGAGCAAGAGTCTGTTTGCGGAGATTATCGGGGGATGAGGTGGTGATGGCGGCGCAAGATGACGGCATGACGTTATGGCGTTTGGGCAACGTCATTCAGGGAAGCATTGTCTTTTCTCCCCACGGCTGGAGCGATTTTTGTCCGTTAAAAGAGGTGGCGTTATGCCGCATCCCCTGAATTTACAACGCGGGTTTAGCCTCCCGGAAGTTTTAGTGGCGATGGTTCTAATAGTAATGATCATCACCGCGCTGTCAGGCTATCAGCGGGTATTAATGCACAGTTTTGCATTACGACACCAGTATCTCCAGATCTGGCGGCAGGCGTGGCAGCAAACGGCGCTGTATCCATTTTCGCCTGCTGACGGCTGGAAGGCCAACCGGATGCAGACAATGCAATCGGGATGTGTCAGCATCAGCGTCACGATGGTTTCACCCTCTGGCAGGCAGGGGCAGATGACGCGCTTGCATTGTCCAAATCGTTAATCGTCAGGAGTAATTATGTTAAGGGTCTACCACTCCAATCGTCTGGATGTGCTGGAAGCGTTGATGGAGTTCATCGTCGAACGCGAGCGGCTGGATGATCCCTTTGAACCAGAAATGATTCTGGTTCAAAGCACGGGTATGGCGCAGTGGCTGCAGATGACCCTTTCACAAAAGTTTGGTATTGCGGCGAATATCGCTTTTCCGTTACCGGCGAGTTTTATCTGGGAGATGTTTGTCCGCGTGTTGCCGGATATCCCCAAAGAAAGCGCTTTCAGCAAACAAAGCATGAGCTGGAAACTGATGACCTTGCTGCCACAGTTGCTGGATAAGGATGAGTTTGTACTGCTGCGCCATTATCTGACCGACGACACCGATAAACGCAAACTCTTTCAGCTTTCCGCGCGCGCTGCCGACCTGTTCGATCAGTATCTGGTTTATCGGCCTGACTGGCTTACGCAGTGGGAAGTAGGAAAAAGCGTGGAAGGTCTGGGGGAGGCGCAAAACTGGCAGGCGCCGCTGTGGAAAGCATTGGTGGAATATACCGCCACGCTGGGGCAGCCACGCTGGCATCGCGCCAATCTCTACCAACGCTTTATTCAAACGCTGGAAAGCGCGACCGCCTGCCCGCCAGGGTTGCCGTCCCGCGTTTTTATTTGCGGCATTTCCGCGTTACCGCCAGTGTATCTCAGAGCGTTGCAGGCGCTGGGCAAACATATTGAAATCCATCTCCTTTTTACTAATCCGTGTCGGTATTACTGGGGGGACATTAAAGACCCAGCCTGGCTGGCAAAACTCATGGCTCGCCAGCGTCGTCACAGTTTTGAAGACCGTCATTTACCGTTGTTCCGTGAAAACCAGAATCCGGAAGCCTTATTTAACAGCGACGGTGAACAGGATATCGGTAATCCGCTACTGGCCTCATGGGGAAAACTGGGGCGGGATTATATCTACCTGCTATCTGAACTGGAAAACAGCCAGGAGCTGGATGCGTTTGTTGATATTACGCCAGATAATCTTTTGCATCGGATTCAGGCGGATATTCTTGAACTGGAAAGCCATGCGGTGGCGGGCGTAAACCTTGAGGAGTATTCGCGCAGCGACAATAAGCGTCTGCTCGATCCCGAGGATAACAGCCTCTCTTTTCACGTTTGTCACAGCCCGCAGCGCGAGGTGGAGATACTGCACGATCGCCTGCTGGCGATGCTGGAAGCCGATCCGACGCTAACGCCGCGCGACATTATCGTTATGGTGGCTGATATTGACAGCTATAGCCCGTTTATCCAGGCGGTATTTGGTAGCGCGCCAACGGAGCGCTATCTGCCTTATGCCATTTCCGATCGGCGGGCGCGTCAGTCACATCCGGTGTTACAGGCATTTATCAGCCTACTTTCGTTACCGGACAGCCGCTTTGTCTCCGAGGATGTTCTGGCGTTGTTAGACGTACCGGTATTGGCTGCCCGCTTTACGATCAACGAAGAAGGGCTGCGTTATCTGCGCTTGTGGGTCAATGAGTCAGGCATTCGCTGGGGAATTGACGATGACAACGTGCGCGAGCTGGAACTTCCTGCCACGGGGCAGCATACGTGGCAATTTGGCCTGACGCGTATGCTGCTGGGGTATGCGATGGAAAGCGCCCAGGGTGAGTGGCAGTCGGTTCTGCCTTATGACGAATCCAGCGGTCTGATTGCTGAGCTGGTCGGGCATCTGGCTTCGCTGCTGATGCAGCTTAATATCTGGCGGCGCGGTCTGGCGCAGGAGCGACCGCTGGAAGAGTGGTTGCCCGTTTGTCGCGACATGCTCAATGATTTCTTCCTGCCCGATGCGGACACGGAAGCGGCAATGACATTGATTGAACAGCAGTGGCAGGCCATTATCGCCGAAGGCGTCGCGGCGGAATATGGCGACGCGGTACCGATTTCGCTACTGCGGGATGAACTGGCGCAGCGTCTGGATCAGGAACGTATTAGCCAGCGCTTCCTGGCGGGCCCCATCAATATTTGTACGCTGATGCCGATGCGTTCCATTCCGTTCAGAGTCGTTTGCCTGCTGGGAATGAACGACGGCGTATACCCGCGCAAGCTTGCGCCGTTGGGCTTTGACCTGATGAGCCAAAAACCCATGCGCGGGGATCGAAGCCGTCGCGACGATGACCGCTATCTGTTTCTGGAAGCGTTAATCTCGGCGCAGCAGACGCTGTATATCAGCTACATCGGTCGCTCCATCCAGGATAATAGCGAACGCTTTCCCTCTGTACTGGTGCAAGAATTGGTGGATTACATCGGGCAAAGCCACTATTTGCCTGGCGACGAAATGCTGACCTGTGATGAGAGCGAAGCACGAGTCAAAGCGCATATTACGCGTCTGCATACCCGTATGCCTTTTGATGCGCAAAATTACCAACCCGGCGAACAGCAAAGTTATGCCAGAGAGTGGTTGCCTGCGGCGAGTCAGTCGGGAAAAGCGCATTCTGACTTTGTGCAGCCGCTTCCTTTTACGATGCCGGAAACATTGACTCTGGAAAGTCTGCAGCGTTTTTGGGCCCATCCGGTACGCGCATTTTTTCAGATGCGGCTTCAGGTTAATTTCCGCTCGGAAGAGAGTGAGATTCCTGATGCGGAACCGTTTGAATTAGAGGGGTTGACGCGATATCAACTTAACCAACAGTTGCTCAATACGCTGGTTGAAGAGGACGACGTCGAACGCTTGTTCCGCCGTTTCCGGGCAGCGGGAGAGCTGCCTTACGGCGCGTTTGGCGCAATATTCTGGGATGCGCAATGTCAGGAGATGCAGCAACTGGCAAGCCGGGTCATCGCCTGCCGTAAGCCGAGCCAAAGCCTGGAAGTGGATCTGCTTTGCAATGGCGTTCAGCTAACCGGCTGGCTACCGCAGGTACAGGAGGATGGATTATTGCGCTGGCGTCCCGCTTTAATCAGCGTTGCGCAAGGTGTGCAACTTTGGCTGGAACACCTTGTCTATTGTGCCAGCGGCGGTAGTGGCGAAAGTCGCCTGTTTTTGCGCAAAGAGGGAGAATGGCGATTTCCGCCTCTTGATAAAACGCAGGCAATGGCTTACCTGGCGCAACTGATTGAAGGCTACCGGGAAGGCATGTCTTCTCCGCTATTGGTACTGCCGGAAAGCGGCGGCGCATGGATAAAAGCCTGTTATGACGCTGAAAATGATGTCATGTTAGACGACGATGATACCTTACAGAAGGCCAGGACAAAGTTTTTACAGGCTTATGAAGGCAACATGATGGTGAGCGGCGAAGGCGAAGATATCTGGTATCAACGTCTTTGGCGTCAGCTGGAATCTGAAACGTTGCAGGCTATCATTGCGCAGTCCCGGCATTACCTGTTACCGCTGTTTCGTTTTAATCAGTCTCGTTGATTGTATGAAAATCGCGCCATTAAAAGGCTTCGACTATGATGCGCTCTTCGTCACGGACTGATTACTGATAAAAAGATGCTGCCTGGTTCAGCACAATAATATCCCGTTCTGCTCAGGTCGATGGTTTACGTGACCATACAGATGAGTGGGAATGAAAGTTAATGATGAGGTCCGTGAATGCCCCGCAGCACCTGGTTCAAAGCGTTATTGTTATTGGTCGCCCTCTGGGGGCCTGCAGTTCAGGCGGATATCGGTTGGCAACCGCTGCAAGAAACTATCCGTAAAAGCGATAAAGATACCCGGCAGTATCAGGCGATACGTCTTGATAATGACATGGTGGTGTTGCTGGTATCCGATCCGCAGGCTGTAAAGTCTCTTTCAGCGTTAGTGGTGCCCGTTGGATCGCTTGAAGATCCTGAGGCTCATCAGGGGCTTGCTCATTATCTTGAGCATATGTGCCTGATGGGGTCAAAAAAATATCCGCAGGCGGATAGCCTTGCCGAATACCTTAAAAGACATGGCGGTAGCCATAACGCCAGCACTGCGCCTTATCGAACAGCCTTCTACCTGGAGGTTGAAAACGATGCGCTTCCAGGCGCCGTAGATCGCCTGGCCGACGCCATTGCTGCGCCATTGCTCGATAAAAAATACGCCGAACGCGAACGAAACGCGGTGAATGCCGAGCTGACGATGGCGCGCACCCGCGACGGTATGCGTATGGCGCAGGTAAGCGCCGAAACCATTAACCCGGCGCATCCAGGCTCGCACTTTTCTGGCGGCAATCTGGAAACGTTAAGCGATAAGCCGGGCAATCCGGTGCAACAGGCGTTGATCGCTTTTCATGAAAAATACTATTCATCTAATCTGATGAAGGCGGTGATTTACAGTAATAAACCCTTGCCGGAACTGGCGCGTATTGCCGCCGCAACCTATGGTCGCGTGCCGAATAAACAGATTAAAAAACCGGAAATTAACGTACCTGTCATCACCGAGGCGCAGAAGGGCATCATTATTCATTACGTGCCGGCGCTACCGCGTAAAGTGCTGCGCGTGGAGTTTCGTATTGATAACAATAGCGCGCAGTTCCGCAGCAAGACCGATGAACTGGTCTCTTATCTGATTGGCAATCGTAGCCCGGGGACGCTCTCTGACTGGCTGCAAAAACAAGGACTGGTCGAAGGTATTAGCGCGGATTCCGATCCGATTGTTAATGGTAACAGCGGCGTATTTGCCATTTCGGCAACGCTGACTGATAAAGGTTTGGCCAATCGTGATGAAGTTGTCGCGGCTATTTTTAGCTATATCAATACGTTACGTGAAAAAGGGATAGATAAACGTTACTTTGACGAGCTGGCGCATGTGCTGGATCTCGACTTCCGCTATCCGTCGATTACCCGCGATATGGACTATGTCGAATGGCTGGCGGACACTATGATCCGCGTCCCGGTAGCGCATACGCTGGATGCGGCGAATATCGCCGATCGTTACGATCCTGCCGCTATCAAAAATCGCCTGGCGATGATGACGCCGCAGAATGCGCGCATCTGGTACATCAGTCCCCAGGAACCCCATAATAAGATTGCGTATTTTGTGGATGCGCCTTATCAGGTCGATAAGATTAGCGAACAGACGTTTAAAAACTGGCAGCAAAAAGCACAGGGCATTGCGTTGTCGCTGCCGGAGTTAAACCCCTATATTCCTGATGATTTTACGCTTGTTAAGAATGACAAAAACTACGTGCGGCCAGAACTGATTGTCGATAAAGCGGATTTGCGCGTGGTTTATGCGCCGAGTCGTTATTTCGCCAGCGAGCCAAAAGCTGACGTGAGCGTGGTATTGCGTAATCCGCAGGCGATGGACAGCGCCCGCAATCAGGTACTGTTCGCCCTTAATGATTATCTGGCGGGAATGGCGCTCGATCAGCTCAGCAACCAGGCGGCAGTGGGCGGCATTAGCTTTTCTACTAACGCCAACAATGGTCTGATGGTCACTGCGAACGGTTATACCCAGCGTTTGCCGCAGCTTTTCCTGGCGTTGCTGGAAGGATATTTTAGCTACGACGCCACGGAAGAACAGCTGGCGCAGGCGAAATCCTGGTATACGCAGATGATGGATTCTGCGGAGAAGGGAAAAGCCTACGAGCAGGCGATTATGCCGGTGCAGATGATTTCGCAGGTGCCTTATTTTTCCCGTGATGAACGTCGCGCTTTGCTGCCGTCCATTACGTTGAAAGAGGTAATGGCCTATCGTAATGCGTTAAAAACGGGCGCTCGTCCGGAATTTCTGGTTATAGGGAATATGAGCGAAGCCCAGGCGACCTCTCTGGCGCAAGATGTTCAAAAACAGCTCGCGGCGAACGGATCGGCGTGGTGTCGCAACAAAGACGTGGTGGTTGAGAAAAAGCAGTCCGTAATATTTGAAAAAGCGGGCAGTAGCACTGACTCCGCGTTAGCAGCGGTCTTTGTCCCGGTCGGCTACGACGAGTACGTCAGCGCCGCCTACAGCGCGATGTTAGGTCAGATTGTTCAACCGTGGTTTTACAATCAGCTACGAACCGAAGAGCAACTGGGATACGCCGTTTTCGCCTTTCCGATGAGCGTTGGCCGTCAGTGGGGAATGGGATTCCTGCTACAGAGCAACGATAAACAGCCCTCTTACCTGTGGCAACGCTATCAGGCATTTTTTCCTGACGCCGAGGCGAAGCTGAGGGCGATGAAGCCGGAAGAGTTCGCCCAAATTCAGCAGGCGATCATTACGCAAATGCGCCAGGCGCCGCAAACGTTGGGCGAAGAAGCATCCCGTTTAAGCAAGGATTTCGATCGGGGTAATATGCGCTTTGACTCGCGTGATAAAATCATCGCTCAGATAAAATTGCTGACGCCACAAAAGCTTGCCGACTTCTTCCACCAGGCGGTGGTGGAACCACAAGGTATGGCAATATTGTCACAGATTGCCGGTAGCCAGAATGGAAAAGCAGAATACGTGCATCCGACAGGCTGGAAAGTGTGGGATAACGTCAGCGCATTGCAGCAAACGTTACCTCTAATGAGCGAAAAGAATGAATGATGTCGCCGAGACTCTTGATCCTCTGCGCTTGCCCCTGACAGGCGAGCGTCTGATTGAAGCATCAGCGGGCACAGGCAAAACGTTTACTATCGCGGCGCTGTATCTGCGGTTATTGCTCGGTCTGGGCGGCAGTGCCGCATTTCCCCGTCCGTTGACCGTTGAAGAACTGCTGGTGGTAACCTTTACGGAGGCCGCCACTGAAGAGCTGCGTGGGCGAATTCGCAGTAATATCCATGAGTTGCGCATCGCCTGTCTGCGAGAAAGCACGGATAATCCGCTGTATGCCCGCTTGCTGGAAGAAATTAGCGACAAAAAGCAGGCCGCGCAGTGGTTATTACTGGCGGAACGACAAATGGATGAGGCCGCGGTTTTTACCATCCACGGTTTTTGCCAGCGTATGCTCAGCCTGAACGCTTTCGAATCCGGTATGTTGTTTGAGCAACAGCTTATTGAAGACGAATCTTTGTTGCGTTATCAGGCCTGCGCCGATTTCTGGCGGCGTCATTGCTATCCGCTGCCGCGCGACATCGCGCAGGTGGTGTTTGACGTATGGAAGGGGCCGAAGGCGCTCTTAAAGGATATCGATCGTTATCTGCAGGGCGAAGCGCCGGTCATTAAAGCGCCGCCATCGCAGGAGGAGACGCTGGCATCGCGTCATGAACAGATCCTGGCGCGCATCAACCAGGTGAAGCAGCAGTGGTGTGAGGCGGTTAGCGAGCTGGACGCGCTAATCGAATCATCCGGCATCGATCGCAGAAAATTCAACCGCGGCAATCAGGCGAAATGGATCGAAAAGATCACCGCGTGGGCGCAAGAAGAGACCAAAAATTATCAATTACCCGAGGCGTTGGGAAAATTTTCACAGCGTTTTTTAGCTGAGCGCACCAAAGCTGGCGGCGTGACGCCCCAGCACCCATTGTTTGTCGCCATTGATAACCTGTTGGGCGAACCGCTATCGATTAAAGATCTGGTTCTTACCCGAGCGCTCTCAGAGATCCGTGAAACGGTGGCTCAGGAAAAACGACGGCGCGGCGAGCTGGGGTTTGACGATATGCTCAGCCGTTTAGATACCGCGCTGCGTAGTGAAAGCGGCGAGGCGCTGGCTACGGCGATTCGTACCCGTTTTCCGGTGGCGATGATCGATGAATTTCAGGATACCGACCCACAACAGTACCGTATTTTTCGCCGTATCTGGCGACATCAACCCGATACGGCGCTATTGCTGATTGGCGATCCTAAGCAGGCGATTTATGCGTTTCGTGGCGCGGATATCTTTACCTACATGAAGGCTCGCAGCGAAGTGAGCGCGCACTATACGCTTGACACTAACTGGCGCTCCGCGCCGGGGATGGTGAATAGCGTTAACAAGCTGTTCAGTCAGATGAACGACGCCTTTATGTTCCGCGATATTCCCTTCAGTCCGGTAAAGTTTGCGCCCAGAAACCAGTCGCTGCAATTTAAAGTGAATGACGCGCCTCAACCGGCGATGACCCTGTGGCTAATGGAGGGGGAAAGCTGCGGTTCGGGCGATTATCAAAGTTATATGGCGCAGGTGTGCGCCACGCAAATTCGCGACTGGCTGCGCGCCGGACAAACGGGCGACGCGCTGCTGACGAATGGCGATTCGTCGCGGCCCGTTCGCGCCTCGGATATCAGCGTGCTGGTGCGCAGCAGGCGTGAGGCCGCGCTGATACGGGATGCGCTGACCTTACTGGCGATCCCCTCCGTCTATCTTTCTAACCGCGACAGCGTATTCGAAACGCTCGAAGCGCAGGAAATGCTGTGGGTGTTGCAGGCGGTGATGGCGCCCGAACGTGAGAATACGCTACGTAGCGCTCTGGCGACATCAATGATGGGCCTTACCGCGCTGGATATCGAAACGCTTAACAATGATGAAAATGCGTGGGATGCGGTTGTCGAAGAGTTTGATGGCTACCGGCAGATTTGGCATAAACGCGGCGTGATGCCTATGCTGCGCGCGTTAATGTCGGCGCGCAATATTGCTGAAAACCTGTTGGCGACAGCGGGAGGCGAACGTCGGCTGACGGATATTCTGCATATTAGCGAACTGTTACAGGAAGCCGGTTCGCAGCTGGAAAGCGAACATGCGCTGGTGCGTTGGCTGGCGCAACATATCCTTGAACCCGATAGCAATGCTTCCAGCCAGCAACTACGTCTGGAAAGCGATAAGCATCTGGTGCAAATCGTCACCATTCATAAATCGAAAGGTCTGGAATACCCGCTGGTCTGGTTACCTTTTATCACCCATTTCCGCGTGCAGGACCAGGCTTTTTATCACGACAGGCACTCCTACGAGGCGGTGCTGGACCTTAGTCACGCCGAAGAGAGCATAGCACTGGCGGAAGCCGAACGCCTGGCGGAAGACCTGCGCCTACTTTATGTCGCGCTGACCCGTGCAGTGTGGCATTGCAGCCTAGGCGTCGCGCCGCTGGTGCGGCGTCGCAGCGATAAGAAAGGCGAGACGGATGTGCACCAAAGCGCGCTTGGGCGACTCCTGCAAAAAGGCGAACCGATGGATGCCGCAGGCCTTCGCGCCTGTATTGAGGCGCTATGCGACGAGGATATCGTGTGTCGAACGCCAGGCAGTACGGATAACGACCGCTGGCAAATTGCCGCTGCATCGCACGCGGAACTCAGCGCCAGAACGCTGCAACGTCTGCTTTATGATAGCTGGCGCGTCACCAGTTATTCCGGTTTGCAGCAGCGGGGACATAGCGTGGCGCAAGATCTTATTCCTCGTCTCGACATTGACGCCGCAGGCGTTGGCGAAGCGGCGGAAGCGCCGGCAATGACGCCGCATCACTTTCCTCGCGGGGCATCGCCGGGAACATTTTTGCACAGCCTGTTTGAAGAGCTTGATTTTACTCAACCGATAGACCCCCAATGGGTACAGGAAAAACTGGAGCTGAGTGGTTTTGAAACGCGATGGGAGCCCGTACTTACCCGCTGGCTGGACACCGTGTTACACGTTCCCCTTAACGAGACGGGCGTTAGTCTGAGCGTGCTGACCGGGCGTGAAAAACAGGTCGAAATGGAGTTTTATCTGCCGATTGCCCAGCCGCTTACCGCCGGAGAGCTGGATGCGTTGATTCGTCGATACGACCCGCTTTCAGCAGGTTGCCCTGCTCTGGATTTCATGCAGGTTCGCGGCATGTTAAAGGGCTTTATCGACCTGGTTTTTCGTTATGAGGGGCGCTATTACCTGCTCGACTATAAATCTAACTGGCTGGGCGAGGATAGCGCCGCTTATACCCAGACGGCGATGGCTGCGGCGATGCAGGCGCATCGCTATGATTTGCAGTACCAGCTTTATACGCTGGCATTGCACCGTTACCTTCGTCATCGAATGGCGAATTACGACTATGAACGCCATTTCGGCGGCGTCATCTATCTCTTTTTACGCGGGGTGGATAGCGAACGTCCGCAGCAGGGTATTTTTACCACTCGTCCTGCGGCGGCGTTAATTAACCAACTGGATGATATGTTTGCAGGTGAAATGAGTGAGGAGGCGCAATGACAATCCAGGAGCGGTTGCTGGAGGCCGTTGAACAAAAACTCTTACGGCCCATTGATGCCCAGTTTGCTTTAACCGTCGCCGGTAACGACGATCCCGCCGTGACGCTGGCGGCAGCGCTGCTTAGTCATGACGCAGGTGAAGGTCACGTGTGTCTGCCGTTGTCGCGTTTAACGTTAACGGAGGAGGCGCATCCCTTACTGGTCGCCTGGATAAGCGAAACGGCTACGCCAATTGACTGGAAAAAGCGGTTACTGGCGTCTGCGGCGGTTAGCTGCGGCGATAGCCCCGCGCCGTTAATTCTGTGCGGCGATCGCCTCTACCTGAATCGCATGTGGTGCAACGAGCGTACGGTTGCGCGCTTTTTTAACGAGGTTAACCAGGCCATCGCCGTAGATGAAGATCAGTTATCCCGTATTCTGGACGCGCTATTCCCTCCGACAGACGAGGTGAACTGGCAAAAGGTGGCCGCCGCTGTAGCGCTAACTCGCCGTATCTCCGTGATTTCAGGCGGTCCCGGCACCGGTAAAACCACCACCGTCGCGAAGCTGCTGGCGGCATTAATTCAAATGGCGGATGGCGAACGTTGCCGTATCCGGCTGGCGGCACCGACCGGGAAAGCGGCCGCACGCCTGACGGAGTCGCTCGGCGCGGCGTTGCGTCAGCTTCCTCTTACCGATGCGCAGAAAAAGCGTATACCGGAGGACGCCAGTACGCTGCACCGACTGCTGGGCGCACAGCCCGGCAGCCAGCGATTACGCCATCATGCGGGCAACCCGCTGCATCTGGACGTGCTGGTGGTCGATGAAGCATCAATGATTGATTTGCCGATGATGTCACGTTTGATTGACGCTCTGCCGCCGCACGGGCGGGTCATTTTTCTTGGCGATCGCGATCAGTTGGCATCCGTTGAGGCGGGTGCTGTGTTGGGCGATATTTGCGCCTATGTCAACGCAGGGTTTACGGCGGAACGCGCCCGACAGCTAAGTCGACTAACAGGGAGCGCCATTCCGGCGGGGGCCGGAACGCAAGCCGCGTCTTTACGCGATAGCCTCTGTTTGTTGCAAAAGAGCTATCGTTTCGGCAGCGATTCTGGCATCGGCAAGCTGGCGGCGGCGATTAACTGCGGCGACAGGTCGGCAATCCAGGCTGTTTTTCAGCAGGGGTTTAGCGATATAGAGAAGCGTACATTGCAAAGCAGCGACGATTATGCCGGGATGCTGGATGACGCGCTGGCGGGCTATGGTCGCTACCTGCGGTTGCTGCATGAAAAAGCAACGCCGGAGGCAATCCTTCAGGCTTTCAATGAGTATCAACTGCTTTGCGCGCTGCGCGAAGGCCCATTTGGCGTGAGGGGACTGAATGACCGCATTGAGCAGGCGATGGTGCAGCAACGAAAAATTCAGCGGCATCCGCACTCTCGCTGGTATGAAGGGCGTCCGGTAATGATTGCGCGCAACGATAGCGCGTTGGGGCTATTTAACGGCGATATTGGTATTGCGCTCGATCGCGGGCAGGGGTTACGCGTCTGGTTTGTGATGCCGGACGGCACGATCAAGTCCGTTCAGCCCAGCCGTCTGCCGGAACATGATACAACCTGGGCGATGACGGTACATAAATCACAGGGGTCTGAATTTGATCACGCCGCGCTGATTTTACCCAGCCAGCGTTCGCCGGTCGTGACGCGGGAGCTGGTGTATACCGCTGTTACGCGGGCGCGGCGGCGGTTATCGCTGTATGCCGATGAACGGATCCTG
The DNA here is from genome assembly GCF_017572865.1 of Salmonella sp. 32082101201600294FB01SM01. NCBI lineage: Bacteria > Pseudomonadati > Pseudomonadota > Gammaproteobacteria > Enterobacterales > Enterobacteriaceae > Salmonella > Salmonella sp. 32082101201600294FB01SM01. The sequence goes on along the minus strand of NZ_JAGESB010000002.1, from coordinate 318,439 downwards.
GCAAGCGCGATTGTGACGCGTACGGAGCGGCGCAGCGGATTAGCCACCTTATTTGATGAAGTCAGTCGTACCGGATAAGACGAGTTCTCGCCGGATGGTGACGCGTAGCGTCTTATCCGGCCTCCAAATGATGCTTTCGAGCGTAGGCCTGATAAGCGCAGCGCCATCAGTCCCCTCTTGTTATCCTAAATCCGCCATCAGCACCTTTGAACGTCGCTGATAGTTATACATTTTTTTCTTGCTCTCAGGCAGTAACTCAATATCGACAGGCGTGAAACCGCGTTCCTGGAACCAGTGAATACTGCGCGTCGTCAGCACAAACAATTTACTCAGCCCCATTTGCCGCGCCTGGGCGGCAACCCGCTCCAGAAGCACTTCTCCACGCGATGAGCTGCGATAATCCGGATGCACCGCAACGCAGGCCATTTCGCCTATTTTCTCTTCCACAAAAGGATACAGCGCCGCGCAGGCGATAGTCATATTATCGCGCTGAATAATGGTAAATTTATCGATCTCCATCTCCAGTTGTTCACGGGAACGGCGTACCAGAATGCCCTGCTGTTCCAGTGGGCGGATAAGCTCCAGAATACCGCCAATATCGTTGATGGTGGCGCGGCGGATCTGCTCGGCGCTCTCCATGACGATCTGCGTACCGATACCATCACGCGAGAACAATTCCTGTAATAGCGAGCCATCTTCCTGATAGCTGATCAGATGGCAACGACGGACGCCGCTACGACAGGCTTTTACCGCGCCGCGCAAAAAACGTACGGTTCCGGAGTTGTAATCGCCCAGCGCTTCCAACTCTTCCACCCGCGCCTGCGCTTCATTCGGGAAGAGTTCAGAAATGATGCCGCCCTCGCTATTGGTAACGCCCTGAGAAGAACAGAAACCGATCATTTTTTCCGCTTTCAGTTTAACGGCGAGTTGAGTGGCAATCTCTTCTGAGGTCAGATTAAAACTTTCGCCGGTCACTGAGACGGCGACCGGCCCCATCAGAACGATCGCGCCGTTATCCAACTGGCGGTTGATCGCATCTTCATCAATGCGCCGGATACGGCCGCTATGACAGTAGTCCACGCCATCATCAACGCCCAGCGGCTGCGCAATGGTGAAATTGCCGCTGACGACATTAATGTGCGCGCCCTGCAACGGCGTATTGTTCAGACTCATCGACAGACGGGCGGTAATATCGAGCTGGAGTAAACCGGCGGCCTGTTTCACCAGCTCCAGTGCTTTGGCGTCCGTCACCCGCGTGTTTTTGTGGTAAATCGGTTCATGATGATGCGCGGCCAGATTGGCGTCGATTTGCGGTCGCGCGCCATACACCACGACAAGGCGAATACCGAGGCTATGCAGTAGCCCGATATCGCTAACGATGCTGGAAAAATTGTCATGCTCAATGGCTTCGCCGCCGAGCATAATGACAAAGGTTTTTCCGCGATGGGTGTTGATATAGGGAACTGAATGGCGAAACCCTTCTACCAGTTCGGTTTTACGTTCCTTTATCATTGCGCGCCCCACTAGTGAATTATTATTCGAAATTAGTGTATTTTTATTCTGTTTTTGCCCTCTGTGCAAGCGTAAATTTTATGCGGTTCGATCGCTTTTCTTAGTAATGCCGTGAATATAAAAAGAATGTTTACCCTTTTATAGATGACAGATTATGCGTCATTCGCTAAAGTTTCCGGTCAATTTGGATGAACTTTGTATGATCTCTATTTAGTTTTTGCTCGGGAGAAGCATGTCGGGAGCCAATTCAGCAATCAGCCGTCGCCGTTTACTACAAGGCGCGGGCGCCATGTGGCTATTAAGCGTGAGCCAGGTCGGGCTGGCTGCCGTAAGCCAGGTCGTTGCGGTGCGTATCTGGCCTGCGTCCAGCTATACCCGCGTCACGGTAGAGTCGAATCGTCTGCTGAAATATAAACAATTTGCCTTAAGTAACCCGAACCGCGTGGTGGTAGATATTGAGGATGTGAATCTGAACTCGGTGCTTAAAGGCATTGGCGCGCAGATTCGCAGCGACGATCCGTATATCAAATCCGCAAGGGTAGGGCAGTTTGATCCTAAGACTGTGCGTATGGTCTTTGAGCTAAAACAAAACGTGAAGCCGCAGCTATTTGCGCTGGCGCCTGTGGCAGGCTTTAAAGAACGTCTGGTGATGGATCTTTATCCTGCCAATGCGCAGGATATGCAGGATCCGCTGCTGGCGCTGCTGGAAGACTACAATAAAGGCGATCTGGATAAACAGGTGCCGCCTTCGCAAAGCGGGCCGCAGCCCGGTAAAGCGGGGCGCGACCGCCCCATTGTTATTATGCTTGATCCGGGACACGGCGGCGAAGACCCCGGCGCGATAGGCAAATACAAAACGCGTGAAAAAGACGTGGTGCTCCAGATAGCCCGCCGCCTGCGCGCGTTAATCGAAAAAGAAGGCAACATGAAGGTCTATATGACGCGCAATGAAGACATCTTCATTCCGTTAAAAGTCCGGGTGGCGAAAGCGCAGAAACAGCGCGCCGACCTGTTTGTCTCTATTCATGCGGATGCCTTCACCAGCCGGCAGCCTAGCGGTTCATCCGTATTCGCGCTATCGACCAAAGGCGCCACCAGTACCGCGGCGAAATATCTGGCGCAAACGCAGAACGCCTCGGACTTAATTGGCGGCGTGAGCAAAAGCGGTGACCGTTATGTCGACCATACGATGTTCGATATGGTGCAATCGCTGACCATTGCCGATAGTTTGAAATTCGGTAAAGCGGTGTTGAAGCAGCTTGGTAAAATTAATGACCTGCATAAAAACAAGGTCGAGCAGGCGGGGTTTGCGGTGTTAAAGGCGCCCGATATTCCGTCTATTCTGGTCGAGACGGCGTTTATCAGTAACATTGAAGAAGAACGCAAGCTCAAGACCGCGACGTTCCAGCAACAGGTCGCAGAGTCGATTCTGGCGGGCATTAAAGCGTATTTTGCCGATGGGGCGACGCTGGCGAGAAGAAGTTAACCTGAGATGACGGCGAGTTTATTGCGCGGGTAAGTAGGATGCTGCCCGCACTGTCGTTGCGGACCAGACGACAGATACAAAAAAACACCCGTAAGGGTGTTCATTAAGTTGGTTGCGGGGGCCGGATTTGAACCGACGACCTTCGGGTTATGAGCCCGACGAGCTACCAGGCTGCTCCACCCCGCGTCCGTCTAAACTTGCATTCTCATTGTAATTGGTTGCGGGGGCCGGATTTGAACCGACGACCTTCGGGTTATGAGCCCGACGAGCTACCAGGCTGCTCCACCCCGCGTCCGTGGATGCGCACTATACTCCGCTGAGCTTTTGTTGCAACCCTTTTTTCATATAAATCGCTAATTTCTCATGAATTGCGCAAATACACCGCAGATAGCGCGATTTTTAAACGAATTTACATAATGAGATCGCGATCGCATTTCATTACTTCGGACGGTTTGTTATCTTCACCGGGCACTTTCGATTACGCAGAAGACGAGACACCATGAAAGGACGTTGGGCAAAATATGTGGCGACAGGCGTAATGCTGGCAATGCTGGCTGCCTGTTCATCAAAACCGACCGATCGCGGTCAGCAATATAAGGACGGGAAATTTACCCAGCCCTTCTCCCTGGTAAACCAGCCGGACGCGGTGGGCGCGCCGATTAATGCTGGTGACTTTGCCGAGCAGGTCGACCAGATCCGTTCCGCGTCGCCACGTTTATACACCAATCAAAGCAACGTCTATAACGCTGTCCAGAACTGGTTACGTTCCGGAGGCGATACGCGCACTATGCGCCAGTTTGGTATCGATGCCTGGCAGATGGAAGGCACCGACAACTACGGTAACGTCCAGTTCACGGGCTACTATACGCCCGTCGTTCAGGCTCGCCATACGCGGCAGGGCGCGTTCCAGTACCCTATCTATAGTATGCCGCCAAAACGCGGACGCTTACCGTCCCGCGCTCAGATCTACGCAGGCGCGCTGAGCGATAAGTACATCCTGGCCTGGAGTAATTCGCTGATGGATAACTTTATTATGGATGTCCAGGGCAGCGGTTATATTGATTTCGGTGATGGTAGTCCGCTGAACTTCTTTAGTTATGCTGGTAAAAACGGCTGGCCTTATCGCAGTATTGGTAAAGTACTTATCGATCGCGGTGAAGTGAAAAAAGAAGATATGTCGATGCAGGCTATACGCGAATGGGGAGAGAAGCACAGCGAAGCGGAAGTGCGTGAATTACTGGAGCAGAACCCGTCGTTCGTCTTCTTTAAGCCGCAATCTTTTGCGCCGGTCAAAGGCGCCAGCGCTGTACCGCTGATTGGGCGAGCATCCGTCGCCTCCGACCGCAGCATCATTCCGCCTGGCACGACCTTGTTGGCGGAAGTACCGTTGCTGGATAACAACGGTAAATTTAGCGGTCAGTATGAGCTACGTTTGATGGTCGCACTGGATGTCGGCGGAGCGATTAAAGGCCAGCACTTTGATATTTACCAGGGGATTGGCCCGGATGCCGGGCATCGTGCCGGATGGTATAATCACTATGGTCGCGTCTGGGTGTTAAAAAGCGCGCCGGGCGCCGGTAACGTGTTTAGCGGCTGATTGTGGTATTCTGCGACAACCGGATTGCCCGATAACGCGATCGCTATCGGGCCTGAAAATAGTGAGCAGGGGTGAGGAATAACCTCACCTTTTTTTATTCTGAGGTCATATGTCAGTGGTGATAAGTGATGCCTGGCGCCAACGCTTTGGCGGCACCGCGCGTCTGTATGGTGAAAAAGCGCTGCAGCGATTTGCTGAGGCGCATATCTGCGTCGTGGGAATCGGCGGGGTGGGATCATGGGCGGCAGAGGCGCTGGCGCGTACGGGCATCGGCGCGATTACGCTGATTGATATGGACGATGTCTGCGTGACCAATACGAACCGTCAGATCCATGCGTTGCGTGATAACGTCGGGTTGGCGAAAGCGGAAGTGATGGCCGAACGGATTCGTCAAATTAACCCGGAGTGCCGGGTAACGGTTATCGATGATTTCATCACGCCGGATAATGTGGCGGGTTATATGGACGCGGGTTTTACCTATGTCATTGACGCCATTGACAGCGTTCGTCCAAAAGCCGCGCTGATTGCGTACTGTCGCCGATATAAGGTTCCTTTAGTGACCACTGGCGGCGCAGGCGGGCAGATCGATCCGACGCAAATCCAGGTCGCTGATTTGGCGAAAACCATCCAGGATCCGCTGGCGGCAAAACTGCGTGAGAGATTGAAACATAATTTTGGCGTAGTGAAGAACAGTAAAGGTAAACTGGGCGTGGACTGCGTTTTTTCCACTGAAGCGCTGGTTTACCCACAGGCGGACGGTTCCGTATGCGCGATGAAAGCTACCGCAGAAGGGCCAAAACGGATGGATTGCGCCTCTGGCTTCGGCGCGGCGACGATGGTGACGGCAACGTTCGGTTTTGTCGCCGTTTCCCATGCGCTGAAGAAGATCATGGCTAAAGCGGCGCGACAAGAATAAAAGGACGGGGCGGAGTGTCACGCAGACGCGTATCCGGCCCTGCGCCCTTTGTTAGCGAAAGAAGCGCTGTACCCTGCCGAACACCGGTTTCAGACGGGCGCGGAGATAATGGGAATATAAATTTTCAGATATGCATAGAAACAACCCGAACCATACTGCACAAAAGCAGAGCAGTTCCGCGTAATTAATGTGCTCGCCAAATATCATAATGGCAAGTAAGAACTGTAAAGACGGCTCTATATATTGCGCCAGTCCGGTGACAATCAACGAGGTATGATTTAACGCGATGGCAAATAATACCAGTGGAATGATTGTCACTGGCGCCGTCATAACATACAAAAAGAAAGGAGTATTAGCGGATATAATTGGCCCGCTATCGCTAAAGATAAAAATTAATAGTGAGACAGGCAATGCCCATAATGTTTCAATCGCTATCGATGTCATCACATCATAATGTATAAACTTTCGTGCCAGGCCATATAGCGCAAATGATAATCCCATGGTTAGCGCCAGCGCCGGGAAATGCCGTAGCATGATAATTTGAAAAGTCAGGCCACAAACACCGGAAAAAACGGCGATGGCCTGAAACAACGACAGTTTTTCTTTAAGAAAAATGCATCCCAGCGCAATAACAAATAGCGGGTTGATAAAATAGCCGAGGCTGGCATCAAGCACCAGATGATGGGTTAGCGCATAAATAAAAGATGACCATGAGACAATCATTAAAAGTCCGGCGATCATGCAGAAGAAAAAAGATTTTTTATCTTTCCAGGCATCATGAAATCGCGTTCGCTGCCGAAATAACAATCTTACTGCCAGTAATAATGGAATTGACCAGAACACCCGGTATATCAATATTTGTGCGAGATTTCCCCCTGATAAATATTGATAATATAAAGGTGTTAACCCCCATAATATAAATGCCAGTACCACAAACATGGTACCGCTACGCAGATATTTTTCCACTTATCCATATCCTGTTATAACTTCACCCGATGCGTATGAATTTTCCAGTTCTCCTGCTACGCTACATCAAGTGGCTTTATTTACTCTAAAATCTTCACGCCGTTTTAACATGGATTCTAACATTGTAATTTCATTGTGATAGCTGATAAAAATCAAAAGAATGTTTATCAGGGAAATCTGATGCAGAAACTAATAAAGTGACTGGATTATTTTATCTGCATCGCCTGACCGCCGCGGACGGCGCTGTCAGGCGACAGAATATTTACGCTATTTCAACCCTTATGCGTTGCGGCAACAATCGCTTCGCTCAGCGCGTTCAGCCCCTGACTGCGTGAGGCGCTAAGCTGGGCGCGTAAACCCAGCTCATCAAACAGCGCCAGCGGTGAACGAGCCTGCAGCTCGGCGGCGTTTTTTCCTTCCACCGCGGTGAGCAATACCGCCAGCAGGCCGCGGACAATCCGCCCCTCACTGTCGCCGAAAAAGTGCATCGTTCCGTTATCTGATCGGGTAAAGCCCAGCCAGACGCGGTTCTCGCAGCCGGCTATCTCTTTCGCCTGCGCTTTGCATTCATCCGGCAGAGCGGGGAGCTGTTTTCCTAACAGAATCAACTGACGATATTTATCCTCCCACTGGGTCAGCGGGAGAAAGATAGCGCGTAACGTCTCTTCCGTTACCGTTGTGCCGAACGGGTGTCCGGTATAAAGAGGGTTTGTCATTAATCCACCAGCAGTTCCAGCGCGCGGTCAACGGCGTTAACCAACGCATCCACATCATGTTGGGTATTATACGGCGCAAAAGAGGCGCGCAGAGTCCCTGTGACGCCAAGTTCCGCCAGCAATGGCTGGGCGCAATGTTGCCCGGCCCGGAGCGCAATACCGTATTCCGCCAGCAGCGTCACCATATCGCCGTGGTGCACGCCGACAAAATCAAAGGCCAGCAGGCTGGAGTCCTGGCAGCGGAACGAACGAAAGCCCGGACGTTTCGCCAGTGCGTCTTCCGCCAGCGTCGCCAGCCCGCGGCTCCAGTTTTCGGCCTGTTCAATATCGATATCGGACAGCCATTCCAGCGCAGCGCTCAGGCCGATGACCCCGGCGACGTTCGGCGTCCCCGCTTCCAGTTTCCAGGGAGCGCTTTGAGTGGTGAAGCCTTCAAAGCTAACGTCACGGATCATCTTGCCGCCGCCGAGCCAGGGCGACATCGCCTCAAGAAGCTCCGGCTTACCGTACAGCACGCCGATACCGGTCGGGCCATACAGTTTGTGAGCGGAAAAAGCATAAAAATCGATATCAAGCTGCTGGAGATCCGCCGGGAAGTGTACCGCGCCTTGCGCGCCATCTACCATCACTACCATTCCCGCCGCGTGAGCGGCGCTGATAGCGCTTGCGAGATCCGGGCAGCCGCCCGTTACGTTCGACATTTGCCCCAGCGCCAGAATCCGGCTGCGCGACGTGATCAGTTCCGGCAGACGCTCAACATCAGGAAGACGTCGGTCATTAAGCGGCAGTTTTATGACCTGCGCGCCGGTTTGTTGCGCCACCATCAGCCAGGGCACAAGGTTGGCGTGATGCTCGGCGACGCTAACGATAATTTCATCGCCGGGGCGCAGACGAGGACGGGCGTAACACTGCGCCACCATGTTGATCGCTTCGGTGGTGCCGCGAGTCCAGACGATACTTTTTTCATCGGGCGCGTTTAACAGTCGCGCTGCTTTTGCTCTGGCCGCTTCATATTGCGCCGTCAGGCGCTGCGCCTGTGCAAACTGGCTACGATGAACGTTACCGGCGCTCAAACAATAAAACTGGTGCGTGGCGTCAATGACTGCCTGTGGCTTTAATGCCGTGGCGGCGCTATCGAGATAAACACCCGCATCGGCTAGCGCGGGAAACTGCGCGCGAAACTGCGTGGGATTAAAAGCGTTCATGATATTCCTCGGTTCAGTTTACCGATCGTGGCGTAAAAGCGCGGCTGATACAAGGTTTGTCCTAACCATCGGAATCGTCTGTATATCCTGGCGAATTATGTAAAGGAGGTTATGCTGAATAATGTTAGGCGAATGTTTAAGCCTGTTACGGAGTCCGCTTTAAATAGCACAAACAGCTTTAAGGAGAAGAAGATGAAAAAGACTGCCGCAATTATCTCTGCATGTATGCTGACTTTTGCCCTGAGCGCCTGTTCCGGTCCTAATTACGTTATGCACACCAATGATGGACGTAGCATTGTGACCGACGGTAAACCCCAGACCGATAACGATACCGGTATGATTTCGTATAAAGACGCTAATGGCAACAAACAGCAGATCAATCGTACTGACGTGAAAGAGATGGTGGCTCTGGAAAACTAACCGTTTGTTATACAAAAAAAAGCACCGCAATATGGCGGTGCTACATTAATCACTATGGACAGACAGGGTAAATGTACAGGAAGTGAAAAAGGGTAGTCTCGCTACCGTGGTCTGAATCGCAGACCAATTGCAAACACAACAACACAACATCACAACCGTAAGCCAAAAGCCCATCAGAACACGCATTCCGATAAAACTTTTCGTTCCGGCTCAGGAAGTGCCGCCACTATAGGTATTTGCTGGTAGAACCTCAACGGACAATTTATAATGTCTCAGATTAAAAAAACTAATAGGTTACATATTGTTACCTATTTGTTAAATTCATTCGACATTAAGTCCAGAGGCCATGTCAAAACGATTACCTCCTTTAAATGCGTTACGCGTTTTTGATGCTGCCGCGCGCCATTTGAGCTTTACGCGAGCAGCGGAAGAACTTTTTGTGACGCAGGCCGCAGTAAGCCACCAAATTAAGTCACTTGAGGATTTTTTGGGGCTAAAACTGTTCCGCCGCCGCAATCGTTCGCTGCTGCTGACGGAAGAAGGCCAAAGCTATTTTCTCGATATTAAAGAGATATTTTCCCAGCTCACGGAAGCAACGCGTAAGCTCCAGGCGCGCAGTGCCAAAGGGGCGCTGACGGTGAGTTTACCGCCCAGTTTTGCCATCCAGTGGCTGGTGCCCAGACTCTCCAGCTTTAACTCAGCTTATCCGGGAATTGACGTTCGGATACAAGCCGTTGACCGTCAGGAAGATAAACTGGCAGACGATGTCGATGTCGCGATTTTTTATGGCCGGGGAAACTGGCCGGGCTTGCGCGTCGAAAAATTATACGCAGAATATTTACTGCCCGTCTGTTCTCCTTTATTGCTCACAGGCGAAAAACCGTTAAAAACGCCGGAAGATCTGGCGAAACACACGCTATTGCACGATGCCTCCCGGCGTGACTGGCAGGCCTATACTCGTCAGTTAGGGCTCAACCATATTAACGTTCAGCAAGGGCCGATATTTAGCCACAGCGCGATGGTGCTACAGGCCGCTATTCACGGACAGGGGATCGCGCTGGCGAATAATGTTATGGCGCAGTCGGAAATTGAAGCCGGGCGACTGGTGTGTCCATTTAACGATGTTCTGGTGAGTAAGAATGCTTTTTATCTGGTTTGTCATGACAGCCAGGCAGAACTGGGTAAAATAGCCGCCTTCCGTCAGTGGATTTTGGCGAAGGCGGCGACGGAGCAAGAAAAATTCCGTTTTCGTTACGAACAATAATTAACTTAGGGTATGACCATGACCAGCCGTTTTATGCTGATTGTCGCCGCTATCAGCGGTTTTATTTACGTTGCTCTGGGCGCGTTCGGGGCGCATGTTTTGAGTAAAACCCTGGGCGTGGTTGAAATGGGCTGGATTCAGACCGGCCTGCAATATCAGGCGTTCCATACGCTGGCGATCTTTGGCCTGGCGGTGGCGATGCAGCGCCGTATCAGCATCTGGTTTTACTGGAGCAGCGTTTTTCTGGCGCTGGGCACGGTGCTGTTTAGCGGCAGCCTATACTGCCTTGCGCTTTCGCATCTGCGCCTGTGGGCGTATATCACGCCTGTCGGCGGCGTCAGTTTCCTGGTGGGCTGGGCGCTATTGCTGATTGGCGCCATTCGTATGAAACGTAAGGGCGCGAGCCATGAATAAAGTTGTATTGCTCTGCCGTCCGGGGTTTGAAAAAGAGTGCGCTGCAGAAATTACCGATAAAGCGGGAAAACGGGAAATATTTGGTTTTGCACGCGTAAAAGAGAACGCAGGCTATGTCATTTATGAATGCTATCAGCCGGAAGATGGCGAAAAGCTGATTTCAGAACTGCCGTTCAGTTCGTTGATTTTCGCCCGCCAGTGGTTTGTGGTGGGTGAACTGCTGCAACATTTACCGCCGGAAGACAGAATTACGCCGATTGTCGGCATGTTGCAGGGCGTAGTGGAAAAGGGCGGCGAGCTGCGGGTTGAAGTCGCCGACACCAATGAAAGTAAAGAACTGATGAAGTTCTGCCGCAAATTTACGGTGCCGCTGCGCGCGGCTTTGCGTGATGCGGGCGTATTGACGAATTATGAAACGCCGAAGCGTCCGGTCGTTCATGTCTTTTTTATCGCGCCAGGATGCTGCTATACCGGTTATTCGTTCGCGCATAACAATTCACCGTTTTATATGGGCATCCCGCGTTTGAAGTTTCCGTCTGATGCGCCGAGCCGCTCAACGCTGAAACTGGAAGAGGCGCTCCACGTTTTCATCCCGGAAGATGAGTGGGATGAACGTCTGGCGAACGGCATGTATGCGGTGGATTTGGGCGCCTGTCCCGGCGGATGGACGTACCAGTTAGTGAAGCGCAATATGTGGGTCTACTCCGTAGATAACGGCCCGATGGCGCAAAGCCTGATGGACACCGGACAGGTGACCTGGTTGCGTGAGGATGGCTTCAGGTACCGTCCGAACCGGAATAATATTTCATGGATGGTCTGCGATATGGTGGAGAAGCCGGCCAAAGTCACCGCGTTAATGGCGCAGTGGCTGGTGAACGGCTGGTGTCGGGAGACGATTTTTAACCTTAAACTGCCGATGAAAAAACGCTATGAAGAGGTATCGCATAATCTGGCGTATCTTCAGGCGCAGTTGGATGAGCATGGCGTTAATGCGCAGATCCAGGCGCGTCAGCTTTATCACGATCGCGAAGAAGTGACGGTGCACGTGCGTCGGTTGTGGGCGGCTGTTGGCGGACGTCGCGACGAGCGATAAAAACGCGCTGCCGTCATCCGGCGCGTCATCAGCGCCGGATGGCGCACGCTTATCCGGCCTATGACTGCGGCGCATCTGAAACAATATGCGTCACGTCATCCAGATGGCCGATGCGCGCCTCTCCTGAACGATTAAATTTACTTTTATCAATCAATAGCAAAGACTGCGAGGCGCGTCTGAGCAGGATAGATTTAAAATCGGCGTTGATCGCATTGGAGTCCCACAGATCGCCGCCGCTGTCGATCCCCTCGCAGGAAAAGATGAACAGATCGATATCAAGCGATTTTAGCTGTGAGATAAGCGACGGGTTAACGTAACAGCCATATTTACGTTCAAGCTGGCCGCCGGAACTTATCAGCGCAATGCGTTCGCGTTTTCCCAGCTCCTGACAGATAGGATGGCTATTGGTAAAAACCTGAATGGGAATATCCGGCAACTGGCGGGCCAGATACCAGCAGGTTGAACTGGCATCCAGCGCAATCGTCATTCCTTCTTCTATCCACGCTAACGCTTCACGGGCAATATCGGCTTTATGCGCATAATGGCTTTTCAGGCGGATATGGAATGGATCGCCGCTGTCCTGATTTTCACGATGAATATATTTAGCTCGTCCGTGATTACGCAGCACTTTTCCCTGCGTCTGTAGTTCACTGAGATCGCGGCGGATGGTCTCTTTACTGACGTTAAGCCGGGTGGCCAGCGCTTCGGTGGTCAGGCTTTTATGATTGATCAGCAGATCGACTATCGCTTGTTGGCGTGCCGCTTTCATTTTTCTCACCCCATCATTCGATGAACGCCCGCGTCATGCGGGCGCACCGGCAAGAGATTACGGCGTTACCCCTTTTTTTAAAAGAATATTTCCGTACTTCGCGCACTCACCTGTGATAACGATCGCAAACGCTTTTTGCGCCCGCTCATAAAACGCATAGCGGTCGATACGAACGATATCCGGGCACGGCGCTTCTAATGACAAGGCATCGCGATAGCGCGCTTCAACGCTGGGATCGAGCGTGTCGCCTTCCTCGGCGGCCATCATCACCAGCGGCGGGGCGTAGCTATCCAGCTCAAAGAGCGGAATGATTGCCCGCAGTAGATCGCTGACGCTAAGACCATCGGCGCGAATCACCTGCGGGCCCAGGCTATGCGCGGGAAAGTGAGCGTCGGAAAAAATGATTTCGTCCCCGTGGCCCATCTCGGCCAGCACTTTGAGCAGTGTCGGGGAAATTAACGGTGAAATGGTTTTTAGCATTTCATACTCCCTCAATAATTTCAGGTTCGGTTTGCGGCCAGAAATAGCGATACTGATAATTGACCTGCGCACGCGCCTGTTCCGGGCTATTAAATTCGCCTACGCCGTACCAGCCAAACATGGCAGCGCCGGCCACGGTGGTTTCCGCGTCGTCCAGCACCTTGATAGGGAGAGCAAGCTGATTCGCTTTAATTTGATTCCATAAAGCGTTGCGACTGCCGCCGCCAACCAGTAACAGTTCTGTGGCGTTAAAATGGCCGATTTTCTCCAGCGTGCGCAGATTACGTTGCAGTTGCGCCGTCAGGCCTTCCAGCGCGGCGCGATAGAAATGGCCGCGGGTGGTATTGAGCGTCACGCCCTGCCAGCCTGCATTTTGGCAGGCAAGCAGATCGCACTGCATCCGCACGCCTTCCGCGCCAGCGGGAATAGCGCGCGCTTCGTCGATCAGCGTTTGCCATGGCGTTTCCGGCGTCCACAGCAGTTTTCGTACCCATTCGAGTACGCCGGAGGCCAGCCACTGCATTCCGGGGTTATAAAGCCCCGACTGACTGTCCAGTTCACAGGTCGAGCCTGGATACTGGCTGAGCAGCGAGGTATCCACCTGACCGCTGCGCACCATCAGAATCTCCCATGTTCCTGAGGAGAGCACCGGTTCACCTTGCTGCGCGCCAGCGCCGAATAACGCGAACTGAGTATCGTGTCCGGCAGAGATCACCGGCACACCCGCCGGGAGACCGAGTAGCCTGGCCGCGTCTGTCTGTAGCGTGCCTATCTGGGCGCCCGCTTCCACGATACGCGGGAACAGGCGGCGCGCCAGGCCCGTCGCCTGCAGGATTTCCGGACTAAAGTCGCGCTGATGGATATCCAGTAGCTGGCTGGTGCCTGCCATAGTGATATCGGTCGTAAACTCGCCGGTCAGACGGTGGTTAATCAGCGACGAGATAAACAGCCAGCAGTGAGCTTGTTCCAGCAGGCGCGGATGATTCTCTTTAAGCCAGACCAGTTTATACAGCGTGTTAAAGCTGAACGCGCCGACGCCGGAGAGCGTCTGCAATTGCCGGGGCGAGATAGAGCGCTCAATCGTTTCCATCACGGCAGCGGTTCGCGGGCATTTCCAACTGATGACCGGGTAGAGCAGCTCGCCCTGCGCATCGACCAGCGCGCCATCGACGCCGAACGTAGTCACCGTAATACCGCGAACAACACACTCCGACAGGGCGCTGGAAAGTGACCTGCAACAATCGGCGAAACGTTGCAGGATGGCGTCCAGCGACCACTGATGCCAGGTGCTATTTTCTGCGGCAATGTCGCTGGCGTTAGCGGTTGAGGCGCGGGCGACAATTTTCCCCAGGCGATCAACGGCGATCGCCCGAACGTTAGTCGCACCGCAGTCGAGAACCAGGATAACGTCTTGTTTCATAGATAACTCCATAAACGCCGCCCGATGGCGCTACGCTTATCCGGCCTACGGTTCACGCGCCCGTAGGCCCGGTAAGCCTGCGCCACCGGGCTAAGCCGCATTAACGTTTATACAGCGGGCCATAATTCTGGCAGGCACGATAATCCTGGCCTTCGATATCCATACCGTGAGCCGCCCAGGCGGAAGGACGGTAGATCTTCGCCTCCTCCACGTTGTGCATACATACCGGGATACGCAGCATCGCGGCGAGAGTAATAAAGTCCGCCCCTACATGGCCGATGGTGAGTACGCCGTGGTTAGCGCCCCAGTTCGCCATCACCGAATAGACATCGGTAAACGGGCCTTTGCCGGTAAGACGCGGCGCAAACCAGGTGGTAGGCCAGGTAGAGTTGGTGCGGGCATCAAGCTGATCGTGCATCGCTTTCGGCAGTTCGACGCTCCAGCCCTCGGCGATTTGCAGTACTGGTCCCAGGCCTTTGATGATATTCACGCGGGTCATGGTGAATGGCACGCCGCCTTCGGTCAGGAAACGGGATGAGTAGCCGCCGCCGCGGAAGTATTCGTGAATCGCCGGGCACCATTCAGTGGCCGCCAGACACGCATCCGCCTCTTGTTGGCTGATTTCCCAGTGCGGTTTCATGGTCGGCTTGCCTTCGCTGTCGCGCTGTTTACAGGCACCGTCCAGAGCGGCAGAACCGGAGTTAATCAGGTGAATAATGCCGTGCTCCGCCAGGCCGCTAAGCGCCTGGCCGGTGACGCGTTCTACGGCTTCCGGCGACCAGTAGGTTCGCACGTCGGCGAATATCTGCGCGGTACCGGTGAGTTGATGGCCAAACAGCATCGCTACGCCGTTCAGACTGTCATTTTCGGTGGCGACGACAAACGGTTCGCGTACGCCGTTCCAGTCAAAAGAACTATTGAGCAGCGCTTCGGCGGTATCGCCGTTCGGGTATTGATCGGTCCAGTGGCGCTGACCCTGGAAGCCGGCGGCAATGGCGTTGTAGCCCTGCGATTCTTCAACTAACCCTTTGTCCGCCAGCGTCTTGTTGCCCTGCATCATGTCGCGAATACACATCGCCATCAGCAGGCTCTCTTTTAACACCGCGCGGTTCTGGGCTTCATTGCGCTTATACTGCGAGGCGTTCTGATCTTCGCCGTAGCGGAAGTTTTTATCCGCCCACGCCAGCGCCATCTCCAGTTCGGCCTCATCATAAATTTTTTGATCGATACGGCGGCGCAGTTCGGTCATATCTACCGCTTGCACCTTCATGCCCAGCCAGGATTCGAAGAAGTTATGATCGACAATGGAACCCGCGATCCCCATCGACACGCCGCCGACGGAGAGGTAGCTTTTGCCTTTCATACTGGCAACCGCTAACCCTGCCCGCGCAAAACGCAGCAGTTTTTCTTCGACGTCGGCAGGAATGGAGGTATCGTCGGCATCCTGCACGTCATGGCCATAAATGGAGAACGCCGGAATGCCTTTCTGGCTGTGCGCCGCCAGCGCCGCGGCAAGGTAAACCGCCCCAGGACGCTCTGTGCCGTTAAAGCCCCAGATGGCTTTCGGACGCATCGGGTCCATATCAATGGTTTCGCTGCCATAGCACCAACACGGCGTAACGGTAATGGTCACGCCCACGTTCTGGCTACTGAATTTTTCTTCACAGGCGGCGGATTCCGCCATTCCGGCAATACAGGTATCCGCAATGACGCACTCCACCTGTGCCCCGCAGGCGTGGCGGATTTTCTCGGTGATGAGCGCCGCCGTCGCTTTCGCCATGTTCATGGTTTGCTCTTCGAGCGACTCGCGTACGCCCATACGACGTCCATCAATCACCGGGCGGATACCGATTTTCGGTAAGCTGATTTTTTTCATGACAGATTCCTCACGTTATTCGGATAAATGTTCAGTTTGTCGCCGCTTGTGAACGGAAACGGGCAAAAATGAAGATGACGGCAAAACACAATGCCGGAACCAGTTCGGCGGTCGGGATTTTGCCTGCAGCGTCGCTAACGAAACCCATTACTGGCGTAACAATACCGCCGCCAATGATGGTCATGACGATAAAAGACGAGCCGTACTTAGTGTCCTGTCCCAGATTTTTGATACCCAGCGAGAAGATGGTCGGGTACTGGATTGACATAAATGCGCTACACAACGTCAGAGCCAGCAGGCCGATATGTCCGCCGCTAAAGGCGGAAATCAGACACAGGAGCATGGCAAACAGGGCATAGGCGGCCAGCACTTTATGCGGCGCGAAGCGGCTGATAAGCCAGGTTCCGGTGAAACGGCCGATAAAGAAGCACACCATCGTGCCGGTCAGGTAGTTGGCGGCGAAACCGGGCGTCATTCCAGGGATCTCCTCAATGGCGTAGCGGATCAGATAGCTCCAGCAGGCGGTTTGCGCCCCCACATAGCAGAACTGCGCCAGCACCGCCCAGCGCCAGTGGCGGATACGGATGAGTCGGGAGAGAGAAGATAAGAAAGAGCTTTGTTTAGCATCGCTATGATCGTCACTTTGCAGGGCCGGAAATTTGGTCAGCATAATCAGCAGCGCAACTACTAATACGATGGCGACGATAATCATGTATGGCGTTTGTACCGATAACACCAGGCTGTGTTTATAGGCGCTAAGCTGATCCGGCGTCATTTTATCAAGCGCTGCTTGCGATTGATGCGGCACGTTAGACAAAATAAGGCTTTGCCCAAACACAACGGCGATAATAGCGCCAAAGGAGTTAAAAGTTTGCGCCAGATTAAGCCGGAAATGTCCGCCGCTTTCTGGACCTAATACCGTAACAAAAGGGTTGGCTGCAGTTTCAAGGCAGCCTAAACCGGCGGCGATGATAAACAGGCCAATTAAAAATAATGTGTAATTCATTATCTCGGCGGCAGGCCAGAATAATGCGGCGCCAACAGCATACAAAAAAAGCCCGGTGATAATCCCTGCTTTATAACTGAGTTTTTTCATCAAAATCCCAGCGGGGATTGGAATGACGAAATAACCGAAATAAAACGCTGACTGAATAAGCCCGGCCTGAAAGTTAGTTAGCGTAAAAGCTTGTTGAAACTGCGGTAATAAAATGTCATTCAGATTATTGGCGACGGCCCACAGAAAAAATAGCGAGCAAAGTAAGGCGAATGGAATAATGTAGCGCTTGCTCTTGCTTTGCTCTGCATCCACAGCACGAAAACTCTGCGTTTGTATTGTTGTGTTTCCCATAGCATCCTCATCGGTTCAGAAGCTTTTGCGTGCGGTCGGTTCTGGTCACCAGACCGTAAAATTAGGTGAGTTCGCTTTTCTTTCCGGTAATAAATTGGCGTCCGGAATGAACTCATGGATTCATTTTCAAATAAAAAAGGCCTTTTAATATGATGGCGGTCACATTTATACCTGAGAGCAGAGCGTTCTGTGATTATCATCACTTTAATTTCCATAAAAAAATGACCGTTTGAGATGTTTAATTTAAAAAACCACAGACTGAATGCCCGAATTAAATTATTGCCACGAAAACGGGCAGTAGTAACTTATTCTTCATTTTTGCCCGTTTTAAAAAATATTATTAAGAGCGGGCATTTATCGGCGAGAGAAACGGTAGTCGTCTGGTTTATCGTGGCGAATTAATTGATGTGAATCACAAAATATCGTTATTTAAATTCCCTTCTCTTTATTCAGTATGATGATAGTTGCTAACTATTCGATTATTTCAACAGGACAGCAGCGCGATGCGAAAGGCGGTTTTGTTGTCTCATTTTGAATCACAGAGAGAGGTAAATAATGGAACGAAATAGACTGGCGCGGCAGATTATTGATACCTGTCTGGAAATGACGCGGTTAGGGTTAAATCAGGGGACGGCAGGTAACGTGAGCGTACGTTATCAGGGCGGAATGCTGATTACGCCGACGGGGATCCCCTACGAGAAGCTGACAGAGTCGCACATTGTTTTTATTGATGCTGACGGTCAGCATGAGCAGGGCAAGCTGCCTTCCAGCGAGTGGCGTTTTCATATGGCGGCATACCAGACGCGCCCTGACGCCAATGCTGTGGTACATAACCACGCTGTCCATTGTACGGCAGTCTCGATCCTGAATCGCCCGATTCCGGCGATTCACTACATGATTGCCGCCGCGGGTGGAAACTCTATTCCCTGCGCGCCCTACGCCACTTTTGGCACCCGCGAACTTTCTGACCATGTTGCCGTGGCGCTTAAAAATCGTAAAGCGACGCTGTTACAGCATCACGGGCTTATCGCTTGTGAAGAAAATTTAGACAAAGCATTGTGGCTGGCGCATGAAGTGGAAGTGCTGGCGCAGCTCTATTTAAGTACGCTGGCCATTGTCGATCCGGTACCGGTACTGGATGACGAGGCGATCGCTATCGTACTGGAGAAATTTAAAACTTACGGATTACGTATTGAAGAGTGATGTCAGGAGACAGGCGATGGCGAACAGAATGATTCTGAATGAAACGGCATGGTTTGGCCGGGGAGCGGTGGACGCATTAACCGATGAGGTGACGCGCCGCGGTTATCATAAAGCGCTGATTGTTACCGATAAAACGCTGGTGCAATGCGGTGTGGTCGATAAAGTGACAAGCAGAATGGATGCCGCAGGGCTGGCGTGGGAAATCTATGCGGGCGTGATCCCTAATCCTACGATTTCCGTTGTCCAGGAAGGGCTTAAGGTCTTTACCCAAAGCGGCGCGGACTATCTCATCGCCATTGGCGGCGGTTCTCCGCAGGATACCTGCAAAGCGATCGGTATTATCAGTAACAATCCGGAATTTGCCGATGTGCGCAGTCTGGAAGGGCTATCGCCGACCCGTAAACCCAGCGTGCCGATTATGGCGATCCCGACAACGGCGGGAACCGCGGCGGAAGTCACTATCAATTATGTGATTACCGATGAAGAGAAACGGCGCAAATTCGTTTGTGTCGATCCACATGATATTCCGCAGGCGGCATTTATCGATGCCGATATGATGGACGGTATGCCGCCCGCGCTGAAAGCGGCAACGGGCGTGGATGCGCTAACCCATGCTATTGAAGGCTATATTACCCGGGCCGCATGGGCGCTGACGGATGCATTACATATCAAAGCCATTGAGATTATTGCTGGCGCGCTGCGCGGCGCCGTAGCCGGAGAAAAAGAGGCCGGTGAGGCGATGGCGCTGGGGCAATACGTTGCCGGGATGGGGTTTTCCAATGTGGGGCTGGGACTGGTGCATGGGATGGCGCATCCGCTGGGCGCGTTTTACAACACGCCGCACGGCGTCGCGAATGCTATTTTGCTTCCGCATGTGATGCGTTTCAATGCCGGGTCTACCAACGAGAAATTCCGTGATATCGCCCGGGCGATGGGGGTGAAGGTAGAAGGATTGAGCCTTGAAGAGGCGCGTAATGCCGCAGTGGAAGCCGTATTTGCGTTAAATCGCGATGTGGGAATTCCGCTGCATTTGCGTGATGTCGGCGTTCGAAAAGAGGATATCCCGGCGCTGGCGCAGGCGGCGTTCGATGATGTCTGTACGGGCGGCAATCCGCGTGAAGCGAGTCTGGCGGACATTGTCGAACTGTATCATATCGCCTGGTAATTTTGCCGGATGGCGCTGCGCTTATCCGCTCTACATTTCGTGCAGTCCTGTAGGCAGGATAAGGCGTTCACGCCGCCATCCGGCAACAAAACTACCGCGCCAGCCGTAGCTGCTGTAAGTTTCCGTCGATATGTAAATCGGTTTGCAGACGTGCAATATCGCGGCAGAGAAATGCCATTTCTTTATGCGTCTCAAGCTTTTTGCGCCACTTTTCCGGCACCTCGTCCAGATGGGCGTAAATTCCCTCCAGATTTTGAAACTGAATCAACAGCTGGGTCGCGCTTTTGGGGCCGATACCGGCAACGCCGGGGACTTTCGAACTGCTGATTCCTGCCAGACCCCAGTAATCCGGCAACTGCCGGGGAAGTACGCCAAACTCTTTTTCAATAAATGGCGCGTCCAGCCAGCGTTTCTGGAAGTAGTCGCGAATGCGCAATCCCGGAGAGAGCAACTGGCAATAGCCTTTATCGGTTGACACAATGGTTGCCTGGTGTCCGGCTTCGGTAACTTTTAGCGCCAGCGTCGCCGCCAGATCGTCCGCTTCGTTACCGTCTGATGCCCAACAGCGTACGCCGCGCTGTTCAAACGCGGCGCGTAGGGCGGGCATTTCATTATGTAAATCGTCAGGCATCGGCGGACGTCCTGCTTTGTAGTCCGGCAAACGCTGATGACGCCAGCCGCTGCTGCGCGCGTCGTCATCAAATACCGCTACGGCATGGGTTGGCTGGCTGTGGATAATCAATTGATCGAGCGCGTGTTGGCAGGTTTCCACACAGGGCGATCCCTGAACGGCGTGAATACGGCGAATCAAATTGAGCGCGTCGACGATAAGCAGATGAGCAGCCACGGTGTTCTCCCTTACAAACCTGCGCGTAGGGTAACATTCACGGCGGGGGGAGGCGAGCATTGCGAAATAGCGCTATCCGTAGGCCTGATAAGCGAAGCGACATCAGGCAACAAAGCCGGATGGCGACGAGCGCCTTATCCGGCCTACAGATCCTAAAATGTGCTGAGAATTAATCGCAGGTAACGATCTTCATCGCCAGGCCGCCGCGCGAAGTTTCGCGGTACTTAGCGTTCATGTCTTTACCGGTTTCGTACATGGTCTCAATCACTTTATCGAGGCATACACGCGGTTCGCTGGTACGGCGCAGCGCCATACGCGCGGCGTTGACTGCTTTGACTGAAGCAATCGCGTTACGCTCAATGCAGGGAACCTGTACCTGACCGGCAACCGGATCGCAAGTTAACCCCAGATTATGCTCCATGGCGATTTCTGCGGCGATACACACCTGCGCCGGACTACCGCCCAGCAGCTCGGCCAGACCCGCTGCCGCCATGGAACAGGCCACGCCGACCTCTCCCTGACAACCCACTTCGGCGCCGGAAATAGAGGCGTTCATCTTATACAGCGAGCCAATCGCGCTGGCGACCAGCATATAGCGAGCAAGTGAGTTAGCATTTACTTCGCGGATAAACTTGTCATAGTACGCCAGCACCGCCGGAACAATACCACATGCGCCGTTAGTCGGCGCAGTGACTACTCGTCCGCCTGCGGCATTCTCTTCGTTCACCGCCAGCGCGAACATATTGATCCAGTCGACGACCGCCATCGGATCGGTGGTGGTCTTATCCTGACTGACCAGCACCCGACGCAGCGCCGCCGCGCGACGCGGAACGCGCAGTTTGCCCGGCAATACGCCCTCGGTGGTGATACCGCGCTCAATACCGCTGCGCATTACCTCCCAGACCCTGGCGAAGTGCTGCTCCAGCGCTTCTTTACTGTGCAGAGCCAGTTCGTTTTGCATCATCAGACCGGAGAGCGACAGACCCGTCTCCTGGCAGTGACGCTGTAAATCCGCGGCGGTTTTGTAAGGGTACGGCACGTTAACAGGTTCGCTATTCGTCAAACCAAAGTGCTCTTCATCGACGATAAAGCCACCGCCAATGGAGTAGTAGGTTTGGCTGTAGAGCACCTTATCGCCCGCCAGCGCGGTAATACGCATCCCGTTTTCATGCAGAGACAGGTTGTCGGCGTGGAAATTCATGCACTTATCGACCGGAAATTCGACTTCATGCTGCCCATTGGCCAGTAGTAAACGCCCATGGGTGTTCACATCCTGGATAAAGGACGGAATGGCGTCGATATCGACGGTGTCCGGCAGATTCCCCGCCAGGCCCATAATAATGGCGATATCAGTGTGGTGGCCTTTACCCGTCAATGACAGCGAGCCGTAGACATCCACCACGACGCGGGTGACATCTGTAAGGATATGGCGGGCAATCAGATCGTCCGTGAACTGCTTGCCTGCTTTCATTGGTCCGACGGTGTGAGAACTGGAAGGGCCAATGCCGATTTTAAAAATATCGAATACGCTAATCATAGGGCATCCATTGCGGTTGTATCATAGAGAAGCGCCGCGGTAAGCGGCGCTAAAGGACTTAGCTGAACAGTGAGTAGAAAATAGCGGAGATGGCAATCAGGCCCATAATCACAACGAATACGTTGCTGATATGACCGCTGTACTTACGCATTGCCGGTACTTTCTGGATGGCATACATCGGCATCAGGAACAGAATCATCGCGATGATCGGGCCGCCCAGGGTTTCAATCATGCCCAGGATGCTGGGGTTCAGCGTCGCCACAATCCAGGTGGTGACCAGCATGAACAGCGCGGTAATTTTATTCAGTTTGTTGATTTCGATGGATTTACCTTTACCACGCAGCGATTTAATCACCATACCGTTAAAGCCTTCACGCGCGCCCAGGTAGTGGCCGAGGAAGGATTTGGTGATAGCAATCATCGCAATGATCGGCGCCATCCAGGCGATGATCGGCGCGTTAAAGTGGTTCGCCAGGTAAGACAGAATAGAGATGTTCTGCTCTTTTGCTGCCGCCAGATCTGCCGGCGTCAGGCTCAGCACGCAGCTGAAGACGAAGAACATCACGGTTAGCACCATCATGATGTGGGCGAAGGCCAGAATTTTAGAACATTTCTTCTCAGCGCCTTCACCGTACTCTTCACGCTTCGCAACCGCGAAGGAGGAGATGATCGGGGAGTGGTTGAAAGAGAAAACCATCACCGGAATCGCCAGCCACAGCGTCATCCACAGACCGTTACCGGTAGACGCGGCGGAGTCAAAGGACAGCGTTTCCAGCGCCGCGCCGTTCCACTGCGGGATCAGGTACAAGGCCAGCAGCATCAGCGCAGCGACGAACGGGAATACCAGGATACTCATCGCCTTAACGATCATTTGCTCGCCGAAGCGCACGATGGTCATCATGCCAACAATCAGGATCAGGGAAAGAATCGCCCGCGGCGGCGGATTAATCGCTAACTGGTGGGTCAGGAAGCTTTCCACGGTATTAGTAATCGCCACGCTGTAAACCAGCAGGATGGGGTAAATCGCGAAGAAGTAGAGCAGGGTAATCAGTTTACCTGCGCCGATACCGAAGTGTTCCTCAACGACTTCAGTGATGTCTTCACCCGGGTTTTTACCGGACAGCACGAAGCGGGTTAAACCACGGTGTGCGAAAAAGGTCATCGGGAAAGCGAGAATCGCCATGATGATGAGCGGAATCATGCCGCCGACGCCTGCGTTGATCGGCAGGAACAGAACGCCCGCGCCGATTGCCGTGCCGTAAAGGCCCAGCATCCACATGGTATCCGTTTTGCGCCATGCGCTTCGAGAGTCAATCGAAGCAATAGTGCTGGTCTGAGTGGTTTCCATCTATTTCTCCTGGAGGATGCTAAAAATCAGGTTGCTGGTCTAATCCAATGAAAAAAGACCTGATCGTAAAATGAAATCTGCTTAGGGACGCTTTTTATATAATTTTTCGCCGTAATAATTTTCGGGCGGAAAGATACATTTAAGTGATGAATCTATCAGTGATCCCGATCTCAAATGCAATAATCCGCTTCTTACATGGATAAATTTGGACCATTAATCTATTAAAAAAACGTCATAACGAATTTCCGGGCGCGAAGGCTACCATTAACGATATAAGGCCGGAAAGATTGGGGCGCAAGATACGGAGGTTTGACTATAAAAATCAAGTTTTTTAGTGAATTCTGGCGAAGAATAAGAGTTTGAACCGATAAATCACGGTAAGAGGAGTGAGGTAAACGTTTGCCTGGCAATCTATTTATGGTGAATTATAAATGGTGTTTATAAAACAATGCGGGCTATGCCTCTGATGAACATCATAAAAAATGAAGGCATACGTTAATCGCCATACCGCAATGAAAGGAATGGGGGAAGCGCCCGGCTGCTGGCGGCAACCGGGCATAAGCGCTAAGCGCAGATCTCGTAACAGGGGATGTAGGCGGAACCTGGCAATTTCATACGATGCTGCGCGACGAATCCCTGCAGCAGATCGTCCATGCGACGCATCATCTCTCGATCGCCGTGGATTTTATACGGACCATTAGCTTCAATGGCGCGTATCCCGACCTCCTTCACGTTCCCCGCGACAATACCGGAGAAGGCGCGCCGCAGATCCGCCGCCAGAATTTCAACCGGCTGATCCGGGTACAGTTTCAGGTTGGCCATATTCTCATGCGACGGCTCAAACGGCACCTGCAGATCCGGTGCAATACGCATCGACCAGTTAAAACTATAGGCGTCGCCGGTATCGCGGCGATTCTCTTTCACTTGCGGCATCGCTTTCTTCATCAGCCGCGCTACCTCCGCCGCATCGTCAATGATGATGCGGTAATGACGGCGGGCCGCTTCGCCCAGCGTATGGGTAATAAACTCATCCAGCACGCGGAAGTAATCGGCGCTCTCTTTTGGTCCGGTCAGGATCAGCGGCAGCACCTGATTTTTATTGGCTGGATTCATCAGAATCCCCAGCAAATAAAGCAGCTCTTCCGCCGTACCCACGCCGCCCGGGAAGATGATGATACCGTGTGCGATACGGACGAACGCTTCCAGGCGTTTTTCGATATCCGGCATGATGATCAGTTCGTTCACCAGCGGGTTAGGCGGTTCAGCCGCAATAATGGAAGGTTCAGTCATGCCGATAAAGCGGCTGTCTTTATAACGCTGCTGCGCGTGACCGACCGCCGCGCCCTTCATGGGGGCTTCCATCGCCCCAGGGCCGCAGCCGGTGCAGATGTTCAGCTCGCGTAATCCCAACTGTGTGCCGACGCGACGGGCATACAGGTACTCGTTTTCGTTAATTGAGTGGCCGCCCCAGCATACCACCATGTTTGGCGCTTCGCCGACGTGCAGCGCCCGGGCGTTGCGCAAAATGGAGAACACCAGATTGGTGATATGTGTTGAGCTTTCAAGATCCAGATGCTGGAAACGACCGGCATTATGGATCTGCCCATTCACAAAGAGAATGTCGCGCAGCACCGCGAACAGGTTAGCCTGTAGCGCACGAATAATCCGCCCGTCAACAAAGGCGTCTTCAGGCGGATTAATCAATTCCAGCTTCACGCCGCGCTCGCGGCGCAGCACGTTAATATCGAAATTTTCAAAGCGGGACAGCAGCTCTTTGCTGTTGTCGGTCAGGCTGCCGGAGTTAAGAACGGCAAGTGAACAGTTACGAAACAGTTGATACAGGTCGCTACTGGCCGTGCGTTTCAGCATGTCCACTTCCAGTTGCGACAACATATCCATTGAGCCAAGCGGGCTAATATGTGTAATCAAGTAAACTCCTTATGGGACGCAACACGCCATTCCCTGTTGATTACAATAGCCCTGGCTGATGACCTTTCACAACCTTACATGCGCAATCCGGCACGCAAAATTGACAAAAAAGATTACTGACGCGCCAGCCTGCCCGTGGCGGGCACAAAATCGGCATTGCTGCGCCAGGGATTAATGTCCAGCCCGCCGCGGCGGGTATAGCGCGCATAAACGCTTAACGTTTCCGGCTGACAGAAGCGCAGAATGTCATTAAAAATACGCTCTACGCACTGCTCGTGAAATTCATTATGGTGACGGAAGGAGACCAGATAACGCAGCAGTTTTTCCCTGTCGATTTTGCGCCCGCGATACTGAATTTGTATTGAGCCCCAGTCCGGTTGGTGGGTGATCAGGCAGTTGGATTTCAGCAGATGACTGACCAGCGTCTCCTCTACTTGCTTCTCGCCGCTGACCGCATGTTGCAGATAGTCGGTAGTAAACTGGTAGTTGTCGATACTGATATCCTGATCGTCAATACAGGCGCCGTGGAAATGGGCGACAGGCTGTCCTTCCAGCTCATCAAGACGATGAAGCCTCACGCTAACGTTGCCCTGCGCGCAGGCGCGCAGATCGCGCTCCAGCGTCTGGCGCACCGTCTCCCAGGTGTCAAAGCGCGTCTGGTTAAAGCTGTTCAAATACAGTTTAAAGCTTTTGGATTCGATTAAATTAACGCTGGTGTAATCCAGTTCGACATGCCCGACGGCGACCTGCGGAAGACCACGGCTGTTAAGCCAGGAAAGTTCATACAACGTCCAGATATCCGCGCCGTGGAACGGCAAATTATCGGCTGTTAATCCGAGCGGGTCGCGATTCAAACTGCGTGGTACGCCCTGCAGCAGGCTGGCGTCATAATTGTCCCGGTAATCCGTTGATTTTCCGAGAGTCAGGCCATCGAGAGCCTGATGGTTTTCATAAGAAGACATGTTTCACCGTCATAAACCAGATACACTATGCGCCAAGTGTATCCTGGCTTTTATGAAGAGAGAAACTGGTGGACGAACTGACAGCGCAGGCATTGAAAGCCTTTACGACGCGTTACTGCGACGCGTGGCAAGAAAAACACGGTAGCTGGCCGTTGAGCGAAGAACTGTATGGCGTACCTTCTCCGTGCATTATTTCTTCAACCCGCGATGCCGTTTACTGGCAGCCGCAACCTTTTGAAGGCGAAGAAAATGTAAACGCGGTTGAACGCGCCTTCGATATTATGGTACAACCTGCGCTCCACGCGTTTTACACCACGCAGTTTGCTGGCGACATGCCCGCGCAGTTCGCGGATGAAAAGCTTACGCTACTGCAAACCTGGAGTCAGGATGACTTTCGGCGCGTGCAGGAAAATCTGATAGGCCACCTGGTCACGCAAAAGCGGCTCAAGCTTCCTCCCACGCTTTTTATTGCGACGCAGGAAAATGAGCTTGAGGTCATTTCGGTCTGTAATCTGTCCGGCGAGGTGATTAAAGAAACGCTGGGCACCCGCAATCGTACCGTTCTTGCCGCAACGCTTGCGGAATTCCTTACGCAACTTAATCCTCTTCTGTAATCGTTTGCCCTAACAGGTGTGAGAGATCTCTTACAAAGTCTGTAGGAGATCGCCAGGATATCAGCGGATACTGAGTCCCGTTTTCTTATGTAAGTCTATATAAAACAACCTGTTAAAATGTTTTTGCGCACTTTCATATGAAAATTTACTTAAGGTATTGTCTGTAGGTGTCTTGTAAGACAAGGTGAAACAGGCGATTCTATCTTCGTCGACAGGGAGTCGTACAACGAAGCGAACGTCAGGATGATGACGCTTCAGCAGGACACGCCAGGATGGTGTTACAAGGAAAGGCTTCAGGATGAAGCAAAGTGGAAAGCGCAGGATGCGTTAAAGGACACCTCCAGGACGGAGAACGAGAGCCGATCAGGATGTTCGGCGGGTCTGGATGACCAGGGACGCTTCAGGAAGAAGCTATCACATCGGGCGATGTGCGCAGGATGCAAACGTTCAGGATGAACAGGCCGTAAGGTCACAGGAAAAGTTGTCACGGATGAGCAGGGAGCACGAAAAGTAGCTGGAATGCTGCGAAACGAACCGGGAGCACTGTTTATACAGTGCTCCCTTTTTTTTGTTATTCTTCGCGCCAGATTTTCATCATTGAGGTTTTTAACATGACGACTCATGACCGTGTGCGTCAGCAGTTACATGCGCTTGAAACGCTGCTGCGCGAGCATCGCCACTGGCGGCTGGATGCGCCGCAGGCGCACCTGTTTACCAGCACCCAACCATTTTTTATGGATACCATGGAACCGCTGGAATGGCTGCAATGGGTATTGATCCCACGTATGCATACCCTACTTGATAATGCGCAGCCGCTGCCCGAGGCGTTTGCCGTCGCCCCTTATTATGAAATGGCGCTGGCGGCGGATCATCCGCAGAGGGAGGCGATCCTGGCGGTTTTGCAGGATCTGGATGCGCTATTCGTCCGCGATAAATCCTGATGCTGGAGATCCTCTATCAAGACCAGTGGCTGGTTGCCGTGAATAAACCCGCAGGCTGGCTTGTTCACCGGAGCTGGCTGGATCGCGACGAAAAAGTCGTGGTCATGCAAACGGTGCGCGACCAAATCGGCCAGCATGTTTTTACCGCCCACCGTCTCGACAGACCCACGTCGGGCGTACTGTTAATGGGGCTGTCCAGCGAAGCGGGACGCCGTCTGGCGCAGCAGTTCGAGCAGCACCACATCCGTAAACGCTACCATGCCATTGTGCGCGGCTGGCTGATGGATGACGCAGTACTGGATTATCCGCTGGTGGAAGAGCGCGATAAAATTGCTGATAAATTCGCCCGCGAGGATAAAGCGCCCCAGCCGGCTGTAACGCAGTATCGCGGACTGGCGACGGTCGAAATGGCGGTGCCGACCGGACGTTATCCCACCACGCGTTATGGTCTGGTTGAGCTGGAACCAAAAACGGGACGCAAGCACCAGCTTCGTCGTCATCTGGCGCATCTGCGTCATCCTATCATCGGCGACAGCAAGCATGGCGATTTGCGACAAAACCGCAGCGCCGCAGAGCATTTTGCCTGTCGTCGCCTGATGCTTCATGCCAGTCGGCTTGAACTGACGCACCCCTTCACCGGACAGCCGTTGATGATTCAGGCCGGGTTGGATGAAACCTGGATGCAGGCGCTGACACAGTTTGGCTGGCGTGGACTTCTCCCTGACAATGAAAGGGTTGAGTTTACGGCGGCGTCCCGGCAGGATGAGACTCATCAGGCATAATTCAGGGAGATACGCATAATGGCGGAAATTGGTATTTTTGTCGGGACCATGTATGGCAACTCACTGCTGGTGGCGGAAGAAGCGGAAGCGATCCTCGCCAGACAGGGCCACAGCGCGACCGTGTTTGAAGATCCTGAACTGTCCGACTGGCAGCAATATCAGGATAAGGTTGCGCTGGTCGTTACCTCGACGACCGGGCAGGGCGATCTACCGGATAGCATTGCGCCGCTCTTTCACGGCATTAAAGATACAGTCGGTTTTCAACCAAACCTGCGTTACGGGGTGATTGCGCTAGGTGATAGCAGCTACCCCAATTTCTGTAATGGCGGCAAACAGTTTGATGCCCTGTTGCAGGAGCAAAGCGCGCAGCGGGTGGGGGAGATGTTATTCATTGACGCCAGCGAACATCCGGAGCCGGAGAGCCAATCCAATCCCTGGGTTGAAAACTGGGGAACTTTACTTTCCTGAGGTAAATCCCTCCCCCCTACGGGAGGGTACCTTTTCGTTTGCTTGCGTTGCCAGTAAGCAAAATCACGACCTGTACACAGTGTAAAGTAACTGAATCGTGTTAGCTTTGGGCATATGCCCGCAAAAGCGGCAGTTTTTTACGGGCGTTTTCATGTAATCAAGCGACCTGTTTCACATTCTTCTCTTTTTATTCCTCCTGCGTCGACGCCTGACGCCTTCTGATTTCATTTCCGTGAAGTGGCTTCCACTGTCCTGGGCTTTTGCCATAAACAGGCGTAATTCATCGCCAAAATACTGTGTTGTTGCACGGTGAGTGTGTGTGGCGCGCTTTTTATACTTCTCCTGCCAGTGAATAAAAGCATGCAGCGTGCAAAGCAAACGACCTAATAAAAGCTGCAACAAGGAAACGTTATCTCTGATTCCCTACCGGTTGTGCAGTTCAGAGTGAGCGTAGCTAACGCGAAATTTCAGGAGTGCAACAATGAGTTCATTAAGTCACGCGGCGAGTAGTGCGGAGAAACGCACGAACGCCCGCTACTGGATAGTGGTGATGCTGTTTATCGTCACATCCTTCAACTACGGCGACCGCGCCACATTGTCCATTGCCGGCTCAGAAATGGCCAAAGATATCGGCCTTGATCCGGTAGGCATGGGCTATGTTTTTTCTGCTTTTTCATGGGCCTATGTTATCGGGCAGATCCCGGGCGGCTGGCTGCTGGACCGCTTTGGTTCCAAACGCGTCTATTTCTGGTCTATTTTCATTTGGTCAGTCTTCACCCTGTTGCAGGGTTTTGTCGATATCTTTAGTGGTTTCGGCATTATTGTCGCCCTCTTTACGCTTCGTTTCCTGGTTGGTCTGGCGGAATCGCCTTCTTTCCCGGGCAACAGTCGCATCGTTGCAGCCTGGTTCCCGGCGCAGGAGAGGGGAACGGCAGTGGCCATCTTTAACTCCGCGCAATACTTTGCCACGGTTATTTTCGCGCCGATTATGGGCTGGCTGACGCACGAAGTGGGCTGGTCGCATGTCTTCTTCTTTATGGGCGGGTTAGGGATCATCATCAGCTTTATCTGGTTGAAAGTTATCCATGAACCAAATAACCATCCGGGCGTAAATAAGAAAGAGTTGGAGTACATCGCAGAAGGCGGCGCGCTGATCAATATGGATCAGAAAGACACCAAAGCGAAAGTACCGTTTAGCGTCAAATGGGGCCAGATCAAACAGCTGCTGGGCTCTCGTATGATGATTGGCGTTTACATCGGTCAGTACTGTATTAACGCATTGACCTATTTCTTTATTACTTGGTTCCCGGTCTATTTGGTCCAGGCGCGCGGCATGTCGATTCTCAAAGCGGGCTTTGTCGCCTCGGTTCCTGCGGTCTGCGGCTTTATCGGCGGCGTGTTGGGCGGCATCATTTCCGACTGGTTGATGCGTCGTACTGGCTCCCTGAATATCGCGCGCAAGACGCCGATTGTGCTGGGGATGTTGCTGTCAATGGTTATGGTGTTCTGTAACTATGTGAACGTGGAATGGATGATCATCGGCTTTATGGCGTTGGCCTTCTTCGGTAAAGGTATCGGCGCGTTGGGCTGGGCAGTAATGGCGGATACCGCGCCGAAAGAGATCAGCGGTCTTTCCGGCGGCTTGTTTAATATGTTCGGCAATATTTCCGGTATTGTGACGCCAATCGCGATTGGTTACATCGTTGGCACCACCGGTTCCTTCAACGGCGCGTTGATCTATGTCGGCGTACATGCCCTGGTGGCCATCATCAGCTATCTGGTGCTGGTAGGCGATATTAAGCGTATTGAACTGAAACCTGTCGCAGGACAATTATCATGACAACGCAATCCAGTCCCGTGATTACGGACATGAAGGTCATTCCGGTTGCCGGACATGACAGTATGCTACTCAACATCGGCGGCGCGCATAACGCGTACTTCACCCGTAACATCGTCGTCCTCACCGATAACGCCGGGCATACTGGCGTCGGCGAGGCGCCGGGCGGAGAAGTGATTTATCAGACGCTGGTCGATGCTATTCCGATGGTATTAGGCCAGGAAGTCGCCCGCCTGAACAAAGTGGTGCAGCAGGTGCATAAAGGCAACCAGGCCGCTGATTTTGACACCTTTGGTAAAGGCGCATGGACGTTTGAACTGCGGGTTAACGCGGTGGCGGCTTTGGAAGCGGCGCTGCTTGATCTACTGGGACAGGCGCTTAATGTGCCGGTCTGTGAACTGTTAGGACCCGGTAAACAGCGCGATGCCGTCACCGTGTTAGGCTATCTCTTCTATATTGGCGATCGTACTAAAACCGATCTGCCGTATCTGGAAAGCACGCCGGGCAGTCATGAATGGTACCGTCTGCGCCATCAGGAAGCGCTGAACAGCGACGCGGTCGTGCGGCTGGCGGAAGCGTCTCAGGATCGCTACGGTTTTAAAGATTTTAAACTCAAGGGCGGCGTGCTGCCGGGCGAACAAGAGATTGATACCGTTCGCGCGCTAAAAAAACGCTTCCCGGACGCGCGTATTACCGTGGATCCGAACGGCGCCTGGCTACTGGATGAAGCCATTGCGTTGTGCAAAGGGCTGAATGATGTACTGACCTACGCGGAAGATCCGTGCGGCGCGGAGCAAGGATTCTCTGGTCGTGAAGTCATGGCGGAGTTCCGCCGTGCTACAGGACTGCCGGTGGCGACCAATATGATTGCCACCAACTGGCGTGAAATGGGACACGCGGCGATGCTCAATGCGGTAGACATCCCTCTTGCCGACCCGCATTTCTGGACTCTCACCGGCGCCGTTCGCGTGGCGCAACTGTGCGATGACTGGGGGCTAACCTGGGGCTGCCATTCGAATAACCATTTTGATATTTCACTGGCGATGTTTACCCATGTCGGCGCGGCGGCGCCAGGCAAACCCACCGCTATTGATACGCACTGGATCTGGCAGGAGGGCGATTGCCGCCTGACTAAAAATCCGCTGGAAATTAAAAACGGCAAAATTGCCGTTCCGGATGCGCCAGGACTGGGCGTGGAGCTTGACTGGGAACAGGTGCGAAAAGCGCATGACGCGTATAAAACGCTGCCAGGCGGCGCGCGTAATGATGCAGGCCCGATGCAATACCTGATCCCCGGCTGGACTTTTGACCGCAAACGCCCTGTTTTTGGTCGTCACTAATTCTGAATAAGGACACAGTTATGAGTACTCAATTTACGACGCCTGTAGTGACTGAAATGCAGGTTATCCCGGTTGCGGGCCATGACAGTATGCTGATGAACCTGAGCGGCGCGCATGCCCCGTTCTTCACGCGCAACATCGTCATTATTAAAGATAACTCCGGTCATACCGGGGTCGGCGAGATTCCGGGCGGCGAAAAAATCCGCAAAACGCTGGAAGATGCGATCCCACTGGTGGTGGGAAAAACGCTGGGTGAATATAAAAATGTCCTGACCGCCGTTCGCAACCAGTTTGCCGATCGCGATGCGGGCGGACGCGGTTTACAAACGTTCGATCTCCGTACCACTATCCATGTGGTGACTGGTATTGAAGCGGCAATGCTTGACCTTTTAGGCCAACACCTGGGCGTCAACGTCGCTTCGCTGTTAGGCGACGGTCAGCAGCGCAGCGAAGTCGAAATGCTGGGTTATCTGTTCTTTGTCGGCAATCGCAAGGCCACGCCACTGCCGTATCAGAGCCAGCCGGATGAGCCATGCGACTGGTATCGTCTGCGCCATGAAGAGGCGATGACGCCGGAAACGGTAGTGCGTCTGGCGGAAGCCGCCTATGAAAAATACGGCTTCAACGACTTCAAACTGAAAGGCGGCGTGCTGGCGGGCGAAGAAGAGGCCGAGTCAATCGTAGCGCTGGCGAAACGTTTCCCACAAGCGCGCGTCACGCTCGATCCAAACGGTGCCTGGTCGCTGAACGAAGCGATCAGCATTGGTAAATACCTGAAAGGTTCTCTGGCCTATGCAGAAGATCCGTGCGGCGCGGAGCAGGGTTTTTCCGGACGTGAAGTGATGGCGGAATTCCGTCGCGCGACCGGATTACCGACGGCCACCAATATGATAGCGACCGACTGGCGTCAAATGGGGCATACGCTGTCGCTGCAATCCGTCGATATCCCG
The DNA here is from genome assembly GCF_017572865.1 of Salmonella sp. 32082101201600294FB01SM01. Lineage (NCBI taxonomy): Bacteria > Pseudomonadati > Pseudomonadota > Gammaproteobacteria > Enterobacterales > Enterobacteriaceae > Salmonella > Salmonella sp. 32082101201600294FB01SM01. The sequence goes on along the minus strand of NZ_JAGESB010000002.1, from coordinate 285,034 downwards.
CTGGCGGACCCGCACTTCTGGACTATGCAAGGCTCTGTACGCGTGGCGCAAATGTGTCATGAGTTCGGTCTGACCTGGGGCTCGCACTCTAACAACCACTTTGATATTTCGTTGGCGATGTTTACCCATGTTGCCGCGGCGGCGCCGGGCAAGATCACCGCGATCGATACCCACTGGATCTGGCAGGAAGGCAACCAACGTCTGACTAAAGAACCGTTTGAAATTAAAGGCGGCATGGTGCAAGTACCGACCAAACCGGGGCTGGGCGTTGAGCTCGATATGGATCAGGTGATGAAAGCGCATGAGCTTTATCAAAAGCATGGCTTAGGCGCGCGTGACGACGCGATGGGAATGCAGTACTTAATTCCTGGCTGGACGTTTGATAATAAGCGTCCTTGCATGGTGCGTTAAGTCAGAGCCGGTTCCGTAAGGAACCGGTCCTTCTCTGGGTGTATGCTTAACAGGATCAACATGCGTAAGGACGACTTATGAAAATAGTGATCGCACCAGACTCGTATAAGGAAAGTTTGAGTGCTCTTGAGGTAGCGACCGCCATTGAACAAGGATTTCGCGAGATCTGGCCTGACGCCGATTACCTGAAATTACCGCTGGCTGATGGCGGAGAAGGTACTGTCGAAGCGATGGTTGAAGCGACGGCGGGTCGAATCGTGCATGTTGAGGTCACCGGGCCGTTGGGGCATCGCGTCAATGCGTTTTATGGGCTTTCCGGCGATGCGCGTTCCGCGTTCATTGAAATGGCGGCCGCCAGTGGGCTGGAGCAGGTACCGCCCGCGCAACGCGATCCGTTGAAGACCACATCATGGGGAACCGGCGAGCTGATCCGTCATGCGCTGGATGCGGGCGTTGAGCATATCATTATTGGTATCGGCGGTAGCGCCACCAACGATGGCGGCGCGGGGATGGTGCAGGCGCTGGGGGCCAGGCTACGGGATGCGCAGGGCAATGATATTGTGCAAGGCGGCATTGGGCTGGAAACACTCGCCAGCATTGATATCAGCGGCCTGGATAAGCGTTTGTCGGCGTGTCATATAGAGGTCGCCTGCGATGTCACGAATCCCCTTACCGGCAAAGAGGGCGCGTCTGCGGTTTTTGGTCCGCAAAAAGGGGCGACGCCGGAAATGATTGAACGCCTGGATACGGCATTGACTCGCTATGCGCATTTGATTGCCCGCGATCTGCATGTCGATGTGTTGGATCTGGCAGGCGGCGGCGCGGCAGGCGGCATGGGGGCGGCGTTATACGCGTTTTGCGGCGCGCAGCTACGGCGTGGTATTGAGATTGTCACCGATGCGCTTCATCTGGAAGCGTGTCTTGCGGATGCTGATTTAGTCATCACCGGCGAGGGACGCATCGACAGCCAGACCATTCACGGTAAAGTCCCTATTGGCGTGGCAAACATCGCCAAACGGTATAACAAGCCGGTAATTGGTATTGCGGGTAGCCTGACGGCGGATGTTGGCGTGGTTCATGAACATGGGCTTGATGCCGTTTTCAGCGTGATTTATACCATCTGCACGCTGGAGGACGCGCTGAAGAATGCGAGTGAAAACGTACGAATGACCGCGCGCAACGTGGCTGCAACGCTGAAAGCGGGGCAACAGTTACGCTGAGTTGTAGGCCGGATAAGGCGGTCACGCCGCCATCCGGCGAATATCAGCCTAATATCTTCTTCGCTTCACGCGCGACATTATCCATCTCATCCAGCAGCTCCAGAAACTCAGGTTCCAGCTCCTCTTCGTGGACGCCGCTGCGAAGCTGTTGCTCAATAAGCTGGCAAAGGTTCTTCATCCGCGGTACGCCGCTATAGCCGCAGCTCCCGTGTAGCTTATGGATCAGATCGACCAGACCGTTGGGGTTTTCTCCCACCAGTTGTTCTTCAATTTTGTTGCGCACTTCCGGCAGAAAATCAATCAGCATTTGCAGCATATCCCGTGCCAGATCGGGCTTACCGGCAGCCTGGCGGAGCGCAAGCTGCCAGTCGAGCGTCGCATTCGGATTGAAGATAAACTCAGCCGGTTCCGGCGCCATCAGGCGCGCTGCTACGTTGGCGCCAGGTTTATAGCGCAGCAACAGATTATGCAACTTCTCTTCTTCTATCGGTTTAGCCAGATAGTCGTTCATGCCCGCGCTGAGCAACTTCTCTTTTTGCCCAGCCATCGCATGTGCCGTAACGGCAATAACCGGTGTTTGCTGCTGATGAGGAAGCTGGTGAATCAATTCGCAGGCGCGTATGCCGTCCATATCCGGCATCTGAATATCCATCAAAATCAGATCAAACTGCATTTGTTTCGCCCGATCCACCGCCTGATGTCCGCTATCACAAAGTTCTACGTGCTGGACTTTATCTTCCAGTAACGCGCCGATAAGCTTCAGATTAGCGGGATTATCATCAACCGCCATAACCGTCATGGTGATTTTACTGGTATCCATTAGCAGCGGTTCAGGATGGTGATTCAACTGGCAATATTCCGTCAGCGCTGGCAACAGGCGCGTTGCCGTCAATGGTTTTAACAGACAGGCCGCCGCGCCTCCTTGTTTCAGCTTTTCGGCGTTAATTTGCGCATGGCAAGGTAGCGCCAGCAGTAGAAAGTCCGTCATTGACGCCGCTTTCGCCAGACGTTCATGCTGCATGGTGAGCGGCTCGCGGAAGGTCACCGGAACGCTCAAAATCATAATATCGTAGTGCGCTAACGGCAGCGCGGAGAAGGTCGGGCTGTAAACCACCTCCACCGGCGTGTCGCTCAGTAGATCCAGGGTACATTGCGCGGCGGTAGCATTCGGTTCGACATAAGCCAGCCGTTTTCCGGCCAGACATGCGGTCGACGGCCCGTCAATAATGACATTTGGGTTAAGATCAAGATTAATATGAAACCAGAAGGTCGAGCCGCGATTAGGCTGGCTGTGGAAAGAGATATCCCCGCCCATTTCGTTGACCAGCTTTTGCGTAATCACCAGCCCAAGCCCGGTGCCGCCGTGACGGCGAGAAATACTGGCATCGGCCTGGCGAAACGCCTGAAACAGTCGCGACTGGTCGCGTTCCGGAATGCCGATCCCCGTATCGCGGATCTGCACTTCAATCTGTACTTTGGTGTTACTGAGCGCCCGCTTTTCTACCAGAATATCGATATTGCCACTCTCGGTGAACTTAATGGCATTACCCACCAGATTAGTAATGACCTGTTGCAGGCGCAGCGGGTCGCCAATCACATTATCCGGGACGTCGTTTTTAATATTTAACGTCAACTCCAGCCCTTTATCATGCGACGAGTGGGCCAGCAGCGTAACCACTTCATCCAGCGTGTTGCGCAGTGGAAAAGGGATACTTTCCAGAATGAGCTTACCGGCTTCCAGCTTGGAGAAATCGAGCACGTCATTAATGATTGCCAGCAGATTATTCGCGGAACGCTCAATGGTGTTCAGATGGTCGCGCTGGGTGGGGTTCAGCTCCGTTTTTAATGTCAGGCGGGTAAAGCCAATGACGCCGTTCAGCGGCGTTCGCAGTTCGTGCGACATGTTCGCCAGGAACTCCGACTTAATACGCGCCGCTTCCTGGGCACGCTTTTTCGCCAGATCCAGCTCAACGTTTTGGATTTCCATCTGCTCAAGGGTTTCACGCAGGTCTGAAGTGGCCTGATCGATATTATGCTGCATCTCTTCGTGATAGGCGGCAAGCGACATCGCCATGGAATTAATGCCGTTTTTCAGCATGTCCAGCTCGCCCAGCATAAATCCTTCCACCCGGCTATCCAGTTGTCCGCGGCGAATGCGGTCAACGGTATTCACCATATTACGGATAGGCCCGGTGACATCGCGCATAAGCCGCCAGCCAAAGATCAGCGCAATGCCAATACAAAAAAGCATCATCACGCTGGAGATAAAAATCTCTTTGTATTGCTGTAGCCTTACCGACTTGAGATCCAGTTCAAGCGCCACATATCCCAGCATATTTTTGGTATTTTTCGCGTCGGCAATGGCTGACTCGTCCGGCGAATAGCTCTCCGAGATAATCGGAGTGCGCAGAATCATAATATCGCCGTGGCGATCGACGCTCAGACGACGTGGAAACGGCGCTCCGGCGGGAAGCTGCATCTGTGAGGGGTCCAGATGGAAATTAGACGTTACAAACAGACGGTTATGATCGTCATAAACGGAAATCGCCCGCACAATATCAGAGTGTCTGCGGTGCAGGACGCTGATAAGTTGGCCGATAGACTCCCGGTTTTGTAAGTTCATACCATATTCGCTGGAGACGGCGAGCGGTTCAATAATACTGGCGCCGGCATCTTCCAGTTGACGCTGCAGGTCGTTATAGCGGTGCACTACAAAAAAGATACTGAGCAGCAAACCTATCAGGACGGTCGGGGCCAGGATCAGAATCATCATGCGTGCGCGCAGGCTGTAGTTGGTCATGGAGTTCCGTTATGGGACAATTAGGGTCACACTGTTAAATTGAGAAAAAGCTGGTCGATGGCGCAATTCTACTCTGCAAAACGGCGCGTGACGACGCGTCAGATCATAACCGTTAAAGTCAATGACCTCGATTCATTTGGTCAGGGCGTAGCCCGTCATAACGGAAAGGCGCTGTTTATCCCTGGTTTATTGCCTGAGGAAAGCGCAGAAGTCATTATTACAGAAGATAAAAAGCAATTTGCCCGCGCACGCGTTTCGCGCCGTTTGAATGATAGCCCGGAACGAGAAACGCCGCGCTGCCCGCATTTTGGCGTCTGCGGCGGTTGTCAGCAGCAGCATGTCAGCATCGCCCTGCAACAACGCAGCAAAAGCGCGGCGCTGGCGCGTTTGATGAAACACGAGGTGAATGACATCATCGCCGGCGCGCCCTGGGGTTATCGGCGTCGTGCGCGGTTAAGTCTGAATTGCCCGCCGGATAAACCGCTGCAAATGGGATTTCGCAAAGCGGGTTCCAGCGATATCGTCAATGTCGAACAGTGCCCCGTTTTGGCGCCCCAGCTTGCAGTATTGCTGCCCCGAATCAGGGCGTGTCTGGCGAGTTTACACGGCACCCGACATCTTGGGCATGTTGAGCTGGTACAGGCGGGAAGCGGTACGCTGATGATTCTGCGCCATACCGCGCCATTAAGTGCGGCGGATAAAGAAAAACTGGAACGCTTTTCGCATTCTGAGGGATTGTCTCTGTTTCTGGCGCCGTTTAGCGAGATACTGGAAACGGTATCTGGCGAAGCGCCCTGGTATGATTCGCACGGCTTACGTTTAGCCTTCAGTCCGCGAGACTTTATTCAGGTTAATGAGGCGGTAAACCAGCAAATGGTCGCCCGCGCGCTGGAGTGGCTTGATGTGCGCGCCGAGGATCGTGTCCTGGATCTGTTCTGCGGAATGGGGAATTTTACGCTGCCGCTGGCAACGCGCGCGGCAAGCGTGATTGGGGTTGAGGGCGTTCCGGCGCTGGTAGAAAAAGGCCGTGAAAACGCCATCCGCAATGGTTTACATAATGTGACATTCTTCCATGAGAACCTGGAGGAAGATGTCACGAAGCAGCCGTGGGCGAAAAACGGCTTTGACAAAGTCTTACTCGATCCTGCGCGTGCGGGGGCTACAGGAGTGATGCGACATATTATAAAATTAAAACCTATTCGCATTGTTTATGTATCCTGTAACCCGGCGACGCTGGCGCGCGATAGTGAAGCGCTGGTCAATGCGGGATATGAGGTTACGCGTTTAGCGATGCTCGACATGTTCCCGCACACAGGACATCTGGAATCAATGGTTCTGTTCGAGCGCATGTAATGATTACCGGCTTACCGACTTCGGTAGGCCTGGTCCCTTAAGGAGAGGACGATGGTCGCGGTAAGAAGTGCACATATTAATAAAGCTGGTGAATTTGATCCGAAGAAGTGGATCGCAAGCCTGGGAATTTCCAGCCAGCAGTCGTGTGAGCGCTTAGCCGAAACCTGGGCGTATTGCCTGCAACAGACACAAGGACATCCGGATGCGGATCTGTTGCTGTGGCGTGGCGTGGAGATGGTAGAAATTCTTTCCACGCTGAGTATGGATATCGACACGCTGCGGGCGGCGCTACTGTTCCCTCTGGCCGACGCCAACGTAGTCAGCGAAGATGTACTGCGCGAAAGCGTCGGCAAATCTATCGTTACCCTGATTCATGGCGTGCGCGATATGGCGGCGATCCGTCAGCTAAACGCCACTCATAACGACTCTGTTTCTTCGGAGCAGGTTGATAACGTCCGTCGAATGTTATTGGCGATGGTGGATGATTTCCGCTGCGTGGTCATCAAACTGGCCGAGCGAATCGCTCATTTGCGCGAAGTGAAAGAGGCGCCGGAAGATGAGCGCGTGCTGGCGGCGAAAGAATGTACCAACATCTATGCGCCGCTCGCTAATCGTCTGGGCATCGGGCAACTGAAGTGGGAACTGGAAGACTACTGTTTCCGCTACCTGCATCCGGCGGAATACAAACGCATCGCCAAACTGCTGCATGAGCGCCGTCTCGATCGCGAACATTACATCGAAGAGTTTGTTGGACATCTGCGCGCCGAAATGAAAAACGAAGGCGTGCAGGCGGAAGTCTACGGACGACCAAAACATATTTATAGCATCTGGCGCAAAATGCAGAAAAAGCATCTGGCGTTTGATGAACTCTTTGACGTGCGCGCCGTGCGTATCGTCGCTGAACGTCTGCAAGACTGCTACGCCGCGTTGGGGATAGTGCATACGCACTATCGCCACCTGCCGGATGAATTCGATGATTATGTCGCTAACCCGAAACCGAACGGTTACCAGTCTATCCACACCGTGGTCCTGGGGCCGGGCGGTAAAACCGTTGAGATCCAGATTCGTACCAAACAGATGCATGAAGACGCCGAACTGGGCGTGGCGGCGCACTGGAAGTATAAAGAAGGCGCCGCGTCCGGCGGCGTGCGTTCCGGTCATGAAGACAGAATTGCGTGGCTGCGTAAGCTGATCGCCTGGCAGGAAGAGATGGCCGATTCCGGCGAAATGCTGGATGAAGTGCGCAGCCAGGTGTTTGACGATCGGGTCTACGTTTTTACGCCAAAAGGCGACGTGGTTGACTTGCCTGCCGGTTCTACGCCGCTCGATTTTGCTTACCACATCCACAGCGATGTCGGGCACCGCTGCATTGGCGCTAAAATCGGCGGCCGTATTGTGCCATTCACCTATCAGTTGCAGATGGGCGATCAGATTGAAATTATCACTCAGAAGCAGCCGAATCCCAGCCGCGATTGGCTGAATCCAAACCTGGGCTATGTGACGACCAGCCGCGGACGCTCAAAAATTCACGCCTGGTTCCGCAAGCAGGACCGTGACAAAAATATCCTGGCTGGACGGCAGATCCTCGACGATGAGCTGGCGCATTTAGGGATTAGCCTGAAAGAGGCCGAGAAACATCTGCTGCCGCGCTACAACTTTAATGAGCTGGAAGAGTTGCTGGCGGCGATAGGCGGCGGTGATATCCGTCTTAATCAGATGGTGAATTTCCTGCAATCGCAGTTCAATAAGCCGAGTGCAGAGGAGCAGGATGCAGCGGCGCTGAAACAGCTTCAGCAAAAAACATACGCGCCGCAAAATCGTCGTAAAGACGACGGGCGCGTGGTGGTAGAAGGCGTGGGTAATTTGATGCACCACATTGCCCGCTGCTGCCAGCCGATTCCGGGGGATGAAATTGTCGGCTTCATTACTCAGGGGCGGGGGATTTCCGTGCACCGGGCCGACTGCGAACAGCTGGCGGAACTGCGCTCCCATGCGCCGGAGCGGATCGTAGAGGCGGTATGGGGCGAAAGCTACTCGGCGGGGTATTCGCTGGTGGTGCGCGTCCAGGCCAACGATCGCAGCGGCTTGCTACGCGATATCACCACCATTCTGGCTAACGAAAAAGTCAACGTGCTGGGCGTCGCCAGCCGCAGCGACATTAAGCAGCAGATCGCCACCATTGATATGACCATCGAGATCTACAACCTGCAGGTGCTGGGCCGCGTGCTCGGTAAGCTGAACCAGGTGCCGGATGTGATTGATGCACGGCGACTGCACGGGGGGTAAACCCCAGACAGTAATAATGTAGCGGCTTTGCTACTCGTTCAGCAAAGCCGCATTAGCCAACCCCATAAGCATGAGACATGGGGTATGTTTTTGACGTACATTTCATTTCCGGTGTACTCTTATGTAAGATTTATACTTACAGTGGAGGCTGTTATGGCCAGAACAATGACCGTTGATCTTGGCGATGAACTGCGCGAGTTTATTGAATCGCTCATAGAATCAGGTGATTACAGAACACAAAGTGAAGTGATCAGAGAGTCTCTTCGTCTGCTGAGGGAAAAACAGGCCGAGTCACGACTTCAGGCGTTACGTGAACTTCTGGCTGAAGGTCTGAACAGCGGAGAGCCCCAGGCCTGGGAAAAGGATGCCTTTTTACGGAAGGTCAAAACAGGGATGATCAAACCCGATGATAACGGTAAAATTAACGCCAAAGGCCAGTGAAGATCTGGAAAATATCTGGCATTACGGCTGGCTGTATTTTGGCGAAATACAGGCCGATCGATATATTAATCATCTATCAGAAATATTCAGCATCATGAGTGCCAATAACATTGGCACGCCTCGACCTGAACTGGGTGAATACATTTATGCCTTACCGTTTGAAAGGCATATTATCTATTTTATACAATCAGTTACGGAAGTTATCGTGATACGTATTCTGAGCCAGAATCAGGATGCTGGTAAGCATGTAAATTGGTTATAGCCTTTTTATCTAAAAAACAAGTGTGATTGAGCAGGGGGAATCAACAATATTACCAAGGAAAGTGACCTTTGCTGTGTTGCTACCCGCGGCTTGAGCGCCGGAGACAATTCCCATAACTAAAGATGCAGTTACTGCCAGTTTACAAAAATGAGATGACTTCATCGTGTTATCCTTAATTAACGTATTTTATGGCAGCATTTTGTACGCGTATACCAAGGGATATGCGGCATAGAGCCATGCTGCGGGCTTTGGGTAAAAAATAGGTCATAATAAAAATATTATATTTCTACATTTTTATGAGTGTATTCTTAAGGGCTGAATGATCGTACAGGCTCATAAAATATTATATGTAATACTTTCAATATGTTTATTTCATGTATGTTCCAGAAAAAACAAAAAAGTGGTCTTTTTTGGATATTAAACTGGCGTGCATGCTACTAGTTTTTCCGTAAAAGTGAAATAATTTATTTTTTTGAAAGGGAAGGCTCTTTGGGGGGGGTACTTATAGCGTTTGCATAATTTTTTTTGCTTAATTGATGTTATTTATAATGCCTGGTGCAAATATCTGTTTTTTTTTAATAAGTTAGTTATATGATTATTATATTGTTGTGTATCGATTAATAATTTTAAAATTATACGGGAGAGGTAGCGTTCAACACCTGTTAACAATATATTTTATTATATAGGCGTTGCCGTAGTGTCCTCTGTGCGTGAATGGTTAAGAATAATACGTTACAATTGTCGCTAGTATTTACAACCGATTAAAAACCATGACAACTAACCATCAAATTGACCGTCTTCTCACCCTCATGCAGCGCCTGCGTGACCCGGAAAACGGCTGCCCGTGGGATAAAGAGCAGACCTTCGCCAGCATCGCGCCTTATACGCTGGAAGAAACATATGAAGTACTGGATGCTATTGCGCGTGAGGATTTTGACGATTTGCGCGGCGAACTGGGCGACCTGTTGTTCCAGGTGGTGTTTTACGCGCAGATGGCGCAGGAAGAAGGCCGCTTCGATTTTAATGATATCTGCGCTGCCATCAGCGACAAGCTGGAGCGCCGCCATCCGCATGTTTTTGGCGAGCTTTCCGCGGATAATAGCGAAGAAGCATTAGTTCGCTGGGAGCAAATCAAAACGGAAGAGCGCGCGCAAAAAGCGCAGCATTCCGCGCTGGACGATATTCCGCGCAGCTTACCGGCCTTAATGCGCGCGCAAAAAATCCAGAAACGGTGTTCAAACGTGGGCTTTGACTGGACGACGCTGGGACCGGTCGTCGATAAGGTCTATGAAGAGATCGATGAGGTGATGTTCGAGGCGCGGCAGGCGGTTGTTGATCAGGCTAAACTGGAAGAGGAAATGGGCGATTTGCTCTTTGCCACGGTCAACATGGCGCGTCATTTAGGTACGAAAGCGGAGCTCGCTTTGCAAAAAGCGAACGATAAATTTGAACGTCGTTTTCGCGAAGTTGAACGTATTGTCGCAGCCAGAGGCCTGGAAATGACCGGGGTGGACCTGGAAACAATGGAAGAAGTTTGGCAGGAAGTAAAACGCCAGGAAATTGATCTCTAAAGGTTTTAGGCGGTCAAGAGCGATTTGTGTGATTTTTTAAATAACAAGCGCTTGATTTACGTCAAAAACATTTACCTCAAAGGGGCTATTTTCTCCCTCCCTGTGTGAATGTCAGCCTGACGAAGAGGAGGAATAATGAAAGTTTGTGGCGTAGGTCATGTTCGGGTATACTGCTTTCCCGTCCTGGTTATTCCATCGTCTTTTAAACCTAACTTCTCAGGTTCCGCATGACAACGAACTATATTTTTGTGACCGGCGGGGTCGTATCCTCTCTGGGTAAAGGCATTGCCGCAGCCTCCCTCGCAGCCATTCTGGAAGCCCGTGGTCTCAACGTGACCATCATGAAACTGGATCCGTACATCAACGTTGATCCGGGTACTATGAGCCCAATCCAACACGGGGAAGTGTTCGTTACTGAAGACGGCGCTGAAACCGACCTGGACCTGGGGCACTACGAGCGTTTCATCCGCACCAAGATGTCTCGCCGCAACAACTTCACGACTGGCCGTATCTACTCCGACGTTCTGCGTAAAGAACGCCGTGGCGACTATCTGGGCGCAACCGTACAGGTAATCCCTCACATCACTAACGCGATTAAAGAGCGCGTGCTGGAAGGTGGCGAAGGCCACGATGTGGTACTGGTGGAAATCGGCGGTACCGTTGGTGATATCGAATCGCTGCCGTTTCTTGAGGCGATTCGTCAATTGGCGGTAGATATCGGTCGTGAACACGCGCTGTTTATGCACCTGACGCTGGTACCTTACCTGGCGGCTGCGGGCGAAGTGAAAACTAAACCGACTCAGCACTCCGTGAAAGAGCTGCTGTCTATCGGTATTCAGCCCGATATTCTGATTTGTCGTTCCGATCGAGCAGTTCCTGCCAACGAGCGTGCAAAAATTGCATTGTTCTGTAATGTGCCGGAAAAAGCCGTTATTTCAATGAAAGATGTCGATTCCATTTATAAAATTCCAGGCCTGTTGAAATCTCAGGGGCTTGATGATTATATTTGTAAACGATTCAGCTTGAACTGTCCGGAAGCTAACCTGTCTGAATGGGAACAGGTCATTTACGAAGAAGCGAACCCGGCAGGCGAAGTGACTATCGGCATGGTCGGCAAATATATTGAACTGCCGGATGCCTATAAGTCGGTGATCGAAGCGCTGAAACACGGTGGTCTGAAAAACCGCGTTACCGTCAACATCAAATTGATCGATTCGCAAGATGTTGAAACGCGCGGCGTCGAAATTCTGAAAGATTTGGACGCTATCCTGATCCCCGGCGGCTTCGGCTATCGTGGCGTTGAAGGTAAAATCGCCACTGCGCGCTATGCGCGTGAAAACAATATTCCTTATCTGGGCATTTGCCTGGGGATGCAGGTTGCGTTGATTGAGTTCGCTCGTAACGTGGCCGGCATGGACAACGCCAACTCAACGGAATTTGTGCCAGACTGTAAGTACCCGGTTGTGGCGTTAATTACCGAGTGGCGCGATGAAGACGGTAACGTTGAAGTCCGTAGCGAGAAGAGCGATTTGGGTGGCACCATGCGCCTGGGCGCGCAGCAGTGCCAGCTTAGCGATGACAGTCTGGTACGTCAGTTGTACGGCGCGTCGACGATTGTTGAACGTCATCGCCATCGTTACGAAGTCAACAATATGTTGTTGAAACAAATTGAAGCAGCGGGTCTGCGTGTCGCAGGCCGTTCCGGTGATGATCAGTTAGTCGAGATCATTGAGGTACCGAATCATCCGTGGTTCGTGGCCTGTCAGTTCCATCCGGAATTTACTTCCACGCCGCGTGATGGACATCCGTTGTTCGCCGGCTTTGTTAAAGCCGCCAGCGAGCATCAGAAACGTCAGGCGAAGTAAAAAAGTTAGAACAGCGGTGCACCCTAAGCGGTGCACCGTTTGTCTGAAGTTTTAGTTTAACTAGTGACTTGAGGAAAACCTAATGTCCAAAATCGTTAAAGTCATCGGTCGTGAAATCATCGACTCCCGTGGTAACCCGACTGTTGAAGCTGAAGTACACCTGGAAGGTGGTTTCGTAGGTATGGCGGCGGCTCCGTCAGGTGCTTCTACTGGTTCCCGCGAAGCGCTGGAGCTGCGCGATGGCGACAAATCCCGTTTCCTGGGTAAAGGCGTAACCAAAGCTGTTGGCGCGGTTAACGGCCCGATCGCTCAGGCTATTCTTGGCAAAGACGCTAAAGACCAGGCTGGCATCGACAAAATCATGATCGACCTGGACGGTACTGAAAACAAATCTAACTTCGGTGCAAACGCCATTCTGGCTGTCTCTCTGGCTAACGCCAAAGCTGCTGCTGCCGCTAAAGGTATGCCGCTGTACGAGCACATTGCTGAACTGAACGGCACTCCGGGCAAATACTCCATGCCGGTTCCGATGATGAACATCATCAACGGCGGCGAGCACGCTGACAACAACGTCGACATCCAGGAATTCATGATCCAGCCGGTTGGCGCGAAAACGGTTAAAGAAGCCATCCGTATGGGTTCTGAAGTTTTCCATCACCTGGCAAAAGTGCTGAAAGGCAAAGGCATGAACACCGCTGTGGGTGACGAAGGCGGCTATGCGCCGAACCTGGGCTCCAACGCGGAAGCACTGGCTGTTATCGCTGAAGCGGTTAAAGCGGCTGGTTACGAGCTGGGTAAAGACATCACCCTGGCGATGGACTGCGCAGCATCTGAATTCTACAAAGACGGTAAATACGTTCTGGCTGGCGAAGGCAACAAAGCGTTCACCTCCGAAGAATTCACCCACTTCCTGGAAGAACTGACCAAACAGTACCCGATCGTTTCCATCGAAGATGGTCTGGACGAGTCTGACTGGGACGGTTTTGCATACCAGACCAAAGTACTGGGCGACAAAATCCAGCTGGTTGGTGACGACCTGTTCGTAACCAACACCAAAATCCTGAAAGAAGGCATCGAGAAAGGCATCGCTAACTCCATCCTGATCAAATTCAACCAGATCGGTTCTCTGACCGAAACTCTGGCTGCAATCAAGATGGCGAAAGACGCTGGCTACACTGCTGTCATCTCTCACCGTTCTGGTGAAACTGAAGACGCTACCATCGCTGATCTGGCTGTTGGTACCGCTGCAGGCCAGATCAAAACCGGTTCTATGAGCCGTTCTGACCGCGTTGCTAAATACAACCAGCTGATTCGTATCGAAGAAGCGCTGGGCGAAAAAGCACCGTACAACGGTCGTAAAGAGATCAAAGGCCAGGCGTAATCCTGCTTTTACCTCTTAACGTATAAACCCGCTTCGGCGGGTTTTTTTGTATCTGTTCAATAGCGCAGCCGCTGTGCATGACCGGGCAGACGAAATCTGCAATAATTAACGATTATCCCCTTAACAGAGAACGCTATGCAGTACCCGATTAACGAGATGTTCCAGACCCTACAAGGCGAGGGTTATTTTACCGGCGTCCCCGCTATTTTTATTCGTTTACAGGGATGTCCGGTCGGCTGTGCCTGGTGTGATACTAAGCATACCTGGGATAAACTGAGCGATCGGGAAGTGTCTCTGTTCAGCATTCTGGCAAAAACCAAAGAGAGCGACAAATGGGGTGCTGCGAGCAGTGAAGATCTGCTGGCGGTGATTAATCGTCAGGGCTATACCGCACGTCACGTTGTCATCACCGGTGGCGAACCCTGTATTCACGACCTCATGCCGCTCACCGATCTGCTTGAAAAGAGTGGTTTTAGTTGTCAGATTGAAACCAGCGGGACGCACGAAGTGCGCTGTACGCCTAACACCTGGGTAACGGTTTCACCAAAAGTGAATATGCGCGGAGGATATGACGTGCTTTCCCAGGCGCTGGAGCGCGCCAATGAAATCAAGCATCCCGTTGGGCGTGTTCGTGATATTGAGGCGCTGGATGAACTGTTAGCCACGCTGAGCGATGATAAACCGCGCGTGATTGCTTTGCAGCCCATTAGCCAGAAAGAAGACGCGACGCGTCTGTGTATTGAAACTTGTATTGCACGTAACTGGCGTTTGTCGATGCAAACACATAAATATTTAAATATCGCCTGATGCATTACTAATCCTACGGACGGCCTGCCGATGCCGTCTGTGACTCATCCATTACCTTGCATTGTTTATTTTCTCTATGTGAATTTCGATGAGTGTATAAAAGCACTGATAAATTTTTCCATAGCGATGCACGGATCACGCTATTTTGGTAAATTTAAAGAAAAAATCATTCTATGAACTTTTTTGCATCAAAATCAGCAAATTAGCTGTTCTTTAATAATTTAAATTGTTGCGATTATGTTGGTGGAATGTGGTGCTGATAAAAAGTATTTTATAAACAATGATATACGTTTAGTGTGTTCCCCGCGCCAGCGGGGATAAACCGATTATGGACGACAGCTATATGAAAACGCATTGGTGTTCCCCGCGCCAGCGGGGATAAACCGGCAATTAATAACAGAAAATAAATAGCGAGGAAGTGTTCCCCGCGCCAGCGGGGATAAACCGGCGAGATTAAAGCTGGCTAACTATTTGTGAGAGTGTTCCCCGCGCCAGCGGGGATAAACCGTGCGCAGATTCCGAACCGCTTACGATGAAGTGGTGTTCCCCGCGCCAGCGGGGATAAACCGTTTGCCTGGGCTGGTTCGCCGAAAACGGCGCGGTGTTCCCCGCGCCAGCGGGGATAAACCGGCTGCTCTCTCACGGGGGTGGCCTTTTTTATTGTGTTCCCCGCGCCAGCGGGGATAAACCGCGAGCCCAAATAAGCCGCCAGGCGTCGCGAGAGTGTTCCCCGCGCCAGCGGGGATAAACCGCCGGTGCTAAGTGGGTGCGTCTGCGTGATTTTGTGTTCCCCGCGCCAGCGGGGATAAACCGCCATACCATTTCCACTGGCGCAACGATTTTTGGTGTTCCCCGCGCCAACAAGGATAGCCGTTGCATAATCATAATCTGTGTACCAGTAATGGCTGGTACAAACCTGTAAAGTAAAAAGGCCGCGTTTTTCCGGGGAGGCTTTTATACAGGAGAAGGCCATGGCGTTAAGGATCAGGGTATTGCTCGAAAATCATAAGGGAGCTGGAGCGGATAAATCGTTGAAGGCCCGACCAGGATTAAGCCTGTTGGTCGAGGATGAGTCTACGTCTATCTTGTTCGATACCGGCCCTGATGGCAGTTTTATGCAAAACGCGTTGGCGATGGGGATCGACCTGTCCGATGTGTCTGCTGTGGTGCTTTCGCATGGTCATTACGATCATTGCGGCGGCGTGCCATGGCTTCCTGATAACAGTCGAATCATCTGCCATCCCGATATTGCGCGCGAACGTTATGCGGCAATGACTTTTCTCGGTATTACCCGGAAAATAAAAAAATTGTCGTGTGAGGTGGACTATTCACGCTACCGAATGATGTACACGCGTGACCCTCTGCCGATTGGCGAAAACTTTATCTGGTCAGGGGAAATACCGGTGGTCGCGCCTGAAGCCTACGGCATTTTTGGCGGCCACGATGCGGAGCCGGACTCTATTTTGGATGAGGGCGTACTGATTTACCAGTCGGCAAAAGGATTAGTCATCATTACGGGATGCGGGCATAGGGGGATCGCAAATATTGTTCGGCACTGTCAGAACATTACCGGTATAAAGCAGATTTATGCGCTTATCGGCGGATTTCATCTCCGCTGCGCATCACCGTTCACGCTGTGGCGAGTCAGGCGCTTTCTGCAAGAACAAAAACCTGAAAAACTATGTGGTTGTCACTGTACAGGGGCCTGGGGGCGGTTGTGGCTACCGGAAATAACCGCACCTGCAACCGGTGATGTGCTGCGCTTTTAACACCGCGCGCTGGACAATGTTTTCACTGATGAAACGTCGTGTGGATGGGCTGGAATCAATCTGCCATCCAGCCCACGCGTTAATAAACCTTATTCGCCGCGATAGACGCAGCCGGCTGTACAGGTCTCTTTCACCATCACGGCGCTCAGTAGCGGCACGACAGGTTTAACCTGATCCCAAATCCATTTTGCCAGCACTTCGCTGGTGGGATTGGACAGCCCTGGAATATCATTCAGATAGTAGTGATCAAGACGATCGTAAGTAGGTTTAAACGCCGCTTTGAGATCCGCGAAATCCATAATCCAACCGGTATGCGGATCGACTTCACCGGTAATTTCGAGACGCACCATAAACGAGTGTCCGTGCAGGCGGCCGCACTTATGCCCTTCAGGCACGTGAGGCAGGCGGTGAGCGGCTTCAAAGGTGAAATCTTTATACAACGTGGTGGACATGATGAACTCTCAGGCAATAAAAAAACCGCCGTAGGGTACCGGAAAGCGCATTTTTTATCATTAACTAAAACCATTCTCCGCCTTGTGACGGGCAATTAATTTAAGAATTTCCAGAAAATTCAATAATTATCAATCAATTATGAAATCGATTTTGGCGTTAATAACGATAACTAAAACAGGTTAGTTCATTTGGTTATTTGTTATTTCCAACCCTTCTTTAATTGTTATTCCTCTCACCGTTAACCTTATCCTCAGTTTGGGATTTATCGCTTATACACTTCATCCTTCAAGCCGCATCTGTGTTGACTGCGTTTACTCACCCCAGTCACGTATTTATGTACGCTCCTGGGGCGCGCTCAGCTTACAGTCTGGGCTACAGCGAACTTGAATGCTTTTGTGTATAGATCCGCTTTGCTTACTGGAACATAACGACGCATGACGACACCGGCTCCACTGACTGGGTTGCTTCCGCTTAATCCGGAGCAACTGGCGCGCCTTCAGGCCGCGACAACCGACCTTACTCCCGAACAGCTTGCCTGGGTCTCCGGCTATTTTTGGGGCGTACTGAACCCGCGCTCAGGCGCTGTTGCCGTCACGCCTGCTCCTGAGGGGAAGATGCCGGGGGTTACGCTTATCTCCGCTTCGCAAACCGGCAATGCGCGTCGTGTGGCGGAAGCGCTGCGTGATGATCTGCTGGCGGCCAACCTTAATGTGACACTGGTGAACGCCGGCGACTACAAATTCAAACAGATTGCCAGTGAAAAACTGTTGGTGATAGTGACGTCCACCCAGGGAGAAGGCGAGCCGCCGGAAGAGGCTGTCGCGCTGCATAAATTCCTGTTCTCCAAAAAAGCGCCGAAACTGGAAAACACCGCTTTTGCCGTGTTTAGCCTCGGCGACACCTCTTATGAATTTTTCTGCCAGTCCGGAAAAGATTTCGACAGCAAACTGGCGGAACTGGGCGGTGAACGTCTGCTCGACCGTGTCGATGCTGACGTTGAATATCAGGCAGCTGCCAGCGAATGGCGCGCCCGCGTGGTTGATGTTCTGAAGTCCCGCGCACCTGTCGCGGCACCTTCGCAATCCGTCGCTACTGGCGCGGTAAACGACATCCACACCAGCCCCTATACCAAAGACGCGCCGCTGACCGCGACCCTCTCTGTGAATCAGAAAATCACCGGTCGCAACTCGGAAAAAGATGTGCGTCATATTGAGATTGATTTAGGCGACTCCGGTCTGCGTTACCAGCCGGGCGATGCGCTGGGCGTCTGGTATCAGAACGATCCGGCTCTGGTGAAGGAGCTGGTTGAGTTGCTGTGGCTGAAGGGCGATGAGCCAGTGACGGTTGATGGTAAAACCCTGCCGCTCGCCGAAGCGCTGGAGTGGCACTTCGAGCTGACGGTGAATACCGCCAACATTGTTGAGAACTACGCGACCCTGACGCGCAGTGAGTCGCTGTTGCCATTAGTGGGCGACAAAGCGCAGCTCCAGCACTACGCCGCGACCACGCCCATTGTTGATATGGTGCGTTTCTCTCCGGCGCAGCTCGACGCTGAAGCATTAATCGGCCTGCTGCGTCCGCTGACGCCGCGTCTGTACTCCATCGCCTCCGCGCAGGCGGAAGTCGAAAGCGAAGTACACGTAACCGTCGGCGTCGTGCGCTACGATATTGAAGGCCGCGCCCGCGCGGGTGGTGCTTCCAGCTTCCTCGCCGACCGCGTGGAAGAAGAGGGCGAAGTGCGCGTGTTTATTGAACACAACGATAATTTCCGCCTGCCAGCTAACCCGGAAACGCCGGTGATTATGATTGGCCCAGGTACGGGTATCGCGCCGTTCCGCGCCTTTATGCAGCAACGCGCCGCCGACGGTGCGGAAGGCAAGAACTGGCTGTTCTTCGGTAACCCGCACTTCACCGAAGACTTCCTTTATCAGGTTGAATGGCAGCGTTACGTGAAAGAAGGCGTGCTGAACCGGATCGATCTGGCCTGGTCCCGCGATCAAAAAGAAAAAATCTACGTACAAGACAAACTGCGCGAACAGGGCGCGGAGCTGTGGCGCTGGATCAATGACGGTGCCCACATTTATGTCTGCGGCGACGCCAGGCGTATGGCCGCAGATGTCGAAAAAGCATTGCTGGAAGTGATTGCTGAATTCGGTGCAATGGACATCGAAGCGGCGGATGAATTTTTAAGTGAGCTGCGCGTCGAGCGCCGTTATCAGCGAGATGTCTACTAATGAGCGAAAAACATCCAGGCCCACTGGTGGTCGAAGGTAAACTGTCCGATGCCGAGCGCATGAAGCTGGAAAGCAACTACCTGCGCGGTACCATTGCGGAAGATCTGAACGACGGTCTCACCGGCGGTTTTAAAGGCGACAACTTCCTGCTAATACGCTTTCATGGCATGTATCAGCAGGATGACCGCGATATTCGCGCCGAGCGTGCGGCGCAGAAGCTGGAGCCGCGCCACGCGATGCTGCTGCGCTGCCGCCTGCCGGGCGGGGGGATTACTACGACGCAATGGCAGGCGATCGATAAATTCGCGGCGGATAACACGATTTATGGCAGTATCCGTCTGACCAACCGCCAGACCTTCCAGTTCCACGGCATTCTGAAGAAGAACGTTAAGCCGGTGCACCAGATGCTGCACTCGGTGGGGCTGGATGCGCTGGCAACCGCCAACGACATGAACCGTAACGTGCTGTGTACCTCTAACCCGTACGAGTCTCAGCTGCATGCTGAAGCCTACGAGTGGGCGAAGAAGATCTCCGAACATCTGCTGCCGCGTACTCGCGCCTATGCGGAGATCTGGCTCGATCAGGAGAAGGTGGCGACCACCGATGAAGAGCCGATCCTCGGTCAGACCTATCTGCCGCGTAAGTTCAAAACCACGGTAGTGATCCCGCCGCAAAACGATATCGATCTGCACGCCAACGACATGAACTTTGTGGCGATTGCCGAGAACGGCAAGCTGGTCGGCTTTAACCTGCTGGTGGGCGGCGGTCTGTCTATTGAGCATGGTAATAAGAAAACGTATGCCCGTACCGCGAGCGAGTTTGGCTTCCTGCCGCTGGAGCACACCCTGGCGGTGGCCGAAGCGGTAGTGACTACGCAGCGCGACTGGGGCAACCGTACCGACAGGAAAAACGCCAAAACCAAATACACCCTTGAGCGCGTGGGACTGGAGACGTTTAAAGCGGAAGTCGAGCGTCGCGCGGGGATCACATTTGAACCCATTCGTCCGTATGAATTTACCGGTCGCGGCGATCGTATCGGTTGGGTGAAAGGGATCGACAACAACTGGCACCTGACGCTGTTTATTGAAAATGGTCGTATCCTGGATTATCCGGGGCGTCCGCTGAAAACCGGCCTGCTGGAGATCGCGAAGATTCATCAGGGCGAGTTCCGTATTACCGCTAACCAGAACCTGATTATTGCCAGCGTGCCGGAAAGCCAGAAAGCGAAGATCGAGACGCTGGCACGCGACCACGGGTTGATGAATGCCGTGAGCGCGCAGCGTGAAAACTCAATGGCCTGTGTATCGTTCCCGACCTGCCCGCTGGCAATGGCGGAAGCCGAGCGTTTCCTGCCGTCGTTCACGGACAAAGTGGAAGCGATTCTGGAAAAACACGGCATTCCTGATGAGCATATCGTGATGCGCGTGACCGGTTGCCCGAACGGCTGTGGCCGCGCGATGCTGGCGGAAATTGGCTTAGTAGGGAAAGCGCCGGGTCGCTACAACCTGCATCTTGGCGGCAACCGTATTGGGACACGTATCCCACGGATGTATAAAGAAAACATCACCGAGTCGGATATTCTGGCCTCGCTGGATGAACTGGTTGGGCGCTGGGCGAAAGAGCGCGAAGCGGGTGAAGGCTTCGGCGACTTTACGGTGCGTGCGGGCATCATTCGCCCGGTGCTCGATCCCGCGCGTGATTTCTGGGAATAACCTGAATTGCCGGATGGCGTCTGTGTAGGCCTGATAAGCACAGCGCCATCAGGCAAGGCAAACAGTGAGGAACTTATGTCCCAACTCGATCTCAACGCATTGAATGAACTGCCAAAAGTCGATCGCGTACTGGCGTTGGCGGAAACCAACGCCCAACTGGAAACGCTAACTGCCGAAGAACGCGTGGTCTGGGCGCTGGAAAATCTGCCCGGCGAATACGTGCTCTCCTCAAGCTTTGGCATCCAGGCGGCGGTGAGCCTGCACCTGGTGAACCAGATTCGCCCGGATATCCCGGTGATCCTCACCGATACCGGCTATTTGTTCCCGGAAACCTATCAGTTTATTGATGAGTTAACGGACAAACTTAAACTCAACCTGAAAGTTTACCGCGCGGGCGAAAGTCCGGCCTGGCAGGAAGCGCGCTACGGCAAACTGTGGGAGCAGGGCGTTGAGGGCATTGAGAAATACAATGACATCAACAAAGTCGAGCCGATGAACCGGGCGCTCAAAGAGTTAAACGCGCAGACCTGGTTTGCCGGTCTGCGTCGCGAGCAGTCCGGTAGCCGCGCGCATTTACCCGTTCTCGCTATCCAGCGCGGCGTGTTTAAAGTGCTACCGATTATCGACTGGGATAACCGCACGGTTTACCAGTATCTGCAAAAGCATGGTCTGAAATACCATCCGCTGTGGGATCAGGGCTATCTGTCGGTGGGCGATACACATACTACCCGCAAGTGGGAGCCGGGCATGGCGGAAGAAGAGACACGCTTCTTCGGACTGAAACGTGAGTGCGGGCTGCATGAAGGGTAATTGTCCTTACGCGGTATGATTATACTTGCTGCTATGAAAAATCCGGCAGGCAGCCGGATTTTAAATTGGTTATATTACTGACTATCTTTATGTCAGTAATATATTGCGACTGCACCCATCTTTACCAATGTGCAAAGAACGTTCATGGGTTAGATATAGTTTTTCAAGAATTACATCAATAAACATTTTTTTTGCATGATAGTCGTTATAATCCTGATTAAGTTTTTTTAAAAAACCAGAATTTGTTGGTTTAAACTCTGCAAACGGTGAATAGCTGTGTAGTAAATAGGAGATGCACGGATGCATCATGCTAAAAGCGACTTCACCTTGTACCTCCTGATAACCTATTTTGCAAAACTGAGTCGTAGGCTCAAAGTTACCGGCATTAATACAGGCCAGCATCGATTTTTCATCTGCAGTAAGTAAGTCCTGCCATTCGACAAGTGGGTGGTCTGGAGCCTCTGCTGGACGCATCATCTCATAAACCGCCGTTTTGATTTGTGCATTGCCCGTCACTTCTTTTCGTAGAGTAGAAATCGACTCCTGAAGTAATTCTGGGTGCCAGGTCATCTTCGCACCAATTACCTCGCATATTTGTAAAAATAACTGTCTCTCCTCCCTACTCATAGATTCTATCACTGCATCATCTGATATATTGAGGATGTCCTTAATATTGCTTTGGCTGATCACCGTGTCGCCGACCATAAGTAAAAATTGTGTCTGAGAGGCATCCAACTTGATAGTAAACAGATCCTGATGAGCCGGGCAGGCCAGATGTTGTAGCCGTTTAAAGGCGTAAATTTTATTTATATCCTCTACGTTAACTTCCATCTCTCCAGGTTCACCACGGCCCTGACCGTGAATGATGGAGTGTAACACTTCCAGCGCATGGTCCTTTTTTTCCGCTCTAAAATGATCCTGGACTTTATCCCAGCCCCCCATATGGATTGCTTTTTCTTTATCTGCGCTTAACAGATGAGCAAGCCGACTTTCATTAAGCGTATAATTTTGATGATTACCGAAGCTTAAAGTGACTGGCATAATATCTTCCTTCAAATTTATATTATTCAATATCCGGAGTAAAATATATCGTTCAACTCCCTCTTTTTTATTAAACAGACAAGGTTTACTACAGGAGAGAATTTGAACGACATTATTAATACAGCACATTTATGGTTGGTAATCCTTTGTGGTGACGATAATTCAGACAAAAGGTAGATGATTCGCCGCAAATGGTCGTTTTTTTAAATTTTGCCTCATGCAGGGGGCATTGGACGAAGCCTCTTTGATCGCCTCTTCCAGAAGAAAAGGGCGGAAAAATTTATAATAATTATTCGTGAAATAAATATTTCCGAAGAATATATAAACTTGAGTGAGTATATTTAAATATAATCTCATGGTATGCGATTTTTGTGAGGTATATCAACAAAAAAGACCATTAAAAAGGCGTAGAGTGCTTTTATTATCCACATGCTGGAGTTTACGTGTCGATATATCACTATTGGGGAAAGTCTCGACGAGGAGAAATTGACGGCGGTGATGATTACCATTTGCTTTGCTGGCATTCTTTAGATGTTGCGGCTGTGGGTTACTGGATGGTGATAAATAATATTTATTTTATTGACCACTATCTAAAAAAATTAGGCATCCAGGATAAGGAGCAGGCGGCGCAATTTTTTGCCTGGATTTTATGTTGGCATGATATTGGAAAGTTTGCTCATTCCTTCCAGCAGCTATACCGTCATGAGGCTTTAAATGTTTTTAATGAGCCTACACGGCATTATGAAAAAATCGCGCATACCACGCTGGGATACGTGTTGTGGAACTCCTGGCTAAGTGAATGCCCTGAATTGTTTCCTCCTTCTTCGCTTTCAGTTCGTAAAAGTAAGCGCGTTATGGCGCTTTGGATGCCAGTTACTACAGGTCATCATGGACGCCCTCCAGAGGCAATCCAGGAGCTGGACCATTTTCGCCAGCAGGATAAAGATGCTGCAAGAGATTTTCTTCTGAGAATAAAAGCGCTCTTTCCTTTAATTACTTTGCCTGAAGCCTGGGATGAAGATGAGGGTATCGACCAATTTCAGCAACTTTCCTGGTTTATTTCCGCTGCGGTTGTACTGGCTGACTGGACTGGTTCCGCCAGCCGTTATTTTCCGCGTACTGCGGAAAAAATGCCTGTTGATACCTACTGGCAGCAAGCTCTCGCTAAAGCACAAACTGCCATCACGCTATTTCCCTCAGCGGCGAATGTGTCTGCCTTTACGGGCATAGAAACGCTTTTCCCTTTTATTCAGCATCCCACACCGTTACAACAAAAGGCGCTTGAGCTGGATATCAACGTGGATGGCGCCCAACTCTTTATTCTTGAAGATGTCACCGGGGCCGGAAAAACAGAGGCGGCGCTCATATTAGCTCATCGACTGATGGCGGCAGGTAAAGCGCAGGGACTCTATTTTGGACTGCCGACAATGGCGACAGCCAACGCGATGTTTGAACGTATGGCGAACACCTGGCTGGCGCTGTATCAGCCGGACTCCCGTCCCAGCCTGATTCTGGCGCATAGCGCGCGTCGCTTAATGGATCGTTTCAATCAGTCAATATGGTCGGTCACTCTTTCTGGTACGGAAGAACCCGATGAAGCGCAGCCTTATAGTCAGGGATGCTCCGCCTGGTTTGCCGACAGCAATAAAAAAGCGTTGTTGGCGGAGGTTGGCGTAGGCACGTTGGATCAGGCGATGATGGCGGTAATGCCATTTAAACATAACAACCTGCGGTTATTGGGTCTTAGCAACAAGATTTTACTGGCTGATGAGATCCATGCCTGTGATGCATGGATGTCCCGAATACTTGAAGGTTTGATCGAACGGCAGGCCAGTAATGGCAACGCCACTATTCTCTTATCCGCGACGCTATCGCAGCAGCAGCGAGATAAGCTGGTGGCGGCATTTTCCCGTGGGGTGAGGCGTAGTGTGCAGGCGCCGTTGCTAGGCCATGACGATTATCCCTGGCTGACTCAGGTCACACAAACAGAGCTGATTTCTCAGCGGGTTGATACACGCAAAGAGGTTGAGCGCAGCGTAGATATTGGCTGGCTACATAGTGAAGAGGCGTGTCTTGAACGTATAGGTGAAGCAGTGGAAAAAGGAAACTGTATCGCCTGGATACGTAACTCCGTTGATGATGCGATTCGTATCTATCGCCAGCTTCAACTGAGTAAGGTCGTCGCCACGGAAAACCTTTTACTCTTCCATAGTCGCTTTGCTTTTCACGATCGTCAGCGGATTGAGTCACAGACGCTGAATCTCTTTGGCAAACAGAGCGCTGCGCAACGTGCCGGTAAGGTCATTATCGCCACGCAGGTAATCGAACAAAGTCTGGATATTGACTGCGATGAGATGATCTCTGATTTAGCGCCGGTGGATTTATTAATTCAGCGGGCCGGTCGACTACAGCGTCATATTCGCGATCGTAACGGTCTGGTGAAAAAGAGTGGGCAGGATGAGCGAGAGACGCCAGTGCTGCGCATTCTTGCTCCGGAGTGGGATGACGCGCCGCGAGAGAACTGGTTATCCAGCGCCATGCGTAACAGCGCCTATGTCTATCCCGATCATGGGCGCATGTGGCTGACGCAGCGCATATTACGTGAGCAGGGGACGATTCGGATGCCGCAATCTGCCCGATTGTTGATTGAGTCGGTCTACGGCGAGGACGTCAACATGCCGGTTGGATTTGCAAAAACCGAGCAATTGCAGAAAGGCAAATTTTATTGCGACCGGGCATTTGCCAGACAGATGCTGCTTAACTTTGCGCCGGGCTATTGTGCTGAAATTAGCGATTCTCTACCGGAGAAAATGTCAACGCGGTTGGCGGAAGAGTCTGTCACGCTGTGGCTGGCGAAAATCGTGGATGGCGTCGTAACCCCTTATGCCAGCGGTGAACACGCCTGGGAGATGAGCGTGCTGCGGGTACGTCAGAGCTGGTGGGATAAACATAAAGACGAGTTTGAAAAATTAGACGGCGACCCCTTGCGTAAGTGGTGTGCGCAACAGCATCAGGATAAGGATTTTGCCACGGTGATTGTGGTGACGGACTTTGCCGCTTGTGGTTATTCGGCGAATGAGGGATTGATTGGCATGATGGGGGAATAGCGAATACAGATATGGACAATTTTTCACTTTTAACAACGCCCTGGCTCCCCGTCCGTTTCAAAGACGGCTCGACGGGTAAGTTGGCCCCCGTCGATCTGGCGGATGAAAACGTGGTGGACATCGCCGCAACGCGAGCAGATTTGCAGGGAGCGGCCTGGCAGTTTCTGTTGGGATTGCTGCAATGCAGTATCGCGCCGAAAAGATACAAAAACTGGGAGGATATCTGGTTTGATGGATTGCATGCCGATGCGCTCCATAAGGCATTAGCACCGTTAGAACACGCTTTTCAGTTTGGCGCGGAAACGCCGTCTTTTATGCAGGATTTTGAAGAATTACCCGACAATAAAATAACTATAGCTTCGCTATTACCGGAAACACCAGGTATTCAAACTACTGAGTTAAATACAGATCATTTTATCAAACGTGGCGTAATGGAATGTTTTTGCCCGCATTGTGCCGCGTTGGCGTTGTTTTCTATGCAGCTTAACGCTCCTTCCGGCGGACAAGGCTACCGCACTGGGCTGCGCGGCGGCGGGCCACTGACTACATTGATTGAATTGCAGGAATATCAGGGAGAGCGGCAAACGCCGCTCTGGCGCAAGCTGTGGCTCAACGTGATGCCGCAGGATGCTGCGGATCTGCCTTTGCCTGTCGTCTATGATGCGGCTGTATTTCCCTGGCTTGCCGCAACACGTACCAGCGAGCCACCAGCTCATACTATTACAACAGATGAGCAGGTAAATAAATTACAAGCATACTGGGGGATGCCACGCCGTATCCGTCTGGATTTCGCGACAATACGTCAGGGAGTGTGCAATATCTGCGGTAATAATAGTGATGAGCTGCTAATCCAGATGTTGGTCAAGAATTATGGCGTTAATTATGACCGCTGGCGGCACCCATTAACACCACATCGCCTGCAAATAAAGAATAGTAAGGGATTTGAACCTGTTATAACCCAACCTGGTGGACTTCTTTGGCGAGATTGGCTGGGACTAAGTCAAGAAAACCCGACGGAAAAGAATACCGAATATCCGGCACAGGTGATCAAAGTGTTTAATGCCCGAGAGCTCAGGAATATCAAAGTAGGCTTGTGGGGATTTGGTGCCGATTTCAAAAAAATGAAAATCCGCTGTTGGTATGAGCACCACTTTCCGTTGCTGATGACGGAAGGTCTGATCCCTGATTTACGTAAAGCAATACAAACTGCTACCCGACTCCTCAGCCTGCTGCGCAGTGCGCTAAAAGAAGCGTGGTTCGCCAATGCGAAGGGCGCCCGCGGTGATTTCAGTTTTATCGACATTGATTTCTGGAACCTGACGCAGGGGCGCTTTCTCAATCTGATCCACGATCTGGAAAACGGCCACAAGCCGGACGAAAGGCTGAATAAATGGCAAAGAGAACTTTGGCTGTTTACCCGTCGTTACTTCGATGATCACGTCTTTACCAACCCCTACGAGAGCAGCGATCTGAAGCGCATCATGAAGGCGCGCAAAAAACATTTTACTTCATCGGCGGAAAAGCAAAGCGCGAAAGCCGTCAAAGCAAAGAAGCAGGAGGCTGCTGAATGAGTATTGTGCAAGAGGATCACAAAGCCACGCTGCGCAAATGGCATGAGGATTTGCAGGAGAAGCGGGGTGCATGGGCCAGCTTGCGGCGCAGTAAAACGGTGAATGAGGCCTGCTTGTCTGAGGGATTTCATTTGCTGTTAATGCAGACGCATTCGTTGTGGAAAAACAAGGCAGACTGGCATGTTACTGCATTGGCAATTACTGCGGTACTGGCTGCGCATATCAAATTTATTGATGAGCGACAGAGTTTTGCTACACAGCTTGGACAGAAGAAGAGTGGTGACAATCCGGTAATGTCAAAACTACGCTTCTCCCGCCTGTCTGCGGTGAAAACTCCCGACGAGCTATTACGCCATTTGCGTCGTGCAGTGCAGTTGCTTGATGGTTCGGTAAATCTAATTTCTCTGGCGGACGATATTTTCCGCTGGTGTCAGGAACAAGACGACTTGCTGAGCCACCATCGCCGCCAGCAGCGGCCAACCGAATTTCTCCGTATCCGCTGGGCGCTGGAATACTACCAGGCTGGCGATAACGAACAAGATTAACAGGGATATCTTTATGACAACGTTTATTCAGCTCCATTTATTAACCGCTTATCCTGCCGCCAACCTCAACCGTGACGATACCGGCGCGCCAAAAACCGTGGTGCTTGGCGGCGCGACGCGTCTGCGTATCTCCTCTCAGAGCCTGAAACGTGCCTGGCGTACCTCGGAACTGTTTGAGCAGGCGCTTGCCGGGAATATCGGTATTCGTAGCGGACGTATTGCGCGCGAAGCGGCGCAGATTCTCGTTGAAAGCGGCATTGACGCCAAAAAAGCGGTTGAGTACGTCAAGAACATCGCTAACTATTTTGGCAAGGTAAAGGCGGAAAAGAAACCCAAAGATGAGTTGACGAATGCTGAAACCGGGCAACTGGTGCATATCAGCCCAGCTGAGTTTGAGGCTGTGAAAGCGCTGGCGCACCGTCTGGCAGAAGAAAAACGCGCGCCAAAAGAGGAAGAGCTTGCACTGCTACGTAAAGATCGCATGGCCGTCGATATTGCCATGTTTGGCCGGATGTTAGCGGAGAAAACTGATTTTAACGTTGAAGCCGCCTGCCAGGTCGCCCACGCCTTCGGCGTCAGCGAAACGATCGTCGAAGACGATTTCTTTACTGCTGTGGATGACCTACGCCAGGCATCGGCAGAAGATGCAGGCGCAGGCCATCTCGGCGAAACCGGCTTTGGCTCCGCGCTGTTTTACACCTATATCTGCATCAACAAAGATCTGCTGGTGAAAAACCTGAACGACAATGAAGAACTGGCAAACAAAACGCTGCGCGCCTTTACTGAAGCGGCGCTGAAAGTGTCGCCGACCGGCAAACAGAACAGCTTTGCCAGCCGTGCCTATGCCTCGTGGGCGCTGGCCGAAAAAGGCACCGACCAACCACGTTCACTGGCGGCCGCGTTTTATGAACCGATCAACGGTACAGACCAATTGAACGTTGCGGTTAAGCGTATTACATCGCTGCATAAGAATATGAATAAGGTTTATGGCCAGCGGACTGATACCGCCAGTTTCGACGTGATGAATCAGCAGGGAAGCATGAAAGACGTGCTTGACTTCATCTGCGCGTAAGGGGCGGCTTATGAGCCAATATCTGGTTTTTCAGCTTCACGGGCCGATGGCCTCCTGGGGCGTGGATGCGCCAGGCGAAGTGCGCCACAGCCATGAGCTACCCTCGCGCTCGGCGCTGTTGGGGTTATTAGCTGCGGCGCTGGGAATTCGCCGCGATGAGGAGGAACGGCTAAACGCCTTCAATCGTCATTACCAATTTTTGCTGTGCGCCAGTGGCAACCCGCGCTGGGCGCGGGATTATCACACGGTGCAGATGCCGAAAGAGGTACGTAAGGCACGTTACTTCAGCCGCCGTGAAGAGTTGCAGGATCCTGAATTATTGAGCGCGCTGATTTCCCGACGCGACTACTACACCGACGCTTGGTGGATGATTGCTGTCAGCGCGACGCCGGACGCGCCTTACACGTTGGCGCAGCTTCAGGCGGCGTTACAACATCCTGTGTTCCCGCTGTATCTGGGGCGCAAAAGTCACCCTCTGGCGTTGCCGCTTGCGCCGCAACTGCTGGAAGGACGCGCGCCGGATGCCCTGCGCGAAGCGTATCGTCAGTACCAGGATAAATTTAATGCGCTGAGACTACCTCTTCCCAAGCTACAGAACGAATGCTGGTGGGAAGGTGAACACGATGGCTTAACGGCGAACAAAATTTTACGTCGTCGCGACATGCCATTGAGCCGCCAGCAATGGCTGTTCGGTGAACGTAGCGTGAATCAGGGGCCGTGGCTCAGCAAGGAGGACGCGTGTATCTCTCAAGAATAACGCTGCACACCAGCGAGCTTTCGCCAGCACAACTCTTGCATCTGGTGGAGCGCGGTGAGTACGTGATGCACCAGTGGTTATGGGATCTCTTTCCCGGCGGCAAGGAACGGCAGTTTCTGTATCGCCGCGAAGAGTTACAGGGCGCGTTTCGCTTTTTTGTCCTCTCGCAGGAACAGCCTGCCGCCAGCGCGATTTTTGACGTGCAGACTCGCCCGTTTGCGCCAACGCTGAGCGCGGGGCAGACGCTGCGGTTTAACCTGCGCGCCAATCCGACAATTTGCAAAAACGGTAAGCGTCACGATTTGCTGATGGAGGCGAAACGCCAGCGTAAAACGCAGGGCGATAGCCAGGATATTTGGTCTTATCAGCAGCAGGCGGCGTTGGAATGGCTGGTGCGCCAGGGGGAGCAAAATGGCTTTACCCTACGCGAGGCGAGCGTTGATGCTTACCGGCAGCAGCAGATACGTCGAGAGAAATCCCGGCAGATGATTCAGTTTAGCAGCGTGGACTATACCGGCGTGCTGGTGATTAACGATCCCGCGCTTTTCCTGCAACGTCTGGCGCAGGGGTACGGTAAAAGCCGGGCGTTTGGCTGCGGAATGATGATGATCAAACCCGGAGAGGACGCGTGACGTTCGTACCGCTCAACCCGATCCCGTTAAAAGATCGAACCTCGATGATCTTCCTCCAGTACGGTCAGATCGACGTGCTGGATGGGGCATTCGTGCTGATCGATAAAACAGGAATCCGCACGCATATTCCTGTTGGTTCGGTTGCCTGCATCATGCTGGAACCGGGAACACGGGTTTCCCATGCGGCTGTGCGTCTGGCATCGACGGTAGGAACGCTGCTGGTATGGGTGGGCGAGGCGGGAGTGCGGGTCTATTCCTCCGGACAACCCGGCGGCGCACGAGCCGATAAGTTGCTTTATCAGGCAAAGCTGGCGTTAGATGACGATCTGCGGCTGAAGGTGGTGCGCAAAATGTATGAACTGCGTTTTCGCGAACCGCCGCCCGCCCGTCGCTCCGTTGAGCAACTGCGCGGTATTGAAGGTTCTCGCGTGCGGGCGACCTACGCATTACTGGCGAAGCAATACGGCGTGAAGTGGCATGGTCGTAACTATGATCCGAAAGACTGGGAGAAGGGGGATGTCGTCAACCGATGTATTAGCGCGGCAACATCGTGCCTGTACGGGATTTCAGAAGCGGCTATCCTGGCGGCGGGATATGCGCCGGCTATCGGTTTTATCCATAGCGGTAAGCCGCTTTCTTTTGTTTATGACATTGCCGATATCATCAAATTTGAATCGGTGGTGCCCAAAGCATTTGAGATCGCTGCTCGTCACCCGGCGGAACCAGATAAAGAAGTGCGCCTGGCCTGCCGTGATATTTTTCGTAGTTCGAAGCTGACCGGAAAATTGATCCCACTGATCGAAGAGGTACTCGCTGCCGGTGAAATTGAACCGCCTCAGCCTGCGCCGGATATGCTGCCGCCAGCAATACCGGAACCTGAATCACTGGGTGATAGCGGCCATCGGGGGCATGGTTGATGAGTATGGTGGTTGTGGTCACGGAAAACGTACCGCCGCGCCTGCGGGGTCGCCTTGCCGTCTGGTTACTGGAGATTCGGGCCGGTGTTTATGTTGGCGATACCTCGAAGCGTATTCGGGAAATGATTTGGCAACAGATCACACAGCTTGGCGGTTGCGGGAATGCCGTCATGGCCTGGGCGACCAACACGGAGTCGGGATTTGAGTTCCAGACATGGGGTGAAAACCGACGTATTCCGGTAGATTTGGATGGACTGCGTTTGGTTTCTTTTCTTCCTGTTGAAAATCAATAAGTTGAATGTTCTTTAATAATAAGGAATTGTTATCTTACCGTTGGTAGTTTGTTAGGTAGTAAAAAAGGGCTTTTAGAACAAATATATAGTTTTAGTGTGTTCCCCGCGCCAGCGGGGATAAACCGGGACTGACGGATAAATCATATATTGAAACGGGGTGTTCCCCGCGCCAGCGGGGATAAACCGGTGGTGTCCGGTCTGTCGTTCACCCCCGCAGTGTGTTCCCCGCGCCAGCGGGGATAAACCGAGCTGGAAGCCGCAGAGAAGCGCATAGCAGAAGTGTTCCCCGCGCCAGCGGGGATAAACCGGCATCCGCTAGCCTCACGTAAGTTAAAGTTAAGTGTTCCCCGCGCCAGCGGGGATAAACCGGCGCGTAACGCCACGCTATCAGTCTGGAACATGTGTTCCCCGCGCCAGCGGGGATAAACCGGGATCGGCATGGTTATTCATTTTCACGGCTTGCGTGTTCCCCGCGCCAGCGGGGATAAACCGCCCGATATACAGAATTATCGGGCATCCATGAGGTGTTCCCCGCGCCAGCGGGGATAAACCATCCCAAACAGTGTCGCCGTAACGCTCGGTGACGTGTTCCCCGCGCCAGCGGGGATAAACCGGCGCTGAAGAATTACTGGTTGGCGATACGGTGGTGTTCCCCGCGCCAGCGGGGATAAACCGGCGCTGAAGAATTACTGGTTGGCGATACGGTGGTGTTCCCCGCGCCAGCGGGGATAAACCGCGTTAACTAAAACGTACAAAACAGGGAAATAAGTGTTCCCCGCGCCAGCGGGGATAAACCGGTGGCTTGACGTGACACAGGGGCTGCCGTGGTGTGTTCCCCGCGCCAGCGGGGATAAACCGAGTTTCCCAATCTTTCGCCACGCTGGGAAATCGTGTTCCCCGCGCCAGCGGGGATAAACCGGAATTTTTACGGGTGATATTTTTTCTCATTGTGTGTTCCCCGCGCCAGCGGGGATAAACCGGCCAGGCCGGGATCGGTGGGGTTATCGACGAGGTGTTCCCCGCGCCAGCGGGGATAAACCCACGGCATCATCAACCGAGACAAGCCCCAACTCGTGTTCCCCGCGCCAGCGGGGATAAACCGACCGAGAACGTTCTACCTTTGATTACCTTCCCGTGTTCCCCGCGCCAGCGGGGATAAACCGGACGCGTTAACTGGCCTGCGTGATGCTATCGAGTGTTCCCCGCGCCAGCGGGGATAAACCGAATTATTTATCAGTCCCATAGTTGTGTCTCTTGTGTTCCCCGCGCCAGCGGGGATAAACCGCACTCCGCGCCGCTGGCATCCATGTTATCGAAGTGTTCCCCGCGCCAGCGGGGATAAACCGAAAATTATCGAGGATGAATTTAAAACAGGTGCGTGTTCCCCGCGCCAGCGGGGATAAACCGATTTGCCCCTCATCTTTCGCCCTTAAGCCGGGGTGTTCCCCGCGCCAGCGGGGATAAACCGGTACGGAAATTGTAAGCCCCTGGATTCACAGTGTGTTCCCCGCGCCAGCGGGGATAAACCGCTCCAGCAGTTGGGCATCAACAGGAGAAACGGGTGTTCCCCGCGCCAGCGGGGATAAACCGGCAGCGCCGGTGTGGCACTTGCATGAATCGTTGTGTTCCCCGCGCCAGCGGGGATAAACCGGCCGATATGGCTAAAACGGCGCTTGAGAACAGGTGTTCCCCGCGCCAGCGGGGATAAACCGAGGGGCGTTCCGCAGTCGACAAGGGCTGAAAAATAATTCCCCGCGTCAGCGGGGATAAACACGTTTCACCAGCATATCAGGACGTTTTTTCCGCCTTCGCCAGCTCTTTTACCAACGGCAGCATTATCCGCACTACATCGCGGCTACGGCGCTCAATTCGCCCAGGCAGCGCCTTGTCAATATGCTGTTGATTATCAAGCCGTACGTCGTGCCAGCTATTGCCGTTCGGGAAGGATGCATTTTTCACGCGTTGCTGGTATCCGTCTTTTTTACCCAGATTCCAGTTCGTCGCCTCAACAGAAAGCACCGATATTCCCGCTTTATCGAAAACTTCCGCATCATTACAGCAACCCGTTCCTTTGGGGTAGGATGGATTGCGTCCCGGATTGGTGTTGGCGGCGATACCATAACGGCGCGCAATCGCTAATGCCCGATCGCGGGTCAGCGTACGCACCGCTTCCGGCGTATTTTTCCCGCTATTAAAATAGAGTTTGTCGCCAACAATCAGGTTATCGAGATTAATGACCAGCAGTGTATTTTTCTTCTCAGCGTCACTCATTCGTTTGAGTAAATTTTCCGCGCCTAGCTTTCCCTCTTCTTCCCCGCTGGTGGCGATAAAACGAATCCCGTAATGGGTCGGTATATCTTTCAGACGCGCCGCCAGTTCCAGCATAACGCCTAATCCCGCGGCATTATCATCCATTCCCTGTAACGTTAAACCGCCCAGATTGGCATCGACATCAGCGTCGCTCTGCGGAGCGTACGTATCCAGATGCGCCATAATGATGATCTGTTGCGGCACGCGCCCTTCATGGGCGGCGATGACCGTACTGCCCGTCACGTTATGCCAGTTTTTGCGATTATCCTTCGTGGTATAAATAAATCGGCTATTAAACGTTCGAATATCGCTTTGGTATCCCATCTGGGTAAATTGTTGGCGTAAATAATCGGCAGACAACATCTCGGCGGGGGAGCCCGTCATTCTCCCGGGAAAAAAGGTGGCGATATGTCGTGCCTGAGTATTCGCTATTTCACCAGGCCCTGGTGATGCTGCTTGTGCAGGAAGGATAAAGCCTACGCCGAGCGCCAGAATGACGGCAAAGCGGCGCGTTGCGGAAAACATAATGAGTCCTTAAATACAGAACAAAATTTTACGTGGCTAGTATGAAACCGCGATCGTGTTAATACAATTTCATTTGCTCCTAAATGCTGGCAATCCGGTACGTTAAGCATTTTTTGATATTGGTTTTTGGGCCGCGTTATTCCTTTGAGGAACTACTCATTCCAATTCGTCATTTCATTCACTCTCCTGCGCTCCCTATAGTCGTGTAATCGAAATGTTTAGCAAAAAACGGTATTGCAAAGGAACGGTTATGGAGCAAAAACGACTCACCCACCTGCGGCAACTGGAGGCGGAAAGTATCCACATTATCCGTGAAGTGGCAGCGGAATTCGCTAATCCGGTCATGCTGTACTCCATTGGTAAAGACTCCAGCGTCATGCTGCATCTGGCGCGTAAGGCGTTTTATCCGGGGACGTTGCCGTTCCCGCTATTGCACGTTGATACCGGTTGGAAATTCCGTGAGATGTACGCCTTTCGCGATCGTACCGCCAACGCATACGGCTGCGAATTGCTGGTACATAAAAATCCGGAAGGCGTGGCGATGGGCATCAATCCGTTCGTTCACGGTAGCGCTAAACACACTGACATTATGAAAACCGAAGGGTTAAAGCAGGCGCTGAATAAGTACGGTTTTGATGCCGCGTTCGGCGGCGCACGGCGCGATGAGGAAAAATCCCGCGCGAAAGAACGTATTTACTCCTTTCGTGACCGTTTCCATCGCTGGGACCCGAAAAATCAGCGGCCAGAGTTGTGGCGTAACTATAACGGTCAGATTAATAAAGGCGAAAGTATACGCGTCTTCCCGCTCTCCAACTGGACAGAGCAGGATATCTGGCAATACATCTGGCTGGAAAACATCGACATCGTGCCGCTGTATTTGGCTGCTGAACGCCCGGTTCTGGAACGTGACGGCATGTTGATGATGGTGGATGACGATCGTATCGATCTCCAGCCTGGCGAAGTCATCAAAAAAAGGATGGTGCGCTTCCGTACACTTGGCTGTTGGCCGCTCACCGGGGCGGTGGAATCCCACGCGCAAACGCTGCCGGAAATTATCGAAGAGATGCTGGTTTCTACCACCAGCGAGCGCCAGGGGAGGTTGATTGACCGCGATCAGGCGGGGTCGATGGAGCTTAAAAAACGTCAGGGGTATTTCTAAGGAGTCGCCATGAACACCATACTTGCACAACAAATCGCCAATGAAGGCGGCGTCGAAGCCTGGATGATTGCCCAACAACACAAAAGCCTGTTGCGTTTTTTAACCTGTGGCAGCGTTGATGACGGTAAAAGTACGCTGATAGGTCGTTTACTGCACGATACCCTGCAAATTTATGAAGATCAGCTCTCTTCTCTGCATAATGACAGTAAACGTCATGGCACACAGGGAGAAAAACTCGATCTGGCGCTGCTGGTGGATGGGCTGCAGGCCGAGCGTGAGCAGGGCATTACTATTGACGTCGCGTACCGCTATTTCTCCACGGAAAAACGAAAATTTATTATCGCCGACACGCCGGGCCATGAACAATATACCCGTAATATGGCGACCGGGGCGTCCACCTGCGATCTGGCGATCCTACTGATCGACGCGCGTAAAGGCGTGCTGGATCAGACGCGTCGCCATAGCTTTATCTCCACTCTGTTGGGGATCAAACACCTGGTGGTGGCAATCAACAAAATGGATCTCGTTGACTACCGCGAAGAGACCTTCGCCCGTATTCGTGAAGATTACCTGACCTTTGCTGAACAGTTGCCGGGCGATCTGGATATTCGCTTTGTCCCGCTTTCGGCGCTGGAAGGGGATAATGTCGCCGCGCAGAGCGCGAATATGCGCTGGTACAGCGGTCCGACGCTGCTGGAAGTCCTGGAAACGGTAGACATACAGCGTGCGGTAGACCGTCAGCCGATGCGCTTTCCGGTACAATACGTCAATCGCCCGAACCTTGATTTTCGGGGGTATGCCGGCACTCTGGCGTCTGGTAGCGTCAAAGTCGGAGAGCGCATTAAAGTGCTGCCGTCTGGCGTGGAATCCAGCGTGGCGCGTATCGTCACTTTTGATGGCGACAAAGAAGAAGCCTGTGCGGGCGAAGCCATTACCCTGGTACTCAACGACGACATTGATATTAGCCGCGGCGATCTGCTGCTGGCGGCAAACGAGACGCTGGCACCTGCGCGGCACGCCGCGATCGACGTGGTATGGATGGCGGAACAGCCGCTGGCGCCGGGCCAAAGCTACGACGTTAAACTCGCGGGCAAGAAAACCCGCGCGCGTATCGAGGCTATTCGCTATCAGATTGATATCAACAATCTGACCCAACGAGACGTCGAGAGTCTGCCGTTAAACGGTATTGGTCTGGTAGAGATGACATTCGATGAGCCGCTCGCGCTGGATATTTATCAGCAAAATCCGGTGACGGGCGGGCTGATTTTTATCGACCGACTTTCTAACGTCACCGTGGGCGCTGGCATGGTGCGGGAACTGAACGAACGCGGAGCGACGCCGCCCGTGGAATACAGTGCGTTTGAGCTGGAGCTGAATGCGCTGGTACGCCGTCATTTTCCGCACTGGGACGCCCGCGATTTGCTGGGAGATAAACATGGCGCTGCATGATGAGAACGTGGTCTGGCACTCTCATCCCGTTACTGTCGCCGCTCGTGAACAGCTCCACGGCCACCGTGGCGTGGTGCTGTGGTTTACCGGACTCTCCGGTTCGGGAAAATCAACGGTGGCCGGCGCGCTGGAAGAGGCGTTACATCATCGTGGCGTCAGTACCTACCTGTTGGATGGCGATAATGTGCGCCACGGTTTGTGCCGTGATTTAGGTTTTAGCGATGCCGATCGCCAGGAGAATATCCGGCGGGTAGGCGAAGTGGCCAGTCTGATGGCGGACGCCGGCCTGATTGTTTTGACGGCATTTATTTCTCCGCACCGCGCCGAGCGGCAACTGGTAAAAGAGCGCGTCGGCCACGATCGTTTTATCGAGATTTATGTCAATACGCCGCTGGCTATCTGTGAACAGCGCGATCCTAAAGGATTGTATAAAAAAGCGCGCGCGGGCGAGTTGCGTAACTTTACCGGTATCGACGCCATTTACGAAGCGCCTGACTCGCCCCAGGTTCATCTTAATGGTGAACAATTAGTAACAAATTTGGTTTCCCAATTATTAGACCTGCTGAGACGGCGCGATATTATCAGATCCTGAGACACCACCGGGCTTGTATGCCCGGTATGGTCAAGGTTACAGGATTTAATATGCGTAATAGCCATAACATTACTTTCACAAGGTCAGACGCCTTCATGGTCGACGATGACGCCACCAGTGCATTTCCGGGGGCGGTGGTCGGCTTTGTGTCATGGCTGCTGGCGTTGGGGATCCCTTTTCTGCTTTATGGCCCTAACACGCTGTTTTTTTTCCTCTATACCTGGCCCTTTTTCCTCGCGTTAATGCCGGTATCGGTGATTATCGGTATTGCGTTGCATCTGCTGGTAAAGGGCAAAATACTTTTTAGCATCATGTTTACTCTACTGGCCGTAGGCGCGCTGTTCGGCGCGTTATTTATATGGCTATTAGGGTAGACGGGTTATCACTGCGCCTCCGGTCATAATTCAAACCGTAACCAACAATGAGATTATGTTCTCCTTACTCGGGTATACGTAACATCCGGCAAATGTGGTACATTTGCCGGCGTTGTCGCGGCAATCCCGTCCTGAATGTGGAGTCACAGAGGACGTTATGGGATGATGATGCCGTTTTTCAGGGGGCAGGATGGGTAAACTAACGCTGCTGTTGCTGGCTTTACTGGTCTGGCTACAGTACTCGCTGTGGTTCGGTAAGAATGGCATACATGACTATAGCCGCGTCAACGATGATGTGGTCGCGCAGCAGGCGACAAACGCCAAACTTAAAGCGCGTAACGATCAGCTTTTTGCCGAAATTGACGATCTCAATGGCGGCCAGGAAGCGATTGAGGAGCGCGCGCGCAACGAACTTAGCATGACCAAACCGGGCGAAACCTTCTATCGTCTGGTGCCTGACGCCTCAAAACGCGCGGCAACGGCGGGGCAAACTCATCGATAAACCATCCAGGGATTTAACATGGCAGCCACTTTATTGGACGTTTGCGCCGTGGTGCCGGCTGCCGGATTTGGCCGCCGAATGCAAACAGAATGTCCTAAGCAGTATCTCTCAATCGGTAATAAAACCATTCTGGAGCACTCAGTTCATGCGCTGCTGGCGCATCCTCGGGTGACACGCGTTGTTATTGCTATCAGCCCTGGCGATCATCGCTTTGCCCAACTTCCGTTGGCGAATCACCCGCAAATCACCGTTGTGGATGGCGGCAACGAACGCGCTGATTCCGTTTTGGCCGGGTTGCAGGCCGTTGCAAAGGCGCAGTGGGTGCTGGTGCACGACGCGGCAAGACCCTGTTTGCATCAGGATGACCTTGCGCGGTTGCTGGCTATCAGCGAAAACAGCCGGGTCGGCGGTATCCTCGCCAGTCCGGTGCGCGACACCATGAAACGCGGCGAACCGGGGAAAAACGCTATTGCCCATACCGTAGAGCGCGCCGATTTATGGCACGCGCTCACCCCGCAGTTTTTCCCCCGCGAACTCTTGCATGATTGTCTGACGCGTGCGCTGAATGAAGGCGCGACCATCACCGACGAAGCGTCAGCGCTGGAGTATTGTGGTTTTCATCCGGCGCTGGTAGAAGGTCGCGCGGATAACATCAAGGTCACCCGTCCGGAAGATCTGGCGCTGGCGGAATTTTATCTGACCCGAACCATCCACCAGGAGAAAGCATAATGCGAATTGGACACGGTTTTGACGTACACGCGTTTGGCGGAGAAGGGCCGATTATTATTGGCGGCGTGCGTATCCCTTATGAAAAAGGGCTATTGGCACATTCCGATGGCGATGTGGCGTTACATGCGCTGACCGATGCGCTGCTGGGCGCGGCGGCGCTTGGCGATATCGGCAAGCTCTTCCCGGATACCGATCCGGCATTTAAGGGAGCGGATAGCCGCGAACTACTGCGTGAAGCCTGGCGTCGTATTCAGGCGAAGGGGTACACCCTCGGCAACGTGGATGTCACCATTATTGCGCAGGCGCCGAAAATGCTGCCGCATATTCCGCAAATGCGCGTCTTTATCGCCGAAGATCTCGGCTGCCATATGGATGACGTTAACGTGAAGGCGACGACGACGGAAAAGCTCGGATTTACCGGACGCGGAGAAGGCATTGCCTGCGAAGCGGTCGCGTTGCTGATGAAGGCGGCGAAATGACAGAGTTTTACAATCTCACCTGGCTGCACGGAAAACCACAAGGTAGCGGATTGCTGAAAGCGAATCCGGAAGATTTTGTGGTGGTTGAAGATTTAGGCTTTACGCCGGATGGTGAAGGCGAGCACATTCTGCTGCGTATTTTGAAAAACGGTTGCAATACCCGTTTTGTCGCTGACGCGCTGGCGAAATTCCTGAAAATTCACGCTCGCGAAGTGAGCTTTGCCGGGCAAAAAGATAAACACGCCGTTACCGAGCAGTGGCTGTGTGCGCGCG
This sequence comes from Salmonella sp. 32082101201600294FB01SM01, assembly GCF_017572865.1. Taxonomy (NCBI): domain Bacteria; kingdom Pseudomonadati; phylum Pseudomonadota; class Gammaproteobacteria; order Enterobacterales; family Enterobacteriaceae; genus Salmonella; species Salmonella sp. 32082101201600294FB01SM01. The sequence goes on along the minus strand of NZ_JAGESB010000002.1, from coordinate 245,332 downwards.
TGCCGGGGAAAGAGATGCCCGATTTCAGCGCCTTTCAGCTGGAAGGTTGTAAAGTGCTGGAATACGCGCGTCACAAGCGTAAGCTGCGTTTAGGCGCGCTGAAAGGCAATGCTTTTACGCTGGTGTTGCGTGAAATAAGCGATCGCCGCGATGTCGAAACACGATTGCAGGCGATTCGCGATGGCGGCGTGCCGAACTATTTTGGCGCACAACGATTCGGCATTGGCGGCAGCAACGTGCAGGGCGCGCTGCGCTGGGCGCAAAGTAACGCGCCGGTGCGCGATCGCAATAAACGCAGTTTTTGGTTGTCGGCGGCACGTAGCGCGTTGTTTAATCAAATTGTTCACCAGCGGCTGAAGAAACCAGACTTTAATCAAGTTGTTGACGGCGATGCGCTACAATTAGCGGGGCGTGGAAGCTGGTTCGTCGCGACATCTGAAGAACTGCCTGAATTGCAGCGCCGGGTAGACGAAAAAGAGCTGATGATTACAGCATCGTTGCCGGGCAGCGGAGAGTGGGGAACACAGCGTGCGGCGCTGGCGTTTGAGCAAGATGCCATTGCCCAGGAAACGGTGTTGCAATCGCTGTTGCTGCGCGAAAAAGTAGAGGCGTCGCGCAGAGCGATGCTGCTTTATCCGCAACAATTAAGCTGGAACTGGTGGGATGACGTTACCGTCGAGTTACGTTTCTGGCTGCCCGCAGGCAGTTTTGCCACCAGCGTAGTAAGGGAACTGATCAACACAATGGGTGATTATGCGCATATTGCTGAGTAACGATGACGGGGTTCACGCGCCCGGTATACAAACGCTGGCGAAAGCGCTGCGTGAGTTTGCTGATGTACAGGTCGTAGCCCCGGATCGTAACCGCAGCGGCGCGTCTAATTCCCTCACGCTGGAATCTTCGCTTCGTACTTTTACCTTTGATAATGGCGATATCGCCGTACAGATGGGGACGCCGACCGATTGCGTCTATCTGGGCGTTAATGCCTTAATGCGTCCGCGTCCGGATATTGTCGTTTCCGGTATTAACGCGGGTCCGAATCTGGGCGATGATGTGATCTATTCCGGTACAGTCGCCGCGGCGATGGAAGGTCGTCATCTCGGCTTTCCGGCATTAGCGGTCTCCCTTAACGGCTATCAGCATTATGATACGGCTGCAGCCGTGACTTGCGCGCTTTTGCGAGGGTTAAGCCGGGAGCCGTTGCGTACTGGGCGTATTCTCAACGTGAATGTCCCGGATCTACCGTTAGCGCAGGTTAAAGGCATCCGCGTGACTCGCTGTGGTAGCCGTCATCCAGCGGATAAAGTAATCCCGCAGGAAGATCCGCGCGGTAATACATTGTACTGGATTGGCCCGCCGGGCGATAAATACGATGCCGGGCCGGATACCGATTTCGCGGCGGTGGATGAAGGCTACGTCTCCGTCACGCCGTTGCATGTGGATTTAACCGCGCACAGCGCGCATGATGTGGTTTCAGACTGGTTAGACAGCGTGGGAGTTGGCACGCAATGGTAAGTGGACGTGTACAGGCTCTTCTTGAACAATTGCGCGCGCAGGGCATCAGAGATGAGCTGGTGCTTAATGCGCTTGCCGCAGTGCCGCGCGAGAAATTTATTGATGAAGCGTTTGAACATAAGGCCTGGGAAAATATCGCTTTGCCGATAGGCCAGGGTCAGACGATTTCGCAGCCCTATATGGTGGCGCGAATGACGGAACTGCTCGAACTGACGCCGCAGTCCAGGGTGCTGGAAATTGGCACCGGTTCCGGCTATCAGACGGCGATTCTGGCGCATCTGGTGCATCACGTTTGCTCCGTTGAGCGGATTAAGGGGCTGCAATGGCAGGCGCGCCGCCGCCTGAAGCAGCTCGATTTACATAATGTTTCTACCCGTCATGGCGATGGCTGGCAAGGCTGGCAGGCGCGTGCGCCGTTTGACGCTATCATTGTGACGGCCGCGCCGCCGGAAATTCCTACCGCGCTCATGGCACAGTTGGATGAAGGCGGCATTCTTGTTCTGCCCGTGGGCGATGAGCAGCAGTTTTTGAAACGCGTGCGTCGCCGGGGCGGCGAATTTATTATCGATACCGTGGAGGCCGTTCGCTTCGTCCCGTTAGTCAAGGGAGAGCTGGCCTAGTTTGCCCTGCAAACACCCACTATTACGCCTGATGAAGCCGAAACGAATACCTGGAGTTTTCCTGGTTATTCCCGGTGGGTTAAGCGTATCGTGAACACATTTTCCCGTGTTCACTTAATGCGTTGCACGGTTCTTACGTCACTGGTTGTTAACCAAATTTTTTCCTGGGGGATAAATGAGCGCGGGAAGCCCAAAATTCACCGTTAGTCGCATTGCGGCACTATCACTGGTTTCACTATGGCTGGCAGGTTGTACCAGTTCGTCAAACCCTCCGGCGCCGGTTACGTCTGTGGACAGTGGTTCGTCATCAAATACCAATTCCGGGATGTTGATCACACCGCCGCCAAAAATGGGCGCGACGACGCAACAAACGCCGCAACAAGCGCCGCAAATTCAACCCGTTCAGCGTCCTGTAACGCAGCCCATGCAAACTCAACCGGTCGCGGAACAGCCCGTGCAGATGGAAAATGGGCGAATCGTATACAATCGCCAGTATGGGAATATTCCGAAAGGTAGCTATACGGGTGGCAGTACTTACACCGTGAAAAAGGGTGATACGCTTTTTTACATCGCCTGGATTACCGGGAACGATTTCCGCGATCTGGCCCAGAGAAACAGTATTCCTGCCCCGTATAGCCTGAATGTAGGGCAAACTTTGCAAGTTGGTAACGCATCCGGTACGCCAATTACTGGCGGAAATGCGATCACCCAGGCGGATGCAGCACAGCAAGGAGTTGTGACCAGGTCTGCACAAAATTCCACCGTTGCAGTTGCGTCTCAACCAACAATTACGTATTCTGAGGGCTCAGGTGAACAAAGTGCTAACAAAATGTTGCCAAACAACAAGCCTGCTGGGACGGTTGTCACAGCGCCTGTAACGGCACCAACGGTAAGCACGACCGAACCAAATGCAAGCAGTACGTCAACCAGCGCGCCGATTTCCGCATGGCGCTGGCCGACGGATGGCAAAGTGATCGAAAACTTTGGCGCTTCCGAAGGGGGCAATAAAGGGATCGACATTGCAGGCAGTAAGGGACAGGCTATCGTCGCAACCGCTGATGGGCGCGTCGTATATGCCGGTAACGCGCTGCGTGGTTACGGTAATCTTATTATCATCAAACATAACGATGATTACCTGAGTGCCTACGCCCATAATGATACGATGCTGGTCCGGGAACAACAGGAAGTTAAGGCGGGGCAAAAAATCGCTACTATGGGTAGCACCGGCACCAGCTCTACACGCTTGCATTTTGAAATTCGTTACAAGGGGAAATCCGTAAACCCGCTGCGTTATTTACCGCAGCGATAAAGCGGCGGAACCAGGCTTTGACTTGCTAGTTCCGTCAAGGGATCACGGGTAGGAGCCACCTTATGAGTCAGAATACGCTGAAAGTTCATGATTTAAATGAAGACGCGGAATTTGATGAGAACGGAGTAGAGGCTTTTGACGAAAAAGCCTTGAGTGAAGAGGAACCCAGTGATAACGACCTGGCTGAAGAAGAGCTGTTATCGCAAGGGGCCACACAGCGTGTGTTGGACGCGACTCAGCTTTACCTTGGTGAGATTGGGTATTCACCACTGTTAACAGCCGAAGAAGAAGTCTATTTTGCGCGTCGCGCACTGCGTGGAGATGTCGCTTCTCGCCGTCGCATGATTGAGAGTAACCTGCGTCTGGTGGTAAAAATTGCCCGCCGTTATGGCAATCGTGGACTGGCGTTGCTGGACCTGATTGAAGAGGGCAACCTGGGGCTTATCCGTGCAGTCGAGAAGTTTGACCCGGAACGCGGGTTCCGCTTCTCAACATACGCAACCTGGTGGATTCGCCAGACAATCGAACGGGCGATTATGAACCAAACCCGTACGATTCGCTTGCCGATTCACATTGTTAAAGAGCTGAACGTATACCTGCGCACCGCACGTGAGTTGTCGCATAAACTGGACCACGAACCGAGTGCGGAAGAAATTGCAGAGCAACTGGATAAACCGGTTGATGACGTCAGCCGTATGCTTCGTCTCAACGAGCGCATTACCTCGGTAGACACCCCGCTGGGCGGTGATTCCGAAAAAGCGTTGCTGGACATCCTGGCCGATGAAAAAGAGAACGGTCCGGAAGACACCACGCAAGATGACGATATGAAACAGAGCATCGTCAAATGGTTGTTCGAACTGAACGCCAAACAGCGTGAAGTGCTGGCGCGCCGTTTCGGTCTGCTGGGATATGAAGCTGCGACACTGGAAGATGTAGGCCGTGAAATCGGTCTTACGCGTGAACGTGTTCGTCAGATTCAGGTTGAAGGCCTGCGCCGTCTGCGCGAAATTCTGCAGACGCAGGGGCTGAATATCGAAGCGCTGTTCCGCGAGTAAGTACCCTTGTCAAAAAAAGGCCAGTCGACAGACTGGCCTTTTTTTTTACCGTTTGTCTTCTGCCAGCAACGGCGGGATACTCGGCACCATTGGCGCGTTATCAATATCTTTTTGCGTCATGCGAAACGCTTGTGGATAGTGTTCGCGGCTGGTACGACGTAACGGTTCGGTATCGCGCCAGGTATACAGACAATGCTGACACTGATATACCGTCCAGACTCCTTTTACCGGCGAAGTCGCCATGAGTTCAATATGTGCATCGGCACAGCGTGGACAAATCATCGGTTACTCCTTATTTACGGTTGGCCAGCATGGCGGTCAGCTTTTCAGCCCAGGCTTTAGTTTCCGGTAAATCAACAACCGGCTGGCTATAGTGACCACGGTTATCTGGCGCAACCGGCGTGGTGGCGTCAATGATCAGCTTGTCGGTAATCCCCGCCGGGCTTGAGCCCGGATCCAGTTCCAGGACGGACATATTCGGTAGCTGTACCAGATCGCCAGCCGGATTCACTTTCGACGACAACGCCCACATCACCTGTGGCAGATTGAATGGATCGACATCTTCATCGACCATGATCACCATCTTCACATATCCCAGACCGTGCGGCGTTGTCATCGCTCGCAGGCCCACCGCGCGGGCAAAGCCGCCGTAGCGTTTTTTGGTTGAGATGATGGCCAGCAGGCCGTGGGTGTACATGGCGTTTACCGCCTGCACTTCCGGAAATTCGGCTTTCAGCTGTTGATACAGTGGCACGCAGGTCGCCGGCCCCATCAGGTAGTCGATTTCCGTCCACGGCATCCCCAAATAGAGCGATTCAAAAATGGGTTTGCTGCGGTAAGAGACCTTATCGATACGCACCACGGTCATGTTGCGACCGCCGGAATAGTGGCCGGTAAATTCGCCGAACGGTCCTTCAATTTCACGTTTACGGCTCTCGATGACCCCTTCAAGAATGACTTCAGATCCCCACGGCACATCAAAACCGGTCAACGGCGCGGTGGCGATAGGATAGGGGCTTTCACGCAGCGCGCCTGCCATTTCATACTCCGACTGATCGTATTTCAGCGGCGTTGCGCCCATCAGGGTAATGATCGGATCGTTACCCAACGTGATCGCAATCGGCAGATCTTCGCCACGCTCTTCAGCTTTGTGCAGGTGCAATGCGATATCATGCATCGGCACTGGTTGCAGACCCAGCTTACGCTTGCCTTTAACTTCCATACGGTAGATGCCGACATTCTGCTTGCCGAAGTTATCGGGATCGAGCGGATCGCGTGATACCACACAGGCTTTATCCAGATAGAATCCGCCGTCGCCGTCGTTCAGACGAAACAGCGGCAGGATATCAAACAGGTTGATCGCGTCGCCGTCGACGGTATTTTCCGCCCAGCCCGGATTCGCCCGTCGTTTCGGCGCTACCGGAAAATTGTCCCAGCGGCGAATAAATTCATCGATCTGTTTTTTAACCGGCGTGTTAGGCGGCAAACCCAGTGAGATGGCATGGTTCTGCCAGGAACCGATGGTATTCATCGCCACGCGGGCGTCGTTAAAACCACGAATATTGTCAAACCACAGCGCGGGCGCGCCATCGCCGATTCGTCCCGTTGCGTTGGCAGCGGCGGCGAGATCCGGCTCCGCATTCACTTCCTCGCTGATTTTCAGCAGTTGTCCCTGCTGATCCAGCGCATGTAAAAAACTGCGCAAATCATCAAATGCCATTATCCATTCTCCTGTGAAAAATTTGCTGCCTGTCGCAGTCCTTGCCAGCGACGCGCGCGCGTATGCTCCAGACCAAACTGGTCGAGAACGCGCGCTACGATGTGCTGGATAATATCGTCAACGGTTTGCGGCAGGTTGTAGAACGCGGGCATGGGCGGCACTATCGCCACCCCCATACGAGAAAGCGCAAGCATGTTTTCCAGATGAATCGTGCTGAGCGGCATTTCCCGCGGCACAAGCACCAGCTTGCGACCCTCTTTCAACACGACATCGGCAGCGCGTCCCACCAGCCCCTCGGCATAGCCGGCGCGAACCCCCGCCAGTGTTTTCATACTGCAGGGGATAATAATCATGCCGTCGGTACGAAATGAGCCGGAGGAAATGGTCGCCGCCTGATCGGCCGGGCTATGACAATAATCTGCCAGGGCGGCTACCTCAGCGGGCGTGTAGGGCGTCTCCAGTTCAATAGTGGTTTTCGCCCACTTTGACATTACCAGATGCGTTTCAACATCAGGTATCGCCCGCAATGCCTGGAGTAGCTCGATGCCAAGCGGCGCGCCGGTCGCACCGGTCATCCCCACAATCAATCTCATTTCTTACCTCAAATATCGTTCGTATACGAACATTTTGATCAAAATACGCCCACACGGCCTTTGCGACAAGATCGCTCCCGACGCCTGCGCACGTTTAGCTAAAGCATTCGTCATTAAAAAACCGTGCATAAGTCGTTATGATAGAAAAAGTTAATTTATCCGGAGCGCTCATGGAGCTACGAAACACCGCGTTTCATCTGTTACGCCAACTTTTTCAGCAACATACCGCACGCTGGCAGCATGAACTACCGGAGCTCACCAAACCTCAATATGCGGTGATGCGCGTTATTGCTGAACATCCGGGTATTGAACAGGTCGATCTGACCGAAGCGGCGGTCAGCACTAAAGCGACGCTGGCGGAGATGTTAAGCCGGATGGAAAATCGTGGGCTGGTAAAGCGAGAAAACGATCCGCTGGATAAACGTCGGCGTTTTGTCTATCTCACCGTTCAGGGCCAAACGTTGCTCGCCGCCGCGATACCACTGGGGGATCGCGTTGACGATGAGTTTTTGGGGCGACTGAGCGCTGAAGAACGCGAACAGTTTACGCAACTGGTACGCAAGATGATGACGTAAGCGGCTTGCGCCGCTTCGCTATTTTTTGGCCATCAGCAGTGAGATATCCACTTTAGCCAGCGCCCGAATTGCGCTTTCCGGCAGGCCGTCATCGGTGACGATTTGGTTGAATTCCGCCAGCGGTAACGCCAGCCATGTAGCGACCTGGCCGTATTTGGTCGCGTCGCACACCAGAATTTTTTGGCGGCTGGCGCTGGCGACGGCCCGTTTCACCGTGACTTTATCTTCTGCCGGCGTTGAAATACCGCGCACGCTCCAGGAAGAGGCGGAAATAAAGGCCTGGTCAATCATCAGCCCGCGCAAAAGCGTCGCCGCGGCTTCACCGACGCACGACCGGTTTTCCCGGCATACCGCCCCGCCAGTGTGAATAATTGTGCAATCGCTATTGTCCATCAGGTAATCGGCGATGACGAAATCATTCGTCACCACCGTAAGTTTATTCATCGTAACCAGCTGCCTGGCGATCGCCAGCGTGGTAGTACCTGCATCAAGGTAGATACAGCTTTCTGGCTGTACCAGGCTGGCGGCCAGTTTGCCAATCGCCGCTTTCTGCGGCGTCGCCAGTTCGGTTTTGATCTGATGCGAGGGTTCGTGCGCCACGCGAGTCGATGATTGCACGCCGCCAGAGACCTGGATTACCGCGCCTTGCTGCTCCAGTTTTTGTAAATCACGGCGGATAGTCATGTGGGATACATGCATGCGCTCGGTCAGTTCAGCGATACTGACGATGCCTTTCTCCGCCACCATATCAAGAATGATTTGTCGACGCTCAGTAGGTATCAACGTCTGCTCCTTTCTTTAGTCCTGTCGCGATTTTACGCGATTTCTCGTCACTGCGTGTGAAGTTCTATGAGGATTGCCTTCACAAAAAATAACACATTTTGTTATTTTTTGTGAAACAACTCACCGCAATTGTTTACAAAAACGCCTATATTCACATAACAAAACATAATATCACGTAAATTAACATGGAGTGATAATGACAACAGGAACTGATTTTCATGTCGGCATTGTGGGGCTTGGCTCAATGGGAATGGGCGCTGCGCGTTCATGCCTGCGCGCCGGGCTTTCCACATGGGGGGCCGATCTTAACCCGCAAGCGTGCGCGAATCTTCTCGCTGAAGGGGCTTGTGGGGCTGCCGCCAGCGCCAGGGAGTTCGCCAGCGTCGTGGATGCGTTAGTCATTCTGGTCGTCAATGCCGCCCAGGTCAGACAGGTGTTATTCGGTGAGGATGGCGTCGCCCATCTGATGAAACCCGGAAGCGCGGTGATGGTTTCGTCTACGATCTCAAGCGCCGACGCGCAAGAGATCGCCGCGGCGTTGACGGCATTGAATCTTAACATGCTGGATGCGCCGGTTTCCGGCGGCGCGGTAAAAGCGGCGCAGGGCGAAATGACGGTGATGGCCTCCGGGAGCGAGGCGGCGTTTACCCGCCTGAAGCCTGTGCTGGACGCCGTTGCCAGCAACGTTTATCGCATCAGCGATACGCCGGGCGCAGGCTCAACCGTCAAAATCATTCATCAACTGCTGGCTGGCGTGCATATTGCGGCGGCGGCCGAAGCGATGGCGCTGGCCGCGCGGGCCGGTATTCCTCTGGACGTGATGTATGACGTCGTGACCCATGCCGCCGGCAACTCCTGGATGTTCGAAAACCGTATGCAGCATGTCGTTGACGGCGACTATACCCCGCGTTCGGCCGTCGACATTTTTGTCAAAGATTTGGGGCTGGTTGCCGACACGGCGAAAGCGCTGCGCTTCCCCTTACCGCTGGCCTCTACGGCGTTAAATATGTTCACCAGCGCCAGTAACGCCGGTTATGGCAAAGAGGATGACAGCGCTGTGATCAAAATTTTCTCAGGGATTACTCTGCCTGGCGTCACGCCTGAGGAGCCGTCATGTTAAAAATTGGCGTCATTGCCGACGATTTTACCGGCGCGACCGACATCGCCAGTTTTCTGGTCGAAAACGGGATGCCGACAGTGCAGATCAATGATGTCCCAACCGGGACGCAACCGGAAGGGTGCGACGCGGTGGTTATCAGCCTGAAAACCCGCTCATGCCCGGCGCAAGAGGCGATAAAACAATCGCTGGCGGCGCTGGTATGGCTGAAAAAACAGGGCTGCCAGCAAGTCTATTTCAAATATTGCTCGACTTTCGATAGTACCGCTGAAGGCAATATCGGCCCGGTCACCGATGCGCTGATGGTGGCGCTGGATACCTCATTTACCGTGATTTCTCCCGCGCTGCCGGTTAATGGACGCACGGTCTATCAGGGCTATCTGTTTGTCATGAACCACTTGCTGGCGGAGTCCGGTATGCGCCACCACCCTATCAATCCGATGACCGACAGCTACCTGCCGCGTCTGATGGAAGCGCAGGCGCAAGGGCGCTGCGGCGTTATTCCGGCTCAGATGCTTGATGAAGGCGTTGCCGCGACCCGTGCGGCGCTGTCGCGTTTACAGCAGGAAGGATATCGCTACGCAGTACTTGACGCGCTCAATGAGCGGCACCTGGAAATCCAGGGCGAGGTTTTGCGTGATGCCCCGCTGGTGACCGGCGGTTCCGGGCTGGCAATGGGGTTGGCGCGTCAGTGGGCGAAGCGCGGCGCGTCTCAGGCCCGTTCCGCAGGCTATCCGCTGAGCGGTCGTGCGGTGGTGCTTTCCGGTTCCTGTTCGCAAATGACGAATCAGCAGGTGGCCTTCTATCGACAACATGCTCCCACACGCGACGTTGACGTGGCGCGTTGCCTGTCATCCGAGACGCGCGAGGCCTACGCCGAAGCGCTGGCGCAGTGGGTGCTCAGTCAGGACAGCGAACTGGCGCCAATGATTAGCGCCACCGCCTCCACGCAGGCGCTGGCTGCCATCCAGCAGCAATATGGCGCTACCGAAGCCAGCCATGCGGTAGAGGCGCTCTTTTCCCTGCTGGCCGCTCGCTTAGCGGAAGGCGGTATCACCCGGTTTATCGTGGCGGGCGGCGAAACCTCGGGCGTGGTGACGCAAAGCCTCGGTATTACCGGTTTTCACATCGGACCGTGCATTTCACCCGGCGTGCCGTGGGTCAACGCGCTCCATGCGCCAGTCTCGCTGGCGCTAAAGTCAGGTAATTTTGGCGATGAATCCTTTTTCATCCGCGCTCAAAGGGAGTTTCAGGTATGACGACACTGGCAAAAGAAGAGCACGCTTTGCGAGAAGAGATGGTCAGGATAGCCGCCTCGTTTTTCCAGCGCGGCTATGCCACCGGCTCGGCAGGCAACCTCTCTCTGTTACTGCCGGACGGCAATATTCTGGCGACGCCCACCGGTTCGTGTCTGGGTAATCTCGACCCGCAGCGGCTATCCAAAGTGGACCCGCAGGGCGAATGGCTCAGCGGCGATAAACCGTCTAAAGAGGTGCGTTTTCATCTGGCGTTGTATCGCAATAACCCTTGCTGTAAGGCAGTGGTTCATCTGCACAGCACCTGGTCAACGGCGCTTTCCTGTCTCGAAGGACTGGACCCGCAAAATGTTATTCGCCCGTTTACCCCCTATGTGGTGATGCGGATGGGGGACATTCCGCTGGTTCCCTACTATCGCCCGGGGGATGACCGAATTGCCCGCGATTTGGCAGCGCTGGCGGCCCGGCATCAGGCCTTTTTACTGGCTAATCATGGGCCGGTCGTGTGCGGGGAGAATTTGCAGGAAGCCGCTAATAATACCGAGGAGCTGGAAGAGACGGCAAAGCTGATTTTTATCCTTGGCGAACGCCCGATTCGTTATTTAACCACCGAAGAAATTGCGCAGTTAAGGAGATAACCCGATGCCGCGTTTTGCCGCCAATTTGTCGATGATGTTTACCGAAGTGCCGTTTATCGAGCGTTTTGCCGCTGCTGCCGAAGCCGGTTTTCAGGCCGTTGAGTTTCTGTTCCCCTACGGCTTTGCCGCCAGCGAGATTAAAGCCCAGCTATCGCGTCATGATCTGACGCTGGCGCTGTTTAATACTTCGGCGGGCGATACCGCGGCGGGCGAGTGGGGACGTGCCGCGCTACCGGGGCGCGAACACGACGCGCGCGCCGATATCGATCTGGCTCTGGAATACGCTCTGGCGCTGGAATGCGAGCAGGTTCACATCATGGCGGGCGTAGTGCCGGATGGCGCTGATAGCGCACGTTATCGCGCCACGTTTATCGATAATTTGCGTTATGCCGCCGACCGGTTTGCCGCCCACGATAAACGTATTTTGATCGAAGCGCTGAGTCCCGGCGTTAAACCCTGTTACCTCTTTTCCAGCCAATATCAGGCGCTGGGCATCGCAGAAGAGGTTGACCGTCCGAATGTGTTCATCCAACTCGACACTTTCCACGCGCAAAAAGTGGATGGCAATTTGAGTCACCTGATTCGCGAGTACGCGGGCCGCTATGCCCATGTACAAATCGCCTCGCTACCGGACAGACATGAACCGGATGATGGCGAGATCAACTACCCGTGGCTGTTCCGGCTGTTCGATGACGTAGGTTATCGCGGCTGGATAGGCTGCGAATACCAACCACGGAATACCACTCAGGACGGGCTTGGCTGGTTTAACGCCTGGCGCTAACCCTGAACTACCCTACACAACAATAAAGAGGACATCCGGATGCAGATTATCATTACCGGCGGGGGCGGCTTTTTAGGCCAGAAACTCGCAAGCGCCTTATTAAACTCATCGCTGGCGTTTAACGAACTGCTTCTTGTTGATTTAAAAATGCCTGCACGGTTATCAGATTCCCCTCGTTTACGCTGTCTGGAGGCTGACTTAACCCAGCCGGGCGTGCTGGAGAATGTGATTACCGCTAATACCTCTGTTGTTTATCATTTCGCTGCGATTGTCAGCAGTCATGCGGAAGACGATTTCGATCTGGGATGGAAAGTTAACCTAGATCTTACCCGCCAGTTACTTGAGGCGTGTCGTCGGCAACCGCAGAAAATTCGTTTTGTCTTCTCCAGCTCGCTTGCCGTTTATGGCGGTACGCTGCCGGAATGCGTCACCGATACCACCGCGCTCACGCCGCGCTCGTCTTATGGCGCGCAGAAGGCCGCCTGTGAACTGTTGGTCAACGATTATACCCGCAAAGGCTATGTGGATGGGCTGGCGCTGCGTTTGCCGACGATCTGTGTTCGCCCGGGTAAACCAAACCGCGCCGCTTCTTCTTTTGTCAGTGCGATTATTCGTGAACCGTTGCAGGGCGAGACGACCATCTGCCCGGTGTCGGAAAGTTTGCGGCTGTGGATTTCCAGCCCGGCGACGGTGATCCATAACCTGTCGCTGGCCGCAACGTTACCCGCGCCTGGCGAGGCGAGCAGCATCAACTTACCGGGGATCAGCGTAACCGTGGGCGAGATGCTGGAAACGTTGCGTCAGGCGGGCGGTCAGGCGGCGCGCGATCGGGTTACGCATCAGCGCGACGAAGGCGTCGAGAAAATTGTCGCCTCCTGGCCGGGACGTATCGATAACCAGCGTGCGCTGGCGTTAGGTTTTGTCGCCGATAAACGCTTCGATGACATTATCGAACGCTTTCGACAAGATGATATGGAGGGGAGGTCATGACAAGTTTACCGACCCCAATTATCGGCCTGATCGTTGCCGTTTTCGTTCTGGTATGGCTGGTGTTACGCACCCGTGTTCATGCGCTGATCGCGATGCTGGCGGCGGCCTGTATCGCCGGTCTGTTGGGGGGAATGGGCATTGATAAAACGCTCTCTGTCATCACCAGCGGATTCGGTACGACGCTGGGCAGCATTGGCCTGGTGATTGGTCTCGGCGTAATGATGGGGCGCTTGCTGGAGGTTTCCGGCGCGGCGGAGCGTATCGCCTGGAGCTTTATCAAATGGCTGGGGAAACGCCGTGAAGAGTGGGCGCTGGCGATCACGGGTTATATTGTCAGCATTCCCATTTTCGTCGATTCCGCTTTTGTCATTCTTTATCCGGTGGCGAAAGCGCTGGCGAAAAGCGGTAAACGTTCGCTACTGACGCTGGGCGTCGCGCTGGCGGGCGGGCTGGTGGTCACTCACCATACGGTACCTCCGACGCCAGGCCCGCTGGGGGTAGCCGGGATTTTTAACGTCGACATCGGCGCAATGTTATTGACCGGGATGGCGCTGGCGGTGCCCTGTGTGATCGGCATTGTGTTCTATGCGCAGTGGCTGGATAAACGCTACCCTGATTTCGTGCCGCGCACGCTGAACGCCGATGAAGTCAATGCCGCGCTGGAGCAGTACAATAAAGAGAAAGAGCAAAAGGATCTGCCGAGCCTGACGCTCTCTCTGCTGCCTATTGTGGTGCCGATCGTGCTGATCTTCCTGAAGGCTATCTGTTCCACCCTCGCCACTGTAGAAGGATGGTCCGGCCTGGCGACGCATCCGGTGGTACAGGCAATCAACTTTGTGGGAAGTCCGGTGATCGCGTTGGCCATCAGCGTTCTGCTGGCGGTGTATACGCTGGTGCCGCGCATGGATAAACATACCACCGCAGAGCGTCTGGAAGAGGGCTTGCAAAGCGCCGGGATTATCTTACTGGTCACGGGCGCTGGCGGCGCATTGGGCGCGATCCTGCGCGACAGCGGCGCGGGGCAACAGCTGGCGGAGCAGGTTGCCAACCTGCCGATCTCGCCGATCCTGATCCCGTTTATCGTGGCGACGTTGGTACGCCTGATTCAGGGATCGGGGACGGTGGCGATGATCACTGCCGCCTCGATTTCCGCGCCGATCCTGGCGCAGATCCCCGGCATCAATATGTTGCTTGCCGCTCAGGCCGCAACGATGGGGTCGCTGTTCTTCGGCTACTTCAACGATAGCCTGTTCTGGGTGGTTAACCGCATGATGGGCGTCTCTGATGTCAAACAGCAGATGGTGGTTTGGTCTGTACCGACGACCATTGCCTGGGCGATTGGCGGCACCGGCGTGGCGCTGATTAACCTGCTGTTCGGTTCCGGCGGCAGTTGGCTCGATCCGTTACTGCCGATTGTCGTTCTGGCGGCAATTATGCTGTGGGTGCGTTGGCAGGCGCAGGGGATCAAAGACAAGCTGGTAGTTAAGGATTAAGACGGTATTATCCGTCCGGGAGCGCAATGCTCCCGGGCTGGCTACAATGATGGGGCGTGCTCCCCGCAATCCCATTGCGAACGTAAAAAATCAATAAATGCGCGTACTTTTGTCGATACATGGCGGGCGTCCGGATAAACGGCATAAATGCCCTGACGGGGAAAATGATAGTCGGGTAACACGTGAATTAACGTTCCATCCTCCAGTGCGGTGTTGACTAACCATTGCGGCAGTAATGCGACGCCGCTTCCCGCGAGAGCGAAGGCCATCAGCGAGCGCGCGCTGTCGACAGAAATTTTGCCGGCTTTGCTTATCTCCAGGCGTGAGTGTTGGCCATGATTATTCGTTACTGTCCACCGTAGCGGCGTAGGTAATCGCTCATGAATAATCCATTCCGCCTGAGCCAACGACTCCAGCGACGACACGGGGTGGCGGGCGAGCCACTGCGGCGCGGCGACCGGCAGAATGGTAAAGCGGGATATCAGCGCGGCGCGATAGCGGGAGTCCGCCAGCGAGCCAAGCCGAATCGCCACATCAAAGCGCTCGGCAATTAAATCGGCATGATGTGATGAGGACATATGCCGAATACGGAGATCGGGATGGCGCTGACTAAACTGCGCCAGTACCGGAATGACCACCTGTTCGCCAAACTCGGGCGTAGTGGTAATACGTAACTCGCCGCCCAGCCCACTATGGCTGGCACGCACTTCATCCTGCAAATTTTTCGCGGCATTGAGTAAATTCACGCCTTTTTGGTAAAAGAGGACGCCGGCGTCTGTGAGCGTCAATCGTCGGGTGGAACGTAGCAGTAACGTTACGCCAAGCTCTTTTTCAAGCTGCCGAATATTAAAACTCACTACCGCTTTTGTTTGGCCCGATGCGGCGGCGGCGGCCGTGAAGCTGCCGCTATCTACCACGGCGATAAACAGCGACATACGCTGCAAATTGAGCATGGCGAGCTCCTTTACTGTCAAAATTATTTTGACAGTATATCGTTGAAGCGCGGACTTATCTGGCTTTCTCCGGACGGCTACATTAGCGCCTCTGACGGAGGATGCATAATGACGTATCGCAGTAAAGTGGCAGTGGTTTACCTGCTCGGCTTCTTTCTTGATCTGATTAATCTGTTTATTGCCAGCGTGGCTTTTCCTGCGATGTCCGTGGATCTGCATACGTCCATATCGGCGCTGGCATGGGTGAGTAATGGTTATATCGCAGGATTAACGCTGATCGTTCCGTTTAGCGCGTTTCTTTCGCGTTATCTCGGCGCACGACGGCTGATCATATTTTCGCTCATTCTGTTTAGCGTTGCCGCCGCTGCCGCAGGTTTTGCCGATTCCTTACACAGCCTTGTTTTCTGGCGTATTGTGCAGGGGGTGGGCGGTGGCTTATTGATCCCGGTTGGTCAGGCGTTAACCTGGCAACAGTTTAAACCGCATGAACGCGCTGGCGTGTCATCGGTTGTCATGATGGTGGCGCTACTGGCGCCGGCATGTTCGCCTGCGATTGGCGGGCTGCTGGTGGAAACGTGCGGCTGGCGCTGGATATTCTTTGCCACGCTGCCGGTGGCCGTTCTCACTTTATTGCTCGCTTATTGTTGGCTGAATGTCGCTTCGACGACAATGGCGTCAGCAAGATTGCTCCATCTGCCGTTGTTGACGGACAGGCTGCTGCGTTTTGCCATGATCGTCTATCTGTGTGTGCCGGGTATGTTCATTGGTATCAGCGTGGTCGGGATGTTTTATCTACAGAACGTCGCGCAGCTATCGCCTGCGGCGGCGGGGTCGCTGATGCTCCCCTGGTCGATCGCTTCATTTGTCGCCATTATGTTTACCGGACGTTACTTCAATCGGCTTGGGCCGCGTCCGCTGATTATCGTCGGCTGTCTTCTTCAGGCCGCAGGGATACTGCTTTTAACTAACGTTACGCCTGCGACATCGCACCGTGTACTGATGATGATATTCGCCTTAATGGGTGCTGGCGGCAGTTTGTGCAGCAGTACCGCGCAGAGTGGCGCTTTCCTGACTATTGCTCGCCGGGACATGCCTGACGCCAGCGCGCTATGGAATCTTAATCGTCAGCTCAGCTTTTTCCTTGGCGCGACGCTGTTGACGCTGCTGTTAAACGCGCTCCAGCGCGTTATGTCGCTTGAGGTTGCTTATCGCTGGACCTTTATTGCCGCCGCCGGTATCACCCTGCTGCCCCTTATTTACGCTGTCTGTCTAAACAATAGACAGGCGCTTCTGTGCCTGAAAAAGGAAAGATCATGAATCCATATAAAGAAGAAATTATTCATGCCCATGCGGCGATTGAGAACTGGCTTAGTAAGGGGGTGGGTAGCCTGGAGGCGTTGATAGCGCGTTTTGCTGTTGATTTTACGATGATAACGCCAGGAGGTATTTGTCTGGATTATCCGGCGCTGGGCGCTTTTTTCCAGGCGCAGCGCGCGTGTCGCCCGGGGCTGGTTATCGTGGTTGAGCACATTGACTTTGTGGCGGAGTGGCCGGAAGGTGCCGCGCTGCGTTATCGTGAGCGCCAGCAACTGCCGGGCCAGGCCGAGACGGTACGCTGGTCGACGGTTATTTTAAAAAGGGAAAGAGGACGGATAGTCTGGCGTCATTTACACGAAACGACAGTCACAGTCTGAAAAGCCTGTTCCGGCGCGTGGGCCCGATAACGCGCCGCTATCGGGCCCGACACGTTTACACCAGACTTTTCAGCCGATAGATCCACTCCAGCGCCTGGCGTGGCGTCAGGGAGTCCGGATCGAGATTCTCCAGCGCTTCAACGGCAGGCGATGTCTCCTCCGGGGCCGCAAGCAACGACATTTGCGTGCCGTCCACCTGCGTTGCCGCCGCATTGGGCGAGATGCTTTCCAGCTCGCGGAGTTTTTGGCGCGCGCGTTTGATGACTTCTTTAGGGACGCCCGCAAGCGCCGCGACCGCCAGGCCATAGCTCTTACTTGCCGCGCCGTCCTGCACGCTGTGCATAAACGCGATAGTATCGCCGTGTTCCAGCGCATCCAGGTGGACGTTCGCCACGCCTTCCATTTTCTCCGGTAATTGGGTCAGCTCGAAGTAGTGGGTAGCGAACAGCGTTAACGCTTTAATCTTATTCGCGAGATTCTCCGCGCAGGCCCAGGCCAACGACAGCCCGTCATACGTGGAGGTACCGCGCCCGATTTCATCCATCAATACCAGACTGTTTTCCGTGGCATTATGCAGAATGTTCGCGGTTTCGGTCATCTCCACCATAAAGGTCGAACGCCCGGAAGCCAGGTCGTCCGCTGCGCCGACGCGGGTAAAAATACGGTCGATGGGGCCGATTTCCACGTTTTGCGCCGGAACGTAACTGCCGATATAGGCCAGCAGGGCGATCAATGCTGTTTGCCGCATATAGGTACTTTTACCGCCCATATTGGGGCCGGTAATGATCAACATCCGGCGCTGCGGCGACAGGTTGAGCGGGTTAGCGATAAACGGCTCATTCAGTACCTGTTCAACCACCGGGTGGCGACCTTCGGTAATACGGATACCGGGTTTATCGGTAAATGTCGGGCAGGTGTAATTCAGCGTCCAGGCGCGTTCGGCCAGGTTAACCAGCACATCCAGCTCCGCCAGCGCGTTGGCGCTCTGCTGTAAATCGGCCAGATGCGGCAACAGCAGATCAAACAATTCGTCATATAGCTGTTTTTCCAGCGCCAGCGCTTTGCCTTTCGAGGTCAGAACTTTATCTTCGTACTCTTTTAGCTCAGGAATAATGTAGCGTTCGGCATTTTTCAGCGTCTGGCGACGCACATAATTGATGGGCGCCAGATGGCTTTGACCACGGCTAATCTGAATGTAATAACCATGTACCGCGTTATAGCCGACTTTCAGCGTATCCAGCCCGGTACGCTCGCGCTCGCGAATTTCCAGACGATCGAGATAATCGGTGGCGCCGTCCGCCAGCGCGCGCCATTCGTCCAGCTCTTCATGGTAGCCGGGCGCAATAACGCCGCCGTCGCGGACCAGTACCGGCGGCGCGTCAATAATGGCGCGTTCCAGGAGGTCGCGCAGCTCGGCGAAATCGCCCATTTTTTTACGCAACGCCTGTACCGGCGCGCTGTCAACGGTTTCAAGCTGAGCGTGCAACTCCGGCAGCTGCTGGAAGGCGTGACGCATTCGGGCGAGATCGCGCGGACGCGCGGTGCGCAGCGCCAGACGCGCAAGGATACGCTCCAGATCGCCGACCTGACGCAGCACCGGTTGCAGTTCGCTGACGGTGTCCTGCAAGGCGCCGATGGTCTGCTGGCGTTCACGCAATATGTCGGTATTTCGTACCGGCATATGCAGCCAGCGTTTAAGCATTCGGCTACCCATTGGCGTCACGGTACAGTCAAGCACCGCGGCGAGGGTATTTTCGACACCACCGGCCAGGTTCTGGGTAATTTCCAGATTGCGGCGGGTTGCGGCATCCATAATGATGCTGTCCTGCTGGCGTTCCATCGTAATGGAACGAATATGCGGCAGGGAGGTGCGCTGGGTATCTTTTACGTACTGTAACAGGCAGCCTGCCGCACATAATCCACGCGAGGCATTTTCGACGCCGAAACCGACCAGATCCCGCGTACCGAATTGCAGATTTAACTGCTGGCGGGCGGTATCAATCTCAAACTCCCACAACGGGCGACGGCGCAGACCCCGGCGTCCCTCTATTAACGCCATTTCAGCAAAATCTTCGGCATACAACAGTTCGGCGGGATTGGTGCGCTGCAACTCTGCGGCCATCGTTTCACGGTCGGCGGGTTCGCTCAGACGAAAGCGCCCGGAGCTGATATCCAGCGTGGCGTAACCGTAGCCTTTACCATCCTGCCAGATAGCCGCCAGCAGGTTATCCTGACGCTCCTGTAACAGGGCTTCATCGCTGATGGTGCCAGGCGTAACGATACGCACGACCTTACGTTCAACGGGACCTTTGCTGGTGGCCGGATCGCCAATCTGTTCGCAAATAGCGACGGATTCGCCCTGATTGACCAGTTTCGCGAGGTAGTTTTCTACGGCGTGGTGCGGGATACCCGCCATAGGGATAGGTTCGCCAGCCGATGCGCCGCGTTTGGTCAGCGAAATATCGAGCAACTGCGACGCACGCTTTGCGTCGTCATAAAACAGCTCGTAAAAGTCTCCCATACGATAAAAGAGCAGGATCTCCGGATGCTGGGCTTTCAGCTTGAGATACTGCTGCATCATTGGTGTGTGGTTGGAGAAGTCCTTATCAAATGACTCATTCATATTGATTTTACTCGTTTTTTTATTCTTTCAAGTGCTCATGTGGCCCCAGGTAAAACCCTTATAAACTCACATAAACCCATAAATTTGTAGCTCACCTGTAGCCTAAAATGTGACAGGTTACATTCTCATCATTCCTGGACTACAACAGGGGTGATACTTTGAAAACAACTCTCAGCCAGCCTTTCATTATCAACAAGTTAAGTATCAATGTTAAGTCTGCGCTCAGTCGCTCTGGAAAAATCGTTTTCGAAGCTAACCCAGCTCAAAAACTCTACATTGTTTTCGATGACCACAGAGAAGCTCCTGCTGGTTTCGGGGTAAAAGCCAGTTTGACGAAAAAGACCTACGTAATCCAGCGAAGAGTAGCCTCGTCAGATCGTAATGTCAGTGAGGGTAGGAAGCCAAGTTCTGTCTTGAAAGTAAAAGTTGGAAATGTGTTCGATTTTCCAAATATTGACGAAACAAGGCAAGCTGCCAGGCAATTAGTTCAGACCATGCTCGCAACAAAGAGAAATCCCAACAAAATTAAGAGGGAAACGGATGCTTCCGAACTCAAAATGAGACTGTAATTAAAATTGTGTAATTGCCTGATTTTGATATGTTCGATTCAACATCAAAAGCTGGTTGCTTTATGGACGAAAAACACCTGGCATTCACAGAGCATTAACTTCATCCCGACGGCCACAGCTATCAAGATTGTGTTGCATGAAGGTAAGCCGATCCATTTCGCCACCACGGTTATTGCGCTTTCTTCCGATAGGTATCTTGAGCTGTGCGATCTTTACTCTTCTCATGCGATCGAGTAACTACCTGCGTCGGATTACGGCTTCGTTTTTTTGGCCTGCGATCTTAATGCTGAAATGGGCAGAAAAACGCGAAATTTAGACGCTATTACGAATGGGCAATGGTACTTATTGAAGGCTATATCATTGCCCATAATGCAGGGAGGGTTAATATTATATAATTCTATTTCCAGATTACTTTATTTTAAAAAAAGACAGATTGCGTGAACAGAAAGAACCGGTGTCAATGTAGATTTGATTGGCGAATGTTGTTGTGTAGTCAACAATCATATGGCCGAAGATGAAAGTATCCGCACCGCGTATTGGATGGATATTCCCCTGTAACGAACCAAGCAGACGATCGCGTGACCATAGAACGCTATCAATATCAACTTGCTTCTCATAATCGTAGCTGTCATCTGGATAATCGGCATGGGCAATCACGTACTTCTTTGAGGACGTTTCAACCTGTATGATGTGAGGACGCTGCTTAAAAGTTAGTAATAGTTCAGTGGCTTCTTGCCTGTCTTTTTCGGTGACCGAGTCGTACCAGTAACCACCGTTTACATACCAGAAATTGCCATCCTGTGTTTCAAAAGCGTCAAGTGCCATAGCTTCATGATTACCCACTACAGAAATAAACCATGAGGTATTTAACAGTCTCAGTGTTTCAAGGTTTCCTTTTCCTCGATCAATGTTATCTCCAGTGGAGATCAAGAGATCGGTATCAGGAGAGAAATTTAATTGAGCCAGTCTGGTTAACAATAAGGAGTAACATCCATGAATATCACCAACGACCCAAATGTGGCGATAGAGATCGCTGTTGATGTCAGCATAACGAATTAATTCCATGATGTTCCTATAGCACAATTTTGGAGGCTGGTATTATAACAAAGAAGTAGGGTGATATTAATTTTTATTCTTTAAAATACACAGTTATTAAAATAGCCTACAAGCTAGAAATGAATAGATAATATATATTTTATGAATCGGTTAATTAAAGTAGACGATGTGCTTGAAAGATGCACGATTTCTCGCGCAACACTTTACTGATTAATTGCAAAGGCATACTTTCTCGCTCAGCGGCACGACGGATACGCAGGCACTGCCGGGGCTGATTAGCCAGACTCACTGTAAAATCAGGGAAGCCTCGGCTGACGGCGCTTATGACACGCGCTATTGCCATGATGTGTTATTGAGGAAAAAAATCAGGCCGCTAATCCCGCCACGAAGCGGTGCGCGATACTGGCCGGACAAGTAGTACCATGAGCGTAACCACGCGGTGGCGAATCAACATCGGAGCGGCAGCAATGAGGTCTGGAAAAGAAAGTGGGCTATCACCGTCGTTCAGTAGTGGAAACAGCGATGTTTCGTATTAAAACCTTGCTGGGCGGCTATCTGAGTCTGCGGAACTATGACGCGCAGGTGGGTGAAGCGATGGCGATGCTCAAGGCGCTGAACTGGATGACGTTGTTGGCAATGCCGACCAGCGTCAGGCTCGTATAACGAGTGCTCCGGTGGGAGTCCTGTATCCTTATCGTTGGCCGATTCTGAATTATTCAACAAAGCCTCATGTTGTCATAACCTACCAGATGCAGATAAAGTAGCATAAAGCGTTTTAAACGACAGCAACAAGGAAAGGGGTTGATCGTTTAATGATACTGCGCCAAATAACAAAATTCATAGTAATTAACTCCTGATTAATTCGACATATTTTTCACTAATCATAAAGCCATTTCCCAGCTTTCGCTGACTCAGAAAACATTCTGATTGTTAAAGGTGTACGAGTTCGTTCTACATCTTCCCGTTTTAATTTAAACCATCGTGTAAGCAGTGGAGTATTCTCCCAGGGAAAATAACACGACCATTTAACTTGTGATAAATCTACATTAAATTTTTTTTCAAATTTATCCAAAGCTTCATGCAGGTCATCGCCTGGAGCTTCAAATAAATCAGAATCAAGTTCTAAAGGGATTTCTTTCCAATTGCTGTCTAAATATCCGGGAATCTCTTCACGGAAGAGTGCTAACACCTCTTGCTGAATTGTGTCCATCAAAAGGATGTCCATTGTATACGATCTTTAGGGCGTGCTATTAGGTTGTATTTTGCCTGAGTTCTCCTTGATACCTGGTAAATTGAATTCACAAGACCAACCCAACCTAACCATGGAACATATCGTGCTATGACTGCGGCAAGATTATTTGTTTTTCGCATTCTTATACCAACGGGTGTAGGAACTCTAATACCAAAAGGAGTTCGTGCATTTCGTAAAAGCATTCTCCCATACCTGGAGATAACACTTGTCCCTTTGATTGCCTCTCCCGGTTTCGTTCTGGTTTTTAACCACGGTTGCCCGGCGAGGATAGCAGCACCTGACTCAATGCTAATCCCAGGTTCATCACAAAATTGCTCAAGGAAAATTACATCAAATAGTTCACCTGCTGACAGGTTCGATTGTCCGTGGTAGAAGTAGGTTCCGTTTAGTTCTTCTGTCGTATCCATTCAATCACCTTATAGACTGTTTGCCATTCATTCCAGACATCGGGACGTTTCTGCCGCTATACTAGCCTGGTAGTCAATACGCTGTCACAGGTAAAAAGAACGTTATCCGCGAAAAGTGGATGGGATATCGTAAGAATGCCAACATGTGGAGAAAGAGGGGGATGTCAGTTTACCGCGATATACGAGACGATAGTTTGTCAGTATAAGTTTCGGCTATTTTCCCGAGTCTGGGAGGCAGTTCTTTATCGCAAATAAAAAAAGCAGCAGCGAGGTGCTGCTGTATCAAAAAGCAGATTGATAAATGCAACGTAAGAGACAAATGGCCAACCGTAAAAGTGACCATAGCTATAATAATTATATTGATATTAAGTGGCAATGCAAAATATGGTCTTAATTATATCATGATGAGTTCAGCCAACTGTGATATGGCCTTATAAGGCTTGCAGTCTTTCATGGGCAGTAAGTAACGTCTGATATATGCTTAAATTCTTACTTCCGGGTTCAAGTAAAACTTTTTTAAATTCGGTCATGAGTTGCTCTTCATCTTCTTTCGAACGCATGTATTGTGGATGTTCCTGGAAGAAGATGAGCGCCTGTTCTTTGGTTTGTTTATATTTTTCGCAAAAAATGCTTGAGCTGATTGCGCTATTTTTTGATGCGGAATTATCAGCGTTCTGGTTTGATAATGATTTATTCTTCGCAAGGTCTGACGGCACATACGGAAGAGACTGACACTCATCAATACTATTTGCGTTGGCCAGTTGCTCTTTCTGAGCGCCAGGTTGCTGTACCGGTTTGCTCACGGAGGAAGGGAGGGGCACCTGGGCACAGCCAATCAGTAAAAAGACAGGAAGACAGCTATAAAATTTTTTCATATTAACTCCAACTACAGAAGAATGAGGCACAATGTTTTTACACAACCGTCAGAACGTTATCTGACAATAGTGATAAGGGGGCGAATGCGTTTCAGGAATGCTAGCAAAAAAAACTTCTGATATAAATAATTAATTCTTCATCCCGATGACAATATTTGATTTTTTGCTGCTGCAGAATAATAAGCCAGAATTTATACACTATGAGCTGATTTTCTATTTTAAATTATCAAGCGCTGTGCAAGTGGGCCAATTTAATTAGCGGGTGGCATCAGTTTCATAATGATTGCATCAGGATTTTGCCACTCGCTCCCGGTATTGTTTACATATTAAAATGATTTTTAACTGGTGCTGACAACTATGCTAAATACGCAGGAAGTACTTAAAGAAGGAGAGAAGCGGAAAATCCGCAGCCCGGAAGCATGGTTTATACAGACGTGTTCCGCGCAAAAGCTGCATATGTCATTTTCTGAAAGCCGACACAATGAAAACTGCCTGATTCAGGAAGGCGCGCTGCTTTTTTGCGAGCAGGCCGTTGTCGCACCAGTATCAGGAGACCTGGTTTTTCGACCGTTAAAAATTGAAGTACTCAGCAAATTACTGGCATTTATCGATGGCGCAGGATTAGTGGACACGACATATGCTGAATCCGATAAATGGGTTTTGCTGAGTCCTGAGTTTCGCGCTATTTGGCAAGATCGTAAACGCTGCGAGTACTGGTTTTTGCAGCAAATTATTACGCCTTCTCCGGCCTTCAATAAGGTACTGGCGCTGTTACGAAAAAGCGAGAGTTACTGGTTAGTTGGCTATTTACTTGCTCAGTCAACCAGCGGCAACACGATGAGAATGCTGGGAGAAGACTATGGCGTTTCTTATACCCATTTTCGTCGTTTGTGCAGCAGAGCGTTGGGCGGAAAAGCGAAGAGTGAATTACGAAACTGGCGTATGGCGCAATCGCTGCTGAATAGTGTAGAAGGCCACGAGAACATCACCCAATTAGCCGTTAATCATGGTTACTCATCGCCTTCACATTTTTCTAGTGAGATCAAAGAGCTGATCGGCGTTTCGCCGCGGAAATTATCAAATATTATTCAATTGGCAGACAAATGAAGACACATATTCTTTTGGCCAGAGTGCTGGCATGTGCCGCGCTTGTTCTGGTTGCACCTGGTTATTCTAGTGAAAAAATACCTGTAACGGGAAGTGGGTTTGTTGCGAAAGACGATAGCCTGCGGACATTTTTCGATGCAATGGCGCTACAGCTAAAGGAGCCTGTCATTGTTAGCAAAATGGCGGCACGAAAAAAAATTACGGGCAACTTTGAGTTTCACGATCCTAACGCATTACTGGAGAAGCTTTCCCTACAACTGGGGCTGATTTGGTATTTCGATGGGCAGGCTATCTATATTTATGACGCCAGTGAAATGCGCAATGCCGTGGTTTCTTTACGCAACGTTTCACTCAATGAGTTCAACAATTTTCTAAAACGCTCAGGTTTATATAACAAAAATTACCCGCTACGTGGCGATAACCGTAAAGGAACATTCTATGTTTCAGGGCCACCCGTCTATGTTGATATGGTGGTCAACGCCGCCACCATGATGGACAAGCAAAACGATGGTATTGAGCTGGGACGCCAGAAAATAGGGGTGATGCGTCTGAACAATACCTTCGTGGGCGATCGTACCTACAATCTGCGCGATCAGAAAATGGTTATCCCCGGTATTGCTACGGCGATTGAAAGGTTATTGCAGGGAGAAGAGCAACCCTTAGGTAATATTGTCAGTAGCGAACCTCCGGCGATGCCAGCGTTTTCAGCGAATGGAGAAAAAGGTAAAGCAGCAAATTATGCCGGTGGCATGAGTCTGCAGGAAGCTTTAAAGCAAAATGCCGCGGCGGGCAATATTAAAATCGTGGCCTATCCGGATACCAACAGTTTGTTAGTAAAAGGAACGGCTGAGCAGGTGCATTTTATCGAAATGCTGGTTAAAGCGCTGGATGTCGCCAAACGTCACGTAGAATTATCCCTGTGGATTGTCGATCTTAATAAAAGCGATCTGGAGCGTTTGGGCACTTCATGGAGCGGCAGCATTACTATTGGGGACAAACTTGGCGTGTCATTAAACCAGGCTTCAATAAGTACCCTCGATGGCAGTCGATTCATCGCCGCGGTAAATGCGTTAGAAGAGAAGAAACAGGCGACGGTGGTTTCGCGCCCGGTATTACTGACTCAGGAAAATGTTCCCGCTATTTTTGATAACAACAGAACGTTTTACACCAAGCTGATTGGGGAACGTAATGTGGCGCTTGAGCATGTAACATATGGAACAATGATCCGAGTGCTGCCCCGTTTTTCCGCAGATGGTCAGATAGAAATGTCGCTGGACATTGAAGATGGTAACGATAAGACGCCGCAATCCGATACTACCACCTCCGTAGATGCGTTACCCGAAGTCGGACGAACGTTAATTAGCACTATTGCGAGAGTTCCGCACGGAAAAAGTTTGCTGGTCGGTGGTTATACACGGGATGCAAATACCGATACTGTCCAAAGTATTCCGTTTTTAGGCAAATTACCGCTTATTGGTAGCCTGTTCCGTTATTCCAGTAAGAATAAAAGTAATGTTGTTCGTGTATTCATGATTGAACCAAAAGAAATTGTCGACCCGTTAACGCCGGATGCCAGCGAATCGGTAAACAATATTCTGAAACAAAGCGGTGCCTGGAGTGGGGACGATAAGTTACAGAAATGGGTTCGTGTTTATCTGGATAGAGGTCAGGAGGCAATTAAATGATTCCTGGCTCAACCTCCGGTATTTCATTTTCCAGAATATTGTCCCGGCAGACATCTCACCAGGATGCGACCCAGCATACTGATGCGCAACAGGCGGAAATACAACAGGCCGCAGAGGATTCGTCTCCAGGGGCGGAAGTACAAAAATTTGTCCAGTCGACGGACGAAATGTCAGCGGCGCTGGCGCAATTTCGTAACCGTCGCGATTATGAAAAAAAATCCAGTAATTTATCTAATAGTTTTGAACGCGTGCTGGAGGATGAGGCTTTACCGAAGGCGAAGCAAATATTAAAGCTAATTAGCGTACATGGCGGCGCGTTAGAAGATTTTTTACGTCAGGCGCGTAGCTTATTTCCTGACCCCAGTGATTTAGTCCTTGTGTTACGCGAATTGCTTCGTCGTAAAGATCTGGAAGAGATCGTGCGGAAAAAGCTGGAGTCGTTACTTAAGCACGTTGAAGAGCAAACCGATCCGAAGACCCTCAAGGCAGGGATTAATTGTGCGTTGAAGGCCCGGCTTTTTGGGAAAACATTATCGTTAAAACCAGGCTTATTGCGCGCCAGCTATCGGCAATTTATCCAGAGTGAATCACATGAAGTGGAGATTTACTCTGACTGGATAGCCAGTTATGGCTATCAACGTCGACTGGTGGTACTGGATTTTATCGAGGGTTCGCTATTAACCGATATTGACGCGAATGACGCCAGCTGTTCGCGTCTGGAGTTTGGCCAGCTTTTACGACGCCTGACGCAACTTAAAATGTTGCGCTCCGCTGACCTACTGTTTGTGAGTACATTGTTGTCGTATTCGTTTACCAAAGCGTTTAATGCGGAGGAGTCGTCGTGGCTACTACTGATGCTTTCACTATTGCAACAGCCACATGAAGTGGATTCGCTGTTAGCCGATATTATAGGTTTGAATGCGTTATTGCTTAGTCATAAAGAACATGCATCCTTTTTGCAGATATTTTATCAAGTATGTAAAGCCATACCCTCTTCACTCTTTTATGAAGAATATTGGCAGGAAGAATTGTTAATGGCGTTACGTAGTATGACCGATATTGCCTACAAGCATGAAATGGCAGAACAGCGTCGTACTATTGAAAAGCTGTCTTAATTTAATATTAACAGGATACCTATAGTGCTGCTTTCTCTACTTAACAGTGCTCGTTTACGACCTGAATTACTGATTCTGGTACTAATGGTGATGATCATTTCTATGTTCGTCATTCCATTACCTACCTATCTGGTTGATTTCCTGATCGCACTGAATATCGTACTGGCGATATTGGTGTTTATGGGGTCGTTCTACATTGACAGAATCCTCAGTTTTTCAACGTTTCCTGCGGTACTGTTAATTACCACGCTCTTTCGTCTGGCATTATCGATCAGTACCAGCCGTCTTATCTTGATTGAAGCCGATGCCGGTGAAATTATCGCCACGTTCGGGCAATTCGTTATTGGCGATAGCCTGGCGGTGGGTTTTGTTGTCTTCTCTATTGTCACCGTGGTCCAGTTTATCGTTATTACCAAAGGTTCAGAACGCGTCGCGGAAGTCGCGGCCCGATTTTCTCTGGATGGTATGCCCGGTAAACAGATGAGTATTGATGCCGATTTGAAGGCCGGTATTATTGATGCGGATGCCGCGCGCGAACGGCGAAGCGTACTGGAAAGGGAAAGCCAGCTTTACGGTTCCTTTGACGGTGCGATGAAGTTTATCAAAGGTGACGCTATTGCCGGCATCATTATTATCTTTGTGAACTTTATTGGCGGTATTTCGGTGGGGATGACCCGCCATGGTATGGATTTGTCCTCCGCCCTGTCTACTTATACCATGCTGACCATTGGTGATGGTCTTGTCGCCCAGATCCCCGCATTGTTGATTGCGATTAGTGCCGGTTTTATCGTGACTCGCGTAAATGGCGATAGCGATAATATGGGGCGGAATATCATGACGCAGCTGTTGAACAACCCATTTGTATTGGTTGTTACGGCTATTTTGACCATTTCAATGGGAACTCTGCCGGGATTCCCGCTGCCGGTATTTGTTATTTTATCGGTGGTTTTAAGCGTACTCTTCTATTTTAAATTCCGTGAAGCAAAACGTAGCGCCGCCAAACCTAAAACCAGCAAAGGCGAGCAGCCGCTCAGTATTGAGGAAAAAGAAGGGTCGTCGTTAGGACTGATTGGCGATCTCGATAAAGTCTCTACAGAGACTGTACCGTTGATATTACTTGTGCCGAAGAGCCGGCGTGAAGATCTGGAAAAAGCTCAACTTGCGGAGCGTCTACGTAGTCAGTTCTTTATTGATTATGGCGTGCGCCTGCCGGAAGTATTGTTACGCGATGGCGAGGGTCTGGACGATAACAGCATCGTATTGTTGATTAATGAGATCCGTGTTGAACAATTTACGGTCTATTTTGATTTGATGCGAGTGGTAAATTATTCCGATGAAGTCGTGTCCTTTGGCATTAATCCAACAATCCATCAGCAAGGTAGCAGCCAGTATTTCTGGGTAACGCATGAAGAGGGGGAGAAACTCCGGGAGCTTGGCTATGTGTTGCGGAACGCGCTTGATGAGCTTTACCACTGTCTGGCGGTGACGCTGGCGCGCAACGTCAATGAATATTTCGGTATTCAGGAAACAAAACATATGCTGGACCAACTGGAAGCGAAATTTCCTGATTTACTTAAAGAAGTGCTCAGACATGCCACGGTACAACGTATATCTGAAGTTTTGCAGCGTTTGTTAAGCGAACGTGTTTCCGTGCGTAATATGAAATTAATTATGGAAGCGCTCGCCTTGTGGGCGCCAAGAGAAAAAGATGTCATTAACCTTGTGGAGCATATTCGTGGAGCAATGGCGCGTTATATTTGCCATAAATTCGCCAATGGCGGCGAATTACGAGCAGTAATGGTATCTGCTGAAGTTGAGGATGTTATTCGCAAAGGGATCCGTCAGACCTCTGGCAGTACCTTCCTCAGCCTTGACCCGGAAGCCTCCGCTAATTTGATGGATCTCATTACACTTAAGTTGGATGATTTATTGATTGCACATAAAGATCTTGTCCTCCTTACGTCTGTCGATGTCCGTCGATTTATTAAGAAAATGATTGAAGGTCGTTTTCCGGATCTGGAGGTTTTATCTTTCGGTGAGATAGCAGATAGCAAGTCAGTGAATGTTATAAAAACAATATAAGGGCTTAATTAAGGAAAAGATCTATGCAACATTTGGATATCGCTGAATTAGTTCGTTCCGCACTGGAAGTAAGTGGTTGCGATCCTTCACTCATCGGAGGAATAGATAGCCATTCAACAATTGTTCTGGATTTATTTGCATTGCCAAGTATCTGTATCAGCGTCAAGGACGATGATGTATGGATCTGGGCGCAATTGGGTGCTGACAGCATGGTGGTATTACAACAGCGGGCTTATGAAATCTTAATGACCATAATGGAAGGATGCCATTTTGCCCGCGGCGGGCAATTACTACTGGGGGAGCAGAATGGGGAGCTAACGCTTAAAGCCTTAGTGCATCCGGATTTTTTATCTGACGGTGAAAAGTTCTCTACTGCCTTGAATGGGTTTTACAACTATCTGGAAGTTTTTAGTCGGTCGCTAATGAGATGAAAACACCTCGTTTACTGCAATATCTGGCCTACCCACAAAAAATAACCGGCCCAATTATTGAGGCGGAATTGCGCGATGTAGCCATTGGCGAACTGTGTGAAATACGCCGTGGCTGGCACCAAAAACAGGTTGTTGCACGTGCGCAGGTGGTTGGCTTACAGCGGGAACGCACCGTGCTGAGCCTTATCGGCAATGCCCAGGGGCTGAGCCGCGATGTCGTGCTTTATCCCACTGGACGTGCGTTATCGGCGTGGGTGGGATACTCGGTATTAGGCGCGGTGTTGGATCCGACGGGGAAAATCGTTGAGCGTTTTACCCCTGAAGTGGCGCCGATTAGCGAAGAACGCGTTATTGATGTCGCACCGCCTTCTTACGCTTCGCGCGTTGGCGTCCGTGAACCGCTGATTACCGGTGTGCGCGCGATTGACGGGTTATTGACCTGTGGCGTAGGCCAGCGAATGGGCATTTTTGCCTCCGCAGGATGCGGTAAGACCATGCTGATGCATATGCTGATCGAGCAAACGGAGGCGGATGTCTTTGTTATCGGTCTTATCGGTGAACGAGGCCGTGAGGTCACTGAATTCGTGGATATGTTGCGCGCTTCGCATAAGAAAGAAAAATGCGTGCTGGTTTTTGCCACTTCCGATTTCCCCTCGGTCGATCGCTGCAATGCGGCGCAACTGGCGACAACCGTAGCGGAATATTTTCGCGACCAGGGAAAACGGGTCGTGCTTTTTATCGATTCCATGACCCGTTATGCGCGTGCTTTGCGAGATGTGGCACTGGCGTCGGGAGAGCGTCCGGCCCGTCGAGGTTATCCCGCCTCCGTATTCGATAATTTGCCCCGCTTGCTGGAACGCCCCGGGGCGACCAGCGAGGGAAGCATTACTGCCTTTTATACGGTACTGCTGGAAAGCGAGGAAGAGGCGGACCCGATGGCGGATGAAATTCGCTCTATCCTTGACGGTCACCTGTATCTGAGCAGAAAGCTGGCCGGTCAGGGACATTACCCGGCAATCGATGTACTGAAAAGCGTAAGCCGCGTTTTTGGACAAGTCACGACGCCGACACATGCTGAACAGGCATCTGCCGTGCGTAAATTAATGACGCGTCTGGAAGAGCTCCAGCTTTTCATTGATTTGGGAGAATATCGTCCTGGCGAAAATATCGATAACGATCGGGCGATGCAGATGCGGGATAGCCTGAAAGCCTGGTTATGCCAGCCGGTAGCGCAGTATTCATCCTTTGATGACACGTTGAGCGGTATGAATGCATTCGCTGACCAGAATTAAAGTATTGCAGCGGCGCTGTACGGTATTTCATTCACAGTGTGAGTCGATATTACTTCGCTATCAGGATGAGGACCGCGGGCTGCAGGCCGAGGAGGAGGCGATCCTTGAACAAATAGCGGGTCTGAAATTGTTATTAGATACGCTGCGTGCAGAAAACAGACAGCTCAGTCGTGAGGAAATTTATACGTTATTACGTAAGCAGTCTATTGTTCGCCGGCAGATAAAAGATTTAGAACTCCAGATTATACAAATTCAGGAAAAACGGAGCGAGCTGGAAAAGAAAAGGGAAGAGTTTCAGAAAAAAAGTAAATATTGGTTGCGCAAAGAAGGGAACTATCAACGCTGGATAATCCGTCAGAAAAGACACTATATCCAGCGAGAGATACAGCAGGAAGAGGCCGAGTCAGAGGAGATAATTTAATGGGCGATGTGTCAGCTGTCAGTTCATCCGGGAACATTTTACTGCCGCAGCAGGATGAGGTTGGCGGTTTATCAGAAGCATTAAAAAAAGCGGTGGAAAAACATAAGACAGAATATTCCGATCATAAAAAAGATCGCGACTATGGCGATGCTTTCGTAATGCATAAAGAAACGGCTTTACCGGTATTGCTGGCGGCATGGCGACATGGCGCGCCAGCGAAATCAGAACATCACAATGGCAACGTTTCTGGTCTGCATCATAACGGAAAAGGCGAACTCAGGATTGCTGAAAAACTGTTGAAAGTCACTGCTGAAAAATCTGTCGGTTTAATTTCTGCGGATGCCAAAGTAGATAAATCCGCAGCGTTGCTATCGTCTAAAAATAGGCCGTTAGAAAGCGTAAGTGGTAAAAAATTATCTGCTGATTTAAAAGCTGTGGAATCCGTTAGTGAAGTAACCGATAACGCCACGGGAATCTCTGACGATAATATCAAGGCATTGCCTGGGGATAATAAAGCCATCGCGGGTGAAGGCGTTCGTAAAGAGGGCGCGCCGCTGGCGCGGGATGTCGCACCTGCCCGAATGGCCGCAGCCAATACCGGTAAGCCTGACGATAAAGATCATAAAAAGGTTAAAGATGTTTCTCAGCTTCCGCTGCAACCAACCACTATCGCCGATCTTAGCCAATTAACCGGCGGCGATGAAAAAATGCCTTTAGCGGCGCAATCAAAGCCGATGATGACTATTTTTCCCACTGCCGATGGCGTGAAAGGGGAGGATAGCTCACTGACTTACCGTTTTCAGCGCTGGGGAAATGACTATTCCGTCAATATTCAGGCGCGGCAAGCAGGGGAGTTTTCGTTAATACCGTCAAATACGCAGGTTGAACATCGTTTGCATGATCAATGGCAAAACGGTAATCCCCAGCGCTGGCACCTGACGCGAGACGATCAACAAAATCCGCAGCAGCAACAGCACAGACAGCAATCTGGCGAGGAGGATGACGCCTGATGTCATTGCGTGTGAGACAGATTGATCGTCGCGAATGGCTATTGGCGCAAACCGCGACAGAATGCCAGCGCCATGGCCAGGAAGCTACGCTGGAATATCCGACGCGACAGGGAATGTGGGTTCGGTTGAGCGATGCAGAAAAACGGTGGTCGGCGTGGATTCAACCTGGGGACTGGCTTGAGCATGTCTCTCCCGCTCTGGCGGGGGCGGCGGTTTCTGCTGGCGCTGAGCACCTGGTCGTTCCCTGGCTTGCTGCAACAGAGCGACCGTTTGAGTTGCCCGTGCCGCATTTGTCCTGTCGGCGTTTATGCGTAGAGAACCCCGTGCCGGGAAGCGCGCTGCCGGAAGGGAAATTGTTGCACATTATGAGCGATCGGGGCGGCCTGTGGTTTGAATATCTTCCTGAACTGCCTGCAGTCGGGGGCGGCAGGCCGAAAATGCTGCGTTGGCCGTTGCGCTTTGTAATCGGTAGCAGTGATACGCAGCGTTCGTTGCTGGGCCGAATCGGGATCGGAGATGTACTCCTGATTCGTACTTCCCGTGCGGAAGTTTATTGCTACGCGAAAAAGTTAGGTCATTTCAACCGTGTTGAAGGGGGAATTATTGTGGAAACGTTAGATATTCAACATATCGAAGAAGAAAATAATACAACTGAAACTGCAGAAACTCTGCCTGGCTTGAACCAATTGCCCGTCAAACTGGAATTTGTTTTGTATCGTAAGAACGTTACCCTCACCGAACTCGAAACCATGGGGCAGCAGCAGCTATTATCACTGCCGACCAATGCTGAACTTAACGTTGAAATTATGGCGAATGGTGTTTTGCTGGGTAATGGCGAACTGGTACAGATGAATGACACCTTAGGCGTTGAGATCCATGAATGGCTGAGCGAGTCTGGTAATGGGGAATGATATCTCATTAATTGCCTTACTGGCATTTTCCACCCTGTTGCCATTTATTATTGCGTCAGGAACCTGTTTCGTTAAATTTTCTATTGTATTTGTCATGGTGCGTAACGCCCTGGGATTGCAGCAGATACCTTCAAATATGACGCTTAACGGCGTCGCATTGCTGCTTTCTATGTTTGTTATGTGGCCCATAATGCATGATGCCTACGTCTATTTTGAGGACGAAGATGTCACCTTTAATGATATTTCGTCATTAAGTAAGCATGTTGATGAAGGTCTGGATGGTTATCGCGATTATCTGATCAAATATTCAGATCGCGAGTTAGTTCAGTTTTTTGAAAACGCGCAACTGAAGCGTCAGTATGGAGAAGAGACCGAGACGGTAAAGCGTGACAAAGATGAAATTGAAAAACCATCAATATTTGCGTTATTACCTGCTTATGCGCTGAGCGAAATAAAAAGCGCGTTTAAAATTGGTTTTTATCTCTATTTGCCCTTTGTTGTCGTCGACCTGGTGGTATCCAGCGTGCTACTGGCGCTGGGGATGATGATGATGAGTCCGGTGACGATATCTACACCTATTAAGCTGGTGCTTTTTGTCGCGCTTGATGGCTGGACATTACTGTCTAAGGGATTGATTTTACAGTATATGGACATTGCAACATGACATCATTACGAGACGGGATAGTTAAATGGATGATTTAGTGTTTGCAGGTAATAAGGCGCTCTATCTTGTTTTGATCCTGTCAGGGTGGCCGACGATTGTCGCAACGATTATCGGCCTCCTGGTAGGGTTATTCCAGACGGTAACGCAATTACAGGAACAGACGCTGCCTTTTGGCATTAAATTACTTGGCGTGTGTTTGTGCTTGTTTTTACTGTCTGGCTGGTATGGCGAAGTTTTACTCTCTTACGGGCGTCAGGTGATATTCCTGGCGTTGGCTAAGGGGTAAAAAATGTTTTACGCGTTGTACTTTGAAATTCATCACCTGGTTGCGTCTGCGGCACTAGGGTTTGCTCGCGTGGCGCCGATTTTTTTCTTCCTGCCGTTTTTGAATAGCGGGGTATTAAGCGGCGCGCCGAGAAACGCCATTATCATCCTGGTGACATTGGGAGTATGGCCGCATGCATTGAACGAGGCGCCGCCGTTTTTATCGGTGGCGATGATCCCGTTAGTTCTGCAAGAAGCGGCGGTAGGCGTCATGCTGGGCTGTCTGCTGTCATGGCCTTTTTGGGTTATGCATGCACTGGGTTGTATTATCGATAACCAGCGAGGGGCAACGCTAAGTAGCAGTATCGATCCGGCAAACGGCATTGATACCTCGGAAATGGCTAATTTCCTGAATATGTTTGCCGCTGTCGTTTATTTACAAAACGGCGGTCTGGTCACGATGGTTGACGTGTTAAATAAAAGCTATCAGCTATGCGATCCGATGAACGAGTGCACGCCTTCATTACCGCCGCTATTAACGTTTATTAATCAGGTGGCTCAAAACGCCTTGGTTCTGGCCAGTCCGGTGGTATTAGTGCTGTTGCTGTCAGAAGTATTCCTGGGTTTATTGTCGCGCTTTGCTCCGCAAATGAACGCTTTTGCGATTTCACTGACGGTAAAAAGCGGTATTGCCGTTTTAATTATGCTGCTTTATTTCTCTCCGGTACTACCGGACAATGTACTGCGACTCTCTTTCCAGGCCACAGGATTAAGCAGTTGGTTTTACGAGCGAGGGGCGACGCATGTCCTCGAATAAAACAGAAAAACCGACTAAAAAACGGCTGGAAGACTCCGCTAAAAAAGGCCAGTCATTTAAAAGTAAAGATCTCATTATCGCCTGCCTGACGCTGGGAGGAATTGCCTATCTGGTGTCGTATGGCTCATTTAATGAGTTTATGGGGATAATTAAGATCATTATTGCGGATAATTTTGATCAGAGCATGGCTGACTACAGTTTGGCCGTTTTTGGGATAGGGTTAAAATATCTAATTCCATTTATGCTGCTCTGCTTAGTGTGTTCCGCATTACCGGCGTTATTACAGGCCGGTTTCGTGCTGGCGACAGAAGCATTAAAACCTAATTTATCGGCGTTAAACCCGGTAGAAGGGGCGAAAAAACTTTTTAGTATGCGCACGGTTAAAGATACGGTCAAAACCCTACTGTATCTCTCATCCTTTGTGGTGGCCGCCATCATTTGCTGGAAGAAATATAAGGTTGAAATCTTTTCTCAGTTAAATGGCAATGTTGTGGATATTGCCGTTATTTGGCGTGAACTTCTCCTCGCATTGGTATTAACTTGCCTTGCTTGCGCATTGATTGTCTTATTATTGGATGCTATTGCGGAATATTTCCTGACCATGAAAGACATGAAAATGGATAAGGAAGAAGTGAAGCGTGAAATGAAGGAGCAGGAAGGGAACCCAGAGGTTAAATCTAAAAGACGTGAAGTTCATATGGAAATTCTGTCTGAACAGGTGAAATCCGATATTGAAAACTCACGCCTGATTGTTGCCAACCCCACGCATATTACGATCGGGATTTATTTTAAACCCGAATTGATGCCGATTCCGATGATCTCAGTGTATGAAACGAATCAGCGCGCACTGGCCGTCCGCGCCTATGCGGAGAAGGTTGGCGTACCTGTGATCGTCGATATCAAACTGGCGCGCAGTCTTTTCAAAACCCATCGCCGTTATGATCTGGTGAGTCTGGAAGAAATTGATGAAGTTTTACGTCTTCTGGTTTGGCTGGAAGAAGTAGAAAACGCGGGCAAAGACGTTATTCAGCCACAAGAAAATGAAGTACGACATTGAGCCGCGTAAAGCAGTAGCGATGTATTCATTGGGCGTTTTTTGAATGTTCACTAACCACCGTCGGGGTTTAATAACTGCATCAGATAAACGCAGTCGTTAAGTTCTACAAAGTCGGTGACAGATAACAGGAGTAAGTAATGGATTATCAAAATAATGTCAGCGAAGAACGTGTTGCGGAAATGATTTGGGATGCCGTTAGTGAAGGCGCCACGCTAAAAGACGTTCACGGGATCCCTCAAGATATGATGGACGGTTTATATGCTCATGCTTATGAGTTTTATAACCAGGGACGACTGGATGAAGCTGAGACGTTCTTTCGTTTCTTATGCATTTATGATTTTTACAATCCCGATTACACCATGGGACTGGCGGCGGTATGCCAACTGAAAAAACAATTTCAGAAAGCATGTGACCTTTATGCAGTAGCGTTTACGTTACTTAAAAATGATTATCGCCCCGTTTTTTTTACCGGGCAGTGTCAATTATTAATGCGTAAGGCGGCAAAAGCCAGACAGTGTTTTGAACTTGTCAATGAACGTACTGAAGATGAGTCTCTGCGGGCAAAAGCGTTGGTCTATCTGGAGGCGCTAAAAACGGCGGAGACAGAGCAGCACAGTGAACAAGAAAAGGAATAATTATGGTAAATGACGCAAGTAGCATTAGCCGTAGCGGATATACCCAAAATCCGCGCCTCGCTGAGGCGGCTTTTGAAGGCGTTCGTAAGAACACGGACTTTTTAAAAGCGGCGGATAAAGCTTTTAAAGATGTGGTGGCAACGAAAGCGGGCGACCTTAAAGCTGGAACAAAGTCCGGCGAGAGCGCTATTAATACGGTGGGTCTAAAGCCGCCTACGGACGCCGCCCGGGAAAAACTCTCCAGCGAAGGGCAATTGACATTACTGCTTGGCAAGTTAATGACCCTACTGGGCGATGTTTCGCTGTCTCAACTGGAGTCTCGTCTGGCGGTATGGCAGGCGATGATTGAGTCACAAAAAGAGATGGGGATTCAGGTATCGAAAGAATTCCAGACGGCTCTGGGAGAGGCTCAGGAGGCGACGGATCTCTATGAAGCCAGCATCAAAAAGACGGATACCGCCAAGAGTGTTTATGACGCAGCGGCCAAAAAACTGACGCAGGCGCAAAATAAATTGCAATCGCTGGACCCGGCTGACCCCGGCTATGCACAAGCTGAAGCCGCGGTAGAACAGGCCGGAAAAGAAGCGACAGAGGCGAAAGAGGCATTAGATAAGGCCACGGATGCGACGGTTAAAGCAGGCACAGACGCCAAAGCGAAAGCCGAGAAAGCGGATAACATTCTGACCAAATTCCAGGGAACGGCTAATGCCGCCTCTCAGAATCAGGTTTCCCAGGGTGAGCAGGATAATCTGTCTAATGTCGCCCGCCTCACTATGCTCATGGCCATGTTTATTGAGATTGTGGGCAAAAATACGGAAGAAAGCCTGCAAAACGATCTTGCGCTTTTCAACGCCTTGCAGGAAGGGCGTCAGGCGGAGATGGAAAAGAAATCGGCTGAATTCCAGGAAGAGACGCGCAAAGCCGAGGAAACGAACCGCATTATGGGATGTATCGGGAAAGTCCTCGGCGCGCTGCTAACCATTGTCAGCGTTGTGGCCGCTGTTTTTACCGGTGGGGCGAGTCTGGCGCTGGCTGCGGTGGGACTTGCGGTAATGGTTGCCGATGAAATTGTGAAGGCGGCGACGGGGGTGTCGTTTATTCAGCAGGCGCTGAACCCGATTATGGAGCATGTGCTGAAGCCGTTAATGGAGCTGATTGGCAAGGCGATTACCAAAGCGCTGGAAGGATTAGGCGTCGATAAGAAAACGGCAGAGATGGCCGGCAGCATTGTTGGTGCGATTGTCGCCGCTATTGCCATGGTAGCGGTCATTGTGGTGGTCGCAGTTGTCGGGAAAGGCGCGGCGGCGAAACTGGGTAACGCGCTGAGCAAAATGATGGGCGAAACGATTAAGAAGTTGGTGCCTAACGTGCTGAAACAGTTGGCACAAAACGGCAGCAAACTCTTTACCCAGGGGATGCAACGTATTACTAGCGGTCTGGGTAATGTGGGTAGCAAGATGGGCCTGCAAACGAATGCCTTAAGTAAAGAGCTGGTAGGTAATACCCTAAATAAAGTGGCGTTGGGCATGGAAGTCACGAATACCGCAGCCCAGTCAGCCGGTGGTGTTGCCGAGGGCGTATTTATTAAAAATGCCAGCGAGGCGCTTGCTGATTTTATGCTCGCCCGTTTTGCCATGGATCAGATTCAGCAGTGGCTTAAACAATCCGTAGAAATATTTGGTGAAAACCAGAAGGTAACGGCGGAACTGCAAAAAGCCATGTCTTCTGCGGTACAGCAAAATGCGGATGCTTCGCGTTTTATTCTGCGCCAGAGTCGCGCATAAAAACTGCCAAAATAAAGGGAGAAAAATATGTTAATTAGTAATGTGGGAGTAAATCCCGCCGCTTATTTAAATAATCATTCTGTTGAGAATAGTTCACAGACAGCTTCGCAATCCGTTAGCGCTAAAGATATTCTGAATAGTATTGGTATTAGCAGCAGTAAAGTCAGTGACCTGGGGTTGAGTCCTACACTGAGCGCGCCTGCGCCAGGGGTATTAACGCAAACCCCCGGAACGATCACGTCCTTTTTAAAAGCCAGTATTCAAAATACCGACATGAATCAGGATTTGAATGCCCTGGCAAATAATGTCACGACTAAAGCGAATGAGGTTGTGCAAACCCAGTTACGCGAGCAGCAGGCAGAAGTCGGAAAGTTTTTTGATATTAGCGGAATGTCTTCCAGTGCCGTTGCGCTGTTGGCTGCCGCGAATACGTTAATGCTGACGTTGAACCAGGCTGATAGCAAACTGTCTGGTAAGTTGTCATTAGTCAGCTTTGATGCAGCTAAAACGACGGCAAGCTCCATGATGCGCGAAGGGATGAATGCGTTGTCCGGTAGTATTTCCCAGAGCGCGCTTCAGTTGGGGATCACTGGCGTGGGCGCCAAACTGGAATATAAGGGGCTGCAGAATGAAAGAGGCGCGCTTAAACATAATGCCGCGAAGATCGATAAACTGACCACTGAAAGCCACAGTATTAAAAACGTGCTGAACGGGCAGAATAGCGTCAAACTCGGTGCTGAAGGCGTCGATTCTCTGAAATCGTTAAATATGAAGAAAACCGGTACCGATGCGACGAAAAATCTTAATGATGCGACGCTTAAATCTAATGCCGGAACCAGCGCCACGGAAAGTCTGGGTATTAAAGACAGTAATAAACAAATCTCCCCTGAACATCAGGCTATTCTGTCGAAACGTCTTGAGTCTGTCGAATCCGATATTCGTCTTGAGCAGAATACCATGGATATGACCCGAATTGATGCGCGCAAGATGCAGATGACGGGCGATCTGATTATGAAGAACTCGGTCACGGTCGGTGGTATTGCAGGGGCGTCCGGGCAGTACGCCGCTACTCAGGAACGTTCCGAGCAGCAAATTAGCCAGGTGAATAACCGTGTTGCCAGCACCGCATCGGACGAAGCCCGTGAAAGTTCACGTAAATCGACCAGCCTGATTCAGGAAATGCTGAAAACAATGGAGAGCATTAACCAGTCGAAAGCATCCGCACTTGCTGCTATCGCAGGCAATATTCGCGCTTAATCTGAAAGGTCATCTATACGCCATCATGGGTGTGATTTAATCGCGCTCCTGATGGCGAACTGGGGATATTATGCTTAATATTCAAAATTATTCCGCTTCTCCTCATCCGGGGATCGTTGCCGAACGGCCGCAGACTCCCTCGGCGAGCGAGCATGTCGAGGCTGCCGTGGTACCGTCTACCACAGAACATCGCGGCACAGATATCATTTCATTATCGCAGGCGGCTACTAAAATCCAGCAGGCACAGCAGACGCTGCAGTCAACGCCACCGATCTCTGAAGAGAATAATGACGAGCGCACGCTGGCGCGCCAGCAGTTGACCAGCAGCCTGAATGCGCTGGCGAAGTCCGGCGTGTCATTATCCGCAGAACAAAATGAGAACCTGCGGAGCGCGTTTTCTGCGCCGACGTCGGCCTTATTTAGCGCTTCGCCTATGGCGCAACCGAGAACAACCATTTCTGATGCTGAGATTTGGGATATGGTTTCCCAAAATATATCGGCGATAGGTGACAGCTATCTGGGCGTTTATGAAAACGTTGTCGCAGTCTATACCGATTTTTATCAGGCCTTCAGTGATATTCTTTCCAAAATGGGAGGCTGGTTATCGCCTGGTAAGGATGGAAATACCATTAAGCTAAATGTTGACTCACTTAAAAGTGAAATAAGTAGTTTAATTAATAAATACACTCAAATAAATAAAAATACGATTTTATTTCCCTCGCAAACTGGCAGCGGAGTGACAACAGCAACGAAAGCGGAAGCTGAGCAGTGGATTAAAGAATTGAATTTACCGGACAGCTGTCTAAAGGCGTCTGGTTCTGGTTATGTCGTACTGGTGGATACGGGGCCACTGAGCAAAATGGTTAGCGATCTTAATGGAATAGGATCGGGTTCAGCCCTTGAACTGGATAACGCCAAATATCAAGCCTGGCAGTCGGGTTTTAAAGCACAGGAAGAAAATCTGAAAACCACATTACAGACGCTGACGCAAAAATACAGCAATGCCAATTCATTGTACGACAACCTGGTAAAAGTGCTGAGCAGTACGATAAGTAGCAGCCTGGAAACCGCCAAAAGCTTCCTGCAAGGATAATAGAAGAGGATATTAATAATGGTTACAAGTGTAAGAACTCAGCCCCCCGTCATGATGCCAGGTATGCAGACCGAGATCAAAACGCAGGCCACGAATCTTGCGGCGAATCTTTCCGCAGTCAGAGAAAGTGCCACAGCGACGCTGTCAGGGGAAATTAAAGGCCCGCAACTGGAAGATTTTCCCGCGCTGATCAAACAGGCGAGTCTGGATGCGTTGTTTAAATGCGGGAAAGACGCTGAGGCGTTAAAAGAAATTTTCACCAATTCAAATAATGTCGCCGGTAAGAAAGCGATAATGGAATTTGCCGGGCTCTTTCGTTCAGCGCTCAACGCCACCAGTGATTCTCCTGAGGCGAAGACGCTACTAATGAAGGTGGGGGCAGAGTATACCACGCAAATCATAAAAGATGGCCTGAAAGAAAAGTCAGCTTTTGGGCCATGGCTGCCAGAAACAAAGAAAGCGGAAGCGAAGCTGGAAAACCTGGAAAAGCAGCTGTTAGATATCATCAAAAATAACACTGGCGGTGAATTAAGTAAATTATCGACGAATCTTGTTATGCAGGAGGTGATGCCCTATATTGCCAGCTGCATTGAACATAACTTTGGCTGTACGTTGGATCCGTTAACCCGTAGCAATCTTACGCAGCTTGTTGACGCCGCGGCGGCGAAGGCGGTTAAGGCGCTTGATATGTGCCACCAAAAATTAACGCAAGAGCAGGGTACCAGCGTAGGACGGGAAGCCCGGCACCTTGAAATGCAAACGTTGATACCCCTGCTGCTACGTAATGTTTTTGCACAAATTCCTGCAGATAAACTGCCTGACCCTAAAATTCCGGAACCTGCGGCTGGACCAGTACCTGATGGTGGGAAAAAAGCAGAACCTACGGGTATTAATATCAATATTAATATTGATAGCAGTAACCATAGCGTGGATAACAGTAAGCATATTAACAATAGCCGAAGCCATGTCGATAATAGCCAGCGCCATATCGATAATAGCAACCATGATCATAGCCGGAAGACGATTGATAATAGCCGAACATTTATTGATAACAGCCAACGCCATGGCGAGTCACACCATTCGACTAACAGCAGCAACGTAAGTCATAGTCATTCGCGTGTGGATTCGACTACGCATCAAACGGAGACGGCACACAGCGCCAGCACAGGGGCAATTGACCATGGCATCGCAGGTAAAATTGACATCACGGCTCATGCGACGGCAGAGGCTGTGACCAACGCTTCTTCCGAAAGTAAAGATGGAAAGGTGGTCACGTCAGAAAAGGGCACTACGGGTGAAACACCCTCTTTTGATGAAGTCGATGGCGTAACCAGCAAGAGCATTATCGGCAAGCCGGTACAGGCCACGGTGCACGGCGTTGATGATAATAAACAGCAAAGCCAGACGGCAGAGATTGTGAATGTGAAGCCGCTTGCCAGTCAACTGGCTGGCGTCGAGAATGTTAAAATCGATACCTTACAATCAGACTCGACGGTAATTACAGGTAATAAAGCCGGTACGACCGATAATGATAATAGTCAGACAGATAAGACTGGCCCATTTTCTGGTTTGAAG
Organism: Salmonella sp. 32082101201600294FB01SM01; assembly: GCF_017572865.1. Classification (NCBI taxonomy): domain Bacteria; kingdom Pseudomonadati; phylum Pseudomonadota; class Gammaproteobacteria; order Enterobacterales; family Enterobacteriaceae; genus Salmonella; species Salmonella sp. 32082101201600294FB01SM01. Next base: position 202,258 of record NZ_JAGESB010000002.1, on the reverse strand, counting down.
TTTAAGCAAAATAGTTTCCTCTCAACAGTACCGAGCGTTACGAATATGCATTCAATGCATTTCAACGCCCGTGAGGCGTTTTTGGGTGTGATACGTAAAGCCCTGGAGCCGGATACCTCCACACCGTTCCCTGTACGCAGAGCGTTTGACGGCTTGCGTGCGGAAATATTACCCAATGACACGATAAAGAGTGCAGCGTTGAAAGCGCAATGTAGCGATATTGACAAGCACCCAGAATTGAAAGCGAAAATGGATACGCTTAAAGAGGTCATTACTCATCATCCACAAAAAGAAAAACTGGCTGAGATTGCACTGCAGTTTGCCAGAGAGGCGGGGTTGACCAGGCAAAAAGGGGAAACTGACTATGTGTTAAGTAATGTGCTGGACGGCCTTATCGGAGACGGTAGCTGGCGAGCTGGCCCGGCTTACGAGTCATACCTGAATAAACCTGGCGTAGATCGGGTTATTACTACCGTTGATGGCTTGCACATGCAGCGTTAATTAACCGGGAAAGATGCGATGAATATGGATATTGAAGCAAGAGTCAAAAAAGTGATCACCTCCTGTATTGCCGTTGATGTTGATAGTATCAATGGTCAGACCCATCTGGTTGAGGATCTTTATGCTGACTCATTGGATTTAATTGATATTGTATTTGGTCTTAGTGAGGAGTTTGACATTAGTTGCAATGAAAACGATCTTCCTGATATGACGACCTTTGCGGATATATGCCGTGTTGTTAAAAAAAGTCTTGAGTCCAGGGTGTAGTATTTTTCTCTCGCTCGACAACAATTGAACAAGATTAATTGTTATGAAAATCATCACACACGTAGTACCCGGTTCAGGTATGGCTGCAATATATGATGATATTGCTGACAGTCCGCGTTTTGTTATTAAAGGCAAGTTACGTCATGTTGAAAATGATCCGAAGGAGCTGCTGATATGTGTTCCGATGCGTAGTGAATGGCTATTCTACTGGATTAAAGGAGAGAAATATTGCGCCCGGCGATGGGCGCGAAAAAGTATCAAGTCATTGTGTAACCAGATTAAATTTGAAGAAGCAATCTTATAAAAGATATAATTCAAGAGGAAAGTAAATTGCAAGCACACCAGGATATTATCGCTAATATTGGTGAGAAATTGGGTTTACCGCTCACTTTTGACGACAACAATCAGTGCTTATTACTACTCGATAGCGATATTTTTACGTCTATTGAAGCTAAAGATGATATCTGGTTATTGAACGGTATGATTATACCGTTATCGCCTGTTTGTGGCGATTCTATCTGGCGGCAGATTATGGTGATTAATGGTGAACTGGCTGCGAATAATGAAGGTACGTTAGCGTATATTGAGGCCGCAGAGACGTTGTTGTTTATACATGCAATTACCGATCTGACAAATACTTACCATATTATATCGCAGCTTGAGTCATTTGTGAATCAGCAGGAAGCGCTCAAAAACATACTGCAGGAATATGCTAAAGTATGAGGAGAGAAAATTGAATAATTTAACGTTGTCTTCTTTTTCAAAAGTTGGTGTGTCGAATGATGCCCGACTTTATATTGCTAAGGAAAATACTGATAAGGCATATGTTGCGCCTGAAAAATTTTCGTCAAAAGTATTAACCTGGCTTGGAAAAATGCCGTTATTTAAAAACACTGAAGTGGTGCAAAAACATACGGAAAACATCAAGGGACAGGATCAGAAAATTTTACAAACATTTCTCCAGGCACTAACGGAAAAATATGGGGAAACAGCGGTCAATAACGCACTGTTAATGTCCCGTATAAATATGAACAAACCCCTTACCCAACGTTTAGCAGTGCAGATCACGGAGTGTGTAAAAGCTGCTGACGAAGGGTTTATAAACCTTATTAAGAGCAAGGATAATGTTGGTGTCATGAATGCCGCTTTAGTCATAAAAGGCGGCGATACAAAAGTGGCAGAAAAAAATAACGATATTGGAGCAGAAAGTAAGCAACCTTTACTCGATATCGCGCTAAAAGGACTTAAGAGAACAATACCGCAACTGGAACAAATGGATGGAAATAGCCTGCGAGAAAACTTCCAGGAGATGGCTTCAGGTAACGGCCCGCTACGTTCATTAATGACGAATTTACAGAATTTAAATAAAATTCCAGAGGCTAAACAACTTAATGATTATGTTACAACGTTAAAAAATATTCAGATAGGAGCAGACAGGTTCTCACAATGGGGAACCTGTGGGGGAGTGGTTGAGAGGTGGATTGATAAAGCCTCTACTCATGAATTAACCCAGGCTGTAAAAAAAATTCACGTTATTGCTAAAGAACTGAAAAACGTTACAGCTGAACTTGAGAAAATAGAAGCCGGCGCGCCAATGCCACAGACGATGAGCGGACCGACACTGGGCCTGGCACGGTTTGCGGTCAGCAGCATTCCAATTAATCAGCAAACCCAAGTGAAACTGAGCGATGGAATGCCTGTGCCAGTGAATACGTTAACTTTTGACGGTAAGCCTGTGGCATTAGCCGGTTCGTACCCAAAAAATACGCCGGACGCGCTGGAAGCGCATATGAAAATGCTTCTTGAAAAAGAATGCTCGTGCCTGGTGGTGTTAACGTCGGAAGATCAGATGCAGGCAAAACAATTACCACCCTATTTCAGAGGGAGCTACACTTTTGGCGAGGTGCATACCAACAGCCAAAAAGTGAGCTCAGCCAGTCAGGGAGGAGCGATAGACCAATACAATATGCACCTGTCCTGCGGGGAAAAGCAGTATACAATCCCGGTATTGCATGTGAAAAATTGGCCAGATCACCAGCCGTTACCGTCTACTGATCAGTTAGAATACCTGGCGGATAGGGTGAAAAATAGTAACCAAAATGGCGCGCCGGGGCGTAGTTCATCAGATAAGCATTTACCGATGATTCATTGTCTGGGCGGAGTGGGGAGAACCGGAACGATGGCGGCGGCTCTTGTACTTAAGGATAATCCTCATAGTAATCTGGAGCAGGTACGTGCAGATTTCCGGGATTCACGGAACAATAGAATGCTGGAAGACGCCTCACAGTTTGTACAACTAAAAGCAATGCAAGCCCAGTTGCTTATGACGACGGCAAGCTGATAAAAACATAGCTTACTTTTAGAACTATCTGAAAGTAAGCTATTTCTGTATAATTATTTGTTTACCGCGATAGAAAGTCTTTTGTTTTTCTCTTCTGCTGACATCCCTTTTAATTTTCTGTAATTCTCCCAAATTTTTTTAGCATAACGCTTCCTTATATCCGATCGTTTCGGTGACGTCCCGGCATTATAAGCGCCAACGGCCTCCCAGCTATAACCGTAGATTTTCATCATATCTGATAAAATGGATGCGCCCACAATGACAGAAATGCAGGGGTCCTGTAACAACTGTTTTTCACTAATCCCCATTTTTTTCAGCCTTTTCATATGGAAGCTGTTAATTTGCATCAGGCCAAGATCGGTTGAACCATCTCGGTTATAACCAATGGCGCCTGGTTTCATCGCCGATTCCTGCTGGGCGATAGCGTAAAGTAGTTCGGATTCAATATTGAACATTTTTTCAGCCTGAAGCCAGCAATCAGCCCATGCCGTATTTATGCTAAGCAACCAGATTACGATGATAAAAAAATAATGCATATCTCCTCTCTCAGATTTTACCGTAATTTAATCAAGCGGGGATCCTGTTTCCATCTTTTGAACCAAATATTGTCTTCGTTTTTAAATTTATTCCACATTTTCTCGGCAATAGCTTCGCCGTGGGCAACCAGCACTAACGGTAATAATCCCGGATTATTATCTATACGCTGTTCACTTTCCAGAAATTCTCTTATCGTCGGTAAGGCACGCTCACTATTCTGACAATATTCAGCGTAAAGAAGATTAACAGCAATAAGTCCTGTTATTTCCTGCGTGGATATTTCTTTAGTTAATTTTCGTGCCAGTTCATGTTTACCTTTAAGAGAAAGAAACATAACCTGCATACTTAATAATATTGGATTATCCTGCAGGTGTTGTGAGCGTAATTCATCGCCTAAACGTATAGCATCATCAATACCGGTATGATAATAGGTAATCCACAGCTTAGTGATCCCTGCGGCTGCGCGCGTTGGATCCAATTTTAAACACTCGTTAATCGTTTGTAAGGCCTCCTCCAACTGACCAGCCATGAAGAGATTCCAGCCATAATAATATTTAATATCTGCAGAGATGGGCGAAAGTAAGTTAGCTTGTTTGAATAGCAAACTCCCGACGATGTATTCTGAATGAATCGTATTAATTAGCCCCAGTAATCCTAAAGCTTGTGGATTATTGTGGTCCAGCTCTGTCGCCTTAATCGCATGTTCTTTAGCTTTGATCATGGCGTTTTGTTTATCAAAAATCCCCATTTGCGCCATGCTGAGGTAGCATTCTGCCAGCGCACAGTAAGGCGCAATGCTGTTTGGCGACATGTTAACGCATTGAGTCAGCAATTTAAGCGCTTGCTGTAAGCTATAGGGGGTATATTGATTTAACTCATGCTTACCGCGTAAGTAAACCATAGTACTGTCAATCGAATTTAGCTCGCTAACCTGCTTTGTGTCCCAGCGAAGCCCGGGAATACATCTGAGCAAAAGATTAGCAATTTTGTTTTGCAAGAGAGAAGCGGGTTGGTGTTCTATCAACTTAATGCTTTCCTGGTGCAGCAGGTGATAACCTTTAACCCGAACTATCTCGATCTGTACAATATTATCATTGCCATCGGGTATCATCTGCCCGGAGATATAATAATCGGGGCGTAATTGATCCATGAGCTCAAGAATATCTTTAACACTGCGACAGTTCTTCGTAATGGTCACCGGTAGCACGCTCAGGCCAAAGGGCGCATACTGCGATAATCCCTTCACGATAGAGTAATGCAGACTCTCGGATTGAACCTGATCCTGCATCTGAAAAGGAAGTATCGCCAATGTATGAGTCGTAGGTTGCGGCGCTGGCGGAGACACCACTACGACCGGACGATTAAACCGATAGCCCTGTCCGTACAGTGTTTCAATGTAACGATGCTCTTTATCTTCCGACAGAATACGTCGTAAGGCATAAATACAGCGGGTAAGAGATTCTTCGTTAACTTCCGCGTCGCCCCATACCTGGTCCAGTAAGGTGTTTTTACTCACAATCTCGCCGGCGGCTTCGAGCAGGATGACCAGAACGGCATATTCTTTTGGCGGAATATTGACTTTCTTTTCTGAGCGTAGCAGGGAGCCGTCCATGTTGAGTATGAAATCATCAAAGACGAATTTTTTATTCGATACAGGAACAGGATTAAAATGTGGCATGATAATAGTGTATTCTCTTACAGGGTGAAAAGTTATAATAGCTAATACAAGTCGTTAGGATAGAATCTACTGTTTCAGTAATTCTGCTGTTAGTACTAACGGTCAGGTTGAGCTTTTATTATGAGCTTAATGTCATATTGTACGGGCTCGGGTTTATATGTTTTTAACATTTGATTATTTAGCTTATGCCTGTGCTTTAAATAACTGACATGTTGGTAATAATATTGTTATAACTAACCGTGATTATCGAATGGACGCTGTCGTATATCCTGGTGCAGAGAGTCAGCGCCGGGCATCTAAATATTTACATATTTAACTTGGCCTCATTGCAATAGAGATTAGTTTTGTAGCTATCTTACTGCATTTTTTTTGGGTGTAAATGCTGCTTATTATATCTTCATGGTTAATGGTCTGATAATTACACCATCAGAACCATTTTTCTCGAAGATTTCCACTAAATGACCATTCGTTGAAAGTTTAAGAGTGTAATTTGTCTTAGGTGCCAAAATATAAATGAAAGACTGTTTTTAATGGTGCGCTTATTTTTATATTTTTTTGCAAAATAATGATATCGTCTTTTCTTTACTCCCTTCAGCTATAGCGTGAAAAAGGCAGGGGGGTTATGAGCAGTATCATCCTCAGGCTGGCCCCCAGGCATTATATCGATATCAGGAGGAAGAGAAGAGGTATGCCTGGCAGAAAGCTAACAAGCGTGACTGTTTCGGTGTAGACCGTTCAGGCAAATAGTTCTCAGAGGGAACGGATGATGTATAAATATGAATAAAATGCCGGCCTTAATCCACAGGATTAAAGCCGGAAGGAGATAGTGTCATCTGGACGAATTCTTACGCTGTGAATAAGGCAATATCGGTTTACTAGTCATCATAGCGATGACAAGTTCACAAAAATCGTGTTATATAATCAGCCTTACTTTAAATTACCAGAGATATCAGTATAAGCTGTCTTCCGGACAGAACAATGATATTGAATAGCCTCCCATTCTGATATAGCGTGTTAATGCGCAGTCTGAATTTTAAATTATTACAATTTTAATAAAAATCTTTACTTGAATGACAGATACAAAAAATGTTAATGGTTCGCCATTTTTATGAATGTCGATGGCGTAGTTTTAAAATATTTTTTGAAACATTGAATGAAGTAGGACGTGCTGTCATAACCACATTTTAATGCTACAGCATTAACATTATGGTTGCCTATGCGTAAAAGTTTTGCTGCCTGATTCATTCTTGCCGATAAGTAGATGTCGCTAAAGCTGGTACCTTCTTCTGCAAGTTTCCGTTTGAGCGTTGACGTACTCATAAATATATGATCGGCAACATCCGTAAGCTTCCACTGTCTACTGGGTGACGAAGATATAATGTTGTAAACGCGCTCCTTTAACGTTATCTGAGCCGAGCTAAGGATGATCTCATAACTCTCCGGGAGTCGGAGAAAAGCAGTAAGCAGGAACAGCAGAAAATAAGGAATTAACTCTTCATTTTCAATACAACTCTTGTTGTTACAGTTACTGCAACCTTTGCTTGTATCCTTCGTACAGGAGAACGCCGTTTTCAGATGTTCAAATACCTCTCTTCTGGCAGGAAAGTCAGGCGTATAGAAGATTTTCTGCGCTTTCTCTGTGGGTACCGCCATTTTTGTTTGCTGCTCGTTTGGGATAAGTGCATAGAGAGCGCCAAGTCGTTGCGTCGGTATCTCGAGTATATCGAAATCCATGTGGCCATTGACCTCTTCAAGCGTCACGTTAACTACCTGCTCTTTTTTGAGCACCAACATCCCAGGTTCGTCACAGTAAATCGTATCGTGATTATTGCTAATCGTCAGTTTACCGCTCCGAAAGCAAACTAAAGTGAAACTGCTTACATAAAGATTTTTGATGGTAACCTGCTGAGTCTGACTTTTAATTTGCTGCCGGGTATTTGTCAAAAGTGATTTTAATTTCTGTAAGTTATCTGCGGCAGGACGCTGATGACTATTACTTACAAAGGTTACATTTTCCATATTATCCCTTTGTTGATGTTATTTTAATGTTCCTTACTGGTATCCTACTGAAAAAATCTGAGTTGTAAATGCTCTTTATTAGCGTGTGTTGGCAATGGTCTGATTGTTACACCAAAAGAACCCAAATTTGGGTAATTTATCTACAGTAGTTTAAGCCCCAATGGGGATGATGGTTCTTTTAATATGTGTTGAGACGCATTATACAGAATAAATTGATTTTATTTCTCACTTTTCATTCTATTTTCATCAGGAATCCCTGTGTCCTGTGCGGTAATCTGCTGCTATCGAGAACGACAGACATCGCTAACAGTATATATGGAAACATCAAAAGAGAAGACGATAACAAGCCCAGGGCCATACATAGTTCGATTACTTAACAGCTCACTGAACGGCTGTGAGTTTCCATTGCTGACAGGCCGAACACTCTTTGTGGTAGGTCAGAGTGATGCGCTCACTGCTTCAGGCCAACTCCCTGATATACCTGCCGATAGCTTTTTTATCCCGCTGGACCATGGCGGAGTAAATTTTGAAATCCAGGTGGATACGGATGCGACCGAAATTATACTCCATGAGCTGAAAGAAGGAAATTCTGAATCTCGTTCGGTGCAATTAAATACGCCAATACAGGTCGGTGAATTGCTTATCCTGATTCGCCCGGAAAGCGAGCCGTGGGTGCCCGAGCAGCCTGAGAAGTTAGAAACGTCTGCAAAAAAGAACGAGCCACGTTTTAAAAACGGAATTGTAGCAGCACTGGCCGGGTTTTTTATATTGGGAATTGGGACGGTGGGGACGTTATGGATACTTAACTCGCCGCAGCGGCAGGCCGCAGAGCTCGATTCGTTATTGGGGCAGGAGAAGGAGCGCTTTCAGGTGTTGCCAGGACGGGACAAAATGCTCTATGTCGCTGCGCAAAATGAAAGAGATACGCTGTGGGCTCGTCAGGTTTTAGCGAGGGGCGATTATGATAAAAATGCGCGAGTGATTAACGAAAACGAAGAAAATAAGCGTATCTCTACCTGGCTGGATACCTATTATCCGCAGCTGGCTTATTATCGGCTTCATTTCGATGAGCCGCGTAAACCCGTTTTCTGGCTAAGCCGCCAGCGAAACACGATGAGCAAGAAAGAGCTCGAGGTGTTAAGTCAAAAGCTGAGAGCGCTAATGCCTTACGCGGATTCGGTTAACATCACGTTGATGGACGATGTTACCGCCGCAGGCCAGGCGGAAGCGGGGCTAAAACAGCAGGCGTTACCTTATTCCCGCAGGAATCATAAGGGGGGCGTAACGTTTGTTATTCAGGGGGCGCTCGATGATGTAGAAATACTCAGAGCCCGTCAATTTGTCGATAGCTATTACCGCACATGGGGAGGACGCTATGTGCAGTTTGCGATCGAATTAAAAGATGACTGGCTCAAGGGGCGCTCATTTCAGTACGGGGCGGAAGGTTATATCAAAATGAGCCCAGGCCATTGGTATTTCCCAAGCCCACTTTAATTTAACGCAAATAAGGAAGTCATTATGGCAACACCTTGGTCAGGCTATCTGGATGACGTCTCAGCAAAATTTGATACGGGCGTTGATAATCTACAAACGCAGGTAACAGAGGCGCTGGATAAATTAGCAGCAAAACCCTCCGATCCGGCGCTACTGGCGGCGTATCAGAGTAAGCTCTCGGAATATAACTTGTACCGTAACGCGCAATCGAACACGGTAAAAGTCTTTAAGGATATTGATGCTGCCATTATTCAGAACTTCCGTTAATCAGTTATAAGGTGGATTATGTCGATTGCAACTATTGTCCCTGAGAATGCCGTTATAGGGCAGGCGGTCAATATCAGGTCTATGGAAACGGACATTGTCTCGCTGGATGACCGGCTACTCCAGGCTTTTTCTGGTTCGGCGATTGCCACGGCTGTGGATAAACAGACGATTACCAACAGGATTGAGGACCCTAATCTGGTGACGGATCCTAAAGAGCTGGCTATTTCGCAAGAGATGATTTCAGATTATAACCTGTATGTTTCTATGGTAAGTACCCTTACTCGTAAAGGAGTCGGGGCTGTTGAAACGCTATTACGCTCATGATTCGTCGATATCTATATACCTTTCTGCTGGTAATGACCCTTGCCGGCTGTAAGGATAAGGATCTTTTAAAAGGACTGGACCAGGAACAGGCTAATGAGGTCATTGCCGTTCTGCAAATGCACAATATAGAGGCGAATAAAATTGATAGCGGAAAATTGGGCTATAGCATTACCGTTGCTGAGCCTGATTTTACCGCTGCGGTGTACTGGATTAAAACTTATCAGCTTCCTCCCCGGCCGCGGGTGGAAATAGCGCAGATGTTCCCGGCGGATTCGCTGGTATCGTCTCCGCGAGCTGAAAAGGCCAGGTTATATTCGGCTATTGAACAGCGACTGGAACAGTCATTACAGACGATGGAGGGCGTGCTCTCCGCCAGGGTCCATATTAGTTATGATATTGATGCTGGTGAAAATGGCCGCCCGCCAAAACCTGTTCATCTGTCGGCATTAGCCGTATATGAACGAGGTTCGCCGCTTGCGCATCAGATCAGCGATATCAAGCGTTTCTTAAAGAATAGTTTTGCCGATGTGGATTATGACAACATTTCTGTTGTGTTGTCAGAACGTTCTGATGCCCAATTACAGGCTCCCGGCACACCAGTAAAACGTAATTCTTTTGCAACCAGTTGGATTGTGTTGATTATTTTGTTATCCGTGATGTCAGCAGGCTTTGGCGTCTGGTATTACAAAAACCATTATGCCCGCAATAAGAAAGGCATAACGGCTGATGATAAGGCGAAATCGTCAAATGAATAGGCAGCCATTACCCATTATCTGGCAAAGAATCATTTTTGATCCGTTATCGTATATCCATCCTCAGCGGTTGCAGATAGCGCCGGAAATGATTGTCAGACCCGCCGCCAGGGCGGCGGCAAATGAGTTAATACTGGCGGCATGGCGGCTTAAGAACGGAGAAAAGGAGTGTATTCAAAACTCACTGACGCAGCTGTGGCTGCGTCAGTGGCGCCGACTGCCGCAAGTAGCGTATTTACTCGGTTGCCATAAACTGAGAGCCGATCTGGCAAGGCAGGGAGCCTTGCTTGGCCTGCCGGATTGGGCGCAAGCATTTTTGGCAATGCATCAGGGAACAAGTTTATCTGTCTGCAATAAGGCGCCGAATCACCGGTTTTTACTTAGCGTCGGGTATGCACAGTTAAATGCCCTGAATGAATTTTTACCTGAATCTTTAGCACAGCGTTTTCCTTTGCTTTTTCCTCCATTTATTGAGGAGGCATCGAAGCAGGATGCTGTAGAAATGTCAATTTTGCTACTGGCCTTACAATATGCTCAAAAATATCCCAATTCCGTCCCCGCTTTCGCCTGTTGAGGGGATACTGATAAAGCGTAAAACGCTGGAACGTTATTTCTCTATTGAAAGATTAGAACAGCAGGCGCATCAACGGGCTAAGCGTATTTTGCGAGAGGCGGAAGAAGAGGCAAAGACCTTGCGGATGTACGCCTATCAGGAAGGTTACGAGCAGGGAATGATAGACGCGTTACAGCAGGTCGCCGCTTATCTTACTGATAATCAGACAATGGCCTGGAAGTGGATGGAAAAAATACAGATTTATGCCCGCGAGTTATTTTCAGCTGCGGTCGACCATCCCGAAACGCTTTTAACCGTCCTGGATGAGTGGCTAAGGGATTTCGATAAGCCTGAGGGGCAACTTTTTTTAACACTACCAGTTAACGCGAAAAAAGATCACCAAAAACTGATGGTGTTGCTTATGGAGAACTGGCCAGGCACTTTTAATCTTAAATATCATCAGGAACAGCGCTTTATCATGAGTTGCGGCGATCAGATCGCAGAATTTTCACCTGAACAATTTGTTGAAACGGCAGTAGGCGTCATTAAGCATCATCTTGATGAACTTCCACAAGACTGCCGGACAATTTCTGATAACGCCATTAACGCACTTATTGATGAATGGAAGACAAAAACGCAAGCATTGTAAAATGGAGGTTATAAGGTGATACCGGGTACGATTCCGACTTCTTATTTGGTCCCGACAGCGGATACTGAAGCGACGGGTGTGGTTTCGTTGAGTACCAGGGCCGCTATGCTGAATAATGTGGATAGCGCGCCTTTAAGCAATGGCGGCGACGTTGATCTTTATGATGCATTCTACCAACGACTTTTGGCGCTTCCTGAGTCAGCCTCTTCTGAAACGCTTAAAGATAGCATTTATCAAGAGATGAATGCCTTCAAAGATCCTAAAAGTGGTGATTCGGCTTTTGTTTCTTTTGAGCAGCAAACGGCTATGCTACAAAACATGTTAGCAAAAGTTGAACCGGGCACCCATTTATATGAGGCTTTAAACGGGGTATTAGTTGGTACAATGAATGCACAGTCACAAATGACCTCCTGGATGCAGGAGATTATTTTATCGGGCGGGGAAAACAAAGAGGCAATTGACTGGTGAACCCCCCATTGCTGGCGATTTGTGATAAGGTATGGTGTATATATCAGCAAATAATGCAGAAAATGCACCATGCCAGTGTATCTATCTTATTGATGTATATGGATTATTAAGGTATCTACCAGGCGTTTTATTCTGAAATGATTATATTAATATTGTAAGCTTCCATTACAAAATTGTGCATAAAGTTTGTAAGAGTATCTTTTTGTGACGAAATGAACGCGCGTTGGAATGTAATTATTGGCTATAATAATAAAAAAATCGGATTTAAATCATCTCTGTGAGTTTTAATTATTTGTTTATAAGAATATAACGATTTTGAGTTCCTTATAGCACACAGGATAAAATATGGTATTGCCTTCAATGAATAAATCAGTTGAGGCCATTAGCAATAATCACCTTCAACAGCCGAACAAATTTCCATTAATAAATGGATTAGCTGACGTAAGAGACTATTATGTCGCAAACTGCTTATTATTTAAACTTAATAAAGGCAGTTTGCGAATTGAAAACGAATTTGGGGAGTTCATCGAACAATCTGCGCCGTGTTTATTTTTATTGGAAAAAGATCAAACAATCACTCTTAGTATGAGCGAAATAGAAGGGCATATTGATTTTTCTTCACTGGAAGTTTCCTATGACTTAATGCAAAAATTCTACAAAGTTTTTTACAGTACAAGAAACTATAATGATCGAGAGCTATCATTAAAAACGAAACCAAAGTATTTTTTTCATGCGGACTTGTTGCCAGGGATGAGTGATACTTTTGACTCTATTTTGCATGGTGTGGCATGTCCACGGGTTTGTAGTAATGTGAGTATTGATGATCATGATTATTCATATTTCTCATTGATGTATCTTATATCGGCATTTGTACGTAAGCCCGGTGGGTTTGATTTCCTTGAGCGAGCAATAAAAATTACGACAAAAGAGAAAGTTTATAACATTATTATCAGCGATCTCACCCGCAAATGGTCACAGGCTGAGGTGGCAGGAAAGCTGTTTATGAGCGTATCAAGTCTGAAGCGAAAACTGGCCGCTGAAGAGGTGAGTTTTAGCAAAATATACCTGGATGCTCGTATGAATCAGGCTATAAAATTATTACGTATGGGGGCTGGAAATATTTCACAAGTCGCGACGATGTGTGGCTATGATACGCCTTCTTATTTTATCGCTATTTTTAAACGGCATTTTAAGATTACACCGCTTAGCTTTATGCGTACAATGAACCATTGATTTGTGAAATTATTTTAAACGTTACTATCTGTTTGCGTTACAGATACCAAATATTTTTTAATCGTAGTGTATATTTCAGTATCGCTACACCAGTGATATGTAGTTAATGAAAGGGAATCGAAAGCGTTCATTGTCAGACATACATGGCCACCAGGCGCCGGGCAATCGTTGTACTCTAAGAGATTACAGTAAAGTAAAACAGCAAATTTAATCATTATCAGATTTGTAAAAGGAATTCATTTCGGTAACGACATTGCGCATGTAATAACGTATCTGGTCTTATTACCTTTGTAGTAAGAAGGCGTTATCTACTTGCGCAGTAGTCGCCCAGGAAGAAAAATCATTACCGAAGCTGTGGTCAGTTTTCAAAAAAGGATAAATAAATGAGAAATGTAATTATATACGGTATTAACTGGACTAATTGTTATGCCCTTCAGTCTATTTTTAAGCAAAAATATCCGGAAAAGTGCGTTAAAACGTGTAACTCATTAACCGCACTTTTGCATTCTCTATCCGATATGCCGGACGCCGGGCTGATTTTAGCTTTGAACCCGCATGAGCATGTTTATCTTTTTCATGCGTTGCAAACGCGGTTGCAGAACCGTAAAGTTTTGGTAGTGGCAGATCGCTTGTATTATATCGATCGCTGTGTGCTGCAATATTTTGGCGTTATGGATTATGTTTTAAAAGATGAACTATCCTGCGCTATCCGCTCGGATCGAGAGAAGCTTCGTCTTCCGGAAGCCTGGCTGCGTTTCTGCCACAGGCCACAAAAGAAAACCGTGGTTGCTACGTATGCTTTTAATGCCGGCGAAACGCCGGAAGAGGTATTGTTTAATATCAATCAATACGCCTGGTGGAATCTACCTCCCGGCGTCACTCAGGCGAAATATGCGCTGCTGATATTATTATCCTCCGGACATCCGGCAATTGAACTGGCGAAAAAATTTGGTCTGGGAACAAAAACCGTCAGTATTTATCGTAAGAAGGTTATGTATCGTTTGGGGATGGACTCTTCGCCGCTATCTCTGTTCCGGGGACTGAAACTAGACGCGCATTTACAGCGCACAGCTTTTGCACATAACCCTGCTGTACCTGACGATAATTGCGCGTTACCGATTGCAGTAGGAATGAATTAAACTATTTTTATGTGACAATCATGCTCTTGTATTACGTGTAGTTATAGATTTATTTTTTGCTGGGATATTACAGATCTTGTGAGTAATAATCACATTGTGCTGGGTTAGCCAAACTCTGAAAAAATTTCGAAACAGGAAAAATATGGGGAGTAAAGCAGCTCATCTTTACGCTTGTCGCAAAGAAATTTAAAGATAGCTGCTTACCATACTGACCAACAATAGATATAGGGTGGCTTTCTACTACAACTGCCGTATTTATTTTCTGAACGCAGCTTTTAACCTTGCGCCTCTGGTACGATTTCATTACGCCTGTCGCGCCATGTTGCGTAAATAAATACCGCAATAAACACGATGGCAAATAATACCACGATGGTCGGCGCTGGCGCGCTATCAAGATAAAAAGACAGATAGACGCCCGCAAAAGCGGTAATAACTGACAGACTCACCGCTAATCCCAGCGCGCGCGCAAAGCGTCGCGTCAGCAAAATGGCAATTGCGCCGGGGGCGATAAGCAATGAAATCGACAGAATAATACCCACCGATTTCAGCGTGGCGACGATAGTCAGCGCAATCATACATAGCAGGCCATAATGCAGTAGCGTGATATTCAGCCCGCTGGCTTTCGCCTGGTGCGGGTCAAAAGCGTGTAGCAGGAGATCTTTCCATTTCAGCCCAATGATTAACGCAATACCCAGTGCAATAACTGACGTTTGTACGATATCCCCCAGCGATACGCCCAGCATATCCCCAAACAGGATGTGATCCAGATGCACTTCCGATTGAATAGAAACATAGAGCACCAGACCTGCGCCAAACATCCCGGAAAAGACGATGCCCATCACCGTATCACGTTTGATGCGGCTGTTATCGTCCAGATAGCCGGTCGCGATAGCGCAAAATAATCCGGCAATGAAAGCGCCAATCGCCAGGGGGATCCCCACAATATATGCCAGCACGACCCCGGGGAATACCGCATGACTCATTGCGTCGCCCATTAACGCCCAGCCTTTTAACACTAAAAACACGGACAGCAAGGCGCAGGGAATCGCTACAATGACCGAAACCATAAGGGCGTTCACCATAAAATCAAACTGAAAGGGTTCCAGTAACGTTGTTAAGAACATGTCGGCTCCTTCTGCAGGCGGGCGCGTCGACGGTTGGCTAACAGACCGTGTTTCGGGGCGAAAATAAAGGCCGTGATGAACAGTAAGGTTTGCATGACGACAATAATTCCGCCAGTGGCGCCATCCAGCCAGTAGCTAAGCCATGCGCCCAGAAAACTGGTCAGGCTGCCAATCACGACGGCAATCATGAGCAGACGTGGAAAACGGTCGGTGAGTAACCAGGCTGTCGCGCCCGGCGTGACGACGAGACAGATCACCAGGAACGCCCCAACGGTTTGCAGGGCCGCCACGGTGGAGACGGACAATAGAGTGAAAAACAACAGCTTTAGTCGACCCGGATTAAGCCCGATAGAACGCGCATGGGTTTCATCGAAAAAGACGACCATCAGATCTTTCCACTTTAACAGCAGAATCGTCAGCGAGACTGCGCCGATAATCGCCAGTTGCGCAATATCCGCTGGCGCGATCGCCAGCACGTTGCCGAGAATAATCGTCTGGATATTCACCGACATCGGATTGAGCGACACCATAAAAAGGCCGACGCCAAAAAAAGAGGAGAAGATAAGCCCGATAATCGCGTCTTCTTTCAGGCGTGAGCGTTGGTTAAGAAAGAGCATACTGCCTGCCGCCAGTCCGCCGGAAAGAAACGCGCCGAGCGAGAAGGGCAGCCCTAACATCCAGGCGCCAGCGACGCCAGGCACAATAGAGTGAGATAGCGCATCGCCAATGAGCGACCAGCCTTTGAGCATCAAATAGCAGGAGAGAAACGCGCACAGACCGCCCACCATCGCGGAGACCCACATCGCGTTGAGCATATACTGGTAGCCAAACGGCTCAACAAGCCAGTTCATGACGATTTTCCTCCGCTGGCCACGCGCCGGGAAATAAAGGGGCGCTCGTCATCGGTGATGATGTGCTCTTCACCTCCGCTTAGCGCGATATGACGTAGAACGCCGCTAAACGCCTGTTCCAGATTCGCGGCGGTAAACGTGGTTTCGGTAGGGCCGCTGGCCAGTACGGTTCCTTTAATCATTACCGTATAGTCGCAAAACTCGGTGACGGAGCCGAGATTATGCGTTGAGACCAGCATCGTGCGGCCTTCATCGCGCAGTTCCCGTAGTAGATCGATGATTCGCGCTTCGGTTTTTACATCCACGCCGGTAAAAGGTTCATCCAGCAGGATTACTTGTCCATCCTGAGCGATGGCCCTGGCAAGAAACACACGTTTTTTCTGCCCGCCGGACAGCTCGCCAATCTGCCTGTGACGATATTCCTGCATATCCACCCGCGCCAGCGCGGCGTCAACACAGGCGTGATCATGCGCAGTGGGACGGCGTAGCCAGCCCATATGGCCGTAGCGTCCCATCATCACCACATCTTCTACCAGCACCGGAAATGACCAGTCCACTTCTTCCGATTGCGGAACATAAGCAATGAGGTTTTTTTTCAGCGCCTTGTTGACTGACTGTTGCAGGATAGTGATATCGCCCTGCGCAAGATGCACAAAGCCCATTAACGCTTTAAATAACGTAGACTTACCGGAACCATTTACGCCTACCAGCGCGGCGATTGAACCGCCAGGCACCTGAAAAGTGGCGTCCCGTAGGGCGGTATGACCGTTGCGATACGTCACCGTGACTTGATCAACGGTAATCGCAGATTGACTCATTGTTGACTCCTCAGTCCGTCGTTAATGCCGTTGACGATGGTTTCGGTCGTGACGCGCAGCAGATCCAGATAGGTTGGCACAGGGCCGTCAGCGGCGCTCAGAGAATCGACATACAGTACGCCGCCATAATGCGCGCCGGATTCACGCGCGACCTGGCGGGCGGGTTTATCGGAAACCGTACTCTCGCTAAAGATGGCGGGAATATGGTGCTTTTTAATGGTATCAATCACTTTACGCACCTGTTTTGGCGTACCCTGTTGATCGGCGTTAATTGGCCAGAGATAAAGCTCTTTCATGTCGTTATCGCGCGCCAGGTAAGAGAAGGCGCCTTCACTGGTGACCAGCCAGCGCTGATCGGCAGGAATTTTTTCCAGCTCGGCACGCAACGGATCGGCCATCTGGCGAATTTTCGCTTTATAGCGTTCGGCATTTTGCTTATAGATCTGCGCATTATCCGGATCGTACTTCACCAGGGCATCGCGAATGTTATCGACATAAATCAGCGCGTTTTCTGCCGACATCCAGGCGTGCGGGTTCGGTTTACCGTTATACGGGCCTTCGGTAATGCCCATCGGTTTGACGCCGGTGGAGACGACGACTTCCGGTACGCCGGAAAGGTGCTGATAAAAGCGGGCGAACCATCGCTCCAGGTTCAGACCATTCGCGAGGATAAGCTGCGCCCCCTGCGCTCGTTTAATATCGCCGGGCGTTGGCTGATACTCATGGATTTCAGCGCCGGGCTTGGTAATTGAGCTGACTTCCGCTGCGTCGCCCGCCACGTTTTTCGCCATGTCGGCAATAACGGTAAACGTGGTGATGACTTTAAATTTCTCTTTTGCATAGGCTGGCGATAGCGCGAGTATCGCGACAATACCGGCAATCAGGAGTGTTTTCAGACGATGTAGATTCGTCATAGTATCCCTCGCAACAATGTGGTTAATTAATCATCGAATATAGCCTTTGCTATGTTATATAGCACAAGGTATGAATAAATGAAAATAATTCTTATTTGCGTAATGGCGACGATATGCAGTGATAGTGCTAAAGAGGGATAAGGTGTAAAATAAATGCATCTTAATGTTCGGAGAGAGCACGATGCCTGGTAAACGTATCGCTCGTGAAAAACTGACGATCAAAAAAATGATCGCGCTGTATGAAAGCCAGTGCCCACAGGCGTCAGCGGTGCAGGGGCATTACGACGCGCTGTTCGCCTATGCGCAAAAACGTCTTGATAAATGCGTATTTGGCGAGGAAAAACCCGCCTGTAAGCAGTGCCCGGTGCACTGCTATCAGCCGGCTAAACGCGAGGAGATGAAGCAGATTATGCGTTGGGCAGGTCCGCGAATGCTTTGGCGACACCCTGTCCTGACCGTGCGGCACCTTATCGACGATAAGCGCCCCGTTCCGGAATTGCCGGAAAAATATCAGCGCAAGAAGTGAAGGGGAAGCGCCAGGCCTACGGCGCGCATCATCTCCAGGCCGGATCAGATCCGGCAACCCGTTACGCTAACGCGTCTTTATCAATACCCAATCGCTTCATACGCGACAGCAGGGTGGTTCGTTTAAGCCCCAGACGCTGCGCCGCGCCTTTTGGTCCAGCCACTACGCCATTGGTCTCTTTCAGCACGCGTATAATAAGCTGATATTCATCTTCGCCTTCTTTGGCGCTTTCAGTTGCAACAGGCGAGGTATCGGGCGTTACGGCGGTAATATCCGGCAGCGACAGTTGTAGCACATTGCCGCGCGTCAGCAGCACGGCGCGCTCGACGACATTCTCCAGCTCGCGAACGTTCCCCGGCCATTCCATGCTGCTGAGCGTGCGCAGTGTTTCGGCGGGAATGCTGTCGATATTACGCCCCATTCGGCGGGCGATTTTGAAGGTGAACGCTTTGACCAGTAGTGGTATATCTTCCGGACGTTCGCGTAACGGAGGAAGCTGGATCGGAAATACATTCAGCCGATAGTAGAGATCGTTACGGAATTCGCGATCGGCGACCATTTTTTTCAGATCGCGGTTAGTCGCGGCGATCAGCCGCACGTCGGTCTGGATCAGTTTATTGCTGCCAAGACGTTCAAACTCTTGCTCCTGAAGGACGCGCAGCAGCTTAGGCTGTAGCTCCAGCGGCATGTCGCCCACTTCATCCAGAAACAGCGAGCTTTTATCCGCCAGCTCGAAACGGCCAATCCGCTGCGCGCTGGCGCCGGTAAACGCGCCGCGCTCATGACCAAACAGATCGCTTTCCAGCAGCCCCGCCGGCATCGCGGCGCAGTTCATCTTTACCATCCTGCGTCCGCTACGTCCGCTCAGGTTGTGAATGGCGCGGGCAATCAACTCTTTACCGGTTCCCGTTTCGCCCAGAATCAGCACGGTACTGTCGCTCTGCGCCACCATCTCAACCTGCTTTAGCACGTTGTACATCGCTTCGCTGCGCCCGATGATCTCGCCAAACTCGCTGTCGACGTTATTAAGCTGCTCCGTGAGCGCCAGGTTTTCGTCGACCAGGCGTTCCTTCAGGCGGTGGATTTCCTGATAGGCCAGCGCATTATCCACGGCAATGGCTACCCGTTCGGCAATCTGACGCAGCAGCTTGAGGTTGGCGGTGGTAAACACTTTTTCTTCGCACTGCGCCAGTTTGAGCACGCCAAGCATCGTCTTGCCGGACATCAACGGCAGCAGGCAAAGCGTCTGGATCTGATTGCCCCAGGTATCGAACAGCATGCGTTCGTAGGGGGCAAGCGGATCGCGTTCGTTGAGGTTGATAAGCAGCATCTCTTTACTTTTAAAGACGCGCTCCGTGAGCGTGCCGGCTTCGTCGACTTCGCTCTGTTCGTGCGCCGGATGATGCTCATCAAGGTAGTGGGTGGAGTAGATATTCAGCTTATTTTTGCGATGGCTGCGCAACACGATGCTGATCGCGTCGATATTGAAATAGTGGTGGATCTCTTTTGCGACTTCGCTTACCAGCTCATCAATATCCAGACGCGACAGGACGGCGTTGGTAATCGCAACCAGAATACGGAAGTTATCGCGTTCGCGGCACAACAGATCATAATCGACGTTATTGTTTACCCGGTTTTGAATTTGCTCGGCGACCACGCCGACAATTTGGGTAAACGTATGCAGGCGGTCATATTCCTTTTCACTCCAGGGGCGATCTTCCTGACGGATGAATTCGCAGCCGCCGAAAATACGGCCCTCCGCGGCTAAAGGAAGCAGACAGTAATGACCAAATTCAGGGTAGAGGCCGCTCGCGGCAAGCTGCGGCCAGGTTTCGGTAAACTCATGGAAATTACAGTGCAATGCATCGGGGCGAGAAAGGATGCGACGTACCGGGCCGTGCGCCAGTACGGTTTCATCTTCATATTCAACAGGACGGCCATTTTCTCGCGTCGCATAATATTGTGCGCGTTGCGACTGCGCCTGCCATAGCACAATGCCGGCGCTGTCGGCGAGCGCTGAACGCTTTACCAGTTGCGAAAGCGCTTCACTGAGCGACGCCAAATCGGGCTGCTGCAATAAGGTACGAGTGATATCGAACAAGCCTTGCTGTCCAAGATCGCTCATGGGTGTATACGACATGTTGCTTTTCCAGGAAAATACCGCAAAACGGTGCGAAAACGGTAAATGAATTATAGGTATAAGTCGTAAGTTATTGCCGGATGGCTGACCGCAAACTCGCTGGTCACACACTCCGTAGGCCTGATAAGCAAAGCGCCATCAGGCGTTAATGCAGCGTTAATGCCGGATGTCGACGCAAATGCGTCTTATCCGGCCTACAGTATGCTGCCAACAGGCTGCTAGCATATACGAGGTAATGGTTCGGCGTGTGGCAAATCAAGGGTTCGCTTCACGCCATAGAGTCCGGCTAAGCGAACGCCTTTGCGTTCCACGACTTCGCCAATCAGCGCTGCATCACGTCCCAGCGGATGCGCGCGTAATGCCGCCAACGCCCGATCTGCGGCCTGCCGTTCAACGGCAATCACCAGTTTTCCTTCGTTGGCAAAGTTCAGGGCATCCAGCCCCAACAGCTCGCAGACGCCGCGCACGGCAGGTTTGAGCGGCAGTGCGGATTCGGACAATTCAATACCGTAACCGCAGGACGCCGCAAACTCATGGGCGACCGCATTCACGCCGCCGCGCGTGGCGTCACGCAATGCCTTCACTCCGTCAATATGACGCAGCGTCTGAATAAGCGGCGTTAATACTGCGCAGTCGCTCGCCAGCTCGCCATCCAGTCCCAGTTGCTCACGCAGGTTGAGGATAGTGGCGCCGTGATCGCCAAGCGTACCGCTGACTAACAGCACATCGCCAACGTTCAGCGTTTGCGCGCCCCAGTGAATATCGGCGGGAATCGCCCCCATGCCGGCAGTGTTGATAAACAATTTATCCGCCGCGCCGCGCTGCACAACTTTGGTGTCGCCGGTTACAATGGCGATACCCGCTTCCCGCGCGGTCGCCGCCATGCTATTGACCACGCTTTTTAACGTCTCCATCGGCAGTCCTTCTTCAAGGATAAAGCCGCAGGAGAGATAGCGGGGGATCGCGCCGCTCACCGCTACGTCGTTCGCCGTACCACAAATCGCCAGTTTGCCGATATTGCCGCCGGGGAAAAAGAGCGGATCGATCACATAGCTATCGGTAGAAAACGCCAGACGGTCGCCCTCCGCCGTCAGCTGCGCCAGCTCCAGACGCGCCTGATCTTCTTGTTCCGCCAGCCACGGGTTGGCAAAGGCCTCCATAAACAGGCTATTAATCAACTGTTGCATAGCCTGGCCGCCGCTACCGTGGGCGAGTTGTATATTGTTCAAACTTCACACTCCTGCTGACGATACTGATACCAGGCGGCGCATGCGCCTTCGGAAGAGACCATCAGCGCGCCAAACGCGGTCTCTGGATTACATGTTTTACCAAATAGCGGGCACTGATGCGGCTTGCATCTGCCGGTCAGCACTTCGCCGCAGCGGGCGCGCGGATCGTCATAGACCTGCTGCGGCGCTGGGCGGAAATGCGCTTCGGCGTCAAAGCGCTGATACTCTGGCGTCAGGTGGACGCCGGAGGATTCAATCACGCCCAGACCGCGCCACTCGCTATCGCCATTAACGCAGAACACATCGGCGATGGCCTGCTGCGCCAGCATGTTTCCGGCATCCGGCACCACGCGACGGTATTGGTTTTCAACCTGGCTTAGGGCCGCTATTTTCTGCTCAACCAGCATGACCACGCCTTGCAGTAGATCAAGCGGTTCGAATCCAGCCACCACCAGCGGGCGATTAAAATCGGCGGCGATAAACTGGTACGCCTCGGTGCCGATGACCATGCTGACGTGGCCTGGCGCAAGAAAGGCGTCAATGCCGTTGTCCGGCTGCTCCAGTAAGCTACGCAGCGTCGGGATCAGCGTAATGTGCTGGCAGAAAAAGTAGAAGTTTCGCACGTCACGCTGTTTTGCCTGCTGCAGCGTGATGGCGGTGGTCGGCATGGTGGTTTCAAAGCCCAGCCCGAAAAATACCACTTTGCGGGTCGGGTTATCCTGCGCCAGCTTCAGCGCGTCCATCGGAGAGTAAACAATACGGACATCCGCGCCGCGCGCTTTAGCCTGCAACAGAGACCCCTGTTTCCCCGGCACGCGCATGGCATCGCCAAAGGTGCAGAAAATCACCTCCGGATGGCTGGCAATTTCCACGCAACTGTCGATGCGTCCCATCGGCAGCACGCAGACCGGACAACCGGGGCCGTGAATAAACTCCACGTTTTCGGGCAGTAACTGATCGAGACCAAATTTAAAAATCGCGTGGGTATGACCCCCGCAGACTTCCATAATGCGCAACGGACGTTCGGCAGTGTAAGGAAGAAGGGCGGCGCGTTCACGCAGGTGTTCAATGAGCTGCATTACCTGTTCCGGCGCACGGTACTCGTCAACAAAACGCATTATCTCTCCTCACCATACAGCAGTGCGCCGACGTCCGGCTCAACATCAAACATATTTTGTAGCGCGTCGAGCGTGTCGCGCGCTTCCGCTTCGTTAATGACGCTCATGGCGAATCCGACATGAACCAGCACCCACTGACCCAGACGCGGCTGACCGTTTTCATCACAACTGCCAACTAATGTGAGATCGACGTCGCGCTGAATGCCGCAGACGTCAACTTTTGCCTGATTGCCGTCAATGGCGCGGATTTGACCCGGCACGCCTATGCACATCGCTGCGCCTCCAGCCAGGCCAGCCACTGATCCATGCCTTCGCCGCTGGTGGCGGAAATCAGGATAATTTCAATCTCCGGGTTCACTTCACGCGCGCTGGCGATGCACTTCTCAACGTCAAAATTGAGGTAGGGCAGCAGATCGACTTTATTGAGCAGCATGAGCGACGCAGCGGCAAACATATGGGGATATTTCAGCGGCTTATCTTCACCTTCGGTCACGGAAAGCACTGCGACTTTATGCTTTTCGCCCAGATCGAAGCTGGCCGGGCAGACAAGATTACCGACGTTTTCGATAAACAGAATACCGTGGTCATCCAGCGGCAGGCGCGGCGCGGCGTCGGCGATCATTTGCGCGTCAAGATGGCAGCCTTTACCGGTGTTGACCTGAATGGCGGGCGTGCCGGTAGCGCGGATGCGGGCGGCGTCGTTCACTGTCTGTTGGTCGCCTTCAATCACCGCGCACGGTACACGGTCTTTCAATTTCATCAGCGTTTCGGTCAGCAGGGTGGTTTTACCGGACCCGGGGCTGGACACCAGGTTGAGCACCAGTTGCTGGCGGGCGGCGAAACGGGCGCGGTTGCGCTCAGCCAGACGATTATTTTTGTCCAGCACGTCGATTTCAACCTCCAGCATCCGCCGCTGACTCATACCAGGCGCGTGGGTTCCGGCTTCGCCGTGGCCGTAATGCAGATCGCCTTCTGCGGTCTGACTTGGGGCAAAGTCAGGCTTTTTAATGCCGGTAATATTCAGCGCCGGGCGAGCCGCTGGGGCAAAGGGCGCGCTACGAAACGCTGAGTGCGGATTATGTTCATCGCCTTCTATATAAAGGTTGCCTTCAGCGCAACCGCAAGTCGTACACATCGCTTACTCCTGATCTTTTTCTTGTTACAGGCTTTCTGCCGGATGGCGACGCGAGCGCCTATCCGGCATTAATCTTCAGTTTCATCAATCTCTATGCGCCGAATTTGTAAGCCGTCATCGGCCACAATTCGCAGCGTATCGCTATGACATTGCGGACAACGACGTACACGGTGGGTTAACAACGTGACATATTGTTGACAATGCTCACACCAGCATTCGGCTTCCTGTTCTTCGAGGTGCAGTTTACAACCTTCTGCTATCGTGCCGCGGCATACCAGATCAAAACAAAAGGAAAGAGCGCTGGTTTCCACGCAAGAAAATGCGCCAATTTTGATCCAGACGGCTGTCACACGTTTTGCACCGTATGCTGAAGCCTGTTGTTCAATCAATTCCAGTGCCCGTTGGCAGAGGGTGATTTCGTGCATATCGCCTCCCGTAGTGGTTGCCCCTGTAAAGCAATATTTATGCCAATATTTTTATCCCCTGGCAGTTTAATGTCGACGATGACGAAATGACATGTCGTCACCGCGTCGAAACGGCAGTTACTGTGCGCGTCTGCCATTAAAAACAATAAGTTAAAAATTGGCATGGAAAATGCTTAACGCAGGCATCTCTGTTAAACGGGTAACCTGACATGACTATTTGGGAAATAAGCGAAAAGGCCGATTACATCGCGCAACGGCATCGTCGCCTACAGGACCAGTGGCATATTTACTGCAATTCGCTGGTTCAGGGGATCACCCTCTCGAAAGCGCGCCTGCATCACGCAATGAGCTGCGCGCCGGAAAGGGATCTTTGCTTTGTCCTGTTTGAGCACTTTCGTATTTACGTCGCGTTGGCGGATGGTTTTAACAGCCACACCATTGAGTACTACGTTGAAACCAAAGATGGCGAAGATAAACAATTGATTGCACAGGCGCAGCTCGATATCGACGGCAAGGTTGACGAACGGGTTAACAACCGCGATCGCGAGCAGGTGCTGGAGCACTATCTGGAAAAAATCGCCAGCGTTTACGACAGCCTCTATACCGCTGTAGAAACCAACTCGCCGGTTAATTTGCGTCAATTGGTAAAGGGAAACAGCCCGGCGGTATAAGCCTGAGGCGTTGCCCGCTTTGATTCGCGATGTGGCGTTGCGCCATGTCATGAATGTTTTGGGGATGGGCGTGTCGATAAGTGTCGAAAATGACATTTCAACGGCATGTTTTCGTCAAAAATGACAATCACCTGAGGAATGCCTGGTGAATCGTTTTGTAATTGCTGACTCCACTCTCTGTATCGGCTGCCACACCTGTGAGGCCGCCTGTTCAGAGACGCATCGCCAGCATGGCCTGCAGTCAATGCCGCGCCTGAAAGTGATGCTGAATGAAAAAGAATCTGCGCCGCAGCTTTGTCACCACTGTGAAGATGCGCCATGCGCCACGGTATGCCCGGTTAACGCGATTAATCGCGTTGACGGCGCTGTCCAGCTTAATGAAAGCCTGTGCGTGAGCTGTAAACTGTGCGGTATTGCCTGTCCGTTTGGCGCTATTGAGTTTTCCGGCAGCCGTCCGCTGCATATTCCGGCGAACGCCAATACGCCGAAAGCGCCGCCAGCGCCGCCAGCGCCTGCGCGCGTCAGTACGTTGCTCGACTGGGTGCCGGGCGTACGCGCTATCGCGGTGAAATGCGACCTGTGCAGCTTTGACGAGCAAGGCCCGGCCTGTGTGCGGATGTGCCCGACTAAAGCGCTACACCTGGTGGATAACACGGATATCGCCCGCGCCAGCAAACGTAAACGTGAGCTGACGTTTAATACCGATTTTGGCGATCTCACCTTGTTTCAGCAGGCTCAGAGTGGGGATGCATAATGAGTTCACTTTCACTGATTACTAGCGGCGTCGCGTGGTTTGCCGCCGCCGCCGTTCTGGCGTTTCTGTTTTCGTTTCATAAAGCGCTGAGCGGCTGGATTGCCGGTATCGGCGGCGCGGTCGGCAGCCTGTGTACGGCTGGCGCGGGGTTCACCGCGCTGACCAGCGCCGTTACGGTGAGCGGCGTGATGCCGTTTACCGGTCACATGCTGCAAATTACGCCGCTGAATGCTATCTGGCTGATTACGCTGGGGCTGTGCGGTCTGTTCGTCAGCCTGTTCAATATCGACTGGCATCGCCATCCACAGGTAAAAGCCAACGGGCTGTTAATCAACCTGCTAATGGCGGCAGCCGTCTGCGCCGTGGTCGCCAGTAATCTGGGGACGATGGTGGTGATGGCGGAAATCATGGCGCTCTGCGCCGTGTTCCTCACCGGCGGTAGCAAAGAGGGCAAACTGTGGTTTGCGCTGGGCCGTCTCGGTACGCTGCTGCTGGCAATCGCCTGCTGGCTGGTGTGGCAGCGCTACGGCACGCTGGATCTGGGGCTGCTGGATCAACGCGCTCAGCAACTGCCGCTGGGCTCCGATATCTGGCTGCTCGGCGTTATCGGTTTTGGTCTGCTGGCCGGGATTATCCCGCTACACGGTTGGGTGCCGCAGGCGCACGCCAACGCCAGCGCTCCCGCCGCCGCGCTGTTCTCGACCGTGGTGATGAAAATCGGGCTGCTGGGCATTCTCACGCTATCTCTGCTTGGCGGCAATGCGCCGCTGTGGTGGGGCGTGGCGCTGTTGGTGCTTGGGATGATCACCGCCTTTGTCGGCGGTCTGTACGCGCTGATGGAGCATAACATTCAGCGCCTGCTGGCCTATCACACGCTGGAAAATATCGGCATCATTTTGCTCGGGCTGGGCGCAGGCGTTACCGGGATTGCTCTCAATCAGCCGGTACTGATCGCGCTGGGTCTGACCGGCGGGCTCTATCACCTGCTGAACCATAGCCTGTTTAAAAGCGTGCTGTTTCTGGGCGCGGGCAGCATCTGGTTCCGTACCGGTCATCGCGATATCGAAAAACTGGGCGGTATTGGTAAACGGATGCCGGTTATTTCTATCGCCATGCTGGTCGGTCTGATGGCGATGGCCGCGCTGCCGCCGCTGAACGGCTTTGCCGGCGAGTGGGTGATTTACCAGTCCTTCTTCAAACTGGGCAACAGCGGCGCGTTTGTTGGTCGTCTGTTAGGACCGCTGCTGGCGGTTGGCCTGGCGATTACCGGCGCGCTGGCGGTGATGTGTATGGCGAAAGTTTACGGCGTGACGTTCCTTGGCGCGCCGCGCACGAAGGAAGCTGAAAACGCCAGCTGCGCGCCGATCCTGATGGGCGTCAGCGTGGTGGCATTGGCGATTTGCTGCGTACTGGGCGGGGTTGCCGCGCCGTGGCTGCTGCCGATGATTTCCACTGCGGTACCGTTGCCGCTGGAAACCGCGCACACCACCGTATCGCAGCCGATGATCACGCTGCTGTTGGTCGCCTGTCCGCTACTGCCGTTCATCATTATGGCGATGTTCAAAGGCAACCGTCTGCCGTCGCGTTCTCGCGGCGCGGCCTGGGTGTGCGGCTACGACCATGAGCAGTCGATGGTGATTACCGCGCACGGTTTCGCCATGCCGGTGAAAGAGGCCTTTGCCCCGGTACTTAAACTGCGTAAATGGCTGAACCCGGTATCGCTGGTGCCGGGCTGGCAGAACGCGGCGGCCGCGGTGCTATTCCGTCGTCTGGCGCTGATTGAGCTGGCGGTGCTGGTGGTGATTGTGGTTTCACGAGGAGCCTGAAAATGAGTGTGTTTTATCCGTTAATTCAGGCGCTGGTGCTATTTGCCGTTGCGCCATTGCTGTCCGGTATTACTCGCGTGGCACGCGCCCGTCTACACAATCGCCGTGGGCCGGGCGTGTTGCAGGAGTACCGCGACATTATCAAACTGCTCGGTCGTCAGAGTATTGCGCCCGCGGATTCCGGCTGGGTTTTTCGCCTGACGCCGTTTGTGATGGTCGGCGTGATGCTGACTATCGCCACCGCGCTGCCGGTCGTCACCGTTGGATCTCCGTTGCCGCAACTGGGTGATTTAATCACCCTGATTTACCTGTTCGCGATTGCGCGCTTCTTCTTCTCTATTGCAGGCCTGGATACCGGCAGTCCGTTCACCGCGATCGGCGCCAGCCGTGAAGCGATGCTCGGCGTGCTGGTGGAGCCGATTCTGCTGCTGGGTCTGTGGGTCGCCGCGCAGGTGGCGGGTTCAACTCATATCAGCAATATCGCCGATACCATTTATCACTGGCCTGTCGCGCGCAGTATTCCGCTGATTCTGGCGCTGTGCGCCTGCGCCTTCGCCACCTTTATCGAAATGGGCAAGCTGCCGTTCGACCTGGCGGAAGCGGAGCAGGAGTTGCAGGAAGGGCCGTTGACCGAATACAGCGGTAGCGGCTTTGCGGTGCTGAAATGGGGCATCAGCCTTAAGCAACTGGTGGTGCTGCAAATGTTCGTCGGCGTGTTTTTGCCGTGGGGACAGATGGAAACATTCAGCGCAGGCGGACTGTTGCTGGCGCTGGTGATTGCCGTCGTCAAGCTGATTGTCGGCGTACTGGTGATCGCCCTGTTTGAAAACAGCATGGCGCGACTGCGTTTTTGCGCCACTTCACGCGTGACCTGGGCCGGTTTTGGGTTTGCGTTTTTAGCCTTCGTCTCCTTGCTGGCGGCGTGATTTAAGAGAGTTTGAGCATGTCTGAAGAAAAATTAGGTCAACAATACCTTGCGGCGCTGCACCAGGCGTTTCCGGGCGTCGTGCTGGACGAAGCCTGGCAGACCAAAGATCAGCTGACTATTACGGTAAAAGTGAACTATCTGCCGGAAGTGGTGGAGTTTCTTTACTACCAGCAGGGTGGGTGGTTGTCGGTGCTGTTCGGTAATGACGAACGCCAGTTGTGCGGCCACTATGCCGTTTATTACGTGCTGTCGATGGAGCAGGGCACGAAGTGCTGGATTACCGTCCGCGTTGAAGTGGATGCCAATAAGCTGGAATTCCCATCCGTTACGCCGCGCGTGCCGGCTGCCGTGTGGGGTGAGCGCGAAGTACGCGACATGTACGGTTTAATCCCGGTCGGTCTGCCGGACGAGCGCCGTCTGGTGCTGCCGGACGACTGGCCGGATGAACTCTATCCGCTGCGTAAAGACAGCATGGATTATCGTCAGCGCCCGGCGCCGACCACCGATGCGGAAACCTACGAGTTCATTAACGAGCTGGGTGACAAGAAAAATAACGTGGTGCCGATTGGCCCGCTGCATGTCACTTCCGATGAACCGGGCCACTTCCGTCTGTTCGTCGATGGCGAAAACATTATCGACGCCGACTACCGTCTGTTCTATGTCCACCGCGGCATGGAAAAACTGGCGGAAACCCGTATGGGCTATAACGAAGTGACGTTCCTGTCGGATCGCGTGTGTGGTATCTGCGGCTTCGCGCACAGCACCGCCTACACCACTTCCGTGGAAAACGCGATGGGCATTCAGGTGCCGGAACGTGCGCAAATGATCCGCGCTATTCTGCTGGAAGTGGAACGTCTGCACTCGCATCTGCTCAACCTCGGCCTGGCCTGTCACTTCACCGGCTTTGACTCCGGCTTTATGCAGTTCTTCCGCGTGCGTGAAACCTCCATGAAGATGGCGGAGATACTGACCGGCGCGCGCAAAACTTACGGTCTGAACCTGATCGGCGGGATTCGCCGCGATCTGCTGAAAGAAGACATGATCCAGACCCGTCAACTGGCGCAGCAGATGCGTCGTGACGTGCAGGAGCTGGTGGACATGCTGCTGAGCACGCCGAATATGGAACAGCGTACCGTGGGTATCGGCCGTCTGGACCCGGAAATTGCCCGCGACTTCAGTAATGTCGGCCCGATGGTGCGCGCCAGCGGCCACGCCCGCGACACCCGCGCCGATCACCCGTTTGTCGGTTACGGTCTGCTGCCGATGGAAGTACATAGCGAGCAGGGCTGCGATGTGATTTCTCGTCTGAAAGTCCGTATCAACGAAGTCTACACCTCTCTGAATATGATCGATTTCGGTCTGGATAATCTGCCGGGCGGCCCGCTGATGGTGGAAGGCTTTACCTATATTCCGCACCGTTTTGCGCTCGGCTTCGCTGAAGCGCCGCGTGGTGACGATATCCACTGGAGCATGACCGGCGACAACCAGAAGTTGTACCGCTGGCGCTGCCGTGCGGCGACCTACGCCAACTGGCCGACGCTGCGCTATATGCTGCGCGGCAACACCGTCTCCGACGCGCCGCTGATTATCGGCAGCCTCGACCCGTGCTACTCCTGTACCGACCGGATGACCGTGGTCGATGTGCGTAAGAAGAAGAGCAAAGTCGTGCCGTACAAAGAACTTGAGCGCTACAGCATTGAGCGTAAAAACTCGCCGCTGAAATAAGGAATCGCCATGTTTACCTTTATCAAAAAAGTTATCAAAACCGGCACGGCGACCTCGTCTTATCCGCTGGAGCCGATTGCGGTTGATAAAAACTTCCGCGGCAAGCCGGAACATAATCCGCAGCAGTGCATCGGCTGCGCCGCCTGCGTTAATGCCTGCCCGTCGAACGCGCTGACGGTGGAAACCGATCTTGCAACCAATGAGCTGGCGTGGCAGTTCAATCTTGGCCGTTGTATCTTCTGCGGTCGCTGCGAAGAGGTGTGCCCGACGGCGGCGATTAAACTGTCGCAAGAGTACGAACTGGCGGTGTGGAAGAAAGAAGATTTCCTGCAACAGTCCCGCTTTGCGCTGTGCAACTGCCGCGTGTGCAATCGTCCTTTCGCGGTACAGAAAGAGATTGACTACGCCATTGCGCTGCTTGCGCACAACGGCGACAGCCGCGCGGAAAACCACCGCGAAAGCTTTGAGACCTGCCCGGACTGTAAGCGTCAGAAATGCCTGGTGCCGTCCGACCGTATTGAACTGACTCGCCATATGAAAGAGGTCAGCTAATGAGCAATTTATTAGGCCCGCGTGACGCCAACGGCATTCCGGTACCGATGACGGTGGATGAATCCATCGCCAGCATGAAGGCGTCTCTACTGAAAAATATTAAGCGTTCGGCATACGTTTACCGCGTGGACTGCGGCGGCTGTAACGGCTGTGAAATCGAAATCTTTGCGACGCTGTCGCCGCTGTTTGATGCCGAGCGTTTCGGCATCAAAGTGGTACCGTCGCCGCGTCATGCCGATATTCTGCTGTTTACCGGCGCGGTGACCCGCGCCATGCGCTCTCCGGCGCTGCGCGCCTGGCAGTCGGCGCCGGACCCGAAAATTTGTATCTCTTACGGCGCCTGCGGCAACAGCGGCGGCATCTTCCATGATCTGTACTGCGTATGGGGCGGTACCGACAAAATCGTCCCGGTGGATGTGTACATTCCAGGCTGCCCGCCAACGCCTGCGGCGACGCTGTATGGCTTTGCGATGGCGCTTGGCCTGCTGGAGCAGAAAATCCACGCCCGCGCGCCGGGTGAGCTGGACGATCAGCCCGCAGAGATCCTGCATCCGGATATGGTGCAGCCGCTGCGCGTGAAGGTGGATCGCGCGGCGCGCCGGCTGGCGGGTTATCGCTATGGTCGTCAGATCGCTGATGATTACCTGACACAGTTGGGGCAGGGCGAGCAGCAAGTGGCGCGCTGGCTGGAAGCGGAAAACGATCCGCGTTTAACCGAAATTGTCACCCATCTCAATCATGTTGTTGAAGAGGCGCGTATCCGATGAGCGAACAGGTGGTGTTCAGTCAACTGAGCCGTAAGTTTATTGATGAGAACGATGCGACGCCTGCCGAGGCGCAGCAGGTTGTCTATTACAGCCTGGCGATTGGTCACCACCTGGGGGTTATCGATTGTCTGGAGGCCGCGCTCACCTGCCCATGGGATGAGTATCTGGCGTGGATCGCCACCCTGGAAGCCGGTAGCGATGCCCGGCGTAAAATGGAAGGCGTGCCGAAGTATGGCGAGATCGTTATCGATTTCAACCATGTGCAAATGCTGGCGCGCGCGTTTGATGATGCACGCGCCGCGCAGACCCCGCAGCAGCAAGAATGGAGCAAACTGATGCTCAGTATGCTGCATGACATTCATCAGGAAAGCGCCATCTACCTGATGGTGAGGAGGCTTCGTGACTGACGTTTTACTCTGTGTCGGCAACAGCATGATGGGCGACGACGGCGCAGGCCCGTTACTGGCGGAAATGTGCGCAGCGCAGCCGAAGGGCAACTGGGTTGTCATCGACGGCGGCAGCGCGCCGGAAAACGACATTGTGGCGATTCGCGAACTGCGCCCGCAGCGTCTGTTGATTGTCGACGCCACCGACATGGGGCTTAATCCGGGCGAGATCCGCATTATCGATCCGGATGATATCGCCGAAATGTTTATGATGACCACCCACAATATGCCGCTCAACTACCTTATCGATCAGCTCAAAGAGGATGTCGGCGAGGTGATTTTTCTTGGTATCCAGCCGGATATCGTCGGGTTTTATTATCCGATGACTCAACCGATTAAGGACGCGGTAAACATCGTCTATCAGCGCCTGGAAGGGTGGCAGGGAAACGGCGGATTTGCCGCGCTGGAAGCGCCGGAGGCGTAAAATGCGCACATATTTAGGGATAATTTATGTTACCCGGCAAAGGTTGTAAGAAGGACGTGAAGATTATCGTATGGAGCGGACTGTTATTTTTCTGCATCGCCGTGCGCGCGCTGGCCACCGATTTTGTCGGTTACCTGCCGATGAGCGACGGTGAATATGCGCAAAAGCGTGCGCTGAAGCCGCTGTTGACCCTGCCTTATTCTGTATCGCCCGACCAGACATGGCATTTTCGCCAGGTTGGAGTCAGTGGCGTGACGCTACTGCCGGAGCCGAAAAAAGATAACGAATGGCGGATTAGCGGAAAAGACAGCGC
Source organism: Salmonella sp. 32082101201600294FB01SM01 (assembly GCF_017572865.1). Classification (NCBI taxonomy): domain Bacteria; kingdom Pseudomonadati; phylum Pseudomonadota; class Gammaproteobacteria; order Enterobacterales; family Enterobacteriaceae; genus Salmonella; species Salmonella sp. 32082101201600294FB01SM01. Next base: position 169,350 of record NZ_JAGESB010000002.1, on the reverse strand, counting down.
CGGTAATTCGTGGGTTGTCCCGGTGGGAATGCTGATTAATTTGGCGGGTAATGCGCAATTTTATCGCGCTGACCTCGATCGTAACGGCATTCAGGATCTGGTTATCTGGTTGGGCAATCCTGGGTTGGGCCTGGCGCCGAGCGCGCAATACATCATTTTCACCTTTCTCAATAATGGCCGCCCCTGCGTCTTTGAACCGTGGGGGTTTTATACCGCCAGCGATAATGGCGTCGATGATTTGCTTGATTTACAGGGCAATGGGCGCACGCAACTGTTGGATATGCAGTTTGACTCAGGCTACTGGATAACCAATTTATATCAGGTGAAGGACGCCCGCTGGCAGCGCGTACACGGCTGGTTTGGCCGGTTGAGTTATCCGGCGCTGACCCGTTTTAATCACTATCCTGGCCGTAAATTAATTATCAAACCTATTGCCGGAAGGAATCCACAAACGGACGATCTTTCCCTTACGCAGCGCTGTTTAATACGCGGTAACGTATTGCCAGGTGTTAATCAGGATTGATGCCAGTTTCGGTGCAGAGTTGGCTGGCTATCACTGCAAATCTTGACCACCACTGGCGACATTACGTGTCATCGACACTTGTGACGATGACACGTAAATGCTCACGAAAATAGAAATAATATTCTTAAATAACAATGAAATAAAAATTGGCACGATTCGTGTATATATCGGCACATCATCTGTTATTGCTGGAGAATTTGATGAACCGTTTCATCATTGCAGACGCGAGTAAGTGCATTGGTTGCCGTACCTGTGAAGTGGCTTGCGTCGTATCCCATCAGGAAAATCAGGATTGCGCATCGCTGACCCCTGAAACCTTTTTACCTCGTATCCATGTCATCAAAGGCGTGAACGTTTCCACGGCAACGCTGTGTCGCCAGTGTGAAGACGCGCCGTGCGCCAACGTTTGCCCGAATGGCGCCATCAGCCGTGACAAAGGCTTTGTTCATGTGATGCAGGAACGCTGCATTGGCTGTAAAACTTGCGTAGTGGCATGTCCTTACGGCGCCATGGACGTGGTGGTACGTCCGGTGGTTCGCAATAGCGGCGCGGGGCTGAACGTGCGTGCCGAAAAAGCCGAAGCCAACAAGTGCGATCTGTGTCACCACCGTGAAGCTGGTCCAGCCTGTATGGCCGCTTGCCCAACGCACGCCCTAATCTGCGTTGACCGCAATAAGCTTGAACAGCTGAGCGCGGAAAAACGCCGTCGTGCGGCGCTGGATTCAACGGCATCGTTGCTTTTCTGATTTCTGCGATTGCGCGTAGAATACGCCACAAAGCATTGCCGGATGGCGGCATCAATGCCTTATCCGGTCTACGGTCCGTGCGGTTGTAGGCCTGATAAGCGTCGCGCCATCAGGCATCCGGGTTCGATGATGGCGGGAAAATAAGATGGCGATAGACACACCTTCCGGCGTACAGCTACGCATTCGGGGCAAAGTACAGGGCGTCGGTTTTCGTCCTTTTGTCTGGCAGCTGGCGCAGCAGTTGCGATTACACGGCGACGTGTGTAATGACGGCGACGGCGTCGTCGTTCGGCTGCTGGAAGAGCCGTCGCAATTTATTGCCGCGCTTTATCAGGATTGCCCGCCGCTGGCGCGGATTGACAGCGTTGAACACGCGTCGTTGATATGGGAGCGCGCACCGACGGATTTTACCATTCGTCAGAGCGCAGGCGGTTCGATGAACACGCAAATCGTGCCGGATGCGGCGACCTGCCCGGCATGTCTTGCCGAGATGAATACCCCAGGCGAGCGGCGCTACCGTTATCCTTTCATCAATTGCACCCACTGCGGACCACGCTTCACCATTATTCGTGCTATGCCCTATGACCGACCATTTACGGTGATGGCGGCGTTTCCCTTGTGTCCGGAATGCGACAGCGAATACCGCGATCCGTACGATCGCCGTTTTCATGCCCAGCCCGTTGCCTGTCCGTCATGCGGGCCGCATCTTGAGTGGCGGAGCCAACATGAACGAGCGGAAAAAGAGGCGGCTTTGCAGGCGGCGGTCGCCCAACTGAACGCTGGAGGCATTATTGCCGTTAAAGGGCTGGGTGGTTTTCATCTGGCCTGCGATGCGCGCAACGATAACGCAGTGGCGATGCTGCGGGCGCGTAAACATCGCCCGGCGAAACCATTGGCGGTGATGTTGCCCACGGCGCAAACGCTGCCGAGCGCGGCGCGTTCGCTGCTGACCACGCCAGCGGCCCCGATTGTACTGGTGGATAAGCAGTATGTACCTTCGCTGAGTGAGGGCATCGCGCCAGGGCTTACGGAGGTGGGTGTGATGCTGCCAGCCAACCCATTGCAACACCTCTTGTTGCAGGCGCTCAATTACCCGCTGGTGATGACATCCGGCAACCTGAGCGGCAGACCGCCCGCCATCACCAACGAACAGGCGCTGGACGATTTACACGATATTGCCGATGGTTTTTTGTTGCACAATCGCGACATTGTTCAGCGCATGGACGACTCTGTCGTGCGCGACAGCGGCGAAATGCTGCGTCGTTCGCGGGGATACGTGCCGGACGCGATTGCGTTGCCGCCCGGATTTCGCGATGTGCCGCCGATACTTTGTCTGGGCGCGGATCTGAAAAACACGTTCTGTCTGGTACGCGGCGAACAGGCGGTTGTCAGCCAACATTTGGGCGATCTCAGCGATGACGGTATCCAGGCGCAGTGGCGCGAGGCATTGCGTTTGATCCAGTCAATCTACGATTTTACCCCAGAGCGTATCGTCTGTGATGCGCATCCGGGCTATGTTTCCAGTCAGTGGGCCAGTGAGATGCGTCTGCCGACAGAGACGGTGTTACACCATCATGCCCATGCGGCGGCTTGCCTGGCCGAGCATGGTTGGCCGCTGGACGGCGGAGAGGTGATTGCCCTGACGGTAGACGGTATCGGCATGGGTGAGAATGGCGCGCTATGGGGCGGAGAATGTTTGCGGGTCAATTATCGCGAATGCGAACATTTAGGTGGTTTACCCGCCGTGGCGCTGCCGGGAGGCGATCTGGCTGCCAAACAGCCGTGGCGTAATCTGTTAGCGCAGTGCCTGCGCTTTGTGCCGGACTGGCAGGATTACCCGGAGACAGCGGGGCTGCAACAGCAAAACTGGAGTGTCCTGGCGCGCGCCATTGAGCGCGGCGTCAATTCCCCGTTGGCCTCTTCCTGCGGGAGGTTGTTCGACGCGGTGGCTGCCGCGCTTCGCTGCGCGCCAGCATCGCTTAGCTATGAGGGCGAGGCCGCCTGCGCGCTGGAGGCGCTGGCCTCTCAATGCGCTAACGTTGAGCATCCGGTAACGATGCCGCTTAACGGCGCTCAACTGGACGTCGCTGTTTTCTGGCGGCAATGGTTGAACTGGCAGGCCACGCCCGCGCAACGCGCCTGGGCTTTTCATGATGCGCTGGCGTGCGGGTTTGCCACGCTAATGCGCCAGCAGGCTACGGCGCGGGGGATAACCACTCTGGTCTTCAGCGGCGGGGTGATACACAACCGCTTACTTCGCGCGCGTCTTGCCTTTTATCTTTCTGATTTTAAATTGTTATTTCCGCAGCGGTTACCGGCGGGCGACGGCGGACTGTCGTTTGGACAGGGCGTGATTGCCGCAGCGCGAGCATTAAGGGAAGTGTAGGGCACCGGATGGCGGCTGCGCCTTATCTGGCCTGTAAACAGATGCTCACTCGTAGGCCGGATAAGACGCGAAGCGGCGCCATCCGGCATCACAGGCTTATACGGACAACGTTTTCAGTAGTGCAAAGGCCTCTTTCATGCGGTCTTCACTCACCACAAAGGCGCGTAGTTGGCCTTCTCCACTCATGCCTTTGGCAATCATACCGTCAGATTCTGCGGTAATCTGCCAGCTTAAATCGCGGCGCTGAGTTTCTCCCGCCAGATGCAGCGGCAGTTCCGGCGTTTTGACTTTGACCAGCATCGCCGGTAGCTTCAGCGGCGCGTTGCCGCCAAACAGATTTTTCGCCAGGTACATCGTGCTTAACTGGATCGGTTGCAGGAAGGGCAGCACCTGACCATTGATTTCCGCGCAATCGCCGATCGCATAAATATCCGGGTGACTGGTCTGTAGATAGCTATCCACGCAGACGCCGCGGTTGACGGCTACCCCGGCGCGGCGCGCCAGGGCGGTTTCCGGGCGTAAGCCGGTGGCGGCAATCACCGTATCGACCTCAATACTATGCTGGCTTACCAGCGTAGCGCGGATACCGGCTTCGGTTTTCTCCAGTTTTTGCAACTGCGATTTCAGCAGCAGATGTACCCCCATATCGGTCAGGTGATGCTGTAAGCGACTGCTCACTTCCGGTGGCATCAGTGAGGCGAGAAGGCTGGCGGCGTTATCCATCAGCGTTACCGTTTTCCCGGCGCGGCAGAAATCCATTGCTAATTCACTACCAATGAGACCGCCGCCGACAATCAGCACTCGCTGCGCGTCGCGCAGTTGTGTCTCACAGGCGCGGTACTCCTGCTGGCTATTCAAAGTAAGCATTAACTCACGTCCTGCAATCGGCGGTACAAAGGCTGTCGCCCCGGTCGCCAGTACCAGCTTGTCGTACTGCCACTGCTTATCCTGACTTTTCACCACATGGGCATCGGCATCAATGTCAGCAACCCAGGTATGCGGGAACAGTCGCAGATTAAACTGTTCAGCAAATTCCCCCGCTAACTGGCGGGTGAGATCATCGGCGCGCTGCGACTGGCTGATAACGTGGCTGAGATCGGGCTTGTTATACTCATCCATACTGTCCGCCGCAATCAGGGTTAACGGCACATGCGCATCTTGTTTACGGATATTTTTGACGAGCTGGCGGGCGGCGAAGCCCGACCCAATAATGATGATTCCCCGACTCATTTTGCCTCCGTCGCCAGTACGTCGAACACGTCTTTACCTAATGAACATTCCGGGCACAGGAAGTTATCCGGCACGTCGCTCCACGGCGTACCCGGCGCGACATCCTGCAACGGCTCGCCCAGCGCAGGGTCGTAAATCCACTGGCATACGCTGCATTGCATTTTAGGGCCGAGGTCTGCGGCGGCGCAGGTTGTGGTTTCTTCGGCTAGCGCGGTTTTCTGTGTGGTTTCCGGCAGCGGAGCAAGCGCCCACTGACGCGCGATGTCGCGACCGTGCTGACGGCACAGCTCCAGCGCATCCAGATCCGGACGCCATTTCGCTTTCAGGCTCAGGGACATTTCAAAACCGGCATCCTGTAAGCGCGTGGACAGTCGATCCACCGCGCCGCCGCTCCAGCCATGAGAACCGAAGGCGCTGGCGCGTTTGTTGCGAAAGCGCAGGCCGGTCATCTCTTCCACCAGACCAGCGATTTTCGGCATCATCACGTTGTTCATGGTAGAAGTGCCGACCAGCACGCCTTTCGAACGGAAGACATTGGTCAGTATTTCATTTTTATCGCTGCGGGCGACGTTAAAGATTTTGACCGCCACGTTCGGGTCCACTTCATTGATACCCTGTGCGATGGCATCCGCCATCATGCGAGTATTGTTCGACATGGTATCGTAGAAAATAGTGATACGATCTTCCTGATAATCTGCCGCCCATTTCAGATACAGTTCCACGATTTGCGTTGGGTTGTCGCGCCATACCACGCCGTGTGATGTGGCAATCATATCCACCGGCAGGTTGAAGCCGAGGATTTCGGTAATTTTTGGCGTTACCAGACGGCTGAACGGCGTCAGGATATTGGCGTAGTAGCGCTGGCATTGTTCAAACAGTTCGGTTTGGTCCACTTCATCATTGAACAGACGCTCGTCGCAGTAGTGCTGACCAAAGGCGTCGTTGCTGAATAACACCGCGTCGCCGGTCATATAGGTCATCATGCTGTCCGGCCAGTGCAGCATCGGCGTTTCCACGAAGATCAACTGCTTGCCGTTGCCGATATCCAGCGTATCGCCGGTTTTCACCACCTTAAAATTCCATTCCGGGTGATGGTGATGGCCGTTGATAGAATCAATGGCGTTGGCGGTACAGTAGATAGGCGTGTCCGGGATCTGCGCCATCAGTTCGGTCAGCGCGCCTGCATGGTCTTCTTCGGCATGGTTAATGATGATGTAGTCGATATCCGCGAGGTCGATTTCACTGCGCAGGTTTTGCACAAACTCACGGCTAAACTTATGATCGACGGTATCGATCAGCACATTCTTTTCTTCACGAATGAGATAGCTGTTATAGCTGCTGCCTCGCAGCGTTTTGTATTCAGTGCCGTGAAAATCACGAACTTCCCAGTCGCGCTGGCCAACCCAATGAATATTATTTTTAACCAGGATAGACATAACCACCTCAATTCATTCAACGTTTGCAAAAAGTTGTTTTGCTTATTGCAGGTAGTGTGCCAACTTTACATATTATTGATTTATATGAATTTATAATAAGTTTGTATTTTTGATATAGTCAAAAAGACTATAAATGATGCTGTCAATATGACACTATAGATTGTCAAAATGACAATGAGGTAACCATGAGTTTTTCTGTGGAGGTATTGGCGGGCATCGCCATTGAGTTACAACGCGGCATTGGGCATCAGGATCGTTTTCAGCGGCTGATTACTACGCTGCGTCAGGTGCTGGCGTGCGACGCCTCGGCGCTGCTGCGCTATGAATCACGACAATTTATTCCACTGGCGATTGATGGCCTGGCGCAGGACGTTCTCGGCAGACGTTTTACCCTGGAAGGGCATCCGCGCCTGGAAGCCATCGCCCGCGCGGGGGACGTGGTGCGTTTTCCGGCTGATAGCGATTTACCCGATCCGTATGACGGGTTAATTCCCGGACAGGAAAGCCTGAAAGTCCACGCCTGTGTTGGTCTGCCGCTGTTTGCCGGACAGAACCTCATCGGTGCGCTGACCCTTGATGCTATGACGCCGGAGCAGTTCGAGGTATTTAGCGATGAAGAGCTACGGCTTGTCGCCGCGCTGGCCGCCGGGGCATTGAGTAATGCGCTGTTAATTGAACAACTGGAAAGCCAGAACATGCTGCCGGGGTCGTCAGGCGTGTTTGAACCGATAAAAGAGACGCACATGATCGGCCTGTCGCCTGCGATGACGCAGTTGAAAAAAGAGATCGAGATTGTGGCGGGCTCCGATCTTAACGTGCTGATCGGCGGTGAAACGGGGACCGGTAAAGAGCTGGTGGCGAAAGCTATTCACCAGGGCTCCCCCAGAGCGGTCAATCCGCTGGTCTATCTCAACTGCGCCGCGCTGCCGGAAAGCGTGGCGGAGAGCGAGTTGTTTGGTCATGTAAAAGGGGCTTTTACCGGGGCTATCAGTAATCGTAGCGGTAAGTTCGAAATGGCAGATAACGGTACGCTGTTTCTGGATGAGATTGGCGAACTGTCGCTGGCGCTACAGGCCAAGCTACTTCGCGTGTTGCAGTATGGCGATATTCAGCGCGTCGGCGACGATCGTAGCCTGCGCGTGGATGTGCGGGTGTTGGCGGCGACCAACCGTGACCTGCGTGAAGAGGTGCTGGCGGGGCGTTTTCGCGCCGATCTGTTCCATCGCCTGAGCGTTTTTCCGCTCTTTGTGCCGCCGCTGCGCGAGCGTGGCGATGATGTGGTGCTGCTGGCGGGCTATTTTTGCGAGCAGTGCCGACTGCGGCTGGGGCTGTCCCGCGTGGTGCTGAGTCCCGACGCGCGCCGCCATTTGCTCAACTATGGCTGGCCGGGCAACGTCCGGGAACTGGAACATGCCATTCACCGTGCGGTTGTACTGGCGAGAGCGACCCGGGCAGGGGATGAGGTGATACTGGAGGCGCAGCATTTTGCCTTGTCAGAGGACGTTTTACCCGCGCCGCCTGCGGAAAGCTTTCTGGCGCTGCCGACCTGCCGCAATTTGCGCGAATCGACGGAGAACTTCCAGCGAGAGATGATTCGCCAGGCGCTGGCGCAAAATAATCATAACTGGGCGGCCAGCGCGCGGGCGCTGGAAACCGACGTCGCCAACCTGCATCGGCTGGCGAAGCGTCTGGGACTGAAGGATTAGATAATCCCCGCCTGGTAGAAATCCTGTAGGTTAATGGCGCCGGTGAGTTTGCCGTTTTCATCGACCACTGGCGCGGCGGTAATTTTGCGCTTCATCAGGAGCTCTTTGGCGTCAATGGCGCGGCTTTGCGCCTGGAGCGTAATACCGTTGGGCGTCATGGCTTCGCTTACCGGCGTGGTGAGCGCGCCGCCGCCCACCAGCCAGCGACGCAGGTCGCCGTCGGTAAAGACGCCTTTCACAACATGTTGCTCATCGCAAACCGCCACCAGCCCCAGTCCGGTACGGCTAAGTTCCAGCATGGCATCCATTACGCTGGTGGCGAGCATCACCTGCGGTATTGCATCGCCCTGGCGCATCAGGTGATGCACATTATTGAGCAAACGCGCGCCCAGTGCGCCAGCCGGATGCGAACGGGCGAAATCTTCTTCGTTAAAACCGCGCGCCTGCATGACCGCCATCGCCAGCGCATCGCCCATCATCAGCGTATTGACGGTACTGGATGTCGGCGCCAGATGCATCGGGCAGGCTTCACGCTCGACGGAAATATCCAGAACGGCTTTTGCCGCTCGCCCCAGCGGAGAGTGAGGTTTACCGGTCATCGCCAGCAGCGCGACGGATTTATCTTCCAGACGCGGGATGATGAGGTCGAGTTCTTTTGCGCCGCCGGAATAGGAGATAAATAACATCACGTCGCGGCTTTCAATCATCCCCAGATCGCCATGCAGTGCTTCCGCCGGATGAACAAAAAAAGCGGGAGTACCGGTACTGGCAAGCGTCGCGGCGATTTTTTTACCAATATGACCTGATTTACCAATACCGGAAACGATCACTTTGCCTTCACAGTGAATAATGATATTGGCGGCGCGGACAAAATCATCGCCCAGACGCTCCGGCAGACGGCTGGCTTCTTGTAGCTCCAGCATTAAGGTCTGACGGCCCGCGTTTAGTAGTGCATCACTCATTGCTTTCTCCGGTTATGATTACTTCAATCCCTTTTGCTTCCAGCGCCTGACGAAATGCCGGATCGATCCCCGCGTCCGTGATCAGTTTGTCGACGGTTTCCAGACTGCACACCACATTGGGGCTTTTACGACCAAATTTTGAGGAGTCCGCCATCAGAATCACCTCGCGTGCTGCATTGCACATTGCGTTACTGACGGTGTAAACCTCATTGAACGTGGTCACACCGACGTTCAGGTCAATACCGTCAGTTCCCATGAAAAGTTTATCAAAGCTGAATTGCTCAAAGGCGTTTTCCGCCAGTTGACCGTGAAACGACGCCGATTTTTTACGGAAGGTGCCGCCGGGCATCAGGATAGTTTGTTCGTTGTCCAGTTCCGATAGCGCGTTAACAATATGGAGGCTGTTGGTCATCACCGTGATGTTGCTAAAACGCGAAAGCAACGGCACCATCTGTAACACGGTACTTCCGGCGTCCAGAATAATGGAATCGCCATCATGGATATATTTCACAGCGGCTGCGGCTATCATCGCTTTTTTGTGGGTGTTGATAAGCGTTTTGTGATCAATAGGCGGATCGGACTCTTCTTTATTCAACACCACGCCGCCATAGGTGCGGATGACGGTTCCGGCATTTTCCAGAATGACCAGATCTTTACGGATAGTGGTGCCTGTCGTGTCAAAGTACTGGGCCAGTTCTTCAACCGAGCATTTTCCCTGTTTTTGCAGGTGCTCCAGAATCGCGGCCTGACGCTGACGAGGTTTCATAGGCGTGATTACCCTGACTTATGTATTTACCCGTCATACTTCACGCTGCATGTGCGTTGGCTTTCCTCGCTCACCCCGGTCACGTACTGATGTACGCTCCTGGGATTCACTGCGTCGCCGCCTTCCTGCAACTCGAATTATTTAGGGTATTGGTTGCAAAATGATAATTTCGCAAGCTATACGCATTCACAACGAAATTACCCATGTTTCAGTTTAAGCGCCAATGATAGTGCATTCTGCGCGAGCGAATCATGGGGAAAGATCACATCAGGCTGTAATTCATGCAAATGTTTTCCTTGCATTGCGGCAATTTTAACCGGTCTGGCGAATACCGTAAGGCCTTTCATCAATAAAGTGTCCGTCACCCGCTGCTGTTCGTCCAGCGCCACGGCAACCACCACCCGGGGCTTAAAACGCCCGCCGGAGCGTCCGACGCCGACCCGTCCCTGTTGGCTAAGTTTATCGAAAGCCCGATTAAAGCGGGAAATCTGCCAGCCGCCCAGCGCCAGTTGCGCACACCAGGCGATAACGGCGACGGTAATCAGAGTGGAAACCATAATGTGCTCCTGTTGTTTTGCCTGATGGCGGCGTAACCGTCTTATCCGGCCTACGGCGCCATCCGGCAATTCACGGTCAGAACATCACTTGACCGCCGGTTACGTTGATCGACTGCCCGGTGCAATAAGACGCTTTCGGGCTGGCATAAAATAGCAGCATGTTCAGCACATCCTGATAATCACACCCGCGTTTGAGCGGTACCTTATCAATGTAATACTGCTCCACCTCGTCGGGCTTAATGCCCAGTTTAGTGGCGTATTGCGGCAGCAGTGACTGGAACATCGGCGATTTCAACAGGTTGCCGAGCATCAACGAGTGTACGGTAATGCCGTATTCCGCCAGATCCAGCGCCAGAGACTGGGTTAACCCCACGCCGCCGAATTTCGCCGCGCTGTAGCCGGAGTTGTGTTTACTGCCCACTTTGCCGGATTTAGAGTTAATCTGAATAATGCGCCCCTGAATGCCGTCGCGGATCATCAGGCGGGAAAACTCCCGGGCGCAGAGGAAATAGCCCACCAGATTCACCTGTAGCGAGCGGTCAAAATCGCCCAGCTGGAAATCGCTGATAAACGCCGCTTTGGCGATACCCGCGCTGTAAACCAGCAGATCGACGCGCCCGAAAATCTCGTCTACGCCGCGGGACAGCGCCAGCACGCTCTGCTCGCTGGTAGCGTCAGCGCCAAAACCGTACGCCATACCTTCGCCAAAATCGGCGTTAATTTCCTGGGCGACATTCGCGGCTTTATCGCTTTGAATATCAACGACCGCCACGCGGTATCCTTCTTCTGCAAGCCCACGGCAAAGGAATGCCCCCAGGGTCTGGCCTCCGCCAATGACAACGGCAACTTGATTCATGTTTTTTCTCCTTAAGCGACAAACGTCAAAATACAGCCCGGCGCGATATCGTCCGGTACAGGCCCCGCAACGTGTACGGTGCCGGGAAATTCCGCTTCACGCAGACCATCGAAGCGCAAAGTGATATGCCCCAGTTCACGCAGGTTTTGCTCGGCTACGCTGCCGACCGCCGTGACCGGATAGCAATGTTGGCCCAATTCACACCGCGCGCCAGGCTGCAGCGCGCCGGTCAGTTCGCCATGACAATGGATGAAGCAAAATTCTTCGATATCCGCCGGCGCGCCTTCCCGAAACGTAATCAGCATCTGTTCGCCGAGCGCCTCCTTCGCGCTCTGGCCGATACGGGTGATGGTGGTTTGATAAATCACGCTCATGTCTGAACCTCTTATTGATAGATAAAGCCGGAAACAAACCAGGCGATAAGTACCGTGGGCGCGCCAGTCAGGAAGCGTCCGACCAGCACAGAAGGTACGCCGACGCGAACGGTGTCTTGTTTCGCTTCCGCCAGTGACAGGCCGACCGGGATAAAGTCGCAGGCCGCCTGCGCGTTAATCGCGAACAGGGCGGGAAGCGCCAGATGCGGGGGGATATTGCCCAGGCCTATCTGAACGCCGATCAGGACGCCAATGACCTGAGCGATAACCGCGCCAGGGCCGAGAAAGGGCGACAGCAGCGGGAAAGAGCAGATCAATGCCAGCGTCACCAGCCCCAGTGGATGGCTGGCTAATGGCGCCAGGCCGTGGGCGATCCAGTCGCCAAGACCTGAGGCCATAATGATGCCGATCAGCGCCGAAACGAACGCCATAAACGGCAGGATTGTTTTCAGGACCGTATCAATGGTGTCGCGACCGGACTGGAACAGTACCGCCACGGCGGAGCCCATTCCCATACCGACTTTTGCCAGCAGCCCGTCGCTCTGCTCGGTGATTTTTTTGCTGGTGTCGTAGTCACGTCCTATTGTCGTTTTGGCAGGCTGAGGACTGGCAGGCGTTTCGCCGACAAGAGTAATGTTTTCTTCTTTTACGCCGGAGACATAAATATCCTCAACAATATACTGCGCCAGTGGGCCGGACTTACCCGTCGAGTGAATATTAATGGTTGGAATCCGGCGTTTCGGATAGATACCGCAGCGCAGCGTACCGCCGCAGTCGATAATGGCCGCGCCGATCTCCGCTTCCGGTGGTTCGCCTTCTTTAAAGCCGTCCACCGCTTGCCAGCCTGTTAGTTGCGCCAGTTTGTCGACGATCGCCGGGCGCGTACCGGCTGTGATATAGACGATCTTTTTGCCTGGCGTAACGTCCAGTTCAAGCGGGCCGCCCCAGCCGCCGGCGCCTTTCTCAATACGAACCCGTGTCATGATACCGCTCCTGTCAGATGAACTTTCTGCTCAAGTTGAATCCCCATTTTTTTCTCAAAAATAGCGGTGGTGAGATCGGTGACCCAACCGCGGAAGAAGTTCGTCACCAGACCTACCAGCAGATAGCTCACCGCGAGCGGGCCGAGAGGAAGTCCTAACGTGGTGAGTCCGCTGGCGATACCCAGATAAACAAACAGTTCGCCGGGATTGATATGCGGAAACAGACCGTTCATGGAGTGACAGCTATAGGAGGCCGCCGCGTAATAGCTCGGCTTGTACTTCTCCGGCATAAAGCGTCCCAGACTCAGGGTCATCGGATTACAAAAAACAAATGTCCCGATACACGGTAAAAGCAGGTAACGAGATAGCGGATTTCCGGCGCAACGTTGGGCAAAACGCTCAATACGCTGCTGGCCGATAAAATTGATGAGCGCATTCATGATAACCAGCAGGCTTATCAGTAGCGGAAGAATACCTGTCACCATACCGGTAAACACCTCTCCGCCTTTCTGGAATAACCCGATGAACCACTCCGCACCATGTGTAATGGTTTCGATCATTGTTCTCTCCTGTAGGGTTTTTAGTTTTCTTGCTAATTTCCTATTCATTTTAATCATGTTGAAAGATTCAAAAGTGTTATTGTGATCTCAAAATAAAAGAAAAATATTTTAAGTTGAAAGTTTGTGGGGTGGGGGAGCAGATACAAACTGAAAAGAGGAGAAAGGTGATTTATTCTCTTGTGCCGCTTCCTTGTGCGGCGGGGGATGCTTTACCATACTTCTTCCTGGCTGAATTTGTTTAATGGATGTCTCATGTTCAAGCGTCGTTATGTAGCGTTACTTCCACTTTGCGTATTGCTTGCTGCCTGTAGCAGCAAGCCAAAATCTTCCGAGACTCAAGCGACGACGGGCACGCCTTCCGGCGGCTTCCTGCTTGAGCCGCAGCATAACGTCATGCAAATGGGCGGCGACTTCGCCAACAACCCTAATGCGCAGCAGTTCATTGATAAAATGGTCAGTAAACACGGTTTCGACCGTCAGCAACTGCAGGAGATCCTCTCGCAGTCTAAAAGACTGGATTACGTCCTGCGTCTGATGGACAGACAAGCGCCGACCACTCAGCCGCCCGCCGGACCAAATGGCGCCTGGTTGCGCTACCGCAAACAATTTATTACGCCGGATAACGTGCAAAACGGCGTCGCGTTCTGGAATCAGTATGAAGACGCGTTGAACCGCGCCTGGCAGGTATACGGCGTACCGCCGGAAATCATCGTGGGGATTATCGGCGTGGAAACCCGCTGGGGACGTATCATGGGGAAAACGCGGATTCTGGACGCGCTGGCGACGCTGTCATTTAACTATCCGCGCCGGGCGGAATATTTCTCCGGCGAGCTGGAAACCTTCCTGCTCATGGCGCGCGATGAGCAAGACGATCCGCTCAATCTGAAAGGTTCCTTTGCGGGCGCGATGGGCTACGGCCAGTTTATGCCGTCTTCCTATAAAGAATATGCGGTCGATTTCAATGGCGACAATCACATCAACCTTTGGGACCCGGTTGATGCCATCGGCAGCGTGGCGAACTACTTCAAGGCGCATGGTTGGGTGAAAGGCGATACGGTTGCGGTGCCGGCGAATGGTCAGGCGCCTGGGCTGGCGAATGGTTTCAAAACAAAATATAGCCTCTCTCAGCTTGCCGCCGCAGGCTTAACGCCGCAGCAATCGTTGGGCAATCATCAGGAAGCCAGCCTGCTGCGTCTGGATATCGGTACGGGCTACCAGTACTGGTACGGCCTGCCGAACTTCTACACCATTACCCGATATAACCACAGCACGCATTATGCGATGGCGGTTTGGCAACTGGGCCAGGCGGTAGCGCTGGCGCGGGTGCGCTAATTTACGCTTAGGGAGGGGAGCACCCCCTCCGCTATTATTATGGCTTTTTGGGCTGATTCTCTGCCTGCAAGTGGGATATCTTCTTTGATAGTGCCAGACTATATCCCAGACATCCCAGGCCTAAGATAATTTGACCGCCATCATACGGTTCAAAATAGCCTGACGACAATATATTCAGTACTCCCATTCCTAATGAACATACTCCACCCACAATTAACCACAGCCGTAGTTGACAGGTTTGTTTCAGTTTGTGCTGTGTGCTTTCCGTTTTTTTGAGTGACATCCTTGCTTTGTCTCCGTGCGTGTAAATTTAGCAACATGGTACTGCTATTTAGTCATGTGCTACCTCTTTCATTCTGCATAAATAACCTGCTGGCATTTTTTCGGAATCCGACTCGTAAAATCGACTGCTCGTCCCCATCTCTGGTGAGAAAGTGCTATCTTGTGCGGCAAGATTTCTAACTGACAGAGGTCATGATGACTGACAGTGAACTGATGCGGCTTAGCGAGCAGGTCGGGCTGGCGTTAAAAGCGCGCGGGGCGACCGTAACGACAGCAGAGTCCTGTACCGGCGGCTGGCTGGCGAAAGCCATTACCGACATCGCCGGAAGCTCCGCCTGGTTTGAACGCGGCTTTGTCACCTATAGTAATGAAGCCAAAGCGCAGATGATTGGCGTGCGTGAAGAGACTCTGGCGCAGCATGGCGCGGTCAGCGAACCCGTAGTGGTCGAAATGGCGATCGGGGCGTTGAAGGCCGCTCGCGCCGATTTTGCTGTCGCTATTAGCGGAATTGCCGGGCCGGATGGCGGCAGTGAAGAAAAGCCGGTTGGTACGGTGTGGTTTGCTTTCGCCAGCGTCAGTGGAGAAGGGATTACGCGTCGGGAATGCTTCAGCGGCGACCGTGAATCGGTGCGTCGACAGGCGACGACGTACGCGCTACAAACCCTGTGGCAACAATTTCTACAAAACACTTGATACTGTATGAGCATACAGTATAATTGCTTCAACAGTACGAATTCACTATCCGGTTCAATACCAAGTTGCATGACAGGAGTAATAATGGCTATCGACGAAAACAAACAGAAAGCGTTGGCGGCAGCACTGGGCCAAATTGAAAAGCAATTTGGTAAAGGCTCCATCATGCGTCTGGGTGAAGACCGTTCTATGGATGTGGAAACTATCTCCACCGGTTCGCTTTCACTGGACATCGCACTCGGTGCGGGCGGTCTGCCGATGGGGCGTATCGTCGAAATTTACGGGCCGGAATCTTCCGGTAAAACGACCCTGACGCTGCAGGTGATTGCCGCTGCGCAGCGTGAAGGTAAAACCTGTGCGTTTATCGATGCGGAACACGCGCTTGACCCTGTTTACGCACGCAAGCTGGGCGTCGATATCGATAACCTGCTCTGCTCTCAGCCGGATACCGGCGAGCAGGCGCTGGAAATCTGTGACGCGCTGGCGCGTTCAGGCGCGGTGGACGTCATTGTGGTCGACTCCGTAGCGGCGCTAACGCCGAAAGCGGAAATCGAAGGCGAAATTGGCGACTCTCACATGGGCCTCGCGGCGCGTATGATGAGCCAGGCGATGCGTAAGCTGGCGGGGAACCTGAAACAGTCCAACACGCTGTTGATTTTCATCAACCAGATCCGTATGAAGATTGGCGTGATGTTCGGTAACCCGGAAACCACCACCGGCGGTAACGCGCTGAAATTCTACGCCTCTGTTCGTCTTGATATCCGTCGTATTGGCGCGGTGAAAGAGGGCGATAATGTCGTGGGTAGCGAAACACGTGTGAAAGTGGTGAAAAACAAAATCGCCGCGCCGTTTAAGCAGGCCGAGTTCCAGATCCTCTACGGCGAAGGCATCAACTTCTATGGCGAACTGGTTGACCTGGGCGTGAAAGAGAAGCTGATCGAGAAAGCGGGCGCATGGTACAGCTACAACGGCGAGAAGATTGGCCAGGGCAAAGCGAACGCGACTGCCTGGCTGAAAGAGAACCCGGCAACAGCGAAAGAGATTGAGAAAAGGGTTCGTGAATTACTGTTGAGTAATCAGAATGCCACGCCCGATTTCGCCGTTGACGATAGCGAAGGCGTTGCAGAAACCAACGAAGATTTTTAATCATCAGGTGATGGTGGGTCGGACAAAACGAAGCCGCCATTCAGCAAAACGTTAAATTACCATCAGGGCTGCATTTATGCGGCCCTTTTGGCATTTCTCCCTGTTAAGGCTTTTTATGAGTGAACCCACATCGCGCCGTCCCGCTTATGCTCGTCTCCTTGATCGTGCGGTACGTATTCTTGCTGTCCGCGATCACAGCGAGCAGGAATTACGGCGTAAACTCTCCGCGCCGGTGATGGGCAAAAATGGGCCGGAAGAGATTGATGCGACGGCAGACGATTATGAACGCGTGATCGCCTGGTGCCACGAACATCACTATCTTGATGACGAGCGTTTCGTGATGCGCTTTATCGCCAGTCGTAGCCGCAAAGGCTATGGCCCGGCGCGTATTCGCCAGGAGTTGAATCAGAAAGGCATTTCCCGTGAATCGACTGAAAAAGCGATGCGAGAATGTGAAATTGACTGGAGTGAAATGGCACGTGAACAGGCCGTTCGCAAATATGGCGAGCCGCTCCCTTCAAACTTTTCAGAAAAGGTTAAGGTACAGCGCTTTTTGCTCTATCGCGGGTATCTGATGGACGATATCCAGCAAATATGGCGAAATTTTGCAGATTGAGCGCATACGGGATTTTACTTCCCGGTAAAGAAAACTTATCTTATTCCCACTTTTTCCGTCTGGACGCGGGTTGCTTAACGGCGAACAGCGTCTGCGACGAATATTCCTTAAATACACAAAATCATTCAAGCCGCATCAAAGCGGCAAGTGAGCCTCGGGAACGCGTGACCGGGAAACTCGCAGCCAACGCAGAGGCGGCCTGAAGGATGAAGTGTAGCTTGATTTCAGGATAATTATGAGCAAGAGCACCGCTGAGATCCGTCAGGCGTTTCTCGACTTTTTCCATAGTAAAGGGCATCAGGTAGTTGCCAGCAGTTCCCTGGTGCCTAACAATGACCCCACTCTGTTGTTTACCAATGCCGGGATGAACCAGTTCAAGGATGTTTTCCTTGGGCTCGATAAACGTAATTATTCCCGTGCAACCACTTCCCAGCGTTGCGTACGCGCGGGGGGTAAACACAACGATCTGGAAAACGTCGGATACACTGCACGTCACCATACTTTCTTCGAAATGCTGGGCAACTTCAGCTTCGGCGATTACTTCAAACACGACGCCATTCAGTTCGCATGGGAATTACTGACCGGTGAAAACTGGTTTGCTCTGCCAAAAGAGCGTTTATGGGTCACCGTCTATGAAACCGACGACGAAGCCTATGAGATCTGGGAAAAAGAAGTCGGCATCCCGCGCGAGCGTATCATCCGTATCGGCGACAATAAAGGCGCGCCATACGCATCGGATAACTTCTGGCAGATGGGCGACACCGGTCCCTGCGGTCCGTGCACCGAAATCTTCTACGATCATGGCGACCACATCTGGGGCGGCCCTCCGGGAAGCCCGGAAGAAGACGGCGATCGCTATATTGAGATCTGGAACATCGTCTTTATGCAGTTCAACCGTCAGGCTGACGGGACGATGGAACCATTGCCGAAACCGTCTGTAGATACCGGTATGGGGCTGGAGCGTATTGCCGCGGTACTGCAACACGTTAACTCTAACTATGACATCGACCTGTTCCGCACGTTGATTGAAGCGGTAGCGAAAGTCACCGGTGCCACCGATCTGGGTAATAAATCGCTGCGCGTTATCGCCGACCACATCCGTTCCTGCGCATTCCTGGTTGCCGATGGCGTGCTGCCGTCGAATGAAAACCGTGGCTATGTGCTGCGTCGCATTATTCGTCGCGCGGTGCGTCACGGCAACATGCTGGGCGCGAAAGAGACCTTCTTCTACAAGCTGGTTGGGCCGCTGATTGAGGTAATGGGCTCCGCAGGCGAAGAGTTGAAACGTCAGCAGGCGCAGGTCGAGCAGGTTCTGAAAACGGAAGAAGAGCAGTTCGCCCGTACGCTGGAGCGCGGTCTGGCGCTGCTGGATGAAGAACTGGCGAAATTGCAGGGTGATACCCTGGACGGCGAAACCGCTTTCCGTCTGTATGATACTTATGGTTTCCCGGTCGATTTAACGGCGGACGTCTGCCGTGAGCGCAATATCAAAGTCGACGAAGCCGGTTTTGAAGCAGCCATGGAAGAGCAACGCCGTCGCGCGCGCGAAGCTAGCGGTTTTGGCGCGGACTACAACGCGATGATCCGCGTTGATAGCGCTTCTGAATTTAAAGGTTATGACCATCTGGAACTGAACGGCAAAGTGACTGCGCTGTTTGTCGATGGTAAAGCGGTTGAAGCGATTAACGCGGGACAGGAAGCGGTTGTCGTGCTGGATCAGACCCCATTCTATGCGGAATCAGGCGGTCAGGTTGGCGATAAAGGCGAGCTGAAAGGCGCTGGATTTACTTTCGCTGTGGACGACACGCAAAAATATGGTCAGGCGATTGGTCATATCGGCAAATTGTCTGCGGGCGCTCTGAAAGTGGGCGATGCGGTACAGGCTGACGTAGATGAAGCGCGCCGCGCACGTATCCGTCTGAACCACTCCGCCACGCACCTGATGCACGCGGCGTTGCGCCAGGTGCTTGGGACACACGTTGCACAGAAAGGTTCGCTGGTTAGCGATAAAGTGCTGCGCTTCGACTTCTCGCACAATGAAGCGATGAAGCCGTCGGAGATTCGTCAGGTTGAAGATTTGGTGAATGCGCAAATTCGCCGCAACCTGCCGATTGAAACGAACATCATGGATCTCGACGCGGCGAAGGCGAAAGGCGCCATGGCGCTGTTTGGCGAGAAATATGACGAACGTGTACGCGTTCTGAGCATGGGCGATTTCTCTACCGAACTGTGCGGCGGTACTCACGCCAGTCGTACCGGTGATATCGGTCTATTCCGTATTATCTCTGAGTCCGGCACCGCAGCGGGCATTCGTCGTATTGAGGCGGTAACCGGTGAAGGCGCTATGGCCACCGTTCATGCGCAAAGCGATCGCTTAAACGATATTGCGCATCTGCTGAAGGGCGACAGCCAGAATCTGGGCGACAAAGTGCGTGCCGTGCTGGAACGTACACGTCAGCTGGAAAAAGAGTTGCAGCAGTTGAAGGACCAGGCCGCAGCGCAGGAGAGTGCAAATCTTTCCAGTAAAGCGGTCGATCTCAACGGCGTGAAGCTCCTGGTCAGCGAGCTTGCTGGTATTGAGCCGAAAATGCTGCGAACCATGGTTGATGATCTGAAAAATCAACTGGGGTCTACCGTTATCGTACTGGCAACGGTTGTTGAAGGTAAGGTTTCTCTGATTGCGGGCGTGTCGAAGGATGTGACCGACCGGGTTAAAGCAGGGGAATTGATTGGTATGGTCGCTCAGCAGGTAGGCGGTAAGGGTGGCGGTCGTCCGGACATGGCGCAAGCCGGTGGTACGGATGCGGCAGCTCTGCCTGCAGCGTTAGCCAGTGTACAAGGCTGGGTCAGCGCAAAATTGCAATAATTATAAGCGTTCGTTGGCGCCGCAGCCCGTGCTGCGGCGTTTACGTCAACGCTATCGACAACGATAAAGTCAGGTTGAAGTTTTGTATATCGGCTAAACTTAGGTTTAACAGAATGTAATGCCATGACTGCTTACACCTAAGGTGTTTGTCATCGCTTACTTTTTGGCGTTATATGATGGATAATGCCGGGATACAGAGAGACCCGACTCTTTTAATCTTTCAAGGAGCAAAGAATGCTGATTCTGACTCGTCGAGTTGGTGAGACCCTCATGATTGGCGATGAGGTCACCGTGACAGTTTTAGGGGTGAAGGGCAACCAGGTGCGTATTGGCGTGAACGCCCCGAAAGAAGTTTCTGTCCATCGTGAAGAGATCTACCAGCGTATCCAGGCTGAAAAATCCCAGCAGTCCAGTTACTAAGGTTTTCGCGTCTCACTTTTCGGGTGAGACGCAGCCTCTCCTCTCGCTCGCCCTCGTTGTCCCTTCATGACTTTTTTCAACCCCACTGTTGATATGGTGCGCTTTTGGCGGCCAGCGTGTCATCAAATTATCTGTTGATAAAACACTCTTTTTGGCTTTTTTACAGACTAATTGAGCGTGAAGTGTGCAAACGATAAAAGCTCTGGAAAAATTGTTTGACTTATAAGTCCCAGAAAGTAATATGTGCGCCACGCAGCGACGATGAGCAGAACAAGTTCTTCGAAGCACTCGTAAGAGGCGTGTGGTGAGGTGGCCGAGAGGCTGAAGGCGCTCCCCTGCTAAGGGAGTATGCGGTCAAAAGCTGCATCCGGGGTTCGAATCCCCGCCTCACCGCCATTTGCATCCGTAGCTCAGCTGGATAGAGTACTCGGCTACGAACCGAGCGGTCGGAGGTTCGAATCCTCCCGGATGCACCATCTCTTACTTGATACGGCTTTCCCGCGGTATCAAAATCTGCAGTAAAGTAAGTTTCCCGATGCATCCGTAGCTCAGCTGGATAGAGTACTCGGCTACGAACCGAGCGGTCGGAGGTTCGAATCCTCCCGGATGCACCATCTCTTACTTGATACGGCTTTCACCGCGGTATCAATATCGGCAGTAAAGCAAGTTTTCCGATGCATCCGTAGCTCAGCTGGATAGAGTACTCGGCTACGAACCGAGCGGTCGGAGGTTCGAATCCTCCCGGATGCACCATATTCTCCGTACTTTCAGTGATGAAGATACGGATAAGATAGCGGTAATCACCGCTGGCACCAGGAAGGATAACGTTGCGTCAGCAACGGCCCGAAGGGCGAGCCGTAAGGCGAGTAATCCTCCCGGATGTACCATCTCTTAATTGATACGGCTTTCACCGCGGTATCAATATCAGCAGTAAAGCAAGTTTCCCAATGCATCCGTAGCTCAGCTGGATAGAGTACTCGGCTACGAACCGAGCGGTCGGAGGTTCGAATCCTCCCGGATGCACCATATTCTTCATACTTTCAGCGATGAAGATGCAGATAAGATAGCGGTAATCACCGCTGGCATCAGAAGGATAACGTTGCGTCAGCAACGGCCCATAAGGCGAATAATCCTCCCGGATACGTCACTGCCCTGCAATCGCTTTTCCCCTTATCCTGAATATACCTCTTCATCTCTATTAGCGACAAAATCAACCAATTGCGATAAAGTACTGTCTGGTTATTCGGTTTGCGAGAACACGATGTACGCACGTTATGCTGGTTTGATTTTTGATATGGACGGTACTCTCCTGGATACCGAACCCACGCATCGCAAAGCGTGGCGTGAGGTTTTGGGGCGCTATGGTCTTCGTTTTGATGAACAGGCAATGGTCGCGCTTAACGGTTCGCCAACCTGGCTTATCGCCCAGTCAATCATTGAGCTTAACCATGCCGATCTTGATCCCCTGTCACTGGCGCGTGAGAAAACCGACGCGGTAAAAAGCATCCTGCTGGACTGCGTAGAACCGCTGCCGCTGGTTGAGGTGGTCAAAGCGTGGCATGGGCGGCGTCCCATGTCGGTCGGTACCGGTAGCGAAAGCGCTATCGCGGAAGCCCTGTTAGCGCATCTGGGGCTGCGTCGTTATTTTGATGCGGTTGTGGCGGCAGATCACGTACAGCATCACAAACCCGCGCCTGACACCTTCCTACTGTGCGCCCAGCGGATGGGCGTCATGCCGACGCAGTGCGTGGTATTTGAAGATGCCGATTTTGGTTTACAGGCGGCGCGGGCGGCGGGAATGGATGCCGTGGATGTCCGACTATTGTGAGTGACGGACTGTCGCTCCTGTCTCTGTTTGCCAGTAGTTTTCTCAGCGCGACGCTGTTACCCGGTAATTCTGAGGTGGTTTTGGTTGCTATGCTGGTCTCCGGCGTCAGCCATCCCTGGGTCTTAGTCTTAACAGCAACAATGGGTAATAGCCTTGGAGGGGTAACTAACGTTATTCTTGGGCGTTTCTTTCCGCTGCGCAAAACGTCGCGCTGGCAGGAAAAAGCGACTGGCTGGCTAAAGCGTTATGGCGCAGCCACACTATTATTAAGCTGGATGCCGGTCATCGGTGATTTGTTGTGCCTGTTAGCGGGATGGATGCGCATCCCGTGGGGGCGGACGATCTTTTTTTTGTGTCTTGGTAAGGCGCTGCGCTATGTTGCGCTCGCAGCGGCGACGGTTCAGGGCATGATGTGGTGGTAATAATTGTAGGTTTGGCATGTATGGCCGCCATTACAGTTATGCTTATTAAAACGATTTGGACAGGCGGGAGGTCAATTTGATCCCGGACGTATCACAGGCTCTGGCCTGGCTGGAAAAACATCCTCAGGCGTTAAAGGGGATACAGCGCGGGTTAGAGCGCGAAACGCTGCGTGTCAATGCTGATGGCACGCTGGCGACAACAGGTCATCCTGAAGCGTTAGGTTCAGCGCTGACCCATAAATGGATTACCACGGATTTTGCGGAAGCCCTACTGGAGTTTATTACGCCAGTCGATGGCGATATCCAGCATATGCTCACTTTTATGCGCGATCTCCATCGGTATACGGCCAGGAAACTGGGCGATGAGCGGATGTGGCCATTAAGTATGCCCTGCTATATTGCGGAAGGGCAGGACATAGAGCTGGCGCAGTACGGCACATCAAATACCGGGCGCTTTAAGACGCTCTATCGCGAAGGGCTGAAAAATCGTTATGGCGCCTTGATGCAAACCATCTCCGGCGTACATTACAATTTTTCATTACCGATGGCGTTCTGGCAGGCGAAATGCGGCGTTACGGAAGGCGAAGCGGCAAAAGAAAAAATTTCTGCCGGCTATTTTCGTCTGATTCGCAACTATTACCGTTTTGGCTGGGTCATCCCCTATCTGTTTGGCGCGTCTCCGGCCATTTGTTCCTCTTTCCTGCAAGGAAAGCCAACCACATTACCGTTTGAAAAAACGGACTGCGGCATGTACTACCTGCCGTACGCGACGTCGCTACGTCTGAGCGATTTGGGTTATACCAATAAGTCGCAAAGCAATCTCGGAATTACGTTTAACGATTTGCATGAGTATGTGGCAGGTCTGAAGCGCGCGATTAAAACCCCTTCCGAGGAGTACGCGCGGATTGGTGTGGAAAAAGACGGTAAGCGGCTACAGATTAACAGCAACGTTCTGCAAATTGAAAATGAGCTGTACGCGCCCATTCGTCCCAAGCGCGTGACGCGCAGCGGCGAATCGCCTTCTGACGCGCTTCTGCGTGGTGGTATTGAGTATATTGAAGTTCGTTCTCTCGATATTAACCCGTTCTCACCGATCGGCGTAGACGAGCAACAGGTGCGCTTCCTCGATCTGTTTATGGTCTGGTGCGTATTGGCCGATGCGCCGGAAATGAGTAGCGATGAGCTGTTATGTACGCGTACAAACTGGAATCGCGTTATTCTGGAAGGGCGTAAGCCGGGCCTGACGTTAGGCATTGGCTGTGAAACTGCGCAGTTCCCGCTGCCCAAAGTAGGGAAAGATCTCTTCCGCGATCTGAAACGCGTGGCGCAAACGCTGGACAGTATCCACGGGGGAGAGGAGTATCAAAAGGTGTGTGATGAGTTGGTCGCCTGCTTTGATAATCCTGAACTGACATTCTCCGCCCGGATCCTACGGTCTATGATTGATGAAGGCATTGGCGGCACCGGGAAAGCGTTCGGTGAGGCTTACCGTAATCTGTTACGCGAAGAGCCGCTGGAGATTTTACAGGAAGAAGAGTTTATTGCTGAACGTGACGCTTCAGTACGTCGTCAGCAGGAGATTGAGGCGGCGGATACCGAGCCGTTTGCCGCGTGGCTTGCGAAACACGCCTGACCCAAAAGAAAAAGGCCACTCACGGAGTGGCCAAAATTTCATCGCTGAAAACAGGGATGATGATAACAAATGCGCGTCTTTCATATACTCAGACTCGCCCCGGAACAAAGAGTTCAGTTTATTTTTAAAAAATTATCGGAGGTGACTAAATGCCATTATTAGATAGCTTCGCAGTCGATCATACCCGGATGCAAGCGCCGGCGGTCCGGGTTGCAAAAACGATGAACACCCCGCATGGCGACGCAATCACCGTGTTTGATCTGCGTTTTTGCATTCCGAACAAAGAAGTGATGCCGGAAAAAGGGATTCATACGCTTGAGCATCTGTTTGCTGGCTTTATGCGCGACCACCTCAACGGTAACGGCGTTGAGATTATCGATATCTCGCCGATGGGCTGCCGCACCGGCTTTTACATGAGCCTGATTGGCACGCCGGACGAGCAGCGTGTTGCCGACGCCTGGAAAGCGGCGATGGCGGATGTGCTGAAAGTGCAGGATCAAAACCAGATCCCGGAGCTGAACGTTTACCAGTGCGGTACGTATCAGATGCACTCGCTCAGTGAAGCGCAGGACATTGCCCGTCATATTCTGGAGCGTGATGTGCGCGTGAACAGCAATAAAGAGCTGGCGCTGCCGAAAGAAAAGCTGCAGGAACTGCATATTTAGTCTTATTGGTAAGCGTTTCCAGTATTTAAATTAACCCCGGTTTATGGCCGGGGTTTTTTATTGCTTAATATAATTTACGTTTATTATATTTGCGGCGAGAATACATTTTAAATTAAGTAATGCCTGGCCTGTTAAATAATAAAATGTGATCTGGCAAACAGAAAAGGCGGATAACTCACGATGCCAGAGTGTATTGATCACATAAACTAAAAATCATAAATAATTAATAGAAAAACATAATGGAATGCGCCAGATATCCAGGTAATAACAAGACTCTACTAATAGCCGGTCGATGGGGTTTTTAGCAAATCTTATCTGGTATACATCAAACTTAAGGGATAAAAAATGAAGGCTAAATATTTGGCGCTGATGATCGGTGCTTGCTTTTCTCATAACCTTTGGGCAGCGAATAATATCACTATTGAGCAGCGTCTGGCTGAACTGGAGCAACGTGTTGTTAATGCTGAAAAACGGGCATCCGATGCCGAGGCGCAAATTCGCTCGCTGAAACAGCAGCAGGTCGCCGCTACGCCGACGGTGAATGTCCAGTCCGCCGAGCCCATTGCAGCAGGTAAAACGCCGCCGAAGCTGACCTTATCCGGATTCAGCGATATTAAGTTCTATGGCGATGTCGAATTTAATATGGATGCGGCAAGCCGTTCCGGTAGCCTAACCTCGATGAGAACGTCAGCGAATAAAGATTGGGCATCAGGAACCAATGAACGCTGGGATATTAACGGACGCCTGTTGTTGGGCTTTGATGGCTACCAGCGGCTGGACAACGGTAATTTTGCCGGATTCTCTGTACAGCCTCTGGCGGACCTGACCGGAAAAATGAACCTTGATGATGCCGTTTTCTTCTTTGGCCGTGAGAATGACTGGAAAATTAAGGTTGGTCGTTTTGAAGCCTACGATATGTTCCCGCTGAATCAGGATACATTTATTGAATATTCGGGGAATACAGCGAACGATCTTTACAGTGACGGTTACGGCTATATCTATATGATGAAAGAAGGACGGGGACGTAGCGACAGTGGGGGTAACTTCCTGCTGAGTAAAACCATCGACAACTGGTATTTCGAAGTTAACACATTGCTGGAAAATGGCAGTACGTTATATACCGAGAAGCAGTACCACGGAATGGATTTAACCAACGATAAAAACGTGGCTTACGTCCGTCCGGTTATCGCCTGGCAAAACGGGCGTTTTTCAACGGCGATAGCGATGGAAAGTAACGTCGTTAACAACGCCTATGGCTATTATGAGAATGGGAAGTGGATCGATCAGTCAGATCGTACGGGCTATGGTTTTACCATGACCTGGAATGGTCAAAAAACTGACCCGGAAGATGGCGCAGTGATTAACCTGAATACCGCCTATATGGATGCGACCGATGAGACAGATTTTACCGCTGGGGTGAATGCGCTGTGGCATCGATTTGAACTGGGTTATATCTATGCGCATAACAAAATCGAAGCCTTCAATGCTGCCAATATCGATGCCGTTTGTGAGGACGATTGTTGGATCACCGATCCCGGCAATTATGACATTCACACTATTCATGCCTCATATTTATTCCCCAACGTGATGGATATGAAAAACTTTAACATCTACCTCGGTGCCTATGCTTCATGGGTAGAGGCCAATCCGAATAATGGCGATAACAGTGAAGATGCGCGTTACGGCGGGCGTCTGAGATTCAAATATTTCTTCTGATTGTTGGTCTACTAAAAAAGGGATCCGCAGATCCCTTTTATCAGATAGTTAGTGCGCGCCGCCACCGCCGCCGCCCGCACCGAAGGGCGGTTTGGCGAACCACACCAGGCCGAGCAGCACCAGGAAGATCCCCGCCGACATCCAGAAGATTTCGTTGGCGGAAATAATCAGCCCCTGATTCGTGATTTGCTGGGCTATCCAGCCTGACGCCTGTTGGTGCGTCATCCCTAAGCCTTCCAGTTTATCGTACATAGCCTGAGCGTTTGGATTATACGCCGTAATCGACTCCGTGAGCTGAGCATGGTGTAGCGACTCACGATCGGTCCACATAGTGGTGGTAATCGAGGTGCCGATGGAGCCCGCCAGCGTTCGCGTGAAGTTCGACAGGCTTGATGCCGCCGCCAGCCGTTCTGGCGGTAACCCGGAGAGCGTAATGGTGGTCAGCGGCATAAAGAAGCAGGCGACGGCAAATCCCTGAATAAACTGCGGCCATGCGGAAGCGCCGAAATCCATACCCGGTTCGAACGTCCAGGCGCGCCAGTAAAAACAGACGGCGTACATAATGAAGCTGAACGTGACCAGTCTGCGCATATCCAGTTTATGCGCGAAGCGTCCGATAATCGGCGACAAAATTACCGGAATAATGCCGACTGGCGCCGACGCCAGACCTGCCCACGTTGCGGTATAGCCGTACACCTCTTGCAAAAGCTGCGGCAGTAGAACAATGGCGCCGAAATAGAGCATATAGGCAAGGCTGATGCACAAGCAGCCAATCGTGAAGTTACGCGATTTAAAAAGAGAAAGATCGACGATAGGGTGATCGTCGGTTAGTTCCCAGACGATCAGGAAACTGATGGCGATGACGGCGACCACGGTCAGGATGATAATTTCCTGCGAGGAGAACCAGTCCAGCTCTTTACCGCGATCGAGCATAATTTGCAGGCTGCCGATGCCAATCACCAGTAACGCCAGCCCGACGGCGTCAATACGTCGCCGTTCGGTATGCGTTTCACGTCCGCGCAGCGTGTGTAACGTCATCAGGACGACGGCGATGCCAATCGGCACGTTGATGAAGAAAATCCATCCCCAGTGGTAATTATCACTGATGTAGCCCCCCAGAATCGGGCCGCAAATCGGCGCGACAATGACGGTCATTGACCAGAGCGCCAGCGCAATGGAGCGCTTTGCAGGCGGATAGTTATTCAGCAACAGGCTTTGCGAGAGCGGAATCAGCGGCCCGGCGACCACGCCCTGCACCACGCGGAAGAAGATCAGCATATTCAGGCTGCTGGATACGCCACAGGCCCAGGAGGCCGCGGCAAAGGCGACCGTCGACCACATGAACAGTTTGACTTCGCCAAAACGTTTCGCCAGCCAGCCGGTTAAGGGAATCGAGATAGCGTTTGCCACCCCGAAAGAGGTGATAACCCATGTCCCCTGGCTTAGGGAAGAACCCAGGTTCCCGGCGATGGTCGGAATCGCCACGTTGGCAATGGTGGAGTCCAGCACCTGCATGAATGTCGCCAGCGACAGCGCGATCGTCATGATGACGAGCTGCGCGCCCTCCAGCGGTTTTTGCTGTTGCATCACACGCACCTCAGGATTAACCCGCGTTAGCCTGTACGATGTCGTCGATCAGTTTATTGACCGGCGCGAGATTAATTTCGCGTGCGTTACTTTCGGCAACCGGCGTCGTTCGTACCTGGCTGGCCAGTACCTGACCGTCGCGATTAGCGGTATCCACGGTGACCAGCGTCGATAAACCAATACGCAGCGGATGTTGTTCTAACTGGCGGGCGTCCAGTTCGACGCGTACCGGCAGACGTTGAACCACTTTAATCCAGTTACCCGTCGCATTTTGCGCGGGCAGCAGGGAGAAGGCGCTGCCTGTTCCCATATCCAGACCGACGACTTTACCGGTGTATTTTACGTCGTCGCCATAAATATCAGTAATCACCGTCACTGGCTGCCCAATGCGCATATTCGCTAATTGGGTCTCTTTAAAGTTAGCGTCCACCCACAGATCGGTTGCAGGCACGACGGCCATCAGCGGCGTGGTGGGGCTGATCTGCGCGCCAGGCTGGACGGCGCGGCGGGAAACATAACCGGTCATTGGACTGACGATGCGAGTACGCTCCAGCGCCAGCCAGGCGTTACGCACTTCGGTCGCCGCTTGTTGAACCGCAGGCTGATCTTCCAGATTACTGTTGAGTATCATTGCCTGGTTGGCATTGTACTGTTGAATGGCGACATCCAGCTGTGCCTGCGCGCTGGCGACGGCATCGCGGGCGTGTTGCAGTTCTTCACGGCCAATAAGATTGGCATTACCCAGCGGCACACGACGGTTAAGGTCGCTTTGCGCTTGCGCCAGGGCGGTTTTTTGCACGTCGATATTCGCCTGCAACTGCTTGCTGTTAATCATCAATTGGTGCGTCTGACGCACGCTGGAGGCCAGCGCCGTTTTGGCTTTTTCAAACGCTTGTTTGGCGTCAGTCTGATCGAGCGTGACCAGAACATCGCCCTCTTTTACAAAGTCGGTGTTATCAGCCCAGACTTTCGTCACGCTGCCTGACACCTGCGCCATGATTTGAACCTGGTTCCCTGCCACGTAAGCATCATCTGTCTCTTCAATATGACGCAATACTAAAAACCAATAAATTCCATATGCCACGGCAATAATAACAAAGAGCAAGGTAAGAAGTAGCAGCGCTGTTTTGCGTTTGCCTTTCTTCTTAGCCGGTTGCTGCGGGGTTTGGATCTCCGCATTTGCGCTCATGTTGTTCTCCACGATCTTATTATTCACATCGGCTGAGCCGACCTGTTGTCAGAAAGGCCAGCAGTAACGCGTGCCGGCCTGTCCGCTTTCCTGTTATTAATCTGGATTTTTGAGCGGGTCGGCGCTTTAGCGCAGCGCCTCAAGAACAGTGCCTTCCTGCTCCATTTGATCAAGACGCGTCAGGAGTTTACGAGTGATGTGCTCAAGTTGATCTTTTTCGGCAGTGCTAAGTGATGACCAGAGTTGATGCAGACAATGATGCTGAGGCGGAAGCACTTCTTGCAAAAATGCCTGACCTTTCTCCGTTAATTGCAGATGCAGGCAACGGCGATCGTTATCGCTCTCACGACGCTCAATCCAGCCGCGTTTTTCCAGCTCATCTGCAATGCGTGTCGCATTGGTGCGAGATGAACCCAGCGCGCAGCTTAATTCAGACGGCTGAATACTGTGGTTTTCCTGAGACTCCAGCGTAATCAACGCCATAAACAACGTCTCGTTAATCCCTTGAGCCTTCAGCATTTTATTGCGGTTTTCCAGGAGCTTGCCTTGCATGTGCATACAAAGACGAGTCAAAAGAATTTCCTGGTAAGGAAAGTCTTCGTGACGGCTGGCGCGAAATTTTAGCATTTGTTCAATGGGCGTAAACGAACTATCCATTTGGGCATGACCTCATTAATTTCAGCCGATATAGTAACGACAGTGACAAATAAAGTAAATGTATTATTAATACAAAATCATTCTTTCAGGCTATAAAGCAACCAATGATACGCAGACTGAGACGCCAGCGGGAACATTGGGCCCGGTAAAGCGCCGCCTGCGGCAAATCCAGGAATGACGAGAAAAGCGTGAGTGCCTGCATGAAAAAATCAGGAGAGAACGATAAGCGGGAGGGGCGAAAGCCGGGTAAACGGCCTTACAACCCGATGCAAAAGCCACCAGAATATCACGGATAGCTATCGGTGAACGACCTTCGAATCCTTGAACGGGCGCTATTGGCCTGGGAGCAGATGGGGATGCAGGGCTTTCCATAGAATTATATTATTCTTCACCGGTATAAAAATAACCATGATAAATGAATAGCATAACCTTAACAGACTGGGGAGCTCCTTAACACCCTAAGGAGCTTAAACAAAGGTAAACGCTCACTATCCGCTTAATTTACGGCTTCCTGTCGGTGAAAACCTCGCCACCAGACCAGTAAATTAAGTAAGGCTACCGTGACACCCGCCAGACAAACGCCGGCCCAGCCGGCATGTTGCCAGGCGGAGGCGGAAATCAGCGACCCTGCAGCGCCACCGATAAAGTAGCTGGTCATATAGCCGGCGGTGAGCCGGTTACGCGCATCCGGATGCAAACGATAGATGACCGTCTGATTGGTGATATGTACCCCCTGAACGGTGAGGTCCAGTACCAGAATGCCAATAATCAGCGCCAGTACCGAGGTGTGCCCAAGCCAGATAGCCAGCCAGGAGAGTAACAGCAGCAGTAAGCCGAACGTGGTGGTGAGGTGAGATTTACCTTTATCGGCAAATCCGCCAGCCGGACGCGCGCCTAAAGCGCCGGCGGCCCCCGCCAGGCCAAACAGGCCAATCATCCCCTCGGAATAGCTAAACGGCGGCGCGGCGAGCAAAAAGGCCATTGACGTCCAGAGGATGCTGAAATTAGCAAAGGTCAGGCAGCCCAGCATTGCGCGGGTACGCAGCAGCTTATCGTGAATAAACAGGCTGAATACAGAACCCAACAGTTGCGGGTAGTTAAGATGGGTGTCGGATTTGAGCTTTGGCAGTCCGCGCCATAACGCGACGGCCATCAGCGCCATCAGCGCCGACGCTACCCAAAATACGGTGCGCCAACCGCCGAGGTTTGCCAGCAGTCCGGCGACCGTTCGCGCCAGCAGGATCCCCAGCAACAGGCCGCTCATAATGGTGCCGACCACTTTACCGCGGGTGGCGGGCGTCGCAAGCGTGGCGGCCAGCGGAACCAGAATCTGCGCCACCACGGAGAACAGTCCGGTTAAGGCCGTTCCGAGTATCATCATGCTAAGCGACTGACTGCTGGCGGTGATTAGCATTCCGCCAGCCGCCAGCAACGTCATGGAGACAATCAGCGTTCGGCGTTCAAACATGTCGCCAAGCGGCACCAGAAACAACAGGCCAGCGGCATAGCCCAACTGCGCGGCGGTAACGATAAACCCTGCGGAGCTGGCGGAAAGCGAAAAGTGATGCGCGATGGTATCAAGCAGCGGCTGGGCGTAGTAGTTGCTGGCGACCGCCAGACCCGTGGCCACAGACATTAAAACGATCAGCGCCGGGCTAAGCCCATGAGTGGGTTTCGTCATGATGGTAATCGTGATTCAGATAATTATTTCCTGGGAAAACAATCATAGCGGATGTTGATGAATAAAGGGGAACGGTGACGTGATGAATCGTGCGCTTTGAGGAGAGATTGCGTTGGCCGGATAGCGGCGCATGAACTGCGCTTTATCCGGCATAAAAAACGATCTTATTTCTGCGCGGCCAGCGCTTCTTTCACCCAGCCGTCAAACTGCTGCTGGTGGGCGTTGATCCAGCCGTCCACATGGCCCTGAACATCGGCTTCAGACGATTTACCGGCATGCATCATGGCGTTCTGCGCGTTGATATCCGCCAGCGGCAGCTTCATGATGGCGAACAGTTTCGCCGCCGCCGGGTTTTTCTCCGCCCATGCCTTATTGGCGACAATATGCATGGTATTAACCGGGAACCCATAGTTCGCGCCGTTCGGCAGTTTAGTATCAATATTTTTCTGTTCGCCCGGCAGGGAGGAGAACGGCACCTGTAGCCAGACGACATCTTTACCCGGCTTCATTACGTCGCTCACCCAGTACGGGGTCCAGGTGTAATACAGCACCGGCTTGCCTTCTTTAAAACGGGTAATGGTATCAGCCATC
The DNA here is from genome assembly GCF_017572865.1 of Salmonella sp. 32082101201600294FB01SM01. Lineage (NCBI taxonomy): Bacteria > Pseudomonadati > Pseudomonadota > Gammaproteobacteria > Enterobacterales > Enterobacteriaceae > Salmonella > Salmonella sp. 32082101201600294FB01SM01. Next base: position 136,941 of record NZ_JAGESB010000002.1, on the reverse strand, counting down.
ATCGCCGCATAGTTACCGTGGCTGACCTCAACGGTTTTTTGCAGATCAAACGCTTTATTCTGGTGATTGATCACGGCTTCGCAGCCCCAGCCCGGCGAGCAGCCCATCATGTCCGCTTTTCCGTCGCCATTGGTATCGAAGATTTTGGCGATTTTCGGATCTTTTAGCTGAGCGATATTGGTGATGTTGTACTGCTCGGCGGTTTTTTTATCGATCAGATAGCCCTGCGCAGCGCCGGAGACGAAGACACCCTCGCGGTAAAACTTTTTGTCTCCGCCTGCTGCGGCATACATATCATCATGCAGCGGCTGCCAGTTCACGGCGGTAAACGTCGCATCGCCAGAGGCGATGGAGGTATAGCCTACGTTGTAATCGACTTCACTCGGCTTATTTACGGTATAACCCAACTTTTCCAGCGCCCGGCTGACCAGTAACGTCTGGAAGGACTCTTCAGAAATCGTGCTTTGGATTGGTTGGACGGTAATGCCTTTGCCAGGCAGGTCGGCAGCGAAAGCGCTGGCGGTGACAAGGGTGGCAAACGCTGAGGCAAATATCACAGTATGTCGCATCGTTGTTCCTTTAATTATGGTAGGGAGTTGTAAGCCCGGTAAGCGCAGCGTCACCGGGCGTCAGGAGAGTTACTTAACGAAAGGGCGGGTGATTAGCCCAACAGGACCGGTGGTATACCAGCGACGGTTACCGCGGCTACGCGAGTCGCGCCCGACGGCCTGCGTCAGACGGTCCAGAATGATGGCGAGAATCACAATGCCGACGCCGCCCACGGTTGCCAGCCCCATATCAAGACGACCAATGCCGCGTAATACCATCTGGCCAAGCCCGCCGACCGCAATCATCGAGGCGATGACGACCATTGAGAGAGCCAGCATCAGCGTCTGATTAACGCCTGCCATAATGGTGGGCATCGCCAGCGGTAGTTGCACTTTGAACAACATTTGGCGCGGGCTGGCGCCGAACGAGCGCGACGCTTCAATTAAGTCGGCAGGCACCTGGTTAATGCCCAGGATCGTCAGGCGTATAATCGGCGGTAGAGCAAAAATAATCGTCACCACCACGCCCGGCACGTTACCGATGCCGAATAACATGACAATCGGCACCAGATAGACAAACGCGGGCGTGGTCTGCATCGCATCCAGCAGCGGACGAACTATTTTGGCTGCGCGCGGGCTGCGCGCCAGCCAGATTCCCATCGGTAATCCGATCACGACGCAGAACAACAGGGCGGTCAACACCAGCGCCAGGGTAATCATCGCCTGCGACCAGGCACCGATCGCGCCGATCGCGATCAGCGATATCAGCGTTGCGATCCCCATGCCCACGCCGGAAACCTGCCAGGCAATCAGCGCAAAGAGAATAATCGCCACAGGGGCGGGCATGCCCAGCAGCAGTTGCTGAAAGCCGTTAAGGATGTAATCCACCGGCACACGAATCCCCTGAAAAAGGGGACGGAAATGAGTGACGACCCAGTCGATTCCCTCTGTGACCCAGCTATCCAGCGGGATCAGCGTCTTATGGAACGGGTCCAGAAGAGAAAAGTGTTCAGGGGCTGGCGCGGGCGCGCTGTTCAACCAGTCGGTACTGCCGCCGTCCGTGGCTACGCCTGCCGGTGTTCCCCAGGCATCAGCCGTTTGCGTCGTAGTATCGGCCACCTGTGCGGTATCCCACGGATTCGTTTGATCAGCCATTGTTACCCCCCTCGCGATCTAAAGCCTGTAGCAACATACGTTTTGAAATAATGCCAACATACTGGTGTTCTTCATCGACAACCGGCACCGCGCAGGGCGCCTGACCGACGTGAGAGAGCAACTCGCTGAGTGGGGTTTGCGCATCAACGACTAAAGGGGCGTCGATAAGCGCCGCTTCAATCCCTTGCGCCTGGCTTAATGCCGCTTTTAATGAGTCGATGGACACGACGCCCACGAATTTATTGCCACGCTCAATGACGTAACCATATTCACGGTCTTCATCCTGTAATAATTTCAGTGCCGAACGGGGACCAAAACCTGGCGTTTTACGAATTAATCCGACCGGACTGCGACGGGCAATATCTTTGGCGCTAAAGACCTGACTAATATCCACGCCACGGAAGAACGTGCGGACATAATCATTTGCCGGATTATTCAGGATCTCATCCGGCGTACCAACCTGTACGACCTCGCCATTTTGCATGATGGCAATCCTGTCGCCAATACGCATAGCCTCATCAAGATCGTGGGAAATAAAGACAATGGTGCGCTGATGTTTCGCCTGTAATTTCACCAGCTCATCCTGCATTTCGGTACGAATTAATGGATCGAGGGCGGAAAATGCTTCATCCATTAATAAGATATCAGGGTTGATTGCCAGCGCGCGGGCAAGCCCAACACGCTGACGCATCCCACCGGAAAGTTCATCCGGGTAGGCGTGAGCGTAATTCTCAAGCCCTACCTGACGCAAGGCGTCCAGCGCTTTTTCGCGACGCTCTTGCGCCGCGATGCCCGCTAATTCCATACCGAATGCCGTATTATCCAGCACGGTCATATGCGGCATGAGCGCAAATGACTGGAAGACCATCGCAATCTTTTTCCTGCGCACCTCGCGAAGCTCAGCGTCTGATATTTTGGCAATATCAACACCGTCAATCAGTACCTGCCCGCGGGTGGGTTCAATCAGGCGATTGAGAAGGCGTACCATTGTGGATTTACCCGAGCCGGATAATCCCATGATGACAAATATCTCGCCTTCTTCAATGGCCAGACTGGCGTCTTTAACGCCAAGCGATAGCCCCGTTTTTTCCAGTATTTGCTCTTTCGATAGTCCCTTTTCAATATATTTGAAGGCACGCTGCGGATGCTCTCCAAATATTTTATACAGATTCTTCACTTCTAATTTAATTGCCATGCAATAGAATGATTCCTGTTATTTACTTATGTCGATATGTTACCTGATAGAAATAGTTACCTTTTTCTACCCTAACATACTCAGAATCTGAGACAACCCTGAATTTGCTTCTGGCATGAATATTGCGAGGTTCTATCGGCTGTGATTTCCCATGATATAAGGGCTGAACGCGAATGGAGAGGGAGAGATATTTTTTGGGACAACCAGCAAAAATCCACCTGAATTGGGGGAATCCAGGTGAATAATCTCACTCGTATTGAGTGTAGGACATGTTGTAATATTTGCGCGATTTAACCCGCTATTGCTTGAAATAAAGGCATGGAAAATGTAACGTTATTTCCCATGCCCGTAAGGTTAAAAATTCCAGTCTTCGTCTTCGGTTTCGACTGTTTTCCCCATCACATAAGATGAACCTGAGCCGGAAAAGAAATCATGGTTTTCGTCGGCATTCGGCGAGAGCGCGGCAAGGATTGCGGGATTCACGTCTGCCATCTCCGGCGGAAATAACGCCTCATAACCCAGGTTCATTAAGGCTTTATTGGCGTTGTAGCACAAGAAGGCTTTGACGTCGTTAACCCAGCCGGTTTCCGCATATAATGCTTCTGTGTAGCGGATTTCGTTGTCGTACAGTTCCATTAACAAATCCAGCGCGAAAAGCTTTAACTCTTCACGCTCGATTGCCGATAGTTTTTGTAGCGCTATCTGATACTTATAGCCAATATAATAACCGTGAACCGCTTCATCGCGAATGATTAAACGAATCAGGTCGGCAGTGTTCGTGAGCTTACCGCGGCTGGAGAAATACATCGGTAGCCAGAAGCCGGAATAGAACAGAAAAGACTCTAAAAAGACGCTGGCAATCTTTTTCTTTAGCGGTTCATCGCTGACGTAATGAGCCAAAATAATCTGCGCCTTACGCTGTAGCGGCGGGTTTTCTTCGCTCCAGGCGTAGGCGGCATCAACCTCTTTTGTCTGGCACAGCGTGGAAAAAATAGAACTGTAAGAGCGGGCGTGTACCGCTTCCATAAAGCTGATGTTCGACAGTACTGCCTCTTCATGCGGCGTGATGGCATCTGCCATTAACGACGGCGCGCCTGCGATGTTCTGGATAGTGTCAAGCAGCGTAAGACCCGTAAACACGCGAATGGTGAGCTGCTGTTCGGCGGCGCTCAGCGTCTGCCAGGCCGGAATATCATTCGATAACGGCACTTTTTCCGGCAGCCAGAAGTTACTGGTCAGCCGGTTCCACACCTCCAGATCTTTGTCGTCCTGGATCTTGTTCCAGTTGATGGCGCTAATACGAGATAATTTCATATGGCTTTCCTTATAGCGCGCAGGATACGCAGCCTTCAATTTCAGTACCTTCCAGCGCCAACTGGCGAAGCCGGATGTAATACAGTGACTTAATACCTTTTCGCCAGGCATAGATCTGCGCTTTGTTGATATCGCGGGTCGTGGCGGTATCGGGGAAAAACAGGGTGAGCGACAGTCCTTGATCGACGTGGCGCGTGGCCTCGGCATAGGTATCAATAATTTTTTCCGGACCGATATCGTAGGCATCCTGATACATGTCCAGATTTTCATTGGTCATAAACGGCGCGGGGTAATACACACGCCCGGTTTTGCCCTCTTTGCGAATCTCAATTTTGGCCACAATCGGATGAATGCTGGAAGTCGCATGATTAATGTAAGAAATCGAACCGGTCGGCGGCACCGCCTGCAAATTTTGGTTATAGATGCCATAGCGCATCACATCGTCGCGCAGCTTTAGCCACATTTCTCGTGTGGGCAGCGTAATGCCGCTGCGGGCAAATAGCGCCCTGACTTTCGCCGTTTTCGGTTGCCAGTCGTCCTGTAAATACTGCGTAAAATAGTCGCCGCTGGCATAGCGCGACTGCGCAAATCCGGCGAAGGTTTTGCCGCGTTCGCGGGCCAGCCGCATTGAAGTATGCACGGCATGCCAGGTAATGGTGTAAAAATAGAGATTGGTGAAATCCAACGCCTCCGGCGAACCGTAGGCAATGCCTTCTCTCGCCAGATAGCCATGCAGATTCATCTGGCCCAGACCGATGGCATGAGAGGCGGCATTACCGGCGGCTATTGAGGGCACGCTGCGTATATGGCTCATGTCCGACACCGCCGTCAGGCCGCGAATAGCGGTTTCTACGGTACGACCAATGTCCGGTGAATCCATGACGTGAGCGATATTCAGCGAGCCGAGATTGCAGGAGATGTCATGCCCGATGTGGGTATAGTCAAGGTTATCGTCGTAACGGGAGGCGCTATTGACCTGTAAAATTTCCGAGCACAGATTGCTCATATTAATGCGACCAGCAATGGGATTCGCGCGGTTTACCGTATCTTCAAACATGATGTAGGGATACCCGGATTCGAACTGAATCTCCGCCAGTGTTTGAAAAAAGTCACGGGCGTTAATATAGGTTTTACGCACGTGTGGATCGGCAATTAATTCATCGTACCGTTCGCTAATGGCGATATCGCCAAACGGTTTGCCGTAGCGTCGTTGTATGTCATAGGGCGAAAAGAGCGCCATTTGCACGTTTTCTTTCGCCAGCCGGAAGGTGATATCCGGGATCACCACGCCGAGAGAGAGCGTTTTGATCCGGATTTTTTCGTCAGCGTTTTCTCGTTTGGTATCCAGAAAACGCAGAATATCCGGGTGGTGCGCATGGAGATAAACCGCGCCGGCCCCCTGGCGCGCGCCAAGCTGGTTGGCATACGAAAACGCGTCTTCCAGCATTTTCATCACCGGGATCACGCCGGAAGACTGATTCTCAATGCGTTTGATCGGCGCGCCCGCCTCGCGCAGATTGGAGAGTAAAAACGCGACGCCGCCGCCGCGTTTGGAGAGTTGCAGCGCCGAATTCACCGCTCGCCCGATCGACTCCATATTGTCTTCGATACGGAGCAGGAAGCAGGAGACCAGTTCCCCACGCTGCTGTTTACCGCAATTTAAAAAAGTCGGGGTAGCGGGCTGAAAGCGACCAGAAAGCATTTCATCGGTCAGTTGGGTGGCCAGCGTTTCGTCACCCTGCGCCAGCGTCAACGCCACCATTGTCACCCGATCTTCAAAGTGTTCCAGATAACGTTTGCCGTCGAAGGTTTTCAGCGTGTAACTGGTATAGAACTTCCAGGCGCCAAGAAACGTCTGGAAGCGAAAGCCGCTGGCGTGGGCGTGCTCGAACAGGCGGAGGACGAAGGCGCGGTCGTAACGCGCGAGGACAGCGTCATCGTAATACCCTTCCCGAACCAGCGTCTCCAGACGTTCATGCTGGCTGGCAAACGTCACGGAATGCGGGCGGACGTGGGCGGCAAAGAAGGCGTCGATCGCCTGCTGGTCCTTGTCGAACTGAATATGGCCTGCTTTATCATAAAGATTCAGCATCGCGTTCAGGGCGTGGTAATCCATGGTTTCCTGCATTACGCGCTCCGGGATAGTTGTTGCCAAAATTCATTTACTCCTTTTCGGACGTTATCGATGTCGCGTTGTGTGCCCATGAGCTCAAAGCGGTACAGCCAGGGAACGCCGCATTTTTGTGCTATCACATCGCCAGCGCATCCCCAGGCATCGCCGAAATTGCGATTACCGGAGGCGATAACGCCGCGAATGCGCGCCCGGTTGTGTTCATCATTTAAAAAGCGGATCACCTGTCGCGGCACCGCACCGGCCATCCCGCCGCCGCCGTATGACGGCACAACCAGAATGTACGGTTCGTCTACCTGAATTCGCTCCCGTTCATTGAGCGGAATACGCGTGGCAGGCAGCCCCAGACGCTGCATAAAACGGTGCGTATTTTCAGAGCTGCTGGAGAAGTAGACGAGCGCGCTCATGCGTTTGCCGCGTGGGGTGTCGGGTGCAGACGGTTAATCATGTCCGGGCGGAAGCCAGACCAGCTCAAATCGCCCGCCATCACCACCGGTAATTGACGAAATCCTTGCGCCCGGAGCGTATCCGCTGCATCCGGCACCAGATCGACGTTCACCATCTCAAATTCAAATCCACGGCTTTCCATCGCCCGCTTTGTGGCGTGGCACTGAACACAGTTATTGCGAGTGTAAATAGTAATGCTCATGATTCGTATTTCCATTTAAAATGAGAAAACGGCGCGATGAAACGCGTCGGATTGTCGGGTGTTGATACAGGAAATACTAGATGTAGTTGAATTAAGATTCAACCATACAAGATATGGGAATTTTCGATTGGTTTTAACGCCGCTGATGAACGCAGTGGGGTAGGGGCGGCATGGCTAATTTTTGCCGGATGGCGGCGTGAATGCCAGATCCGGCCTGCAGGTTCACGCATAACAGAGTTGGCTGACATCAGCGCCATCCGGCAACAATGCGTCACATTCGCATACCGATCGCCAGACGGTTAAAGCAGTTCATTAAACCGATGGCGAAGGTCAGATCGCTGATTTGACGCGCGCTGAAATGATCGAGCAGCGGCAGGTAAACATTATCTTCGGCGTGGGTTTCAGCAATGTGCGTCACCGATTCCGCCCAGGCTAACGCCGCGCACTCTTGCTCGCTGAAATGGTGGCTTACCCGCCATCCTGCCAGCGCATCTAATTTAGCTTGATTTACGCCAGCCTTACGCAGCGCTTTACTGTGCATCTCCAGGCAAAATGCACAACCATTTATTTGCGAAACACGCAGGTAAATCAGCTCCATCAGAGTGAGGTCAAGCGTGCTCTTTTCCAGCGCGTTTTTCGCCTGCACCAGAGCGCTGTAAACCTCCGGGCTCAGTTCATAATAGGGTTGGCGTAACGTCGTCATCATGTTTCTCCTCGTGTTGATGACGAGCACTGTAGCACTATAATGGTCTGTAAAAGAGAGCCATATTTTTACAGAAAAAGCAGACCATATGCCGCGCTATCAGCACATCGCTCGTCAGTTAAAAACGGCCATTGAGCAAGGAGAACTCGCGCCCGGAACGCGTTTGCCGTCCAGTCGGACGTGGGCGCAGGAACTGGGCGTTTCTCGCGCCACGGTGGAAAATGCCTATGGCGAGCTGGTGGCGCAGGGCTGGCTGGAGCGACGTGGCCAGGCAGGCACGTTTGTGAGCAACGCTCTACGGTTTGAGACGGCGCCGCCGATACCCGCTGTTTTTGCCGGAGAAAGTCCGGAACCGAAACCCTTTCAGATGGGGTTACCGGCGCTGGATCTCTTTCCACGCGAGAAGTGGGCGCGAGTGATGGGGCGTCGGTTGCGCACGCAGACGCGCTTCGATCTGGCATTAGGCGACGTCTGCGGCGAGGCGATTTTGCGCCAGGCGATAGTCGATTACCTGCGGGTTTCACGTAGCATTGAATGTCTGCCGGAACAGGTATTTATTACCTCCGGATATGCGGATTCTATGCGGCTAATCCTGCGTACATTGTCTGTGCCGGGAGACAGCATGTGGGTGGAAGATCCCGGTTTTCCGTTAATTCGCCCGGTGATAACGCAGGAGGGGATTACGCTGGCGCCGATTCCGGTCGATGCCGATGGGCTGAGTGTCGCGGCGGGGATGCGGGATTGCCCGCAGGGGCGCTTTGCATTGGTGACGCCCGCCCATCAAAGTCCTTTGGGGGTAGCGCTGTCGTTAACTCGCCGACGGCAACTTCTGGCATGGGCGGCGAATGTGCAGGCCTGGATTATTGAAGATGATTACGACAGCGAATTTCGTTATCACGGTAAACCACTTCCGCCGCTCAAGAGTCTGGATGCCCCGCAGCGAGTGATTTACGCCGGAACGTTCAGTAAGTCGCTCTTTCCGGCATTACGTACCGCCTGGCTGGTGGTGCCGATAAAGCAGATTGAGCATTTCCGCCAGCAGGCGTCGCTGATGCCCTGTAGCGTACCGTTGTTATGGCAGCACACGCTGGCTGATTTTATCCGTGATGGCCATTTCTGGCGGCATCTGAAAAAGATGCGTCAACATTATGCTCAGCGACGGTTATGGATTGAAGAGGCGCTGGCAGAACAGGGATTTGTCGTGACATTACAGAAAGGCGGTATTCAATTGGTTATTGAGGTTGAAGGCGATGATAAAGCGCAGGTAGCGAAAGCGAATCAGGCCGGACTGGCGGTACAGGCGCTAAGCCGTTGGCGAGTGGTTTCGTCAGGAAAGGGGGGCATTTTACTGTCGTTTACCAATATTACTTCCGCTGGCATGGCGAAACAGGTCGCATGGCAGCTTCGACAGGCGATACAGTAACCGTTTCGCCGAATGGCGCGACCTGGGCCTGCGGCAATGATGCAGGCCCAATAAAGTATGTCGCCATCCGGCAGCGCACGTCGTTAGCGACGCAGGCTGAGCAGCGCCCCGATAAAAATCCCTACCGCTGCGGCGGTTCCTACGCTACACCAGGGTTTTTCACGCACAAACGTATCCGCGCACCCCATCGCATCACAGGCGGCTTGTTTTACGCGAGTACGACCCTGCATCCGCGCCCGGGTCTCTTTCAGCAACGCCTGTGCTTTACGTCGCGCAGCCTCGGCTTCGTCTTTCGCATCGCTTCCCCAGGATTTAAGGACATCTTCCAGACTGTCGGCTAATCGATTGACATCATTCTGAATATCCTGAACACCATCATCGACGTCGTTTCGGTTCGGTTTTTTAAGCATATGATCCTCCATTGATTTCGATGTAGCTTTCAGTGTAGTTCATATTTTTACCTGCTGAGGCTTGTTACGGCGATATCATGCGTTTCTGGACTTTTCTGAAAGCGTTGATAACGCGCTATCGGGTAAGGTAAGCCCGCAGTAAAAGAGAATGAGGATAAAATATGTATTTACGACCTGACGAGGTGGCGCGGGTACTGGAAAAGGCAGGGTTTACCGTCGATGTGGTGACGAATAAGACGTATGGTTATCGACGCGGCGAGAATTATGTTTATGTTAACCGCGAGGCGCGTATGGGGCGTACCGCGCTGATCATTCACCCCAGATTAAAAGACCGTAGCTCATCACTGGCTGACCCGGCTTCGGATATTAAAACCTGCGATCACTACCAAAATTTTCCGCTCTATTTAGGCGGCGAGACCCACGAACATTACGGTATTCCCCACGGCTTTAGCTCCCGAATAGCGTTAGAACGTTATCTGAACGGGCTTTTTGGCGACGAAAAAAGCGACTAAAAGCGCGACTGGCAATGCCAGTCGCGACGTTAACTTATGCCTTAGCCTGATGATAGCTGCTCACTTTAAACAGGCGACGACAATAATCCAGGAAGTAGCCATAAACCGCGCCCATTAACATTGAAACAACAATGTTTGAACTCACGGCGGCCACTATCTGATGCCAGCCGGCGCCGACGGTCAGCAAGATGATAATATAAACGGGTGACTGAAAGGTGACATAAGCCAATACATCCGCCAGGTTTTTGGCCCATCCCGCCGGGCTTGCCTTACGCGCGACGCGCATAATCAGATCGCGGTAAACGCCGTATGGCCATGCAATCAAAATGTTGACAGGTATCGCCACCAGCCTGGAAGAAAGCGACTGCTCAAAGCTCATTCCGGAGAGGAATATCTCGATCAACATGTTCACAACAGAACAGTAAACAACCATCGCAAACGTGTCTGCTACGGCATGACGCAAGCGTGACTGTGGAGAGAACATGTTAATGCTCCTTGTAGCGTATCGATCAGAATGAGGTGATGGTTGGTAGTGAAATCATAAAGCACTTTTGTCTTTGCATAGAGTATATCCCTATATAATAACTATCAACTAGTGTAATATTTTTATTTATAGGCTTTTTGTCGATAAAATACTCTACGATTGTGTGTTTTTTGCTCGCGGCGAGATTTTCGTTGTTGTTAGTCATTAATTACTTTTAAATCAATGCATTATAATGCATTGTTTTTCTGGCGATTTTCAGCCACATTCCAAATGTTGTCAGATGCGATGTATTCTCGGCTAACGGCACGCGCTCTACTTTTCTCAGCATAATTATAGCTATTGCAGGCTGATTTTTAGCATAAAGCTCTGATGATGATTTTTGAATGGTTAATCTATTATTGTGCTGAAATATTCACTTCTGTATAAGGTCAGCCACCGTGAGGGTCACCGTGGCTACTGAGATACGCAATACGCTATATATTCTATGGATTTCGAATTGCTTAAAGGCGGCAAGAGAGTGAGTCACCAGGAGCATAGATAACGATGTGACTGGGGTGAGCGGCAAATCTGCCGGGAGCAGATTTGAACGTCGCGTGCGACGGCCCGTCAGGGCGAGGCCCATGGATGGGCCGGGTAATCCGTAGCCAACACATAAGCAACTTGAAGTATGAAGGGTATAAACAGCTGAACGGGAAACCTACAGATATACCGTAGGCAGAATAACCTGAAATACACAGGGGGTAATGAATATAACCTTCTGGTTAACAGATTAATAGAATTAATGGAGTTATACTGAGTATATCTGTATGAACTTTAGGATCTGGAAATATAATCAATAATCGCATACAATACCGCCTGTAATAGTTTTTTGTTTTCTGCGTTAAAAGGTTTTTATTGATATGAATTTGATGTTACAGAACTTAAATAATATCCGCACGCTGCGTGCTATGGCTCGCGAATTCTCCATTGACGTTCTTGAAGAAATGCTCGAAAAATTCAGGGTTGTCACTAAAGAAAGACGCGAAGAAGAAGAATTGCAGCAACGCCAGCTTGCCGAGAAGCAGGAGAAAATTAATGCCTTTCTGGAGCTGATGAAAGCAGACGGTATTAACCCGGAAGAGTTATTTGCCATGGATTCAGCAATGCCGCGTTCTGCTAAAAAGCGCCAGCCGCGTCCGGCAAAATATCGTTTTACTGATTTCAATGGCGAAGAAAAAACCTGGACCGGACAAGGTCGTACGCCTAAACCGATTGCCCAGGCGCTGGCGGCGGGGAAATCTCTGGATGATTTCTTAATCTAATCACGGATAACCTTTAACGGATGGCGCTTCGTTTCCTGTCTCTATTAACCGGGACTCAGGGAACGTTGCGCCATGCTCATTCTGATAAATCAGCACACGCCAAAATCGCCCTCTTCGCAATAGGGGGTGACATCTTCCGCTTTGAGGATCAATTTTTCGCCCTGCTCATTGCTGGCCTGTACCGCGACAATATGATCCTCGTTGACTTCAATCACTTTCAGTTTCGGCCCCCCCATTCGGGGCTGTACAAAATCGCCTGGTGTGAACATCACGCCCTCCTGTTGAACAATGCTATAAACCCGCCTTCAGTCTACTACACACTTACCGACGCGTGGTGAAGGTACCGCTTAATGAGTACGGGTATTCCAGGGCATTTTTTCCAGTAGTCGCGCCATTCCGCAGAAGCCGGTCATGCCTGCCAGCATTAACCCGGCCCCGACAAAACCGCTAATGAGGAAAAAGCCGCCGTGGACCGTATAGCCCAGAATCACCCCAAGCAACGTCAACCCGCCGGCGGCGATTTGCACCTGACGCATCAGTGGCAACGGTTGCGATTTGTCTTCTGTGACGGGCAATCCTGCCGCTTTCCATCCGTCGATACCGCCTTCCAGTAGACTGACCTGAGCAGGGGCGGCAATGGCCTGTAGTTTTGCTGCATTGCTGCTGGTTCGTTTACCTGACTGACAGTGAAAAATAATCTGTTCCGCTCGCAGGTTGGCGGGCAAATCGCCCTGTTCAAGCCGGGAGAGCGGCGCCAGTTGCGCATGTGGAATATGCTCGCGCAGATATTCATCGGCGTCGCGCACATCAATCAGTTTCGCGCCTTGCGCTATCAGCGCTTGCGCCTCACGGGGGGAAACTATCCCAATGGACATCGTGCCTCCTTATGGACAATAGAGATTCTTTAACGTGGCGATAATCGTATTAACCGCCTTATTTTTAATGAAATAGTGAATGCGCTGGGCATCGCGTTGACTATCAATCAGCCCTTCTTCCCGCATCCGCGCCAGATGTTGCGATGTCGCGGAGGGGCTTAGCCCGGTAATGCGCGCCAGTTCGCCTGCGCTGGTTTTTGGCGAACCGCAAAGCATACATAAAATCAGTAATCTTTTTGGGTGGCTCATCGCTTTGAGCAGGGCCGCCGCCTGTTCTGCGCTGGACTGAAGTTGTTCAAGCTCTGTCATAGTTATTTAAGCATTTTCTAAATTTAGTTAATTCTAAAATAAACGTCAACCTAATGCCAGCGTAAAGAGCGTAAAGGAGGGTAAAAGCGCGGCGCGCGACTGGCAGGCTCAGGTAAACTGACTATGCTTAGAGATAAAATCTCTTTTTAAACAATGACTAATTTTGCTTGTATGGAGTGTATATGGGTTTCTGGAGAATTGTATTTACGATTATTTTGCCTCCGCTCGGCGTACTTTTAGGAAAAGGGTTCGGTTGGGCATTTATCCTTAATATCCTGCTGACATTACTCGGATATATTCCGGGGCTTATCCACGCATTTTGGGTTCAGATGCGTCATTAATTACCGGCCACCGGCGGCGCATAAGCGCCGCTTATCAGGATAACCTCATTCCCTCTGCTACACTTTTCTTTGTGTGTATTTTTGACAAGCGAGGTGAATATGGGACTTTTCAATTTTGTAAAAGATGCAGGTGAAAAACTCTGGGACGCGGTAACCGCTAATCATGATAAGGACGATCAGGCGAAAAAAGTCCAGGAACATTTAAATAAAACGGGAATACCCGACGCTGACAAAGTGAATGTGCAAATTGCGGATGGAAAAGCGACAGTGACGGGTAATGGGCTGAGTCAGGAGGCAAAAGAAAAAATTCTGGTTGCCGTGGGGAATATCGCCGGGATTAGCAGCGTTGACGATCAGGTTAAAACCACGACGCCAGCGGCTGAAAGTCAGTTTTATACCGTAAAATCAGGCGACACCCTGAGCGCTATTTCAAAGCAAGTGTATGGTAACGCCAATCTGTATAATAAAATCTTCGAGGCAAATAAACCGATGCTGAAAAGCCCGGAAAAAATATATCCGGGACAAGTGTTGCGTATTCCTGAAGAATAATGGCTATCAGGCCGCGCCAGGCTACATTTTTCCTGCCATCGCCTGGCGAATAATGGGAATCGGCGTCAGCAAATGCTGACGCATTAATTCGCTGGCGCGTGCCGCCTCGCGCGCCAGTATCGCTTCGGTTAGCGTGTGATGCTGAATATGTTTATCTTCCAGCATCTCGACGGACAGAACGGTTTCACGTAACCAAATAAAGCGGTAGCGGGCCGCCAGGTCAAATAAGCGTTCACGCATCTGTAGCAGATAGTGGGAGCCGCACCCGGCGACAATGGCGGAATGGAACGCCTGGTGGCGCTGGTCCCATTCATCGAGCATATGTTCACTGGCATCGCTGGCTTCCAGTTTACTGAGCATATGCGCTCGCGCCAGGATCTCCGCCTCCCACGCATCATCGCCGCGTTCAATCGCCAGGCGTACCAGCATCGCTTCCATATTGGCGCGCGCGTCAAAAATATCGAGGAGTTCCGCCTCTGACATGGATGCCACGCGATAGCCTTTTTGATTCACCACGGTGACCAGCCGTTCCGCCACCAGTTGTGACAGCGCCTCGCGCAGCGGCCCTACGCCGAGCGCATAGCGGGCGGTTAATAAACTCATCCGCAGTTTCTCATCCGGCTGATAAGTGCCGCGAATAATGTCATTTTTAAGCCAGCGATAGCCATCTATGGCCGTCGGTTGGGAAAGGGCGGTCATCTTTTACTCCTGAGAAGCTTCCCGGCTGACGCCGGGAATAACTAACGTAGGTTTTGCAGGGGGGCTTTTTGCCACCTTATCAGTTTTTTCCAGCGAGACATAATGGGGACAGTACCTATTATGCCCAGCCCTAACAGCCCCGTCGAAATGACTTCTAATTGCTGTGCCGGTCGAAATAGCATCACCACCAGAACAAAGCAGATAAAGCCGATAACCAGCCAGGTGAGCCACGGATAAAGCCACATTTTCAACTTAATTTCTCCGCCCTGCGCCAGCAGAATTTTACGCATCCGCAATTGCGAAATCGCAATCACCAGATAGACCAGCAGCGCGATGGCGCCAGAACTGTCGATAAGAAATTTAAACACTTTTGCCGGGGCGTAATAATTGACGACAACGGTTAAAAAGGCCGCGCCGGTAGAGAGGAGAACCGCCACCCAGGGCGTTTTGCTACGGTTAGTTTTTCCCATTATCGCAGGCGCATCGCCGCGGCGACTAAGGGAATAGAGCATCCGGGAGGCGGTATATAATGCGGAGTTCAGACAACTGGTCACCGACAACAAAATCACGCAGTCCATAATGAATTTTGCGTGCGGAATATGAAGCAGCTCCAGTACCGAACGGTACGAACCTACACTTTTCAGACCCGGCATATTCCACGGGATCAGCGCCACCACCACAAAAATGGAACACAGGTAAAAGATGGAAATTCGCCAGATAACAGAATTGGTGGCGCGTACGATATGTTTATCCGGCGTATCGGATTCCGCGGCAGCAATAGTGACGATTTCCGCGCCCATAAAAGAGAACATGGTGATCAACATGGCGCTTAACACCGCGCCGAAGCCGTTAGGCATAAAACCGCCGTGATCCCATAGCCGGGAGATACCGCTTACCTCGGCATATGGATAAAAACCGCTAATCGCCGTCGCGCCCAGCGCGATAAACGCCAGGATAGCAATCACTTTACATAGCGCCAGCCAGAATTCGAATTCGCCGTAATTTTTGACGCTCAATAAATTGCTTCCGGTTAAGGCAAGCGTAATCACTAATGAAAATAGCCACACCGGAATACCCGGTATCCATGAATTCAGAATAATGGCGGCAATATTGGCCTCCAGCGGAATAACCAGCACCCAAAACCACCAGTATAACCAGCCGATGGTATACCCGGCCCAGGGGCCGATCGCTTTATCCGCATAGGTGGAAAAAGAACCGGTATCCGGCGTGGCGACGGCCATTTCAGCCAGCATTCGCATAATCATGACGACTAAAAGTCCTGCGAACAGATAGGCCAGCAGTACCGCAGGGCCGGCCTCCGCAATCGCCACGCTGGAGCCGACAAACAGGCTGGCGCCGATGACGCCGGCGATCGATAACATGGTGACGTGGCG
The DNA here is from genome assembly GCF_017572865.1 of Salmonella sp. 32082101201600294FB01SM01. Classification (NCBI taxonomy): domain Bacteria; kingdom Pseudomonadati; phylum Pseudomonadota; class Gammaproteobacteria; order Enterobacterales; family Enterobacteriaceae; genus Salmonella; species Salmonella sp. 32082101201600294FB01SM01. The sequence continues at coordinate 120,949 of NZ_JAGESB010000002.1, read as the reverse complement.
TGATTTCAGCCCGCCCCCTAATGCATGTGATTCTGACAATTGCCCCATCCTAAAACCTCTTTATTGTTATTGCGCTCGTTTACCGGATGGCGCCTGGCTTAATTCGGCCTACAATCGAAACGGTTTTGTAGGCCGGATAAGACAGTTACGTCGCCATCCGACGCTGCTTATTGGACATTACGCTTGTTTCGCCTCATCAAAGCACTGGGCGATAATCTCCAGGCCTTGCCGAATCTGCGAGGCCTCAATAGTGAGTGGAACGAGGATGCGCAAGATGTTGTAGTAAGGACCGCAGGAGAGCAGAATTAACCCTTTCTCGCGGGCGCGGGTCACAATGTCGGCGGTCAGAGCCGCGTTCGGTTTGCCGGGGTCGCCATTTTCGAACAACTCAATGGCGATCATGGCGCCCAGTCCGCGCACGTCGCCAATCTCACGGTGCGTTTCCGCTATCTCCATCAGGCCATCGCGCAGCGTGTTGCCAAGCGTATTCGCCTTTTGCAGTAGATTTTCCTGCTCGAAAATGTCCAGTACCGCCAGCGCGGCGGCGCAGGCAATCGGGTTTCCGGCATAGGTGCCGCCCAGACCGCCCGGCGCGATAGCGTCCATCACGTCTGCCCGACCGGTAACGCCTGCCAGCGGAAAGCCGCCGGCGATCGATTTCGCAAACGTGGTAATATCTGCCGCAACGCCCATCTGTTCCATGGCGAACAGCGTACCGGTCCGGCCCGCGCCGCTTTGCACTTCGTCGGCAATCAACATAATGCCGTGTTGGTCGCATAGCGCGCGCAGTCGCTGCATAAACGCGGGAGAGGCGGCGTAAAATCCGCCTTCGCCCTGTACCGGCTCAATAATAATGGCGGCGATATCTTCCGGCGCGGCATCATTTTTAAAGATGCGTTCAATGCTGGCGATCGCGTCGTCGTCGCTGATGTTGTGTAGCGGGCAAGGATAAAGCGCGCGGTAGACATGGCCTGGCATCAATCCCATACCAGCAGAGTACGGGTGTACTTTCCCGGTCAGAGAGAGCGTGTAGTGGGTACGACCGTGGTAAGCGCCGCTAAACGCGATAGCGCCGCTGCGTTTTGTCGCCGCGCGGGCGATTTTCACCGCGTTTTCAACCGCTTCTGAACCGGTCGTGACCAGCAACGTTTTTTTGGCGAAATCGCCTGGTACCTTCTGGTTCATGCGTTCGCACAACGCCAGATACGGTTCATAGGCCAGCACCTGAAAACAGGTATGCGACAATTTCTTCAGCTGCGCTTCCACCGCTGAAACAATGCCCGGATGTAAATGACCGGTGTTCAGGACGGCAATGCCGCCCGCGAAATCGAGATACTCACGGCCTTCGACATCCCAGACCCGACAATTTTCCGCCCGCTCGGCGAAAATCGGGTGAATCTGGCCCACGCCGCGAGGAACGGCGTTATGACGGCGCTGCATTAAAGCGTGATTGGTATTCATTAGCGACTCTCCTGTTAAAGGCCGATGCACATATATTTGATTTCTAAATAATCTTCGATGCCGTATTTGGAACCTTCACGGCCTAATCCGGAGGCCTTAATACCGCCGAAAGGCGCGACTTCGTTGGAGATAATGCCGGTATTAATACCGACGATGCCGTATTCCAGCGCTTCGCCGACGCGGAAAACGCGGCTTAAATCGCGTGCATAAAAATAGGCTGCCAGGCCGAACTCGGTATCGTTAGCCTGCCTGATGACATCCGCCTCGTCGCTGAAGCGGAACAGAGGCGCGAGCGGCCCGAATGTCTCTTCTTTGGCGACTTTCGCGTTATCAGGAACATCCGCCAGAATGGTCGGTTGAAAGAAGTTGCCGCCCAATTTGTGCGCTTCACCACCCGTAATGACGCGGGCGCCTTTTTCCAGCGCATCGGCGATATGCTCCTGGACTTTCGCCACGGCTTTTTCATCAATCAGCGGCCCGATAGCAACGTCGGCTTGCAGGCCGTCGCCGACCGCGAGCTTATTTACCGCCTGGTTGAGTTTTTCCGCAAAACGATCGTAAACGCCGTCCTGTACATACAATCTATTGGCGCAGACACAGGTCTGCCCGGCGTTGCGAAACTTCGAAGCCAGCGCGCCTTCGACGGCTTTATCCAGATCGGCATCGTCAAAGACGATAAACGGCGCATTGCCGCCCAACTCCAGCGACACTTTTTTAATGTCTTTGGCGCATTGTTCCATTAGCTGGCGGCCAATCTCCGTCGAGCCGGTAAACGACAGTTTGCGTACCAGCGGGTTGCTGGTCAGCTCGCCGCCGATATCGCCTGCCGAACCGGTAACGACGTTAAATACGCCTGCGGGAATTCCGGCGCGCCGGGCCAGTTCCGCCAGCGCTAGCGCGGAAAACGGCGTCTGGCTGGCGGGTTTGAGTACCATTGTGCAGCCTGCGGCCAGCGCGGGGCCGGCTTTACGGGTGATCATTGCCGAGGGAAAGTTCCACGGGGTAATCGCGGCGGTGACGCCGATGGGCTGCTTAATCACCAGCAGCCGTTTATCGGCCTGATGACCTGGAATCGTGTCGCCATAGATACGTTTCCCCTCTTCGGCGAACCATTCAATAAACGAGGCGGCGTAGCTAATTTCGCCTTTCGCTTCCGCCAGCGGTTTGCCCTGTTCCAGCGTCATCAGACGCGCCAAATCGTCCTGATTTTCCATCATCAGATTGAACCAGCGACGCAGGATATTGGCTCGCTCTTTGGCGGTGAGCGCGCGCCAGGCGGGCAGGGCGCGATTGGCGGCATTGATGGCGTCGCGAGTCTCTTCCGCCCCCATTTTGGGCACATTGCCGATCGGTTTCCCGTTGGCGGGGTTGCTCACGGGGATGACATCGCCGCCGCGCGCGTCGCGCCAGTCGCCATCGATAAAGGCCTGCTGGCGGAACAGGGTAGAGTCGTTAAGTTGCATAATTGCTTCCTGTCTGAAGGGTTAACGGGTAAATGCGGCGTGTAATGCGTCCACGCTGCGTGCCGCACGCAGCGCACGTCCGGGGTTGCTCTGGCTTGCGCGTAGCGCCTGAACTTTGCTGACGATATGCGCGCCGATAGGTATCGCGGATGTCGCCGCCGGGGAGGGGGCGTTACAGGTGTGAATGGAACGCGGCGTCGTGACAAACAGAAAATCATCAATCAGTTTGCCGTCCGGCGAAACCGCCTGCGCCCGCACGCCTGCCGGCCAGGGCTGGAGATCGTTGACGGTCAGGCTGGGGCAATACTTTTGTACTCGCCGCAAATAGCCGCTTTTGCACAGCGAGTTTTTCATCTCGCCCAGTCCGGAAAGCAGATGGTTTTGCAGTACGCGGCGAATGCCGGCGGAGCGGAAAATCTCCAGGGTGTCGGTGAAGGAAACGTCGCGCTTACGGTAGCCTTCGCGTTTAAGCGCCAGCACCGCATTCGGCCCGACCGTAACGCTGCCGTCGATCATGCGGGTAAGATGGACGCCGAGAAAAGGCATTGCCGGATCGGGGATCGGGTAGATCAAATGGTTAACGATCCGGTTGTGTCGCGGGGCCAGACGAAAGTACTCGCCGCGGAAAGGGCAGATAATAAAACCGGGCTCCACGCCCAGCATTTTGACCAGCCGATCCGCCATCAGTCCTGCACAGCCGATAAGCGTAGCGGTTTCGATTTCCCGACCTTGCGAGGTGCGAATGACAACGCCAGCGGCATGTTCTGTTAGCGCGCTGACCTCGGCATGGTAGATGATCTCGCCGCCTTTGGCCTGAAAGCGGTTCGCCATGGCCGTCGCGACATCGCGATAGCTGACAATCCCGCTGGAAGGGACAAAAATCCCGCCCAGGCCAATGATATTGGGTTCGCGTTCACGCAGCTCCGCCGCGCTTAACCACTCGCGCTCTAAGCCGTTGGCCGCCGTCCGCTCCCATAGCGCGCGCATCCGCGCCATTTCCAGCTCCGAGGTGGCGACCAACATTTTGCCGCAGGTGTCGTAGCGGATGTTGTTTTGATCGCAAAAGGTTTTGGTCGCCTGATTGCCTGCCAGACAAAACTGCGCTTTGAGGCTGCCGGGCGTGTAGTACACCCCGGCATGGATCACGCCGCTGTTATGCCCGGTCTGGTGGCAAGCTGGCGCGGACTCTTTTTCCAGCAACGCGATGCGCGCATCCGGGTAGACATCAATAAGTTGCATGGCGGTCGACATGCCGATAATGCCGCCGCCGATAATCACAAAATCATACATCCGCGTAATTCCTTCGCCGTGGCGCTTATTGGTGAGTTTGATAATGGCTGGCGGCGTAGGCGAAGTAACCGCGCTGGCGCATCAGTTCGCGACGCAAGTCAGGATGCGGCGTAAAACGATCGCGTCCATGTAGCCAGAACAGATTGTTAATCAGCAGGAATTTGCCGACCGGTACCGGTACGGAGAGGATGTTTTGACTGGTTTCCAGCGCGTCTGAAAGCTCGCTGAGCCAGACGCCTTCTTCAAAGTCTTTTGGCTGGACGAACTGGTCGATATAACGCATGACCGGGCGGCCTTGTTGGTCGACATCAAACACCGGGTGCCAGACGTCATGGCTAACATTCTTGCTTGGCGGCGCCGCCCAGCGCATGACGCGACGCGCCAGCGGATGGGTAAAAAACGACTCCAGATGTTCCCAGTCATCAAGGTGCAGCAGCAGCGAATTACCGCCTTCCATATTTTGTTCGTCGATTTTCATCATCAGCACGTAGTCGGTCACCTCCTCAACATAGGTGCCGTCATTGTGCAGTTCCATTACGCGGTGGGGCTGGCGCAGATAACTGTCGGAGTTGTCGACGTTTTTGACCACGAAACGCGCGTAATACTGGCCGCTCATCGCATCGTAGTTGGAGCGACCAATAAGATGCGCCACCGCCGTCGCCAGTTTGACCATCTCTTCTGCCTGTGCGACATCATCGATCCCTTCGGCGCTGATTAACAGCGCGCCTTGTGCACGGTTGAGGAGCGTTTTGATCAACAGCGGTTGTAGCTGATTGCCGCACAGATCGTCGAGGATCTTGCCGATTTTGAAACGTAAGAAAGATTTGTATTCCAGCGCCTGCACCGGCCACTGCGCAACCTGATGGAGAAATTGTCTTGTGGTATCCGCCGTAAACGTTAACGCCAGCAGGCGCGGCGACTGCGCCGAAGGGGCAAGGGTGAAACCAGTATGGCATTGGGCTAAATCATCTGTGTTCGCTTTTACGGCAGTCAGTGCATTCATCAGAATCATTCCTCTCGGTAGATGGTCAGGGAGACATGGCGATGCTCATTTCGTAGCCATAAATTAAAAATATCGACATTTTCCAGGAACGCGTATGAAATAACCGCTTTTGTTTAATTATTGTGATCAAAAACAACAAATATTTAACAATGCGAAGGGTGAGGTTAACGGCGCCACGAGCCTGACAACGGCAAGAAGGGGGGTAAAATGAGTGAGTTATGGGGAGAGTGATGCTGGCGGGGTTGCCCGGCCTGGCACATGAGCGCGTAGGCCGGACAAGTACAACGTATTTCAGCAGTCAATTAACCGGCGTCAACCTGCGGTTTACGGCTGTGTTTACGGATCAGACGTAACACTGGCGGTACGACAATGACCATGATCGCCATGATCAGCAGGGCTTTGGCAACGCCGCTTTGCCACAAAATCGCCATATTGCCGTTACTGATGGAGAGTGCGCGACGCAGGTTCTGCTCCAGCATTTCCCCCAGTACGAATCCCAGGATCAGCGGCGACATGGGGAAGTGCATTTTACGTAAAATGTACCCTAACACGCCGAGCGCGACCATCAGCACCAGATCGAAGGTGGTGCTGTGTACCGCATACACCCCTACCGCCGATACGGCAGCGATGGCGGGTACCAGGAACCACAGCGGAATGGTGAGCATACGGGTGAACAGACCGATCAACGGGATATTCATGATCAGCAGCATCACGTTCGCAATCAGCAGCGCAGCGATGAGTCCCCAGACGATATCCGGCTGTTCGGTGAACATCGCCGGGCCTGGCGTGATGTTGTACAGCGTCAGCGCCCCCATCATCACTGCCGTAGTGCCGGAACCGGGAACGCCCAGCGTCAGCATCGGGATGAAGGAGCCGCAGGCAGAGGCGTTGTTTGCCGCCTCCGGCGCCGCGACGCCGCGAATATCCCCTTTGCCGAAGCTATCGCTGTTGCCGCTGAGTTTTTTCTCGGTCATATAGGTAATGGCGCTGGCGATGGTCGCCCCGGCGCCGGGCAATACGCCGACAAAAAAGCCGATTACCGAAGAACGCAGGGTGGTGCCGATACACTGCGCGCCTTCTTTCAGGTTGAACAACATTCGACCCGTTTTGCGGACCATTGTTTGCCCGCTGCTGGTATGTTCCAGCATTAAAAGTATTTCTGATACCGAGAACAGGCCGATCACCACGACGATAAACTGTACGCCGTCGGAAAGATGAACGCTGTCAAAGGTAAAGCGATAAACCCCGGTGTTGGCGTCCACGCCGACGGTCGCAAGGCCAAGACCGATCAGCGCTGCCAGAAATGATTTAAGCGGGTTTTGCGCCATCATGCTGCCAAGACAGGCGATGGCAAAAACCATTAAGGCGAAATATTCCGCCGGACCGAAGGCCAGCGACCATTGCGCCAGTAAAGGGGCAAACAGAATGATGCCGCCGATAGCGATTAATGAACCGAAAAATGAGCTGACTGCGGAAATCGACAGCGCTACGCCGCCTTTCCCTTGCTGTGCCATCGGGTAACCGTCCAGCGCCGTCATGATCGCCGCCGCATCGCCGGGGACGTTGAGCAATATGGAGGAGATCCTGCCGCCATACTCACAGCCAATGTACACCGTCGCCAGCAGAATTAGCGCCGACTCCGCAGGCAGATGCAACGCAAAGGCCAGCGGCAGTAAAATTGCCACGCCGTTGATCGGTCCCAGGCCCGGCAGCAGACCGACGATCGTGCCCACGAAGCAGCCAATCAACGCGATAACCAGGTTTTCCGGCGTCATCGCCACCGCAAAGCCCTGAGAAAGATATATCCAGGTATCCATCGTTGCTCCGTTAACTCAGCCAGGCGCCGAGAGGTAAGGTGACATCAAGCAGCCGGTCAAAGGCATACCACAGCAGAATGCCTAATACCGCGCCGGAGATACCCGCCGCTGGAATCGTGGCGCCGAACAGCATCCCGATAACCATGGTGAGAAGCGCGGTGGCGATGGGAAAACCCAGCCATTCGAATCCCCAGGCATACATCAACAGGATGATGATCATGGTAACTAGCTTTTGCAGAACATGGCGGCGCGGCCAGCTCACCGTGTCGGGATGGCGCAATAACAGCGCCAGCGCGCAGAGCGCCATCAGGCCGATAATCCCCAGCGGAAAAGGGCGGGGGCCGACGGGTTCATAGCTGTATTCGCTTTGGATCTGCCAGGCGATGAATAGCCCGGCGATACAGAGCAACAGCCAGATACCCGCAAAGATACGATCGCTCATCATTGCCTCCGCGATTATTTCGCGAGTCCGAAGGCTTTCGCCTGTTCACGGTAATCAGTAACCTGTTTTTTCACGTAGTCATCGAGCTGCTGGCCGGTCATGTCGAACTCAAACAGGCCGCGCAGATCGCGCTGCTTTTTAAACTCGTCGGTTTGCTGGAGCTTCTTGAAGGTATCCACCCACCATTGGTAATCGGCATCGCTGACTTTGGGCCCGACGTAGAAGCCGCGAATAATCGGCCACACCAGGTCGTAGCCCTGTTCTTTAGCGGTAGGGATATTGGCAAGCTGGCCCGGCAGACGATTTTCTGAAAAGACGGCAAGCACGCGGATTTTGTCGCCGCCCAGATAAGGCACCATTTCACTGAGATCGCCGGAGACAACCTGAACATGGTTGCCCATTAATGCTGTCACCGGCTCGCCGCCGCCTTCAAAGGCAACGTAGCGCATCTTGTGCGGGTCGACGTTCGCCTTTTGCGCCAGCAACGCCGACTTCATCCAGTCCTGGCTGCCAATAGAGGCGCCAGCGCCAATGACCACGCTGTTGGGATCTTTTTCCATCGCCGTCATCAGATCTTTCAGCGTTTTCCACGGGGAATCCGCACGCACGGCGATCATGCCGTAATCAGTGCCCACGCTTGCCAGCCAGCGCACATCATCTACGCCGTAGCGACCAAATTTCCCCTGCGACAGGTTGAGCAGCGAACCGCCGGAAAAGGCGACCACAGTCCCGGGTTCGCCAGGGCGTTGGGCGACTATCGCGTTATAGGCCACAGCGCCGACGCCGCCGGGCATATACGTTACCCGCATGGGTTTCTCGATTGCGCCAGTCTCCAGCAAACTCACCTGAATCAGCTTACAGGTAAGGTCGAAACCGCCGCCAGGTTTGGCTGGCGCGATACATTCTGTTCGCGACGGCGCCTCCTGCGCCAGAACAGAGGTACTCATTAATAAAATGCTTGCAGTAAGGGTACGAAGTAATTGTTTTTTCATTTTTTATCCTCACGCCGGACGTCCGGATTTTTCAGGTTCGGAAGAAGATTTTTGTGATTATGTGAGCCGACATGTAGCAGTTCGGTTGCGTGATTGTTAAAACAATAACCTTTCAATTCCCTTTCAATGCGGCAGAAACTTTACAGGATGTGATATGCGTCTCTTATTGGCGGAAGATAACCGTGAGCTGGCTCACTGGCTGGAGAAAGCGCTGGTGCAAAACGGCTTTGCCGTGGACTGCGTATTTGACGGCCTGGCGGCTGACCATCTTCTGCACAGTGAAATGTACGCGCTGGCGGTGCTGGATATCAATATGCCGGGAATGGATGGACTGGAGGTGGTGCAACGGCTGCGTAAACGCGGTCAGACCTTGCCCGTTTTGCTGCTCACGGCGCGAAGCGCGGTGGCGGATCGCGTAAAAGGTCTCAACGTCGGCGCGGATGACTATCTGCCGAAACCCTTTGAACTGGAAGAGCTGGATGCCCGTTTACGGGCCTTGCTCCGACGCAGCGCTGGGCAGGTTCATGAAGTTCAGCAACTGGGGGAATTGATCTTTCATGATGAAGGGTATTTTCTGTTACAGGGACAGCCGTTAGCGCTGACGCCGCGTGAGCAGGCGCTCTTAACCGTATTGATGTACCGACGAACGCGACCAGTTTCGCGTCAGCAGCTTTTTGAACAGGTGTTCAGCCTGAACGATGAGGTAAGCCCTGAAAGCATCGAACTTTATATTCATCGACTGCGTAAAAAACTCCAGGGAAGCGATGTACGAATTACGACGCTGCGCGGCCTGGGTTATGTGCTGGAGCGCGGCGATGAAGTGGGTTAAGCCGCAATCGTTGTACCTGCAACTCTTACTGTTCCTGGGGTTGCCGCTGATTCTGCTATGGGGGCTGTCGGCGTTTAACAGTTATGTCAATGCGCTACAGGCCGCCACTCAGGCTTATGATCGTACGTTGCTCTCCTCGGCGCGAACGGTATCGGAACGGCTGGTGGTGCGCAATAACCATCTGGAAGTTAACGTGCCCTGGGTGGTGCTGGATAGCTTCGAGCTTAATATGAATGATCGACTCTATTACAAAGTCGTCGACCCTTCCGGAAAGGTCATTTCCGGTTATGACGATCTGCCCGCCATGCCGCCTGCTACGCCTCGTACCCGGCTTTATCCGGCGCTGGCGTGGTTCTATCATACCGAGTATCGCGGCGAGGCGATCCGCGTGGCGCGTTTGCTACAGCCGGTCAACGAAGGCGGCATTATCGGCATGGCGGAGATTTATGTCGCAGAGACGCTGCAGTCCCGTCGTTATCTGGCGGGCCAACTGCTGTTCTCTTCCTGGATCTCACAGGGGCTGCTGGTGTTGCTGACCCTGGTGCTGGTTGGCTGGTTATTACGCCGGATCCTGCGCCCTATGCGTCAACTTTCGTCATTAATGGTACGCCGCGAACCGGGTCTGTTAACGCCGCTGCCGGAACTGCTGCCGTGGTCGGAAACACGCTTGTTAATCGTGGCGTTTAATCGCTACATTGACAGGCTCCGCGGCATCCTCTCCCGGCAGGAACGCTTTAGCGCCGATGCTTCTCACCAGTTAAAAACGCCGCTGGCGGTGTTAAAAACGCAGGCGGCGGTGGCGTTAGCCAGCCAGCACCCTCATCACTGGTACGAAAGTCTGCAGGCGATGAGCGTAACGCTGGATAGCACCATTCAGCTCACGGAAAGATTGTTGCAACTTTCTGCGGTAAAGCATAAAGAGCAGGGCGAGCGGCGTTTTTCCCCGGTGAATCTGTACGATATCGTACAGAGCGGCTGTTTTACCCGCCTGGCGCAGGCGCGGAGTAAACATATCGACCTGGGCTACGAAGGCGAACAGGAAGCGATGTGGATCGAGGGGGATGAGGTACTGCTTAGCGAGCTGTGCGGAAACTTGCTGGATAATGCGCTGAAATACACGCCTGAGCAAGGCATCGTCACCGCGCGGCTTGAACGGGATAGTGATGCCGTGACGCTGGTTGTCGAAGATAGCGGCCCCGGTATTGATGATGAACACATCCATCTGGCGCTACAGCCGTTCCACCGGCTCGATAACGTAGGAAATGTGGCCGGGGCGGGCATTGGTCTGGCTTTGGTCAATGATATCGCACGCCTGCACCGTACTCATCCCCATTTTTCCCGTAGCGAAGCGTTGGGAGGGCTATACGTTCGGATACGCTTTTTAAGCCTTGTTCCGCAGTAATGCGCACAAATGTGTCAGCGGTAAAGCACGTTTACAAAAAGTCGCATCTTGAGGTGTGACGTTTTAATCAAATGATCATACATTCCCCCTACAAACCGTAGCGTTAATTAAAAATATAGTGGGTGCAGGGGCATGAATAATCATACTAAACGACGGGGAATAGCATTAACCGTCTTTCTTGTTGGGGTTAACATCCTGGCCTGGATTTGGGCGTTCTGTGTTTTTCATCACCATGCCGTCATGCTAAGCGCAGCCATACTGGCGTATAGCTTTGGGCTGCGTCATGCGGTTGATGCCGATCATATCGCAGCCATCGATACCGTCACCCGTAAACTGATGCAGCAGGGTAAAACGCCTTTAGGCGTGGGGGCGTTTTTTTCATTGGGTCATTCGACCATTGTCGTTCTGGCATGTCTGGCGATTGTTGTGACGTCGATGGCATTTCGCGATCGTATTGATGTTTTGCATCAATATGGTTCGTTGATCGGTACGGCTGTTTCCGCTTTTTTTCTGCTGGCGATGGCCCTGCTTAACCTGTTTATTTTGTTCAACGTCTGGCGGCAATTTCGCTCGGTTACCCGCGGCGAGTCAGTGAGGGCGCATGACGAGGCGATACCTGGCGGGCTGATGACGCGTATATTTCAGCGTACGTTTCGTTTGGTCACTTCCAGTTGGCATATGTATTTTGTCGGTTTTCTGTTTGGTCTGGGATTTGATACCGCAACCGAGGTTGGGCTGCTGGGCATTTCCGCTTCAGCAGCTAACCAGGGGCTATCTCTCTGGTCGATGATGATTTTTCCTGTGCTGTTTACCGCCGGGATGGCGCTGGTGGATTCCCTGGATAACTTTGTCATGGTCGGCGCTTACGGTTGGGCTTTCTCGCATCCATTACGTAAGCTTTATTATAATATGACCATTACCGCCGCATCTGTCATTGTCGCGCTGGCGATTGGCGGGCTTGAGGCGCTGGGGTTGATTGATGATGCGTTACAGTTAAGCGGAACATTTTGGCAGACCGTAAGCACGCTTAACGATCATATGGGGAATGTGGGCTTCTGGGTAGTGGGCGCTTTTGTGCTATTCTGGCTGCTCTCGTTGTTGAATTATCGCTGGCGCGGCTATGATAAAATCACCCTCAATACCTGATTGATTTCTGTAAAAATAACATTTCGGCAGTGGTGTCATATCATTGCCGAAGCATTTTATCTCCTGAGAGTATATTCTTCCCGGTAAGTGCGTTATTTTTCATGCTTGCCTTTCGTTATCAATTTAAGCAATCCGATATAACATACAATACCAAAAATAATAATAACAGTTGTATACCCAAGAATCAGCCAGTCTGCATGTGTCATAATATAATCCAGTTATCAGGTATCCCGTGTTAAGGCGATCTTTAAGCCTGTTGTCAGCAAGAACCACTGTACCCGTTCAGTGCTGTTGACAATAACGTATTGTTTATGCACAAGAGCGTTGTTACAAATAACGTATGCATTGAGCATAGACCCCACCCGCATTTTTGTAATGCCATAAAGCAAGGCTACACCTTTAATCTACTGACGGTATGCCAGGCCAGAAGAGATAAAATGGTGGTTGTCATCATCATCTGTTCCTGACGCCAGGTTAATGACACACACATATGAAAATGTATAACCGCTGCACGCTTTTTAGCACGTTATCTGTAACATACCGTGTTAATCAATTCCATAAAACCGAGTATAGTGTAAGTGAATTTCGAGTAATTGTCATTATGATTATATGGTGGTTAACTTATTTTTTAAATTCTGATTAAATTTTAGTTTTTTATCAGTTCATCAGGATTTATGAAAAATCTGGACGTAAAAAACATATTTACGTCCAGGCTTTCTTTTTAGCAAATCGATTTCCCGGTAAAATAGGGGGTCGACCACATGCGCTTATATTCCCATTCAGGCTTTAGTATGCCGATGGAAAAAAGCAATTTTTTTTGTCTTTCCTGGCAGTAATTTCTGGCGCGGCTAATATTTAGCCACATTAGTATGCTGCCGGGACTGAGTGGCCTGCACTCATTTTTAATTGCACCATTAGATACGTCAAAGTAGACGTTCATCTGGCTTTCAGATTTCAGTACGATATCAAATGCACAGGGTATCCCTTCAATATAAAGAATATGCCCAAACAGAAGGTGATGCAGTTGACTAAAAAAGTTGGCAAGGTTATCAGCGGGATAGCAGGATGAAGTGTTGCCGAAACGAGACCGAAATAACTCGATAAAAATATGAGTCAGTTCATCAGAAGAACAATCAGCAACGCTTTTTACACTTCCGCCTTTTTTAAGAAATCGCTGGTATTCATTACGGCGTGTTTTTTCAAACTTAGAAGAGAACGCTTCTTTGACCAGACAATTTTGTTTTTTTCTGGTGAGTTTCCATATGGCATTGCGTATTTGTGGCTGATGTAACGCCGAAAGCCGGTTAGTACGATCGGGTAAGAAGCAGCGTAAATCTGGTGCCATCGGAATAAGTATCTCATCTGACGATAGCGGGAAGGTTCTGCGCGTCAGGATGCCAATATTCTGATCATTACAAATAAAGTAGGCGCCTTTAATCTTATCATCTTCTTCATAGTGGAAGAATTTAAAATGCCAGTTATGGCGCTTCATAAAATAATCAACAATATCTGGGTGCATATTGATACTACCGCCGTATTGCGCAAACACCTCCCGGTATAGGGTAAAGGAAGACGGCTGCCAGCGGGTTAATATACGCTTAACTTCTTGTATTTTCACCAAAACTCCTGACTTGGCTTACTGAAAATTCTATTTTGTATTATTTTTTTGCTTAACCAAATAAAAATGTGACAAATGTTTAGCTTGTATTTAATGGTTAACATGCTAATCGATGACGTTATGGTGAAGGGAATAAGATTAAGATGTTGATCATAGCATGAGTGAAAGCGACGGTTTAATGCCGCGCTTTTCACTCGCAAGCCATTCTGTATTTAACCATCCAGTAGCGATACAGATTTCAAAGAGATCCGCTGAACGGTAGCAGGATCTGCACATCCGCGTATGAAATAGTTCTACCGGGAGAGGCTGTTAACCTCTTGTATTATTGTATCCAGAATATGATAGCGTTTCCGATACTCTGCGCGTTTTTTGCTGGGGATACTTTCAGGAGCTTTACGCATCACCTGTGATGGCAGATGATATAAGGCACCTTTCTTAACGCCGTTTAGCGACTCCCAGAATTCACTATAGCTGGCCACAAAAGTTTTTTTCTTCTGGAATAAGTACCTGAGTTGACGATAAACATGGTTGTTTTCACTTACCGCATAAATCTCGTCGACATTACAGGCCTGCATCAATGTCGCAAATGCTTCATACAGCATCCGTTTAGGAAAGAGACCGTAACAATCTTTGGTGGCGTTACGTATGACTTGTGGGCCGATATGTTTACTGGGCCCTTGTAACCCGGCAACCAGCGCTATTTGCTTCCCTTCATGGCGGATAAAGGAAAATGATAAACGTGCCAACGGCGTATCATTGAAGCACAGCGTTAATGTCAGCTCACCTTCTCTGTCATAGCCACAGGGACCGCAGTAGATATCTACCAGAGCACCGTTTTTTCCTTCCAGGTGAGCGAGTAAGATTTGTTCCTCGGACAGAAGGATCTTTTTAATTTTACTTTCCGGAAAGGACTGAACGAACTGGTAGTGTTCCAGAATAGCTCTTGCCCGGCAACGTATGCTAAGCCCGGTATACAAATAGGGCCGCTGGATTTTTGCCGGCAATAGGGGACGATGAATGATCAGCGTTCTGGGCTGAGACAGATGGCATAATTCATTGAAGTATTTAATTGTCGTTACGGGGTTAATAAGGCAACGTAATACAAATTTATAGCGAAACTTACGCTCTCCCCAGCGTTTATGGCGATAAGGCGTCTGCGCCATGACTTCTTTTAACATTAATAATGGATTATATCTTTCCATATCACTTTGCTGCATCGTCATACTACGTCCCTACTACTCGATAGACTTATAACCGAGACGGTAGCCTGATTGAGTTAAACGTAAAGGCAACGAAGAAGGCCTGTACAGACGACGTTGTTAAACAGTTTATCAATGGCAGCAATAAAACGCCTGAACACGCTTTTTAATAGATTTTCTGCTAATGAGTGGGATGAGTCCTGAACGTAGTATTAAAACTAATGCCGCGTTTATTATTTTAAATAATGTTTATACTCTAAATAATTCGAGTTGCAGGAAGGCGGCAAGCGAGCGAATCCCCAGGAGCTTACTAAAGTAAGTGACTGGGGTGAGGGAACGCAGCCGCAGCACATGCAACTTGAAGTATGACGAGTATAAGCCAATATATTTATTTGGCTGGTATTGTGTAAGTCAGACAGCAAAGCGTCGTGATGCGTGATTATGTAACCAGACGCAAAGGGAGTATTCACCTTATCTCTAAATGCAAATCTATATGATAAATTTTATCATGTACTATGTTGCTCTCTGGGAGAAAATATTATGCAGCGTTCACTCGGTAGTCTGGCCGGTATGGCTACATCTGCTTTTGGCGCGGGGACTTATGCTGCTATGCGGCAAGCCACCTCTCCCAAAACTATTCTGGAACATATCATTAACTTTTTTACCTGTGGTGGGGTACGTCGGAGAAATGAAACACAGTATAAGGAATTGATAGAGGTTATGGCTGATACATTGAATAGTTCAATGCCTGGCAGAGGTGCTCCGTTGCCAGAAAACATTATACTGGAGGATATGGGCGGGTGTCGTGTCGAATTTAATCTTCCTGGTGAGAATAACGAAGCTGGACAAGTTATTGTACGAGTCAGTAAAGGCGACAATTCTGAGACAAGAGAAATTCCGCTTGTCTCTTTTGAAAGAATATGTCGAGCTTTACTATTCAGAACCGAGTTTTCTCTCCCTCAGGATTCTGTAATATTAACTGCCCAGGGAGGCATGAATCTTAAAGGCGCTGTCCTTCCCGGAGCAAATCTGACGGCAGAAAATTTATGTGACGCAGACTTAAGCGGCGCAAATCTATCGGGAGCATTATTAGGCAACAGTAACTTAACGAACGCCTGTCTGGAAGATACTATTATGTGTGGCGCTATCCTCGATCACGCTAATCTTACTGGCGCCAATTTACAACACGCGAGTCTGTTAGGCTGTAGCATGGTAGAATGTAATTGTTCCGGTGCGAATATGAATCACGCTAATGTTTCAGGCGCAAACCTTATACTTGCCGATATGAGCGGTGCGACATTAAAGGGTGCTACTATAATGGCTACTGATATGGAAGGCGCTGTCTTAACCCGGGCAAACCTGCAAAAGGCGAGTTTCATTTCTACTAACCTGGGCGAGGTTGATTTGTCCGAGGCTAATTTAAAAAATACCAGTTTTAAAGATTGTACACTAACCGGTTCATGTACCGAAGACGCCACAATGTCTACAAGTACACAAGCACTTTTTAACGAATTTTATAGTGAAGATATTTAGTCCTTTTTGACGTAAATCGAAAATAAAAGCAATGTAAGAATAACAATCTGCTACTGAATAGTAGCTGAGAGTTAATTATTTACAGTATCTTTTATTATTACAGGAGTATGCGACGGTAAAAATATCTGAATAACCATTTCTATTTTCTCAAGTAGAACTTCCAACTAAAGCGAATTGTTTGAAAAGGAAAACGTTATGCCTGGATGTATAAGTGCCTGTTCGTGCGTTGTCAGCTCGACGCCTACCGAGCCTAAGGGCCCCCCTAAGCCTAAGTGGATAGAGTTAAAAGGTTATTGTGTTACATGTACTCATGAGTCTGATATTCGCCCGCCTTCTGAAAGGGAAGACAGACGACAGAGAAAAATACAGGCGATTGAACTTTATTGGTTGCGGCGTCTCCTGGACGACTTGGGAATACAAGAAGGTACTTCTCAAGACACGGCAGTAAAACCCACTAACTGTGGGTTGTCATATTTTCCAGTAGCTCCTGGAGAACGAGAAACCGATGTTTGATGGTTTTCTGTCTGCAAAGCGCCTGATAAATATTACCAGGCGCTTTGTATTTTGGCACCAACATCACTTTCATTATCAAATATCGAATGACTACAATCGTATCCGATCCCACCATTACCCAGACGGAAAGTCGCTGGCAAACTGTAAGAACGGTTCGCCGTCGGCAGGGAAGCGCCGGTGGACTCTGAGCCGCACTATACCATCTTACCTGGGTGTTTCTTGTCATTAACGCTTTGAAAAATAGTTTTATTTCTCTACTCCTGTTTTGTAAAACCTCCGTTCAGTAGGCGCATTCTGCCCCCCTTCCCGGATTTACTGGCAAAGCGGAGCCCGGACAGAGAGTCATATTGCAAAATCCCGTTTCCGTTTTCTTATTACCAGATTTTTGCGGTCGAAAGATTGCCTTTTTCTTAATTGAATGATAATTATTATCATTAGCATATGATAATAACTACTATATAGCCGTAACCTGGCAAGGATGTGAGCTTGAGGGCAACAGCGCTACTTTAGACATTATTTAGGGAATGGGTATGAGAGTTAAGAAGTTCCTCTGGTTAATAACCGTGGTTTCTACAGGGGTTAATAGTCCATTATCAGCAGCAGAATCTACTGACGACAACGGCGAAACGATGGTGGTTGAATCCACCGCCGAGCAAGTATTAAAGCAACAGCCGGGCGTTTCGATTATTACTCGTGACGATATTCAGAAGAATCCTCCCGTTAACGATCTTGCCGATATTATTCGTAAGATGCCTGGGGTTAATCTTACCGGCAATAGCGCCTCGGGGACGCGCGGAAATAACCGACAAATTGATATTCGTGGTATGGGGCCGGAAAATACCTTAGTGCTGATTGACGGCGTGCCGGTGACGTCGCGAAATTCGGTTCGCTATAGCTGGCGCGGAGAACGCGACACCCGTGGCGATACGAACTGGGTACCGCCGGAGATGGTAGAACGTATTGAAGTGATCCGTGGGCCCGCTGCCGCGCGCTATGGCTCCGGTGCCGCAGGTGGGGTGGTGAATATCATCACCAAACGCCCCACTAACGACTGGCATGGTTCGCTGTCGCTCTATACCAACCAGCCGGAAAGCAGCAAAGAGGGCGACACCCGGCGGGGTAACTTTAGCCTTAGCGGCCCGTTGGCTGGTGATACGTTGACGATGCGCCTGTACGGTAATCTCAACAGAACCGATGCCGATAGCTGGGATATTAACTCCTCCGCCGGTACCAAGAATGCCGCCGGACGGGAGGGGGTCACCAATAAAGATATTAATAGCGTCTTCTCATGGAAAATGACCCCGCAGCAAATCCTTGATTTTGAAGCGGGATACAGTCGGCAGGGGAATATCTATGCCGGCGATACGCAAAACAGTACTTCAAACGCGGTTACCAAAAGTCTCGCGCAGTCCGGGCGGGAGACCAATCGCCTGTACCGGCAGAATTACGGTCTAACTCATAACGGCATCTGGGACTGGGGGCAAAGCCGCCTGGGGTTCTACTATGAAAAAACCGATAATACCCGCATGAATGAGGGGCTCTCCGGCGGCGGCGAGGGGCGTATTACCAACGACCAGACGTTCACCACTAACCGCCTGACCTCGTATCGCACCAGCGGCGAGGTGAATGTCCCGGTGATATGGCTATTTGAGCAAACGCTCACCGTCGGCGCGGAGTGGAACCGCGATGAGCTGAACGATCCTTCCTCTACCAGTCTGACGGTTAAGGATAGCAATATCGCCGGGATTCCCGGTTCGGCGGCTAACCGTAGCAGCAAAAATAAATCGGAAATCAGTGCGCTGTACGTTGAAGATAATATCGAACCCATGGCCGGTACCAATATTATTCCGGGTCTGCGTTTTGACTATTTGAGCGAATCCGGGAGTAATTTTAGTCCCAGTCTTAACCTTTCCCAGGAGTTAGGTGAATACGTCAAGGTGAAAGCCGGTATTGCCCGGGCCTTTAAGGCACCGAACTTGTATCAAACCAGTGAGGGGTATTTACTCTATTCGAAAGGCAACGGTTGTCCAAAAGATATTACGTCGGGCGGCTGTTACCTGGTCGGTAATAAGAATCTCGATCCTGAAATTAGTATCAATAAAGAGATTGGGCTGGAATTTACCGTAGACGATTACCACGCAAGCGTCACGTATTTCCGTAACGATTATCAAAATAAGATTGTCGCAGGTGATAAAATTATTGGCAGAAGCGCATCTGGCGCTTATGTATTGCAGTGGCAGAACGGCGGTAAAGCGCTGATTGAAGGTATTGAAGCCAGCATGGCTGTTCCGCTGATGCCGGACCGTCTGAACTGGAATACCAATGCGACTTATATGATCGCTTCTGAGCAAAAAGATACCGGCAATCCCTTATCGATAATCCCGAAATATACGGTGAATACCTTCCTCGACTGGACTATTACCAGCGCGCTCTCCGCTAACGTCAACTGGACGTTATACGGCAAGCAAAAACCGCGAACACATGCGGAGTCGCGTAGTGAAGAGACCAAAGGATTGTCCGGGAAAGCGCTGGGGGCTTACTCACTGGTCGGCGCTAACGTTAATTACGATATCAATAAGAACCTGCGTCTTAATGTCGGTATCAGCAATATCTTCGATAAACAGATCTATCGCTCCGCCGAAGGGGCAAATACCTATAACGAACCGGGTCGGGCTTATTATGCCGGTGTGACGGCCTCGTTTTGATGGATTATGCCCGCCGCTGGCGGGCATAATCTGGCGGCGGGTTAATGGCAGCGTGGTTTTTGGCTTGCCGGTTCGCGACTGATATCCAGCAATGCACTGCGAAAAGAGGCGTTAAACATGGGCCCGTGGCCCAGGCCCGGGTAATGCTGCAGGGCCGCGTTAACGCCGTTGTTCTCAAGCGTTCTCACGGTCTCCTGAACTTTTTGCAGGAGCTCGGCCATCTGGCGTTGCCTGCTATCCCCATTCGACGCTGAACCTTCCATTATGATGAGTTTTTTATGGCAGAACGGCGACGGCTTCACTGTCGTAAGGCGATTCAACAGGGCAAAATTATCCCTGCTGAGTGACGGGCTGGCGCTGTAATAGATATGAAAGAAGGATGACGACAGCCAGGAGTCCAAAACGAACAGGCCGCCATAAGAATGTCCCCATACCCCGCGCTGTTCGGGGTTGATGGTGATTCCTTGTTCCACCTGCGGCGCGATATGTTTCTCCAGTAGCTGGCGGAACGCTGGCCCGCCGCCGGTTTTACGATGGAAACGCGGGTTATTTTCACTGCCATCGCGATCGATTCCCGGCGCCGGCGTATAGTCATAAGCTCTGCCGTTAAGATCAAACGGCAGGTTAGTCTGATAGCCAATCGCCACAATCACCGGCGGCGAGTGGTCTGCCAGTTGTTTGAGCAGCGCCTCCGGCAGCCTGTCCATCACTGCGTTGCCGTCCAGCATATATAAGACAGGATAACCCGACGGCGGGGCGGCTTTATTGGGAATAGCGGTCCATACCCGGTAATGTCTTACGCCATCAGCAGATTGAAAGTCATTGACCCTAAAATGGTAATATCCCGAACCTTTATCAGCAATATTCGGCCCTAATGGCTGCATATCCGGCTGCGCATAACTCAGCGCGCTAAAACAAAAACTCACTAAAAATAGCGCCATGCGATAGCACTTGTTGTGGTACTGGCGACCATACATCGGATGTGATTCCTTTTTGGCAGGTGAAGTTTTATCGGGGCAGTAGACGTAATCCGTCAATCAGCGCGCCGCGCCACCAGGCATAATCGTGACCGCCGGTGTACACGCTGCAATGGCTTTCGACGCCGGCGGCGCGCAATTTTTCATGCAACTGTTTGACCTGCGGGACCGTCGAACCTTCCAGCGATCCCACGCACAGATGCGTACGTACGGCTGGCGAGGGCGCGGATAACACATGTTCGCTGACCCATGAGCGCTCTTCTGCGCTGAAATGGGGCGGGCGATTGCGGATGTCCGGCGTCCACCACATTGAGGGGGAGTGGCTCAGCACCAGGCCGAAGCTCTCTGGCGCGTGGCGGGCCGCCATCAGCGCGGTCACGCCGCCGAGGCTTTGCCCTGCCAGCACCGTTTGTGTACGGTCCGCCCACCGCCGTTCCGGGTATTTGGCGCGAAGGGTTGGCAGCAGGCGTTCGGCAATGTCGAGCACCAGCTCGCGGCGACCGCCGAGGATTGCGACGCGTTCACGCGCGTTGATGTTATCAATGCCGAGTACGGCCACCGGCGCGATGCGTCCGCTGCGGATGGCAGCGTCAATGGCGGCACTTACCCCAAGATGGTCGAACCAGATCTCGCCATCCGTGAGTACCAGTAAGCCCAGCGGTTGTACGACAGGAACGTCAGGAAGATACAGCCGCACACGGCGACGTTGTCCGGCGAGCCGATGTTCTGAGGTGAAAAGCTGCCCGGCGTAAGCGCGACAGCCTGACCACTCCTCCTGTGCCGGGGCGTGATCCAGCGCCAGAACGGATTCCTGCGCATTGCCCCGAACATTTATTCCCGGCGTGCTGTTCAGTGGGTCCGCCTTCCCGACAAGGGAGGCGAAACGGCTTCCAAGCTGCAACACCGTCTCGTCCGGGGTTTCCGGTGGTATTTCGACCATCGTATAGGAACCGCAGTAGGATGCCGGTAAGCGAAGCGTCAGATGCCAGATATCCGTTGTGGGCAGTTGCGTCATCATACCTTTCGCCACGTTATCTTTATCGGTGACACGGTTCAGGCGGACAT
This sequence comes from Salmonella sp. 32082101201600294FB01SM01, assembly GCF_017572865.1. Lineage (NCBI taxonomy): Bacteria > Pseudomonadati > Pseudomonadota > Gammaproteobacteria > Enterobacterales > Enterobacteriaceae > Salmonella > Salmonella sp. 32082101201600294FB01SM01. The sequence goes on along the minus strand of NZ_JAGESB010000002.1, from coordinate 99,494 downwards.
AAACCCCCCGCAGAGGAGAGGCGGCACGCCACAGGAAGGTGACTTCCCGTTCATCGTCTGCGTCGTTAATGGCTGTCACCAGCGGCAGCGCGAGCGAGTTTGCTTCTCGCCAGAAGTGAGAAGCGTCAACCTGGCTTCCGGCGGCGAGTTGGCGGCGAAGGCGCGTAGCGGTCTGTATAGCGACAGGAGCGACGGGCGGGCTCAGTCTCATTTTCTGTATTCCATCTCATTTATATTTCGGTCAGTATCAATAGCTAAAGCGGCTGTTACAGGAACAGCCGCTTGCGGGCTTTCTTTTGCGTAAATCGTGGCGATAAAAACTATCCTATGACCTCTCCTTGCGTATCGCGTGTCTGGCCGATGCTGTCCCGCCACAGACGAGCATACAGGCCATGAGCCGCTATCAACTGCTCATGGCTACCATATTCAGCGATACATCCTTTATCGATTACGACAATAACATCGCAGCGGCGAGCGGTGGTCAGTCGGTGCGCGACGATAAGCGCGATGCGTTTCTCGGTATGCGTCACTCCGGTAAGCGAGGTTATTAAGCGCTCCTCGGCGCTGCGGTCGATACGCGCTGTCGCCTCGTCGAGCAGCAGAATGTGCGCCTGTGCCAGTTGGGCGCGGGCGAGGGCAATCAACTGACGCTGGCCCGCGGACAGATCCGTGCCGCCGTTATTGACCGGAGTACGAAACCCCAGCGGCAGATGTTGCACAGTTTCAAAGAGTCCCGCCTGTCGCGCCGCGATCTCCACCTCCGTGTCGCTGCTGTCTGGCCGCGAATAGCGGATATTTTCGGCAATATCGCCGCTAAATAATGCGACATCCTGAGTGACCAGCCCCGTCTGGCGACGATAATCACTAAGCGACGCGGCATCAATTAGGCGCTCACCGACACGGATTTGCCCGCTGCCGGGAGAGTAGAGCCCGGCCAGCAGTTTGATCAGCGTCGATTTGCCGGCGCCGCTACGTCCGACCACCGCGACTACCGTTCCTGGCGGAATGGTGAGCGAGAGCTTATCAAGCACAGGTTGCGTTTTTTCGGGATAGCGGAATGTCAATGCCTCCAGACGTAGCGCGCCGCCAGTGCCAGGCGTTATGGAGGACGGTTCAATATTCTCCGTTTCCTCAGTCGCCAATAGCGCATTGATATGTTTGCCGCTGGCGGTCGCCTGCTGCCAGGAATCAACAATGCCTGACAACTGCTGTACCGGGCCATAAAATTGGCCCAATAGCAGGAAGAACGCCGCCAGTATCCCGGGCGTCATTTCGCCTCCGGCGACCCGGGTCGCCCCGATTAAAAGCACGGCGGCATAGGCGGCCTCGGTGCAGAAGGTCAGGAACGGAAAATAGACAGCAAGGTATTTTTGCGCCCGCACGCGGGTGGCGCGGAAGTTGTCTGATAACGCCCGTAGCCTGGCGGCTTCCTGCTTCTGTTGACCGTGTGACTGCACTACCCGCATACCGGAGACCTTTTCCTGAAGCGTACTGTTCACCTTACCAATTTCCAGCCGTGCCTGGGCGTAGGCAGGCGAGCTCAAACGGCGGTAAATCCACGTCGCCAGTATCACTACAGGTACGGCGCTTAATGCCGTTAACGCAAGAATGGGGTCAAGCCAGAACATTGCCGCGGCGATAGCGACCATCGTCACGATGCTGGTGGCCGCGCTGGCAAGACCGTTTTGCAGAAATCGGGCGAGTGAATCAACGTCGACGGTCATGCGAGTAAGACGCGAGTCGATGTGCTTCTCGTGCCAGGGAAGACTCAGGCGTAGCAGGTGGCTGAAGCTGCGTAAGCGTACCGTATGCTGTACCGACTCTGCCGCGCGGGCGGCGAAGATCGTTTGCAGCGCATAGCAGCACCAACCGATCGCCACCAGGCACAGCGCGAGCAGGGCGCATATGCCAATAGTCGACATATCCCCTGCGGCAACGCCTGAGTCAATACCGCGCTGCAAAAGCACCAGCACGCCAACGCCTGCGGCGGAATCAAGCGCGATAAGCAGGGCGGCGATGACGAACATCCAGGCTACTGGCGTCAGCAACGATGAGACTTGACGCCCGTGGCCTGCCAGCGCCATCTGTACGGCGCGTTCCGGAACGCGCGTCATCCGGTCGACAAAACCTTTTCCGGCGGGGGGCTGGCGCTCATGCGCGTCGTCGGATTTTACCGCCTGCGTTGTTGGCCATAGCGCACGTTGTTCCGCCGGGGCGAGGGCGAGAAAATCACCCTCGCCGCTCATCAGCGAGCGAAACGTCGGACACCTTGCATCCAGCTCCGCTTGGGTACCGATATCCACGACGCGGCCTTTATCCAGCACGACGATCCGATCGGCTAACTGCAGTGTTGAACGGCGGCGCGCAATCACCAGCAGCATATGCTCATTATCGGCATAACGACCAAGAGCCGTATTAATTTCCGCTTCAGTACCGGCATCGACCGCCGAGGTGGTGTCATCGAGAATCAGCAGTTCCGGCGCGGTAATCAGTGCCCGGGCTAGCGCAATACGCTGGCGTTGGCCGCCGGAGAGGTTGCTTCCGCGTTCGGCCAGTCGGGTGTTGAACCCCTGCGGTAGCGCATTGATGAACCCGCTGGCGCCTGCGGCATCGGCGGCGCGTCGGATGTCGTCCTGAGTCGCTTGCGGGTGCCCATAGGCGATGTTTTCCGCCACCGTACCGGCAAACAGAAACGCGTCTTCAAACACTACGCCAACGCGACGACGAAGCGCCGCCAGTTTTAGGTCGCGAATATTCTGTTGACCCGCAGTGGTGTTGAGCCACACCCCGCCGGAGGTGGGATCGTAAAAGCGCGCCAGCAACATCAGCAATGTTGATTTCCCGGAGCCGGAGGCGCCAACCACTGCCACGGTTTCACCGGCGTGAATGGAAAACGAGATCTCATTGAGGATACGGTTACCGTTGTCGTAGTGGAAACTCATCTTCTCCACGTCCAGCCCAATAATCTGACCCTCAACCGACTCAGTACCGTCTTCCATGCGAGAACGCGTGTCGATAAGCGCGAAGACGCGCTCCACCGATGCCTGTGTGCGCTGTGCGATAACTAAAAACGATGCCAGTACGCGGGTGGGGCCGGTCAGCATAGCGAGAAAACTCGCGAACGCAACGAAGGTTCCCAGATCGATGCGCCCGTTCATCACCGACCAGCCGCCATAGCACAGCAGGACGATTTGCCCTATCACCGGTAGCGCCAGCATGGTTGCGCCCGGCATCGCCTGCGAGATAGCGGCGCCGATGCGTACCCGCACCATCTGCCGCGACTGACCATCGAGCCAACGCGTTTCGCGTAACTCCGCCACGCAGGACTTCACCACTGAGATCTGTTCCAATACTTCGCGCATGTGCTCCGTCATGTGCGCCAGCCGGTCTGAGGCAAGCCCCGTTTGCGCGAAAACACGGCGACGGGCGCGCAGGGCGGTAATGGCAAGGGCGGCCAGTACGCAAATCACGATAAGCGTCATGGATGGCGACATCCATAGCATCACCGCGATACCGGCCACATAGTAAGTGAGCACCGCCAGCGGCACCGGACACATCTGTAGCAAGGTGTGTACCTGTTGAAGATCGCTGTTGGTACGCGAAATGACCTGCCCGGTACGCAAGGCGTCCTGGCCTGCGCCGTCCAGTTTTTGAATACTGTCGAACGCACGGCTACGTAACGTATGCTGAACCCACAGCGAGAGTTCCCCGGCATAGCCGCGGCGCACGTAATTCCCGATAAAATCAAAAAGGGCAATTAATAGCAGGCCGCAGGCAAGTAACGGCAGGCGTGTCGTATCGCCTGCTATCGCGTCATTGACGGCCTGACGCGTTATTAACGGCGTCAGCGCAGCCAGTAAAATGGTCGATACTGATGCTACGATGACAATGATGCTCAGTGTCTTACGTTCCCAACACACGCGGGCAAGGCGAACTATCCAGGCACGAGCGGGCATGGGGGAATGAGTCGCGGGCATTAAGCCTCCTTATCGGTGAAAGATGAGATATGGCGACACAGTCTGGGTTCAGCCGCCATATTGTCATTGCGCTGCCGCGGTTAGCCGTGTTGCAGCATGGCGATCAGTTTTTTTGCCACCTCGGTCGGGCAAGGCTGGGCCGCCATTTCCGCCGCGACCTCCTGCGACGCCTCGCGAAGCGCGTGATTATCGAGGAAGGTATTGATCATGCTGCTCGTAAGTCCGCTCTTACCGGGAATAATTCCGCATCCGCGCTCGACCACGGCGCGGGCATTGACGGGTCTGTCTGCACCCTGGCCAAAGACTATCTGCGGAATGCCGGCATGTAGCGCCGTCAGGGTGTTGCCTGCGCCGCCATGGTGGATAAAACCGTCGGCACCGTTAAGGAAAACGCCCATCGGAAGCCAGTCGACCAGACGGACATTCGGCGGCAGCGAACGTAAATCCGAGCGGGCGTTTGCCGGAAGATGCAGGATGATTTCGGCATCTACTTCGCCGGCAGAATCCATTACCCAGGAAATCAGATCCAGGCCATCCACCATCGGTTTGACGGTGCCGAGGCTGACCAGAAGACGCTTGCGATCAGGTGTACGTTCCCACCATTCTTCCCAGACGGCGCCGCCGTTATACGGGACGTATTGCATGGAGATAACCGGCTCTCCGTCATTTTGCAGTATGCTCATGCTGGGCGGTGTGACGTCTATCCACGCCAGATCTCTTGGTGGCGCGCTGACCCCATGGCGGCGGTAGGCGTTAGAAAGTGATTTCGTCACGCCTTTGATGTGCCAGGGCGTATGACCGAAGCCGACGGTTTGCATCACTACCGGAATGTCATACTTAGCGGCAATCAGTGGTCCAACGACCCCAAGGGGAGGGTAGACGATGAGATCTGGTCGCCACTGCCCGGCGAACGCGACCAGCGGGTCAGTCATCTCTTCGCTGAAGAATGAGAAGTTCCCCATTTTTGTTCCAATGTTATTTTCTTTTCGTAATGCCTCCTGACGGCGATAACCCGCTTCCGAATCGAAACCAGGCGCAGCGTCAAATACCACCAACCCAGCTTCGGCTGCTTTCTGTGCAAATTTGCCACCGCTTGCAATCAGTACTTCATGGCCATTAACACGAAACGCTTGCGCCAGGGACAGCACAGGGTATAGCAGTCCATACAGTGGCGGACCGACAAACAGAATACGCATGAGAAATCCTCTCTCTCCACGTCGTAAATCGAACAAGTTGTTAATGAGAATGATAATAATTACCAATATCATTTGGAAAATGCAATAACTAATACAACACTTGATCATGTGATGATTTTTTGCGTAAAAATCGGGAAAGAGGAGAGCGTTAAGCGATGAAGTTTGGTTTCAGGCTTATTTACGTGCGTATGGTCGCGAAGGCAAAGCGCCAGGATTGGGGAACTGGATTCGCATACCAGACGCCCGTGGATTATTAATGATAACTTTGCAAATAACCTTTCAGGCAATGAGGTAAACGTACCGACAACAAGGTAACGGGAAACGTCGGTAGTTGTATTGATAACGCGTTGCGGGGCAATTTAATGGTATCCGGCGGCAGATCGTGTTCTGTGCAGACTTTCCGTGCAGTGATGTGACGGACGCCTCTTCCTAAAGTAGTCAGTGCCATACTTTTAGTGACTGCATTAATTCTGGCGTTAAATCCTTTAATTTGGTGGACGTAAAGTAGACATAGACAACAAATAGGAGCTACGTATTCACGTTACCCCTTGTTTTATTTGCTGGCGTCCTTGTAATTGGTGGGGGAGGTGGTTGAGTTTGTTGGGGGGGATTTTTTGCGAGGAAGGGAAGGCGCAAAAAGAGTGGCGATAGTGTTGATATGGAAAGGTTTTTGTATATTTTTTGATTTTTAAGGTTATTTTTATAGTGCTGAAGTTTATTGTATTGATTGATGCCTGCAATAGATGCAAAACGAACTATACTAGAAAGAGAAAAGATCTGATTTAGAATTTGTCAAATAAATGGCTATAATCATAGGTATCACCAGTTCTTTCATCTGTGATTCTGCAGCGAGCATGATAAGCAGCCTTCGCAACGGAAGATCTGCCCTCACTTCGTTTCACAATTTTAAAATCCAGATGAAAAATAGCCATACAATAAAAACAACCTCAATATAAAATTAAATATCAAACCAAAATATAAATCTCCAATGCGACTATGCTGGTTTTAGTTTTTCGTAAGAAAAACTCTGGTGTTGACGTTGACTTTGTTTCCGAAGGAAACGGTGTTAGCCTGCGGCAGGCAACCGTCGGTAGACCCCACACGCTCACGAAGTGAGTGTATAGGTGGGCATTGCTTTATTTTTATATCTCCTAAAGGAGCTAAAAATAATGACAATGTTTTAAGTTTTTCTATACTTAATAATAACGCTAGTTTTTAAGTCTGTGAAATTAATGGGATTAGAATCGGATGAACGGCTGAGGTAGGGGGATAATATTGAATGTTTAGGTTTAGAGAGCGCCCGTAAGGGCAAAAGTGGTATTTTCTCCTCCCGCCGTAAGGCGGGAAAATAGGATTTAGATAAAACAGTGAAAATAACAGATATTCTTATGTGTTGCACAATTCACAGGTTAAGACCAGAAATCAGTGTCTAAAAACAACAGGTAAAATTGTTTTCATTGTTTTGATAAAATAAGTAACGCGGAGAGTATCAGGTATTTTAAGTTAGTAATTGCACACGTTTGTGTTGCAAAATTTCATTTTGAGCTTACTGATATCTCATTTTTCAAACCAAAACACCATTTTTTCGGGATGAATCCTATCATTAACAGGGATGAACCCTGTTCCAGCAATGTGATTGTTTTGAACAACCACAAAGTGCTGCGCCTCTTTCAACGCCACGGACCATTTCAAGCAGTTCAGCTTTACAAATGATGTTGATTTTCTATGTAAACTGGTATTTATTAATGTTATTAGAGTAGAAAGGATGCCAACATGATTCTATCTGAGAAAACGCTTGAAAAACTGAGGGTTTTGATCAATGAGGATACGGAGTATCGTTCCGGTCCAAAGCTTGTTCAGTTCTTTAATGATCTTGGTTTTCAAGATACATATGTACAGGGATTTCCTTCAAGGTGGATGTATACCGATGAAAAGTTGAGCGTGATAAATGGTAGTCCGCAGTTAGATCGTTGTATCAAGAAATTGTTCGCTCCAATTAACTTTGTTGGCGATATACCTCGATTAGACGCCTTGATCACTGAATTTAATAAATATATGGCATTTGATAAATGGACGGTTAAACGAGAAAATGCTGAGATTGTTTTTGAGAAAAAGGATAAGATCGTTGTAGATACTGAGAATCAACGGAAGGATTCTGAAGATGATTTTTTGAGAAGAGAGTTCAATAATGTTGAATTTACTTCTGATTTGATTGATCCATTTGTGGCAGATGTATTGAAGGGAAGAATCAAAGAAATTGAGAATTGCTATCCGGCAGGCGCGTATCTGTCAGTGATATTTCTTGCTGGAAGCACATTAGAAGGTTTTTTGCTGGGTGTTGCTTCGAAATATCCAAAATTGTTCAATACAACAAAATCATCGCCTAAAGATAAGAGTGGGAAAATAAAACAATTTCATGAATGGTCATTGTCTTCATTTATTGAAACGGTCAGAGAGTTAGGATTGATTGAGTATGATACATATCGATTCAGTCATACTCTCAGAGATTTTAGAAACTATATACATCCATACCAACAGCTATCACATCAATTCAATCCGAGAGAACATACAGCCAAAATTTGTTTACAGGTACTAAAAGCAAGCATTACGGAAGTAAATGATCATATTGGGAAATTAAAATAGGTGCCGTTATGGGCGAAAGTATTTTTATTGGGATTTTAACAGGCATTATCAGCGGGGCCTACACAGGACTTATACTATCTAAGTATGTGCTTTTCACATCATTACGACGGGAAACACTCAGAATTGTCAGGCGGATTAATTATATCGATGGAGAAGGATACTCAAATTATGAGTCGTTATCTGAATTAATATTAATATCTTCTGATTTTCTTGCGTTAAAGCATAAGAGGGCAGGGGAGGACGTTATGGCCATTTTCAATGAACTGAACTTAGAGGTATTGAACTCTAATAAGAAAACTAATGGTGATAAAATAGTAGATGCTCAGCGAAGGTTAAGAATGATGCCTGTAAATATATGGTCTATTATTAATCCACTATCTTTTAGGATGTGATTAAATATAACTGATATAGACTAAGCTTAGCACGATATCAATATTAAATTAAAATGGTAAAACGAAAGTGAGTTAGTATCATAATGACAAACCAATAACAAGTGGAGCTGAAGATCCTGATTTATTGAATAGACTAAATAGCTGCGTAGTTGAAATAGAAATGGAATGCTTTCAACCTTCTGCCTATGGATTGACCTTTTTCTTTTTTAATTGTATTTGATGTTTTTAACAGCTAAAAGGAAAGGTATTATGAATACGGATGATAAAAATAGGAAGCCAAGAACAGAAAAAACCATTAAGCAAAAAATAGCATCAGCGCAGATGCGTCTGAATCGTCTCAAGACCAAAGAGCAATCTTTATCCAAGAGTGCTGAGACACGCTTGAAGATCATCCTTGGTGCTGAAGTAGTTAAAGCCGTGGGCTGTAAAGTTGAAGATGTCGATAAAGAGTTTGTATTAGGGATATTATTACAAAATTCGGATATTAATACGGAGGCTAAAGCGAGAGTTAAATTACGAGGGAAAAGATTCCTTGAGGATATGGTGGGAAGGCAAGAATAAAATCTGATGATTCACCATAATAACAAGTTAGTCCCTTAATGGGAGAATAAAGGGCTTTTCGGCCCTTTATTATTTAATGTTGTTTAAGTAAATCTCCCTCTATCCATTTCGTTATTGCATATCTAATATAGTTGTTGAATGTTACGTAATCCATCTGCCTTTCTTTAAAAGCAAAATCTATATTTCTTTGTAAGTTCACATTAAATTCACCAAAGTGAAATTTTCCTGAGTGAAAGTGACCTGACCTTACAGAGTAAAAGTAATCAGATATTTCTTTCTTAAAATCTGAGTTTCTATATTTTTTCATGAAGTCAGAGAAACCTATGCTATCTATTTTTGCTAAAGATTCAATAGCACATATTTTATAAGAAATCTCTGTGGTGGCATTGTTCCTAGCTAGGGTTAAGGCAGTATTGTACATACGATAAAAAGAAGTGAAAATTGATTTTTTTGTGGGGGTAAACTTGAAATATCTCTGAAATCATTTCTTATACATGTTGGTACAGAAATCTCTTCTGACGGATAATGTGCATTTTTTGGAGATGTACTAAAGGTGGTTTTGTTTTGTTATTCTGTTTAGGTTTTTCTATTTTATGATTTCTAAAAAGTGTATCGAAATGTTGATCATCTGAAAGCGTATCTTGAATATACAGTTTATCATCAAATACTAATGCTCCATTACTGTCAGGATAGGCGACATTCATAGTCCATCGACCTGATTAAAAAGAGTTAACATGCTCTAGATTTTCTATATTTTTCAACCCATAGTGATTATCTTTTATAATTAAATTAAGTTCATAATCTATGAATCCAGTTCTGTATCTGTTTAACTCAAATGCATTTCATTTTTTTATTGTGAATATTCTGAATTCTGAAGTGATCAGTTCGAAACTAACATCAAGTAATACGCATAGATAAGCATTGAGATTTGCTGTGTGATTGTATGCAAGACTTCTTGCATGATCTACATTTATTGCATCCACCTCAATGTCAAACATGACGATTTGTTCTGTCAGTGACTCTTGTTTACTTGTCCAGATATGAGGTTTTATTAAAGTTTAAAAGTCTGAATTAACTAGGTAGGATTGTCTTATCGGGTGAGAGTTAAAATAACGAGAGTATGTTCTAATGGTGTATCTTACCGTTTCATTATTTTGGCTACTCCCTAGTATATCATTGACAAGTTCAAGAACGTAATATTTTAAATGAAGTTGAGGTAGATCATTTTCATTTTTGTCTAGGGTTGCTTCAATAGATAACATTTTCAGTCTCGTTACTTTTAAAATCTATAGCTAGGTTGAATTTTTGTTGTGGCCTGATATAAGGAAAAAATCGACAAGCAAGTGAGGTTGAGGATGCAAAACAGAAGGCCAAGGGGGGGAAAGCAAAAGCGGCTCGTTTTGGAAAAATGAAAGAGGAAGTGATTAGATTACTACAAAAAAATAAAGTAGACGGAGGATGGCGTAAGAAAACAATCGCATTCAAATTTATTAAAGATGATTTGCTTTTATTTGTTGAGAAAAATGGATGGCCTTCTGCTGAGGATAAAGATGAGTTAAATAAATCATCTGTAGATAAATATGCTAATATGCAGCGGTTAGTGATGGATTGGTCTAGAAATGATCAAGGCGTGAAGAGTGCTTTTGATTCGGTAATACAAAGGAAGCCCAAAAAATAAAGAATTTTTTCTTACTCATTGACGTTATTTGTGGGCATCTTTATTTCTATCGCGGATCATCATTCATGACTATCCGCGATGCATCGGAAGTGATTTAGAGCAAGTATATTATTATCTTTTACACTCATTTTTTTGAAGCAGTTTAGTTGTGAAGCCATCTTTGAAATGAAAGTAACTAGCAGTAATGAAAATAATTATTTGTATGTATCCAAGACTCATTGTAGGCTTTGCCAGCATGCCAAAATAAGCAGCAATAGATATGACTACTAAAAGGAAACACTTTGCGGTATACCATCCAAAAAAATGCTCACTTGTTTTAGTATTAGAGCAAGCGACGGCTTTCGATACTTTAGATGTTATTTGTCCAAAGATCAGGCATGATGCTAAAGACCAATCTGGAGATGTGATTATCTCTTGCCATGTTGAAATATAGATTTTTATCGAAATTAAAAGTAGAAAAGGAATGGCTATAAATAAATATTCAGCCTTCAACTCTGCAAATGTTGCTTTTCTTTCTTTTAAACTAAGTGTCGAGTTCATACTGTAACCCATTATTTCGTTGGATATTGCTGATGTTTATCACTTTTAAGTTTCTAATCTGGGGTTGGCCTTTGCCTTTTGGTGGTGTGTAAATATCAAAAGTAATTTTAGCATCAATAATATCTTTTGGTCCAATTGCAGGAATTAAACCGTCTTGATATCTTTCCAACCATTCTTTATGTGTTATTCTTCCACTCAAGCGCTTATCCAAACTTATGCTACGAAATGACCACACAGAATTACCTTCGTTAACAGAGACGGTTACATAGAGTTTATCATTTAATTCTATGCTTTCAGTACTCCCTAGGAACATTTCTCTTGGTTTTCCACCAAAACGCCATTTTGTATTAAATTTAAAGTTTTGGTTGTTATCGCTATTGCTAGTAATAATGACTGATTCATTTGGCTTTATTTTTTGATTCGCAGTTGAGAATTTTTCTAGAGCAAATGATAGATTTTGTCTGTCTATATTGGGGTCCGCTATTTGTTGTGGTAGATTTTTTGCTAATGCAGTTTCTAGATTTACAGCTAGAGTTTCTACTTGTTCTTCAGTGTCGGTGGTTTCAATGTCAGTTAACTCTCTAAATAACTCATCACCTGAGTTATAAAATGCATTGGCTAATATTTCGTCAATTTTTCCGGGAATCACTGAGAGTTTACTAAGTATTGAACCACTTTTAATTTCATTTAATTGAAAGTTGAAATCTGCTTTAATTCCAATAGAGTTACTTAATACTTGTCCAAAATCACGGTAAGCATTTATGTATAATGCCATCGCCTCAAATACCTCTTCTGGATTGTGGCGGTCTTTGAGATAATCTATTTTTATCGATAACTCTGGGTTCACATTTAGCCCCTTGTGGCGCGCAACATTCAGGACCGTGATCCATGCTTTCCTATAGGTGGACGTCTGAAAGTTGAATTATCATGATGGTTTTATCTATCCAAAATAACTCTAATACTCCTGTTTTTCAATGGTTTTCTGCAGTCTTGAAGGGGGCAAGACATATGTTGATATGACGTAACTTGTACTTTCAGCAAACTCCTTTGGTATTTGGATAATCATTCCACCAAAAGAAATGAATAGATAACTTTGATACATGATGGCCTGTTTCAAACTTAAGTTGATCATTAGGGGATGGGACACTAACACACTCTGGTGCTAGTGTAAGGTAATCTGATTTGCATTTACCCCGCTAACTTAATACCTCTCACGCCCCCAGCCAATATGCTTCCTGCATCAGCTGCTTCTATAAAGTCAGCCCACCATTGCATCATAGGTCGTCGCGGCTCAAGGTAATCACTGCGGTTGTAAGCTCGACGTACCTCATTCTTATCCACATGTGCAAGTGCTGCCTCAATGACATCAGGTGGAAAACCTTGTTCATTAAGGGCCGTACTTGCAATAGATCTCAGCCCGTGTGAAACGAGCACCCCACCAAAACCTGCGCGTTTTAGCGATGCGTTTACGGTCTGACTGTTCATCGGCTTGTTTGGCTTGATGCGGCTGGGAAAGATAAATTCTCGATTTCCACTTAACGGCTTCATCATCTCCAGTATCGCAATTGCTTCATCTGACAATGGAACAGTATGGTCGCGGTTCATTTTCATACGTGCTGCAGGAATCTTCCACTCTCGCGCTTCTATGTCTACCTCTTCCCAGCGAGCTTCAGCCGCTTCGACAGGGCGGGTAATAGTAAGAAGTTGCCACATGAACAGGCAGCGTGTTGAGAGGCTAATGCTGGCTGTTCGCATTGTCTGCATCAGTTGAGGTAGCTGATCCGGTCGAATACTGGGCATGTTCTTTTTCTGAGGTTTCTCGAAGGCTTTACCGATATGAACGCTGGGAACAGCATCAATCAGTCCTGTGTTTTGGGCATAGATCATGACCTCATTAATGCGCTGGCACAGGCGACGAACGGTTTCCAGTGCTCCTCTGGCCTGAACCGGTTGCACGGCCTGAACCAGTGTATGAGCTTTAATATCTGTAACGCTAACGTCGCCAATCGCAGGAAAGACATCTCTTTCAAGAGAGCGCCAGATATCTTCCGTATAGTCCTCTGTCACACTAGCTTTCTTCACATTCCACCTACGTTCAGCTACGAGCTGGAAAGTATTTGTTTTGGCTTCCAGCGAACTGCGCAATTGTTCTTGCTGATGTTCCTGCGGATCGATCTGTTTAGCCAGGAGTGAGCGGGACTCTGCACGGTAGTTTCTGGCATCGGCAAGGGTAACTGACGGGTAGGGGCCTATGCTCTTCTTTGCTCGTTTCTTGGTGACAGGACGAATGTAGCGAAACTGCCAGATTTTACTCCCGCTGGATTTGATGAGTAGCTCAAGGCCATCGCCATCATAGAGAACGTAGTCCGCTTCTTTGGGTTTAGCAGATTCGATTTCCTTAACGAATAGAGGTTTGGTTTGTCTTGCCATTGCCGGGTTTCCATAGTTTTAGGCACCTCAAAAGCAATATAGCTTTATGAGGTGCCTAACAAGGTGCCTAAAAGGTTCGGATTTAATTAGTTGGCATCAGACTTCGCGGGACAAATTCAAGGCACAAAAAAGCCCGCATGGCTTGCGCCGTGCGGGCTCTTAGGACTTCATCGGATGACTCTGGTAATCACCGATGGAGAATTTTGGGCTGGCGTCCCTGTAATACATCCTTTAATGCTTTGATTATTAAATGTATTAATGATTTGTATTTTACATTAAGGTGCAATAAAGGGATAAAAAAAGTATTGTGGCTAAAAATCAGTCATATTTTAAATGTCATGATAGCGGTGAGGAGTTGAACTCATGAGTTCAACTTCCGAAGGGGATTGAATGACTGTCAATGTAAAATAGTCAACTAAAAAAGCACTTTTTGCTAAAAAAGTTGTTGATCGTCATAAGCGATATTCGAATAATAGCTTCTGTCGAAAAACAATGGGAGAGATAAATGAAAGAAAAAAACAACTTTATACGTTTACCTGAAGTTCTGGAAAGAACTGGATTTTGTAAAGCTTGGATTTATCGTTTGATTAGTCGTAACGAATTCCCTTCACCTATAAAAATCGGTGATCGTGCAATCGGGTTCGTCGAAAGTGAAATAGATGCGTGGATTGATGAAAAGATTTATTTCTCAAGAAATAAAGCCGCCTGAATGTTATTACATGTTTTTTGATTTATTCCTGACGGGATTAGTCATTAAAAGTAGAAAACCTCTCAAAATCGCGTATAGAGCGTTTTAGAGCCACATATGAAAAATATTATTTATTTAAAATAAAAGACTGGTTTTTGAACTGGTCTTTTTTGTTTTTTATCTAATCGCGTTTTTAAAATATTTTTGATTTTATCTATTGACTGATATTATATATAGATTTATATAATATAAAGATACAAAATATTAAAAATCTTCGCTGACTTTTAACTAATGTTAAATACCACTTCCAGAAGATTTTAATCTTTAATAAAGCAATAACGCTAATCCTGTGTATCGGGTATAAGAATGAAGGTTCCTCAAGTGTTTGGCAATTCTTATGTTATTGTGGCAGTGCCGGATGACGCGTAGCTGCCAACCTGAATCGCACAATCTAAAAAATTTACAAATAGTAGTATAAACTCTTTAGTAAAACGAGAGTCGTTTGAAAGTTTAATGATTTGTGTTTGCGCGGGTCGTGGGGGAAGTATCAGGATGGAAACGTTCTGAATATTTTCAAGGCGCAATGAGCATCTCCTATCTTTCTATTTTAGCCTTTTTGGCGTGGGGGGTAGGGGGGGAATGCTTAAAGAAAAACTATTTCCTCCTTCGGAGGAAAACTACTACGGCTGGAAGCCGCCCCGCTAAAACACAACCCCCAAAACCTTAAAACCAAAAACTTTTAAATTAATTAATTAGTACTACTAGTACAAAAGTTTTTTAATAAAAATAAATATAAAATCCCAAATAAAAAATATAAAAAGTAAAGTGTTATTTAATGAAGAGCTAATAGAAATATAAGTGAAGTTAGATCATGGATAAAATATAAAAGAAGTTGGATTACGCCAACTTCTTTTATAAATAAAATGGTATTCGATTTAGATTAATCTAACAAACCGCGAGAAGTTTTACTTGCCGTTTGTCTAAAGGTATAGCGTTCAACAACATCACCTTTAAACCAGATCTCAAGATCTTTCATGTGAGCTGTGCTGCTGTTCTTTAATAATGCTAATCCCGGTATGTAATTTGAAATCTGGGATTCACCGGACATAACGGAATACCCCCACATTTCTTTACCATCGTTAGTTTCTTTAGTCTGAGGCTCCCCATAAAAACGAAGGATATCTTGTTGAGTAGTTTTACCCTTGATAATCTTAGAGGCTATATTCTGCTGTGTTTCGTCTTTAATAGATTTGTTTCCATAAACGGTACAACTCGCCAAAGGAAGAATAATAAATGCTGCCGCAATCAATCTTTTCATATCAACTCCAAATATAAATAATAAAACATAACAAGGTTATAAAACGTATTTATTAAAAATGAGAAGCCAGCGATCGCAGATCTCCTGATTGGTCGATGATGTTTTGTTTTTCATTGGTAGATTGATTTTCCATGAAGGATTTTTTATATCATCTGTCAGTATAAAAATACCGGAACGCTGATTAGCTAACATTTGTTCATTACTGTTAGCTCCAGCGGACTTTATCATAGAGTTTAGATTATTACCTGTGCTGTAAATTTTTCCGGCTTCGGATAGCGTATAATTTATTTCCCTGATGTTGTCGTATTTGAAAGTGCTGTCCTTATCTGTATTGAAAATACGTACTGTGTGTTTTTTAGTATCAATGACTACACCGGTGTTTTGACATTCATATGAGAGGACATCACCATCTAATACCTCTGTGTAAGTATTGAGATATCTTCTTTTTTTAGGGCCAAAGTAAAACAGTTGGCAGAGAATCAGGATAAAAATCACTGCCCAAAAAAGAAAAATAATGTTTTCGGTTTTCATAAAATTTCATTCCTCATAGAGCGATAGTTTTTAACTTAATCATGAAGATACCAAGGTGATTCGCCCGGTCTTCCACGCTCCGAGCATACCATGAAGAGGGCTGCTCTCAAGTAAAATGATCGTTATCACAGATCAATTATTTAATATTGATAGTTTTTAGCGATTAAAAAGTGATTATCGATCGGTGTATCAATTGTTTTAATCGATCGATAGTGACTTTATGATAGGTATTGACTATCATTATATCGATTTTGATCGATATAAACGATACGATGGCAGGTGAAAATAAACCAATACTATCAATTGGTTAAAGTGAATATAACTCCAAGTCATTCATTGGGGACAAAAAATGAGCAAAATATCTAGCGCGGTATTGGTCGGTTTCTTCTGTTCTCATATGTTTCACGTTCTTCATTAAATCTCTGTTCAGTTAATGATATTGATTGTTTAGCTGTATGAAGTTTATTTTTAAACTCACTTTTTGACTGTGTTTTGTTATCTTGAGAAAGTTCAGGAACGGCAGCGCCGCCCATCAGATAAGCTTTTTTCTTTGCTGCTGCTTCTTTATTTTCTAAATCCTCTAACTCCTCTTTTTGTGCTTCTGTTAAGTGTAGATTCTTATCTACTTTCTCATCGGTTAAATTAATATTTGATGTTGAACCTATAGCCGCTGCTGGACTGCTTTTACTATTATTTTTAGTGGTGTGAACTTTGATTTCATTATCAGCATTAAGATCTGCTTTATCTTCTTTATTGAGTTTAGATTGAAGATATTCGCCAACTTCGCCGAGTCTATTTTGCGGGTTGTTTTCATTGCCTCCCTGTGTAGCATCTTGCAAAGATGCGGCAGGGGAGGAAGCTGGAGCCAGCGGCGAGGGCTTAAGCTGTTTCTGTTCAATGTGGTTAAGTGCTTTTGCCTCTTGTGATACTTTCACTTCTTGGAGCACGTCAAAGCGTGCTTGTCGCTCTGGATTGCGGCTATGGCCTCTATGGATAGTCGGCGGTCTGTCTAAGCTGATTGCCTGCGCCTCTTGCTCAACCGTTCTGAGAGGGGGCAGGATAGCGTCAAACTCTGCTTTTTGTTCTTTCAGTGATCTGTGATCGATATGCGCATCGATGCCAGCCTTTTGCATGTGCTCGTTTGCTGTGTCTGCCCAACTCTTGCGCCATTGCTCTAACAGTTCTTTATCGTTCCATTTCCTTTCCTTCTGACCGAACCCCGCGCCGTCAGGAGTAAGGTGGCGAGTAGTTAGCATTACGTGAAAATGCGGGTTGTCGCTATCGAGTTTGTGGAAGGCTATATCAGCAATCATTCCATTTTTTACAAAATGCTCTTGGCAAAAATCTATTGCTAACACCTTTTTTTGTTCGTCTGTCATTTCGACAGGAAGCGCAATATTAAACTCGCGTGCTAACTGCGCATCTTTTCTTTTTTCGCTTTTTTCTATCGTGTTCCATAAATACGCAGGCTTTAAAAAATTACGGTCTGCGCTTTCAGGTATTAATATCATACTGTCTGAAATACCTTTCTTTTTGCTGTAGTCGTGGATCTCTCCTGTGTGTTCGTCCATTAACTTTTCGCCGTGGCGATAAGCTGCCGCAGCTACGCTACTATGCCCCTTGCTGCGTGTTATTGTTTGAGCGCTCATATGAAATATTGCCATTGTTTTTATCTCCTGATATTGAAAACACATACTTTTTAAAACAAGCAAAATATATTTGCTTTTTTAAAAAGCGATTAAGTAATATTAAGCATAAAGCGAATATTACTTTTTATTTTTATGCGTTAGTAAATCCCCATTTATGGGGCGCACACATTCGAAGAATGTATAAGTGCGCTATTGTAGTTTTTAGCAAAACTAAAATAGCCGCTATACGTAAACCTTTTATCTATAAAATCGCGCTCTGGAAATGAAAATACATATATCGCGCTTTACTTAAATAAATATATTACTTAAAATATATATAACAGAAAAACATAAAAATAAAAGAGGTGAAATATGAATGATAATGATAAAAAAATAGAAGTGGCAGCGTCTGAACTTGTTAGATTGATTATTAAAAAGCTACAAGATGAAAATACGGATGTTATATGTAGAACAAGCTTATTTATAACTTACAATCTTTTTTCTCATGAAAGCGATTTTACTGTTGTTTATGACACGTTAGGGGGAGATCTGGAATGATTGGAAATTATAACAATGATTACGACTATGATGATAATGAGTATTTAAATGATGACACTATAGAAATCCCTTTGAGCTGTGAAGATGACGAATATAGAGAGGATTATTTAAGAGATCAAGAGCAAGAACAAAAATCTGTTTTACAGAAAATGATTGAGTATAAAAATGAAAATGCATTTTTTGGTCATTTATACGAAATGTCCGGCGTTTTTGGTTTTACTGTTGTTTTATTGTTAGGGTTTATTTTTACGCTGCCGATTTTGTTTATAGCTGGATTGATTGCGTTTTTTATTACGATAAAAGAAAAGAGAGGTTCTAAAAATGGCATTTAATATTGATAAATATAATAAATTGAAAAAAGAACTTGAACAAAAAGCAAACTTACTAAATAGGTTGGAGCAAGAAATGAAAGCTGAAAAAAGAAAAGAAGATACAGCGCGAAAAATAAAAATTGGTGCTGAGTTAATAAGGATAGTTAGAGAGAATAGCAAAGAAGTATCTGACGAGTTAGATTTTACTAATGATTTATCGCTATTGGTCGGGGCTTTAACTAATCATATGGTATTAAAAAGAATATACGATCAGCGCGAGTTTTTGAGAGCGGAAGGGGATAAGAGGCTTAACGAATGGAAACTAAAAAATAATAAAAAAAGGAGTAAAACGGATGAATAACTTAAGACCTAACCCGAACCCTCCACGCGAGGGAACGGCGGACATGATTAACCGCCTGAACTTCTATGATACGTCTTTTACTTGCTTACATTTTTTAATGATAGATTTTGATAATGACATGCAAGAAATGAAAAGAAAAAAAGATTTTCACCCGCTCCAGCTTTTAAACAAGCACGATAGAGAAAGTTTAGATTTAGAGATATTAAATATTATTAGAATATCACTTGCTAGCAAAATGTTAGATATTCAAAGTGAAGAACTATTGAGTGCTGATTTATATTTTAATAAAAAAGATGAGTTAGACATGGGGGAGGATGCGAGAATAATAGGTTTTGTGTTTAGAGACTTTGTAAAACAAAGAATAGAAACAGCGATTAAAACTATTGAGGAGAAAAATATATGAATATATTAGGTTTAATAGCAAAAGCAAAACCTGCGGTAGACGATGGCGGCGGTAGTCTCATTCCTGCCGCGATGGGTTTTTTTATTTGTGCTTTTTTAGTTGCTATCATTGCCTCTGTTGTTTCTAGTGCTTTTCGTTCTGCTAAAAATTCAGCAGACGTGAGTATAAACAATGCAAAAAAATATCACATAGCACTAATAAAAGAGCAGTATAGAAAGAAAGGCGGGGGCTGATATGTTTTATTTAATATGTATGGTTTTTATGGTCATATTTTTTATTGCTTGTATGTTGTCGGTTATATATGCGTCTGAAATATATCAGTGGCAGCATTATAACAGCTATAAGTTTAAGCAATGGTTAAAAAGTGGGAGTATAAAAAAAGATGCGCATGAAGAAAAAATAAAAAAGGAAGTGAAAAAAATGACTATAGATTATATATTAAAACTTCTTAAAAAATACAATATAGATTTTGATGCTAACGAGTTTGTAAAAGCAAGTTTTAATATTAAGATGAAATACTACAAGTTAATATTAAATGAAAAGGAGAGGCTGAAAGAAAATAAAATATTAGATGAAGCAGTTAAACAAAAAATAAAAATAGAAACTGACACATTTGACGCTGAAAAATTTCAAAAAGAAGCTGATGAACGTTATAAGTTATTCATGGAACGCCGCAATCTCTCCAATAGAGAAAAATAACAACTCCTATATTTAGGACGTCAAGAAGAATGGCGGGGGCTCCCTTTTAAGGGTTCCGCTATTGTTCTTGATGACACATAGATAAAGAATTTTTATGGGTGGGTGATTCACGTAGTGAAACACTCCACCTATTAGACCTTTTTATCACGGCCTTACATGAAAAAGCATATGTTTAGATCTGCTGAAATGTTCTTAGTACAATCATAAATTATGCTTGAGTGGTACTTCTCTTTGCATGTAAATACCGTCGTTTGGGCGTTTTCGCTCTTCAAAATGGATAGCTAATGATAGATACATTATTGAGTTACGAGCTAAGCCAATGAGTTGCATAATTCTTGATTCGAATTGGCTTATTGGCACTAAAAGACAATGTGATGATAGTTTTTCTTTTTCATGGATTTTTGCTTTTAAGTCTGAATGCTTAGTATTTAGTTTGTTAATCTTTTCTTTAAGCTGTTTAGATAAATGAGGGTCATGGTCTTCATTTGTTTTTTTTATCTTTAATTCAATTTCTCTAATTTCATCTGGTATCGTATTGACCTCTCTTTGCAATTTTGTAAATTCTTCATCATTGTAAGTATTATGTGATGTTGCGAGTTCATAGCCAAAATCATCAACAATTTTCAATGAACGATGTTCCATAGCATTTCTGATTTCAGCAAATGCTACAGCATTTGGATCTAACCATTTTGATACTGAATCAGAGCTACCAACTTTGCGAATATCTTTTAATATATAGAATAAAGCATGGATAAAAGGATTATCACTATCCTTAAGTTTTTTATGGGGCTTCCATTCATTATTCTTGCCTGTGAAGTCGCGAAATAAATTGTCGATGCTTATTTTTCTGTCATGCTTTAAGTCATTTAAATCAAAAAAATGGCTAATTAGGTATGCTATTTTGTCAAAAAGTGAATATATTATTCTGAATGCTGATTTGTATTGGGCAACCTTTAAATTGTTAATTGAGTAAGTCATATCTTCAACGTGTTGAAAAGTTGAGTTGAATATATGAGGCGCATCGTCCGGTATATCCTTTGAGGAGTATATTAAATACCGCGCATAGCAGTAATCATTTTTTAATTCATCATAATTACCATGGTATGATAATTCTTCATGCATTGTAAGCGCACCATTAAGAGATTGGATAAATGATGGTAATGAAAAAATATCTTGGTAAGTAATCTGGTAATCGCAAACATCATTTAAATCATTAAGGAAAAGCTTGTTTTTTGCACACCATTCAAAATACTTTTTCTGTTTTATTGATGTGAGTTTTTCAGTGTATTTCATGAAATAATCGAAAGATGATATCTCAAAATTATCCTCAAACCATTTTTGGAAATTGTGTAATCGCCCCCCATCCTCAAGTGATTCTTTTTGTTCTGGATATTGTTTTTTGAAATTATCGAGTCCCTTTTTTAATAGATTGTAAGCAATGAAATAATGATATTCAGAATGTCCTTCATCGTATAGTGAATTGCCAAGAAATAATTCATTATTGGCTTTTGATATAATTGCTACGGGATTGTTATCTATAGAAATAGCTTTGTCATAGTGAGGGATACAGCATAGTGCTCTTCCCTGTGATGAAAGACGGTTAGCTAAATTTGTCTCAATCATAGATCTAAGACTATCATATGCATGAATGTTATTTACGTGTTCCTGCCAGTTTGCTTTAGGGAGAGTATGTATGGCTTTTCTGTAGAAGATGACCGATTTCATCAAATCATCTGAATACCACTCTGTTTTACGTGTTTCATAGAGTTTGGAATAACAATTTCCTAGACAGTAGAGATAATGGGCTTCGTACAAGGGGTGAGAAAAGGTGAAATCCTGTTTTGTATAACTTTCGACTAACGCAGCTAAAGAAGCGTGATCACATGTAATGATGTATTGATCCGCAAGTTTACTGAACTCCTCAAGTTCATCTTTTACCATTAACAAGGGAACTCCTTAAATATTGATAATTATTGATTGCCGAACTTCGATATTAAAAGATAGTATACATTTCTGTGTTTTATCATGCGGCAATAGACTTATATTTTTGTATTTGGACGTAATCACTCCACCATTGCATTAACTCGGCACGCTCGGCTAAATATTCTGCACGGTTGTATGCCGCAATGATTTCATCTTTTTTAGAGTGAGCGAGGGCTGCTTCAAGAACTTCTGTTCTGAACTTACTGGATTCCTCGGCGGCAGTTCTGGCAATAGAACGCATACCATGTGCCACCATTTCACCGCCAAAACCCATGCGGATTATCGCTGCGTTAGCTGTTTGCTCGTGCATATGGCTAAGAGGAGCTTTGATGCTGGGGAAAACCCACTCACGATGACCGCTGATTGGTTTCATGGATTCAAGAATACGCATAGCTTCCTTACTCAATGGAACCTTGTGGGGCCGTTTCATCTTCATGAACTCAGCGGGGATGTTCCAGAATCGGTTCTCTTCGTCGATGTCAGTCCAACGCGCCCGAACGGCTTCACCGGGCCGAACCCAAGTCAATAACTGCCACTCGATAAGCATACGTGTTTCTAAACGTATAGAAGCGTTTGCTAATGCTGATATGAAACGAGGTAGCTCACTTGGGGGGAGGGCTGGCATGTTTTGCTTCTTTGGCTTGCTGAAACGCTGTGTGAGGTTATCTGCAGGGTTGAACTCAATAAGCTCTTCTGTGGCCGCATAACGGAAAATTTCGTTCAGTCGTGAAATTATACGGCGTAGAGTTTCAAGGACACCTCTTTGCTCGATAGGGTCAAGATGTTGTTTCAACATCTTAGGGCGGATCTCTTTAATGGGAACCTCCCCTAAAGTAGGAAAGATGTTCCGCTCAAGGCTACGCCAGATATCCTTAGCATGATCTTGCGATATGCCTGATGTTTTAATTTTTTCATCAAGCCATTTTTTCGCCACTGTCTGGAATGTGTGTTCAGTGGCATCTTTGAGCGCTTTAGCTTTTTGCTCATTGTGGGATTGGGGATCGATACCCTGTGCAAGCAAAGAGAGGTATTCATCCCGGAGCGCTCTTGCCTGTGCAAGAGTCAGGTAGGGATAGAACCCAAGGCTCATTTTGGCCCGTTTCTTGGTTAAAGGAACGGTATAGCCGAGGTGCCAGATTTTTTTGCCACTTGGTTTGATACGCAGGAACAAGCCATCTCCATCCCATAGCGTGAACTCTTTCTCTGTGGGCTTGGCCTTTTTGATCTCTGTGTCAGTGAGTTTTGTTGCTACCTTCGGCATTTTTGCTCCCTCGTTTTTACTCCCTCATCGACGAGGGATAATAGGAGGGTGCCATAAGGAGTGGTTTCTAGCAATTCTCAGTAGACTTCACTGGACATGAAAAAGGCCGCAAACCCTTATGGAATGCGGCCTTAGTAGACTTTAGTAGACGTCATTTTACTAAAAAGTGGTGGAGCTGGCGGGAGTTGAACCCGCGTCCGAAATTCCTACATACCATTTTTAGTATAGTAAAAACAGTGTATTGCGTTTAAAAACAGCGAGTTAGTATTATTCAGTGTTCGTCCGTTTTACGCATTTTTAATGCCCTGCCGCCAAAATGCCGCCATAAATTAGCGTTTCCAATTGAGGTTGTGAAGCGGGTTTTTTGTCACTGCGTCTTCGAGGTGGTCAGGGGCAAAGTGAGCGTAAACCATCGTCATTTTTATATCTGCGTGGCCCAGAATATCGCGCAGTACCAGTATGTTTCCGCCGTTCATCATAAAGTGGCTGGCGAAGGTATGGCGCAGCACGTGGGTACATTGGCCTTCTGGTAGCTCAATACCAGCTCTTTTTACTGCACGCTCAAAAGCTTTTCTGCATGGCGTGAATAGCTTCCCTCTGTTTTTGGGGAGTTCGTCATACAGATCCTGAGATATTGGCACGGTACGGTTTTTCTTGCCCTTCGTCTTGGTATAAGTGATGCGGTATTTTGATAGCTGATGGCCCTGCAGGTTTTCAGCTTCACTCCATCGGGCGCCAGTTGCCAGGCATACTTTTGCAATCATCAGCAAACTGGGACTCTGAGAATCAGCACAGGCATCCAGTAGACGTTTAATTTCTTCCGGTGCCAGGAACGCCAGTTCGCCCTCTGCGATTTTGAATGTTGGTAGCCCAGCGAGCGGGTTGGGTGCTGACCAGTGGCCCAGCTTTTTCAGTGTGCCAAAAACAGATGATAGGTTACGTTGTTCAAGGTTTACCGTACGGGGCTTAACTGGCGACATAAGCACGCCATCTTCATTTTTTACTTCACCTTTTAACCGTGCTTCCCGGTATTTCGTAAAATCGCCTGCGGTTAACTCTGAGGCAATGGGATCGCCCAAGCCATTACAAATAATGCTGAGTTTTGCCATCAGGCGTTTGGGGTCTGCCAGCGTCTGCCCATAAAGTGAATGCCACTGATCAATCACTTCTGACAAATGCCGCCGATCTTCCTTCTCCCCCAGCCACGGTTTTTTGTTCACCTCATCCATGGTGTGGTTTTCGAATGCTATGGCCTCGCCTTTAGTCGCAAATTGCTTGCGTACACGTTTGCCATCCCGTCCGTTCGGGTAGCATTCACACAACCATTTTCCGTTAGGCTGTTTTCTGATGCTCATAAGTTAGAGGCTCTTGATTACTTTGACTGCACGCCCGATAGCTTCAATGTCGTCGACCGAGCATTCAAATGATGTTTCATCTTGGTGAACTACAATTTTGTTGCCTGGAACGCGAGCGATTTTGACGATGCTTTTAACTCCGTCCATATCGACTAACCAGAAGCCATTACTGACTTGTTTAACAGACGTATCCACAACAAAGCTATCAATAGCTGTTTTTACAAATAAAGAGTTGGATGAGTCACCATCGAGCAGTCTGCTATCAAGAAGAATTTCATCACTTGGCTGCAGTTCACCGTTCTTCAGTTCAACATGTTTGATGCTAGGAGCAACAATTTTAGAAAGTGGTCTTACCGTGACGGAGGTTTCGTTTTTGAGATTTCTTTCTTCGTTCTCACACGCATACATATCTCCTTGTCCCGTAGCCAGCCATAGAAGGGAAATTCCTGTTTCAAGAGCGCATTGAATTACCCATTCAGCAGGGAAACTATCCCTTAAGTATCTGTTAGCCATAGTGCTTTTTGATACTTCCAGATGTTCGCAGAGCTGCTGTCGTGAGCTGAAATTGTAAGCCTTAATAAGCCTGTTAATCGCATCGCGCCCACCACTATCATTCCCCGCCTTGATTAAACTCATAATCAAACCTCTTGACGTATATAAAAAGTGATCTTAATATCCATTCATGGTTTGAAAAGCAAAACCAAACCACATAAAACAAGATAAAACGAACCCAAACTAAGAGATACTGCACTATGAGTACTGATATTTCAATTCGTGTACCAAAAGAGATGGCAACGCCTGCTGAGTTCGCGGAGTGGGAAGGTATCTCCCGTGGCTCTGTGTATCAAAAAATTCACCATGGTCAGCTTGCTAAGTACATGGTGAAGAAAGAAAAAAATAAAGGACGTGTAAGCCTACGGTACCTGATGTACAAAACCGACCAGGTTCGTGAGTCTCTTGGTCATTCCAACTTCCGCGTCATTGTTGGTTAGTAAGTTCGATTATGAGAACTTTCTAAGGGGCTTGCATGTTTGATTATAAGATTTCCAAACATCCACACTTTGACGAAGCCTGCCGGGTTTTCGCGCTGCGTCACAACATGGCGAAGCTGGCAGAACGCGCGGGAATGAAAGTCCAGACGCTGCGTAACAAGCTGAACCCGGAACAACCGCATCAGCTCACGCCGTCGGAGATCTGGCTGCTTACCGATCTTACTGAGGACTCTACGCTCGTTGACGGTTTTTTGGCTCAGATTCACTGCCTGCCATGCGTACCGATGAACGAAGTGGCAAAAGAGAAGCTGCCACATTATGTCATGAGCGCTACTGCTGAAATCGGACGTATTGCTGCCGGTGCTGTATCGGGTGATGTGAAAACTACTGCAGGCCGCCGCGATGTTATCAGTAGCATCAACTCTGTTACTCGCTTAATGGCACTGGCTGCCGTTTCCATACAGGCACGTTTGCAGGCTAACCCGGCGATGGCAAGCGCGGTGGATACCGTGACGGGCCTCGGCGCTTCATTCGGTCTGATCTGAGGTGGCTATGCTGACTAGAGAACCATCTTTTGCATCACTTCTCGTTAAGCAAAGCCCAGCAATGCACTACGGTCACGGCTGGATTTATTTACCTTGCGGAAAAAAGTGGCATCCATGTATTGAACTGTCTCCCCGGCAGCAGGCTGTCCGGGGAATAGGTAAAAAGAGATTGCTACAACGTCTAAGTTTTAACGTGGCAGGCATCCTGCAAACCAGGCGAAAAGCTTTTCCTGGAAGCTGAGCTTAGTGTCGTCAGACCGACCACATGCAATAGCTGCTCTTTTGTAGGCTGGATTTAACAAAGAACCGAAAGGTGCGGAATCAGAGTGATGCAGTGTTTTCAATTTTTGTGCAATCAGTTCCGGGGTCAATTCATCCCCAGCATAAAGCAATTCACCGTACTGACGGCTTTGTACGCTAGCACGCTCGGAAATAATTGCGGGTTGCCACACAAGTTGAATTGTTGCGATTACAACAACGGGCAAAGCGAATACCCATTCCAGCCCGGTATCGGCTATGACAGCAGTACCGCTAATAATCTGAATAGCAGTCATCAATTTGTCAGCCCTACCGTGAAGTGTCGCTGTCATAAGCTCAAGGTAATAGCAGTAATGCAACTGGAAATATTCGGAGCTTTGTTTAGTCATGCCGGATTCCTATTTTTTATCTTGCCCCGGTTCTGGCTTAGGTACAGGGGCAGGACGAGGCAATACATGGAAGTTGTCAGAGTCTGACATCAGGTTTCTCCTTCGAGGGGTAGGTGATTGTTGGCGCAAATAGTCTACCACTAAGGCACGCGCCGGGCGTGTGAAAAAATTCCCGGCACAACTTCAAATAGGTATATGTACGACGAGATAGGAGGGAGAATGGCTATTGATGGCCCGGTGGCGACAGTTCCACTAAGCCCCGGCAAACGCCTGGATGGGTTGAATCATATTGCTGAATTACGCGCAAAAGTGTTCGGCCTGAATATTGAGTCGGAGCTTGAAAGGTTCATTGAAGATATGCGCGACCAAAGGGATGTTAACAATAAACAAAATGAGAGGGCACTGGCAGCCATATTCTATATGGCAAAGATTCCAGCAGAACGTCATAGCGTCAATATTAGTGATCTGACTACTGACGAAAAGCGGGAACTGATTAAAGCAATGAATCATTTTCGTGCAGTGGTGAGCTTATTTCCAAAACGGCTAACCATGCCGAATTAACCCACAACAGAAATTAATGGCGTAAACCCGCCGGGCTTCTTATTGCCCAAATTCAGGAGAAACAACAATGCGAAATATTGAAACCCGTATCACTAAAACCGGACCAGATGATGCTGGCCTTAATCAGCTGCTGACTGATGCGCGCATGGAAGAACGCCGTGGACGCGCTGATTTGATAGCAGCACGTCTGGACTCTTTGGCTGCCCATATCGTGTCACGTCAGCTTAACCACACGGAAGCGGCTGAGCTGCTGCGTCAAGAAGCGGTGAAGATTCAGAACGAAGCGCAGGAGATCCACTGATGGCTGATTCAATGGACCTCGTACAGCAGCGCGTTGAAGAAGAACGCCAGCGCCACATCCATACCGCCCGCAATAAAACGCCGGGCGTTTCCCGTGTTCTCTGCATTGATTGCGATGCACCGATCCCGCCAGCACGCCGCCGCGCCATTCCGGGCGTGCAGTGCTGCATCACCTGTCAGGAAATCGCAGAGCTGAAAGGCAAACACTACAACGGAGGTGCTGTATGAGCACCATCCTGAAATGGGCGGGTAATAAAACCGCTATCATGGCAGAACTGAAAAAACACCTCCCAGAAGGCCCGCGACTGGTTGAACCTTTCGCGGGTTCATGCGCTGTGATGATAGAGACAGACTATCCTCATTATCTTGTCGCGGATATTAATCCAGACCTGATTAATCTCTATCAGGTGATTAAGAATGATGTTGAATACTTCATCAAAGAGGGCAGATATCTTTTTGAAGCCCGTAATAATCCAGAGGCATATTATAAGACGAGACAGGAGTTTAACTTGCGCCATGGTGGCGCAATTGAACGGGCATTGTATTTCTTATATTTAAATCGCCATGGTTATCGCGGACTGTGTCGCTATAACTTGGACGGTTATTTTAATGTTCCTTACAGTAATTATAAAAAGCCGTACTTCCCTGAAAACGAAATACGCGCATTTGCAGAAAAAGCAAAACGCGCAACGTTTATCTGCGCCAGCTATGACGAGACACTGGCACTGCTGCAAACGGGTGATGTTGTCTATTGCGATCCACCATATGACGGCACGTTTAACGGATATCACACAGCTGGTTTTACAGAGAATGATCAGTACCATCTGGCGTCTATTCTTGAACGCCGGTCGTCAGAAGGTCATCCGGTTATCGTGTCCAACAGCGATACGTCTCTGGCCCGTTCGCTTTATCGTGATTTTACTCGCCATCGTATAACCGTTAAGCGCAGCATGGGCGTGGCTGCCGGTGATAGTAAAACTGCAGTAGAAATCATCGCTACTTCTAAACCCCATCACTGGATTGGTTTTGACCCTGCAGGCGGTCCTGGCTTCTGCGTTAAGCATGAGGTACGGGCGTGACGAAGTTGCAGCCCGGCGTGCATCATTTTCATGGCACACCTGTCTGGGGAAGTGCTGGTGACGTTCATCGCATAGCGGTGAACGGTGCTGGCGCTTTCGTCTCATATGTAAGGCCAGACCAAATTGCTGCATCAATCAAATATGCCAGTGCGGTAGGGATTGATAATGGAGCATTCTCTGCCTGGATGCGGGGACTGGTTATTGACTGGCGTAATTTTTATAAATGGCTAATTAACTATTATCACCATCCCAAAGTAGCATTCTTTGTTATCCCTGACGTAGTGGAAGGGGGCGAAAGCGATAATGACGCTCTGATCCGCCTTGTTCCCAGAATGTTTCATGATAAAGCGGTGCCTGTCTGGCACCTACATGAGTCATTGGATCGACTTGTTGAGCTTTGCCGGGAATGGCCCAGAGTCTGTTTCGGTTCATCCGGTGAGTTTGCTGTAATTCGAACAGCGCGCTGGCATCGTCGTATGCAGGATGCTTTTGAAACTATCTATTGTAAATATAACTTCCAGACCAGCATTCATGGCCTGCGCATGTTAGACGGGCGTGTGCTGGGTAATTATCCACTTGCCACTGCCGACAGTACAAACCTTGCCTGTAACGTTCCGAAATTCAATTCCAAATATCCAGAACTAACCCGGGCGATCCGTGAAGCGGAATATTCTCGTGGGCTTTCCGCAAAGGAACTTAAGGCAACCATTTTAAAAAACAGGTGCGCCATTCTTAAAGGAGCTATTGAGGCCGTAGAGCCTCCATCTATTTCTGAATGGGTGTCTAAAGGATTGCAGCCTTTCCAGCTCGAACTGGAGATCGCATGAGCAATTACCGCCATTTCTGGAACGCCGAAAAGAAAGCAGTTAACCCCTATCTGAATACAGATACACAGGCCACTACGTCTGCGCTTTCAAACCTGATCACTCTGTACGCTGCGGATAACGAGCAGGAGCATCTGCGCCGTGAAGCGCTGAGTGATCAGGTTTGGGAACGCTATTTTTTCAATGAATCCCGTGATCCTGTCCAGCGTGAAATGGAGCAGGACCGGCTGATTAGTCGTGCCAAAATGGCGCGCGAGCAGCAGCGTTTTAATCCCGATCTGGTCATTCTGGCTGACGTTAACGCCATGCCGTCCCATATCAGCAAGCCTCTGCTGGAGCGGATTAAATATTTCCATAGTCTGGGCAGAGCAAAAGCCTATTCCCGCTACCTGCGCGAAACAATCAGGCCGTGTCTTGAGCGGCTGGAGCGTGTGCGTGACAGTCAGGTATCTGCGTCTTTCCGGTTCATGGCGAGCCATGACGGGCTGGAGGGGCTGTTGGTACTGCCTGAAATGAATCAGGATCAGGTCAAGCGCCTTTCCACGCTGGTTGCGGCACATATGAGCATGTGTCTTGATTCGGCCTGCGGTGATCTGTTTGTCAGTGACGATGTTAAACCAGAAGAAATCCGCCAGGCATGGGAAAGGGTTGCTGCAGAAGCTATGCGCCTTGAGGTCATCCCGCCTGCCTTTGAGCAGTTGCGCCGCAAAAAGCGCCGCCGTAAGCCGGTGCCTTATGAACTGATCCCACCGTCGCTGGCCCGTATGCTGTGCGCGGACTGGTGGTATCGCAAATTGTGGCAGATGCGCTGCGAGTGGCGGGAGGAGCAGTTGCGCGCCGTCTGCCTGGTCAACAAGAAAGCCTCACCGTATGTCAGCTACGAAGCCGTGATCCACAAACGCGAGCAGCGCCGCAAATCGCTGGAGTTCTTCCGCTCTCATGAGCTGATCAACGAAGACGGCGACACGCTGGACATGGAAGACGTGGTGAACGCCAGCAACAGCAACCCGGCGCACCGCCGTAATGAAATGATGGCCTGTGTTAAGGGGCTGGAGCTGATCGCGGAAATGCGCGGAGACTGCGCGGTGTTTTATACCATCACCTGCCCGTCACGTTTCCACGCAACCCTCAACAACGGCAGACCTAATCCGAAGTGGACCAGTGCCACTGTCCGGCAGAGCAGTGACTATCTGGTTGATACGTTCGCCGCTTTCCGCAAGGCAATGCACAAGGCCGGGTTGCGCTGGTACGGCGTTCGCGTTGCAGAGCCGCACCATGACGGCACCGTGCACTGGCATCTTCTTTGCTTTATGCGCAAAAAAGACCGCCGTTCCATCACCGCGCTGCTGCGTAAGTTTGCCATCCGTGAAGACCGCGAGGAGCTGGGCACCAATACCGGGCCGCGCTTTAAGTCCGAGCTAATCAACCCGCGCAAGGGCACGCCGACCAGCTACATCGCCAAATACATCAGTAAGAACATCGACGGGCGCGGGCTGGCTAAAGAAATCAGCAAAGAAACCGGCAGATCACTGCGTGACAGCGCCGAGCATGTCAGCGCCTGGGCGTCACTGCACCGTGTCCAGCAATTCCGTTTCTTTGGTATTCCAGGGCGTCAGGCATACCGAGAGCTGCGTTTGCTGGCTGGTCAGGCGGCCAGAGTGCAGGGCGAACGCAAAGCGGGTGCGCCGGTATTGGATAACCCGCGTCTGGATGCGGTACTGGCGGCAGCTGATGCGGGCTGCTTTGCCACCTACATCATGAAGCAGGGCGGTGTACTGGTTCCCCGCAAACATCACCTTGTCCGCACAGCTTATGAGCTTAACGACGAACCGAGCGCCTACGGCGATCATGGTATCCGTATCTATGGCATTTGGTCCCCGATTGTAGAGGGCAAAATTTGCACGCACGCGATGAAGTGGAAAAAGGTTCGTAAGGCCGTTGACGTTCAGGAGGCGGCAGCCGACCAGGGCGCTTGCGCCCCTTGGACTCGTGGCAATAACTGTCCCCTTGCTGAAAATTTGTACCAACAAGGGAAAGACAAATCAGCTGATGGGGATACCAGAACGGATATCACCCGCATGGATGACAAGGAGTTGCACGATTACCTGCACTGTATGAACAAAAAAGAGCGCCGGGAACTGGCTGCAAGGTTACGCCTGGTGAAACCGAAACGGAGTAGAGACTACAAACAGCGAATTACAGACCATCAACGACAGCGGCTCGTCTATGAACTGAAGTCCAGAGGATTTGATGGCAGCGAGAAAGAGGTCGATTTACTCCTTCGCGGCGGCAGTATTCCGTCAGGAGCAGGCCTGCGTATTTTCTATCGGAACCAGCGTTTGCAGGAAGATGATAAGTGGCGGAACCTGTATTAATTACTCTGGTTAACAATTCGTGCTCTTAATAATACCAGGCATATCAGGCTGATAAGCGTAAAAAAACGTTTTACATCAGTAAGATTATTATATACTGTAAATATAAACAGTGGTTATGCATACAGTATTGCGTGTGGTGTCATAGGAGGAAAGATGCAGGACTATTTTTTGGAGTCTTTGAAGCTCCAGCGCATTGATTTTTTTCTTAAGCTTGTAGCGGCTAGTGAGTGTAGTGATGAAGAGAAGGGGCTGGCTCTGCAGTGGGTTTCTGAATTGACTGATGAACTCATGGCAAAAATCAGAAGCCACGAATACAACCGCTCAATGGATGTCATCAGCTGAGGTGACTTTTATGCGCATTGAAATAATGATCGATAAAGAGCAGAAGATTAGCCAGTCTACCCTGGACGCCCTTGAATCCGAGCTTTACCGCAATCTGCGCCCCCTGTATCCCAAAACGGTAATCCGTATCCGTAAAGGTAGCTCTAACGGTGTGGAACTGACCGGACTGCAACTGGACGAAGAAAGAAAACAAGTGATGAAAATTATGCAGAAGGTGTGGGAAGACGACAGCTGGCTGCATTGATTTTGTCAATAGACGCTTGTTTTTACTAATCAAAAAGGGTTACATATGAGTGAGAGGCGATGTCAATCAGATATCGCCTTGTTTTTTGTCAAGAAAAGAATAATAGGCTAAAAATGAAAATTAATAATGTAGCGTTACCAATATCTCTTGCTGTAATCCTAACTGGTTGCGTACCACATGCTTCTAACCGAAATATCACTGCTATTGAAGTGGTGAAGCCTGCTATTGGGCAAAGTGCTACCGCCTACATGGGCGATCCCATTATCACATCTGCTACTGGATTTAAAACGGACGTATTAGAACTTGGTGCGGCTAATGGTGCATTGTCTTCTATCGCTGCTGGTACATATTGCAGTGAGGGGAATGGAATTTACCGCAATTATCATAACCCTCAAGCTGTTGCGTTAAAAAATCTCTATGGCCAAATCGGTAACTATGTTGATTATGTTAGTTACGATGCTGCAAAAAATGAGATATCACCGCCAAATGGCACTTCTTATACTGCATCAGAAATTTCTATCAAACGTGTTCCTGATGGGCTGTGTCGAGTGAGTAACTCATTGGTTAAGACTATCGAATACAATGGAAATGCAGGCGGTGTAATGAAGTTCACCTATCGTGAATTTGCAAACGATATGGCTCGTGCAGCATTTACAACAGATTTTTCTGTAGATTCTAAGGGAAGTGATGTTATCGCTTACAAAGGTGCCAAGTTCAAAGTGAACAAGGCTGATAACTCGTCTATTTCTTATACAATTATTTCTGGCTTTGACAAGGCTGTCACGTTCTAGGTTTCACGCTTACTGAGTATGTTACGATTTTGCACATTCTGCATAAACGCGCATGTCTATGCTGCATGAGATCGCATGATCGTTTGAGGATCTTTTGTGTTAAGGCCCGCCAGTTCTGGCGGGCTTTTGCGTAGATCATGCAGGTGCATGAAAACCACTACATAAAGTGGGCAGGCGTGGCGGGGATACGAGCGCGCGCAGCTAGCCGTATGCTGGAAATTGTGCTGGAAATCATAATTTTGATTTTGTTATGTCGTTTATGTTGTCAATAGCATAAATTCTTATTTACTATGGGGTTAAATAATTTAAGAGAAGAAATGTATTATGACTGGGGAAGTAAAAATTTTTTGCTGCGGTACTTATCATCCATATCGATACAGAGGAGAGCGTAACCCAAAAGCAGGTGATCGGCTATCACGTGCGATGATGGATTTGAAGGATCATAATAATCAAAACCACAAAAAAGCTATTCAAACATTTTCAAGTTTAATTATTGATGAATTAGAACATTATATTATTGGAAAGAAAGAGAATAAAAAGGACTTCACTTCTGTACCGTTTGAAGTATGTGTTGTCCCATCGCATGAAGAGGGTAAAGTGTCTTCTGCGTTACAAACTATAGCCCAGAAGATATGTGGACATTATGAAAATGGTAAGGTTGGTCAGTCGCTACAGAGAAAAACCACTGTTCCGAGCGCACATAAAGATAACGGAGATCGCTCAGTGGCTAATCATATGGCAACGATCTCGGTAGTCTCAGATGTAAAGAATAAAGTGATTTTGCTGATTGATGATGTGACAACAACTGGCGGAAGTATGATAGCGTGCGTAAATCTGTTAAAATCAAAAGGCGCGAGAACAGTTTTGCCATTAGCATTGTTGGAAACAGCGAATTATGAGGAGTAATAGCGTGCGCCCTTCAGATCTGAAGAAATATTTAGGCCTTACTATTCAAACAGAGAGGCTAACCTCAGAGCAAGGGTTGTTAAAACTCATTAATAGTTTACGCTTTGACTCTTTAAGAGATATTCATGATTTGGTTGAGTCAGTCAATCTAACATCAATTTTAAAAAATAAATTAACAGTTGAAAGTTTAATAAATGCTGAAAGGTATTATGATATTCACCGACAATATAAAATAGAAATTATCCCATTTGGTGATAAACGTTACCCACTTTCTTTAGCAATGACACCAAACCCACCTGCTATGCTTTATATTAGAGGTGATGTCAATATTCTTCATGAAATGCCAGGCGTAGCTATCGTCGGATCTCGGCAGGTATCGCGTGCTGGAGAGGAGATTACAAAGAGAGTCACTTCTAGAATATGTAAGAGTGGGTTAGTGATAGTTAGTGGTCTTGCTATCGGGACTGATACAAATGCTCATCAGGCATCTCTTGATGCACATGCTAAAACTATCGCTGTTTTAGCTCATGGACTCGAATTAGCCAAACCTAAACAAAATGCCAAACTGGCTAGAGACATTTTAGAGAATGGTGGGGCATGGATGTCTGAATATCCAGTAGGTCGACCAGCATTTAAACAATCTTTTGTTCAACGAAATAGAATCCAAGTTGGATTATCGGCAACGTCCATTCTTATTGAGGCAGCGAAGGATAGCGGCACTATGACTCAAGCAGATTTTGCGATAAAAGCAGGTAGACCTATTTTTGCTGTTGTACCTCATAAAATAAACAATCCCTTAGGATTAAATTGCGAAGGAAATATTCAACTGGTTAATAATAATCTTGCCAGTCCTTTAAGGACTAGTGAAGATTACGATGACTTAATGGCAGTTATTGCAGACTCAATTAATCGCATTGCTGAATATTCAAAAATATATTTAAATAATATAAATACTTCTTTACTTTAAAGGAGGCAGGTAATCTGCCTCAATAATTATAGCTCATAACTATCAAAACTAATTATCTGTTGTCCGAACCATTCATTTAGCTCCTGTAGCCGCTTTTGCAGCGGCATCAGCTCGTTGCGGACAAAGACGCGGCTGGCCTTTTCAACATCACCAAAGCCGCCGGTATTGTTGGGAATAATGCCCATCATCTGTGGCGGCACGCGGTGTGCTGCCATCATGTCATCACGGCTCACATTCTTGATGTTCAGAAACTCATCCTTAGCAGCCACTTCTGACAACGGAATTATCTGGATACCATCCTTTTTCCCGTTAGGTGAGTACATAAACAGGTTGCGGAAGTTACCTGGTCCTTTGGCACTTTTCATAGCCTGGCGGATGTTGTTCACGTCCTCCTGATTTTGCGCGGCGTCGGTCATGTACATGATAAAACCCGCGTGGCTGCCGTTGATATAATACTTGCGGCGGAACAGCGTGGCGGACTCGTTCAGAAGGGCCGAAGGGATGGCGGACAGGTATTCCGGCAGGCCGTAAATCTCCTGGTTTAAATCCGGTTCCATAAGGTGAAAGATGCTGCCTTTGGTGAACTCGTAGGGCTGCGTGGTCATGCCATACTGCACAAACCAGTAGGTATCGAGATCCAGACCACGACGGGTGTATTTCGCCAGTGATGGCTCCAGCGACAGAATGCCGCCGAGGCGGTTCGTCCGTTTCTCCAGATAGGCGTTACCAAACACTAGGTAGTCCTGCACGAAGCGGCTGAATGCCTGCTGGCTCAGTAACGGGTGTGGGATAAACGTGCTGGTCAGGATGTTGCGCTTTACCGCAATTGGTGAGCTGTGATGCACGGCGGCGCGGTAGGTGCGGGCCAGTCCGTCAAAGCTCACCGGCGGCTCATACCAGCGATCCATCTGCACGCATTCCACATAGTCCAGCAGCTCGCGGCGGTCCAGTACCGGGATTGGATCACCAAAGCTGAAAGCCTCGGCAGTTGCGCCTGCGTTTTTAGGCGCCGTATCTTCTGTTGACGTTGTGCTGGTTAAGGCTTCGAGTTCACTCATCAAAAAATCTCCACAATATTGCTGGTATTGGCGGATTCGCCCTGCAGCGGTTCGTTAAACAGTGCGTGCATAGTTGCCCAGGCCAAATCTGCGTGGCTGGCTTCTTCGCTGCGGCCTGCTTCGTAGGTGGGACGGTTGCCGCTGGCTGTGGTGGCCCGGCGGATTGCCATAAAGGACTGCGCAATGTCGGTGTGTCCTGCGTCAAACTCCAGACGACGGTGGCTGATAATGTCGTACGCCTTGAGCACCAGGGCGTTTTTGACGTTGGGGTTGTAGACAAACTCCCGCACGGCAGGAAAGAACGCTTTTACGTTCTCATAAACACCGTGCCCGACGCCGGTCGAGTCGATGCCGATATAGGTCACGTTGTACTGCTGCGTTAGCTTTTTGATAGCGTCCGCCTGGGCGCGAAAGTCCATCCCGCGCCACTGATGACGCTCCAGAATGCGGAACTTCCCGCCCGGTACAGTTGGTGGTGCCATAACCACGCAGCCTGCGCTGTCACCGTTCTGCGTACCTTTCGCCGGGTCGTAACCGATCCAGACTTCTCGCCAGCCAAACGGGCGCAGCGCCAGTGCCTGAAAATCGGTCCAGACTTCCCAGCTGTCCACCATGCACGCCTGCAGCTCGCTGAGTGGGAATACTGACGCCAGATCGTCTATAAATTCGCACATCAGCAGGTTCTGGTATTCGTCCGGGCTGTACTCCATGCGCAGCTGGTCGAGGTCGAACAGGTTACAGCCGCCGCGCACCGCATCCTCCACGGTGACGATCTGGCGGTACTGCCCGTCAGGGCAGAGCAGGCCATGCGCTAGGTTGCTGTGGGTCAGATCAATATCCACCTTGTCCGCTTTGGCGCGGCCCCGGTTAAACAGTGCGCCGGACCAGAACGGATAGGCACTGTGGGTCAGGCTGGACGGCGTGGAAAAGTAGGTTTGTCGCCATTTCTTGTGAATGGCCATACCGGAGGCCACCTTGCGCAGTTCCTGGAATTTCGGTATCCAGAAATATTCATCAAGGTACAGGTTGCCGTGGTAGCTCTGCGCCGTACGGGCGTTGGTGCCGAGAAAGTACAATGCTGCGCCATTGGGTAGCACCATAGGATCGCCTTTCAGCTCCACCTCAACTTCTTTGGCAAAGTCGATGATGTACTGCTTAAAGACGTGCGCCTGTGCCTTACTGGCAGAAAGGAAAATCTGGTTGCGTCCGGTCAGCAGGGCGTCAATCAATGCTTCACGGGCAAAATAAAACGTGGCGCCAATCTGGCGCGACTTGAGCAGATTTCGGATGCGGTTGGTTTTCCCGGCTTCAAACCAGTGACGCTGATAGTCGAACATAGAGGCGTGGAAGACTTCTTCCAGCTTTTCGATCTGTTCGTCGGAGAAAACGTTCTTTTCCGGCTGACGGCGTGGGCCTTTGTTGCGATTGGCTACTTTTGGGTTTAAATCAGCTTCGTTCCCGCTATCGTTAAATTTGCCGATCCGGGCGTGACGCTCTGACTGGCGCGCCAGCAGGTCAATTTCCTTGAAGTCCTTCCCTTCTTTCTGCTCCTTCATGATGAGCTGGCAGTAACGTGCGGCGGTGGTGAGCTGCATCTGATCCAGCGGCCCATAGTCGCCCCACTTATCGCGTTTTTTCCAGCTGTGAACGGTTGCAACTTTTTCGCCCAGCATTTCAGCAATGCGGGCTACGCGGTATCCCTGAAAGTACAGCAGCATGGCCTGCCGACGGGGATCGAGGTCTGCGGGGGTCAGTGTCGTGTTCATGGCCCAAACATACGGCCTTGTATGGCGGCTTTCCCCGGCTGCGTTTTGTGTGGTTTACCGTACAAATACAGCGCGTTGTCTCACTCCCCCCATCACCGCAAACATAAGGCTCCAGTAAGTTATTTCTAACGGAGCACGGCTCATGACAGTGAAAGCAAAGCGTTTCCGTATCGGGGTGGAAGGTGCCACCACTGACGGGCGCGAGATCCAGCGTGAATGGCTGGTACAGATGGCTGCCAGCTACAACCCGACGGTCTATACCGCGCTGATTAACCTTGAGCACATCAAGTCTTATCTGCCGGAGAGCACTTTTAACCGCTATGGCAGGGTGACGGGGCTGGTTGCAGAAGAAATCCAGGACGGCCCGCTGGCGGGCAAGATGGCACTTTATGCCGATATCGAACCCACTGACGCCCTGGTGGAACTGGTGAAAAAAGGCCAGAAGCTTTTCACCTCCATGGAGGTCAGCACGAAGTTTGCCGACACCGGCAAAGCCTACCTTGTGGGGCTGGGTGCGACAGACGATCCTGCGAGTCTCGGCACCGAAATGCTGGCTTTCAGCGCCAGTGCAGCACATAACCCGCTGGCAAACCGTAAGCTGAACCCTGAAAACCTGTTTTCGGAAGCGGTTGAAACGCTGATTGAACTGGAAGAAGCCCAGGACGAAAAGCCGTCCCTCTTTGCCCGCGTCACCGCGCTATTCACCAAAAAAGAGCAGACCGACGATGCGCGATTCTCTGATGTGCATAAAGCCGTGGAGCTGGTCGCTATTGAGCAGCAGATCCTGAGCGAGCGCACTGATAAATCCCTGTCCGATCAGGACCAGCGCCTTTCTGAGCTGGAGTCCTCCCTGCAGGAGCAGCAGACCGCCTTTGCCGAGTTACAGCAGCAGCTGAGCCGTGAAGACAGCCGCAAAGATTACCGCCAGCGCGCGCCGGGCGGTGACGCACCGGCAGGCACCCTGACCAATTGCTGATGGAGCATAAAACCCGATGAAAAAGAAAACCCGCTTTGCCTTTAACGCTTACCTGCAGCAACTGGCGCGCCTGAACGGTGTGGAAGTTGAAGAACTGTCCAGCAAGTTTACCGTGGAGCCGTCCGTGCAACAGACGCTGGAAGACCAGATCCAGCAGTCCGCCGCTTTCCTGACGCTGATTAACATCACGCCGGTCACTGAGCAGTCAGGACAGTTGCTGGGGCTGGGCGTGGGCAGCACCATTGCCGGAACCACCGATACCACCACCAAAGAGCGTGAGCCTACCGATCCGACGCTGATGGAAGACGTGGAATACAAATGCGAGCAGACCAACTTTGATACGGTGCTGACCTACGCAAAACTGGACCTGTGGGCGAAATTCCAGGACTTCCAGGTGCGTATTCGCAACGCCATCGTCAAGCGTCAGGCGCTGGACCGCATCATGATCGGCTTTAACGGCGTGAAGCGCGCCAAAACCTCCAACCGTGCTGAAAACCCGCTGCTGCAGGACGTCAATAAAGGCTGGCTGCAGAAAATCCGCGAAGACGCGCCGGATCACGTCATGGGCAGCAAAACCGCAGAAGACGGCACCACTACTGCAGAACCGGTAAAAGTCGGTCCGGGTGGTAAGTATGTAAATCTTGACGCGGTGGTGATGGATACCGTCAACGAGCTGATCGATGTGGAGTATCAGGATGATGACGAACTGGTTGTTGTCTGCGGACGTGAACTGCTGTCTGACAAGTATTTCCCGCTGGTCAACAAAGAGCAGGACAACAGCGAGAAAATCGCCGCCGATCTGATCATCAGCCAGAAACGCATGGGCGGCCTGCAGGCTGTGCGCGCGCCTTTCTTCCCGGCAAATGCCCTGCTGATCACCCGTCTGGATAACCTGTCCATCTACTGGCAGGAAGACACCCGCCGCCGTTCAGTTATCGACAACCCGAAACGCGACCGGATTGAAAACTTTGAATCCGTCAACGAGGCGTATGTGGTCGAGGACTACCGCTGCGCGGCACTGGTGGAAAACATCGAAATCGGTGATTTCACCCCGCCTGCAGCAGAAACAGGAAACGGAGAGTAACGCATGAGCCTGAGTCCCGCACGGCAGCACCGCCTGCGCATTCAGGCCGAACAGGCCGCCCGTGAGGGCGGCAGTGTTCGCCATGCGTCGGGTTATGACCTGATGCTGCTGCAGCTGGCAGAAGATCGCCGCAGGCTTAAAGGCATCCAGTCCACGGTGAAAAAGGCGGAAATCAAGGTGGAGCTGCTGCCGAAATATTCTGCCTGGGCAGAGGGCGTGCTGGCTGCCGAAGGCGCGCAGCAGGATGACGTGCTGATGTACGTGATGCTGTGGCGTATCGACGCCGGTGATTATGCCGGTGCGCTGGAAATCGGGCGTCATGCGCTGCGCCATGGCTGGGTGATGCCGCTGGGCAACCGTAACGTGCAGACCGTGCTGGCAGAAGAAATGGCAGACGCGGCGCAAAGCGCTCTGCTTGCTGCTGCCGGTTTTGATGCCGATCTGCTTCTGCAGACGCTGGACCTGACAACCGATCTGGATATGCCGGACCAGTCGCGGGCGCGACTGCATAAAGCCATCGGCGCTGTACTGAGCGAAAGCAACCCGGCGTCTGCCCTGAATCATCTTACCCATGCGCTGCAGCTTGATCCCCGCTGCGGTGTGAAAAAAGAAAAGCAGCAGCTGGAGCGCAGACTGCGCAATGACAGCCGCTAAAGAACGTGCCCCGCGCACGGGCGGCACGGGATGGCGAAAGGCACTGCCACATCAAAATTCCGTCCACCGCCCACTTATTCAGGAGAAAGCCGCATGAAGTTTGTTGCGCCCGAACAGGTGCCGGAACAGGCGGAGGTCATCAAAAATACGCCGTTCTGGCCTGATGTGGACCTGTCGGAATTTCGCAGTGTGATGCGAACTGACGGCACGGTGACGCAGCCGCGTTTAAAGCAGGTTGTGCTGACGGCTATTTCTGAGGTTAACGCTGAGCTGTACGACTTCCGCAACCGCCAGCAGTTGCTGGGCTACCGGGCACTGGCTGAGGTTCCGGCGGATATGCTGGACGGCAAAAGCGAGCGTATCCGGCACTACCACAACGCTGTTTTTTGCTGGGCGCGCGCTGTGCTTAATGAGCGTTATCAGGACTATGACGCCACGGCGTCAGGCGTGAAGCGAGGGGAGGAGATGGCGGAGGCCAGCGGCGATCTGTGGCGTGATGCCCGCTGGGCTATCAGCCGGGTGCAGGATGCGCCGCACTGTACGGTGGAGCTTATCTGATGAAAGTGCGTGCGCATCAGTATGACACGGTGGACGCGCTTTGCTGGCGTCATTACGGGCGCACGCAGGGCGTCACTGAGCAGGTTCTGCAGGCAAATCCGGGGCTGGCTGAGTACGGCCCATTTTTACCGCACGGGCTGCAGGTGGAGCTGCCGGACATTACGGCGTCAACCACGGCGCAGACCGTCCAGCTATGGGACTGAATTATGACGCTTGAACGAATCAGCGCCTTTATCACTTACTGCATTGCCGTGCTGCTGGCATGGCTGGGCGATCTGTCGCTCAAGGATGCGTCAACGGTTGGCGGCGTACTGATTGGTGTGCTGATGCTGGCTATCAACTGGTACTACAAACACCAGTCTTTCAAATTGTTACGTGGCGGCAAGATTTCGCGGGGGGAATATGAATCCTTCAATCGTTAAGCGCTGCCTTGTCGGGGCGGTGCTGGCTATCGCCGCCACTCTGCCCGGATTTCAGTCGCTTCATACCTCCGTTGAGGGGCTGAAACTGATCGCCGATTACGAGGGATGCCGCCTGCAGCCTTATCAGTGCAGCGCGGGCGTCTGGACTGACGGGATCGGCAATACGTCCGGTGTGGTGCCTGGAAAAACCATCACGGAACGGCAGGCGGCGCAGGGACTTATCACCAACGTGCTGCGCGTGGAGCGGGCACTGGATAAATGTGTGGTGCAGCCGGTGCCGCAAAAGGTCTATGACGCGGTGGTGTCGTTTGCTTTCAACGTGGGCACCGGCAACGCCTGCAGCTCCACGCTGGTTAAGTTGCTGAACCAGCGGCGCTGGGCGGATGCCTGCCATCAGCTGCCGCGCTGGGTATATGTCAAAGGTGTGTTTAATCAGGGGCTGGACAACCGCCGCGCGCGGGAAATGGCCTGGTGCTTAAAAGGAGTATAGCGAAATGAAATGGTTAAAAAGTTACTGGC
Organism: Salmonella sp. 32082101201600294FB01SM01; assembly: GCF_017572865.1. Classification (NCBI taxonomy): domain Bacteria; kingdom Pseudomonadati; phylum Pseudomonadota; class Gammaproteobacteria; order Enterobacterales; family Enterobacteriaceae; genus Salmonella; species Salmonella sp. 32082101201600294FB01SM01. Next base: position 57,371 of record NZ_JAGESB010000002.1, on the reverse strand, counting down.
TGCCGCTCTCGGTTCTGGCGCTCCTTGTGATGGTTGATGTGAATTTCCCGGCATCTCATGCGCTTTTCCCGCTGGCGCTGGTTATGTGGTTTGAGTATGCCGCTTTTTCACTGGTTTGTTTTGCTGGTTTGTACTCCTGCACCCTGACGGGGAGTGATCGGCTACGCGTCCGTCAGTTGCTCAGCAGGGTGCTGGGGCTAATGGATAAAGTACCTCTCACCTGGTATCAGCGTCTCGCTCTTGCCTTTGTCATGTTGCTTGCCGGATGGAAGCTCACGGGGATGGTGTGTGTTTTTACAGTAGCCATGAGCTTAGCAATAAAAGATGAGCTAAAGGCACTGCGGGAATGAATCGTTTACTGGCAGTGGTTCTGGCGCTGGTACTTGCGGCGCTGGGCTGGCAGTCGTGGCGGCTTAACAATGCCAGCCACACCATCGAGACGCAGGGCGCGGTGCTGAAAAGCAAAACGCAGGAGCTGACGAAGAAAAACAGCCAGCTGATCGGCCTGTCCATTCTGACCGAAACCAACAGCCGGGAGCAGACGCGGCTTTATGCGGCAGCGGAACAGACCACCGCACTGCTGCGAAGCCGTCAGCGCCGGATCGAGGAACTGAAACGTGAAAACGAGGATTTGCGCCGCTGGGCTGACACTCCTTTGCCTGCTGACATTATCCGGCTGCGGGAGCGTCCGGCCCTCGCCGGAGGTGCAGCTTACCGTGAGTGGCTGTCCCAGAGTGACGCAGTGCCGCCTGGAAAGGTCAGCGCCGAGCAGTAACGGCGATCTGAATGCGGTGCTGGATGAAACCGAGGCCGCCTGGGCGGTCTGTGCTGACAAAGTGGACACAATTATTGCGTGTCAGGAGCGAGACAGTGAACAAACCGCAGTCCTTACGCAGCGCCCTGAATAAAGCGGTTGCCTATGTCCGGGACAACCCGGACAAGCTGCACCTTTTCGTTGATAACGGCTCACTGGTGGCAACAGGAGCCAGTTCCATGTCATGGGAATACCGCTACACCCTGAACGTGGTGATCGAGGATTTCAGCGGCGACCAGAATCTGCTGATGGCCCCAGTCCTGCTGTGGCTCAGTACCAGCCAGCCGGACGCCATCAACAACCCGGATCTGCGCGAAAAACTGTTCACCTTTGAAGTGGATATTCTGCGAAACGATGTGTGCGATATCAGCATGAACCTGCAACTGACTGAGCGTGTGCTGGTCAGCACTGACGGCAGCGTATCGAGCGTTGAAGCGGTGCCGGAGCCGGACGAACCCGAAGAAATGTGGACGGTGAAACGTGGATGAGCTGCAGAAGGTGGATGACTGGCTGACGGCGTTGCTGGCGAATCTGGAGCCTGCCGCACGCAACCGTATGTTGCGGCAACTGGCGCAACAGCTGCGCCGGACGCAGCAGCAGAACATCAGGCTGCAGCGTAATCCTGACGGCAGCGGCTATGAGCCGCGCAGGGTGACAGCCCGTAGCAAGAAGGGACGTATCAAACGCCAGATGTTTGCAAAGCTTCGCACCACAAAATACCTGAAAACCGCCGCCAGTGCGGACTCCGCCAGCGTGCAATTTGATGGCAAGGTGCAGCGCATTGCCCGTGTTCACCATTACGGCCTGCGTGATCGCGTCAGCCGCAAAGGCCCGGAGATTCGATACGCAGAGCGCCGCCTGCTGGGCGTGAATGATGAGGTGGAAACCGTTACCCGTGACACTCTGTTGCGCTGGCTGGCGGGGTGATATTTGTTTCATCGCTGGTACAAGCGCCAGAACTGCCTACCTTTTCCCACTGATGGCAACCTTTCGTTATGAATGCACAACTGACCGAAATTATGCGCCTTATCACCAATCTGATCCGCACCGGCACTGTGACCGAAGTGGATCGGAAGAAATGGCTGTGCCGGGTGAAAGTGGGCGAGCTTGAAACTAACTGGATTAACTGGCTGACGCTGCGTGCCGGTGGTGCCCGTACATGGTGGTGCCCGTCGCCGGATGAGCAGGTGGTGGTGCTGAGCATGGGCGGCAATCTGGAAACCGCTTTTGTGCTGCCTGCCATCTACTCCAATCAGTTTCCGCCGCCGTCGGATTCCGTGGACGGCTGCGTGACGGAGTACCCGGACGGGGGCTGGTTTGAGTACGAACCCGCCACCGGGCGGTGGCATGTTCGGGGTATCAAATCCATGGTGATCGAGGCGGCGGACAATATCACCCTCAAAACCGGTGAGTTTGTGGTGGAGGCTGACACAACACGCATTAACAGCGAGGTGGTGATCAACGGCGGCGTCACCCAGGGCGGCGGCGCAATGAGTTCTAACGGGGTCGTGATGGATAAACACGGTCACACTGGCGTTAAGTCAGGCGGGGATACATCGGGAGGTCCGGTATGACGTTGTATATCGGTATGAGCAGGAATGACGGGCAGGTCATTGCAGATACCGACCATCTGCGCCAGTCGGTGCGGGATATTCTGCTGACGCCGCAGGGCAGTCGTCTTGCCCGCCGGGAATATGGCTCCCTACTGTCAGCCCTGATTGACCAGCCGCAGAACCCGGCACTGCGCCTGCAGATTATGTCTGCAGTCTATGTGGCGCTGAACCGCTGGGAGCCGCGCCTTACGCTGGACTCCATCATCATCAACGGCAATTTTGACGGCTCTATGGTGGTTGAGCTTACCGGGCAGCGCAACAACGGCGCGCCGGTTTCACTTTCGGTAACTACAGGAGCAGACAATGGCAGTCATTGACCTTTCCCGGTTACCGCCGCCGCAGATAGTGGACGTGCCGGATTTTGAGACGCTGCTGGCTGGGCGCAAGGCCGCTTTTGTGGCTCTTTATCCTGTGGATGAACAGGACGCGGTGCGGCGCACGCTGGCGCTGGAATCTGAACCCGTCACCAAGCTGCTGCAGGAAAGCACATACCGCGAAATCCTGCTGCGCCAGCGTATTAACGAGGCTGCGCGGGCGGTGATGGTGGCCTATTCGATAGGAAATGATCTTGAGCAGCTGGCAGCCAACTGCAACGTGAAACGCCTGACGGTAGTGCCTGCTGATAATGATGCAGTACCGCCGGTCGCCGCAGTGATGGAAGATGATGAGGCGCTGCGCCAGCGCATCCCTGCAGCATTTGAGGGACTGTCCGTTGCTGGCCCTACGGGAGCCTATGAATTTCACGCCAGAAGTGCGGACGGACGTGTGGCAGATGCCAGCGCAACCAGTCCGGCCCCTGCAGAGGTGGTACTTACCGTACTGAGCCGGGAGGGTGACGGTACAGCAGTAAAAGACCTGCTGGATGTGGTTGAAAAAGCCCTGAACAGTGAGAGTGTACGCCCGGTGGCTGACCGTCTGATGGTTCGTAGTGCGGAGATCATACCGTACCGGGTGGAGGCTACCATTTTTCTTTATCCGGGGCCGGAAGCGGAGCCTGTTATGGCGGCGGCAAAAGCCAGCCTGCAGAAGTACATCGCCAGTCAGACGAGGCTGGGACGTGATATCCGCCGCAGCGCCATTTATGCCGCGTTGCACGTGGAGGGCGTCCAGCGTGTGGAGCTGACGTCCCCTCTGGAGGATGTGGTGCTGGATAAGACGCAGGCGGCATCCTGTACTGAATGGAGCGTTACCAACGGGGGCACGGATGAATAGTCTGTTGCCGCCGGGTTCGTCGCCGCTTGAGCGCCGACTGGCGCAGACCTGCAGCGGGATTTCCGATCTGCAGGTATCGCTGCGTGATTTGTGGAACCCGGCAACCTGCCCGATCAGATTCCTGCCTTATCTGGCCTGGGCGTTTTCTGTTGACCGCTGGGATGAGAGCTGGACAGAAAGCGTCAAGCGCCGCGTTGTGCAGGACGCTTTTTATATCCATCAGCACAAGGGGACAACCAGCGCCGTGCGGCGCGTGGTGGAGCCGTTCGGCTTCCTGATCCGCATCATTGAGTGGTGGCAGACCGGCGAAACGCCGGGGACGTTCCGTCTGGATATTGGCGTACAGGATCATGGTATCACCGAAGACACCTATCTGGAGCTGGAGCGCCTGATAAGCGATGCCAAACCATGCAGCCGCCACATGACAGGTATGTCTATTAATATGCAGACCAGCGGCCCTTACTGGGTTGGCGCAGCCAGCTACCTTGGCGAAGAAATCACGGTGTATCCGTATATCAATGAAACGATTGTTTCCGGCGGCACCGCACATGAAGGCGGGGCAGTCCATGTTATTGACACAATGAGAGTGAATCCATGAGCGCAAAATTTTATACCCTGCTGACGGAGATCGGCGCGGCGAAACTGGCAAGCGCCGCCGCGCTCGGTGTCCCGCTGAAAATTACCCATATGGCGGTGGGCGACGGTGGCGGTGTGCTGCCCACACCCAGCGCGCAACAGACCGCGTTAGTTGCTGAGAAGCGTCGAGCAGCGCTGAATATGCTGTATATCGACCCGCAGAACAGCAGCCAGATTATTGCTGAGCAAGTGATCCCGGAAACTGAGGGGGGATGGTGGATTCGTGAGGTCGGCCTGTTTGATGAAACCGGCGCACTGATCGCCGTGGGTAACTGCCCTGAGAGCTACAAGCCGCAACTGACAGAAGGGAGCGGACGTACGCAGACCGTGCGCATGGTACTGATTACCAGTAGCACCGATAACATCACCCTGAAAATTGACCCTGCAGTAGTGCTGGCAACCCGTAAATATGTAGATGATAAGGCGCTGGAGCTGAAGGTATATGTAGACGACCTGATGGCAAGGCATCTTGCTGCGCCGGACCCGCATTCACAGTATGCGCAGAAGGACAGCCCGACACTCACAGGGATTCCAAAGGTACCGACGCCAGCGGCGGGTAACAGCACTAAACAGATTGCAAACACGGAATTTGTGGCATCGTCTATCGCGGCAATAGTGGATTCTGCGCCTGCAGCACTGGATACGCTGAACGAGCTGGCAGCGGCTCTGGGGAATGACCCGAACTTTGCCACGACGATGATAAACGCTCTGGCTGGAAAGCAACCGCTGGACAATACACTGACGAATTTAAGCGGAAAAGATGTCGCCGGCCTTCTCGCATATCTTGGTTTAGGCGAAACGATAAATCTGGCCACTGGCGCCATGCAAAAAAACCAGAACGGCGCGGATATCCAGAATACGCCGCTGTTTGTACAAAATATCGGAGCGCTTCCTGCCAACGGTACGGCTGTTGCAGCGAACAGACTGGTATCACGCGGCACGCTTCCCGCACTGACTGGCACAACGAGGGGCAGTGATGGCGGCCTGATAATGGGCGAGGTTTACAACAACGGCTATCCAACGGAATACGGGAATATTTTGCGTCTGACCGGAACCGGTGATGGAGAGATATTAATCGGATGGAGTGGGGTTAATGGTGCTCCTGCGCCTGCATATATCCGTAGCCACCGAGATACCCCTGACGCTGAGTGGTCAGAATGGGCGATGCTCTATACCTCCCTGAATCCACCTCCAGTACCCCCAGATTTGAATCCTGTCGGCGCGGCTATTGCGTGGCCGTCTGACACCATCCATGCTGGTTACGCCCTGATGCAGGGGCAGACGTTTGATAAATCTGCTTACCCGTTACTGGCTATAGCGTATCCGTCTGGCGTTATCCCTGACATGCGAGGCTGGACAATAAAGGGTAAGCCCATCAGTGGACGTGCTGTACTGTCGCAAGAAATGGACGGCAACAAATCGCACAGCCACGGCGCGCGGGCACTGGATACCGATCTGGGAACGAAAGGTACGTCGTCATTTGATTACGGAACGAAGAGCTCTAATACAACAGGCGGTCATAACCATTCGGCGGGCGGCACATACGGTGGTGATTCAATCGGTGGAAAAATTCGCGTCCAGCATGATGGCAATGACCAGTTAACAAGCTGGAATGGCGATCACGCACATACCACATGGATTGGTCCGCATGACCACACTGTATATATCGGCCCACACGGCCACGTCGTTATTGTGGACGCAGACGGTAATGAGGAAACAACGGTTAAAAACATTGCATTTAATTACATAGTGAGGCTTGCATAATGACTTTTAAAATGAGCAGCAAAGCGCGGACAATTACGATTTATAACCTGCGTTCAGATACGAATGAATTTATTGGGGCAGGTGATGCGTATATACCGCCACACACGGGATTACCGGCAAACTGTACGGATATTGCCCCCCCTGATATTCCCGCCAGTCATATTGCTGTATTTGACGCTGAAACCGAAATGTGGAGTCTGCATGAGGACCACCGTGGCGAGACGGTTTACGACACAACAACCGGCAATCAGGTTTATATCTCCTCTCCCGGTCCGCTACCTGACAACGTCACATCAGTTTCACCTGATGGTAAATATCAGAAATGGAATGGTAAGGCGTGGGTAAAAGACGAAGTGGCTGAAACAGCGGCCAGACTTCGTGAAGCTGAAGGGATCAAAAGCCGTCTTTTGCAAACAGCAGCGGAGAAAATCGCGCCATTACAGGATGCTGTTGATCTTGAAATCGCAACAGATGATGAGAAAGTGCAGCTCGACGAGTGGAAAAAATACAGGGTGTTGGTAAACCGGGTGGATACCACGAATCCTGACTGGCCTGATGTGCCTGCAAGCCAGTAATATGACGTTGTGAAAAGACAGGCTGACGTTAATAAAATACGTCAGCCTGAAGTAATATTAAGTTCATCAGGAACTGATGAAACTTAATGACCAGATATACCATCAGTCCTGATATGGTTGTTATAGTTTTCTGTAAAAAATTAACAACCACAAATCTGGCACCACTCCGGTGGCTTAAGAATATCTGGTGGCCATTTGTCACACCATGGTGGGCGAATATATGGGGCAGGCGTTGGCGGCCAGCCACTGGAGGAGTGTTTTGTATTATCTGGTGGGGGTTTTGAATCACTGGCAGCCATCGCCGATGCCGAAAAGGCTGTAGCCGACAACACCAGAAGCAATGGGAAAAATATACGATGTCTCATAATGTCACCCGTGAATATTCAGATTATCCATACTGTTGACTTCCTTCATTTCCAGCATAGTTCACGCTGTATCATCATTGAATAAACAATTAAGTTTATTGAGCGAAAATTTACCTAAAGAAAAAAATAATAAGCTTTGATATTTTTTTTGCAATATTTTAACTCGTACCAAAATAAATGTGTGTAGATGGCCTAAGAAACTGATGAGCAGGAATATTGATAGCCAGTAAATCACTCCCGTGGTAATGAAGGCCACCTGATTGCTGTGAAAGTGGCATCGTCTGAAACGCCAGTTAAGTCCAGCGATTTAAGAATATTGATATAATTCATCCACAGAATTAAAGCTGCTTTATTTTCATCACTGATAATTCCCAACGTTAATTCTGTGCGCCAGTCCTTAATAGCATTACCTGCATTGTTAAGTAATTTCTGTCGGGTGGTTTCGGCCTTAGCCTGACAATCCACCGAAACGGGTAAAATCTTACCATCCCTGTATCACCAGGAGCCATCACCATGGCAACCATCAGGGCAGTCTGCAGCGTCCACTTCCGCGCCGGACTTGCCGCAGCGAGGGCGCAAGGGCGAATCGGTGGCAGGCGTCCAAAGCTCACTCCGGGGCAATGGGAGCAGGCCGGAAGGTTGCTTGCCGCCGGTGAAACTCGTCATCGTGTTGGATTACTTTTTGATGTTAGCATTTCCACTCTTTACAAGAAATTCCCTGTAAATCAGTCGCGTTGAAAGTGGCGATATTGTACCAGCACTGACACATCGTGAAATACGTGCGCCGCACGCCTGGCAACCAGAACATAAGGTATCCCTGTCAACCGGAGAGACTGCCTTATGGCTCAGGATTACCACCACGGGGTGCGCGTTGTTGAAATCAACGAGGGCACCCGACCTATTACCACGGTGAGCACTGCCATCGTGGGCATGGTCTGCACCGGCGATGATGCTGATGCGTCCGTGTTTCCCCTCAATAAGCCGGTCCTGCTGACTGATGTGCTTACCGCCAGCGGTAAAGCGGGGGAGTCCGGCACGCTGGCCCGCTCGCTGGACGCGATTGCAGATCAGGCAAAACCCGTGACTGTCGTTGTGCGTGTGGCGCAGGGCGAAACCGAAGCGGAAACCACCTCCAATATTATCGGCGGCGTAACTTCCGACGGTAAGAAAACGGGCATGAAAGCGCTACTGTCGGCGCAGTCGCAGCTCGGTATCAAGCCACGCATTCTTGGGGTGCCGGGACATGACACTCAGGCCGTTGCTACTGAACTGCTGGGCGTGGCGCAAAGCTTGCGCGGGTTTGCCTACCTTGCTGCTAATGGCTGCAAAACGGTGGAGGAAGCTATTGCCTATCGCGAGAATTTCAGTCAGCGCGAGGGAATGCTGATCTGGCCTGACTTCATCAACTTTGACACCGTGCTGAAAGCAGACGCGACGGCTTACGCCTCCGCCCGTGCGCTCGGCCTGCGTGCCAAAATCGACGAGCAGATCGGCTGGCATAAAACCCTGTCCAATGTGGGTGTGAACGGTGTCACCGGCATTTCCGCTGATGTGTTCTGGGATCTGCAGGACCCGGCAACCGATGCGGGACTGCTGAACAAAAATGACGTCACCACATTGATCCGCCAAGACGGCTTCCGCTTCTGGGGTTCCCGTTGTCTCAGTGACGATCCGCTGTTTGCCTTTGAGAACTACACCCGCACGGCGCAGGTGCTGGCTGACACTATGGCGGAGGCGCACATGTGGGCGGTAGATGGCGTGCTTAATCCGTCGCTGGCCCGCGACATTATTGAAGGACTACGCGCCAAGATGCGCAGTCTGGTCAACCAGGGATACCTGATTGGTGGTGACTGCTGGCTGGATGAGTCTGTTAACGATAAAGACACCCTTAAAGACGGGAAACTGACCATCGATTATGACTACACGCCGGTGCCTCCACTTGAAAACCTGATGCTGCGCCAGCGCATCACCGATCGTTACCTGGTCGATTTTGCCAGCCGTGTCGCTACATAAGGGGGAATCATGGCTTTACCACGCAAGTTAAAACACCTGAACCTGTTCAACGACGGGAACAACTGGCAGGGGATCGTTGAGTCTCTGACCCTGCCGAAATTTACCCGCAAGTTTGAGAAGTATCGCGGCGGCGGTATGCCGGGCGCAGTGGATGTGGACATGGGGCTGGATGACGGTGCACTGGACACGGAATTTTCAATCGGCGGTACCGAGCTGCTGTTATTCAAGCAGATGGGCAAGGCAACCGTTGACGGCATCCAGTTGCGTTTCACCGGTTCCATTCAGCGTGACGATACCGGCGAAGTGCAGACCGTTGAGCTGGTTGTGCGCGGGCGCCATAAAGAAGTGGATTCCGGCGAGTGGAAAACCGGCGAGAGCAGCAGCACCAAAGTCAGCAGTACCAACAGCTACGCGAAGCTGACCATTAATGGTGAGGTGCTCTATGAGGTCGATCTGGTCAACATGGTAGAAATCGTTGGCGGCGTGGACCTGATGGAAGAACACCGTAATGCCCTCGGCCTCTGATTAACCTTAACGGCGCGGGCAGCCGCGCCAGTATTTCATTAACAGGATACGAACATGAGCGACAAGCTGACTGAAAAGACCGTAAAACTGGATACTCCCATCATGCGCGGTAAAGCTGAAATTACCGAAATTGTGCTGCGCAAGCCTCAGTCCGGCGCACTGCGTGGCACCCGTCTGCAGGCCATTATGGATATGGACGTGGGCGCAATGATGACTGTGATTCCACGAATCTCCACCCCGACGCTGACCGCGCAGGAAATGGCAGAGCTGGACCCCGCAGATCTCACCGCGCTGTCGGTAGAGGTGGTGACTTTTTTGTTGAAGAAGTCGGTGCTTGCCGGTTTACCGACAGCCTGACGATTGATGATCTTGTGGCGGATATCGCCACCATCTTTCACTGGTCGCCATCCATCACTGACGTTATGCCGCTGACTGAGGTGCTGGCGTGGCGGTATAAGGCAATTCAGCGAAGCGGGGCCAGCGATGAGTGACAATAACCTGCGTCTGCAGGTGATTCTTAATGCGGTTGACAAGCTCACCCGCCCATTTCGATCCGCGCAGGCCAGCTCAAAAGAGCTGGCTGCAGCCATTCAGCAAAGCCGCGCCCGTTTAAAAGAATTAGATGCTCAGGCGGGCCGCATTGACGGTTTCCGCAAGGCCAGCGCGCAGCTGGCAGTCACAGGTAACAGCCTGAAAGCCGCACGCGAAGAAGCTGCGAAACTTGCCACGCAATTCTCTGCCACCAACCGCCCGACGGCGGCGCAGGCACGGCTGCTTGAGCAGGCAAAGAACCGCGTTACGGAGTTACAGAGCAAATATAACGGTCTACGTCAGTCAGTGCAGCGCCAGCGTCTTGCGCTCAATGAAGCCGGACTGGACACGAAAAAGCTCAGTAGTGCGCAGCGGGAACTGCGGCAGAATGCCGACGAAACCCGGCAGGCCCTGGACCGGCAGCAGAAATCCCTTAAACGCCTGGGCGAACAGCAGGCGCGAATGAACGCCGTCCGCGATCAGTATTCACGCCGTCTTGAGGTGCGGGATCGCATCGCCGGGGCAGGGGCTACCACTACGGCTGCGGGGGTGGCAATGGGCGCACCTGTTGTGGCGGCAGTTAAGAGCTACGCCAGCATGGAAGATGCCATGAAAGGCGTGGCAAAGCAGGTAAACGGGCTGCGGGACGATAATGGCAACCGCACAAAACAGTTTTATGACATGCAGGATGCCATCAAGGCCGCCAGCGAACAGCTGCCGATGGAGAACGGCGCTATAGACTATGCCGCGCTGGTTGAAGGTGGTGCTCGCATGGGGGTGACCAATCAGGACGATCCTTACGAAGAGCAGAAACGTGACCTGCTGGCTTTTGCATCCACGGCGGCAAAAGCGGCAACGGCCTTTGAGTTGCCCGCAGATGAACTGGCAGAAGGGCTGGGGAAAATCGCGCAGCTCTATAAAGTTCCGACGCGCAATATTGAACAACTGGGCGATGCGCTGAACTACCTGGACGATAACGCCATGTCAAAGGGTGGGGACATTATCAACGTCCTGCAGCGTATGGGGGGCGTGGCTGACCGCCTTGACTTCCGAAAGGCCGCGGCGCTGGGTTCAACATTCCTTTCTCTTGGGGCTGCCCCGGAAATCGCCGCCAGCGCCTCTAATGCCATGGTGCGTGAACTGTCCATTGCCACCATGCAAAGTAAACGATTTTTTGAAGGCATGAGTCTGTTGCAACTCAATCCGGCGGAGATTGAAAAGCAGATGACCACCGATGCCATGGGCACAATTCAGCGGGTTCTGGAGAAGGTCAACCATCTGCCGCAGGATAAACGCCTGTCAGCCATGACAATGATTTTTGGCAAAGAGTTTGGCGATGATGCGGCAAAGTTGGCTAACAACCTGCCGGAGCTGCAGCGCCAGCTGAAACTCACATCAGGTAGTGGTGCTAATGGCTCCATGCAGAAAGAATCCGACATTAACAAGGATTCATTGTCTGCGCAGTGGTTGCTGGTTAAGACGGGCGCGCAGAACGCTTTCAGCAGCCTGGGGGAAACGTTGCGCCAGCCGCTGATGGATATTATGGGCATGGTTAAGCGCGTGACCGGGGCGTTGCGTCGCTGGGTTGAGCAGAATCCCGTGCTGGCTGGCACGCTGATGAAAGTGGCGGCAGCTACGGCAGCCATTACTGTTGGGGTGGGGGCGCTGGCAGTGGCGGTGGCTGCTGTGCTGGGACCGCTGGCGGTTATCCGGTTTGGCCTGTCCATGCTGTCAGTTAAAGCGTTACCTTCTGCAGCCGCCGCTGCCACACGTACAGGTAGCGTGCTGCGTTTGTTGATCTCTGGTCCGCTGGCTTTGCTGCGCGTGGCATTATTTGCTGTTGGTAGCCTGCTGGGTGCACTGCTCAGTCCTGTAGGGCTGGTTGTGGCTGCACTGGCAGGCGTGGCGCTGGTTATCTGGAAATACTGGCAGCCCATCAGTGCATTTCTGGGGGGCGTGGTGGAAGGGTTCAAAGCCGCTGCTGCGCCCATCAGCGCCGCCTTTGAGCCGCTCAGACCCGTGTTTCAGTGGATTGGTGACAGGGTGCAGGCCTTGTGGGGCTGGTTCAATGATTTACTCACCCCGGTTAAATCCACTGCCGAAGAACTGAACAGCGCAGCTGCAATGGGGCGTCGGTTTGGTGAGGCGCTGGCGGAAGGTCTGAATAGGGTGATGCACCCACTTGAGTCACTTAAATCCGGTGTGTCATGGCTGCTGGAAAAGCTCGGTATTGTCAGTAAGGAGGCGGCAAAGGCGAAACTACCTGCGCAGGTTACGCAGCAGCAGTCCGCCACAGTGAACAGTGACGGCAAAGTGGTGCTGCCGCCAGGCGGGTTCCCGGCTTACGCGGGGATGTACGACACGGGCGGGATCATTCCACGCGGGCAGTTTGGCATTGTCGGAGAAAATGGCCCTGAAATTGTGAACGGACCGGCAAATGTTACCAGCAGGCGGCGTACTGCTGCGCTGGCCTCTGTCGTTGCTGGCGTGATGGGGGTAGCTGCGACACCTGCAGAAGCGGCTCCGCTTCATCCGTTCAGTTTGCCTGCGAGGGCATACCAGCCCCCGCTTGCTAAGACAGATAGCCCGCCGCCGGTTATTCGTTATGAGATAAATGCGCCCATTCATATTGTCGCTCAGCCTGGGCAGAACGCGCAGGATATTGCCCGTGAAGTGGCACGCCAGCTTGACGAACGGGAGCGCCGGGCCAGGGCAAAAGCACGCAGCAATTTCAGCGATCAGGGGGGGTATGAATCATGATGATGGTACTGGGTTTATATGTATTTATGCTGCGCACTTTCCCTTATCAGGAACTGCAGTATCAGCGCAGCTGGCGACACGCCGCCAACAGCCGGGTGAACCGCCGCCCGTCAACGCAGTTTCTTGGCCCGGATAATGATTCACTGACACTGTCCGGGGTTCTGCTGCCGGAAGTGACCGGAGGCAGGCTGTCATTGCTGGCGCTGGAGTTGATGGCAGAGCAGGGCAAAGCGTGGCCTTTGATTGAAGGCAGCGGAACCATTTACGGCATGTTTGTTATTGAAAGTCTGAGCCAGACAAAGACGGAGTTTTTTGCAAGCGGAATGCCCAGGCGCATTGAGTTTACGATCACCCTCAAACGGGTTGATGAATCGCTGTCTGACATGTTCGGGAGCCTGAGTGACCAGCTCAGCAACCTGCAGGACTCTGCTGCCTCTACGATTGGGGGGATTAAGAACACGGTAGGAGGATTGCTGCAGTGAACGTTAATTCTGATCTTCTGAATCTGAACAGCAAAAGCCCGGCTTTCAGTATCACCATCGAAGGCAAAGACGTGACGACGGTGATGGACGCGCGCCTGATGAGTCTGACACTGACGGATAACCGGGGCTTTGAAGCGGACCAGCTTGATCTGGAGCTGGACGACGCCGACGGGCAGATCGTTCTGCCGCGCCGTGGTGCTGTTATTCATCTGGCGCTGGGCTGGAAAGGCCAGCCGCTTTTCCCTAAAGGGGCTTTTACCGTAGATGAAATTGAACACAGCGGAGCCCCTGACCGGCTGACCATCAGGGCGCGTAGCGCAGATTTCCGTGAAACCCTCAATACACGGCGCGAAAAATCATGGCATCAGACAACGGTGGGGGAGGTGGTAAAGGAAATCGCCGCCCGGCATAACCTCAAAGTGGCGCTGGGTAAAGACCTGACGGATAAGGCGCTGGATCATCTGGACCAGACCAATGAAAGCGATGCAAGTTTTCTGATGAAACTGGCGAGACAGTATGGGGCGATTGCTTCCGTTAAAGACGGGAATCTGCTGTTTATCCGGCAGGGACAGGGAAGAACGGCAAGCGGCAAGCAGTTGCCGGTTATCATCATCACGCGCAAAGCCGGTGACGGTCATCGGTTCACCCTTGCTGATCGTGGTGCCTATACCGGTGTTATTGCCAGCTGGTTGCATACGCGTGAACCCAGGAAAAAAGAGACAACCCGTGTTAAGCGTCGTCGAAAGAAAGCCACCACACCCAAAGAGCCGGAAGCAAAACAGGGAGATTATCTGGTGGGAACGGATGAAAACGTGTTGGTTCTTAATCGTACCTACGCCAACCGGAGCAATGCAGAGCGCGCAGCAAAAATGCAGTGGGAACGTCTGCAGCGCGGGGTTGCTTCATTTTCCCTGCAGCTCGCTGAGGGGCGGGCTGATCTCTATACGGAAATGCCGGTGAAGGTGACGGGATTTAAGCAGCCTATTGATGATGCAGAATGGACCATTACCACCCTGACGCATTCTGTCAGCCCGGATAATGGATTTACGACCAGCATGGAGCTTGAAGTAAAGATTGATGATCTTGAAATTGAATAATTGGTTCTCAACATTGAATGATGATGTATCATTATTGCGATTACGGCAAAAGTGGTGGGATAACAGCAATGATGAACTGTCCAGAGTGCGGTCATGCAGCACATACCAGAAGCAGCTTTCAGGTATCAGCTACGACAAAAGAACGTTACAACCAGTGCCAAAATATAAATTGTGGCTGTACGTTCGTTACTCATGAAACGTTTGTACGGCACATTATAAAACCGAATCTAATTTCTTCTGCGCCACCACATCCGGGAAAAGGTGGTCAAGGCCACATGAGTTTCTGAACAGAACCCGCTTTAATGGCGGGTTTTTTGTTGCCGCCAGTCCGACACGCTGTCGCCATTTTGCCGCCACTACCAAAGAAAAAGGGGCTACGTTTTCACGTAACCCCTTGTTTTATTTGGTGGAGCTGGCGGGAGTTGAACCCGCGTCCGAAATTCCTACATCCTCGGTACTACATGCTTAGTCAGTCTTTACATTCGCCTGGCACCTGCGGACGGACACGCCACTACCAGACTAGCCTGATTCGTTTTAACGCTTCAACCCCAGGCAGGGCATCCGCGCGATCTCTTTTGGGTTTGACCTCTCTTGATCCCCGTCCTAAGAGCGGAGGCTAGGGAGAGAGGGCTCTAAGCAGGTTATTAAGCTGCTAAAGCGTAGTTTTCGTCGTTTGCGACTATTTTTTTGCGGCTTTTTACGAGGCCAACCGCCCCTCGGCATGCACCTTGGGTTTCGCAAATCCCGTCGAATCCAGAATCAGCCCCAATGTGTAAGGTAAGTATAACAGACTTGTGACACGCGTGACCAGCCCCCGTATCTTCTTATCTTCAACGATTTACCGCTCGCGCAGCGCTTCTTTCGCGCGATTAAACGGTTTGATTAAATAGTCGACAATGGTTTTTTCACCGGTTTTGATATCCACCGTGGCGATCATGCCTGGAACAATCGAAAAACGGCGTCCTGATTTATTTTGTAGATAGTCCTGGTGGGTGCGGATAAACACGCGATAGTAGAAAATTTCCGGTTTCACTTTATCCTGAATGGTGTCCGGTGAAATGGTCTCCACCACGCCGTCAAGCCCGCCGTAAATGGCGTAATCGTAAGCAGTAATTTTAACCAATGCGCGTTGGCCGGGATGAATAAAGGCGATATCACGCGGCGAAAGGCGGGTTTCAATCAGCAGACGATCGTCTACCGGCACTATCTCCATCATCTCGCCGTTAGGCGGGATCACGCCGCCAATCGTCGTGACCTGGATATTTTTAACAATGCCGCGTACCGGCGAACGCACGGTAAGGCGGGTGACGGAATCCTCGCGTCCTTTTAAAATGGCGGAGAGCATATCGACCTCAGCGTTCGCTTTCGATAACGCTTCGCGTGCCTGCACATAATATTGTGAGCGCAGATCGGTAATTTTTAAGCCTAAATCGCTTTTTTGTCGTTGCAGGCGTAGCACTTCAACATGACTGGCCGCGCCGCTTTTCTCCAGCCGCTGGGTAATGGTCAGCTCTTTATTAACCGACGCCAGCGCATCCCGTAGCTCGGCTTCGGTATCGGCCAGCTGCGCGCGGCGGCTTTTATAGAGACGCGTCTCTGCGGCAATCAGATCCGGCCAGCCGTTCAGCTCAGCGGGAAAGGCGAGAGGTAAGTCGCTGACTTCCGCAGTTAACCGTGCGCTGGAGGCGAGTGAAGCGCGATATTTTGCCGCACTTTCACCAACATTGGACGCCAGACGCGTCGGATCAAGCCGGGCGACAATCTGGTTAGCCTGAACTCTGTCGCCTTCCCGCACCGTCAACTGCGCCAGAATGCCGCCATCCAGCGACTGCAGAACCTGTTCGCGTGAACTGGGGATCACTTTCCCGTTGCCGGTGGAAACCTCATCCAGCCGGCCAAACCACGCCCAGATGCCGAGAATGAGAAATAACAGTGAGCAGATCAGAACAATACGACTCGCGCCGGAAAACGCCCGTTCACGCTGAATATCGAAATCGTCCATCGCGGCATCATGCTGATTGATTTTCATTTTTCCACTCCCGACGGTGACTTTGCATTCGATCCGCGTTAAGCGCCTGCGCTTTTGGCGCATCCATCACCAGTTGTCCTTCTTTCAGGACAATGACACGCTCAACCAGCTCCAGTATTGGTACCCGGTGCGTCGCGACGACCAGGGTACGGTTGCC
Organism: Salmonella sp. 32082101201600294FB01SM01; assembly: GCF_017572865.1. Classification (NCBI taxonomy): domain Bacteria; kingdom Pseudomonadati; phylum Pseudomonadota; class Gammaproteobacteria; order Enterobacterales; family Enterobacteriaceae; genus Salmonella; species Salmonella sp. 32082101201600294FB01SM01. The sequence continues at coordinate 40,798 of NZ_JAGESB010000002.1, read as the reverse complement.
AAGCCACTGATGTAACCGCTGAATAAACTCTCGCTCCGTATGCTCGTCCAGCGAGGCGCTGGGTTCGTCAAGTAGCACAATATTGGGGGAGCGCAGCAGCATTCTCGCCAGCAACAGGGACTGACGCTGCCCGCCGGACAGGCCGTTACCACCCTCCATAATGGGATGATCCAACCCTTTTGCCAGCCGCCTGACGAAGACGGCGCCGCCGCTGACTTCGAGCGCGTCAAAAATCTGTTCATCGTTGGCGTGCGGCGCGCCGAGCGTCAGGTTCTCTCGTAGGGTGCCGAAGAAAAGCCGCGCGTTCTGGCTAAGAAAGCCGATGTTGCGGCGTAAATCCGCCATATCGATGTGCGACAAGCTGAGATTATCAAGCCGGGCATCTCCCTGAATCATCTCCAGGCCACCCGCCATCGCCTGTAAAAGTGTGGATTTACCCGCACCGTTACGCCCCAGTATCGCAATCCGCTCGCCTGGCATGATCTCCAGACGCACGAGGCGCAACGGTATGCGTTGATCGTCGTTATGGTAACGAAACTGAGCGTTTTCAAAGAGGTAATGCCCGTGGAGGATGTCGCGGTGTATCAGGCTATCGTCATGCTGTGTTTCGGTGGGCAGTTGCATAATGTTGTCGAGACCCATCTTCGCCGCTTTCACCTGCTGCCAGCGCGCCAGCACGCCGCACAGGTTAGCCATTGGCGCGATCATCCGCGAGCCGAGCATCGACGCGGCGACCACGGCGCCGGTAGTCATACTGCCTTCAATGATCATCGGTGCGCCGAACATAATCACTGCGGCATACACCAGACTTTGTACCGACATCCCCCAACTGATAAGCCCTTGCGTGAGTTTGCGGGTGCGTAGACCCGACTCGCCGGTAATACGGATATAGCTATTCCACTGCTGAAGAAAGCGGTTCTCCGCCTGCATCAGTTTAATATCTTCCAGCCCCTGAACGCTTTCGACCAAGACTGCATTGCGTAGCGTCGCTTCGTGGGCGGCCTGGTTGGCGAGGACAGACAGTCTTTTTTGCAGTGCGACGCCCGGCAGGATCATCAGCAGAGCCGCCACGGGCGCTATCCATGCCAGCGGTGGGGCAATAATCGCTAGGACTATCATAAACAGGAAAAAGAAAGGCAGATCGACAATGGTCGCCAGCGTTGAAGAGGTAATCATCTCGCGGATCTGCTCCAGTTCGCGTAACTGCGAGATAAAACTGCCGGTGGAACGGGGGATAGCGCTGTTGCGCAGCCTTAACGCATGACCGAATACCCGATCGGAAATGCGCATATCGGCGCGTTTACCGAGCACGTCCATAATGTGCGTACGCGCTTCACGCAGGAGAAAACCGAACAGCACCGCTACCAGCACGCCGAAGGAGAGCACGTACAGGGTAGGATATGACTGAGCGGGGATCACTCGATCGTAAACCTGCATAGAGAACACAATCCCGGCCAGCGACAGCACGTTAATCAGAAAGGCGGCGACCATTACCGGTAAATAAGGGCGAATATCCTGCAGAACCAGCTCGCGCATCCAGTCGGGTTTAAAGCGGGAGATATAGCGATCGACGCGGCTATCCTTGAGCGCCGATAGCGGGCGTAGCGCGGCAACATAGAGGATCTCCGGCAATAACTCGCTGAGCGTCAGGCGGTTACGCTGACCCTCTTCTTCAATCACAAAAACGTCTACCGCATCTTCGCCATTAACATGCTCGATGACCAATAACTGCCTGTCCCGGAGCTCGACAACCAACGGCAATCGCCACTGACTAAATGCCGTTTTGTCTATGTCCGGCGCATGAAAGGATAAACCCGCCTGCCGCGCGAGCTGCGTTAAGGCGGTCGTTCTGCTTTTACCCCTAAACCACGGGGCGTTGGCCTGAATTGAACCGGGAGAACAGGCAACGCGATAATGACCGGCGACATAGCTGATGGCCTGCGCCCATTGGCTTAGCGCGCGCTCACTGAGTACCTCTTCTACATCGGGGGCGGCGCGGGTCATGGCTGGATCTCCACGGATTGAATGCTGCGATGATTTAACGCGAACGCCTGACGAAGCGCGCCGGTGTTATACAGACAGTTCAGTTGCAACTGATGCAACTGGCTTTCCGTTTGCAGTTCGGCAAAACGCGCCTGGTAAACTTCCTGCTCCGCATTAAGCACGTCGAGCAGCGGGCGGGAACCGAGGTCAAGGTATTGCTGCTGATACAGTTCGCGCGTGCGTTCGCTAAGCTGCTGTTGCCGACGAAGGATTTGTAACGCGCTGGCAAGACTCATTGCCTGGCTGCGCGCCTCCATCAGTTTCTGGCGGACATCAAGCCGGGTGCGCTGAATGGTCGACTGAGCCGCGTCTACCGCATGGCTGGCGGCGTTGCGTCGGGCAGTCAGCCCTCCGCCCTGGTAAAGCGGCATCTCAACTTTCACCCAGGTGGAATACTGGGTTTTATCCAGCACTTCATGACTGGGATATTTATCATTAAGATAATGTTGTACGGAAGGTTCGAGCGAAATCGTCGGCGTCATTTGCGCGCTGGCATAGTCCAGATTCGCCCGCGCAACGTTGGCCTGTGCCCAGGCGGCCAGTACCGCGGGCACCAGTCGATCGTCGGGCGTCGCCGTCTCACAGCTGCGAGCGAGTTTCGCCGGGAAGTCATTATTGATGCCGTTAAGCGAATTCCAGCCCAGCCAGCTCATCAGTGAGGCTTTCGCACTGTCGAGATTGGCCTGATACTGCGCCAGTTGCGAGCGGGCGGATTCGATTCTGGCTTCGGTTTGCACTACGTCAGATAGCGACGTAGCGCCTTCATCGCTGCGCTGCCGGATAAGTTTACCGATGCTGTCCAGCGCGACGAGCTGTTCTTCCGCCGCTTCTACCATTTGCTGCCAGCTCTGCGTTTGTACAATGGCGTTGGCGGTTTCGTGCGCGACGGTATCAATACTGAGCAACACATTGGCCTGTTGCTGTGCTGCGCCTGCGGTTTCGGCGCGAACCTGGCTTGCCACTTTGCCGAAGTCATAAAGCATTTGCGATACCGACAGCACCAGCGAGGGGCTATACCCGTGATCGGTGTAGGTATTGCTGTACCCATTGTTCACGCCAGCGCTGACTTGCGGATAATATTTCGATTTGGCGACCTCTATTTGTTCATTCTGTGCGAGCAGTTTGCCGACGGCTTCGCGAATAGAAGGATGCCAGTTAACGGCGCGATTAACCGCGTCATTGAGCGTCAGGTTGCCCGGCGCGGCGGCGCTGAGCGGCAACTCAGCGACGGAGCCATCCAGCGAAGGAAGCATCTGATCCGTTGCTAATCCTTCGGATGTAATAATTGGCGGCGCTTCTGCGCCCCGGGGCTGGTGATGAAACAAAGCAAATGCCAGTACGATGGCGACAGGCGCGACTCTTCCCATAGTTTATCCCTTTTAAATATCACCGCTTGTTGCCCCGAACGTCGTGGCGTTCGGGGCTTTTTTATCAACCGCCGGTTATCAGGTGGTTGTTTTGCAAAAGATCATTTAGCGTGAGCTGCACATTCTCCAGAGTGACAAGGTCAGTGGATTTAAACGCGCTGCCGACGCCGTCGCGATCGACGGATATCACCGTATTGGCGCCGCTGGTATGAACCTGAACAAAGTTACCCAGCGTCGCCGCCTGATGATCCCAGCCGGTCAGCAGTTCGTGGATATCGATCTTGTCGCCCTGCGCGGTGGAGAAGTTTTGCCAGCGATCGGCGCCATTGCCGCCGGTCGCGTCCGCGCCGTTTAACAGGTGGTAAATCAGCGTATCGCCATAGGCGGAGCCGATGAGAACATCGTTTTGGTTGGTACTGACGATTTGCGGCGCCATATCAATGGTCAATGTGGCGCTATCCGTATGACCCATCTTGTCATCCAGTTGATAGGTAAAGACCTCTTTACTGGTGATGGACGACATCGCGACGCCATTATTCAGGGTGTAGGTGTAAGCGCCATCGAGGTTAATTTGCAATGTGCCGTAATGTCCCTGAATCGTGGCGCTGGTGGTATTCGCCGCGGCGTCCAGCGTGGCGGCGCTGCCGTTATACCCGCTAATGCTCAGGCGGGTATTCACCGTATTAAGCTGATCCATCGCCCCCGCCGCATCGCTGCCGTCAAAAATATTGCCGAGAACGGTATGCGTTCCGGACGTTTCAAAATTATCCAGATCGACGGTGGTGCCGATGACGCGTGGCGTGATCGTCGCCGCCCCGGCCAGGGTATTGGTGCCGGTAAAGTTAAGCGTGTACGTTCCGGCATCCAGCTCCAGGCCGCTCAGGTTGACGGTCACCGTCGCGCTGCCCAGCGTGATATTCGCCACCGGAACGGTTCCGTTGCGTATGACTGTTCCGTTCTCCTGAATGGCCCAGCTAATATTCAGATTGCCCAGCGTAATGAGCGTGGAGACATCAAAGACCAGTGACGCGCCTTTAAGTACGGTGCCCGTTGCAACGTCAAAGGTGCCGCTCCCGCTGCCCGATTTGCCGAGTAGCCCCCAACTGGCGCTGCCGACGCTGGAGTCCAGCCAGGCAGAGGTATCCTGAAGCGTGGCGACGCTAAGGGTATCGCTGACATCATTAATCGCATCCAGCGCCCTGGCGGTTGGCGTGATATTGAGCGAGGCCGTATCGGTATCGCCGTTTGGCGCTTTGACCGTATAGATAAAGCTGTCCGGCGTTTTAATGCTGTCGGCGCCGACGCCGTTCTTCAGCGTGTAGGTATAGTTGCCTCTTGCGTCAATGATGAGCGAGCCATACAGCCCGTTTACCTCCGTCGTGCCGGTCGCCGCAATCGCCACGCCGTTTACTTCAGTGAGGAGGGCGTCCGTAGGGGCGACATCATTGGTCAGTACGTTGCCGGTGGTGTTGGCGGTGATACTGTCAACGGCATAGGTGTGGTCCTGGGAAATCGCCAGCGTATAGCCAGTGAGGACGCTAATGCCGCTGGCGGTATTCAGCACGAACAGGTATTCGCCGCCAGGCAACGTCAGGGTCAGCGGCTGGGACTGTCCGGCTAACAGCAGGGTGTTAATCCAGCCCTTTTGCACCCGGAACTGCTCATATTGCTGAATGGCATCGTTGAAGCGATAAACGTACAGATCGAACGTGGAAACCAGTGAGACGCCGCCGACGGTTCCCTGTAACGTCATGGTTCGCGTAGCGCCTTCTTCAACGTTAAATATGATCGGATTAGTCATATCATCAAGCAGATTCGCGTTCAGTACATTACCAAGTCCGACGCTTAATACCGTGACGCCGCTTTGTGTCGAGGGACCGTTGTTGACGTAGCTAACGTGAGTATCAAAGACCAGTGAGGCGTTATTGTCTGTCGCTATCACGCTGCCCGGTACAGGCGCGGGACCCAGATTGATAACCAGTTGCGCGGCGCTGCTACCGACGCCATTCTGGGTAATGGTGTAGGTGAAGCTCTCTTTATGTCCGTATCCCGCCGTGGGCTTAGTCAGCGTGTAGGTGTAACTGCCATCCTGATTAATGTGCAGCGTGCCGTATTGCCCCTGGATATCCACGCCGCCCGCGCCGACCGGCGTACTGACACCGTTGGCGTTGGTGATGGCGGTGACCGTGGTGCCCGTCGGCGCGGTATCATCAGCCATGACGTTGCCGGTACTGATGGTTGGCCCGCTAATAATACCTGCGCTGGTCTGGTGTACATCGACATCCAGGCTGGTATATGACCCGGTGGCGAGCAGACTGGTGTTATAAGTGAGTACCCGGTACTGGCCTTCGCCCAGGCCGCTCAGGTTCAGAGTAACGCCGCTCCCGGTCAGGGTAAGCAAATTCGCGAAGTCGCCAACGGCGGTGTTGACGATCGTCGTCCAGGCGCCGAGGCTGGTGTCGTAGCGCTGTACCACAATCTCCTGAGTACTGAGCAGCGAAAGCACGATTCCCGTTGCGGCGGCATCAATGGTGACGTCGCCCGTACCACCTTCAGCAATGGTGAACTCAACCTGAGCGGTATCGTTACCCAAAACCGAGGCGACATTGCCAAGCGCGCCAACCAGCAGCAGGCCGTAATCCGAATAGTTTTGCGTGCTGGTGACGGCGGTAGAGGTCAGATCAAGACTGGTGATGTTATCCCTTGCCGCCAGCGGCAGAATCGGCGCGGTAATGCCTAACGTGCCGGAGGCGTTACCCGCAGCGTCAGTGGCCGTCACGTTAATGAGTTGACCTTCAATTTGTTTTGTCGGCAAGGTGAGAGACCATGCGCCGTTGCTGCCGGCGGTGGTGGTGAGCGTCACGCCGCCCGCCAGCGTGACGGTTACGGTGCTGTTTGCCTCTGCCAGCCCGGAAAGTGAACCGCCGTCGGCGCTGAGCGTACCTGACGGCGTACCGGGCGCCAGCGTATCGACAATCACCGTCGCGGCGGTGGAGACGCTGCCTGTACCGTTGGCGTTAGTCGCGGTGGCGGTGAAGGCGTGGCTGCCTTCGGTCAAATTGCCTGTCGGGGTAAAGCTCCAGTTTCCGCTGGCGTTCGCCGTGGTGGTGCCGAGCAGCGCCCCGTTGTTATAAATGCTCACCGTGGCGCCCGCCTGAGCGGTACCATTCAATGTGGGTTGTGCGTCATTAGTGACCTGACCGTTGGCGATAGCGCCGGTATAAATACCCACATTATCCACTACGTTGGTGATGATCGGTGCTTCCGGCACGCGCGTATCGGGCGCGGTAAATCCGGCGGCAATGCCAGTGTTGCCTGCTTTATCCTGGGCAAATGCCAGTAGCGGCTGACCATTGGTCTGCGCGGGCGTGAGTGTGGCGGTGAAGCTGCCTGTACCGTCGGCGGTGGCGGTTCCCAGTACCACACCAGTCTCAGAGGTAATTGTCACTGTACTGCCTGCTTCCGCGGTGCCCGTCACGCGATTACCGGTAGCATTGATGATCAGGTTGCCGGGCGCGCCGGGCGCAATGGTATCCACGATAATCGTTGTCGATGGCGAAGCGGCGCTAACGTTGCCAGCCGCATCGGCGGCGCTAACGCTATAGGCGTGACTTCCCTGGCCGAGCGCGGCGGTTGGCGTCCAGCTCCAGTTGCCGCTGGCATTGGCGTTCACGGTCGCGACCAGCGCGCCATTATCGAAGATGCTTACCGCGCTGTTGGCTTCCGCGGTACCGTTGAGCGTCGGCTGTGTGTCGTTGGTCGATTGTCCATTGCCAATGGCGCCGGTATTGTTCGGGACATCATCAACGATGCTGGTTATAAGCGGAACCGTTGGCGCAAGGGTATCGACCACGATAGTAAAACCGCTGGTGGCCGGGCTAACGTTGCCTGCCGGGTCGGTGGCGGTCACTGTTAATGTGCGCGTGCCGTCGTTTAACCCTGTCGTCGGCGTGAAGCTCCACGCGCCGCCCGCGTTAGCCGAGGTGATGCCAAGCAGAGTGTTGCCATCATAGATACTGACCACGCTGCCCGCTTCGGCAGTGCCGTTCAGCGTGGGGCGGTTATCATTGGTTATCTGACCATTAGCGAGATTTCCTGTGACCCCACCCGCGACGTCATCCACCACGGACGTCAGGATTGGCGTTTGCGGCGCGGTGGTATCGACCGTCAGGGTGAAAGCCGTACTGTTCGGGCTGCTGTTTCCTGCGGCATCGGTGGCGACGGCGGTGATGACGTGCGTTCCGCTTGCCAGCGTTGAGGTGGAGGCGCTCCACGCGCCGTCAGGCTGAGCCGTTGTCGTGCCAATGACCGTGCCATTTTCATAGAGCGTAATCGTGGCGCCGGCTTCTGCGGTGCCGCTGAAGGTTGGCGTAGGATCGTTGGTATTTTGGCCGTTCGCGATCGTGCCGAGGCCTGGCGCCTGATCGTCACTGACTGATGTGATTACCGGCGTCAGCGGCGGCGTGGTATCGACGACGAAATTAACGCTGTCTGAAACGGGACTGGCGTTGCCTGCGGCATCAACGGCAATGACGGTAATTACATGGTTGCCCGTCGCCAGAGAGGCATCGGGCGTGTAGCGCCAGCTATTGCTATTGTCGGCGGGAATTTCAGCCAGCAGCGTGCCGTTATCGTAGAGACGAATAGTTGTGTTGGCTTCACGGGTGCCGCTAATGACAGGGCGCGCCTCGTCTGTGATCTGCCCTGAACTCAGATTGCCGGTAATGGGGCCCGTACCGTCGTAGACCGTATCAATAACAGGCGCGGCGGGAGCCGTGGTATCAATAGTAAACGAGCGTATTTCGGACGCGGCGCTGGTATTGCCTGCCGCATCGGTTGCTGTCGCCGTCAGGTTCCAGACGCCCGCGCCCAGCGAGGTAGACGGCGTAAAGCTCCAGCTACCGTTGGCCTGAACTTGCGCCGTGCCGACCAGCGCGCTGCCATTATAAATCGAGATGGTTGTACCCGCCTCACCGGTACCCGAAAGTGTTGGTCGGGTTTCGTTCGTCGAGCCGCCGTTGGGGACGATGCCCGTCACCGGCGCCGTATTGTCTGCCACGCTGGCGATAACTGGCGCGGCGGGCGGTGTGGCGTCAATCGTCAGCACAAATCCGCTGGACACCGCGCTGCTATTACCCGCCGGATCGGTGGCGCTAAGGGTGAACGTGTGGCTACCGTTTGCAAGCGGCGTCTGCGGCGTGAAACTCCACGTGCCGTCGCTATTCACCGTCGTGGTACCGATGGACGCGGGATTACCGTCAAGATAGACATTAATCGTCGCGCCTGCCTCTCCGCGCCCGTTCAGGGTGGGCGTCGCATCGTTCGTTAGCTGCCCGCTTACCAGGTTGCCGGTAATACCGGGCTGGTCATCCACGACGGAGGTGAGAACCGGGATCGCCGGAGGCGTAATATCGACCACGATCGTCCACGGCGCGGAGACCGCGCTGGTATTGCCCGCCGGATCGGTAGCGCTAACCGTCAGATTATGGCTTCCCTCTGACAAATTGCGGGGCACCGGGAAGGTCCAGCTACCGTTTTCGCCTACCTGAGCCGTGCCAAGCGGCGTACCGTTATCAAAAATGGTGATTGTCGCGCCAGGTTCGCCAGTTCCGTTCAGTATTGGCTGCCGATCGTCGGTGGATTGCCCCGGTAACACCGGAACGGTCGGTTGATTGTTATCGTCAATCACGGACGTGATAACCGGCACATCTGGCGCCTGCGCGTCAATGCTCAGCGTAAAGCCGTCCGAAGGCTGGCCGCTATTGCCGGCGGGATCGGTCGCCACGGCGGTAAAGATGTGTGCGATGCTCTCCAGCGGCGCGTTCGGGGTGAAGCGCCAGTTGCCGCTTTGATCTACCGTGGCGGAACCGATTTCTACGCCGTTATCCAGAATACGGATGGTGGCGCCTGCTTCTCCCGTTCCGTTGAGCGTCGGGCGTGAATCATTGGTGAGCGCGCCGTTATCCAGCGTACCGGTCATGTCGGGGACATCATCCGTTGCGCTGGTAATAACCGGTTGCGCCGGCGCGCTAAGATCGACAGTGATCCCGACCGGTGCGGACAGGCCGCCCTGGCCATTCGCATTGGTTGCCTGGACGGTGAAGTAATGTGTACTTTCGCTTAATGGCGTCGCGATCTCAAAGATCCAGTTCCCGCTGGCGTCAACGGTGGCAAAGCCTGCCGAATCGCCATCAATGAAAACTTCAACGGTAGAGCCGATATCCGTGGTGCCGTGCAGCGTTGGCGTGGTGTCGTCCGTGGCGCCGCCCGCCGCAATATTCCCCTGTACGCTCCCGACATTATCTTCAATCGCCGTGATGGCCGGGACGGCGGGCAGACCGCTGTCGGAAGCGGGAAAATTCGTAGCCGGGCCGTTATTCCCCGCGCGATCGATAGCAATTGCCGTCAGCGTACCGCCATCGGTTTGCGCCGGACTGAGCGTAACGACGAATTCACCGGTGCCATTAGCGACAGCGCTGCCGACCAGGGTGCCATCGGCATGATGAATTTCAACGGTAGCGTAAGGGTCGGCAAGTCCGGCCACGCGCGTGCCATCGTCGTCCACCGTCTGGACTGTTGGCGCGGGCGGGGCGGTGATATCCACGGTAATGGTGATCGGTTGGGTTTGCGCCGTGGTATTTCCAGCATCGTCAGTCGCGCTGAAGGTTAGCGCATGGCTGACTTCTGATAATTCGGGCGTATTGAATGTCCAGACCCCGTCGGTGACGAGCGCCGTCCCGATTGCCACGCCATTGTCGTAAATCGTGACGGTGCTGCCGTTTTCGCCGCTGCCGTTGATAGTCAGCGTCCGATCGTTAGTAAAAGCGCCATCGGTTAATGGCCCGGTCACTGGCGCAACATCGTCAAGGATCTCATTGACGACGGGCGGCAGCAACGGAACGGTGTCGACGGTGAAGGTAAAGCTGTTCGATACGCCGCTGCTGTTTCCGGCGGCATCGGCGGCAATGGCGGTCAGGGTGTAGACGCCATCCGGCAACGCGCTGGTCACCGGCAGCGTCCAGGTGCCGGTCTCATCGACGGTGACTACGCCTAAAACGCTGCTGCCATTATAGAGCGTAATAATGCTGCCGATGTCGCCAGTGCCGTGAATGACCGGTGTATTGTCGTCAGTGGTTGCGCCGCTGACAATAGTATCCTGGACTTCGCCGACGTTATCTTCGGCAAAAGTGATAACCGGATTGGCGGGCGCAGTGGTGTCTAGCGTAAAAGTGACTGAGGCGGAAGGTGGACTGATATTGCCCGCTATATCGGTTTCCGTGACGGTAATGGTATAGGTTTCTGGCGTCAGTGCCGCAGGCGTAAAGTCCCAGCTACCGTTATCGCCTACCGTTGTGCGACCAATTTCACTGCCATTATTGTAGAGAATTATCGTGCTGCCGATCTCTCCCGTGCCGCTGAAGGTCGGCGTGGTATCGTTCGTTGCGCCATTATTGCCGATGTTGCCGATAACCGGCGCGACGTTATCGCTGATTAGCGGCGCGTCAGGCTGCGCTGGAGGCTGGGTATCAAGGGTAACGGAGAAAACGCCGGAGGTGGGGCTACTATTGCCTGCGGCATCCGTGGCGGTGGCCGTCAGGATGTTTAACCCTTCGCTCAGATTACGGGTTAGCGGATAGGTCCAGCTACCCTGTGGATTGACCTGGACGGTAGCCAGTTCTACGCCGTTATTGTACAGGGTGATGATGGCGCCGGGTTCGCCGGTGCCGCTGAGGGTCGGCATACGCTGATTGGTAATACTGCCGTTTGCCAGTAGCACCTCGCCTTCTCCGCCTGTGATGGCGGCTGACACGATCTGCGGCGCATCCGGCGCCTGGGTATCGATGCGTAGGGTAAAGCTGATGGATTCGGGACTTTCGTTCCCCGCCGGATCGTTGGCGCGAGCGGTCAGAAGGTGGTCGCCGTCGCCCAGCGCGGCAGGCGGCGTAAACTGCCAGCGCCCGTCCGTGCCGACCAGCACCTGACCTATGGCATTGCCGTTATCGTAAAGGATGATTATGTCGCCTGCGGTGCCGCTACCGCTCAACCGGGGCTGGGATTCCTGGGTAATCTGATTGGTATCAATCGTATTTCCGTCGCCGTCAGTTACGCCGATAACGCCGGGGGCGGCAGGGGCCTGGGTATCAATGGTAATCGTAAAATCGGTCGAAAAAGGCGTGGTGTTGCCGTTACTGTCGCTGGCCGTCACGGTAAAGGTGTAGGTGTCGTCCGCCAGTGGCGAGGCCGTGGTGTAGGCGTAGCTCCAGACGCCGGAATTACCGACGATAATATCTGCTATCCGGGCACCATTCTGATACAGGTGTACTGTGGAACCCGGTTCACCTGTACCGTTAATCGTTGGCGTGCTGTCGTTAGTGAGCCCCAGATGCGCGACGCTACCGAGAATACCCGGCGCATCATCTGTAATGAAGGTGATTACCGGTTGCTGCGGCGATTGCGTATCGACCACCAGGTCGAATGACGCGGCCGGACTTGCATTGCCTTTAGCGTCGGTTGCGATTACGGTCAGTCGATGCGCGCCTTCACCTAAATTTTGCGACGGCGTAAACGTCCAGCCGCCGTTGGGCTGTAGCGTGGCGAGTCCCAGCGAAACGCCGTTATCAAAGACTTCGACACGCGCGCCGGCCTCCGCCGTACCGCTAAGGGTAGGACGGTTGTCGTTGGTGGTTTGTCCGTTAACCAGCGGCCCGGTGAAGCTTTCAACATCGTCCAGCACCTGAGTGATAATGGGCTTATCCGGGGCGGTGATATCGGGCGCTTGCGCTGTGGTTGGCGGGCTGACGTTGTTGGCGTTGTCGGTGGCGGTGACGGTAACCTGTTCGCCGTTGGTCTGTGCGGGGACGAGGGGAAGGGTAAAATGACCTTCGCCATCTGCTTTGCCGCTGCCGAGCGGCGTGCCATCCGGCGTGGCGATCGTGATGGCGCTACCCGGTTCGGCGGTGCCGCTGATACTAGTGCCATCCTCACTAATTACCACGTTTTTTGGCATTTCCGGCGCGGTACTGTCCGGCGCGATAACCGTCGCGGCGGCGCTTTCGTTTTTCGCGACATCGGTGGCGGTAGCGATAAGCGCCTGGCCGTTAGTCTGCGCCGTATTCAGCGGAACGATAAATTGTCCGTTGCCGTTAGCGACGGCGCTGCCAAGTACGGTGTTGCTACTGTCGCGGATAGTGACCGTTGCCCCGGCTTCCGCCTGACCGCTTACGGACAGACCGTCGGTCGCCACGATAAGACCGTTCGGTGCCGCAGGCGCAGTTTTATCCGGCGCGTTCAGCGTTTCTACCGGACCGCTATTCGCGGCTTTATCGGTAACGCTAATGCTTAATGTTTCGCCGTTAATTTTCGCCGGGCTAATACCTATTGAGAAGGTGCCGTCGTCGCCTGCCGTTCCACTACCGAGCGTATTTCCCAGGCTGTCTTTGATAACCACAGTACTGCCAGCTTCCGTAGTGCCGGTAAGTCTGTCGCCGACGTCGCTAACCGCCAGGCCTTCCAGCACCGGCGGCTGCGTGTCGATATCAATGGTAAAGGAGGCGGACTGCCCGCTGGTGCCGCGATCGTTGGTCGCGGTAGCGGTAAAGACATGGTCGCCATCGGCAAGTGCCAGCGAGGGGGTAAAGCTCCATTTGCCGTCAGCGTCAGCGACAATGGGCGGAAAGGTCGGTACAGGAAAGCCATTATCGTTAATCGATATCGTACTGCCTGGTTCAGCAGTACCGCTGAGGGTTGGGCGGTTATCATCTGTGGCATCGCCATTTTTCAGCAGCCCGGTAACGGTGCCAGCGTCATCCGTCACGGTAAGGATAGTCGGCTGGGCAGGATACTGTGAGTCAGAAGCGGTAAACTCCGTGGCGGGGCCGATGTTACCAACGGCGTCCTGAATACGCGCTTCCAGACGCTCGCCGTGGGTCTGGGCCGGATTCAGCGTGATGCTGAAGTGGTTATTTTCTCCGGTAATCGTGGAGCCCAGGTAATTTCCCGCCGGGTCATAGATCGACACGGTACTGCCAGCTTCAGCGGTACCGCTAACGGTTGTGCCGTCTTTCGCGACATTATCAATGATAGCGGCGTCAGGCGGCGTGGTGTCCACAATGATAGTAGGCGTTGTCGTCACGCGGCTCACGTTTCCGGCTTTGTCGCTTTGTTCGACGGTAAAGGTATGTTCGCCATCGCTTAACGGTGTAGTCGGCGTAAAGGTCCAGCGCCCATTTTCGTCTACGGTAGCGCTGCCGATAACGGTTGAACCCTCTTTAATCGTGATGGTATTGCCAGCCTCTCCCTGCCCGGAAAATAGCGGTTTTGCCTCGTCAGTCCGGTCATTATTCTGTAGCGGCCCGGTGAGCAAACCGGTGTTATCGGCAATCAGTTCAACGCGTGGGGCATCGGGGCTGAGTGTGTCGATAGTCAGCGAAAAGCGGGCTGATTCGCTACTTTCGCCTTTAACGTTAGTCGCAATGGCGGTGAAATGATTTTCCCCATCCGCTAGCGCGCTGGTAATGGCAAAATGCCAGTTTCCGCTGCTATCAACCGTTGTTGAGCCTATTTCCTGACCATTGGCGTAAATATGGATGACTGTGCCTGCGCTGCCGGTTCCCTCCAGAGTGGGGGTATTGTCGTTCGTAAACTGGTTATTGCTCAGCGTGCCGGTGAGGGGAGCGGCATCATCGATAGCGGCGGTGATAATCGGTGTATCGGGGAGAGGAATGTTGGGCGCATCAATGGTTGCGGATGGGCCGGTATTGCCGGCATCGTCAGTCGCGGTCACGGTAAGTTGTTCGCCGCTAAGCTGTGGCGCTGTCAGATCAATACTAAATTTACCGTCGCTATCCGCTTTGCCCTCGCCAACGACGTTACCTGAAGGATCTTTGATGGTAATGGTACTGCCCGCTTCGGCCTCGCCGCTCACCGTTTTTCCGTCCGCTGAAATCAACAACTTGCCGGGAGCGAGAGGCGGGGTAGTATCTACAGGATTACTGCTACCTGGAGTATTGCCGTTAGGGTTACTGCCGCCGGGATTGCTGTTATCAGGGGGATTACCGTCAGGATTGGTGCTATCGGGGGGCGGATTATCGCCATCCGAATGATGGTGGGAATCGCCGCCGCCGGAAGACGCGATAGCGGCAATGCCGCCAGCCGCCACCGCGCCAGCCAGTACCCACGGCCAAACGGCGCCGCCTGCTTCATGGGAAGCGCCGGAAGTGACCAGCAGTTCATTAATATCAGCGATTTGTTCAAAATGTAGCCCGGCTTGCGGATTTTCTACCCACCATAACGTGCCATCATTTTCCGCCAGTACCAGCTGGCTTGCGCCCAGATCGTTGGTAACGTAAAAGTTTTTAATCGTGATCGTTTCGCCGGAATGGAGCGTCACCACCAGATCCTGATTAATGCGCGTAAGTTGACTAATTTCTTCCCGGGCCACTGATAATTTAACAATTGACGGGGCGTTAAGAGTGACCGCTGAGGATTCCACAGTGGTGGAGACGCCAGTCAATTTCGAAACCACGGCGAGTAGACGCATAAATTAGCTCCTGATGGATTTGCTCTGTGTATTAATTAACGGGCACGACGTTCAGGGCAAAATGCGTAGACGAGCCTTCCCGTTCATCGTGAGAGATGAATTTCCGTAGCCATATTCTTTTTTATGAGCGTAGGTGAAGGTCTGGTTTTCTCGCCGAATAACCCTTTGTTTTTTGTGCCTGACTAGTGCTTTCGTATTAGATGATATAGTCAGAAAAAAATCTTTCTGCAAATTAAGATCTATTGATAAAGGTGTTAGTGCGTCTGAAATATAACGGAGTTTGTGTTAAGGAGAGGTGGGGTGGGCTAACAACGCATGATGATTTTTTATTTATCTTTATGTTTTATAATGAATTTTAATTTCTTCGTCTTTTTCTTTTTTAACATAAAAACAATACCTTTTGTGAAGGTATTCAGCATTATTAAATTTTATAAAAATCATTTGAAGTATTGTGTTATTAGGCTATAAAAATTTTTTAAACAAAGAATATATTCTTGTTGTGGTATTTATTGCTATTGATAAGCGTCAGGCACAGAGAATATATTTTCGAGGCATGCATGAGATATGAATATTGACCAGCTTCATACTGAGAAGCTGGTCACAAAAAATGTCTATTATCGGCCTGCATTTTTCATAATGCGTGCTTTATCCAGTTGCCACTCACGTTCTTTAAGATCGGAACGTTTATCATGTTGTTTTTTACCTTTCGCCACGCCGATCTTCACTTTGCACCAGGCATTTTTCCAGTACAGAGAAAGCGCGACGACAGTATAACCTTCACGATTAATACGGCCATACAGCGAATCAAGCTCACGCTGATTTAACAACAGTTTGCGGGTTCGGGTTGGGTCGCATACGACATGTGTCGAGGCGACCGCCATCGGCGTAAAGTTTGCGCCAAACAGCCAGGCCTCGCCATCTTTGAGGATAACGTAACTGTCGCCGATATTGGCTTTTCCTGCGCGCAGAGATTTTACTTCCCAGCCTTGCAGGGCGAGACCAGCCTCGAACTCTTCTTCGATAAAGTATTCGTGCCGGGCGCGCTTATTCAGCGCGATGGTGGCTGAGCCCGGTTTATGTGCTTTTTTCTTCGTCATAAGTGTCGTGAATTCATAGGTAATCTGATATCGAAAACACCCCATTACGTCCTGATGAGGTGCAAAAATCTATCTTAGCATGAGTTGGGCTATGCACGCACAATTAAGGCATGACGGTTGGGGACAGCATTTTTTTTACTCGCTGATAAGTGGTATTATTTACACGATTTATGTTGATGGGAATTGCTATGCCTCAGATTAGTCGGACTGCTTTAGTCCCCTACAGTGCGGAACAGATGTATCAGTTAGTGAATGACGTGCAATCGTATCCCCAGTTTTTGCCTGGGTGTGTTGGTAGTCGCGTCCTGGAGTCATCGCCAGCACAGATGACGGCGGCTGTTGACGTGTCGAAGGCGGGTATCAGCAAGACGTTTACGACGCGTAATCAGCTAACGCGTAACCAGAGCATTCTGATGCATCTGGTGGATGGCCCCTTTAAAAAGCTGATCGGCGGCTGGAAATTTACCCCGCTCAGCCCCGAGGCGTGCCGTATTGAGTTTCAGCTTGATTTTGAGTTTACCAATAAACTCATTGAGCTGGCGTTTGGTCGTGTATTCAAAGAGTTAGCGTCCAACATGGTGCAGGCGTTTACGGTTCGCGCCAAAGAGGTTTACCGTGCCGGATAAACTTGTGGTTGAAGTGGCTTATGCGCTGCCGGAAAAGCAGTATTTGCAGCGCGTAACGCTGGAGGAGGGCGCGACGGTCGAAGAGGCGATTCGCGCTTCCGGCTTGCTGGAATTGCGCACGGATATCGATCTGGCGAAAAATAAAGTGGGCATCTATAGTCGTCCGGTAAAACTCACCGATACGGTGCAGGATGGCGATCGGGTTGAAATTTACCGTCCCTTAATCGCCGATCCAAAAGCATTACGCCGCCAGCGCGCCGAAAAATCGGCTGGCAGATAATTAGCCTCTTTTGCCGGATAACGGTGTGAAAGCCGTACCACACCTGAAGCACAGGTGTGCCTGTAAGCCAGATGAACGTAGCGCCATCAGGCAAATTCGTACCAAATGGCGGGGGAGAGGTTTGCAGGCCTGATGAACGTAACCTCATCAGGCGGTATCACAAAATTACTTCGTCAACGCCGGTTTGTTATCAATATTGGTTAACACGCCGCTGCTGTTAAAGGTGAGCGTCAGAGTCTGCTGCGTCACGTTCTCATGTCCTGGCTGCTGGCGGAAGACATAAAACCAGGTGTTCGTACCAAAAGGATCGGTCATCATCGGCGTGCCTAAAGCATACGCAACCTGTTGTTGCGTCATACCAACACGCACTTTGGCGACATCCGTAGGTGTAAGATAGTTCCCCTGATTGATGTCAGGTCGGTAAACCACTCGCTCCAGAGTGGAACAGCCTGCGGTCAACATCAGGAGTACTGCTGCGGCAGCAGTCAGCGTTTTACAGCGCATAGTGATTGGGTTCCTTTTCGGGCCTGAGCAGTACGTGGCTCATATTAATATGCCGATGATAATAGACCTTTCATCACTTTAAAACCTTTTGCTGTCGGGTCTTACGGCGTTTTTGTTGTGAACTCAGACCTTCGGGAGATAAAAAAGTTTACGCCGCCAGCAGTTCTTTTGCGTTTGCCAGCGTATTACGCGTAACTTCACTTCCTCCCAACAGGCGGGCCAGTTCCTGTAAACGCGCACGTTTATCCAAAGGTTGCATATGGGTTTCGGTCATTGCCCCGTCGGTTTCTTTACTGACAAAGAAGTGCTGGTGACCGCACCCGGCTACCTGTGGCAGGTGAGTGACGCACATCACCTGAGTGGATTCGCCAAGCTGACGCAGGAGTTTACCGACCACGGCGGCAGTTGGGCCGCTGATGCCAACATCGACCTCGTCAAAAATTAGCGCCGGCGTTTCCATTTTGCGCGCGGTAATTACCTGAATAGCCAACGCAATGCGCGACAGTTCACCGCCAGACGCGACTTTAGCGATAGGTTGCAGCGGCTGACCTGGGTTTGTCGTCACTTTAAACTCCACGCGATCGGCGCCGTCGTTGCTCAGATGATGCTCATCAAATTTCACGTCGATAGTAAACAGACCGTGCGGCATTGAAAGTAAATGCATACTTTCAGTGATCAACTGCCCCAGCTCCTGAGCGTAAAACTGACGCTGTTGATGCAGCGCTTGCGCCGTTTCCAGCGCTTGCTGGTGATGCTTATTAACCGCCAGCGTCAGCGTTTCCAGCGAATCGGCCTGATCGTCGAGCTGCTGCTGTTCTTCGAGCAGTGACTGATAAAGCTGCGGCAGCGCTTCCGGGCTGACGTGATGTTTTCGCGCCAGCGAAATTTGTTTAGCGATGCGCTGTTCAAGTTCAAACAGGCGATTGGGGTCTAAATCCAGACGCTCGCAATAATGGCGTAATTCATCGCTGGCTTCGGTGAGTTGAATAGTGGCTTCTTCCAGCATATCCAGGATGCCGGAAAGCTTGCTGTCCATACCCACCAGCTCGCTAACCAGTTGTTTTGCGCTATATAACTGGCTTTGCAGGTTAACGTCTTCGCCGTCCGCGAGTAGCGCCAGAGCGTTCTGGCTGGTCGTAAGCAACTGTCCGCTGTTGGCCAGCCGTTTGTACTCTTCGTCAATTTGCTCGAATTCGCCGGCCTGCGGGTTAAAGTCGTTCAACTCTTTTAACTGATATTGCAGCAGTTCCGCGCGCGCGGCGCGTTCCTGGCTTTGTTGCTGGTGATGGGCGAGATCGCGGCAGCTTTGATGCCATAATTGGTAGCGGGCAGCCATCTGCTGCGCTAAAGCGGCTTCGTTGGCATAACTATCCAGCAGCGATTTTTGCTGTTCGGGTTTGGTAAGCTGCTGGTGCGCATGTTGACCATGAATTTGAATCAGCAACTGACCGAGCTCGCGCAATTGAGACAGGGGCACAGCGGTGCCGTTAATAAAGCCCCGTGAGCGGCCATCGCTGCTGATAACGCGGCGAAGTAAGCATTCGCGACCTTCTTCAAGCTGGTTTTCTTCCAGCCAGCGCAATGCCGCAGGCGTGTCTTTCAGCGCAAAGCGGGCACACAAATCGGCGCGGGTCGCTCCGGTACGAACCATATCGGCCTCAGCGCGACCGCCCAGACACAGACCCAGGGCATCAATCGCAATAGATTTACCCGCGCCGGTTTCACCAGTAATGACGGTCATTCCGCTCTGAAAATCGATCTCAAGCTCACGAACGATAGCAAAATTGCTGATGGTCAGTTGCGCCAACATAGCTGTTTTCCTGTATGAAAAACCATGACTGTAATTAAATACAGTATAAACTGGTTTTTTATACAGTAAAGAGGCTAACGTAAAATTAGAATAATTTTTTTGACCAACCGAGTTTTGTGCTTAATGTATTGAAATAGCTATAGTCTTTGGGATGTATCAGGTTGAGGTGGTAGTCGCAGCGGCGAATCAGCACATCTTCTCCTTCCTGAATAGGCAGCGCTATCTGGCTGTCGCAGCTAATTTCCAGATCGCTACGGCGATGCGAAAAACGCAGACGAATCGTGCTACTGCTGTTAATGACTAACGGGCGCGCCGACAAGGTATGCGGGAACATCGGCACCAGGGTGATGGCATCCAGTGAAGGGGTCAGAATAGGGCCGCCTGCGGAGAGCGAATAGGCGGTGGAGCCTGTCGGCGTAGAAATGATCAGACCATCAGATCGCTGTGAAAAAGCGAAGGTTTCATCAATATAAACCTCGAATTCGATCATATGCGCCACTTTTCCCGGATGCAGCACCACTTCATTAATGGCTGTGCTGATACGCTTCTGGCGGTCCTGTTGGCAGACCTGCGCTTCCAGCAGAAAACGTTTTTCGGAGATATAGCGCCCTTCCAGCACATCAGATAATTGTTGCAGGGCGTTGTCCGGATCGAGATCGGTCAGGAAGCCAAGATTACCGCGGTTAATGCCAATCACATTGATGTCATAACGCGCCAGCGTACGCGCTGCGCCAAGCATATTGCCGTCGCCGCCCACGACTACCGCCAGATCCGCCTGTTGACCAATTTCCGCCAGCGTGCCGGTTGGCACATTTTTTAGCTGTAATTCGTGGGCGATTTGTTGCTCCACAATGACCTCATAACCCTGATCGCATAGCCAACGGTAGAGCATTTCATGTGTCGTGAGTGCGGTGGGATGACGCGGATGCCCCACAATGCCGATACACTTGAAATGATTATTCATTTTTCTGAGGTCCTTGTAGCGAAGATTGATGACAATGTGAGTACTTCCCTTGAAACCCTGAATCTGATCCCCATAATAAGCGAAGTTAGCGAGATGAATGCGAAAAAAACGCGGAGAAATTCATGAGTAGTAAAGAACAGAAAACGCCTGAGGGGCAAGCCCCGGAAGAAATTATCATGGATCAGCACGAAGAGGTTGAGGCAGTTGAACCAAACGATTCTGCTGAGCAGGTGGATCCGCGCGATGAAAAAATTGCGAATCTGGAAGTTCAGCTTGCAGAAGCCCAGACTCGCGAACGCGACACCGTGTTGCGCATCAAAGCGGAAATGGAAAACCTGCGCCGTCGTACTGAACAGGACATCGAAAAAGCGCATAAATTCGCTCTCGAGAAGTTCGTCAACGAATTGCTGCCGGTAATCGATAGCCTGGATCGCGCGCTGGAAGTCGCAGACAAAGCCAATCCGGATATGGCGGCAATGGTCGAAGGGATTGAGCTGACGCTGAAGTCTATGCTGGATGTGGTGCGTAAGTTCGGCGTGGAAGTGATTGCTGAGACCAACGTGCCGCTGGACCCGAACGTGCATCAGGCGATTGCGATGGTGGAGTCGGAAGAGGTTCCGGCAGGCAATGTGCTGGGTATTATGCAGAAAGGCTATACGCTGAACGGTCGTACCATTCGCGCGGCGATGGTGACTGTAGCGAAGGCGAAGTAAAAGTCTGATGGCCGATGTAAAGTCGGCCATTTTTTTAGCTTAAAAAATCCTGTACTTCGAGCCATGGAGTGTCGAAGTCAGCTATTTGTTCGTACTCATCCATAGGTAAAACAAATATATTATAGGCATCAGTGCCTTCATTGAGACTGGCTATCTGAAAGCCACGTTCGTTGAGCTGGCTTTGAATGCGCTCAAATATCTCATCGACGTAACGGTCGCCTTTTTTGCAGACTTTGCCTATTTCATCATATCTGGTGAGTGCCAGTAGTCGCGTTTTTAGTTCATCTGTACTGGCAAAATCTTTTGTCAGGTCATAATAACGATTGGCCGCAAAAGTGGCGAGCAGACCTTCTTCACCCTCCCCCTTGTAATCGATTTCTTCAATAACGCCTTCAGTACGTAGAACCTGCATGAATGCCTGTAACAACGCACGATTGTCTAAATCACCGCCACTGCAATCAAGCACTTCCACCATCCCGTAGTCATCGTCCTCGTCGTCTTCAAAACTGGCAGGATCGCTGGCGAGGCGGGAGACGATATTGGGCCATAAATCTGGCGTTTCCTTTAAGAAAATGCTGGCCAGCTTTTTTAAATATTCAGCAAACGCCAGATCCCATTCAACAACGTAATCATCGTACATAGTATGGTTTTCCTTTCCATTAATAAGTTTTTATTGTGTCACTATTCCGGAGAGGAGATGAATGAATAAAATCTTAATTAACAAGGAAAACGGCAAACCATTGGCTGCCGTTTTAAGAAAGGAGGAGGGTTATTCAAGAATACTCTCGCGCAGCGGTTTTACCGGTACAACCTTTACCTGCTTAATCATATTTTCCTGTACATCGAGAATATCGATATCGTACTGCTCAATGCGCACGCGCGTGCCAGCAACCGGAATTTCCTCCAGCGCCTCCAGAATCACCCCGTTGACGGTGCGCGCGTCATCTTCCGGCAGGTGCCAGTTAAACGCTTTATTGATTTCCCGGACGTTGGCGGTACCGTCAATAATGACCGAACCGTCGTTTTGCGGCGTGACCTCTTCCGCCAGTGTCGGCGACATCGATGTGGTGAAGTCGCCAACGATCTCTTCGAGAATATCTTCCACGGTGACCAGCCCCTGGATATCGCCATATTCGTTGACGACCAGTCCGACTTTCTTTTTATTGCGCTGAAATTTGATCAGTTGCGTACTGAGCGGCGTACCTTCCGGGACGTAATAGATTTCATCGGCGGCGCGCAGCATCATCTCTTTGGTGAACTCTTTTTTCTCGGCCATTAACCGCCAGGCTTCGCGCACGCGCAGCATACTGATGGCGTCATCCAGCGAATCGCGATAGAGCACTATGCGTCCGTGCGGGGAGTGGGTAAGCTGCCGCTCGATAGATTTCCAGTCGTCATTGATATCGATCCCGATAATTTCATTACGCGGCACCATGATGTCATCCACGCTGACTTTTTCCAGGTCGAGAACCGACAGCAGCATATCCTGATTGCGGCGAGAGATTTGCGAACGGGATTCATGCACGATAGTGCGTAATTCCTCTTTGCTTAACGACCCGCTGACCACGATGTCCGTTTTAATTCCCATCAGACGCATCAGCAGGCGGGTGATGGTGTTAAGTAACCACACCAGCGGCATCATCAGTATCTGTAACGGCGCCAGCAGGAAGCTGCTGGGATAGGCCACTTTTTCCGGATAGAGCGCGGCGATAGTTTTGGGCAGGACTTCGGCAAAAACTAACACGACAAACGTCAGTACCCCGGTGGCGATAGCCACGCCGGCGTCGCCGTAAAGCCGCATACCCACAATCGTGCCGAGCGCCGAGGCAAGAATGTTGACCAGGTTATTGCCGATCAGCACCAGGCTTATCAGTCGGTCGGGTTTACGCAGTAATTTTTCTACCCGTTTTGCCGAGCGATTACCTTGCTTCGCCATATGGCGTAAACGGTAACGGTTTAGCGTCATCATTCCAGTTTCGGAACCGGAAAAATAGGCCGAGATGACCACCATGATGATTAATATGATAATCAGCGTGGTGGTGGAGATGTGTTCCAGGGGAAACTCCTTTAAAAGCTTAGCTTACAAATTGCTGTAATATGCGGCTACCAAAATAGGCCAGCGTCAGAATACCCGCGCCTGCGACGTTAAACCACACGACCCGCCGACCCCGCCAGCCTTCATGGTAATGCCCCCACAGCAGAACGATATAAACAAACCATGCCACGATAGAGAGCACGGCTTTATCAATATTTTCAGTACTGAACAGGTTATGCATGTAAAACAGGCCGGTACACAGAGTAAGGGTCAGCAGTACGACGCCAATCTGCGTGATATGAAACATTTTGCGCTCAATACTCATCAATGGCGGCATTTCATTACTAAACGCCAGCTTTTTGTTCTTCAACTGATAGTCGATCCACGCCAGCTGTAGCGCATACAGAGCGGCGATTATCAGCGTCGCGTAAGAGAAAAGCGACAGACCGATGTGCACCATCATGCCTGGGGTCGCTTCCAGATGCGTAATATATTCATTAGGCATGAACGTGGCGAAGGCCAGGTTAATCAGCGCAAAAGCATAGACAATGGGCAGAAGTAGCCAGCCGCGATTACGCGACGCGACAATGGTCATCACCGTGCAGATCATCAGGCTGACCAGCGAACCGACATTCAGCAGGCTCAGGTTTTGTCCACTGTCGCCGCCGGGCAGAATACGCGATTCCAGCGCGACAGCATGGCACACCAGCGCGATGACCGCAGAAAGAATAGCCATACGCCGCCAGCCGCTGTTTTTTTGCAACAGTCCGGGAACGATCAGCGCGAGGCTGAAGGAGTAGGCGACAAGGGCAAGTAAAGCAAAAACGGGCATAGTTGTGTCGACAGTTGACCAGTGAGAAAGAGAAGCAGTATAGCGTTACGTGACCGCAGCTCCAACCGTTGCATAACAACAAAGACGGCTTCATGGTATACTGTGGCGAAATTCTGTAACTGTGTCGCTGCGGCGACCAACCGTTTCCACCCCAGGCGAGAGACAATGTTTGATAATTTAACCGATCGTTTGTCGCGCACGCTGCGCAATATCAGTGGCCGTGGGCGCCTTACTGAAGACAACGTTAAAGAGACGCTGCGCGAAGTGCGCATGGCGCTGCTGGAGGCTGACGTTGCGCTGCCGGTAGTGCGTGAGTTCATCAATCGCGTAAAAGAGAAAGCGGTTGGTCATGAAGTTAACAAGAGCCTGACCCCAGGGCAGGAGTTCGTCAAGATTGTCCGTAGCGAACTGGTTGCGGCGATGGGCGAAGAGAACCAGACGCTGAATTTAGCTGCGCAGCCGCCAGCCGTAGTATTGATGGCGGGTCTGCAGGGGGCGGGTAAAACCACCAGCGTCGGTAAGTTGGGTAAATTCTTGCGCGAGAAGCACAAGAAGAAAGTGCTGGTCGTCTCTGCCGACGTCTATCGCCCGGCGGCGATCAAACAGCTCGAAACGCTGGCTGAGCAGGTTGGCGTGGATTTCTTCCCGTCTGATGTCGGCCAGAAACCGGTTGATATCGTCAACGCCGCGCTGAAGGAAGCGAAGCTCAAATTCTACGACGTGCTGCTGGTGGATACCGCCGGTCGTCTGCACGTTGACGAAGCGATGATGGACGAAATCAAACAGGTCCACGCTTCTATCAAGCCAGTAGAAACGCTGTTTGTCGTCGATGCGATGACCGGTCAGGATGCGGCGAATACCGCAAAAGCCTTTAACGAAGCGCTGCCGTTAACCGGCGTGGTGCTGACCAAGGTCGATGGTGATGCGCGTGGCGGTGCGGCGCTCTCTATTCGTCATATCACCGGCAAGCCGATTAAATTCCTCGGTGTCGGCGAGAAAACCGACGCGCTGGAGCCGTTCCATCCAGATCGTATCGCCTCGCGTATTCTCGGCATGGGCGACGTACTGTCTCTTATCGAAGACATCGAAAGCAAAGTTGACCGCGCGCAGGCTGAAAAGCTGGCGACCAAACTGAAGAAAGGCGACGGTTTCGACCTGAACGACTTCCTGGAACAGCTCAAACAGATGAAAAACATGGGCGGTATGGCCAGTCTGATGGGCAAATTACCGGGCATGGGGCAGATTCCGGACAACGTTAAATCGCAGATGGATGACAAAGTGCTGGTGCGTATGGAAGCGATCATCAATTCGATGACGCTGAAAGAGCGCGCGAAGCCGGAAATCATCAAAGGTTCCCGTAAACGCCGTATCGCACAAGGCTGTGGGATGCAGGTGCAGGACGTTAACCGCCTTCTGAAACAGTTCGACGACATGCAGCGCATGATGAAGAAGATGAAGAAGGGCGGGATGGCGAAGATGATGCGGAGTATGAAGGGGATGATGCCGCCAGGCTTCCCTGGCCGCTAATTTCCCGGCCTGGCTCACTTGCTATTTCGGCACCGGGGTGTGCTAGCCATCCTCACGTACTGCGTGTACGCTGCGGTGGCTGCGCGCACGCCGGCACCGAACTCGCTGCGCCGCCGACGGCCTTCTACAGCAGAGTTATTAACTGTTGATTGCAATTTTCCCAGAAATCAGTAAAATTTTCGGGCTTTTAATATGACGCCGGGCTCCGTTCCTCGATGGGGCCCGGTTGTTTTATTCACACAAGAGGATGTTATGGTAACTATTCGTTTAGCTCGTCACGGCGCTAAAAAGCGTCCGTTCTACCAGGTTGTTGTCACCGACAGCCGTAATGCACGCAACGGTCGCTTCATTGAGCGCGTTGGTTTCTTCAACCCAATCGCTAGCGAAAAAGAAGAAGGCACCCGCCTGGATCTGGATCGCATCGCTCACTGGGTTGGCCAGGGCGCAACCATTTCCGATCGCGTTGCGGCGCTGATCAAAGAAGTAAAAAAAGCAGCTTAATCTGTCACGGTGGTCATGATGAGCAAGCAACTCGCCGCACAAGTACCCGCTGAACCGGTTGTACTGGGGAAAATGGGTTCTTCATACGGTATCCGTGGTTGGCTCAGAGTGTTTTCCTCCACTGAAGACGCCGAAAGCATTTTTGACTATCAGCCTTGGTTTATCCAGAAGGCGGGTCAGTGGCAGCAGGTACAGCTGGAAAGCTGGAAGCACCACAATCAGGATCTGATCATCAAGCTGAAAGGCGTTGACGATCGAGATGCCGCGAATCTTCTGACCAATTGCGAAATTGTCGTGGATTCCTCGCAACTTCCTGCGCTTGAGGAGGGAGACTACTACTGGAAAGACCTGATGGGTTGCCAGGTAGTCACCGCTGAAGGCTACGATCTCGGTAAAGTTATCGACATGATGGAAACCGGGTCGAATGACGTTCTCGTCATTAAGGCGAACCTGAAAGATGCATTTGGTATCAAGGAACGACTAGTACCGTTCCTCGATGGGCAGGTTATCAAGAAAGTCGATCTCGCTACTCGTACTATCGAAGTAGACTGGGATCCTGGTTTTTAAACCACCGAATAAACGGTAATAAATGGCGTTATGGGGATTGGCTTGTGTTTATTGGCATAGTTAGCCTGTTTCCTGAAATGTTCCGCGCAATTACCGATTACGGGGTAACTGGCCGGGCAGTAAAAAAAGGCCTGCTGAACATCCAAAGCTGGAGTCCTCGCGACTTCACGCATGACCGGCACCGTACCGTGGACGACCGTCCTTACGGCGGCGGACCAGGGATGTTAATGATGGTGCAACCCTTGCGGGACGCCATTCACGCAGCAAAAGCCGCGGCAGGTGAAGGCGCTAAAGTGATTTATCTGTCGCCTCAGGGACGCAAGCTTGATCAAGCGGGCGTTAGCGAGCTGGCCACGAATCAGAAACTTATTCTGGTGTGTGGTCGCTACGAAGGCGTAGATGAGCGCGTAATTCAGACCGAAATTGACGAAGAATGGTCAATTGGCGATTACGTTCTCAGCGGTGGCGAACTACCGGCAATGACGCTGATTGACTCCGTCGCCCGGTTTATACCGGGAGTTCTGGGGCATGAAGCATCAGCAATCGAAGATTCGTTTGCTGATGGGTTGCTGGATTGTCCGCACTATACGCGCCCTGAAGTGTTAGAGGGGATGGAAGTACCGCCAGTATTGCTGTCGGGAAACCATGCCGAGATACGTCGCTGGCGCTTGAAACAGTCGCTGGGCCGAACCTGGCTTAGAAGACCTGAACTTCTGGAAAACCTGGCTCTGACTGAAGAGCAAGCAAGGTTGCTGGCGGAGTTCAAAACAGAACACGCACAACAGCAGCATAAACATGATGGGATGGCATAGGCCCCCGAATATCAGTTTACCCAGGATAAGAGATTAAATTATGAGCAACATTATTAAGCAACTTGAACAAGAGCAGATGAAGCAGAACGTACCTTCCTTCCGTCCGGGCGATACCGTGGAAGTGAAAGTATGGGTTGTTGAAGGTACCAAGAAACGTCTGCAGGCATTCGAGGGCGTGGTTATCGCTATTCGTAACCGCGGTCTGCACTCTGCATTCACTGTTCGTAAAATTTCCAACGGCGAAGGCGTTGAGCGTGTCTTCCAGACTCACTCTCCGGTAGTTGACAGCATTGCTGTTAAACGTCGTGGTGCTGTTCGTAAAGCTAAACTGTACTACCTGCGTGAGCGTACTGGTAAAGCGGCTCGTATCAAAGAGCGTCTTAACTAAGAACGCGCTTTCGCAACATCCGAAAGCTTGTAGAAAAGAAGGGGCTGGCATTACGCTGGCCCCTTTTTTTATGGGTTGCTCCACGCCATAGACGGTTGCATGATTAGGCCGGGTCTGTGGTCTCAACGCTGAGTCAGAAACGGCCAGGCCCGTTCCTTAGTTTAGCGAGCGTTCCGCACGCCGGTGTTTAGCCTGATACATATTTCGATCGGCCAGTTCTTGTAGTTTTTCGGCAGTGGCATGTTCCCATGTCAGCGCAAAGCCAATACTCAGGGTCATCGTTATCCGCTGGCCGTTATGCAGTTCAAAAGGTCGATTAAACGCCTGGGATAGCGCTGCGCAAATACGTTGTACTTCATATTCCGAATGTACATCGTAAAGCACCATCGCAAATTCATCGCCGCCGAGTCGGTAAGTCTGATAACGGCTACCACCGAATTCCGCTAATCTTTTGGCAACCTCTATAAGTACCCGGTCGCCTGCCGCATGTCCCCAGGTATCATTAATATATTTAAAGTTATCGCCATCCAGAAATAACAATGCCGAACTGCTACGAGCGGAATTGTCCTTCATCAGCGCGTTAATACAGCTGCGAAATGCTGCGCGATTGGCAAGCCCCGTCAGCGGATCGTGCAGCGCGGTACGTAGTAACTGGGCATTTTTAGCCTGAAGCCGTAGCTGCCATTCTTCCATCTCATCCAGAAGGCTATTGAAATCCTGCGCAAACAGGTGAAATTCCGCAATACGCTCATCAGGTACCCGGCGTGAAAAATTTCGGTTAGTGCGAACGTCGTGTACAACTTCAGTAATATTTTGCAGCGCATCCACAACGCCATTGTGTAAATAACGCGTGAGCAGCAGGGCAATGCCGGATGCCAGCAGAATACATCCTGTCAGCACTGCCAGCGATAGCCAGATAAAATGACCAATAAGGCTGTCGCGGGCGACAAGCCGTACTTCGCCGATGGCCCTGCCGTTGTGCCAGACGGGTTGCGATACCGGCAATGGAAAAAGCCAGTGGCTAATTAAGCCAATGAGCTTATCGTCTGCGGCTCGCGCATCATAGCGCCATGAGGCGATAATACGGCCATTTTTATCGCGGACCTCCGCCGCTGAAAATTGTCCCTGGCGTCCCAGTGTGGCGAGCGTTTCCGCTGCGGCCGTGTTATCGGAAAATACCAGTGCCGCTTCAAGGCTATGGGCCATTGTGGCGGCGGTCAAATCGAGATTCTTTTGCGCATACTGTTTGAGCGTAAGGACAGACGCAACGCAAATTAATAGCCAGATCAATGTCATCGTAAGCAGCACGCTGATTATACTAATCCGCCGTAGTGTGCGTTTAAATGTTGGTCTGGACAGAGAAAATTCCTTATTCATGCTTTTGATTCCGTGCAAGCATTAATACTTCTGGATTCACTCTCACGCCGCTATGCGCGAGGGAGTCCAGGTTGACGGAAAATTTGACTTCATCATTGTTAATGATCAGACAAAATGCGCTGCCAATAATACATTCGGTATTTTGCTCGGCAATTAATAACAAGGCATTAACTGGATAATGACGCGTTAACTCCACCTGATAAGCTGGCGATTCATTGCCAAAGTAAAAACCATCACAGTGGGCGCTCAGGGCTTCTTGTGTGGTACGGATGACAAGCGGTTGATAAGGGAAAGCCCAGTCAGCCTCTTCGCTAAGTACCCTGACAAAACGCGCAGATGAAAATATGCATAGCCTTGGCGGCCCGGATAACGCCGGCCAGTGTGTATAACTGACGATACCGGAGACGATGGCGCGTACGGATTTCTCTTCTTCCGTGACGCGTTGAGCATACAGAGGCAAGCTTGCTAATAATAGCGATAACAGAAGGATAAATCGGTGAGAAAAACGCATTAACAAGTCCCCACCATCTTCAGTCGTAAAGCATTAAAATACATCCGTGATTGTTTGTAGCAAAATAACATTATTTTGCCATATCGTCATTATGTCTTATTGATAATATGAATAATTTAAGTGGCGTCCCTGATATTAAATTCTTGTGATAATGGTATTAATCACCCTATATCAGAAAGTAAAAATATGTGTGCGGAGAAAAAATAATCAAAAAATAGCGAGCATCGCTCATTTTACCGTTTTTCTGAGGCTGGGAATAAAATAATTCACTTGTTGTGTAAAGTTTTTGATACGAAATGAAGGGGTTTAATCGACGATTGCGTGTGGTGTAAAGTTTATTTTACGTAATATGGATTGAAATATTTACTTTTTGTGGTATGGTTTAAACATCCTCGTGGAGGATCAACTATCGCAAACAAGAAAAGACAGGATCGCCATCATGCAAAAAGACGCGCTGAATAACGTACGTATCACCGATGAACAGGTATTAATGACACCGGAGCAGCTTAAAGCGGCCTTTCCGTTGAGCCTGGCGCAGGAAGCGCAGATAGCGCAGTCCCGGGGAATCATTTCTGACATTATTGCCGGGCGCGATCCGCGTCTGTTGGTGGTATGCGGTCCTTGTTCTATTCACGATCCTGAAACCGCTCTGGAATATGCCCGTCGATTTAAAGCCCTTGCCGCAGAGGTCAGCGATAGCCTCTATCTGGTAATGCGCGTCTATTTTGAAAAGCCGCGGACTACCGTCGGCTGGAAAGGGCTGATTAACGATCCTCACATGGATGGCTCATTTGATGTGGAAGCCGGGTTGAAAATAGCGCGTCAGCTACTGGTGGAACTGGTGAATATGGGGTTGCCATTAGCGACCGAAGCGTTGGATCCGAACAGCCCGCAATACCTGGGCGATCTGTTTAGCTGGTCGGCGATAGGCGCGCGCACAACCGAATCGCAAACCCACCGCGAAATGGCGTCTGGTCTTTCTATGCCGGTCGGCTTTAAAAACGGCACGGATGGCAGCCTGGCGACAGCGATTAACGCCATGCGCGCCGCTGCGCAACCTCATCGTTTTGTTGGCATTAACCAGGCCGGTCAGGTTGCGTTATTGCAAACCCAGGGAAATCCGCATGGCCATGTGATTCTGCGTGGCGGCAAAGCGCCAAACTATAGCCCGGCAGATGTCGCTCAGTGTGAAAAAGAGATGGAACAGGCGGGACTACGTCCTTCGCTGATGGTAGATTGCAGTCATGGTAACTCCAATAAAGATTATCGCCGCCAGCCAGCCGTTGCCGAATCTGTGGTTGCGCAGATTAAAGATGGCAATCGTTCAATCATTGGCTTAATGATTGAAAGTAATATTCATGAGGGGAATCAGTCTTCCGAACAGCCGCGCAGCGAAATGAAGTATGGCGTTTCCGTCACCGACGCTTGTATTAGCTGGGAGATGACCGATGCCCTGTTACGTGAAATTCATAAAGATTTGAGCGGCCAGCTGGCGGTGCGCGTCGCATAAGAGGTTGTTATGGTTGCTGAATTGACCGCATTACGCGATCAAATAGATGATGTCGATAAAGCGTTGTTGAATTTACTGGCTAAGCGCCTGGAACTGGTTGCCAAAGTCGGCGAGGTGAAAAGCCGTTTTGGCCTGCCTATTTACGTGCCGGAGCGTGAGGCCTCTATGCTGGCTTCACGACGGGCGGAAGCGGAAGCGATCGGTGTCCCGCCCGATCTCATTGAAGATGTCCTGCGCCGGGTAATGCGTGAATCTTACTCCAGCGAAAATGATAAGGGGTTCAAAACGCTTTGTCCTTCTCTGCGTCCGGTCGTCATTGTGGGCGGCGGCGGACAGATGGGGCGTCTGTTTGAAAAAATGCTCACGCTGTCGGGCTATCAGGTCCGTATTCTGGAACAGCAGGACTGGCCGCGCGCCAGGGACATTGTTGCCGATGCCGGAATGGTGATCGTCAGCGTGCCGATTCATGTTACTGAACAGGTCATAGCGCAACTGCCGCCCTTGCCGTCCGACTGTATTCTGGTCGATCTGGCATCGGTGAAAAGCGGTCCGTTGCAGGCAATGTTGGCGGCCCATGATGGCCCCGTGTTGGGCTTGCATCCGATGTTTGGTCCGGACAGCGGGAGTCTGGCGAAGCAGGTGGTGGTCTGGTGTGATGGGCGTCAACCGGAAGCGTATCAGTGGTTCCTTGAGCAAATCCAGGTGTGGGGCGCGCGGTTGCACCGAATTAGCGCTGTCGAGCACGATCAGAACATGGCTTTTATCCAGGCGCTGCGCCACTTTGCTACCTTCGCTTATGGGCTGCATCTGGCGGAAGAGAACGTCCAGCTTGAGCAGCTTCTGGCGCTATCATCGCCGATTTATCGACTGGAGCTGGCGATGGTCGGGCGTCTGTTCGCCCAGGACCCGCAGCTGTATGCGGACATTATTATGTCGTCGGAGCGCAATCTGGCGCTTATCAAGCGTTACTATAAACGTTTTGGCGATGCGATCGGGTTACTGGAACAGGGTGATAAGCAGGCTTTTATCGACAGTTTTCGCAAAGTTGAACACTGGTTTGGCGATTATGCCAGACGCTTCCAGAATGAAAGCCGTGTGTTATTGCGTCAGGCGAATGACAGCCGACCATAATGATGACATCTATACTAAAAGCCAGCTTTGCTGGCTTTTTTCGTTTAAGGAACCGTTATGACTACGCCGCACGTTTTATTTGATTATGTCGGACATCTACCAGAATGCCCCACATGGAGCGAGGATGAAAGCGCGCTGTATTGGACCGATATCCTGGAACAGGAGATCCATCGTTACCATCCGGCGAGCGGGACGCATAGCGTGCTGGCGTTTCCGGAAGAGGTGGGCTGTTTTGCCTTGCGTGAGCAGGGCGGATTTATTGTGGCCATGCGTCATGCTATCTGGCTGGCCGATAAAAATGGATTATTGCAGCGTAAGGTTTGCGACAATCCCTCTAATACGAAACTGGCGCGTTTCAACGATGGCGGCACTGATGGCGATGGACGTTTTTATGCCGGAACGTTCTGGGCGCCAGGTGACTATAATGGCGCGTTGCTGATGCGGATCGATCATGACCTGACGGCAAAAGTGATCCAGTGCGATATCCAGGGACACAACGGCCTGGCGTTCAGCCCGGATAACCAGTGGATGTATACCTCCGATACGCCGAATGGCGTGATATACCGCACGTTACTTGATAAGCATGGCGAACCGGGCAAGCGTGAACTTTTTCGCCATTTTGGCGAAGGAGAAGGACTTCCCGACGGCGCGGCGATGGATAGTGAAGGGTGCTACTGGAGCGCGATGTTTGACGGCTGGCGCGTGGCGCGTTTCTCACCGCAAGGAGAGCAGCTGGAAGAGTACCGGTTGCCGGTACGTTGTCCGACGATGGTTTGCTTTGGCGGCGCAGATATGAAAACGCTGTTTATTACAACTACCAGAGAAAATATGTCTGCTCAGGAAGTGGCGGATTATCCGCTCTCCGGCGCCATCTTCACCCTGCAGGTAGCCGTCGCAGGGATGAAGAAAAGCCGTTTTATTGAACGTCAGGCAGGTTCTACCGGCACGACGTTTTCGCTGGGATAGCAGCCAAGCACTTTCATTGAGCGCGTGATCTCGCCCAGCTCTTTTAGCGCGCTTTGCATTACCTGCGACTCCAGGTTCGCCTGAATATCGAGATAAAACATCTCTTCCCACGGATTGCCGTGAATGGGGCGCGACTCCAGTTTCGTCATGATGAGATTGTGGTTACGCAGCACCAGCAGCGCTTCGACCAGCGCGCCAGCCTGCTGCCCGGTGGCGATTAACAGAGTGGTTTTTGCCGGAACCTGATCGGAAACGTTGATGGCTTTGCGCGCCAGTACCAGAAAGCGGGTGATATTCTGCGTCTGGTTTGCGGCGATGCGTTCCAGCACCTGTAAACCGTGCAACATGCCGCCTGCCTCGCTGCCGAGCGCCGCGACGCGCGGAGAGTTCGCCTGCGCGACTTTTTCCATCGCGGCCGACGTACTCTCGGTATAGTCGATTTTCCAGTGCGGATAGCGGCTCAAAAATTTACTGCACTGCTGGAACGGCTGCGGATGGCTGTACACCGTTTCGATGGTATTCAGATCCGTAGCGCCGGAAACCAGCACGCAGTGATCGATAGTGACGGTCATCTCACCGACAATTGACAGACTGGTGTGTTGCAATAAGTCGTACACATCGTTGATAGCGCCGGAGCTGGTGTTCTCTATCGGAACCACGGCGTAATCGGCCTGGCCGGTTTCGACCTGATGAAAAATATCGGTGAATTTTGCGCAACCGCTCTCAATAAATTGCTCAAAATGACGTGCGGCATACTGGCGCGCCGCGAGATGAGAATAGGAGCCTTTCGGCCCAAGAAACGCAATACGTGCCGAATGAGGGTGAGTATTATTCAGATGTTGTTGCAGCAGCGCCTGCTGAGTAAGCACGGAGTCTTCAATGATAAGCTGGAACAGACGGGTAATGTAGTGTGCGTCGAGATGGTGGGCTTTACCGAGATGGATGAGCCTGTCCAGCAGCGCGCGTTCACGATCGATATCCCGAACCGGACGATGCGACAGTAGTTTTGCTTGTCCCACTTCAATCGCCAGCGCGCGTCGTTTTGCCAGTAAGGCCAGTAACTCTTCGTCTAAGGCGCTGATTTTATCTCGCAGCGCCAGTAATGGGTTTTCCGATGTCATAGTGTTGCCTTTTTTGTTATCAATAAAAAAGGCCTCCCGGTGGGGGAGGCCTTCTTGTTCGTCTTCGCATTCTTTATCACATGACGAAACGCCTCCCGGTCAGGGGAAGATAAAAAAGAATGCGAAGAAAAACCGGGTTAGCTTCATAACTGTTTCCTTTGTGTACGTAAGTACAGTACTCGTACTGTTTTAATCCTGTCAACAAAAAACGCGCCCGAAGGCGCGTTGGCGATACACTCAATGTAAGGGACTACTCTTCTTCTGCTTCGACGAAGCTGGCATCTTTCACCGATGCGGTGGCACGACGGGCTTCGCCTTTGTGCTGCACTTTATTGAGCTGCCGTTCCAGCTTGTTGATCAATTCATTAATAGCGGTATACATATCTTCGTGTTTTGCGCTGGCGACCAGATGTCCGTTCGGTGTATTAATGGTGGCGTCAGCAATAAAGCCCTGTGGCTCTTTAGACAGAATGATATGAGGATTAATCAGGTGAGTTTGCCATTTTTCCAGTTTGGCGAGACGGTCTGCGACATGTTGGCGGATTGCCGGAGTAATTTCCATTTGTTTACTGGTAATGTTCATTGTCATAAATTTTACCTCTTGTCTTTCCCGTCTTGGTGATTCCAGCATACCGTTCTTAATGTCAAAATGTGTGATGTAAATCACATTATTTTGTCACTTTTTGTCAAGGCGAACTTTTTGTGAGGCATCGCAGGAAGAAGCGATCTTTTACTTGAGGAATGGCTGAAAGCAGGCCATATTTGACTGGATGCGTTGCAGTGAAATCATTTCTGTTGCATCAGATACCGAATAAAAAAACGGCAGCCGGAAGGCTGCCGTTTTGCTTGTTGGTATTGCTTCAGGTGTTTTTGCTGTTAGCGGCAATAATTTTCGCGACTTTGTCAGCCTGCGCATTCAGCTGCATCTGACGATAGGCGTTTTCCATCAGCGGCAACGCATCGCGCGTGGCCTGCGTATCAGGATAATTGCGTAGCATACCTTCTACCCGGTTTACGACCGCAACCCATGCGCCGCGCGCGGTATAGTACTCTGCGACGGAATATTCATATTTCGCCAGACGGTCTTTCAGGAATACCAGACGCTTAGTGGCATCGGTGGTGTACTGGCTATTAGGATAGCTGCGTACCAGTTTCGAAAAGTCATTGAACGCCGCCCGAGCATGTTGCGGATCGCGATCGCTGCGATCGACGCCAAAGAAACCTTGCAGCGCGCTATCATCCAGCGCCATGTTCGTCAGGCCGCGCATGTACATGACATAGTCAATATTAGGGTGCGTTGGATTAAGACGCATAAAACGATCGATGGCGGCCTGCGCTAGCGGCAAATCGGCGTTTTTGTAATAGGCGTAGATAAGATCCAACTGCACCTGCTGAGAATACGGTCCGAATGGATAACGATTATCTAACGCTTCCAATTGCGTTATTGCCTGTTTCCAGTTACCGTCCTGCAGCTTTTGCTGAGCAGTCGCGTAGATTTCATTCGGCGGATTATCGGGCACCTCTTCCTTTGAACCCGAGCAACCCGCCAGAAACAGGCTCAACGTGGCTGCTGCCACCAGATATTTCATGCGCGTCATGACGTTTTGACTTTCCTCAAAATGTTTTACGGGAGATTCTCTGTTCCTGCTCCCGGTTAAGACCAGCTACAATAGCACACTATATTAAACGGCAAAGCCGTAAAACCCAACGTTAAACGAAGAAGCTGTATATGGCACAACGAGTACAACTCACCGCAACGGTCTCCGAAAACCAACTCGGTCAACGCTTAGATCAGGCTTTGGCCGAAATGTTCCCGGATTATTCACGTTCGCGTATAAAAGAATGGATTTTGAATCAGCGCGTGTTGGTCAATGGTCAACTTTGCGATAAGCCAAAAGAAAAAGTGTTAGGCGGCGAGCGGGTGGCTATTGATGCGGAGATCGACGAAGAGATTCGTTTTGAAGCGCAGGATATCCCGTTAGATATTGTTTATGAAGATGACGATATTCTGGTTATCAACAAACCACGCGATCTGGTGGTACATCCTGGCGCGGGTAACCCGGACGGTACGGTACTGAACGCGTTGCTACATTATTATCCGCCGATTGCGGATGTTCCGCGCGCGGGCATTGTGCATCGTCTGGATAAGGACACGACGGGGCTGATGGTGGTGGCCAAAACCGTTCCGGCGCAAACGCGCCTGGTGGAGTCTTTGCAGCTGCGCGAGATCACCCGCGAATATGAAGCGGTCGCGATCGGACATATGACGGCGGGAGGAACGGTGAATGAACCCATCAGTCGTCACCCGACCAAACGTACCCATATGTCGGTGCATCCTATGGGCAAACCGGCGGTGACCCACTACCGCATTATGGAACATTTCCGTGTGCACACGCGTCTTAGGTTGCGTCTGGAGACCGGGCGTACGCACCAGATCCGCGTGCATATGGCGCATATTACGCATCCGTTAGTGGGCGATCAGGTCTACGGTGGTCGTCCACGTCCACCGAAAGGCGCATCGGAAGAGTTTATTTCCACGCTGCGTAAGTTTGACCGCCAGGCGCTTCATGCAACGATGCTGCGTCTCTACCATCCTGTATCGGGTATCGAAATGGAGTGGCACGCGCCGATTCCACAAGATATGGTGGACCTTATCGATGCGATGCGCGCCGATTTCGAAGATCATAAAGATGATGTGGACTGGTTATGAATGCACTGATTGTCCCGCAGTGGCCGCTGCCGAAAGGCGTCGCAGCCTGTAGTTCTACCCGTATTGGCGGGGTGAGTTTACCGCCTTACGACTCGCTGAATCTGGGCGCGCATTGCGGCGATAACCCGGAGCATGTTGAAGAGAACCGCAAGCGTCTGTTTGCGGCGGGCAATCTGCCTTCGAAACCTGTCTGGCTTGAACAGGTTCACGGTAAAAATGTGTTGAGGCTTACCGGGGAACCTTATGCCTCCAAACGTGCGGATGCGTCTTACAGCAATACGCCAGGAACCGTCTGCGCGGTAATGACGGCAGACTGCCTGCCTGTGCTATTCTGTAACCGTGAGGGAACAGAAGTGGCGGCGGCTCATGCGGGCTGGCGCGGATTATGTGAAGGCGTACTGGAGGAAACTGTCACCTGCTTTGCTGACAAACCAGAAAATATCATCGCCTGGTTAGGTCCGGCGATCGGCCCGACCGCGTTTGAAGTGGGGCCGGAAGTGCGTGACGCATTTTTAGCAAAAGATGCGCAAGCCGATAGCGCATTTTTGCCGCATGGGGAAAAATTTCTGGCGGATATTTATCAGCTTGCACGCCAACGTCTGGCGAATACCGGCGTTGAACATGTCTATGGCGGGGATCGCTGCACCTTTAGCGAAAGTGAGGCTTTCTTCTCTTATCGTCGCGACAAGACGACAGGTCGTATGGCAAGTTTTATTTGGCTGATATAACCTAAAGAATCAAGACGATCCGGTACGGGTAACTTTCTTTTCACATAATTCAGGTCATTCACCTTGAATAATTGAGGGATGACCTCATTTAATCTCCAGTAGCAATTTTGACCTGTTATGGGAGGAGTTATGCGTCTGGATCGTCTTACTAACAAATTCCAGCTTGCTCTTGCCGATGCCCAGTCGCTCGCGCTGGGGCACGACAACCAATTCATCGAACCTCTTCATTTAATGAGCGCCTTGCTGAACCAGGAAGGGGGATCGATACGTCCTTTATTAACCTCCGCCGGCATTAATGCTGGCCAGTTGCGCACCGCTATCGATCAGGCGCTGAGCCGTTTACCGCAGGTGGAAGGCACCGGCGGCGACGTACAGCCTTCTTCGGAACTGGTACGCGTACTGAACCTTTGCGACAAGCTGGCGCAAAAACGGGGGGACAATTTTATTTCGTCAGAGCTGTTTGTTCTGGCGGCGCTTGAGTCTCGCGGCACGTTAACCGATCTGCTGAAATCAGCCGGTGCGACCACGGCCAATATCACTCAGGCAATTGAACAGATGCGCGGAGGTGAAAGCGTGAACGATCAAGGGGCTGAAGACCAACGTCAGGCCTTGAAAAAATATACCGTCGATCTGACCGAGCGCGCCGAACAGGGCAAGCTCGATCCGGTTATCG
The DNA here is from genome assembly GCF_017572865.1 of Salmonella sp. 32082101201600294FB01SM01. Taxonomy (NCBI): domain Bacteria; kingdom Pseudomonadati; phylum Pseudomonadota; class Gammaproteobacteria; order Enterobacterales; family Enterobacteriaceae; genus Salmonella; species Salmonella sp. 32082101201600294FB01SM01. Next base: position 2,466 of record NZ_JAGESB010000002.1, on the reverse strand, counting down.
GTCGTGATGAAGAAATTCGCCGCACCATTCAGGTGCTGCAACGTCGTACTAAAAACAACCCAGTGTTAATCGGTGAGCCAGGGGTCGGTAAAACGGCAATTGTTGAAGGGCTGGCGCAGCGCATTATTAATGGTGAAGTCCCTGAAGGCTTAAAAGGTCGCCGCGTACTGGCGCTGGATATGGGCGCGCTGGTGGCCGGGGCGAAATATCGCGGCGAATTTGAAGAGCGTCTGAAAGGCGTGCTGAACGACCTCGCAAAACAGGAAGGCAACGTCATCCTGTTTATCGATGAGCTGCACACCATGGTTGGCGCAGGTAAGGCCGATGGCGCAATGGACGCCGGGAATATGCTGAAACCGGCGCTGGCGCGTGGTGAACTGCACTGTGTGGGCGCCACCACGCTGGATGAATACCGTCAGTACATTGAAAAAGACGCGGCGCTGGAACGTCGTTTTCAAAAAGTGTTTGTCGCAGAACCCTCAGTGGAAGACACCATCGCTATTCTGCGTGGCCTGAAAGAACGTTACGAGCTGCACCACCATGTGCAGATCACTGACCCGGCGATTGTGGCGGCGGCAACATTGTCTCACCGCTATATCGCCGACCGTCAGTTGCCGGATAAAGCTATCGACCTCATCGATGAAGCGGCATCCAGCATTCGTATGCAGATTGACTCTAAGCCGGAGGAGCTGGACAGACTCGACCGCCGCATTATTCAGCTCAAACTGGAACAGCAGGCGTTGATGAAAGAGTCTGACGAGGCGAGTAAAAAACGTCTCGATATGCTCAACGAAGAACTGGACGACAAAGAGCGCCAGTATTCTGAGTTAGAAGAAGAGTGGAAAGCGGAAAAAGCGTCGCTCTCTGGTACGCAAACTATTAAAGCGGAGCTGGAGCAGGCGAAGATTGCCATCGAGCAGGCGCGTCGCGTTGGCGACCTGGCGCGAATGTCTGAATTGCAGTACGGCAAAATTCCGGAGCTGGAAAAACAGTTGGAAGCCGCGACCCAGTCGGAAGGTAAAACCATGCGTCTGTTACGTAACAAAGTAACGGATGCGGAAATTGCCGAAGTGCTGGCGCGCTGGACCGGTATTCCGGTTGCCAGAATGCTGGAAGGCGAACGTGAAAAACTGTTGCGTATGGAACAAGAGTTACACAGCCGTGTGATCGGGCAGAATGAAGCCGTTGAAGCAGTATCGAACGCCATACGTCGTAGCCGCGCGGGGCTGTCCGATCCGAATCGTCCGATTGGTTCCTTCCTGTTCCTGGGGCCGACGGGGGTCGGTAAAACCGAACTGTGTAAAGCGCTGGCTAACTTTATGTTCGACAGCGACGACGCGATGGTGCGTATCGACATGTCTGAGTTTATGGAGAAACACTCCGTGTCTCGTTTGGTCGGGGCGCCTCCAGGATATGTCGGTTATGAAGAAGGCGGTTATTTGACGGAAGCGGTGCGCCGTCGCCCTTATTCCGTCATCTTGTTGGATGAAGTGGAAAAAGCGCATCCGGATGTATTCAACATTCTGTTGCAGGTGCTGGACGACGGTCGACTGACTGACGGGCAGGGGAGAACGGTCGACTTCCGTAATACGGTGGTCATTATGACTTCTAACCTCGGTTCCGATCTCATTCAGGAGCGCTTTGGCGAACTGGATTACGGTCGAATGAAAGAGATGGTGCTGGGTGTGGTTAGCCAAAACTTCCGTCCGGAATTTATCAACCGTATTGATGAAGTTGTGGTATTCCATCCGTTAGGTGAACAACACATCGCTTCTATTGCTCAGATCCAGCTGCAGCGTCTGTACAAACGTCTGGAAGAACGTGGTTATGAAATCCATATCTCCGACGAGGCGCTGAAACTGTTGAGCGCCAACGGTTACGATCCGGTCTACGGGGCGCGTCCGTTAAAACGTGCTATTCAACAGCAGATCGAAAACCCACTGGCGCAGCAAATCCTGTCTGGTGAACTGGTTCCTGGCAAAGTGATTCGCCTTGAAGCCAATGATGATCGTATTGTGGCAGTGCAGTAAGTCACAAATTTGAATAAAACGGGCCCTGACGGGCTCGTTTTTGTTTAAAAACCAGGCGAAAATAGGCTTTTGGTTCAAATGTTGTTTGAAAAGTGAACGGTTGAGCTTTTTTTTGCATTTAGGTCTTGTCAGGCTCTAATAACTCCCTATAATGCGCCACCACTGACACGGAACAACGGCATACAGGCCGCCGGGTCAGAAAGGCTTCGTTAAGAAGTCTGTGAGGAAAGCGAAAATAAACGCTTGACTCAAAAAGAGGAAAGCGTAATATACGCCACCTCGCGACGGTGAGCTGAAAGCCGCGTCGCGCCTGCTCTTTAACAATTTATCAGACAATCTGTGTGGGCACTCGAAGATACGGATTCTTGACGTCCTCGGACGAAAAATGAATACCAAGTCTCAAGAGTGAACACGTAATTCATTACGAAGTTTAATT